>NZ_JBVQPN010000001.1:0-1253776 GCF_055710015.1 Priestia sp. VA7
GACGGGATAAGTGCTGAAAGCATCTAAGCATGAAGCCCCCCTCAAGATGAGATTTCCCATAGCGCAAGCTAGTAAGATCCCTGAAAGATGATCAGGTTGATAGGTCAGAGGTGGAAGCGTGGCGACATGTGTAGCTGACTGATACTAATCGATCGAGGACTTAACCAAACTTTAAAAGCGTAAGCTTTACTCAGCAAACTGTTATCTAGTTTTGAGAGAACAAAACTTTTCGAAAAAAGTCTTGCTTTCTTTATGAAATAGTGTATAATATAATATGTCTGGTGGCGATAGCGAAGAGGTCACACCCGTTCCCATACCGAACACGGAAGTTAAGCTCTTTAGCGCCAATGGTAGTTGGGACTTTGTCCCTGTGAGAGTAGGACGTTGCCAGGCTTATATATCGGAGGATTAGCTCAGCTGGGAGAGCACCTGCCTTACAAGCAGGGGGTCGGCGGTTCGATCCCGTCATCCTCCACCATCGACTATTTAAGTCAGAGATTGCACGCCGGTGTAGCTCAATTGGTAGAGCAACTGACTTGTAATCAGTAGGTTGGGGGTTCAAGTCCTCTTGCCGGCACCATTTTTTTCGAGCCATTAGCTCAGTTGGTAGAGCATCTGACTTTTAATCAGAGGGTCGAAGGTTCGAGTCCTTCATGGCTCACCATTTATATTCACACGCGGGTGTGGCGGAATTGGCAGACGCGCTAGACTTAGGATCTAGTGTCTTACGACGTGGGGGTTCAAGTCCCTTCACCCGCATCTTTCATTAATTTCATATATGTGCGGAAGTAGTTCAGTGGTAGAACACCACCTTGCCAAGGTGGGGGTCGCGAGTTCGAACCTCGTCTTCCGCTCCACATATATAAGTCCTGCCGGGGTGGTGGAATTGGCAGACACACAGGACTTAAAATCCTGCGGTAGGTGACTACCGTGCCGGTTCAAGTCCGGCCCTCGGCACCATTTTAATAAGCGCCCGTAGCTCAATTGGATAGAGCGTTTGACTACGGATCAAAAGGTTAGGGGTTCGACTCCTCTCGGGCGCGCCATAAACGGGAAGTAGCTCAGCTTGGTAGAGCACTTGGTTTGGGACCAAGGGGTCGCAGGTTCGAATCCTGTCTTCCCGACCATTTATGGGGCCTTAGCTCAGCTGGGAGAGCGCCTGCCTTGCACGCAGGAGGTCAGCGGTTCGATCCCGCTAGGCTCCACCAATTAAATTAAATAATTGTAACGAATAATATGGCGGTGTAGCTCAGCTGGCTAGAGCGTACGGTTCATACCCGTGAGGTCGTGGGTTCGACTCCCTCCGCCGCTACCATATAAGTTACATTTGTTATAAATATACGGAGGAATACCCAAGTCCGGCTGAAGGGATCGGTCTTGAAAACCGACAGGGGTGTTAAAGCCCGCGGGGGTTCGAATCCCTCTTCCTCCGCCATTTATTTATATCATATTCATATCATCGCGGGGTGGAGCAGTTCGGTAGCTCGTCGGGCTCATAACCCGAAGGTCGCAGGTTCAAATCCTGTCCCCGCAACCAAAGTGGTCCCGTGGTGTAGCGGTTAACATGCCTGCCTGTCACGCAGGAGATCGCGGGTTCGATTCCCGTCGGGACCGCCATTTTGTTTGGCTCGGTAGCTCAGTTGGTAGAGCAAAGGACTGAAAATCCTTGTGTCGGCGGTTCGATTCCGTCCCGAGCCACCATTTTAAGACGGCGATTGTGGCGAAGTGGTTAACGCACCGGATTGTGGTTCCGGCATTCGTGGGTTCGATTCCCATCAGTCGCCCCATCTTAAGTAACGCGGGTGTAGTTTAGTGGTAAAACCTCAGCCTTCCAAGCTGATGTCGTGAGTTCGATTCTCATCACCCGCTCCAAAAATGGGCCTATAGCTCAGCTGGTTAGAGCGCACGCCTGATAAGCGTGAGGTCGGTGGTTCGAGTCCACTTAGGCCCACCATATTCCACAGTAGCTCAGTGGTAGAGCTATCGGCTGTTAACCGATCGGTCGTAGGTTCGAGTCCTACCTGTGGAGCCATACGGAGAAGTACTCAAGTGGCTGAAGAGGCGCCCCTGCTAAGGGTGTAGGTCGTGTAAGCGGCGCGAGGGTTCAAATCCCTCCTTCTCCGCCAGTCGTTTTAAATTTAAATATGGCCCGTTGGTCAAGCGGTTAAGACACCGCCCTTTCACGGCGGTAACACGGGTTCGAATCCCGTACGGGTCATCTCAAAAAGGTTTGCATATATGCAAACCTTTTTTATTTGCGCTTTTTTAAAGATTAAGTAAACAGAAATAATAGTTAGGAATAATTACCATGAATTTTCAGAATAAAAAGTAAGTTTTAAGCAGGATTTTCCCTATGTCATATGGAATTATTCATAAAGTAATAAAGTATGAAGAGTATGGGATAAAGAGTTATTTAAAAGAACTTTTATTCTATTATATTTGTAGAAAAGGTTTATGTTTTTACTGTAAAAGGGAATGAGTGGTAAGAAGCGTATATTATGTGCGTATATTATGTTTGAAGTTAAAGGGGTGGCAAAAGTGAATCTAGCGGTTCAGCCTACTGAATTTGATGTTCATTTGTATCACGAAGGAAACTTATTTCGCAGTTACTCTATTTTCGGTGCGCATCAGGTAACGGTAGAAGGGATTGAAGGCGTACGATTTTGCGTGTGGGCACCTCATGCAAAGGGCGTAAGCGTTGTAGGTGATTTTAATAAATGGAACGGTTTTCAACATTCCATGGTCAAAGTTAATGAAGAAGGTATTTGGATGACATTTATCCCTGAATTAGAACAAGGGACTATTTATAAATATGAAATCATCACACAAAGCAATCAAAAAAAATTAAAAGCAGATCCATACGCTTTCTTCAGCGAAGTGCGCCCAAACACTGCGTCTATTGTTTACTCATTGGATGGGTACAAATGGAACGACCAATATTGGCGTAGAAAGAAAAAACAGCAAAATATATATGAAAGACCGCTGTGTATTTACGAGCTGCATGCAGGGTCTTGGAGGACTCATGAAGATGGCAGCCTTTATACATACAGTGAATTAGCACAGGAGCTTATTCCTTATATTGCTGAACAAGGTTTTACACATATTGAGTTATTACCAGTCATTGAGCATCCGCTCGACCGATCCTGGGGATATCAAGGAACTGGATACTATTCCGCCACCAGTCGATACGGTACACCTAAAGAGTTGATGAACTTTATAGATGAGTGTCATCAAAACAATATAGGAGTTCTTTTAGATTGGGTACCCGGGCACTTTTGTAAGGATGAACATGGTCTGTATATGTTCGATGGAGAACCTACTTATGAATACAAACAAGAATCCGATCGTGAAAACTACGTTTGGGGAACAGCTAATTTCGATTTAGGAAAGCCTGAAGTACAAAGTTTTCTGATTTCGAATGCTTTGTTTTGGTTGGAGTACTTCCATATAGATGGATTTCGAGTAGATGCTGTAGCTAATATGCTTTATTGGCAAAATTCTTCTGGAAAAGCAGTGAATGATGGAGCTGTCAGCTTCTTGAAAAAGTTGAATGAAGCTGTTTTTGAATCTGATGAAACGGTATTAATGATGGCAGAAGATTCAACGGACTGGCCGCTTGTTACAGCACCTACGTATGAGGGCGGTTTAGGCTTTAATTATAAATGGAATATGGGATGGATGAATGACGTTTTAACATACATGGAAGCTGGCGTGGAAAGACGTCCCTATCTTCACGATAAAATGACCTTTTCACTAATGTATGCGTTTAACGAAAATTTTATTTTGCCGCTTTCTCATGATGAAGTCGTACATGGGAAAAAATCATTACTTAATAAGATGCCAGGTGATTACTGGCGCAAGTTTGCACAGCTTCGACTGCTATATGGATACTTCTTTGCACACCCGGGAAAAAAGCTTTTATTTATGGGCGGAGAGTTTGGCCAATTTGATGAGTGGAAAGATTTAGAGGAGTTGGATTGGATGCTTTATGACTTTGATATGCATCGCAATCTTAACGGATATATGAAGGATCTCATCAAGATTTATAAGAGAAGCAAGCCTTTATATGAATTAGACCATAATCCAGATGGATTCGAATGGATTGATGTTAACAACCATCATCAACAAATCTTCTCTTTTATTCGTAAGTCAAAAGAAAATCAGGAGATTTTTATAGTTGTTAGCAATTTTTCTGAGCATCCATATCATTCTTACAAAGTTGGAGTTCCAGTTGAGACAGAGTACATTGAAGTTATTAACAGTGATGACGAAGTGTACGGCGGTTCAGGCATTGTAAATAAAAAGGCATTAAAATCAGTGGATGAATCGTTTCACGGTCAACCTTTTTGCATTGAAATGAATATTCCGCCGTTTGGCATTAGTATACTACGAGCAAAGAGAAAACGAGGGGAGAGAAAACAACATGTTAAAAAAGAAATGCGTAGCGATGTTATTGGCAGGAGGAAAAGGTAGTCGGCTCAGTTCGCTTACAAAAAATCTAGCAAAGCCAGCTGTACCATTTGGTGGTAAGTATCGAATTATTGATTTTGCTTTAAGTAATTGTACAAATTCAGGTATTGAGACAGTAGGTGTATTAACTCAATATCAACCGCTAGTTCTCAATTCATACATTGGAATTGGAAGCGCTTGGGATTTGGACCGACGGAATGGTGGCGTCACGGTATTGCCTCCATACGCGGAATCAGATGGAGTAAAGTGGTATAAAGGCACGGCTAGTGCTATTTATGAAAATTTAAACTATTTGACACAATATGATCCTGAGTATGTACTGATTCTATCAGGTGATCACATTTATAAAATGAACTATGAAAATATGCTTGATTATCATATAAACAAAGAAGCAGACGTAACGATTTCTGTTATTGAAGTACCTTGGGAAGAAGCGAGCCGTTTTGGTATTTTAAATACCAATAGTGACCTAGACGTAATGGAGTTCGATGAAAAACCACAGCGTCCTAAAAATAATCTAGCTTCCATGGGAATTTATATTTTTAAATGGAGTATTTTAAAAGAATATTTAGAAATGGATGCACGCAATCCATATTCAAGCCATGATTTTGGTAAAGATGTTATTCCGCTTTTACTAGATGAAAAGAAAAAGCTAATTGCATACCCATTTCAAGGTTATTGGAAAGATGTAGGAACTGTAAAAAGCTTGTGGGAAGCGAATATGGATTTGTTATGTGATAAAGACGAGCTTAATTTATTTGACTCTTCATGGAAAGTATACTCTGTTAACCCTAATCAGCCTCCTCAATATATCGCGCCAAACGCCTGCGTGGTGGAGTCATTAGTAAATGAAGGGTGCGTTGTCGAAGGAAACGTAGAGCAGTCCGTGTTATTTCCAGGTGTACAAATCGGCTCAGGTTCTGAGGTTAAGAAAACGGTTGTCATGCCTACTGCAAAGATAGGCTCTAACGTATATATTGAAAACGCAATTGTTCCATCGGACATTGAAGTTCCAGACGGTACTATTATTCGACCGACCAAAGGAAGCGAAGAAGTAATTCTTGTTACTCAAGAATTGATTGAATCAGTTGCTAAATGCATTTAACGAACAGAGAGGATGAACGACATTGAATAATCAAATGCTTGGTATTATTGATGCTTGTACAAACACAACAGCGCTGCAGCCTTTAACCTTTTATAGATCGATTGCTGCCATTCCTTTTGCAGGACGCTATCGATTAATCGATTTTACGCTTTCTAATATGGTAAACTCTGGAATTTCGAGCGTTGCCATTTTTCCTCGTGATCGCTATCGCGCATTGATGGATCATATAGGTTCAGGAAAAGAGTGGGATTTGGATCGGAAGCGAGATGGATTGTTTATCTTCCCTCCTATGACAAGTGATTTACACTTAGAAAGTCCATCACTATTCACGCAGTTCCGTTATCATATTGATTATTTCTTAAGAAGTAAGCAGGAATACGTATTAATTGCGAATAGTTATACGATATGTACAGTTGACTTTGAGCACGTGTTGCAACGTCATATTGCTTCAAATGCAGATATTACTGAAATGAAGCAGGGTGATAAATCGCTTAATATGTATATTATTAATAAATCTATTCTAGTTAATATTTTGCAAAATGAATCCCATGATTTTTATACGATTAAAGAAATGGTTCGATATATGGCACAATCTCATCGTGTAGAAAAGTATGAGCACCATGGATATACGGCTGAGATTTCTAGCTTAGATGCCTACTATAAAACAAGTATGGAAATTTTATCTCCAGATGTCTGGAAGCAGTTATTTATCAACGAACGTCCTGTTTTCACTAAAGTAAAAGATGAACCGCCTACTCGTTACGCAAAAAAAGCGGTTGTGAAAAATTCAATGATTGCAAACGGGTGCGTGATTGAAGGGCATGTGGAAAATAGTATTATCTTCCGAGGCGTTAAAATTGGAAAAGGTACGGTCGTTAAGAATAGCATTGTGATGCAAAAAGGCGTTATTTTAGAAAATAGTGTATTAGAAAATGTTGTTTTAGACAAAGATGTGAAAATAGGAAGTAATGAAACGTTGCTAGGTGAGTCAGGATTACCTAGAGTCATTGCTAAAGGAACAACTCAAGGAGCGTTGATGAAGTCGTGAATGTATTATTTGCTGTATCAGAATGTGTACCTTTTATTAAAACAGGAGGATTAGCAGACGTAGCTGGTGCCCTGCCTAAAGAATTAAAAAAGTTAGGAACGAACGTGTGTGTAGTCATGCCAAAGTACGGAACGATTCCTCAACATTATCAAGATGAAATGGTGCTTGAAAAAGTTATTCATGTACAGGTTGGGTGGAGAAGACAGTACTGCGGAATTGAATCGTTAACGATGGATGGCGTTAAATATATTTTCATTGATAATGAATATTATTTTAAAAGAGATAGCTTATATGGGCACTACGATGACGCTGAACGATTTGCTTTTTTCAGCAGAGCCGTGCTTGAAGCTATCCCGTTTTTAGAGAATGAGCCTGATATTATTCATTGTCACGACTGGCATACGGCTATGATTCCATTTTTACTTCGTGCTAATTATGATATGTATGATCATATTCAGACGGTCTTTACGATTCATAACTTGCAATTCCAAGGAATCTTCCCTAAGAGCAATTTATATGAGTTATTAAATTTAAATGAATATTATTTTACTACAAGCCAGCTCGAGTTTTATGGGAATATTAATTTTATGAAAGCTGCGCTTGTATCAGCTGATAAAATTACCACGGTAAGTCCTACATATCGAGATGAAATTCAAATGCCATATTACGGAGAAAGTTTAGATGGATTATTGCGTCAGCGAAATCAAGATTTAATTGGGATTGTAAATGGAATCGATGAAGAAGCTTATAGCCCAGACGCAGATCAGCTTATATCTTATCCTTATTCGGTAGAAAAGATTGAAGGGAAATATAAAAATAAAAAAGAGCTCCAGCGCTATCTTGAATTAGAAGAAAATAAGGATGTTCCAATTATTTCGATGGTTACAAGGTTAACTCAGCAGAAGGGATTGGATTTAGTTAAGCACGTTTTCCATGAGACGGTTAACTTAGGAGCCCAAATTGTTATTTTAGGCACTGGAGAACACGAGTTTGAGCAGTTTTTCCGTGAGATGGAAGATACGTACCCGCAACAAGTAAAAGCTATTATTGGTTTTAATGAAGAACTTGCTCATAAAGTTTATGCCGGTACGGATTTATTTTTAATGCCTTCCCGTTTTGAGCCTTGCGGACTCGGACAATTAATAGCCTTAAAATATGGAACCATTCCAGTCGTGCGTGAAACGGGCGGCCTGAATGACACGGTCAAAGCTTATAATGAATATAGCGGAGAGGGAAATGGCTTCTCTTTTAAGAATTATAATGCTCATGACATGCTTCATACGTTAGAAAGAGCTGTTTCATTTTATCACCAGAAAGATGTATGGAAAAAATTAATGATGGATGCTATGAGTCAGGATTATAGCTGGGGGCAATCGGCATTTAAATATAATCAATTGTATTCAAATTTGACATCTACTCCATCGTGAAAGGGTGAGCAGATTGTTCTCTGATAAAAAAAGCTTTCAAGAGGCTTTTTTAAAAAAGCTGGAAATGACATATGGAAAGAGCTTTAAAGAATCTACTGTTCAAGATCACTATCATACATTAGGAAATATGGTGCGAGAGTATATTAGCAGCGATTGGATTTCAACCAATGAAATTCATAGGTCTTCACATACAAAGCAAGTGTATTATCTTTCTATCGAATTTTTACTAGGCAGACTATTGGGTCAAAATCTGTTGAACTTAGGAATTCGGGAAGTTGTAAAAGAAGGATTAAGTGATCTGAATATTTCACTTGAAAATATTGAAGAGATAGAAGTAGACGCAGGATTAGGAAACGGCGGATTAGGCAGGCTTGCTGCTTGTTTTTTAGATTCTCTTGCTTCACTTAATCTTCCTGGCCACGGTTATGGGATTCGCTATAAACACGGTTTGTTTGATCAAAAGATTGTAAACGGCTTTCAAATTGAGCTCCCAGAACAGTGGTTAAGGCATGGGAATTCATGGGAAGTACGCAAATTAGATCAAGCCATAGAAGTGAACTTTTGGGGCGAAGTTGAAATGGTACAGGAAGATGAAAAATTCTCTTTTCGTCATGTAAAAGGAGAACCCGTCTCTGCTGTTCCTTATGACATCCCGGTTATCGGGTATAAAACAGATACAGTTAATACACTTCGCCTTTGGAATGCGGAGCCTTCATCATTTCCAGTACATAAAGATGTGATGGAGTATAAGCGTCAAACAGAGGCTGTATCAGAATTTTTATATCCAGATGATACACATGAAGATGGTAAAATATTAAGATTGAAACAGCAATATTTTCTTGTGTCAGCTAGCTTACAAAGTATTATCAGAGCACATCGAAATACCTATCAAACACTTACAAACTTTCACGAAAAAGTAGCCATTCATATTAACGATACTCATCCTGTACTTGCGATTCCTGAGCTAATGAGAATTTTACTGGATGAAGAAAAAATGGAATGGGAAGATGCATGGCATATTACGTCCAATACCATATCATACACAAATCATACCACTCTTTCTGAAGCCCTTGAGAAATGGCCAATTGATTTATTTCAACCCTTGCTTCCACGCGTGTATATGATTATTGAAGAAATTAATGAGCGCTTTTGTAAAGAATTATGGGAATCATATCCAGGCGACTGGCAACGGATTGAAAATATGGCTATTTTAGCGCACGGGTTAGTAAAGATGGCTCATTTAGCAATTGTGGGAAGTTATAAAGTAAACGGTGTGGCAAAGATTCATACTGATATTTTAAAAGAACGAGAAATGAAAGATTTTTATCAGTTTTATCCTGCTAAATTTAACAATAAAACGAACGGAATTACCCACCGGCGCTGGTTGTTAAAAGCTAACCCGCAGCTTTCCTCCCTTATTACCGAGGTGATAGGAGATAAATGGATTAAACAGCCGCATTCTCTTATAAAGCTCCAAGAGTACGTGGAAGATCCAAGTTTTTTACAAGGACTAAAAACAGTAAAACAACAGCGTAAAAAGCTGCTTGCGGATATTATTCAAGAGCAAACGGGAATTAAAATAGATTCTAATTCTATTTTTGATGTACAGGTTAAAAGGCTTCATGCTTACAAAAGGCAGCTTTTAAATGTGCTGCACATTATGTATTTGTACAATCGATTAAAAGAAGACCCTAATTTTCAAATCGTTCCTCGTACATTTATTTTTGGTGCGAAAGCTTCTCCCGGCTATTATTATGCAAAAAAAGTCATCAAGCTAATTAACTCTGTAGCTGATGTTGTCAATAATGATCCACAAACATCACCGTTTTTAAAAGTCGTTTTTTTAGAAAACTATCGTGTGTCACTTGCTGAGTATATCTTTCCTGCGGCGGATGTCAGTGAACAGATTTCAACCGCCAGCAAAGAAGCTTCGGGAACGGGAAATATGAAATTCATGATGAACGGAGCGTTAACTCTTGGCACGATGGACGGAGCGAACGTCGAAATTAGCGAGGCAGTAGGAAAAGATAATGTCTTTATTTTTGGATTAAAAGCCGAAGAAGTGTTGAGCTATCAGCAAAATGGAGGATACCGTGCCTATGATTATTACCATCATGATAAGCGTATTCGACAAGTGCTCGAGCAGCTTACAAACGGCTTCCTGCCTGACACATATGACTTATTCGAGCCTATATATGATTCATTATTAATGCAAAATGATGAATACTATGTACTCCGTGACTTTGACTCATACGTTACGGCACAGCAAAAAGTAAACGAAGCTTATAGAAATGAAAATAAATGGCTTCAAATGAGTGCGACGAACATTGCACACTCCGGCTTTTTTTCTAGTGATCGAACGATTGAGGAATATGCATCTGATATTTGGGGAATTCATTCCACTAAAAATTTATTAAATCAATAAATAGAAAAGGTGTAGTCAAAGACTACACCTTTTTTATTTTATCTGTTGTCACCGTTTAAGAAATCACCTAAAGAACCAAGGATACTGCCTTCACCTTTACCTCCCGTTGGCGAAACTGCACTTGATAAAACGCGATC
Source organism: Priestia sp. VA7 (assembly GCF_055710015.1). Lineage (NCBI taxonomy): Bacteria > Bacillati > Bacillota > Bacilli > Caryophanales > Bacillaceae > Priestia > Priestia sp. VA7. The sequence goes on from NZ_JBVQPN010000001.1 coordinate 10,613, forward strand.
GGCTAGTCGGCTAAAAGGAAGAGATTGAATCCAAACTGTTCCCGGTCCTGACAGAGTAGCAAAAAACATGCCTTCCCCTCCAAACAGAGCTGTTTTAATTTTCCCTACATATTCGATATTGTAGTTTACATCACGGGTCATGGCCACTAAACATCCAGTATCCACTCGAAGGCGTTCACCCGGCTGCAGCTGTCTTTTATGAATGGTTCCGCCTGCATGCAAAAATGCCAAGCCATTACCTTCTAATTTTTGCATAATAAAACCTTCACCGCCAAAGAAGCCCGTTCCTAGTTTTTTTTGAAAATCAATGCCAACGGATACGCCTTTGGCAGCGCATAAAAAGGAGCTCTTTTGACAAATGATTTTATGATCGAGCTGCTCTAAATCGACAGGAATAATCTTGCCTGGAAAAGGTGAAGCGAAGGATACTTTTCGTTTGTGATATCCGTTATTTGTATATACCGTCATAAATAAACTTTCACCAGTTAATACGCGTTTCCCAGCTCCTTTTAGTTTATTAAACAGCCCGCTGCTGGTGGAAGAAGAACCGTCACCAAAAATGGTTTCCATCTCAATATCATCTTCCATCATCATCATTCCTCCAGCTTCTGCTATAACACTTTCTGAAGGATCTAATTCAATTTCAACAAACTGCATGTCATCTCCATACAATTTATAATCAATTTCATGTGCATTCATCATTTTCACCTCATTATTAATTCTAATCTCCTATTTATTCGATATCATCTCCTATAGCTCCTACAAAAAATAGAAAAAAGAGTAGTATGAAGAACTACTCCTTTTCAGTGTATGGATCTTTCTCATAGGCCGGTAAATCTCCAAATATGGTCATCGTACCTTCTTCATCCAGTGCATTTTCATATCGCTCATGCTCTTTTGAAGGGTAAATAGGAAGAGGCTGTCCATATAAATCGGTAGCGGCAAAGTTTTCATAATCTTCAACGTATCCAATAGCTTCATCTGCCTCAATATAGGTTTCACTATAGTTAGACGTATCTTCTATAAAATCAGAAGGAGATTCAGACGTCCCGTAACGCGCAACGTCTTGCCAAGAATCTTCTGCGTCATATCCTGTTGTTTCGGTATCGTCATAGTCGTATTGACCAAATGGGTGATGGAGAACATTTTCTTCTACAGGTCTGTGCTTTGGAATATCCTGCGATGGGCTATGTTCTCTACAGTATAAAGTAGTTGGTACAGCCTGAAGTCTTTCAAACGAGATATCTGCTCCACATACTTTGCACGTTCCATACGTGCTGTGAGCGATTGCCTGAAGTGCTTCTTCTATTTCATGTAGCTCTTGTTTTGCATGTTCATTTAATGCAAGGTCTTTTTCACGCTCGTATGTTTCCGTGGCTGTGTCACCAGGGTGGTTATCGTAGCTTGAAAGTTCTCCTACAGCATCGTGAGCGTCGCTTCGAGTTAGACCAAAATGATCATTTTGATCAAAGTGCGATTGAATATCAGCCTTCTGCTGCTGTAAATTTTGTTTTAACTGACTGATTTCTTGTTTTGAAAGTGTCATGAAGCTCCCCCTTAAAAATTTATTGTGCTTTTGTAGTATGTGTTAAAAATTCAAAAAAACACGATTCATATTAGGAGTATTTGGGGTATTCATGAAGCTAAGAGAGAAAAGGAGTGGAAAATTAAAGAAAGTTAAAGGTTATAGAAAAGGGTATGATAAAAATAACGCTCTCGAGGTCTAAAGAGTACTGAATAGATCATAAAGATTTTTGATTCATTTAATGAAAAGGCATAATTTAGACAAGCGAAATTAATTTTTTCTCGTGAATCGCGATGCTAGATTTTTTTGAACTGAAAGTTTATAATAAGTTAGTTACAGACTTAAGAAAAAAAGATGAACGGGGGGACGTAGTGTGATTGCAACGACCGAACAGTTAGTACAAGAATACATTAAAGATGCGATTGAGTGTGCAAAAAATGAAAATCACCCAAAATTGGTCAGTTTAGTGAAAAAAGTAAGACCTATTGACCCCCTTATTTTTTATGCGAACGGACATGACCAGTTTTATAAAGAACGCTTTTTTTGGAAAGATCCCAACAGTTATTATACATTTGTTGGATTAGGATATGCGCATACTATTTGCACCAATGCGGCAAAAGAACGTTATTTCCACATTGAAAATGAATGGAAGCGCTTTATAAAAGAAGACTTTTATAAAAATAACCAAATTTCCCCTGATGGGACAGGTCCTCTTTTATTTGGAGGATTTTCATTTGACCCAAATCAGTATCAAGAAAACTATTGGAGTGATTTCCCGAGTTCAAAATTTATGATTCCAACTGTGTTATATACTCAGGTAGACAAAGAAGGATACCTTACCGTTAATATGATGGTTAAAGGACAAGATTCTGTTAAAAAGCACATCAATTATTTCGAAGAGGTCCAAAAACTTGTTCTTTGTGAAGAGTACGACGGGGAATCCCATATTTCACCTTTGCTGTTGGAAAAAGAGGAAATTGGTGTAGAGAAATTTAAAGGAAATATTGAAAGAGCTACTACTTTAATTAAGCAACAGGCTATAGAGAAAGTAGTTCTTGCTCGTCAATTAAAAGTGAAATTTAATGAAGATATTTCTACTGAATACGTGCTTCAGCGTCTGTTGAAGGAACAGCCAACTAGCTACACATATATTTTAGAGGGAGAGCATCAGCATTTTATCGGCGCTTCCCCAGAAAGGCTAGTGCAAAAACAAGGAGATTATGTGTTTTCCACATGTTTAGCGGGTTCGATTCCAAGAGGAAAGACAAGGCAGGAAGATCACGAACTAGGTGAGGAATTGCTTCAAGATCCCAAGAACTTAATTGAACACGATGTTGTTGTTCATATGATTAAAGAAGCGATGAATTCTTATTGTTATGAAGTAGAAATTCCAAGTACGCCAAGTTTATATAAAACAAAGCATATTCAACATTTGTATACACCTGTTAAAGGGCGTATAAAGGAAGATGTAACGCTATTTTCATTTATTCAAAAGCTCCATCCAACACCAGCGCTAGGAGGATATCCTCAACAGGAGGCCTTGCCTATTATTCGACAGCTAGAATCCTTTGACCGAGGGTGGTATGCAGCTCCTTTAGGATGGATGGATATCAACGGAAACGGTGAATTTATAGTAGGAATCCGCTCTGGTGTTATTCAGCAAAAAGAAGCCGTTTTATTTGCGGGCTGTGGAATTGTAGCAGATTCTACGCCTGAAAGTGAATATGAAGAAACAAGAATTAAATTCAACCCGATGCTTTCAGCTTTAGGAGGGATTATGCGTGGAACACATTAAATCATTAACAACGTATATTGCGTCATTCGTGGATGAATTAGTAGAAGCAAATGTTGAAGAAGTAGTGGTCAGTCCAGGGTCACGTTCAACGCCTATTGCGATGCTTATGGCTGAGCACCCTGATATTCATGTGCACTTAAATATTGATGAACGTTCCGCCGGCTTTTTTGCTCTAGGAATAGCAAAAGCAAAGAAAAAACCAGTGGCGCTTGTATGTACATCTGGAACAGCTGCAGCGAATTATTATCCTGCAGTAATTGAAGCTCACTACTCACGCATTCCTTTAGTAGTTATCACAGCGGATCGTCCCCATGAGTTAAGGGATATAGGTGCCCCGCAGGCCATTAATCAGAATCATCTTTTCGGTCAATATGCGAAGTGGTTTGTAGATACAGCTTTACCAGAAGAAAGTGCAGATATGAATCGTTATATTCGAACAGTAGCTTCAAGGGCTGTTCATACAGCTCAAGCTATACCGAGCGGTCCTGTACACATTAACGTACCTTTACGTGAACCGATTGTACCAGATTTATCTATTGAAGATTTATGGAGTCAAGGGAAACGCGGTAAATCATATGTGTCTGCTATTCATGGAGAAGCATCTCTATCTGAAAAAGGTTTCGAAGAAATTGCGAAGCGCTTAGAGGGAACAACAAAAGGAATTATTATATGCGGAGATCAAATGTCTTTAAAAGCAGTAGACAGCGTATGCCGTTTAGCTGAATCTTTAAGCTTTCCAGTGCTCGCAGATCCGTTATCACAATTAAGAAGCGGCAAGCATTCAAAAGAAAATGTAATAGAGACATATGATACATTTTTAAAAAGTGATAAGGTTGATGAGCGTTTTTACCCGGAAGTTGTCATTCGTTTTGGCGCGATGCCGGTATCGAAACCGCTATTGCAATTTTTGAAAGCACACGAGCCGACAGAAATGTTTGTAGTTGACCAAGGTAAAGGCTGGAGAGACCCTACTTTACGTTCGACAGTGATGATTGAAGCCGATGAGACATTATTTTGTGAAGAACTGATCAAGCGTCTTTCAGCGAATCAAGAGGAATCTACTTCATGGCTGAGTCTGTGGAAAAAGATTAATGCTCAAACTGCACAGGCTCTGAGAACACTAACTTCTGGCCAGGAATGGTTCGAAGGACAAGTAGTTCAAGAAATTGTTGATGTAGTACCTGAAGGCACGGCTTTGTTTGCTGGAAATTCAATGCCTGTTCGAGATATTGATTCTTTCTTCTTAAATACGGAAAAAGATATTCCACTCTTTGTAAATCGGGGCGCAAATGGAATTGATGGTGTAGTTTCTTCTGCTCTAGGCGTAAGCACGGCTTACGATCACACCGTTTTATTTATTGGTGACTTATCGTTTTATCACGATTTAAATGGTCTGCTGGCAGCTAAAATGCATAATTTAAATTTAACCGTTGTGCTAGTTAACAATGACGGCGGAGGAATTTTTTCATTTTTACCGCAGTCAAAACAAGAAAAGCACTTTGAATTTTTATTCGGTACGCCAACTGGATTAAACTTTGAGCATGCCACTCGTCTGTATGATGGCACATTTTCTTCAGCAAGCAGCTGGGAAGAATTTCGACATGCAATGAACCATGCTTTCACAAAGGGCGGGTTGCATGTTGTAGAGATTCGTACAACTCGTACAGAAAATGTAGAGACTCATCGCAGTTTGTGGAAACTTGTTTCCGAGGAAATAAATTTGTCAAACGGTGAGGAATAGGCAATGAGGTATAAATTAAGTGGTGTATCTTACCATGTGCACACCGAGGGAAAAGGAGAGCCGCTGCTTCTGCTTCACGGCTTTACCGGCTCTTCTCAAACTTGGCGTACCTTTATGAAGAAATTCGTTAAAGACTATCAGGTAATTGCTGTTGATATTATTGGTCATGGCCAATCAGCAGCTCCCAAAGAAATCAAACCATATTCAATGGAAGCAGTTGTTGAAGCACTGCATGAGCTTCTTCAACAGCTATCTTTATCACAGGTGAATGTAATTGGATACTCGATGGGAGGAAGGCTTGCTCTTTCATTTGCCCAGCGATATCCACACCATGTGAAAAAGTTGGTATTAGAAAGCGCATCGCCTGGTTTAAAAACGCGAGAAGAACAAAAGCTAAGAAAAGAAAAAGATGAACAGCTGGCGAGCCGCATTATGAAAAATGGAATTGAAGAATTTGTTAAATTTTGGGAGGGAATTCCTCTTTTTCGTTCTCAAAAGCAATTGCCTAGCCATGTTCAAGAAGCGGTGCGTAAAGAAAGACTTTCGCATACAGAAATCGGCCTTTCCAACAGTTTGAAAGGAATGGGAACAGGAGTCCAGCCGTCCCTTTGGGAGAAGCTGGACGATCTGTTGATGCCGGTGTTGCTTATTACAGGAGAAGTAGATCAAAAGTTTTGTTTAATTTCCAAAGAAATGCAAACATTAATACCAAATGCTACTTCTAGAATTATTTTAGGGACAGGCCATGCAATTCACGTGGAACAACCCGAGATTTTTGGTAGAATAGTAAGTGAGTTCTTAGCTACTACATAATTAGGAGGAAATAAAGATGACAGTTGAATGGACATCAGTACGTCAGTATGAAGACATTTTATACGAAACATATAACGGAATCGCTAAAATTACGATTAACCGTCCGGAAGTGCACAATGCATTCCGTCCAAAAACAGTAATGGAATTGATCGATGCATTTGCTTATGCTCGTGACGATGCAAGCGTTGGAGTAATTGTATTAGCAGGTGCTGGAGATAAAGCATTTTGCTCAGGCGGAGACCAAAGAGTTCGCGGCCACGGCGGCTATGTAGGAGAAGATGAAATTCCACGTCTAAACGTTCTAGATTTACAGCGTTTAATTCGCGTAATTCCAAAGCCGGTTGTTGCGATGGTATCAGGCTATGCAATTGGTGGTGGCCACGTTCTTCACGTTGTATGTGACTTAACAATTGCAGCGGATAACGCAGTATTTGGACAAACAGGTCCTAAAGTTGGAAGCTTCGATGCAGGATATGGCTCTGGTTACTTAGCTCGCATCGTAGGTCATAAGAAAGCGCGTGAGATCTGGTTCTTATGCCGTCAGTACAACGCTCAAGAAGCACTAGACATGGGATTAGTAAACACGGTCGTTCCATTAGAACAGCTTGAAGCTGAAACAATTCAATGGTGTGAAGAGATGTTAGAAAAAAGTCCAACCGCTCTTCGTTTCTTAAAAGCAGCATTTAATGCTGATACGGATGGCTTAGCTGGTATCCAGCAATTTGCGGGTGACGCAACGCTTCTTTATTACACAACCGATGAGGCAAAAGAAGGTCGCGATGCATTTAAGGAAAAACGCAATCCAGACTTCCAACAGTTCCCACGTTTCCCTTAAACAGCTGAAACAGCTTGGTGATTATCATCAGGCTGTTTTTTCAATTTAATTTAGTTAATCAGTATAAAAAGGAGAGAAATTCATGAGTAGCCAAACGATTCCCAATGGGCTTATGCAAAGAGCATATTTGACGCCAAATCGAGTGGCGGTAGAAACATCCCAAACGTCTCTTACGTTTCAAGAGCTTCATAAACGTGTTCAAAAAGTAGCACAGCAGCTTTCGTTTAACGGTGTAAAGCAAGACGATACCATTGCTTTATACATGAAAAATAGAGTGGAGTTTATTGAGATTTTACATGCGGTTTCTTATATTGGTGCAAGGTTGCTGCTCGTCAACACGCGTTTGACAAACGAAGAAATTAATTATCAGCTAACAGATGCAAACGTGTCGTTGCTTATTGCGGATGAAACATTTTTAATGAGAGAATTCCAAAGTTCCATTACTCAGCTTACTTTACCTGCTTTAAAAAGTTCTCCAGAAGCAGAAACGGATTTTCAAAAAACGTGGAATCTCGAGGAGACATTTACCATTATGTATACGTCCGGAACAACAGGTCATCCAAAAGGAGTGCTGCAGACGTATGGAAATCACTGGTGGAGTTCCGTTGGCTCAGCGCTTAATTTAGGATTAAACGAAACAGACTGCTGGCTTATAGCAGTTCCTTTGTTTCATATTAGCGGCTTATCTATTTTAATGCGGAGCGTCTTTTACGGAATGAAAATCATTTTAGAAGAACGGTTTGAAGCAAGAGCAGTAAATGAAGCAATTGAAAACAAAGAGGTAACGATTATTTCGGTTGTCACTTCCATGCTGTCCAACATGCTCGATGAGTTAGGGGAACGAAAATATCCGCATACGTTTCGATGCATGCTTTTAGGAGGAGGACCTGCACCGCTTACTATTTTAGAGGCTTGTGTGAATAAAGAAATTCCTGTTTATCAAACGTATGGAATGACAGAAACATCTTCACAGTTCGTTACGCTTTCACCTGAAGATAGTTTGCGAAAACTGGGATCAGCAGGTAAACCATTATTTCCATGTGCAATGAAAATTGTAGATGAAAAAGGAAATGAGACCAGCGAAGCAGGAGAAATCATTGTTAAAGGTCCAAATGTTACAAAAGGATATTTAAATAAACCAGAAGCTACTGAAAAAGCCCTTCAACAAGGCTGGTTCTATACAGGAGATATCGGGAAAGTGGATGAAGAAGGCTTTCTATATGTATTAGACAGACGTTCAGACCTTATTATTTCAGGTGGAGAAAATGTATATCCAGCTGAAATTGAAAATGTTTTGTTGAAGCATCCCGCTGTTAAAGAGGCCGGTGTAACGGGAGTAGGTGATGAAAAATGGGGACAAGTGCCAGCTGCATGTATTGTTGTAAACGAAGACGTTTCAGATGAAGAATTATCTTTACACATTCAACAATTTTTAGCAAAGTACAAACTTCCAAAGTATTTCGTTCGAGTAGAGGAGCTGCCGCGAACAGCTTCTAATAAAATCATACGCCGGAAGCTATCATCGTTCATACAGAAAAGGAGCTAATCGATGATTATAAAAAAAGTACACCTTTATAAAATTGACATGAAGCTTCTTTCTCCTTTTTCAACAAGCTATGGTACAGTGCAGGATCGAGAATTGATTTTGCTTGAAGTAGAAGATGAACAAGGATTTACAGGGTGGGGAGAAGTCGTTGCTTTTTCATCTCCTTGGTATACGGAAGAAACGATTCAGACATGTTTTCATATGTTAGACGATTTTTTAATTCCCTCGCTTCTTCATCAGCAGCTTCAAAAACCAGAGGATGTTCAAAAGTTATTCAAACCTCTAAAGCGAAATAACATGGCTAAAGCAGCTTTGGACTGTGCTGTATGGGATTTGTATGCAAAGCGGCAAAACAAGCCGTTATCTGAAGTAATTGGCGGAGTAAGGTCTGCTGTAGAAGCTGGAGTGGTAGTTGGCTTAAATGACATTTCCGTAATGAAAGAACAAATAAAGACTTACATGAAAGATGGCTATAAGCGCTTTAAAGTGAAAATTAAGCCGGGTGCTGACTATGACCTACTGAAACAAATTCGAGATGAATTTCCAAGCATTCCTCTTATGGCTGATGCCAATTCAGCCTATACTTTAAGCGATAGTGATTCATTGAAGAAACTAGATGAATTGAATTTAATGATGATCGAACAGCCGTTAAGTTCTGATGATATCCTTGATCATCGATTGTTACAAAAGCAAATAAAGACGCCAATTTGCTTAGATGAAAGTATTGTGAGCTGTGAAGATGCACGTCATGCAATCGAACAAGAAAGCTGTAAGATTATCAATGTGAAAATCGGGCGAGTTGGCGGAATGTCCGTAGCAAAGCAAATTCATGATTTATGCGTCCAGCATGGTGTAAGACTTTGGGTTGGAGGAATGTTAGAAGCAGGGATTTCACGAGCTCATAACATCGCCCTTGCCACACTGCCTTCTTTCACGATCCCAGGTGATATTTCTGCGTCGTCTCGCTATTGGGAAAAAGATATTATTAAGCCCGAAGTAGAGGTAGAAGCCGGAGTAATAAAGGTGAAGGGAAAACCGGGGATAGGATACGATATTGATAAAAAGTTTATCAAAACAATCAAAGCATTTGAAAAAGAATACAAATAATTAAAAACCGTTTTTTGATGAAAAACGGTTTTTTTATTGAGGTTGTCAATGTTTAGTAGAAAAATAGGACAAATTTTTTAAAAAGAGCACATTGTTCCATCAAGCGTGTCAAAACATGTTATGATGGAATAGTTTGATGAAAAAAGTCGAAGAGTTTTATCGTAAAAAACAAAATTATTTTTGAAAATAGGTTGATAGTTTTCTAAGTTGTCCTATATAATGTGTTTATAACATAACACAATATGTTGTTTTGAAATCTATAATAAAATACTATATTTTGTGTTTTCCAGTGAAAAAGGTGTCTGATAAAAAGACTTAAAAGGGAATTTGGTGAAAATCCAAAGCTGTTCCCGCAACTGTGAATGCTGATGAAATAAGGAGATCCACTGTGAGTAAACATCATGGGAAGGCCTTAAAGTAAAAAGAAGCATAAGTCAGGAGACCTGCCTTTTTTATGTCGTTTTATCTTCTTCGGGAGGTGAGAGGGTAGAGCGAGGATTGAGAAAAGACTTAGTGTCTTCTTCTATCTTCGTTCTATTCGCTCACCGAGGTACGGTGAGCGATTTTTTATTTTGAAGTGAAGAGAGGAGCCATATTTATGGTGAATACATTAAAGCCTACAATTCTACATGAATTAACTGCATATATTGAACGTTTAAAAAAAGAATTTACGCAGCTTGATTTTTCTTTTTATGAGGAAAAGGTTATTCAAACTGTTACAGTAAAGGAAAATATGACGGACGAAAAGGTTGCAAACGTCCTAATTTTGGCAGCCTTAGAGCGTATTTCAATGGAAGAACCCGATTGGACGTACGTAGCGGCAGACGTCTACTTAAACGAACTATATCGAAAAGCAGCGGACAACCGAGGTTACGATAAAAAAGAGAAGTACGGTTCGTTTTATCAGCTTATTCAAGAACTAACAAAAATCGGCATTTATAATAAGCAGCTATTAAAAACATATACAGAAGAAGAAATTAATGAAATTGCTTCAGTCATTATTCCTGAACGCGATCGTTTATTTACATACATTGGATTGTTGACATTAGCAGATCGCTATTTAGCGACATCACATGATAAGCGCGTATACGAATTACCACAAGAACGTTTTCTTATCATTGCTATGACGCTGATGTCTCAAGAAAAGAAAGAAAATCGAACAGTATTAGTAAAAGAAGCGTATTGGGCGCTTTCTAGTCTATATATGACGGTTGCCACACCAACACTTTCAAACGCAGGAAAGAGCTACGGACAGCTATCTAGCTGCTTTATTGATACGATTGATGACAGCTTACGCGGTATTTATGATAGCAATACAGATTTGGCCACGCTTAGTAAAAATGGAGGCGGAATTGGTGTCTACCTCGGTCATATTAGAAGCCGAGGAAGTGATATAAAAGGTTTTAAAGGCGTATCATCAGGAACAATTCCATGGATGAAACAGCTAAATAATACGGCTGTAAGTGTCGATCAGCTAGGTCAACGACAAGGAGCTATTGCCGTATATTTAGACGTATGGCACAAAGACATTTTTTCATTCTTAGATGCGCGTTTGAACAATGGTGACGAACGTCAGCGCACGCATGATTTATTCACTGGTGTATGTTTGCCAGATTTGTTTATGGAAAAAGTAGAGGCACGTGAAGACTGGCACTTATTCGATCCTCACGAAGTTCGTACGCTGATGGGCTACTCGTTAGAAGATTTTTATGATGAAGAAGAAGGCAGCGGTTCGTTCCGCACTCGTTACGCTGAGTGTGTAAATAATGAACAGCTTTCAAGAGAAACAGTACCTGCTATTGAAATCTTCAAGCGCATTATGCTTTCCCAGCTTGAAACCGGAACGCCTTATATGTTTTATCGTGATACGGTTAACCGAGCTAATCAAAACCGCCACGAGGGCATGATCTACTGCAGCAACTTATGTACAGAAATTACGCAAAACCAAAGCACAACGGTCGTAACAGAGGAAATTACGGAAGACGGAAAAATTATTATTACAAAGAATCCGGGCGATTTTGTTGTATGTAATCTTTCTTCTATCAACTTAGCGAGAGCCGTAACTGAAGATGTGCTTGAACGTTTAATTCCAATTCAAGTACGCATGCTTGATAACGTTATTGAGTTAAATGATTTGCCAGTACTTCAAGCAAAACTAACAAACCAAAAGTACCGCGCAGTAGGACTTGGCACATTTGGTTGGAACCATTTGCTTGCCTTAAAGAAAATAGCATGGGAAACAGATGAAGCGGTAGCATATTGCGATGAATTGTACGAGCAAATTGCTTACTTAACCGTACAGGCAAGCATGAACTTAGCTAAAGAAAAAGGTGCATATCCATTATTTAAAGGCTCAGATTTTGAGTCAGGCGCTTATTTTGAAACACGTAAATACACAAGCGAAGCGTGGAGTGAACTGCGTAACGAAGTTCAAAGTAATGGGATAAGAAATGGCTACTTAATGGCTGTAGCACCTAATTCATCAACATCTATTATCGCGGGTTCTACTGCAAGTATTGATCCGATTTTCCGTAAGTTTTATTCAGAGGAAAAGAAAAACTATAAAATCCCAGTGACGGCACCAGATTTATCGCCAGCAACAAACTGGTATTATAAGTCCGTTTATTTAATTGATCAGCACTGGAGTATTAAGCAAAACGCCAAGCGCCAGCGCCATATTGATCAATCCATTTCATTCAACTTATATGTACAAAATGATATCCGAGCAAAAGAGCTGCTGGATCTTCATATGACGGCATGGAAAGAAAAGTTAAAAACGACCTACTACGTACGTTCAACATCAAGTGAAGTGATTGAAGAATGTGAAAGCTGTCATAGTTAAAAGGAGTGAATAATTAATGACAAGCATGTTAAAACGAGAATTAATGAACGAAACAGCTCCGAACCGTTCGACAGGAATCATCAACGGCAAGAGCTCAAATATTCTAAACTGGGATGACGTCCGATTTTCATGGGCGTTCCCTAAATACAAGCGTATGCTAGCTAACTTCTGGACGCCGTTTGAAATTAATATGGGTCAAGATATTAAGCAGTTCCCTCGGTTAACGGCTGACGAACAAGAGAGCTTTTTAAAAATTATTGGCCTGCTGGCGCTACTGGACAGTATTCAATCAGATTATGCTAGCAAAGTAGCTGATTATGTAACCGACTCTTCGATTAATGCTCTAATGATTATTTTAGCGCAGCAAGAAGTGGTTCATAATCATTCGTATTCATACGTTTTATCAAGTCTTGTACCAAAAGGAAAACAAGATGAAGTATTTGAATACTGGCGCACAGACGAAAAGCTTCGTGCTCGAAATGACTTTATTACAAACGGATATAAAGCATTTAGCGAAGAAGCAACGGTTGAAAACTTTTTGAAGTCTATGGTATATGATGTTATTTTAGAAGGCCTTTTCTTCTATAGTGGATTTGCTTTCTTCTATAATCTTGCGAGAAATCAAAAGATGGTGGCGACATCTACGATGATTAACTATATCAATCGTGATGAACAGCTTCACGTTGGGTTATTTGAAAAGATTTTCAAGGAAGTCCTAAATGAAAATCCAGCTTATCGTACGGAGGAGCTAGAAACGTTTGTAGTTGAAACGTTCCAAGAGGCAGCTCGTCTTGAAATTGAATGGGCAGAATCTGTTATCGGAGAAAAATTCGACGGGATCACGATGAAAGAACTGCAGCAGTATATTGAATACATGGCTAATAAACGCTGTAATCAATTAGGCTTTGGCCGAGCTGCTTTCCCAGAAGCACCGATTGAAAATCCTCTTCGTTGGATTATTGCTTATCAAGAGGTAGATTTAGGGAAAACGGATTTCTTTGAACAGAAATCAAGACAATATACAAAAGCATCAGATGCGAATGGATTTGATGATCTATAAATACAAGAGCTGACTAATTTCCTTATTGATTAGTCAGCTTTTTTTAAGTGAATAAGTCCAAGTTCTAACGCACGTGTGGTAATTAAGTCATCAATTTCTTCTGGAATGTTTTCAAGTGTTCCCCATTTATATGTCCATAAATGAGTAAAAGATTGTACATAGATTGGAAAGGTTTGTTCATTTGCTTTTATTGCTTCTTCTTTAAAAAAATGAATCAGTTGTTCAGTTTTCATAATAGTCTCCTTTTTTATGATCTTGAAGAGAGAAAAAAGACAACCCAGAGGCTGTCCTTTTGCGGGTTACGCTTCAGTTGGCTTGAACGTTTTACAGTCTGTTTCATAACTGCTTGCTGCATGTTTTCCGCTATGACTTACCACGTAAATTTCTTCTGCGCTGCAGTGATTTCCATTTTTCCAAAAGTGACAGTTATTTACTTCACAAAGAATGTTTTGTTCCAACGTTAACCCTCCTTTGTATGTGATAGCTATAGTATGGTCAAAATTCAACTAACTTATAAGAAAGGTGGTAGACTTTCATTTTAATTGAGAATTTTTATCAATTAAATATTGACAAAGAGAATCATTCTCAATTAAACTGTGTATATAGTAAAGAATACAAGTTGTTGGCAAATCATTAAATGAATAATTAATTGGGAGGGAACAAACATGTCATCAGTTATGGTTGTAGGAGGAGACAGGTTAAAGCATATTACAGATCGTTTAGAGGGAGAAGGATTTAATGAAGTAATTCATTTAGATGGCCGTAAAAGCAATATGGTGAAGCGAGAAATACCCGAACATATTGGGTTTGTATTAGTTATTACGGATTTTATTAATCACAATATGGCAAAAGTCATTAAAGAGAAAGCAAAAAAACAAAAAAAACCGATTTATTTCGTCAAACATTCATGGAGTGCTATTCGTAAAGTGATTGAGCAAATTTCATGATTTAATTTTTGTTTATTATTGAGAATGAATTTCAATTAGGGTGGTGAGACATAGGTGGAACCGATAAAAGTGCATATAAAGACACTCTCTAACGACCACATCGAACAATTTATTCGATGTCCGTACAAATTTTATCAGCAGCAGCTTCTTTTGAAAAAAACATCTATAGATTGGAAACAGCTCGTTCAAGTAACTGTCCATCAAATCATTAAAACATACTATAGCAAGCCAGTTGAGTATCGCTCAAACCTCTATGTTTTACAGCTTATTGAAAAATATTGGCGCCTAAAGCCAAATATGTTTTCATCACCCGTTCACTATTACGATGTGTTAGCTAAAGTAAGTGATTATTTACTAAGGTTTTTAGGAAAGAAAGCACATATGGAATTACCGCTTTTTGTGTTTGAGAAATACAGCGTTTATGTAGAAGAAATTCAAAGCAACCTTTCTCTAACCATTGATTTTGCTGCATGGACAGAGAAGTCTTATACAGTAACAAAATTCATTCTAGATGACCATGAAGAAGTGAAAAACACCATGAAAGACTTTATTATCGTTTTTTCGAAACAAGCTTTTAAAAAGGTTCCTGAACAAATTCGTTTTTATTCATTATTAACTGGAGAAACAACAACTTATCATATTGCACCAAACGATTATCAAAAATCCATACTTCAACTACATATTGTCAAAAGTGTGTTAATGGAACCAAAACATTTTCAAAAGAATTATGCATCCAGTGAGTGTGAAAACTGTCCTCTTCAACGAGAATGCGTTGAAGAAGGGGATATGCGGCCGACACTGCTGGTGTAAAGGAGCGTCATATACATGAAGGAAATCTTACTAGCTTATGCGAGTATGTCAGGTAACACAGAAGCGATAGCCGATTTGATCGAAGAAGAATTAGTCAAGCATGGATTACATGTGAAACGAGCAGAAGTATATGACATTGATGCTTCTGACCTTGTATCCGCAGAATCTATTATCTTTGGAACTTATACGTGGGGAGATGGAGAGCTGCCAGATGATTTTTTAGATCTTTATGATGAAATGGATGATATAGATCTCAGTCAAAAGCAGATGGCTGTATTTGGCTCAGGTGATTCATCATATGATGTTTTTTGCGGAGCAGTTGATTTAATTGAAGAAAAAATAAAGAGACGTAATGGAAATATAGCCGTTCCCGGTTTGAAAATCGAGCTCTCTCCCTTTGGAGAAGATATAGAAAAATGTAAGATATTTGCTAAAGGTTTTGCTCAAGTAGTAGCAAAATCTGCTGCTTCATAAGAAAACCCGGTCAAGTGCTGACCGGGTTTTTTAATATGGCTTCTTTTTGCTGTATGCTTTATTATCTTTCATAAATAGACGCCAGAAATAAAAGAATCCAGGAAATAAAATAGCAAAACCAACAATATACACAATAAATAAAGAATGAAACGCATCGGGATGTGTAAATCCATTCTCAATCGTTACGTTTGGATAGACAACATAAGGTAAATGACTTCGTCCGTATACGTAACTTGCTAAGAAATATTGAAGGATAATGGATACCACGGCTAAACGAGGCATGCCTTTTCCTTTTTGAGAAGGTAGCAGCAGAGCAATACCAGCTACTACAAATAGACCTACAGATCCGTAAAGAAGGGGCTTAAACTGCATCATTTTATCATATAACCAGCTTGCTTCTGATTGCATTGTAATCATAATAAAGATAGCCATTAGCAGGGAAAGAGGTCCTGTAATGAGCGCATCACGCCGATAGACCGCATAAGCTTCCATTTCGTCAGATGACTTCGAGTAATCTGCTAATAACAGAGACGATAGAAACAGCGAAGAGCTTATGGCAAATCCGATAAATGAATAGACGTGCGGACTTGAAAATACTTTTGCTAAATTTAATTGCTGCGTGCCATCAATTATATCAATAAATCCACCTTGACTTACTGGCAGTACAGCGATTAAAAAAGCAGGAATTAACACGCCGGATATACCGGATATATAAACCAACGCTCTCCGATATTTGAAGCTGCTAGCATAGTGTGAAAACACTAAAAATCCGCTTCGAATAGATAAGAGAAGTAAAATGATACTTCCGGGTATTAGTAACACTGTGCCAAGCGTAAATGTAGCTCGAGGAAAAAAACTAAACAGCGCCACAACAATCGCAACGATAAATACATTGGTTACTTCCCAAGTAGGCGATAGATATCTGTTTGCTACATCTGTAGCATTTGTTTTCGTACGATTAATATATACCATCGACCAAAAGCCAGCTCCAAAGTCCATCGTTCCCATTACGGCATAGATAAAAATGAAGCCCCATATTACAGTAATTGCTAGTAATGAATCACCCATATTCTCACATCCTTTTTAATCTGCTTGCGCAGCAAGCTCTTTAGAAAGCGGATTTCTTCTAAAATAAAACACCAGTACAAGGGCGACTGCGGCCACGAGTACGATATAAACAAGCAAAAATAAAAAAAATAAAATATGCAAATTAGCAGAAGTGGTAACTGCTTCTGATGTACGCATGATGCGGTAAATGACCCAGGGCTGTCTTCCGGTACATGCGAAAATCCATCCGAATTCAATGCCCATGATCGCGAGAGGGCCCGTTGCGACAAATGCCCACATGAAAATTTTAGGGAAGCTTTTCTTCTTTAAAAACTTGTACCAAACAACGCCCACTAGCGCCACTAAAATTAAAATCGATCCGATAATGACCATACCGTTAAACAAGGTATGCACAAAAAGCGGCGGCCAATAATCCCTAGGGAAGTCATTGAGTCCAGTAATCACTGTATTAAAGCTATTACCCGACAAGAAGCTGAGCATCCATGGAAACTCAATTCCATACTTGACTCGCTGTTCTTTTTCATCTGTGAATCCGCCTAAAGCTAATGGTGCATGATCTTGCGTTTCAAATAGACCTTCAGCTGCTGCAAGTTTTTCGGGTTGATATTCGTATACTTTTTGCATAGATTCATGTCCATTCAAAGCCGTTACAAAAGAGAAAATCCCGCCGATTACTAACCCCATCATCAACGCTTTATGATGAAACTTATATTCTCTTGGATTATGTTTTCGCGCACGAAGCATTTTAAAGGCAGCGACTGAAGCAATGACGAAGCCTCCGGTTGTATAAGCAGAAACCGCTACGTGACCGGACGTTACAAAGAAGCTCGGATTAAAGAAAGCTGCCCAAGGATCTACGCTTACAATGTCTCCATTTAAAATTCGAAAGCCAGCAGGTGTTCCTTCAAATGCGTGCACATTGGTAATTAAAACGGCAGAGGCAAGAGCTCCTATTGCTACTAAAATTAGACTGATAATCCTCATTTTTCGAGAAATACGGTCCGCTGCGTATACATAAATAGAGAGAAACAGAGCCTCAATAAAGAAAGCATAAATTTCAATTTGAAAGGGAAGAGCCATCACTTTTCCTACGATTTCCATAAAACCCGGCCAAAGCAACGCTAATTGTACACCAGCAATCGTTCCCGTAGGAATGGCGACTCCAAGCAGGACAGCAGCTCCTTTTGTCCAACGCTGTGCCATAAGTTCATAATCTTTATCTTTTGTTTTGTAGTAAAGAATTTCAGCCAATAAAATCATGAGAGGAATGCCGACGCCAAGAGTGGCAAAAATGATATGTACTCCCATGTTCAGACCAAACATTGAACGTGCAGTAACTAAATGATCCATTCATTTTTCAACCTTTCCAGTAAAGTATTGATAAACCTTATTGTCCACTTTTTACCACGCTTTATGCATCAGAATTGGTAAAACATATAACTTGAAAATAGTAATCATTACGATTATAATAAGTATATATTGTTTTAAAGGAGAGATATTTAATGAAAACAAATATTCATCCAGACTATCGTAAAGTTGTATTCATGGATACAAATAGCGGAACATCATTTTTATCAGGATCTACAAAACAATCAAATGAGACCGTTCAATGGGAAGATGGTAACACATATCCGCTTTTAAAAGTTGAAATCAGTTCGGATACACATCCATTTTATACAGGAAAGCAAAAATTTGCTGATAAAGGCGGCCGTGTAGAACGCTTTAAGCAAAAATATAAATTACAATAAAAAAACTAGCCGGGAGGCTAGTTTTTTTATTAATATAATGCTTTTTTCAACGTATCAATGTTGTGTTGCATAATGGAGAAATAATCTTCTTTATTTTTAACATCGTTTTTTGTTAATGACTCTAAGTTATGAAGTGTTAAAGCTTGAGCTCCTACTTCATTTTTTACAAGCGTAGACACTTTAGGCTTTAAATTTTGGTCAAAGATAAAGTATTTGATATGGTCTTTTTTTGCCTGTTTTACGATGTTTTCTAATTGTTTTTGAGACGGCTCATTTGTAGGAGATAAACCCGCTACGCTAATTTGTTTTAAGCCGTATCGTTTTTCCCAGTAGCCATAGGCTGCATGTGATACTAAAATTTCTTTATGAGGTGCGTCGCCAATCGTTGTTTTTAACTCTTGGTCCACATCTTCAAGCTGAGTCTTTAACGATTGGAAGTTCTTTTCAAACTCTGCTTTTTTATCTGGTTTTAATTCAATAAGTTCGTCTTTAATATTTTCTGCTAATTGAATAGCTAAAACAGGATCAAGCCAAACGTGAGGGTCTGTATCTCCGTGGTTATGCTCTTCTCCATGGGCATGTTCGTCTTCGTGGGCATGCTCATCTTCAGAACTCTTTGCTAATTTAATTCCTTTTGCAGCTTCTACTAAAGCTACATCTTCATTTTTAAGTGTAGACTGTGCTTTATCTGCAAAACCTTCAAGTCCAATTCCTGAGTAAACAAATGCGTCCGCGTTGGCGATTTTGACCATTGTTTTTGTTGTAGGCTCAAATGAGTGCGCGTCTACACCGGTTGGTAAAATGCTTTTAGCTTCTACATATTTTCCACCGATTTTTTCAGTGAAGTCCTGTAAAGGGTAAATTGTTGTGTAAACTTCTAATTTTTTGTTTTTATCATCAGATGCGTTATTTGCACTGCTTGAACTGCACCCTGCAAGGGCTGTTCCAATTCCTAATGCCAGCACCATTAAAAGTGGTTTGAATTTCATTATGTTGCTCCTTCCGTTCGTATCGTAACCATTTATGACCTATGTTATTATATCGTAATTATTACGATTTGAAAACTAAAAAATTACGCACTTACTGTAAACTTCGGAAGAGGATCTTTGAAAGTAGCCCAATCCTGATTCATTTCCTCATTTGTCAGCAAACAGCGGTCTAAAGTTTCAATTATTTCAGCTTTATTCATATCAATACCAATAAACACAAGCTCGTTAATACGATCTCCAAATTGTTCATCCCATTTTGCTCGTAATTCAGGCTCTTCTTTTAAGGTTTGTTCTCTTTCCTCTGCTGTGTACGTCGCCACCCATTCACCCGCTCCTTGAATCATAATGGACGTACCTGCTTGAGAAAGAAGTCCTGCCATATGGTTGCGTGAAGGAAGCCAGAAAAATCCTTTTGCACGTACAATATCAACCGGCCAATTCTCTAACCATTTCATAAAACGTTCAGGATGAAGGGGACGATTCCTTCTATATACAAAAGAAGAAATACCAAACTCTTCTGTTTCAGGCGTATGGTGTTCTTCATTTAGTTCTTTAATCCACCCGGCTCCTTGACTAGCTTTTTCAAAGTCGAATAAGTCGGTATGAAGTATAGATTCAAGTTTTACCTCACTATTAACGGTTTGGATAACAATGGCCTCTGGGTTTAATTTGTGAAGAACAGCTTGCAGCTCATCTGCATCGTCTTTTGTTAACAAATCAACTTTGTTTAACAAAATGACGTTTGCAAATTCAATTTGATCGATTAATAAATCAACTACTTCTCTTGTATCGTGTTCATCCGTTCCTTCTTTGCGATCTAATAAGCTTTCGCCGGATGAAAAGTCTTCCCAAAAGCGATTGGCATCTACTACAGTGACCATTGTATCTAATGAACATTTCTGAGTTAAATCAATGCCAAGCTCTTCATCAATATAAGTAAATGTTTGAGCCACAGGGATAGGTTCGCTAATTCCGGAAGATTCAATGACAATATAATCAATATCACCATTATCAGCTAGGCGTTCTACCTCTTTCATTAGATCATCTCGAAGCGTACAGCAAATACAGCCATTTTGCATTTCAACTAGCTTTTCTTCTGTTCGAGAAAATCCGCCTTGTTTAACTAAGTCTGCATCAATATTTACTTCGCTCATGTCATTGACAATAACCGCGACCTTTAAACCTTCTTTATTTTTTAAAATATGGTTCAAAAGAGTTGTTTTACCTGAACCAAGGTATCCGCTTAAAACGGTAACGGGAATTTTTTTCACTGTTATAACCTACTTTCTTGTTTGTAAATAATAATGATTACGATTTAACACTTTTCATCTTATAGGAAAAAGTATTATAATACAAGAAAGAATTTTTTTATGAAGGAGAAGACAGCAAATGAGCTTATTACAAGATGTTTTAGAATTCAACAAAAAATTTGTAGAAGAAAAGAAGTATGAACTTTACGAAACAAGCAAATTCCCTGATAAAAAGATGGTTATTTTATCGTGTATGGACACAAGATTGGTAGAATTGCTTCCGCACGCTTTAAATCTGCGTAACGGAGATGTGAAAATTGTTAAAAACGCAGGAGCACTTGTTTCACATCCATTTGGAAGTATTATGCGAAGCATTTTAGTAGCTGTGTACGAGCTTCAAGCCGATGAGGTATGTGTAATTGGTCACCATGACTGCGGAGCAGGTAAACTTCAGGCGGAACCTTTTTTAGAGAAAGTGAGAGCAAAAGGCATCTCAGATGAAGTGATTAATACCATTGAATATTCTATGGACTTGAAACAATGGTTAACAGGTTTTGATTCAGTAGAGGAGACTGTTCAGCATAGTGTAGAGACAATCCGTAACCACCCTCTATTTTCAAAAGATACTCCTGTACATGGACTAGTTATTGATCCAAATACAGGAAAGCTAGATGTTGTTGTAAATGGGTATGAAGCAATCGAAAACAACTAAAGCTTAGTGTGATTTTTTCTCAGGTACTTCATCAATGCCACCCGGATGGAACGGGTGGCATTTTAAAATGCGTTTTACAGTCAAATAAGATCCCTTTACGGCACCAAAGCGTTTAATGGATTCAACTCCGTACTGGGAGCAAGTAGGGTAAAACCGGCACCTTGCCGGAAGAAAAGGTGAAATTCCTTTTTGATATCCTTTTATAAGTAAAAGCAAAAGCTTTGCAATCATTTATTATCACGTTCTTTCTTTCGTGTTTGCTCATACTATAAGGGATAGAAGGAATAAAAAGCAACTAAAAGAAATAAAGGTTATTAAATGGATGAAATATATCGGAATTGCATGTTATGATAGGTGAAAGAAGAAAAAAGGAGTGGTATTATGCCATCAGTAGAAAGTTTTGAGCTAGATCATAATGCGGTTAAAGCACCTTACGTAAGACACTGCGGTGTTCATAAAGTGGGAAGCGACGGCGTTGTAAATAAATTTGATATTCGTTTTTGCCAGCCAAACAAACAAGCAATGAAGCCGGACGTTATTCATACGCTAGAGCATTTATTAGCTTTTAATATTCGTACTCATGTAGAAAAATACGATCACTTTGATATTATTGATATTTCGCCTATGGGATGTCAAACAGGGTACTACTTAGTAGTGAGCGGTGAGCCGACTGTACGTGAAATTATTGATTTGTTAGACGATACGTTAAAAGATGCAATTAACATTACTGAAATTCCAGCAGCAAACGAAAAGCAGTGCGGTCAAGCGAAACTTCACGATTTAGAAGGAGCAAAACGCTTGATGAAGTTCTGGCTAGAACAGGACAAAGAAGATTTAGAAAAAGTATTTGGCTAAAAATAAGCAGTCCGCTGGGCTGCTTATTTTATTTGAAAAAAGATGAAGAAGTTTCTCTAAGTCTAAAGAAAGGGAAATGTCTCTTTTTATGAAAAAAATGTTTTAATGAACTAAAAAAGGGTACAACTATATTATACAAAGACTTCACAAAGGAGCGAAAAACATGGCAGTAAATGTAAATGAAATCGTTAATAAACAAGTAGCGAATTTTAGTGTAATGTACATAAAACTTCATAACTTTCACTGGTACGTAAAAGGTGAACAATTCTTCACTCTTCATGAAAAGTTTGAAGAGCTGTATACGGAAACAGCTACAATTATTGATGACCTTGCAGAACGCCTTTTAGCATTAGAAGGAAAACCTGTGGCAACAATGAAAGAATCGTTAGAACTTTCTTCTATTAAAGAAGCGGATGGAAGCGAAACGGCTAAAGATATGGTCGCTTCTTTAGTAAGCGATTTTGATACGCTAACTGCTGAATTAAAAGAAGGAATGGACGCAGCCGGTGAAGCGGGCGACGAAACAACAGGAGACATGCTGTTAGCCATTCATCAAAGCTTAGAAAAGCATACGTGGATGTTAAAATCATTCCTAGGCAAGTAATTAACCTGCGAGTAATCGCAGGTTTTTTTATGGTAAGATGGACGAACACTTTTTTTTCACCGGCATATACTGTAGGGATATGACTGCTGAAAGGGTGAAAAAAGTGGATATGCAGAAGCTTTCTGTCTTGATAATCTCAAGTTTAGGTTCACTGGCTTTTTTTTTATTTGGAGAGTGGGACTATTTACTAATGGCTTTAGTAGCATTAGTGACAATGGATTATTTGACAGGCACGATTGCAGCTTTTATAAATAAACGTTTATCTAGCAAAGTAGGTTTTAAAGGAATTGCCAAAAAGATTTTTATTTTTGCCATGATTGCTGTAGCAAACTTTATCGATTCCGTATTCTGGGAAAACGGTCATATTATTCGAGATGGAGCTACTTTGTTCTATATTTTAAACGAAATGATTTCAATTACAGAAAATGCAGGAATTGTAGGAATTCCAATTCCAGAGCCGCTAAAAAAAGCAATAGCGATTTTAAAAGACCGCTTTAAATCGTAAAGTGTATAAAAAAAGAATAAGATACAAATAAGAAAGATAAGTTGGCACTAGAAAGAAGGAGCTGAATATCTTTCATGACAAAAAAATATTATATATCTCTGAGTTCAGGAGAAATCAATCAGTCAAATACTGCTTCAGATTGGAATTATGCGATTGAAGCAACAGATGAAGAAGTCGAGAAGCTGAGAACGTATTTAGATCAGCGTGCTTCAAGCGATTGGTCAAGCTTTTGGCGATCACATATTCCGTATCTGGAATATCATCATGATTCTCAAAATGATATGTACGATAAAACGACAGTTGAAATATATGCCATGCTTTATCAGCTAGGAGACGATGAAACAAAATCACATATCAAACAGATGAATATTTTATCTTCAGATAGAATGGAATAAGGAGTAAAAAGCAAAGAAAAAAAGTACGAGCATACTTTTCTTATCAGGTATGGCCGTAATGTATGATAAAATAAGGGAAAAATCAAATGGAGTTTGAGTCGACCATGTACACATTTAAGGATGCATATCATAATCAAGTATTTTTATCATTTGAAAAAAATCCATTCTCGAAAACTCCACGTCATGTTTGGGTCGTATGCAGGTATGAAAATCAATGGTTGCTAACGAATCACTCAAAACGAGGTTTAGAATTTCCCGGAGGAAAACTAGAAGGCAATGAAGTACCAGAAGAAGCAGCGGTTCGAGAAGTATTTGAAGAAACAGGCGGAGAAGTCTCTTCTTTAACTTATATTGGGCAATATAAAGTAGTAAGTAAAGGAAAGACCATTATTAAAAACATTTATTTTGCTACTATTGGAAATGTAATTAAAAAAGAAGACTACATGGAAACGGATGGTCCCGTAATGATTGATGAACTACCTTCGGGCATTCAACAAGATGATGCATACAGCTTCATCATGAAAGATAATGTTTTACAATATGTAATGAAATATGTAAAGCGAACATTTTTGTAAAAGTATCCTATCAATGAAAATCCCCCCGTTTGTACGGGGGGATTTTTTATGAGCGTCGGATCAATTTCTTTTCTAAATAAGCAACGCCTTGATACATAATCGTAGCGAAAATGGCAATTAATAATAAGCTGAGAAGAACAAGAGTAAAGTTGAAGACTTGGAAACCATAAATAATCATATATCCAAGCCCTTTCGAAGAAACTAAAAACTCTCCTACGATGACTCCTACCCAAGATAAGCCGACATTTACTTTAAATGTGGAAATAATAGCGGGCATGGAAGCTGGCAAAATGGCTTCTTTAAAGCAGCGGGTTTTCGTTGCCCCAAAGCTTTTTAGTAATTTAATATAGTTTGGATCAACTTCTTTAAATGCTGTGTAAACGACGATGGATGTAATAATAACGGATATAATCGCCCCCATCGTTAAGATTGAGAAAAATCCTGGACCGATCGCTACAATTAAAATAGGGCCCAGCGCTACTTTTGGCATGGCGTTTAAAATAACGAGGTAAGGGTCTAATATGTTTGCGAGCCTCGTTGAATACCAAAGGGCCGTTGCAAGTAAAATACCTAGTAATGTGCCTAAAATGAAGCCAAGAATCGTTTCAAATAATGTAAAACCAATATGTGCTGCCAGCGAGCCGTCGGTAAGTTTAATTAAAAATAAATGCCATACTTTAGTAGGAGAACTGAAAATTAAAGGGTCAATCCACTTTAAACGAGAAGCCAGTTCCCAGAAGCTAAAAAAGGCTAAGAACATGACCAGCTGTACGCTCAGTACTAATCGTTTTTCACCCCGAACCTTGCGAAGGTAGCTTTCGTGAAGAGTATCTAGGGAGCTAGTGGGTTTCAAGTTGATCAAGCTCCTTCCATATGTCCATAAATAAATCGTTATAGACAGGATGCTGTCGTGCTTCAAACGGAGAGAGAGTTCGTAAAATAGAAGGAACCGTAAATGTTTTTGCGATTTTTCCCGGTTTTGCTGAGAATAAAAAGATTCGGCTGCTCATGGCAATAGCTTCGCCGATATCATGCGTGACCAAAACGGCCGTTTTTTGATAGGTCATCAGCGTTTTGGAGACAAGTTCTTCAAGCTTAAGTTTTGTTTGAAAATCAAGTGCTGAAAAAGGTTCATCTAAGAGTAAAATAGCGGGGTCAATGGCAAGTGTTCGGACTAAAGCGACACGCTGTCTCATGCCTCCGGATAACTGATGCGGATATAGGTCACCTACGCCCTGTAAACCAATTTCTTTTAGGAGTAACAGTGCTTTACTCTCTGTTTTATCTGTTAGCTGTCCGCGAATTTCAAGCCCAAGTAAAATATTTTCTTTAATGGTTTTCCACGGAAACAAATAATCTTGTTGAAGCATATAACCGATGTTTGGGACTGATGTTCCGATATTTTCACCGTCTATTGTGACAAAGCCGGACGTTGGTTCAATCAAGCCTGCAATAATCGATAGAAGCGTCGTTTTTCCACATCCGCTTGGGCCGAGAAAGGAAACAAATTCTCCTTCTTCAATAGACAAATTAATATGTTCAAGTGCAGTGGTAGCAGACTTTGTCGTAAGATACATATGCTGAACATCTTGAATGTGAAGTTTTGTCATATTACTCACTCATTGCATCTTTTGCGAATTTTGTGTTGACTAGCTTGTTGTGATTGATGTGTCTTGGAAGTTCTCCAGATTCGTCCATGATTTTTTGTAAATGATCCCACTCTTTTTGATCTAATAAAGGGTTAGTTGCAAAGGATTTTTGAGATTTATAGCGGTCAATAACAGTTTTCAGCGTTTCTTTAGGAGTATCTTCGAAATACGGTGCAACCACTTCGGCAATTTCATCTGTGCTATGTGTATTCACCCATTTTTGTGCTTTGTAAATAGCTCGAGTAAATTTAGCCGCTGCTTCAGGGTTATCTTTTAAATAGCTTTCTTTGGCCATAAATGTTGTATAAGGAACTGTTCCTGATTCTTTTCCGAAGGAAGCAACGATATGTCCTTTTCCTTGTTGCTCTAAAATACTAGCCGTTGGCTCAAATAATTGAACATAATCTCCAGTACCAGAAGCAAAAGCATTCGCAACATTAGCAAAATCAATGTTTTGAACGAGTTTTACATCTTTTTTAGGATCAATATTATGCTGTTTCAACACATATTCCCCTACCATTTGCGGCATGCCGCCTTTACGTTGACCAAGAAACGTTTTGCCTTTAAGCTGATCCCATGAGAATTGATCGACCTTTTTACGCGATACTAGAAATGTTCCGTCGGTTTGGGTTAGTTGTGCAAAGTTGATGACGGGATCACTAGACCCCTGTGCATATACGTAGATTGAAGTTTCCGAGCCGACTAAGGCGACGTCGATGCCGTCAGATAAAAGTGACGTCATTGTCTTATCTCCGCCCCACGTTGTTTTTAAATCTACCTTTAGTCCTTCTTCTTCAAAAAAGCCTTTTGAAATAGCAACGTACTGGGGAGCATAAAAGATAGAGCGAGTTACTTCGCCGACACGAACCGTCTGTACAGATGTTGTTTTGCCGCAGCTAATTATTGGGATGAGTAAAATCATAATAGCAAGCAAAGAAAAGAGCCATTTGATTGGTTTCATAAAGCAAACCTCCTTAAAAGAATAAAATATTTTATGATAATGTATGTAAGAAAGTAGAAGAAGGTGAGTGCCTACATAACTATGTGGAAAATCAAAGAAGTATTAGCCAATGATTGAAAGTCCACCGTGGCGGGAAAAAATATACCAGTCATATAAAGAATGGAGGAAAAAAATGAAAGATGGAACAATTCTTCATAAACAGCGTTTCCCATCATCAAACCCTCGCGTGGCGCTGTGGGTGATTACATATGCATGTCAAGGGCTTAAGATTAAAGGAATGCTCGCAGAGCCAAAAGAAAAAGGAATGTATGACGGCTTTTTATACTTAAGAGGAGGTATTAAGAACGTAGGAACGGTTCGTCCTGCTCGACTCATTCAATTTGCTTCTCAAGGTTTTATTGTGATGGCTCCGTTCTATAGGGGAAATCAAGGAGGCGAAGGAAACGAAGATTTTGCAGGAGATGATCGTTACGATGCTTTTGCTGCTTACGATTTATTGAAACAGCTCCCTAACGTCCACCGTGACCGCATTCATATTTTTGGGTTTTCAAGAGGGGGAGTGATGGCTTTACTCACAGCCATTGAAAAAAACGACAGCCGCTCTCTTGTGTTATGGGGAGGCGTCACGGATATGGTGCTGACATATGAAGAAAGAGAAGATTTAAGAAGAATGATGAAGCGAGTGATTGGAGGAACTCCTTCTAAATATCCTGAAAGATATGAATGGAGGACACCTTTGCATCGTGCTCATCTCGTCAAGCCGCCGGTCTTGCTTATTCATGGTTTAGAAGATAAAAACGTATCGATTGATCATTCCTATCAGCTCGAATCTAAATTAAAGAAGTCCAATAAAAAAGTTACCAGCTGGTACTTCGAAAACTTTCCACATGCTTTTCCACCAAAAGAAAACCGAGAAACGGTGAAGAAGTTAACGAAGTGGATGAAAGCGCAATAAAAGATATGCTACGATAGAGAAAACAAGTAGAATAACAGTGAGGAGTGAGAAAAAATGGGGATGCCGCTAGAATTAAATACAATGATTGTAACAAAAGGCAATGAAAAACGTGTAACGGATAACATTTTTCAAATTGAGAAAAAAGGATATCGCTTGTATCCGTTAGATATTCCATTAAACATTCACAAAACGAAAACTGGAGAATGTATTGGAACTGCTGTTGTGCGTAAGGTAGAAATGGAGCAGGAAAAAACCATTGTCACATATGAACTGACAAAATTACATTCGACTAACTAAAAAACCGATCGTCTCTAAGACGATCGGTTTTTTATTAGACCCTAGGTCCGCCTAATGTTGAAATATCAGATGCCACATCATTAAAACGCTTGAAATTAGCTTTGAATTTAGCAGCAAGCTCAGTTGCTTTTTGATTATAAGCTGTTGCATCGTTCCAGGCTTTAGAAGGCTGAAGCACTTCATCAGGAACTCCCGGAACATGAGTTGGAATCGATAAACCAAAAATAGCGTCTGTTACTGTTTCGGTATTAGCTAGTTCTCCTTCAAGGGCTGCTTGAACCATAGCTCGAGTGTAACTTAACTTCATTCGTTCGCCGATGCCGTATTCACCACCGGTCCATCCAGTATTTACAAGGTAGACATTTACATTATGTTCATCGATTTTCTTTCCTAGCATTTCTGCATAAGTTGTTGGAGCAAGAGGTAAGAAAGGCTCACCAAAGCATGTAGAGAAAGTAGCCTGTGGCGATGTTACGCCGCGCTCTGTTCCAGCTAACTTACTAGTGTATCCGCTCAGAAAATGGTACATCGCTTGTTCTTTTGTAAGCTTGCTGATTGGAGGCAAGACGCCGAAAGCATCAGCAGTTAAAAAGACAATAGCTGTAGGGTGCCCAGCAACGCTTGGCAATACCGTATTATCAATAGAGTCAATTGAATAAGCGGCACGAGTATTCTCTGTTAAACTATTATCATTGTAATCTGCTACTTTCGTATTTTGATTTAACACTACATTTTCCAGTACGGCGCCGAAGCGAATTGCATTGAAAATTTGCGGTTCTTTTTCTTCGGAAAGCTGAATGCACTTCGCGTAGCATCCTCCTTCAATATTAAATACACCAGAGCTTGACCAACCGTGCTCATCATCTCCGATTAAACGACGGTTTGCATCAGCAGAAAGCGTTGTTTTACCCGTTCCAGATAAACCAAAGAATAATGCAACGTCACCTTCTTCTCCTACGTTGGCAGAACAGTGCATGGATAGAATATTGTTTTGAGGAAGCAAGAAGTTCATCACTGAGAAAATAGATTTTTTCATTTCACCAGCGTATTCAGTTCCTCCAATTAGCACAATGCGTCGCTCTAACGAAAGAATAATGAAGGTTTCAGAATTCGTCCCGTCTGTTTCAGGATCAGCTTTGAACGTTGGAGCTGCTACAATTGTAAACGGCTTCACATCATCATTTGTTTTTTGTTCGGCTGAAGGGCGAATGAATAACTGCTGAGCGAATAGGTTGTGCCATGCAAATTCATTAACTACTTGAATTGGTAACTGATACTTTTTATCAGCTCCAGCATATCCATTAAAAACAAAAAGTTCATCCTGCTTCTTTAAGTGGTTTAAGACTTTTTTGTATAGCGCATCGAATCGCTGAGCAGAAATTGGCTGATTGACAGGTCCCCATTCAACCGTTTTTGAAGACACAGCATCGCTTACAATAAATTTATCTAAAGGAGAGCGACCTGTATATTTTCCGGTTTCGACTGACACAGCACCTGTAGAAGTCAACGTTCCTTCGCGTCGAGCTAGAATTTTTTCAACAAGTTGTGGAACAGATAATTGGTGTTTTGTTGTTTTTAATTGAAGCAAACCATTTAATTCGATAGACATATCAACAGTACTCATGTGCACTACCTTCCTTTTTTAGCTATTATTTATTCATTAATGTTTGAAATTTATAATTAGTATAACACATTTATTTAATTATTCTATACTATTTAACTAAAAATGTTTGTGTATTATAAAAAAATGTACATTATACCTATTTTGGACACCTGTATATGTGCTAGGAGAGAAAAAAGTGAAGCTATTTTAAGTGAAAGCCTCATTTTGATCTGTCTTATTAACTAAACTTAGTGATGATTCTTAATAAGGTGTACTATTTCGGAATTTGAGTATGTTACATTAAAACAGATTCAAACATAAAGAGATGATTTCCATTTGAATGTTGTTGACAGTGAAGCGCTTTTTCATGTATTATATGTCCTTGAACGGATACTCTCTTATCCCGAGCTGGTGGAGGGACAGGCCCTATGAAACCCAGCAACCATCGTCATTTTTTTGTGTAGACGATAAGGTGCTAACCTGATGCAAGGGCACAACCTTGATCGATAAGAGTGAAAGGCTTATGTAGAATTTGATACCTTTCCTCGATACAAGGAAAGGTTTTTTTATATTTTTTAGCGTGTAATGAAAATAAGGGAATGAGTACCGTATCACAATGTATCGTATTTATAAGGAGGAAAACTGATGTCAACACAACGTCGTCTGTTCACGTCAGAATCTGTTACAGAGGGACATCCCGATAAAATTTGTGACCAAATTTCTGACTCAATTCTTGATGCTATCCTAGCAAAGGATCCAAATGCTCGTGTTGCTTGTGAAACAAGCGTAACAACTGGTTTAGTTTTAGTAAGTGGTGAAATTACAACTTCTACTTACGTGGATATTCCTAAAACAGTTCGCGAAACAATTAAAGGAATTGGCTATACTCGTGCAAAATACGGATTTGATGCTGAAACTTGTGCAGTATTAACATCTATCGACGAGCAGTCAGCTGATATCGCTGCTGGTGTAGACCAAGCGTTAGAAGCACGTGAAGGTCAAATGTCAGATGAAGAAATCGAAGCAATCGGAGCTGGAGACCAAGGCTTAATGTTTGGTTATGCATGTAACGAAACAAAAGAATTAATGCCTCTTCCAATTTCATTAGCTCATAAACTTGCTCGCCGTCTAACAGAAGTACGTAAAGAAGAAATTCTTCCTTACCTTCGCCCGGATGGTAAAACACAAGTAACAGTTGAATATGATGAAAACAACAAACCTGTTCGCATCGATACAATTGTTATTTCAACTCAGCATCATCCAGAAGTAACGTTAGAGCAAATTCAACGTAACTTAAAAGAATATGTTATTAATCCAGTTGTTCCAAACGAGTTAATTGATGAAAATACAAAGTATTTCATTAACCCAACAGGCCGTTTCGTAATCGGCGGTCCTCAAGGAGATGCTGGTTTAACTGGTCGTAAAATTATCGTTGATACTTACGGCGGATATGCTCGTCATGGCGGCGGTGCATTCTCTGGTAAGGACGCAACAAAAGTAGACCGTTCAGCAGCTTATGCAGCTCGTTATGTTGCGAAAAACATTGTAGCAGCTGATCTTGCTGATAAATGTGAAGTACAACTAGCATATGCGATTGGTGTTGCACAACCAGTATCTATTTCAATTGATACATTCGGTACAGGAAAAGTTTCTGAAGAAGTACTAGTAGACGTAGTACGCAAAAACTTTGACCTACGTCCAGCAGGCATCATTAAAATGCTTGATTTACGTCGCCCAATTTATAAGCAAACAGCAGCTTACGGCCACTTTGGTCGTACGGATGTGGAGCTTCCTTGGGAGTTCACAGACAAAGCGGAAGCATTAAAAACTCAAGCTTTAGCTAAATAATAAAAAAATCTCCGTGAAAACGGAGATTTTTTTATGCCCATTGAATACCTGCAGCAGATTTTTCTACGACGCCTTCATATTCTGAAAGCAAATGCTGAAAAATGGCGTCCCATGATTGAGTAAGAGCATAGTGTCTCGCTGCATGGCCAAAGTGAAGCCGCTGGTGCAAATCATCGAGTAAACCTGTAATAGCCGAACTGAATTCTTCTAAGGAGTGAGGTTTGCAAAGGTAGCCGTTTCGCCCGTGCTGAACCATCTGTTTAACTCCTCCTGCATTTGCTGCCACTACAGGAGTTCCAGAAGCAAGAGACTCCAGTACAACATTTCCGAAGGTTTCTGTTTCTGAAGGAAAAACAAACAAATCAGATGATGAATAGATATGAGCAAGTTGCTTACCTTCAAGGAAGCCTGTAAATGTCATATGCTCAGATGCTTGCTGTTGCATTTGTTCTTTTAAAGGGCCGTCTCCCACAATAACCCAGTGAATTTGATGGCGGATATGATCAGGTAGAGATCGTGCAATTTTTATTAAAAAATCAGCGTTCTTTTCTTTAGCTAATCTTCCTACATATGTTAAAATGTAGGGCTTTTTAATATTATATTTAATACGAATATCGAAGCGGTCATAGTGGGGATGAAATAATTTATGATTTACTCCTCGCGACCAAATAGATACGTTGTGAAACCCTTGTTCTTCTAGCTGCTGTTTGGTCACTTCAGAGGGAGCGAATATTTTTTGTACAGGTTTATAAAACCATTTCATATAT
Source organism: Priestia sp. VA7 (assembly GCF_055710015.1). Classification (NCBI taxonomy): domain Bacteria; kingdom Bacillati; phylum Bacillota; class Bacilli; order Caryophanales; family Bacillaceae; genus Priestia; species Priestia sp. VA7. The sequence goes on from NZ_JBVQPN010000001.1 coordinate 42,889, forward strand.
TTTTGCAGTGGTACACGCATTTTTTCAAGTTCATAGTGAGATAAATAATCATCAAAATTGGTATGATAAGAGCCGACAAGAGGAACACCTAATCTTTTCCCGTAATAGGAGCCGCAAAGCCCCATTGTAAAAGGAGTGGCCAAATGAATAATAGAAGGATTGAATTCCTGCAGCTGCTTTTTAATTTTTAGAACGTTTGGCAATGAAAAGCGGCTGTTTGGATAAAGGAAAAACGGCATGCTGGGCGAACGGTGAACATACGTTGAAAATGACTGATCATGAGCAAATTCAGGAGCAAATACCTGGATGGGAATTTGCTTTGATTTGACATACTGGGTAAACTGATAAAGTGTTTTAGCAGCTCCGTTAACTTCTGGAGCAAATGTATCCGTAAATAAAGCAATTCTCATTAGTACTCCTCCTATCAATTAAGTTAAAAATATGTTCAGTGACACAGCACCTGAAAAGATGCCCAGTATCAGGCCTACCATGACATCCGTCGGATAGTGCAGACCGAGATAAATTCTTGAAATTCCTACCGTTACTGCAAGAGGCAAAAGAACGGTAGTGAAGGCTGGATAAACAATCATAAGAGGGGTAACCAACGAAAAAATAGCTGTTGTATGCCCAGATGGAAATGAATGATCTTTTAATGGATTTTCTAATACTTTTGTATATTTTAATTGAATATAAGGTCGTTTTCTCGGATATAGTTTTTTAGCAATGGCGACAGGAATATGACTAACGGCTAGAGAAAACGCACAAGCGTAAGCGACAGATGAAGGATGCAGAAATAGCAGCAAGCACGCTATCACAATGGTAAACGTGGCTCCGCCAGCGTGAGTTAGTAAACGTAAAAATCTATTTAAGTGCTTTCGATCAAAATGTTGGTTTACGCTTTTGAATAATCGACATTCGGCATCATATACATACTGAATTAACTTGGCTTTCATAGAGTCGCTCCCTTTTCAATAAATACGTCTTTATTACTCAGTTTAATCTTTAATTGTGTAGGCAGTACTAAAGCGATGTAAATTAATATGGAAATTTCTTTACAATTGTGGAGAGAATAGAGCATGATTGGAGAGTTTGTGGAGATAATAAAAAAATTCCCTCAGTATGGCTTTCTGAGGGAACGTTTCCTTTATAATGAAGAATCAGATTTCTTAATAGATTTATAATACTGCCCTTTTTCTACATATTCTGTACGAATGCGCTGCATATCTTTTAAATCCTCTTCTGTCAGAGTGCGGATCACTTTAGCAGGTCGGCCGAGTGTGAGAGTATTAGGGGGTATTTTTTTACCGGGAGGCACTAAGCTTCCAGCACCGATAAAAGCACCTTCACCAATTTCCGCCCCGTCTAAAATAATAGAACCCATGCCAATGAGCGCGCGTTTGCGGATGATGGAGCTATGTAAAATAACTTGATGTCCTACTGTTACATCATCCTCAATAAGCAAAGGAGCATCTGGGCTTTGATGGAGTGTTGATTGATCTTGTATATTTACTCGTTTACCAATAATCGTAGGTGAAACATCTCCTCTAATAACAGTGTTAAACCAAATGCTGCTTTCTTCACCAATGGTGACATCTCCAGTAATCGTGACATAGTCTGCGATGAAGCAGCTGGGTGCAATGGTAGGCATTTTTTCTTTATACGGATAAATCATCAAATCATCTCCCTTTATTAGTTGAAAAAAAGTAGTAAATCTTCTAATGTAAGTGTACAAAGGTTTTTTAAGCAGGTAAACAAAAAAAGGAAGAAGGAGTAACTCAAATGCATAAATGGGAAGCAGTAAATCCAAAAGGCGTTATTGTCATGGTCCATGGAGCAGCGGAGCATCACGGACGCTATCGCTGGCTGATTGAGATGTGGCGTTCGGTTGGAATGCACGTAATTATGGGAGACCTTCCTGGCCAAGGCTTAACAACAAGAAGAAGAGGACATATCCTATCCTTTGATGAATATGTGTATGAAGTGGAAGAATGGGTACGTGAAGCGCAAAAATATGATTTGCCTATTTTCCTGTTAGGCCACAGTATGGGAGGACTGGCGGTTATTCGTACGCTCCAGACAAAAAACCTTCCTATATGGGGTGCGATTCTTTCCTCTCCTTGTCTAGGATTAAAAGAGCAAGTACCGGCTTATTTAGATATGCTATCTAAAGGGTTAAATAAAGTCATGCCGAACAAACTTTTCGATTTAGGTCTCACTGTTGAAAAAGCAACAAGAAACCAAGAAGTTCGAGATGAAGATGAAAATGACTCACTGTATGTTACAAAAGTTTCTGTAAGATGGTACCGGGAATTGATCCAAGCTGTCAACTTAGCTTTTAAAGATATCGATCGTTTGCCTGATGTCCCGCTTCTTGTGATGCAGGCAGGAGAAGATAAAATTATTGAAAAGCTGATTGTTAGGCAGTGGTTTGATGAAATAGAGCTAAGTGAAAAAATCTACAAAGAATGGTCTCAGCTGTATCACGAAATCTTTAATGAGCCTGAAAGAGAATACGTTTTTACATATGCGAAAAGTTTTGTCGATCTTCACATTTAATAAATGCGGTAAGAAATTGAGGTGAAAATAAATGAAGATTCCGTCTCATCCTATTTCATTAATGAGAAAAATTTATCGAGAAGTGTTTCCTGTCGTTCATCATGAGCTTAATCATTGGCGCGAACGAGCAAAAGAGATTCCTAATAAAGAATTGCGTACTCAAGCATTGGCAAGTATCGATACAAAAACTTTTCATTGTGAAGGAGGCGGTATCCTATCGATTTTAGCGAAAGAAAACATGATTGAATGCGTGAAATTTATTGTTGCCTACCAAACAATCAGCGATTACTTAGATAACTTATGTGACCGCAGCAATTCGCTAGACCCTAAAGATTTTGCCGCCTTACATGAATCGATGCCAGATGCGTTGACTCCTCATGCACCTCTTGGGGATTACTATCGTTTTCGAGCGGATAAAGACGACGGAGGATACTTAGCCGGACTTGTCCAGACTTGTCAGCAGTCCTTGCGAAAAGCTTGTAATTACCATATAGTCTCTTCACATTTATTAGAACTAGCTAATTATTATTGTGATTTGCAAATACATAAGCATGTTGAAATCAAGGAAAGAGTTCCACGATTAGAGAATTGGTTCGATGCTCACCGGCACAGTGTTCCTGAAATGGAGTGGTATGAATTTTCAGCGTGCTCTGGTTCAACGTTAGGAATTTTTTGTTTAGTTGCTTATAGCTTTCAAGAAGAGATGACGGAAGAAATGACGCAGAAAATAAAAGCAGGATATTTTCCTTATATTCAAGGCTTACATATTTTACTCGATTATTTAATTGACCAAGAAGAAGATAAAGCAGGAGGAGATTTGAACTTTTGTTTTTATTATCCTCATTATCAGCAAATGATGGATCGCTTTTTGCATTTTGTCGTAAAAGCAGACGAATATGCTAAAAAACTGCCGGATTATCACTTTCACTGCTTTATCTATAAAGGACTCTTGGGCGTTTATTTGTCGGATCAAAAAGTGCGGGCACAAAAACATGTTCATGTGAATGCACGTAGGTTAATAAAAGCGGGGGGAGCCCTCAGCTACTTTTTCTATATCAACGGACGCTTGTACCGAATGTTAAAAAGATAAGCCATATGCGGCTTATCTTTTTTCAATAGCAATGATGAAGGGAGGGTTGTTTTGCTGATTCATGAAACGATATTGTAAAACGTGAACGTCTTTTTGGTCAAGATTTTGGACATACGTTAGTAAATCGTCTCTTTCTTGTTTCCCTTGTTCGTGTCCATGATAAATAACGAGCACAATCACTCCTTCAGGTGCTAGCAAATCAAGTAACTGCTCAATTGCAGAGATTGTTGTTTCAGAAGTGGTGACAATGTCTTTATCTCCACCTGGTAAATAACCTAAATTAAAGACAGCGCCCGTGACTCGTCTTTTGATAGAACGAGGAAGCATGTTTATATTGCTGTGGCTTTCTTGGATAAGTGTTACTCTGTTTTCTAGATGGTGTTCTGTCAATCGCTGTTGAGTTGCTTGAATGGCTTGAGGTTGAATATCAAATCCATATACATGACCTGTATCTCCGACTAAGTTAGCTAAGAACAATGTATCATGTCCATTTCCTGCTGTGGCATCAATCGCGACATCTCCTTGGGCCACAGCATTAGTCAGCAATGTGCGGGCAAAAGGCAGGATACGTTCTATTTTCATCTTTCCATCAACTCTTTTTCGTAATATTTTCCTTGATAGCTTTGACGACGTTGGAGCTCTTGATCAATGGCATTTAATACGCTCCACTTATTTACGCTCCACATCGGTCCAACCATGAGGTCTATCGGTCCATCGCCTGTAATACGATGAACAATCATCTCAGGAGGGATTACTTCGAGCTGATCGCATACAAGCTTTACGTATTCTTCAAATGAAAGAAATTCAACAAGGCCCTTTTCATACTGTTTGACCATAGGAGTTCCTTTTAGTAAATGAAGCAGATGAATCTTAATTCCTTGAACGTCTAATTTTGCTACTTCACGTACGGTTTCCATCATCATATCAGGTGTTTCTAAAGGCAAACCATTAATGATGTGAGAACATACGCGAATACCGTGTTTTCGAAGCTTTGCTACCCCATCTACATAGCATTGATGATCATGTGCCCGGTTAATAAGCAGTGAAGTTCGTTCATGAACAGTTTGGAGTCCAAGTTCTACCCATAGATAAGTTCGTTCATTTAATTCAGCCAAGTATTCCACCACATCGTCGGGGAGACAGTCAGGGCGCGTGGCGATAGAAAGCCCAACAACTCCGGGAAGCTTTAAGACGGCTTCATATTTTTCACGAAGCTCCTCGACAGGAGCATGAGTATTAGTAAATGCTTGAAAATAAGCAACGTATTTTCCGTCTTTCCATTTATGATGCATTTTTTCACTGATTTCATTAAATTGTGTCACGAGGTCATCCGCTCTGTTTCCAGCAAAATCCCCTGAGCCAGCAGCACTGCAAAACGTACAGCCGCCGTGAGCTACCGTGCCGTCTCTGTTTGGACAATCAAATCCTCCATCTAAGGCTACTTTAAATACCTTATGGCCAAAGTGGTTACGTAAGTGGTAATTCCAGGTGTGATAACGTTTGTTTTCAGATTTATACGGAAATGGGTTTGTCTGACTCAAATCAGCAACCTCCTTTTTACATGCAATATACATCAACAAATTGTATCAAAAACGTGAAAAAGTGCCAAACAAATTTAAGGATGCTTATATTTAACAGGTTCTTCTTGTCGTAAAGGGAAGTAAAGTTGCGCAAAATAAGACAGAAATGAACGAATAGGAGGAATAGAGAATGACAACTCGTCAAGCAGTGGATCAACTTATGCAACAGTGTGAAGATGCTATTCGCTTTGGACAAGGTCAGTTGCAGGAAGGCATGAAGCAAGAACATTATAACGACACTGAATATACAAAAGCACAGGAAAAATTAGAAAATGCTTATAAAGAAATTGAAGAGTTTTCTCACAGTGCAAATGCACAGCAAAGAGAGCAGCTATATCGCATGCGCCTGCAAGTTCAGCAGCTGCAAAATAAATTGATCACAACTCAGCATTAAGGAGAGGATTTTATGGCAACGCGTTCAAATCAAAATAATCCGGAACAAAAAACAAAAAACGGGATCAACAGCAATGACATTGAGCTAGGAAAAGATTTTGATCCGGTAAAAGAATTAAAAGCACGAAACAGCAAGCGTGCACAGCCGGTTCGTTCGAAGCAAAAATAAGCGATAAAAAGGTGATTTTGCATGATATTGTCATGTGGAATCACCTTTTTAAATAGTCAGCGAATTTCAAATAAATTGTCTATATGTAAAAGCATTGCGAACCCTTTAAGAAAAGACTAGAATGTACGTTGGCATTCGAATAGATAGGGGGGAGATCAATGCCCAAATCACTTTGGTTTTTGATTATTGGTATGCTTGTAAACGTAACGGGAGCTTCATTTTTATGGCCTCTCAATACAATTTATATAAATGAACATTTAGGAAAGTCGTTATCCGTCGCAGGAGTGGTTCTTATGCTGAATTCTGCGGCAAGCGTAGTAGGAAATTTGCTTGGAGGAACGCTTTTTGACAAAATCGGAGGATATAAATCCATTTTATCAGGAATTATTATTACTCTTATTGCATTAGTGGGACTCGTGTTTTTCCATGGTTGGCCTACATACGTTGTTCTCTTGGTTGTTGTAGGGTTTGGATCTGGTATTGTGTTTCCATCTATGTATGCAATGGCAGGGTCCGTTTGGCCACAAGGCGGAAGAAAAGCATTTAATGCGATGTACGTTGCTCAAAATGCAGGAGTAGCTATTGGCGCCGCGGTAGGGGGCATTGTAGCGTCTTATTCATTTACGTATATTTTCTTAGCTAATACAATTTTATACGTTATTTTTCTGCTTATTGCTATTTTTTCATATCGTCATATTTCGGTTACCGTTGGACAAACGAATGTCCTTAATGAAGCAGGGAGCATTGGGCATAAAACGAAGCTGACTGCTCTTCTTATTTTATGTACGGGGTATGTCTTATGCTGGGTGGCGTATGTTCAGTGGCAAACAACGATTGCTACGCATACGCGTGAGCTGAATATACCTCTTTCTAGCTACAGTTTGCTTTGGACAATTAACGGGATTTTAATTGTAGTCGGTCAGCCTTTGATTGTACCCATCATTCAAAAAGTAGCAAAAACATTAAAAGTACAGGTCCTAATTGGAACGGTTATTTTTGTGGCTTCTTTTGTTATCGTGGTGAATGCTACAACATTTCCGCAGTTCTTAACAGCAATGGTTGTGTTAACAATTGGAGAAATGTTCGTTTGGCCAGCCATTCCGGCTGTTGCAAGTCATTTGGCTCCATCTGGAAAAGAAGGATTTTATCAAGGTGTAGTTAACAGCATGGCTACTGCAGGTAAAATGATTGGTCCTCTCTTTGGAGGCGTTATTTTCGATGCGTTTAATATGTCTACACTGTGCTATTTATTAATTGGACTATTGCTATTCAGCATGTGTACAACATGGATATACGATTATAAATTAAAAGAAAAACGTCAGCGTTCATTAACCATCTCTAAATAAATAGAGATGGTTTTATTTTTGAATGCTTAATAAACGTAGGAATGTCTTCAGTATTCCTTTAATAATATAATAAGGGTTGTGACAAGCAAAGAAAGGAGTATATACCTGTAAATGTGTAAGCGTTTTCTAATTATATGACTTCATGGGGGGCTAAACATGCTTAGTATGATTGGATTAATTGGAGGATTATTGCTGCTCATTGTATTAACGATGAGAGGCATGAATTTATTTATAGCAGGTCCGCTCAGTGCTTTAGTTGTTGCGTTAACAAGCGGAATGCCTTTATTTCCACAGCTGGTGAAAGAAGGAGAAGCAAATTTTGTTGGAAATTACATGTCTGGTTTCACAGGATTTATTGCTTCTTGGTATTTAATGTTCCTATTGGGCGCCGTCTTTGGAAAAGTGATGGAAGACAGCGGGGCTGCTGATAGTGTTTCTCGCTGGATTGTCAGTAAACTAGGAATGAAAAGAGCAGTGTTGGCGATTGTACTTGCCTGTGCGGTCTTGACATACGGAGGAGTCAGTCTGTTTGTAGTAGCATTCTCTGTCTATCCAATGGCTTTAAGCTTATTCAAACAGGCCGATTTGCCGAGGCGGTTTATCCCTGCTGCTTTAGCATTCGGTTCCGTTACGTTTACGATGACCTCGGCTGGATCGCCTGAAATCCAAAACTGGATTCCAATTGAATACTTAAAGACTAGTCCGTATGCAGGATGGGAAGTTAGTTTAGTTGTAGCAGTAGTGATGGCTGTATTCGGCTACTGGTGGTTAAAGCGCTTGATTTCAAAAGCAGTTAAAAATGGAGAGCGTTTTATATCACGCAAGAAAGATCCAGTAGTAACGGAAAATCAGTCTCTTCCTAATCCTTTATTAAGTTTGCTTCCGCTTGTGGTCGTGCTCATTATTTCTTTTGCACTTCATAAGCCACTTCAGCAATCTGCGCTGATTGTCGCACTTTTAAGCGGGATCATTGTCACTTATATTGTGAACCGAAAGCATTTTAAAGGATTTTGGAATGCAGCTTCAGAAGGAACACTGGGTGCGTTAATTGCTATTGGGAATACAGCGGCTGTCGTAGGTTTTGGAGGAGTTGCTAAGGCTGTTCCCGCGTTTGGAGTGGCTGTAGATGCCATGACGCATATTCCAGGAAGTCCGTTGATTGGAGGAGCTATTGCCGTGAGTGTTATCGCGGGGATGACAGGTTCGGCTTCAGGAGGTCAGGCGATTGCTTTGCCAATTTTAGCACCTCACTATCTAGATGCTGGTGTAAATCCAGAAGCTCTCCATCGCGTAGTAGCTATTTCCTCTGGAGTATTAGATTCCTTGCCTCATAATGGTTATGTCGTAACAACAATTAATTCTATTTGCGGAGAAACTCATAAAGATGCGTATGGATCAGTTGCAGCAATGACGGTGATTGTGCCGCTTGTTGGTCTTGTACTTGCGATCATCCTGTTTTCTTTTGGATTTGGCATTTAATAATAGCAGCTAAAGAAAATAGGGACTGGGATAAAAGTATTTTAGTTGAAGGAAGATCCGAACGATGAATCGTTCGGATCTTTTCATGTTTATGGTGAACGTAGGTTTCATTTGTTTAGGTGCTTCTAGCTGCGGAGTGGAGGGCAAGGTAAAGACTCCTGAAGTAGGTGAGACCCCGCATGAGTGTAAGAAACGAGGAGGCTCATCGGCCGCCAGCGGAAAAAGTCTTGCACGGAAATCAACAGCGGTGTAACCAAGAAATTCATACTAGCGCATTTATCCCATTTGTTCGTCTTTAAATTGGATTGATTTAATTATGTCTCAATCCCTTTTTTGTTTGGCCGTGGATGTATGTTTTTGGGAGAAGTTGTTCATATATAAGAATGAAAGAGAGGATTTAGCAACAAAGCAGTGCTGCATTGCAGAAACTTTTACAAAATCCCTTGAACAACTTGCAGTTTACGAACATATTATTTACAATACAAGGTAGTATGATGTAAAAACTATGATAAGGAATAGTAGTGAACGAAGCGAGCTAAGAGAGCTGACGGGTGGTGCGAGTCAGCAAACGAGCGTTCATGAACTCACCTTGGAGTTGTAAATGTGAAGTAAAGTAACATTTGCCGTCTATCCGCGTTAAGGAAAATGAGTGAGTACATAATTGTGCTAATTTGGGTGGTACCGCGGGAAGTTTATTCAACCTCTCGTCCCTTTGTTTGAGGGATGAGGGGTTTTTTAGTTTAATTAAATACAGCTGGAGCGTACAAGGAGGATTATGTATGGCTTTTAATCATGAAAAGATCGAACAAAAATGGCAAAAAGTTTGGGAAGAAAATAAAACATTTAGAACAACAGAAGATGAAGGAAAGCGTAAATTTTACGCATTAGATATGTTCCCTTATCCATCTGGCGCTGGTTTACACGTTGGGCATCCAGAAGGTTATACAGCAACGGATATTTTATCTCGTATGAAGCGTATGCAAGGATACAATGTACTTCATCCGATGGGATGGGATGCATTCGGACTACCTGCTGAACAGTATGCATTAGATACAGGAAACGACCCGGCTGAATTCACTGAACTTAACATTAATAATTTCCGTCGTCAAATCAAATCGTTAGGTTTCTCTTACGATTGGGAGCGAGAAATTAATACAACTGATCCAAACTACTACAAATGGACACAGTGGATTTTCTTACAGCTATATAAAAACGGCTTAGCTTATGTGGATGAAGTAGCTGTTAACTGGTGTCCTGCTCTAGGAACAGTACTTGCGAACGAAGAAGTTATTGACGGCAAAAGTGAGCGTGGGGGACATCCGGTTGAGCGTCGTCCAATGAAGCAGTGGATGCTTAAAATCACAGCTTATGCAGATCGTTTACTAGAAGATTTAGATGAGCTTGATTGGCCAGAAAGTATTAAAGAAATGCAGCGCAACTGGATTGGCCGCTCTGAAGGAGCTCACGTGCACTTCACAATCGATGGATACGAGGACACATTTACTGTGTTCACAACGCGTCCTGACACGCTATTTGGAGCAACGTATGCCGTTTTAGCACCTGAACATCCGTTTGTAGAAAAAATTACAACAGCCGAACAAAAAGAAGCGGTAGAAGCGTATTTAGATCAAATTAAAAGCAAAAGCGATTTAGAACGTACAGACTTAGCTAAAGATAAAACTGGCGTATTCACTGGTGCTTATGCAATTAACCCTGTAAACGGCGAGAGAATGCCAATTTGGATTGCTGACTATGTTTTAATGAGCTATGGCACAGGTGCAATTATGGCTGTTCCAGCTCATGATGAGCGTGATTATGAATTTGCTGTTAAATTTGAACTGCCGATTAAAGAAGTAGTAGCGGGCGGAGACGTTTCAAAAGAAGCTTATACAGGCGACGGCGAGCACGTTAATTCAGACTTCTTAAATGGTTTAGATAAAGAAGAAGCAATTTCAAATATGATTCAGTGGCTTCAAGCAAATGAAAAAGGTGAAAAACAAGTAACATACCGTCTGCGTGACTGGTTATTCAGTCGTCAGCGCTACTGGGGTGAACCAATCCCTGTTATTCACTGGGAAGATGGCACAACGACTGCAGTTCCTGAAGATCAGCTTCCGCTTGTGTTACCAAAAACGACTGAAATTAAACCGTCAGGCACAGGTGAATCTCCGTTAGCAAACATTGATGACTGGGTGAACGTAGTAGATCCGGAAACAGGCAAAAAAGGGCGCCGCGAAACAAATACAATGCCTCAATGGGCAGGCAGCTGCTGGTATTACTTACGCTACATTGATCCAACAAACAGTGAAGCGTTAGCAGATGCAGATAAATTAAAAGAATGGTTGCCGGTTGATATTTATATCGGTGGAGCTGAACACGCTGTTCTTCACTTATTATATGCTCGTTTCTGGCATAAGTTTTTATATGATATCGGCGTAGTTCCAACAAAAGAGCCGTTCCAAAAACTGTTTAACCAAGGTATGATTCTTGGAGAAAACAACGAAAAAATGAGTAAGTCAAAAGGTAACGTTGTAAACCCAGACGAGATCGTAGAAAGCCACGGAGCAGATACGCTTCGCCTTTATGAAATGTTCATGGGGCCTTTAGATGCGTCAATCGCCTGGTCAACAAAAGGGCTTGATGGTGCACGCCGTTTCTTAGATCGTGTATGGCGCTTACTTGTTGACGATAACGGTGAATTAAGCAGCAAGGTTCAAGAAAGCAATGACACTACGCTTGAACGCGTGTATCACCAAACGGTGAAAAAAGTAACGGAAGATTACGAAGGCCTCCGTTTTAATACAGGTATCTCTCAGCTTATGGTATTCATCAATGATGCATACAAAGTTGACGTGCTGCCAAAGCAATACGTAGAAGGATTTGTGAAGCTATTAGCACCAATTTGTCCTCATACGACTGAGGAATTATGGAGCAAACTAGGTCACGAAGATACAATTTCGTATGAGGCTTGGCCTGCGTTTGACGAAGCAAAACTTGTAGATGATGAAGTGGAAATTGTCGTTCAAATTAACGGTAAAGTACGTGCGAAAGTAAACGTACCTGCTGAGGCGTCTCGTGAAGAGCTTCAAGATATTGCAATGGCTAATGAAGATGTTCAAGAGTTCATTGAAGGTAAGACAGTGCGCAAAGTGATTGCTGTGCCTGGTAAATTAGTAAACATCGTAGCTAATTAAGTATTGATGTAGAACAGAACCCCTGACTGCTCTTTAGTCAGGGGTTCTGTTCTAGACCTAAGTGCCTGATGTCCGCCTTTCCGGGTTAACATCAGGCGCTTAGTCAAACCTTTAACTACGATTGGAAGGGCTTAGGCAGGCTGCTGCTTAAGCTTTTCTTATTTAGTGGCATAAAGGTATTTGAATTTGCTACAATAGCGATAGCAAGCTGAATGAAAGAATAGAGAGGAATGACGAAGATGGAAGAAGTAAAAGTAATTACGCCTGAAGAACTTCAAAAACGCGTTGAAAATGGAGAAGAACTTCATTTAGTTGATGTGCGCGAAGATGAAGAAGTAGCAGAAGGAATGATTCCAACTGCTAAACACATTCGTATGAATGATATTCCAGGTAATGTGGATTATTTCGATAAAGACAAAGAATATATTTTCATTTGCCGTTCGGGCCGCCGCAGTGAAAACGTATGTTACTACCTTCAAGAACAAGGATATAAAGTAACAAATATGGTTGGCGGTATGTTAGAGTGGGAAGGAAAAACGGTTAATAAATAAAAAAGAGGCTGGGACAAAAGTATCTTAGCTGAAGTGAAAAATGAACCATTGATCAACATGTTTGATTAGTGGTTCATTTTTTTGTTAGGGTGAACTTAGGTTTTATTTGTTTCGTTTCCTCTCCTCTAGCAGCTGATTGGAAGGCAAGGCGAAGGCTCCTGCGAGAAAAGCGGAAAAGGTGAGACCCCCCAGGAGCGCAAGCGAGGAGGAGGATCACCGGCCGCCCGCGGAAAGCGAAGTCTTGAAAGGAAATTGACTGCCGTGTCACAAGCGTTTCAGCTCATGTATCCCATTTGTTCGTCTTTAGATTGAGTTCATTTCGTTATGTCTCAACCTCTTTTTTGAATGACACTTCTGCCATCCGACTAAAATGATAGCAGGAAAACAAATGATGACTAAATCTATAAAAGCTCTCATAAAAATAGAGGTAGTAAGAGATTGAAAATCCGTACAAAAACCATCATCAAGAGAAACAGTCCATTCTGATTGAAACAAATTTGATAGGACAAGGTGGTAGAAGCTGTGATACAGGTGAAAATGTTTGATAAAGAGCACGAAAAAGATTTAGAATTTGCGGTGAACCGATTTTTACGGAAATTAGAGGATGAAGACGTCGTTGATATTAAATACCAAGTGACAGTGGATGTTGATCGTGATGAGCAGGTGTACTGTTTTTCAGCCATGGTTATGTATAAAGCCTAGCATATTATGCTAGGCTTGTTGCAAATTCTCCTGCATTACTTCCAGCCAAACGGCCTGTTACAAGAGCAGAAGTGATATTGTATCCTCCAGTGTATCCATGGATATCAAGAATTTCCCCGCAGAAGTAAAGGCCTTGCATAAATTTCGAAGACATTTCTTTTGGGTGAATTTCTTTAACAGATACGCCGCCTCCTGTGACGAATGCTTTTTCTAAAGAAAGCGTGCCGTTTACAGCAAATTCAAATCGTTTGCACAGTCTTGCAAATTCTCTCAGTTTCTCATGCTGAAGCTGTCCTGCTAGCGCTTGGCTATCAATGCTTGCTTGCTCGAGTAAAAACAATAGATAGCGTTCAGATACAAAACCTTTTAAGACATTTTTAATTGCTTTTTTCGGCTCTTCTTTTGTTGTTTTGACTAATTTTTGGAAAATATCTTCGTCGTTTTGGCTAGGAAATAAATCAAGAGACATTTGAACAGTATTGCTTTTTTGTTTCTTTAACTCTTTAACAACATATTGGCTGCAGCGAAGAGCGGCAGGGCCAGAGATGCCAAAGTGAGTGAAAATCATATCCATTTGATGAGTAATGACAGGCTTGCCTTTTTTATTAAGCACGCTTAGTCCTACATTGCGAAGCGATAGACCTTGAAGCGTTTTAGTTTTAATAAAGTGTTCGCTAGATGTAATAGGAACTTCTGTTGGGTAAAGTTCAGTAATTTTATGCCCCGCATCTTTTGCCCATTGATAACCGTCTCCTGTGGAACCTGTATGAGGTACTGATTTTCCACCTACTGCAATCACAACGCTTTTTGTTTGGATTGCTTCCCCGTTTTGAAGCACAACTTCTTTCACGGTGTTGTTCTCATAGTGTACGCGTTTAACGGCTGTGTTTGTGCGAATTGTCACACGAAGACGGTGAAGTTCGCTAATTAATGCGTCAACAACAGATTGCGCTTTATTGCTGACCGGAAACATACGGCCGTGATCTTCCTCTTTTAATTTAATTCCAAGGCCTTCAAAATAAGAGATGATATCTTCGTTATTAAAAACAGAAAACGCACTGTATAAAAAGCGTCCGTTTCCTGGAATGTGTTTAATAAGTTCATCAATGGGAAGACGGTTTGTCACATTACAGCGTCCGCCTCCAGAAATGGCAAGCTTTCGTCCAAGTTTATTGCCTTTATCAATTAATAATACGTTTGCACCTGACTCACCAGCTGCAATCGATGCCATCAAACCAGAAGGTCCTCCTCCGATTACGACTACATCATATATCATATTTTCACCAACCTGTCTATTCTTAAAAAAATTTAGTTTGTTCACTGACAAATCTCTCAACATTGGATAAAATGGGCTATAGTCTTTGTTTTTTTAGTTTGTTGACGAGTGCGAGTGAGTATAAGACCTTTCTTAGTGTATACTGTCACTTGCTTCTTTTCAATTCTATCATTATTATCAGTATGTAACATTAAGTATCGGAGGCAAACGTATGTCTGATTCAAAATTGTTAAGAGGGACCTTTGTGCTAACGCTTGGCACTTATGTATCCCGAATCTTGGGAATGATTTATTTATTTCCATTTGCGATCCTTGTTGGAACCGTAGGGGGAGCACTGTTTGGTTACGGATATAACCAATATGCTATTTATTTAAGTATTGCTACAGCCGGTATGCCAATGGCCGTATCGAAATTTGTATCAAAATATAATGCACTCGGTGATTACTATACGAGTAGAAGAATGTATCGGGCCGGCATGAAATTAATGCTTGTCACAGGAATACTTGCATTTTTACTTTTATATTCGTTAGCTCCTGTTATGTCTAGAATTACACTGGGAGGTTCTGATTTAAATAACTCCTTAGAAGATGTAGTAATGGTTATGCGAATGGTTAGTGTTGCGTTAATTGTAGTACCGATGATGAGTTTAATGCGAGGATTTTTCCAAGGTCACCAGTCTATGGGACCAACAGCTGTTTCACAAGTAGTTGAACAGCTTGTGCGGGTTGTCTTTTTATTGGCATCTACCTATATCGTCATCAAAGTTGTCCATGGAAGTCTTGCATTAGCCGTTGGATTTGCTACGATGGGGGCTTTTGTAGGAGCTCTTGCTGGACTGGCTGTATTAATTTGGTACTGGAAAAAACGAAAGCCTTATCTTGATAAAATGGTGAACGAGCAGACGGTAACGCCTACGCGTATTTCTACCGTATCCATTTTTAAAGAGCTGCTTACGTATTCATTGCCATATGTCTTTGTCAGCTTGGCTATTCCGCTTTATCAATATGTGGACCAATTCACATTTAACCGTGCAATGGTAGCGGCTGGACAAAAAGAAATAGCAGAGTCAATGAACGGAATTGTTCAGTCTTATGTTCCAAAGCTTGTGATGATTCCCGTTTCATTAGCTACTGCGTTCGGTTTGACTCTTGTACCAACGATTACACGTTCCTTTGTGAATAAAGATTATAACGTACTGCAAAAGCAAATTGACCAAACATATCAAACGATTATGTTTCTTGTGCTGCCAGCATCTGTAGGATTAATGGCTTTAGCTGGCCCAGCCTATACGTTTTTCTTTGGAACAGATGCATCGGATGCGGGTGGAAATGTCTTGCTTTACTATGCACCGGTAGCTTTATTGTTCTCATTTTTTACGGTGAATGGAGCTATTTTACAAGGAATCAACAAACAAAAATATGCTGTTTTAAGTCTATTATTTGGATTGATTGTGAAAATTGTCGTGAACGTTCCATTTATTCTTATGTTCCACGAGATTGGTTCAGTTTTAGCGACTGCACTAGGCTATATCGTATCTCTTGTTTATATGTTTGCGCTTATTCAAAAACACGCAAAATATAACTACAGTGAGTTTATAAAACGCTCTGTGCTTATTCTCATTTTTGTTGCGATTATGGGAATCAGCGTAAAAATTGTCGCAGCAGTGATTGGTCTGTTTACAACGCCAGGACGATTCTCTGCCACTGTTATTACAATTATAGGAGCAGCAGTAGGCGGCCTTATTTACTTTATTATTACCTATCGTTCAAGCCTGCTTGAAAAAGTAATGGGAGCGAGGGTAACTGGTGCAATTGAAAGAAAGATACTGCGCCGAAATAAACAGCGCAGTGCCTAAGTAAGAAGATGACTCGTTAGAGTCATCTTCTTTTCAAAAAAGAGGAGGATATTACATGCGTTTGGATAAATTGCTTTCTACCATTGGGTACGGAAGCCGAAAAGAAGTTAAAGGTCTTTTAAAGACTGGAGCTGTTAAGGTAGACGGTTCAACAGTTAAAGATGCTAAGGTCCACGTTAATCCAGATGAACAAGAAATCACTGTGCATGGCGAAGCCGTTTCTTACCGAGAATTTGTTTACTTTATGCTTCATAAGCCTCAAGGCGTCATATCAGCAACAGAAGATTCTCTTCATGAAACAGTTTTGGACTTACTTGAACTTGACGATGCTGTGTATGACCCATTTCCGGTAGGGCGTTTAGATAAAGATACAGAAGGGCTCTTGCTGCTGACGAATGACGGTCAGCTTGCACATCAGCTGCTATCTCCTAAAAAACACGTTCCTAAAACATATTTTGCAAAAATTAATGCACCGGTGACTGAAGAAGATGCTGAAGCATTTAGACAAGGTGTCACTCTTGATGATGCATATGTAACAAAATCAGCAGAGTTAAAGATACTAACAAGCGGTGTGGAATCAGAAATTGAATTAACGATCGTTGAAGGAAAATTTCATCAAGTGAAGCGTATGTTTGAAGCAAGAGGAAAAAAAGTAACGTATTTAAAACGTTTATCTATGGGAGCTTTGCTGTTAGACGAGTCATTAGATTTAGGAGAGTATAGGGAGTTAACGGAAGAAGAACTAGCTTTATTGCAAAAATCAAATGCCTAAGAAGAGGCGAAAGAAAAAGGAACCTAAGTCTAAAATGGTTCCTTTTTTTGTCCACTTTGTTAGACAAGTGAAACATTTCACGTTAAAGCACTTAAACGAGTACCAACTCTGCTTGACGTGCAAATGGAGCGGGGGACTATGCACTCGTCCAAGTCTTGACTTTCTACTGCGTAGAATTTTATCTCTATATATAAATCACTTACTACCCTTGAAATAAACTTACTAGGATGACATCTTGACCTTCTTTTGCGTAGTCGTCCATGTACCGCGACTTGGGCTGCGAACTAAATCATTATATGCTAACACATTCAAGTCACGCTGAATGGTTCTTGGTGTAATACCAAATTCGTCTACAAGCTCTTGCGTTGTAACTGTTCCATTTTTACAAATGAACATATAGACCGATTTGATACGAGTTAGCATTCGATTAGTTGAAGGTTTCAAAAAACCACTTCCTTATTCGTTTTTCGTAAGGCACAACTTCTTTATAACTCTGAGATGTCAAGCACTATTTCAGTCCTTATCCTTATTGTACACAAAATCGACAGAAAAATAAAAGAGAAAACGCAAATTAACACAATATTTACAAAAAATGATATAAATATGTAATCCTTTCGTAACATCTCCTTCCTCTATTTGCACATTTTTTATAGTATATGTAAACAATAAACAAATAGAATCCGTTTTTATCGATTGTGCCTACAATTTATTTCCCGGAATTTTGACTCTGTAAACCTTTGATATGAAAGGAAAGAGACAATTATTTCTTTCTATATAAAGGTATGATAAAGTTGAATTTACCAATAGTAATGATAGATACAATCTGTAAAAGCAGGAAAAGGAGACAAACAGATGACGGCAATTAATTGGAAAGAGGAAGTTCAAAAAAGAGAAGCTGAAATTCTAGCTGAGACGCAGCGTTTTTTACAAATTAAAAGTGTTTTGACAAGCACAGAAAAACAAGAAGAGCCATTTGGACCTGGAATTGCTCAAGCGCTTGACTTTCTTTTAAATAAAGGAAAAAATGACGGGTTTTCCGTCAAGAACGTAGACGGATATGCAGGTCATATTGAAGCAGGAGAAGGGAAAGACCTTCTTGGCATTCTTTGTCACGTAGACGTTGTTCCTGAAGGAGACGGGTGGTCGGTTGATCCATACGGCGGTGAAATAAAAGACGGGAAAATTTTTGCTAGAGGAGCAATCGATGACAAAGGCCCGACGATGGCTGCTTATTATGCAATGAAAATTGTGAAAGATTTAGGGCTTCCTCTATCTAAACGGGTTCGAATGATCATTGGAACGGATGAAGAAAGTGACTGGAGATGTGTGGACCACTACTTCAATCATGAAGAGATGCCAACTATGGGGTTTGCGCCCGATGCCGATTTTCCTATCATTTTTGCTGAAAAAGGCATTACAGACGTAGAAATTCGCCAGCAGCCAATTGAAGGAACAAAGGGAAGCGTTCAGCTTACATCATTTGTCTCTGGGCGACGCTACAATATGGTTCCTGATCTTGCAACAGCTGTTCTTGAATTCCATAGTGAAACGGATATTAAAAATAAATATGATCAATTTTTAAAGGATCAGTCTTTAAAAGGTTCAATAACAGAAAAGAGCGGTGTATACACACTTACTTTAGAAGGCGTTTCAGCACATGGCAGTGTGCCTGATAAAGGGAAAAATGCTGGACTTATGCTTCTTCGCTTTTTACACACATTAGAACTTGATGAACAAGCTAATCAGTTTGTAGGTTATGCAAATGCGTATTTAGTCCAAGATGCACTAGGAGAAAAAATGGGCTTAAATCGCAAAGATGAGGTCACGGGTGATTTAACGATAAATGTTGGAATCATGTCTTACAATCAAGAAGAAGCGGGGCACTTTGGTTTAAACATTCGCTATCCTGTATCAGCTCATATTGACGACATTATTGATACGATTAAAGAAAAAAGTGAATCTTATCAAATGACCATCAAACATTTTACAGATTCTAAACCACATCATGTCGATCAAAAACATGAGCTTATTCAAACGCTTCAAAAGGTTTACCAAGAACAAACAAATGAAGAACCTACACTTATTTCAATTGGAGGAGGAACGTATGCCAGAGCATTGGAAGCGGGTGTGGCATTTGGACCTCTTTTCCCAGGCCGTGAAGAAGTAGCGCACGAAAAAGACGAGTACATGGTAATTGAAGATTTACTTCGTGCAACAGCTATTTATGCACAGGCTATTTACGAATTAGCTAAATAAAAAAAGCGAACGCCTTTGCGTTCGCTTTTTTATTATTCAAATGAGAACAGGTCACTTGATAAATAACGTTCACCTGTATCGCAAGCAATACATACGACCACTTGATCAGGAGATAATTTTTTGGCTACCTCGATAGCAGCATAGCACGCAGCGCCAGATGAAGGACCGACTAAAATTCCTTCTTCAGAAGCCAAGCGTCGCGTAATATCGTAGGCTTGTTCATCTTTAATTTTTAAAATTTCGTCGTAAACATCTACATTAAGCGTATCAGGAATAAATCCAGGGCTTGTTCCTACAAGCTTGTGCTTCCCAGGTCTTCCTCCAGATAATACAGGAGACCCGGCTGGTTCCACAACATGAACGGTCATATTTGGGTAGTTTTCTCTTAGTACTTCACCAGTTCCTGTAATCGTTCCGCCTGTTCCAGCAGTAGCAACAAAAGCAGATAGGTCTTTGCCTAACTCGTTCATTGCCTCGATAATTTCTTTAGCAGTCGTTTTTCGATGAGCGTCAGGGTTTGCATTATTTTCAAACTGCATGGGCATAAATGCATTTGGAATTTCTTTTGTAAGCTCTTCTGCCTTGCGAATTGCTCCTGGCATTTTCTCATCGCCCGGTGTTAGAACAACTTCAGCACCATATGCTTTTAACAAGTTAATTCGTTCTTGAGTCATGGTATCTGGCATAACTAAAATAGAACGATAACCTCTTGCCGCTGCATTCATTGCTAAGCCAATACCTGTATTTCCGCTCGTTGGTTCAATAATAGTAGAATTTTCATTGAGCAAGCCTGCTTTTTCAGCTTCCACGATCATATTAAAAGCAGCACGGTCTTTCACACTACGGCTTGGATTAAAAAACTCTAGTTTTAAGTAAACGGATGCTCCATCTGCAGGTTGAAGACGATTCAACTTAACAAGAGGTGTCTCGCCAATCAAATCAGCCATATTATTAACAACTTTCATTCTTCTCATCCTTTTCTTATAAAAATTCTCTGTATTGTTTCTATGATAACACAAATTCTTATTTTTTAAGCACATGACAAATTTTCAGAAAAACCTCTCTATTTCATCCGAAAAAACCTTTAAAATAGATCTAGCTCTTTTTGAACATAACCAATTGGGGAAAGATAATAAAAAGAAAAGGAGAGATTTGATGAAAGGCGATAAACATTATTTTATTGGAATCAACGTGCCTGTATCCATTGCACATCAAGCAGAAAATTGGGCAAAGGAATTAATACCTTTTCCTTTCAAACAATGGACATACTCTGACGATTATCATATAACGCTACAATTTTTAGGGTTTTTAGATGACAAAAAGGAAAAGCTGATTACGCGCTTAAAAGAAGTAGCCTCCCGTCATTCAAGTTTTTCGCTGCAGACAGGTCAGTACGATGTGTTCGGTGCGTATAACAAGCCTAGAGTGCTTTATGTAAGCCTTAGGCCAAATGATAAGCTTATGAATCTGCAAAGGGATATACAGGCCGTATGGGAAGATCTAAGCGGCCTGTACGAAAAACGTCCTTATCGTCCTCATATTACGATTGCAAAGAAGTGGGGAGGGGAAGCCGGACTTTTGGAAGAACAGTTAAAGCAAACGTCGATTGAAGAACAGTTTCAAGTAAGTTCGTTTGCCCTTTTTGAAGTTCATCCTGCTAGCAAACCTAAATATAAAAAAATACTATCTTTTTCCTTGCAGTCACAGTAGCATATGAACATAAAAGCATGGAGAGAGGTTATTTAAAAATCGCTCTTATCAAAGAAAAGAAAACGCCGATGATAATAGAGAAATCATCGGCGAACAAAGTTTTAGAGGAATTTTAATTAGGGGATTGATGTAAACGTGGCGCAGCTACTTAAGGTGCAAGATTATATTTCCCGTTATGAAAAAGACGTTTATCACTACACGTCTCAGTTTAATCACTTAAAAAAGCATAATTGGAAGAAAGCAAAGCAATTATTTGAAGAAGGGCTATTACATGAGCCGCCTGTACAAGAAGAAATAAAAGCTCAACGTTCATTTTTGCAAAAGGCAAAAGAGCGGTTTACAAGAAAAAAAGAAACGTGTGAAGTGGAAGAAGCGTTCTCTAGCGATAGCGTGGAAAATCAAGAGCTATTGAGGTTTACAACTCTTCCACAAACAGCGGAAGACTTGAAAATATTGTTTTTAGAAAATGTATTTGATCTTCAAATGAAATGGGCTACATCCACTTTATTTGAGTTCTCACAAGCAGATCGTAAATATTACCATGATGAAGCTCTCCGTTATTTTATTCAGTGCTTTCCTGATACGTGTCTCGTGATGTACAAGCCTGTTTTCATGATTAATAAAGCTCCGGTAGAAGGAGATATCGTTATCGTTACTCCAACGGAAACCCTCTGTATTTGTTTAATAGAAACATATAAAAGCGCTGTTTTTCAGTATTCAAAAGAAAATTTTTGGACAGAGTTAAGAGGAAGAGATCAAAAAAAGATATTAAATCCTTTAATTGGGTTAAATCGAACAGAGCAAATTGTCCGAAGCATCTATCGTACTCACGATATTGAACATAACGTAAAGAAAATATTACTGAGCAGAAATGGATATATTGATTACGCTGCGGAGCCTTATCAGGTTGAATTTGTAGATGCTAGAAAGTACGAAGAGTGGTTTTATGAACTTAGGAAATCTAAAGCACCTTTAAAGTTTAAGCAGATGAAAGCAGCTCAAGTATTGCTCGAACACAGCCAGAGTATTTATTTTGACCGGGAATTCGAAGCAGGTGAATAATACGAACATTCAAGCTATGAAAGTGCTTTCGTTTTTGCGTTTACTACATATAATGCTACTAAAGAGGTAATTGGCATAAGGAGGAGAAAAGGATGACTGGTGATAATAAGTTTCAAGCTTATTTAGATCAAATAGATCGTATTACTCTTTTAGTTCCAATTTCTTATCATGAAGGTCAAATTGATTTTTTTGTGATTAAAAGTACACAAATGCATGAGACCATCTCTATTGAAAACGTACATGAATTAGAAGGTTTTATCAAATATGAAGGCAAGGTCGAAGGTAGCATAGAAATTGGACAGTCGTACGTTATCTGTGATAATTACGGAGAGAAAGTTCCGCTGCAGGTAGGGGCTGTTATACGAACCAAAGAGTTTGATGAGAGATTTTATTATAATCAAAATGATTTGGGTGCAGCCTTTTATTCAGATCATATTATGATAAAAATTTGGGCCCCGACTGCATCAGCGGTGATTTTAAAATTAATACATGCAAACAGCGGCAAAGAAGAACTGTACGTCATGGCTCGTCAAAGAAAAGGCGTATGGGAAAAGAGACTTCCCTTAGATAAAGAAGGGTATTATTATCGATTTTTAATAGATGTAAACGGCCGGACAAATGAAGCGGTGGATCCTTATGCCGTTGCAGCTACAGCAAATAGTGAATACGGAGTTCTGATAAATCTTCATACAGTTTATGTTCATCCCCATGAAAAGCCACCTTTCCTTCAGCCAACGGATGCCGTTATTTACGAAATGCACGTTCGCGACTTTTCTATTCACCCTTCAAGCGGGATAGAAAAAAAAGGCACGTACCTAGCTGTTACTGAATCAAGCGGGCAGCCAGGCAAAACAACAGGTCTTCATTATTTAAAAGAGCTAGGAGTGACCCACCTTGAATTTCTTCCTATTAACGACTTTGGCGGAGTAGATGAATTAAACCCTCATGCTTCTTATAATTGGGGGTATAATCCATTGTTGTTTAATGTACCAGAAGGAGGCTACTCCGCTGACCCTTCAAATCCTGCCACTCGTATTGCTGAAGTGAAACAATTAATATCAACACTTCATCAACAGGGATTCCGTGTTATTATAGATGTAGTTTATAATCACGTATTTGTACGAGAGGAATCACCTTTTGAAAAAATTGTTCCGGGCTATTATTTTCGACATGATGAGTTTGGGATGCCTTCGAACGGGACGGGAGTAGGAAATGATTTTGCTTCTGAACGGAAAATGGCGCAAAAGTTTATTATCGATTCAGTATTGTTTTGGATAAAAGAGTACGACGTTGATGGGCTTCGCTTTGACCTCATGGGGATTTTAGATATAGAAACGATGAACATCATTCGGGAAAAAATAAATGAAATTGATTCTACTATTTTGGTGTTTGGCGAAGGCTGGGATTTAAATACTCCTATTCCCTATAATCAAAAAGCAATTATGGCGAATGCCCGCCAAACGCCTCAAATCGGCTATTTTAATGATCGCTTTCGAGATTCTGTAAAAGGAAGCACGTTTGATGTATATGAAAAAGGTTTTATCAGCGGAAGTATTCATCAAAAAGAGACCGTGCAATCTGTGATAGCGGGGAGCATTCTGGATAAAGAAGACAGCCGGGCTTTATTTATAAATCCAGCACAATCAGTTAATTACGTTGAATCACATGATAATCATACGCTGTGGGATAAGTTAACGAATTCAAATGGAGAAGAAGACGAAGATACACGTAGAAGTCGTCACCGACTTGCTACTGCTATTGTACTTCTTTCGCAAGGCATACCGTTTCTTCATAGTGGTCAAGAGTTTTACCGCACTAAACAAGGCGTAGAGAACAGCTATAATTCACCCGATGATATTAATGCACTTGATTGGAATCGACGGATCAAATTTTCTCCTGACGTGAATTGGGTTCAAGAGCTGATTCGTATTCGCAAACAGCACGGTGCATTTCGCTTGGGAGATGCTTCAGCGATTAGGCAGCATATCTCTTTCCTAAATACGCCGCAATCCGTTATTGGCTATTGCTTATCAAACGTATTGGCTTACGGTCCGTGGAAGAATATTATTGTGTTTTTTAATCAAGGCCTAATGGAAGAAAAAGTAGTTTTGCCAGAAGGACCATGGAAAATAGCACTTGATCATTGTAAAGTATATAAAAATGGGTATCCTACTATAGAGGATAATGCTATAAACGTTTCAAAGCTTAGCGTTCTTATTTTATTTCAAACATAATTATTGTCTTCAACCACTTGACGAAAAAAGTATGATGGAGATAATATTTATAAAGGATGGCTATTGATACATATCCTCAATAGCCGTCTTTTTTATTTACTAAGAAAATAACGTCATGATGTCTTAATAGATTGCTTTATTGAGTGAAATTTTTAAACGAAATGTGTGTGTTGAAATTGAAGGTGAATTGGTTGGAAGATATATTAGGAAGCGAATGGGAAATTACTCCTGCTGGCGGAGCGACAGGAGAAGCTTATTTTGCAAAATTTCAAGACCGAAAGCTTTTTTTAAAGCGTAATTCATCACCTTTTTTAGCAGTATTGTCAGCTGAAGGAATTGTACCGAAGCTCGTGTGGACAAGACGAATGGAAAATGGAGATGTGATCACAGCTCAGCACTGGCTAGATGGTCGAGAATTAAAACCAAAAGATATGAATTCGAGTCGAGTGACAGAATTGCTTAGTAAAATTCATCATTCAAACGAGTTATTAGATATGTTGAAAAGGTTGGGGAAAACACCGCTTCTTCCCGAAGACGTGCTAGCCGATATTGTAGAGAATGTGGACGAGCGACTTCAAAAAGAAAGTATTGTAGAGCAGGGAATCAGTTATTTACAAGCAGAGCTTCTGTCCGTTCAGACAGATAAATATGTTGTGTGTCATTGTGATGTGAACCACAATAACTGGATGCTTGGAGAGAATACGCAGCTATATTTAATCGACTGGGACGGAGCGATGATTGCAGATCCTGCGATTGATTTAGGTTTATTGCTTTATTGGTACATCAATCCATCTCAGTGGGAAGAATGGCTTGAGCATTATGGGGTTGAACTAACCGAGAACTTGAAAAAGAGAATGAAGTGGTATGTGATAAGTCAAACCATTTTATTCATTGAATGGCATCGTTCGAAAAATGAACATTCTGAAATGAATTACTGGCTTGAATATCTCCGGATTTTGCTCGTCAACGACATTCAAGCACAGTAGCAAAGATTATGACAAGGTAGATAGTTCTTGGACCCATTGTGATAAATTTTGTTGATTGGTTTGAATATGTTCGTCTAAATGAGCAGCACTTTTTGCATCTTGCGTGTATTTATACACGTTTTGTAGTGTTGCTTGTACGTCTGTGCTAGCGTATCCTTTTGCTAACATTGATTGAATTAAACGTTCAACCTGTTCACATTCCGCAACCGTTCCGCAGCAATCACTTTGATGATTAGATAAAATATCTTTTAATATATTCATTTGGTGTTCGGCATTTAAAGGCATTAAGCATCATCCTTTCTCGTATGATGCTCTTATTTTTTTCTATCTAAACACAATTATGCATGAGAATGTCGGTTGTTTCGAATAACCGACATTTTCAATGCGTCAAAATACATTAAAGAGGTGCAACATGAGATTACGAAACAAACCTTGGGCAAAAGATAAAATTGCTGAAAATCCCCAATACGTGGTTCCAAACCCAGCAGAGTATAAAGGGAACTGGAAAGAGGTTTTTGGAAGCGAAAATCCTCTCCATATTGAAGTAGGAACAGGAAAAGGCCAATTTTTAGTAGGGATGGCTAAACAAAATCCGCATATCAACTATATTGGAATTGAAATGTATGAAAGTGTCATCTTAAGTGCTCTAGAACGATTGATTGAAGAAGAGCTTCCAAATTTAAAGCTGTTGAATGTAGATGCTAACCAGCTTAGTGAGTTTTTTGCAAAAAATGACGTGGATCGCGTTTATCTCAATTTCTCTGATCCATGGCCAAAAAAGAGACATGCCAAACGCCGTTTGACATACAAAACGTTCTTAAGCATGTATGAAAACCTGCTGGTTGATGGTGGAGAAATTCACTTTAAAACAGATAATCAAGGGCTATTTGAATATTCATTGACAAGCTTTTCAGAATATGGGCTTCTTCTCAAATACATTAGCTTAGATTTGCATAAAAGCGATTTTGAAGGCAATGTTATGACGGAATATGAAGAGAAATTTTCACAAAAAGGCAGCCGTATTTACCGCTGTGAAGTAAAATACCTTAACGAAAAAGACTGAGTTCCTCAGTCTTTTTTTGTTCAAAAAGAGAAGGAGATAGTGATAAAATAAAAAGGAATATAATGGAGGTGCAAAATGGAAACGTTAACAATAGGCGAGTTAAAAGTGACATGGCTTCGTGGAGGGAATAATCATTTAGACGGAGGAGCAATGTTTGGTGTTGTTCCAAAAGAGCTTTGGACAAAAAAATATCCTATCTCAGAAGGAAATCGAATTCCAATGAGGACTGATCCTTTGCTCGTTCAAACTGAAAAACACCTCATGTTAATTGATGCAGGTATAGGGAATGGTATGTTGGATGAGAAAAAAAAGCGTCATTTTGGTGTAACAGAAGAATCATTTATTGGTGAAGATTTACAAAAGTTAGGGTTTACGTGCGAAGATATTACTCATGTCATTATGACGCATCTTCACTTTGATCATGTGTCAGGCTTAACAAAAGGCAGCAACGGACATTTTTCCTCTGCTTTTCCAAATGCAAGAATTTTTGTTAGTGAGATCGAGTGGAATGAGATGAGAAATCCTAATATACGTTCTAAAAATACGTATTGGAAACAAAATTGGGAATTTATTCAGCATCAAGTAATAACATTTAGCGATAAAGATGAAATTGTGCCTGGAGTAACGGTTCATCATACCGGCGGTCACAGCGATGGTCATGCTGTAGTTGTATTAAAAGGAAACAATGACATCTTAGTGCACATGGGCGATCTTTTGCCAACACATGCACATCAAAATGTCTTATGGGTAATGGCATATGATGATTATCCAATGACTTCGATTGAACAAAAGCAGCAGTGGCTAGCTTATGCCTATGAGAATCAAGCTTGGCTAAGTTTTTATCATGATGCTTTTTATCGAGCTGTAAAATGGGATAACAAAGGAGAAATAGTTGACGAAATTAAACGGGTGCATTCAGCGTCAATTCAATAATAGAACCGCTTTTTTTATCAATGAAAAACTCGTAATGTTCCTGTTTTGCATCACGTGTTCTGATAATTCCACCTGTATAACCATAAAAAGAGAGACCATGTTTTTGAATGACTTTAGTCGTTGTTTCAATCCATGAGCCATCGATTGCCCCATTTTGTTTAAAAGCGCTTTTAACAATCGTAAGGGCTTCCGATGAGGAAATTGACGACTTTCTTTTTTGAAGAATATAAGCGCTTGCAAATCCGACTGCAGCTCCTGCTATTAGTTGAGTCCATTTCACGTTATTCACCTGCTTTTTAAGGATATGTTTTCATCATTATATCAAATTGTCGAATGCTTTGTTAAGTTGAGTTGTAGAAGAGAAGGACGGAACTAGCAACTATTTCCGGTTTTCGATACAATAAAGAAAATGATACATAAAGGAGAGTATATATGAACAATGAAACGCTATCTCTATTTAAAACATTAACGGAGTTACCAGGTGCCGCTGGAAACGAACATCAAGTACGTTCATTTATGCGCTCGCAAATTGAACCCCTTGTAGATGAGGTCATTCAAGATGGGTTAGGAAGTTTATTCGGCGTTCGCTATAATGAGGAAAAAGGTCCTAAAGTAATGGTAGCGGGACATATGGACGAAGTAGGATTTATGGTTACGTCTGTAACAGATAAAGGAATGCTTCGTTTTCAAACTCTAGGAGGATGGTGGAGTCAAGTACTGCTGGCTCAGCGCGTCCATGTTGTTACAAAAAAAGGTTCTATCACCGGCGTAATTGCTTCTATCCCTCCTCATTTATTAGACGAATCACAGCGCAACAAGCCAATGGCCATTAAAAATATGATGATTGATGTGGGCGCAGATAGTAAGCAGGAAGTAGCAGAAATGGGCATTCGTCCTGGCGATCAAATTGTACCGATTTGTCCGTTTACGCCAATGGCAAATGAAAAGAAAATACTGGCGAAAGCATGGGATAACCGCTATGGGTGCGGACTTGCGATTGAATTATTAAAAGAAGTAAAAAATGAAAAATTGCCAAATATCTTATATTCTGGAGCTACTGTGCAAGAAGAAGTAGGGCTTCGCGGTGCTCAATCAGCTGCGAATATGATTAAACCGGATTTGTTTTATGCACTAGATGCTAGTCCAGCTAACGATACATCAGGCGACAAAAATGCGTTTGGACAATTAGGAAAAGGCGTATTACTTCGTATCTTTGACCGTACGATGGTCACACATAGAGGAATGAGAGAATTTATTTTAGATACAGCTGAGACAAACAGCATCCCTTATCAATACTTTGTTTCTCCAGGAGGTACGGATGCAGGGCGCGTTCATACTTCTAATAATGGAGTTCCTTCTGCGGTCATCGGCGTATGTTCACGTTATATTCATACTCATGCTTCTATGATTCATGTAGATGACTATGCAGCTGCAAAAGAATTACTAGTCAAACTTGTACGTTCTACAGACCAAACAACGCTCGATACGATTAAGCAAAACGGATAAAAAAGAACAAAGCAGCTGCTTTTGCGGTTGCTTTGTTTCATAATGACAGGAGAAAAAAATGAAAATTGCAATCGGAACGAAAAATCCAACAAAAGTAAATGCAGTAAAAAAAGTATTTGGAGATACTTTTACATATGTAGAGGTAGCCGTGCAGTCCGGGGTGTCGCCACAGCCTTTTTCTGACGAAGAAACCATCCAAGGAGCGGTTAATCGCGCGCGTGCTGCTGTGAAAGAGACAGGTGCTGATATTGGTATTGGGCTTGAAGGAGGGGTGCAGGAAACGCCTCATGGCTTATTCCTTTGCAATTGGGGAAGTCTTGTTACCTCTCAGGACCTTGAACCGATTTTAGGTGGAGGGGCTCGTATTCGGCTTCCTGAAGCGGTAGCCGGTATGCTTCGTCATGATAAAAAAGAATTAGCCGAAGCTATGGAAGTGTATACAAACCAAAAGAATATTCGAAAAAAAGAAGGAGCAATCGGTATTTTCACCAATGGGAATTTAGATCGGACCGCTATGTTTTATCAGGTTGTTTTAATGCTAAAAGGACAGCTTGATTTTAGGACAAATCAAGCTGTTCAATAGGAAATTTCTTTGTAACCCTTTATAATAGAAAAGCATCAGTGTATGATAGTTGCAACAACTCATATACTATGTTTTGATGTAGAAGGATTAAATAATGTATAGGGCTTTAGCCGTTTAAATACGAAAGTAAAAGAAAAAGTGGAGGAAAGAAAAATGGAAAAAATGCAAACAATTGAACAATACAAAGAAATCATTAAAGAAGGAAAACATATCATGATGTTTTCAGCAGACTGGTGCCCAGATTGCCGAGTAATCGAGCCCGTGCTCCCAGAAATTGAGGCGAATCATAGCGAGTATACATTTCACTATGTCGACCGCGACGACTTTATCGATCTTTGTGCAGAATTAAGCATCTTTGGAATTCCAAGCTTTGTTGGTTACAGCAACGGAGAAGAAACAGGGCGTTTTGTCAGCAAAGACCGTAAAACAAAAGAAGAAATTGAAGAGTTTATTAACGGCTTAAATGCATAAATCAAGTGAAGACTGATAGCGATCTACAGCTATCAGTCTTCATACATAAAAATGAGAAAAGGAGGCGTAAATATGGCGAAAATGAATAGTCAAAAGATGAGAAAACTACTAGAAGAGCGATTAACGGGTGCGGATTGGTCATTTTTATTTGATCGTGAAAAAGATACGCTGCGCGTTGAACATCAGGAAACGAAAAAAGGTGTAACCATTTCTTTACCTGGGCTAATTGCAAAATGGGAAGAAAAAAAGGAAGCGGCTCTAGATGAAATGGTATATTATATAAAAGAAGCTCTTCGTGTTATGAACGATGAACAGCAGGTAACGGGAAAAGAAAAGCGCATTTATCCAGTTATTCGCTCAACGTCTTTTCCAGATAAATCGAATGAAGACGTGCCGTTGATTTATGATGAACATACAGCTGAAACACGCATTTATTATGCGCTTGATTTAGGCAATACATATCGTCTATTAGATGAGAAACTAATTCGTAAGGAAAATTTAGATCTATCCGCAGTGCGGGAAATGGCTAAATTTAATCTTCGCTCTTTGCCGATTTCACATAAAAAAGATACGGTAGCAGGCAATGACTTTTATTTTGTAAATCAGAACGATGGATACGATGCAAGCCGAATTCTTAACGAGGCATTTTTGCAAGATTTTGCTTCTAGTGTTTCGGGCACAATGGCTGTAGCAGTACCTCATCAAGATGTGCTGATTCTAGCTGATATCCAAAACGAAACGGGTTATGATATTCTTGCGCAAATGACCATGAGCTTTTTTGCAAGTGGACGTGTACCCATCACAGCTCTTTCATTTTTATACGAAAACGGTGAGCTAGAACCTATTTTTATTCTAGGAAAAAATCGCAGTAAAGGACGGGACTAATTATGAATCTTTTTTATAATAAAGAAGGTATCGGCGATACGTTAATCGTCAAGCTAGAAGATATCGCAATTGAAAATCGCACGTTTGAAACAAAAGGCGACGTTGTGCGTATCTTTGATCAAAAATCAAATACAACAGCTGGCTATAACATTTTTCATGCTTCTTCTAAGTTAAAAGTAGAGGGAAATGGTTCTCTTGAATTAACAGAAGAAATGGTCGAAGAAGTAAATCGTGTACTTAGCGAAAGCGGTTTTGAAGGTAAACTTGAAGTGGATTTATCTCCTAAATTTGTAGTGGGATACGTTCAAGAAAAAGAAAAGCATCCGAATGCAGATAAGCTGAACATCTGTAAAGTAGATGTTGGCACAGAAACACTTCAAATTGTGTGTGGAGCACCAAATGTAGACGCAGGTCAAAAAGTCGTGGTAGCAAAAGTAGGAGCGGTTATGCCAAGTGGTATGATCATTAAAGATGCAGAGCTGCGCGGTGTGCCTTCTTCAGGTATGATTTGCTCTGCTAAAGAGCTGGCGCTTCCGAACGCTCCTCAAGAAAAAGGAATTCTAGTACTTGAAGACAAATATGAAGTAGGTCAGCCTTTTCAAGCATAAAAGCAGAGTGCGATACTGATTTATAGGGCAAAAGCATGATGTTTTTTTACACGTATATTTCAAAGCGTTACAGTTGCTGAAAAGCAATTGTCAATTCTTAAAAAGGTTTGATAAAATTAAAAGCCACTAGTATATACTAGTGGCTTTTTTCGCGTTTAATTATGAGTGCTAACTAGACGCAAAAAAATATTTTTGCAAAGAGGAATTTTACTGTATAAATAAGGGAAGCAAAATAGTAGATTTTATAGTAAGAGTTCAAGCATACGTGATAGAATGATAAATGAAAAGATAGTATATATATCCATCTCAGAGAATACTTTGAGGCCAAAGGTAAATAAAGGATGCATGGATAGCTTTTTGTAGATATCGCAGCACTGCGGTATAAGAGGCTACACGAAGTAAGATAGTCTGATAGAAAGAGTGATAAAAATGGGTTTTGTACGAAAAGTAATGGATTATTTACTAGGATACGAAGTGAAAGAAATTGTTGTAGACGAACATGGAAATACAACGGAAGAATACCCTTTAAATAGAGAAAAAACAATTCCTAAAAAGAAGGCTCCTAAGCTTAAACAAATGCAGTCAGTTCATCAAAAGCCAGTGATGAAAGCAGCGCCAAAACCTTCTGTTCCACACTCAGCCAGAACGCAAAAGCGGAGTTACAGTGAAGAACGGCAAGATGTTCATACAAAAGTAGCTTATCAATATCCAAAAGGAACGTTTCGTTTTCCTTTAATTGATGATACGGGAGAAGCAAAAAAGGCAACAAAGCCTAAAGATGAACCAAGGCTTGTAACAAAAAAGGCACCGGCTCCGTTTTATCAAGAGCCTGTTCGCAAGTCGGCGCTAACACAGCCTAAGTCAGTATCTCAGCCGTTAAAAACGGTATCTGAAAAGAAAGAAGCGGTTCCGCAAGTAAGAAAACGTCCGTTTCGTCCGACTGAAATTCCTTCACCTGTCTATGGGTTTAATAAGCGGCCTTCTAATGTTGGACAAAACGGAAGTGAGGAAGTAGTAGAATATGAGCTTCCGAGTACACAGTTATCAAAAGCAGCGTTTGAAGATGAAATTTACCGACGAGCGATGAATACAGCTGTTGTAGAGCCGTTAAGAAAACCAGTTTCTAAGCCTATGGCCGAAGAAGCACCGATTCAAGAAACAGAAGAAATGATGCAACTGTCTTCTCAGCGTTTTGCTCAGTGGAAGCAATATGAGGAAAATCAAAAAGAGAAGCTATCATTTCCTGAAGAAAAGCCAAGTTCTTCAGTAGCCGTAAAAGAACAAGAAGAGGTGCCAACTTTTGAAGAATCACACGCGGTCGAACCGTTAGTCGGACAAGAGAGCACTCTTGACTGGGATTTAGCGAAAGGTATGACAGCGCCCGAAGAAGTTCCAATTTCAGAGGAAACGCGTCCGTCTGAACCATCAGTTTCTCTCCAACAAGAGATAGGAAATGAGACTGAAGAAGTAGAAACGTTGATGGACGGAAGCGCAGGGTTTTTACAAGCAGCAGAAGAAGTAGAAGTAGAAGTACTAAAGCCTAGAAAGAAAGAAGAAGCTCCAGCTGCTGAGAAAGAAAGTGACGTCATTCTAGAAGAGCCAGCAAACAGTGTTCATATGGAAGCAGAACATGAGCTGAATTCTGAAAGTTTAAATTCATCGCAACCCGCAGCTGATGAATGGCAACCAGAAGCGGCATCGGCTGTTGTTCACCAAGAACTTGAAAATTCGGTGATAAAAGAGGAAGAGAGCAGTATGCAGGAAAGTCAAGAGTTACAAGAACAAGTACAGCAAGAGTCAACTGTAGAACCTCTTGTACCTGCAGAACAGCCAGGAAATGCTGAACGAGTTCGCGGTAAGCGATTAGTACCTTTTAACGTGATGATGCTGAAAAAAGACCGCACAAAGATGAATAACGGCGCTCGAGAAAAAAGTCAGCCGTCTCAAGGTTCATACCAAAGGCAGGAGACAGAAGCTCTGCAAAAAAAAACGGAAGTAAGTAGGCACGAAGAAGTTCACGGTGAAAAAACCAAAGAAGCAGTTCCGCAGGCTTCGTTAAAAGCTGAAGAACCTGTAAATGTAAAGGCTTCTTCTCCTTATGCATTTCCTGGAATGAACTTGCTTAACATTCCTCCAGCTGCTATTGAAGAAGATAATCAATGGGCGGATGAGCAGCGTGAGCTTTTGGATATGACATTAAAAAACTTTAACGTTCGAGCTAAGGTCGTAAACGTCACGCAAGGTCCTACCGTGACCAGATTTGAAGTACATCCTGAACCCGGTGTGAAAGTGAACAAAATTACGAATTTAACAGATGATATTAAACTGAGCCTAGCCGCGCGTGATATCCGAATTGAAGCGCCAATTCCAGGGAAAAATACGATTGGAATTGAAGTGCCAAATCGTCAAAGTAAGCCGGTGTTAATTCGTGAAATTTTGAGGCATCCTTCTTTTAGAAAAGATAACTCTCCTTTAACGGTGGCGTTAGGGTTAGATATTTCAGGAACGCCGGTTGTGACTGACTTGAATAAAATGCCTCATGGTTTGATTGCCGGAGCGACAGGGTCTGGTAAAAGCGTGTGTATTAATACTATTATCGTCAGCTTGCTTTATAAAGCTGCGCCGCACGAAGTCAAGCTTATGTTAATTGACCCTAAAATGGTTGAGCTAGCTCCTTACAACGGTATTCCGCATTTAGTCAGCCCGGTTATCACGGATGCTAAAGCAGCTACTACAGCTTTAAAATGGGCAGTAGAGGAAATGGAGCGCCGTTATGAATTGTTTGCACATGCGGGCGTACGTGATATTACAAAATACAACGAACGTGTAAAAGAACATAATGAAAAAAGCGGGGAGCTCCCATATCTAGTTATTATTATTGATGAACTTGCCGACTTAATGATGGTATCTCCTGGGGAAGTAGAGGAAGCTATTTGCCGTATTGCACAAAAGGCAAGAGCATGTGGCATTCACTTATTGCTTGCAACGCAGCGTCCTTCCGTAGATGTGATTACAGGCTTAATTAAAGCGAATGTGCCAACGCGTATTGCATTTTCTGTTTCTTCGCAAGTTGATTCACGTACAATTATCGACACAGGGGGAGCAGAGAAGCTACTAGGTAAAGGTGATATGCTGCTTCTTGAAAACGGCTCTTCTAAAAGCGTTCGCATTCAAGGGAACTTTGTTTCAGATGAAGAAATTGACCGCGTTGTAGATCATGTCAAAAAACAAATGAAGCCAACATACCTATTTGATCAAGAAGATTTGTTGAAAAAGCAGCAAAGCTTTGCTTCAAATGAAGAAGATGAGCTTTTCTATGAAGCATGCGAGTTTGTGCTAGACCAAGGCGGTGCATCTACTTCCAGTCTGCAAAGACGCTTCAGAATGGGGTACAATCGCGCTGCGCGCCTAATTGATATGATGGAGCAGCAAGGAATTATTTCAGAAGCAAGAGGAAGCAAGCCGAGAGATGTGCTCATTACCGAAAACGAGCTTCAGGAAATGGAAAGTCAAACAGCCACTTCTACATTTTAAGCTGTTTTTCTACATGTAGGTTAAAAAAGAGGCTATGCAAGATCAGCAGGATACAGCATTGTGTGAGTTAACGCTCTGTCACTGTATCCGTCGCCTCTTTTTTTTCTGCTTTAAGTTCGTTTATACAGAATTTGAGTAGAGATTTTGGAAGAAATCCATGAAGAAAAAAAGGAAAAGGTTTGTCAGAACTAGTAAAATGATTTACTATATGTAAGGATAATGTGTGTGTTGCTTTTTTAGCATGTGATAGTTTGCTATCATTTCTCACCAGCAGAAACATATGAGCTGAAGGCGTATAAAGAGGACAAACTAAAATAATTAGAGTACGAGTGAAGAGTAATGAGAGAAGAAAATCATGAACTGATTAACTTTAATGAAATTCGTGAACAAAAGCAGCTTCAGTCTGATAATGCTATTTGCGACTTTTACAATCAATATTTCTTTTTTGTGAACCGCTATACGAATATACGAGAAAAAGTGCGGGCTTCACATTTATTTAAAGAGTTAGTAAACTTACCTCATGAGGCGCCTCTGTCTGATTCCTATGAACAATTATTTTTTCAGTGGTTTGCATTTGAATATGTAACCATTCAGGGGAAAACCCTGCTGCAGCTTTTTTTAGCTGATCAGGCGAAGCAGAAAACAGAGTCGTTTTTGATTCAAGGAGCCTTTTTTTTGACGAGTGTACTAGAGCCAATTATTGTGTCTAAAGTACCTAATTCGTTTTTCTTAAAAGGATATACCCCATTGACAAATGAGCAGGTTATCATCAAAGATGTAAGAGGAAGATTTGCAAATTTAGAGGAACAACAAGTAATTTGGATTCGAAAAATAAAATCAATCGGATATGACGTGTTAATTGACTCTTTCTTTTTAGGACATAAACAACGCATTGAACAGTTAGTAACGCAATATAATGACAAAAAAAATGCAATGACATGGCGCTCATTTTTAAAACAGCAGGCTATATACTATGTGATGAAGCCAAAATAAAAGGCCGTTTCGCAAGGGAAGAGAGTAGAAATGGAGTCATGGAGTTATGTTATAAGAAGTGATATAATGTACGGATGTTATCGTGAAATCAGCAATCAAACGACATTTATATACGTTTGTAAGAGCAATTCTAGATAACCGTCATATACTGTCTTACAGATAGACGAATGTTGGAGGTTCTTTATATGACAGTTTACCATTTTGTGGGTATTAAAGGAACAGGAATGAGTGCGCTTGCGCAAATCCTAAACGATATGGGCTTTCAAGTTCAAGGATCGGATATTGAAAAAGAAATTTTTACGCAAAAAGCACTAGAACAGCAGGGAATTCCTGTTTTACCATTTGATAAAAATAATATTAAAGACGGCATGACTGTAATTGCAGGAAATGCTTTTCCTGATACGCATGAAGAAATTGCAGAAGCAGCTTCAAAAGAAGGAGTCAAGCTTGTACGCTATCACCGTTTCTTAGGTGACTTTATGAAACAGTATACGAGTGTAGCCGTAACAGGAGCACACGGAAAAACATCCACAACGGGTATGTTAGCGCATGTGATTCAAGGAGCTGAACCTACTTCATATTTAATTGGAGACGGTACGGGTAAAGGTGTAAAAGACAGCAAGTATTTTGCGTTTGAGGCATGTGAGTATCGCCGCCACTTCTTATCTTATACGCCAGACTATGCAATTATGACGAATATTGATTTTGATCACCCTGATTATTTTGCCAATATCGACGATGTATTCAGCGCGTTCCAAGAGATGGCACTTCAAGTCAAAAAAGGAATTATTGCCTGTGGTGATGATGAACATCTGCAGCAAATTCAGGCGAAGGTACCTGTTCTTTATTATGGATTAGGCGAAGAAAATGATTTCCAAGCACGTAATATCGTAAAAAGCACAACAGGCACAACATTTGATGTGTTCGTTCGTAATACATTCCACGCATCATTTGAAATTCCAGGGTATGGCGACCATAACATCTTAAATGCACTTTCTGTTATTGCACTTTGTCATTATGAAGAAATTGACGTTGCTGTGCTGCAAGAGCGTTTTAAAACATATCAAGGTGTAAAACGTCGTTTCAGTGAAAAGAACGTTGGCAAACAAGTGCTAATTGATGATTATGCACACCATCCAACGGAAATTAACGCAACGATTTCAGCTGCTCGTCAAAAGTATCCAAACCGTGAAGTTGTGGCTGTTTTCCAACCGCATACTTTTACGCGTACACAAACGTTCTTAGAGGACTTTGCAGCAAGCTTACAGCACGCTGATAAAGTATATCTATGTGATATTTTTGGATCAGCTCGTGAGCATCAAGGTAAGTTATCAATTGAAGATTTACGAAGCAAAATCAGCGGAGCTGAATTAATTAATGAAGAAACAATTGAATCGTTAAAAGACCATAATGAAGCTGTATTAGTATTTATGGGTGCTGGAGACATTCAAAAGTTTGAAAAACTATATCAGCAAACCGTATCATAAAAAAAAGGCACTCAGGAGAGTGCCTTTTTTATTTCAAAACTCATTTTAAATTTTCAGGATTTAACGCTTTTAATTCTTCAATGACAAATAACCCGTCTTTACGAATTAACACGTCATCGAAATAAATCTCACCGCCGCCGTATTCTGGGCGCTGAATCATCACCATATCCCAGTGAATATTTGACTTGTTTCCATTATACGCATCTTCGTAGCACTCGCCAGGAGTGAAGTGGAAACTTCCGTCAATTTTTTCATCAAATAAGATGTCTTGCATTGGATGTTGAATATATGGATTTACGCCAATCGCAAATTCGCCAACAAAACGTGCGCCTTCATCCGTATCAAAAATGCCGTTGATGCGTTCTGTATCATTAGCGGTTGCTTCAACAATCTTACCGTTTTTAAATGTTAAGGATACATTCTCAAACGTAAAGCCTTGATAGTTAGAAGGAGTGTTGTAAGAAATTGTTCCGTTTACAGAATCACGTACAGGAGCCGTGTATACTTCACCGTCCGGAATATTCATTTCCCCGGCACACTTCACTGCAGGGATATCTTTAATAGAGAACGTTAAGTCTGTATTCTCACCTGTTAAACGCACTTTGTCCGTACGGTTCATGAGCTCAACCAAAGCATCCATCGCTTTGCTCATTTTGCCATAGTCTAAGTTACATACATCAAAATAAAAATCTTCAAATGCTTCTGTACTCATTTTAGCAAGCTGCGCCATTGAATCGTTTGGATAGCGAAGAACAACCCATTTTGTTTTTGGAACGCGAATTTCTCTATGTACTTTTTTACCGATCGTATTCCCTTGGATTTTCATTTTATCTGCCGGAACATCTGATTGTTCAAAAATGTTTGAACCAGAACGCAAGCCAATATAAGCATTCATTTCTTTCATCACATTTGCTTCGAAGTCTGCCATCATATTGAACTGCTCTTCTTGTGCACCGTTTAAAAGAGCGCGGTCTACCGAATGATCTTTTAGCAGTACAAATGGATAACCACCCGCCTTGTACGCTTCATCTACAAGTGCTGTCACAAGTTCGCGCTGAAGTCCAAAGTTTTCGATTAATACTTTTTCTCCTTTTTGAAGGCGAACAGAATAATTAATTAAATTTTTAGCTAATGTCGCAATTCTAGGGTCTTTCATAAATAGTGCCTCCTTAAAATAGCAATGATTGGTGATTCACTTTCTATTGTACCCCACTGAGCTTATTTTGTTTGTTTTTATGCTTTAAAATCCTTTTTTTCTTTAGGAAGGGAAATAACTCATATATCGCGAAATAATGTACAATCTTCCCTTTTTCTGAATAAAAGCAGAGAGAATATGGTAAAGTTAAAGAGTCTATAGGGAATAGAAGGTTTAATTGTTTATAAAATTGGGAAAGTAGTTATAACAAGAGAGAAGAAAATAGGAGGTGCCTTGCACAGATGGTTATTATTCTTTATTTAAGCGCTGCTATTGTTGCCATTGCGATTTTTTACCTGGTGGTTTCCGTGTCCAAAACATTGAAATCCGTTCAGCACACATTAAATTCAGTGGCAGGTACTTTAGACGGTGTAGAAAAGCAAATGACAGGAATTACAGCTGAAACAACTGCACTTTTACATAAGACTAATCTGTTAGCTGAAGATATTCAGCGTAAATCCGAAGCGCTGAACACAGTGGTGGATTCTGTTAAAGGCGTAGGTGACTCAATCCAAGACCTAAATAAGTCTATTAAAAGCGTATCATCAAGCGTTTCAGAGAAAGTAGAAGAAAATAAAGAAACTGTTGCTCAAGTTGTTCAATGGAGCAATGTTGCATTAGACGTATGGGAACGTATAAAATTAAGAAAACAGAAAAAAGTTGAAGCAGAGCCTGTACCTGTTGAAGTAAAAGAAAAAGCGGTTCAACGCTCACGCTCATTTTCATAAGGATGAACTTTAAAGGAGGAGACGCATATGTCAAACAAACCAAATAAACCAAACAACACTTCAAATAAAGGCTTTTTAGTAGGAACAGTGATTGGAGGAGTTGTAGGAGCTGCAACGGCATTACTACTTGCTCCAAAATCAGGTAAAGAGTTCCGTTCTGATTTAAATGAGCAGGCAGCTTATGTTCGTTTAAAAACAGAGCAAGCGAAAAACAGCGCTGTTGAAAAAGGACAAGGGTTTGCTCAAACGGCTAAAGAAAAAACAGCTGGTTTATCACAAACACTGTCTGAGCAATCTTCACAAGTAGTGGACAAGGTGAAAAACTTCCGTAAAGTAGATCCTGAACACGAAGCATTACCGCCAACAAGCTTAGAAGTGCTTGCTGATGAAGTTGAGTCTCAAAGCAACGAAGACGTTCAGCAAAAGCTAACAGAAGCTCAAAAAGCACTAGATGAAGTGGAAAGCACAGTGCCACGGCCATAATAAAGAATCAAAAGCGTTTACCGTATAGGGTGAACGCTTTTTTTGTATGTAATTTAGGTTGGATAACAACAAGTAAATAATCGTTTCATTGCAGAAAAAAACCCCACCTTATAAATGAATTTATGAGCATCATACATAAAGCTGAGCACTCTTTTTGTATGGAAACGCTCAAACCATGTAAACTTAAGAGTAAGTATAGAAAGGGTGAAAAAAATGAAAAAAATTTCAACAGTTGAAGAGTTCGAACAAGTTGTAAAGGAAAACAATCGCTTTTTATTTTTAAAACACAGTACAACGTGTCCAATTAGTGCAGCTGGTCATGAGGCATTTTCAGCATTTGCTTCTAGTCATGAAGACATTCCTTCTTATTATCTTCATGTTCAAGATTCACGTGATGTATCTAACTATATCGCTGAGACCTATGAAGTGAAGCATGAATCACCTCAAGCGCTTCTGTTTGAAGATGGAAAAGTGAAGTGGCATGCTTCTCACTGGAACATTAATGAAGACGAATTAGCGAAAAACGTAGCTCACTAACCGAAAAAGTATTTTAGTAAAAGAAAAATCCGAACATTAATCGTTCGGATTTTTTCATTGAAAGGGTGAACGTAGGTTTACTGTATGACAAGCAATCCATAATAGATTGTTTATTCCATTTTTTCGCCTTTAGATTGGAGCGATTTAGCTATGCCTCAACCTCTTTTTTTTATAAGCTGATTGCGGTTTCATCCGCTTTTTCGTACAATAGATGTAGTTTAGCACATAAAAGCAGAGAAGCCCCTTACATATATCCTCCATCATCTATCATCTTATGTAGTAACCCTGCTAAACGGATTTTTTA
The DNA here is from genome assembly GCF_055710015.1 of Priestia sp. VA7. Classification (NCBI taxonomy): domain Bacteria; kingdom Bacillati; phylum Bacillota; class Bacilli; order Caryophanales; family Bacillaceae; genus Priestia; species Priestia sp. VA7. The sequence goes on from NZ_JBVQPN010000001.1 coordinate 83,410, forward strand.
AAATCAGTGAAAGGGTGGACGTACATGACGAATTCAAATCTTCAGCATTTGCGATCTCAAATTGACGAAGTAAATATGAAACTGTTAAAGCTTATTAATGAGCGAGGCGAGCTTGTTCAAGAAATAGGAAAGTTAAAAGGCATGCAGTCAACCAAACGGTTTGATCCCGTTCGTGAACGAGCAATGCTTGATGCGATTTTAAGCAAGAATGAAGGACCGTTTCAAACGTCTACGCTTCAACATATTTTCAAAGAGATTTTCAAAGCTCATTTAGAGCTTCAAGAAGATGATCATCGTAAAGCACTTCTTGTATCCCGTAAAAAGAAGCCGGAAAATACAATTGTTACGGTAAAAGGAGAAACAATTGGTGACGGACTTCAGCGTTTTGTAGCAGGACCTTGTTCCGTTGAAAGCTATGAGCAAGTAGCAGCCGTAGCAAAAGTCGTGAAGCAGCAGGGTGTGCGGATGCTTAGAGGCGGAGCCTACAAGCCAAGAACATCTCCTTATGATTTTCAAGGCCTTGGCTTAGAAGGATTGCAAATTTTAAAAAGAGTAGCTGACGAATACGATTTAGCCGTTATTAGTGAGATTGTCGACCCCGCTGATATTGAAACAGCTGTAGAATACGTAGATGTGATTCAGATTGGTGCTCGTAATATGCAAAACTTTGAGCTGTTAAAAGAAGCGGGTGCGATGAAGAAGCCTGTCTTATTAAAGCGAGGCTTAGCCGCTACGATTGATGAGTTTATTAATGCTGCTGAATACATTGTGTCAAAAGGAAATGATCAGCTGATTTTGTGTGAACGAGGAATTCGTACGTATGAGCGAGCAACGCGAAATACGCTGGATATTTCAGCTGTTCCCATTTTAAAACAAGAAACTCATTTACCTGTTTTAGTCGACGTCACCCATTCAACGGGAAGACGAGATTTACTTGTTCCAACGGCTAAAGCAGCTCTTGCCATCGGTGCAGATGGAATTATGGCAGAAGTTCATCCAGATCCTGCGGTAGCACTTTCTGATTCAGCTCAGCAAATGGATATCCCGCAATTTACAGAATTTATGAAGCAGCTAAAACCTATATGTAACTTAAATTTATAAAAAAACGTAAAAATGAAAAATTCGTATACTTTTATGACAAGTTTGAGGCACTTAATGGTTTCAAGCTTGTTTGCCTTTCGTTATAATAAAGATAAGCGAAATTATTACGTATTTTGAAAACAGTCGATAACTTTTGTCAAAATAGGAAAGAATAAGTGCAAATCCAAAAAACAAGAATTTATGAAATTCTCGTGAAACTTGTCGGAAAAAGGCGGTAAATACGTTGCGATGAAGCACATAGTATCGTATAGTAGTTACAGATATTCGCTATCATTCTGTGATTGCATATGATATAAATTCGCGATTCACTTTTTTTATTTACTTAATATACACCGTCTTTTACATTGTTACATATAAACTGGTAAAATTGTCTTTGCCACGTAATAATAAGGGCATAACAGGAATGATTTAGATGCATACAGGGTATCTAAGCTGTATGTAAGAGTGAAGGAGCTAGAAATAGCCATTCTATAAAGGAAGATGGATTTATATACGTAAATACAAGAAATGAAATAAGGATAAAATAAACGAAATGTTTTTCGATAAGGAGTGTTTGTTGTGAACGTAACAATTTATGATGTAGCAAGGGAAGCAAGCGTGTCGATGGCAACGGTTTCTCGTGTGGTAAACGGAAATCCAAATGTAAAACCATCAACTAGAAAAAAAGTATTAGAAACAATTGAAAGACTAGGCTATCGTCCGAACGCAGTAGCGCGTGGATTAGCAAGTAAAAAAACAACGACAGTAGGAGTTATCATTCCTGATATTTCAAATATTTTCTATGCAGAGTTAGCGCGTGGAATCGAAGATATTGCAACAATGTACAAATATAATATCATCTTAAGTAACTCCGATCAAAATCAAGATAAAGAACTTCACCTTTTAAATAACATGCTTGGTAAACAAGTAGACGGAATCATCTTCATGAGTGGGAATGTAACGGAAGAACACGTAGAAGAGCTAAAAAAATCACCGGTTCCAGTTGTCCTTGCAGCATCAATCGAATCAACTAACCAAATCCCATCTGTAACTATTGATTATGAACAAGCAGCTTTTGATGCAGTGCAATCACTAATTGACAGCGGTCATAAAAATATTGCATTCGTTTCAGGTACGTTAGAAGAACCGATCAATCATGCGAAAAAAGTAAAAGGGTACAAGCGTGCTCTTACGGAAAGCGGATTGCCTGTACGTGATTCTTATATTGTAGAAGGAGACTACACGTACGATTCAGGTATTGAAGCGGTTGAAAAACTATTAGAAGAAGATGAAAAACCAACTGCTATTTTCGTTGGAACGGATGAAATGGCATTAGGCGTTATTCACGGGGCACAAGACCGCGGGTTGAATGTACCAAACGATCTAGAAGTTATCGGTTTTGATAACACAAGACTTTCAACAATGGTTCGTCCTCAGTTAACATCTGTTGTACAGCCAATGTATGATATTGGTGCAGTAGCGATGCGTCTCTTAACAAAATACATGAACAAAGAAACGGTAGACAGCAGCATTGTACAGCTTCCTCACCGCATCGAGTTCAGACAATCAACAAAATAATACCTGTGAATGAATAAGAACGAATCCAAAGTTCAGACACGGGGAGATAGAATATGAAAAAAATTGATATGCTCACACCTATAGGGATACTAATTGGTATCTCTATGGTTGTGTTTGGGGTTATTTCAAGTGGGGGAATGAGCGGTTTTTTAGCTTTTATTGATGTACCATCGATTTTAATTGTACTGGGAGGCGTTTTTGGTACGCTGTGCGTGAGCTTTCCTTTAAAACAATTAAAAAATATGGGAAGAGTAGGGAAACAAGCGTTTCAATCGAAAGAAATAAACGTAGAAGAAATTGTAGGAACATTTGTACATTTATCGGAGAAAGCGCGTCGAGAAGGACTTCTATCGTTAGAAGCAGAGCTTGAACAAATCGATGATTCATTTGTGAAAAAAGGTATTTTGCTAGCCATTGATGGAGTAGAACCAGAAATGATTCGAGAGCTGCTTGAAGCTGAAATAGCTGCAGTGGAAGAAAGACATGTGAGAGGTCGAAGTATGTTTGAAAAAGCAGGCGATTATGCCCCCGCTTGGGGAATGATTGGGACGCTCGTTGGGCTAGTGCTAATGCTTAAAAGCCTTAATACTCCTTCGTCGCTTGGGCCTAACATGGCAATTGCTCTTTTAACGACTTTCTACGGGGCGCTGCTTTCAAACTTGTTTTTTCAGCCAATCGCAGCTAAATTAGCTGGTAAAACGGAGCATGAGCTTTTTGTTAAAGAAGTGATTATTGAAGGTGTCATCGGCTTGCTGGCGGGTCAAAATTCTCGCTTTGTGCAAGCAAAGCTAAAAGTATTTGCCCCTGTTGAAAAACGAAAGCTGGAAGAAAAGAGAGAACACGTTCGTGAAGCGTAGAAGAAAAAGGTATTCGGCACAGTCGCCAAAATGGATGGTAACATTTGCTGATTTGGTGACGTTAATATTAGTTTTTTTTATTTTACTATTTTCAATGTCTAGCGTTGATAATCAAAAGTTTCAGACCGTTGTCAATTCGCTTACAAGCGGTGGCTCATTAGCTTCTGTAGAAAAGAGCCAGCAGTCTCAAAAGCTGGATAACATTTTAGCGAAAGTGCAGGGCTACCTGAAGGAAAATAAGCTTCAGAATGTCATTACTGCTAAGCGAGATAAACGCGGAGTTGTGCTTATTTTACAAGAACAGGTGCTGTTTGAAACAGGACAAGCGGACATTTTGAAAAAAGGTACTCCTTTTCTAGATGAATTAGGAAGGTTATTCAGTACTATTCCAAATGATATTAAAGTAGAAGGTCATACCGACAATCGACCCATTCACACCTATCGTTATCCATCTAATTGGGAACTATCGGCAGCGCGTGCTAGCGGCGTCATACGTTATTTAACGAACCATTTTTCTCTTTCTGCTAACCGCTTTGAAGCACTTGGATATGGAGATACAAAGCCGCTTGTTCCGAACACGTCTAATGACAATCTACAAAAAAATAGACGCGTCGAAATTATTATTTCAGATCCCGAAGCACAGTGAAAAAGGCCATACGCTTGTATAGCCTTTCTTTAAGAATGAGATGTATGAGAACGAATAGGATAAAGAGCGCGCTCAAGAGTTTGAGCGTTTTTTTCTGTTATTTCTGGTTTTCTTGGAATTGGCTGATAGATATTAGGTTCATCATCCCACTGCGTGCAAACGGGGTGGGGCGATACTTTTGTCCATTTTTCAAGCCATGACAGAGGAAGCATGCCTTCTGCCTTTCGTTCAATCATTTCAAGCCAAATGAATGACCAAGCCCGAGGAACAACCCGCCAAATATCATAACCTCCTCCGCCAACCGCAATCCATCTTCCCTGACAGTATTCATGGGCAATTTCATGAGCAATTTTAGGAATCTCACGGTATATTTTCGTGGTGCCGCATAAATGAGTGAGCGGATCGTAATAATGAGAATCGGCTCCATTTTGTGTCAAGATAACATCTGGTTTAAAAAAAGCAGCTACTTCTTTTAAAGAGGTCTTATAAACGTCGAGCCAAGACTCATCTTCGGTATAAGCATCAACAGGCACATTAAATGAATAACCATAGCCTTCACTGTGCCCGCGTTCGTTAACGTTTCCCGTACCTGGAAACAAGTAGCGTCCCGTTTCATGAATGGAAAGAGTACAAACGGAAGGGTCGTCATAAAATGTCCATTGAACGCCGTCACCATGGTGAGCATCTGTATCGACATAGAGAACGCGCGCGTTGTACTTTTGCTGCATATATTTGATGGCTACCGCGCTATCGTTATAAATACAGAAGCCGGAAGCTTTTCCTCGAAAGCCGTGGTGCAATCCTCCTCCTAAATTTAGAGCATGCTTAGCTTTTCCAGTCATCACATAATCTACAGCAGTAAGTGTACCTCCAACTAAAAATGCACTGGCTTCATGCATGTTGGGAAACATAGGTGTATCTTCTGTTCCAAGACCAAAATCTGCTGCTTTTTCAACAGAAAGCTCGCCGCTTCCTGCTAATTTTACCGCTTGAATATAGCTAGTATCATGGACAAGCTGAAGTTCTTCATCAGATGCCATCCGCGGTAATACAATATCTTGATTGCCTAAAGCACCAAATTCCCGTAACAGTTCATATGTTAGTTGAACACGAAGCTGGTTAAACGGATGATTATTGCTGAATTTGTACGAAAGAATATCATCTGAATAAATAAATACAGCATTACTAGTCATTACGTCATCTCCGGTAATTTAGGCCACAACACCTCATAGCCGTTTTCTTTTAATGTATTTATACTAATTAATGGATTAATAGCTTGAATGCGAAGCACAAGGATTTTATATCGTTCATCTACATCTGGGTAGACAAGTACGCTTAAGATGTTTGTTCTCGTTGAACCAAAAAGGGATGTAACTTCAGCGAGTACGCCAGCCTTGTTTTCTACTTTTATTTCAATTTGTGAACCTGGTTTATTGGTACCGGTAAGCTGAATAAACGTATGTAATAGATCTCTTTCGGTAACAACTCCTACTAACCGCTTGTTTTTTGTAACGGGAATACAACCGATTTGATGTTCATAAAAAATACTTGCAATTTCTTCAACAAAATCAAGAGGGTGAGCTGTAATGACTTCTGTTTGCATAATCATCCGCACGGGCTCGGATAGAAGAGCAGACGTGTAAGTATTATCTAAAATAGATGGACTTGCATCTCTTACGTCTCGATCAGAAATGATGCCAACTACGTGATGAAGGTCATTAACGATAGGAATATGTCTAATCTTATGTGTATCTAAAAGTTTCATAGCTTCAGCAATCGTATGGTCGGGGGTTAAGGTAACGAGATCGGTTTTCATCATTTCTTCAACAATCATCAGACACGGCTCCTTTTCTTAAAGGTCAGCTTAATACATAAAGCGATTTCGAAAGCGCAGGCTATCAAATTCTTGCATGCTTTCTTGAGGTACTCTTCTCCCAATTCTTACCATCAAACAATTAGCAGGGTGGGAGCTAATTTCCGGATCATCTGTGGCAAACCACGTAAGTCCGCCTTTATTCATCATTTTCTCCATAATTTTGCGGTAATCCCACACATTTAGCCCTGTTCCTTTTAAATCCCAATGCCAGTAATATTCTGTCGTAATGACAATATAATCTTCCATTGCATCATCCATCATAGATACGATAAGCAAGTTTTTACCAACAGCGTAGCTGCGAAATGGAGCAGCTACCTCTATAGCTCCTAATTCGATTAAATTCTCCATATTTCCTTCCGACCATCGTTCTAGAGGATCGGGATATAAAAAGGTTACGTAACCAATGATTGTATGATGATGGCGAGCAATAATGATTCTACCTTCAGGCAAGTTGGCAATCTCGATCAATGCTTCTTTTTGCTGTTCAGGTGGACGAAAGGCCGTTAGTTGCTCATGAAAATCAAGTTGTTGCAAGGTCTGTGAGGAGACAGGCCCTTCAATAACAATTGCTCCAACAGCTGTTTTTAGTTCTTTCATATTGTATGTTTGGGAATGTTTCACATGAATCACCACCTTCAAGCAGTCTTATCTGTATTATAATATAAAAAAAACTCTGTATTAAAGCGTTTTCAAAAAATTAAATAAAAGAAAAGGAGTTTTTTTAAAAACATAGAATAGAAAATTAAAAGAGATTCTTGTTAATTCGACACTTATATAAACAAGATTGTCATATAACAAGGGAGACTATTATCCCAATTCCGACAAATATTTTTATAAAATTGTGAAAAGTCTATTTTTGTTATATAATAGGTTTGTAAATTTTATACATAAGGGGGAGTTTGTGATGAAGGTGGAAGCGCTTCCTGTAATTGAAGGGGTATACAACTTACAGGACTACGATAAAACGTATCAAACCTTTGACTGGTCACAAGTGGAGAAGGAATTTTCATGGCATGAAACAGGTAAATTAAATGCAGCTTATGAAGCAATTGATAAGCACGCAAACTCTACGCGTAAAAATAAAGTTGCGCTTTATTATCGAGATGCGCAGCGCAATGAAAAATACACATTCAAAGAAATGAAAGAATGGTCAAACAAAGCCGCAAACGTGCTAAAACAAGCAGACGTAGAGAAGGGAGATCGCGTGTTTATTTTTATGCCTCGCTCTCCGGAACTTTATTTTGCATTGTTAGGAGCGGTGAAGCTTGGCGCTATTGTTGGGCCTTTATTTGAAGCGTTCATGGAAGGTGCAGTAAAAGATCGTTTGCAAGATAGTGATGCAAAAGTGTTAATTACAACGCCTGAACTGCTGAGCCGCGTTCCGGTGAAAGATTTGCCAGCTTTAAAACACATTCTCCTTGTAGGGGAAAATGTAGAAGAAGAAGGCATTCAACTAGATTTTCTAAAGCGATTAGAAGCGGCGAATAAAGAGGTGGAAATTGAGTGGGTAGATAGAACAGATGGTATGCTGCTTCATTATACATCAGGTTCAACTGGCAAACCAAAAGGCGTACTTCATGTTCACAACGCAATGCTTCAGCACTATCAAACTGCAAAGTGGGTACTCGACTTAAAAGATGACGATGTGTATTGGTGTACAGCAGATCCCGGTTGGGTAACGGGGACTTCCTATGGAATTTTTGGTCCTTGGCTTGCTGGAGCAACCAATGTGATTGTAGGAGGACGTTTTAGTCCAGATGCATGGTATCAAGCACTTGAAGATTTTGGCGTAACGGTTTGGTACAGTGCACCTACAGCTTTTCGTATGCTAATGGGTGCTGGTGATGACTTAGTTAAACGCTATGATTTAAGCAATCTCAGACATGTATTAAGTGTGGGAGAACCGTTAAATCCTGAAGTGGTACGCTGGGGAATGAAGGTGTTCCAAAAACGTATTCATGATACGTGGTGGATGACTGAAACTGGCGGTCAGACGATTTGTAATTATCCGTCTATGAAAATTAAGCCAGGATCTATGGGGAAACCAATTCCAGGCGTACAAGCAGCAATCGTTGACGATCAAGGGCAAGAGCTTCCACCTTATCGAATGGGGAACTTAGCAATTAAAAAAGGCTGGCCATCTATGATGCATACGATTTGGAACAACAAAGAAAAGTATGAGTCATATTTTATGCCAGGTGATTGGTACGTATCAGGTGATTCGGCGTATATGGATGAAGAAGGTTATTTTTGGTTCCAAGGCCGAATCGATGATGTTATTATGACGGCAGGAGAACGCGTGGGTCCATTTGAAGTAGAAAGTAAGCTTGTTGAACATCCTGCTGTAGCAGAAGCGGGTGTTATTGGTAAGCCTGACCCTGTGCGCGGGGAAATTATTAAAGCATTTATCGCACTTAGAGATGGGTATGAATCTTCAGATGAACTGATTGAAGATATTCGTCAATTTGTGAAAAAAGGGTTAGCTGCTCATGCAGCCCCGCGTGAAATCGAGTTTAAAGATAAGCTACCTAAAACACGAAGTGGTAAAATTATGCGTCGCGTTTTAAAAGCGTGGGAATTAGATTTGCCAACGGGCGATTTGTCAACGATGGAAGACTAAGGAGTAAATGTTTCAATCTTTGTAGGGAAAATAAGTGATTTTTATAAAGTTCAAACAGCCAGCTGTTTGAACTTTTTTTTGGACTTGAATTTTAAAATAAAATCATTCATAATTGTGGGGTGTAAACTTTTAAATAAAATAAACTGCAGTGATAGGAAGAAGTAATACTTGTCTCCCTGTTTAAGAGAGCTGATGGTTGCTGAAAATCAGTACATAGACAAATATGAAATACGTCCTTGAGCATCTTTTGTGAACTTACAGTAGCAAAAGACGGGTAGACCGTTACATCATTTAAGTGGGAAATAATTTATTTCCAAATAGGGTGGTACCGCGATATTTTCGTCCCTTCTTTTTTAAGAAGGGGCGTTTTTTATGTTGTTCAACAAATTGTAACGAGCAATTAGATAAAGGAGAGAATATATAACATGGATATTTTACAAGATCTTGAGTTTCGAGGGCTCATTAACCAACAAACGGATGAAAAAGGTTTAAGTGAACTTTTGAGTAAAGAGTCTGTTCGTTTGTACTGTGGATTCGATCCGACAGCCGACAGCCTTCACATCGGCCACATGCTTCCTGTTTTAATTTTACGTCGCTTTCAACAAGCTGGACACCAACCAATTGCATTAGTTGGTGGAGGTACAGGTCTTATTGGAGATCCAAGCGGTAAAAAAGCAGAGCGTACATTAAATGAAAAAGAAACGGTTGCCATGTTTAGTGAGCGTATTAAAGGTCAGCTTTCACGCTTCTTAGATTTCGAAGAAGGTGAAAATGCAGCAGTTATTGCAAATAACTATGACTGGATTGGCTCATTAGATGTTATTACATTCCTACGAGATATCGGTAAAAACTTTGGTATTAACTATATGATGGCAAAGGATTCTGTTCAATCTCGTATCGAATCAGGCATTTCATTTACGGAATTTAGCTACATGATTTTACAATCATACGATTTCTTGAATTTATACCAAACATATAACTGTAAGCTTCAAATTGGCGGCAGCGACCAATGGGGAAATATTACAGCTGGCTTAGAATTAATTCGTAAATCAGAAGAAGATGCAAAAGCATTTGGATTAACAGTTCCGCTTGTAACAAAAGCGGACGGGACGAAGTTCGGTAAAACAGAAGGCGGAGCAATTTGGTTAGACCCTGAAAAAACAAGTCCGTATGAATTCTATCAATTCTGGATTAATACAGATGATCGTGATGTTATAAAATATTTAAAATACTTTACATTCTTATCACACGAGGAAATTAATGAATTAGCAGCTTCTGCAAAAGAAGCTCCTGAAAAACGCGAAGCACAAAAAGCACTAGCGGCAGCGATGACTACGCTTGTACACGGTGAAGAAGCTCTTGAGCAAGCAATTCGTATTTCGCAAGCTTTATTTAGCGGAAGTATTTCAGAGTTAACAGCAGAAGAAATTAAGCAAGGATTCAAGGATGTTCCTTCTTACACGCATACAGGTGAAGATATTGGTTTAATTGATTTACTTGTAGAAAGTAAAATTTCTCCTTCTAAACGTCAAGCACGTGAAGATATTTCAAACGGTGCGATTTACTTAAATGGTGAACGTGAACAAGATTTACAAAAAACAGTAGGTGCAGAAGACCGTATTGAAGGTCAATTCACAGTGATTCGTCGAGGTAAGAAAAAATATACGCTTATTCAATACGCATAAAAAAAGGCCGAAAGGCCTTTTTTTTATATAGATAGCAAAAAAGCCGCTCCATAAGGAACGGCTTTTTACTATTAACGAGAGTAGAACTCTACGATTAGTGCTTCGTTGATTTCAGCAGATAATTCAGAACGCTCTGGTAAACGAGTGAATGTACCTTCTAATTTCTCAGCGTCTACTGTTAAGTAGTCTGGTACGAAGTTGTTAACTTCAAGCGCTTCTTTCACGATTGAAAGGTTGCGAGATTTTTCGCGAACACCGATCACTTGACCAGGTTGTACACGGTAAGATGGGATGTCAACGCGTTTACCGTCAACTAAAACGTGACCGTGGTTAACTAATTGACGAGCTTGACGACGAGTGCGTGCAAGACCCATACGGTATACTAAGTTATCAAGACGAGCTTCTAAAAGAATCATGAAGTTCTCACCGTGCTTACCAGTTAATTTACCAGCAGCAACGAATAAGTTACGGAATTGACGCTCAGTTACACCATACATGTGGCGTAATTTTTGCTTTTCTTGTAATTGTAAACCGTACTCAGAAATTTTCTTACGTTGACCTGGGCCGTGTGGACCTGGAGCGTAAGGGCGTTTTTCTAATTCTTTACCTGTACCACTTAGAGAAAGACCTAAGCGACGAGAGATTTTCCAACTTGGACCTGTATAACGAGCCATGATGACTCCTCCTTGTTTGTGTTTTTATTTTATGCAAAACAAAAACAGACACATTCTAGCGATATGCTCATTTTGTTTTCATGTACCATCGCTCTAGCAGCAGAGAGTTACACGATACACCATCTTGTTAAAAGAATTGCTACTTCTGTAAAACAACCTTTTAATGAGGAACAAAATGAAAAAACATAAAGAAGATTGTATAAGCTGCAATATTTCACACAACGAGTATTATAGGTGTTTCCTCGTATAAAGTCAAGGAAGATTGAAGATTAAAAGAATGTAAAAGAAAGGATATATTCTTTTGAAGTATGAAAGGAGAAGAAAGAACATAAGAAAACGGTGGTGATGGGCTAATCAAACGTTTGTTTAATAAGCAAAAACCGCTGATTTGCAGCGGTTTTTTTGCTTATTCATATTCAAAGAAAAGAAGTGAGTTCTTTGACGAATTCTTCAAGATACTGTTGATCGATTTCATCAAAGCGATTTTTGATTGGACTGTCAATATCAAGAACACCTAAAAGTTTACCGTCTTTTACCATTGGTACAACAATTTCAGATTGAGAAGCGGCATCACATGCAATGTGGCCAGGGAATGCATGAACATCTTCAATTCGCTCTGTTCTTTGATTTTGAGCTGCTGTACCGCATACGCCTTTTCCAAGTGGAATGCGAACACAAGCCGGCAGCCCCTGGAAAGGGCCGAGTACTAACTCGCCGTCTTCCATTAAATAAAAGCCTACCCAGTTTACTTCATTTAAAAATTGATTTAGTAACGCTGAAGCATTTGCTAGATTAGCAATTGTATTACTTTCTCCTTCTAATAAGGCGCGTAATTGCTTAATTACTAATTCATAATCCTTTTGTTTTGAGCCGCTGTAGTTTTCGACATTAAACAATGTATTCTCCTCCATTCAACATAAGATTTAATGAGTTTTTATCAGGAAACGTCAGTTTTAACGCTACTTTGTCGATAAAAGATTACAGGAACTAAAAAGCCTATCACGAATTATGTAGAGAGGCTACTAAAATCCTTTTTAAATACTGTAACGATTTCTACACAATTTTGCAATCATATGTGTTTTGTAAAAATAAATCGAAATGAGGTGTAGATAGATGGCTGTACAGTCAAAAACAAAAGAGAAAATTATTGATGCGGCTGTTTCTCTTTTTAACGTAAAAGGTTTTGATGGTACGTCGGTGCGCGAGATTGCAGGAAAAGCGAAAGTGAACGTAGCGAATATTTCATATTATTTTCATAGCAAAGAAGGATTGCTTGAAAGTTTAGTGATTTCTTATTTTGAAGGTTATATTGCGGTACTGGAGCAAGCATTCCAAGAAATGAAAAAGCTGTCTTCAACAGAAAGTATGATCGTGATGATTCGAGCTATCTTACATTACCAGCACGAAAATAGGCATATTGCTCGGCTCGTATATAGAGAAATCTCTCTTGACACGATTTTAATTCGAGAAGTTATGACTACGTATTTAACCAAGGAAAAGTACTACTTAAAAACAATCCTTGAAAGAGGGATGAAAGAAAAGGAATTTCGAAAGCTGCACGTTTCCTTTACAATCATTGAGCTTAAGGGCATGCTGTCTATGCCTTATCTTCATCCTCAGTACCTAAGTGAAGTTCTTCATATATTGCCTCACGAACCGTATTTTGTTCAGCAATATGCGATTGAGCTTGAGCGATGGGTGCACACTACGGTATGTTTGCCATATGAACGAACAAACAAACTGCGCGTTCAATTATCCTAAATGGAGCTCTCCATAGCCTTGGCCTAAATCCTTCGCACAGTGGGCATCTGACCCATATACGAGAGGGATTTTTTTCTGTTGGGCTGCTTTTACGACAAAGGGAGCTGGATACGCTTCCTTGCACAAAGGCTTAAACAACCCTGCACCATTATAATCCAAAGCCAGATCTTTCATTTTTATTTCATCGAGTATTGCTAAAATAATAGGTGAAAGTGTGTCTTCATATGGAAAGCGAGTTTGAAATTTATGTACGAGCGTCATATGACCAATGCGCTTAGGCTTATAAACGCCTAAATTGGCCTGTACAGAGCGTAATACGGTGTTGTAATACTTATCATATACTTTGCTTACGCTGCCAAACTTCTGTACAATATGTGCAAATACGTCAGCGCTAAAATCTAGGCAATCATATCCTTCTTCATGTTTTAAGAAGTGGACAGAAAGTATGCTGTCATCGAGATAAGGACCATATTCGTTTAAGAAATCTGTTGTTTCGTGTTCAAATCCTTCAATAAAGTCAACTTCCAATCCGATATTAATACGAATATCGGGCTCAAATTCTTTTTTAACTTGCTGTACGTTTTGAATGTAGCGATCAAGTTTGTCAGGATCCATTCCGCTGTCGCGATCAGGCGTCGGATCACTGAAGCTTTTTGGTAATGGAGCATGCTCTGTAAACGAAATCTCGCAAAAGTTCAGGGAAATCGCCTGTTCAACATATTGTTGCAATGAATCAGGTGAACCGTGTGGGCAAAATGGAGTATGAATATGTTTGTCAACTTTCATAAAAAATGCCTCCTTTTTTCTTCTTTTTCCATTGTAACGACACAAAGTGACTCCATGCCAATATTTTGTATAAAAAAATTTAATTTTTTGCTCAAAAGTTGGACTTTACATGGTATCATAAAAACATTGACGCAAAAAAATTTAAAGGATTAAATTGACCCTTTTTATAAATAAGAAACTTGTCATGTAGAACGCACTGTAAGGGGGCTTAGTATGGAATTCATTATAGCACTAATCATACTTATTATCGGATTAGTTGTGTACGGAATGTTTTCACGTAAAAAGATTTATCAAGAAATTGATCGCCTGGAAACGATCAAAGTCGAATTAGCAAATACGCCAGTTGCAGAGGAAATTTCAAAAGTAAAAGAATTGAACATGACAGGTCAAACTGAAGAGCTATTTGAACGTTGGCGTGAGCAGTGGGATGAAATTATATCAACTAATCTCCCGAAAATTGATAAAGAACTGTTTGAAACGGAAGAAGCAGCGGATAAATACCGATTTAAAAAAGCGAAGCAGTTATCTATACATATTGATCAAGCCTTAGAACAAACCAAGATAGATATTGAAAACATACTTACTGAACTTCAAAATTTAATTGGTAGCGAACAAGATAATCGATATGATATTGAGGAATTAAATCAGCTTCACCGCCATGTGAAGAAAAAATTGCTCGCACATCGGTATTCCTATGGAAATGCTGAAAAAACTTTAGAATACGCAATTAATACGTCTAAAGAGCAGTTTAAAAAATACGAGGAAGAGACGATTAACGGAAACTATCTTCAAGCACGTGAGATTGTTCTTCAATTAAAAACTGATTTAACAGCTATTGATTCGTATTTAGAACAAATTCCAAAAGTGTTAGTTGAGTGTCAGACCACTCTTCCTGTTCAGTTCAATGAACTGCTTGACGGGTTCCACGAAATGAGTGAGCAGGGATATGTGTTAGATCATCTGCAAGTAGAAGAAACGGTAGAGCTTTTAAAACAAGAAACTGCTGAAATTATTGCAGATATTGAAGAATTATATGTGGAAGAAGCGATTACAAAACTAGATGATGTGAACGAACGCTTAGAGCAGTTATATGACTCACTTGAGCATGAGGTTTTCTCCTATCATAAAATGAACCGTGAATCTCATACGGTATCTAACTTCCTTCGTATGCTTCAAGAACGAAACCGTGAACTTCGTGAAGAAACGCTATTTGTACAGCAAAGCTATCATTTTAAAGAGCGCGATTTAGACGTATATTATAAAATGGACCGCGAACTAAAACGATTGACTAACTTGTACTATAATATTTCGGACAAGGTGGCGGAGCACAATTTAGCCTACAGTGTGATCCAAGAAGAACTCGAAGACGTTTCCAAACAGCTTAACCAATTAAAAGAATCTCAGGAATCCTATAGCGATATGCTACAAGCTCTTCGCAAAGATGAGCTCTCAGCTAAGGACAAAATAGAAGAACTGAAATCTCAGTTGATTGAAGCACGACGCCTTATTCAAAAAAGCAACCTTCCTGGTGTTCCTGAAGAATATAAAGTGCAGCTTGAAAAAACGGTTCATATCTTAAATGAAGTAACCGCTAAGCTGAAAGAAAAACCGCTTAATATTCAAGCTGTTCAATCTTTACTTGAAGATGCAGTTGGTTTTGTTCAGGATACATTTGATGAAACAGAGGCAATGTTAGAAGAAGCGCGACTCGTTGAAAGAGTGATTCAATACGGTAACCGCTATAGAAGTACTCATCACTCAATTGCACAGTCTTTAGAAGAAGCAGAAGAAGCATTTCGTCATTATGAATACAAAGAAGCATTAAAACAGGCATCTGCAGCTATTGAGCAAGTAGATCCTGGTGCGCTGGATCGTATACAGCGTATTGTATCTTCACAGAGTTAAAAAGCTCGTGTCCAAAGGACACGAGCTTTTTTATGATGATGCTTTTCTTTGCATACTATCTCGTATCTCTTTCAATGCTAATGGTATAGTCTATAAATACGGCAGCAACTGTTAGGATAAGCAAGGGGAGACCTTGCTTATAAAGTGGCAAATAGCTTTGAAAAGATCGTCTATCCTTGTTATGATTACTAAGGCAAAACCTAATTTAAAAAAGTATTAAGGTATGTTATGATAATACGTTGTTCCGAAAAAATGAAGAAGGGGGCGCGCATCCTTGATTTATTTAGATAATAGCGCTACAACAAAACCCTATAACGAAGTCATACAATCTTTTACCAAAGTAGCTACAACTTATTATGGCAATCCATCCTCCCTCCATCAGTTTGGCGTACAGGCGGAGAATTTGTTGAGCCGTTCGCGTGAGCAAGTAGCAGAATTGCTGCACGTATCGTCAAATGAAATTATCTTTACATCTGGAGGAACGGAAGGAAATAATTTGGCTATTAAAGGCGTAGCGATGCAATATAAAAGCCGAGGTCAGCATATCATTACGACAAATATTGAACATGATTCTGTTCATGAACCATTCAAGCAGTTAGAAGTCCTAGGATTTAACGTTACGTATGTTCCGGTAGATTCCAGTGGTTTTGTATCACCTGCGGCTATTGAATCAGCTATTACGGATGAAACCATTTTAGTATCTGTTATGCATGTAAATAATGAGATTGGCACCATTCAGCCAATTGAAGAAATTGGACAGATGCTGACGAACTATTCCAAGGTGCTTTTTCACGTCGATCATGTGCAGGGGATTGGAAAAGTTCCGCTTTCTTTAGCGGATCATAAAATTGATTTATGCACATTATCAGGACACAAAATTCACGGCTTAAAAGGGACGGGAATTTTATATAAACGAAATGGAGTTCAGCTTCATCCGCTGCTTAGCGGAGGCTCTCAGGAAATGCAGCATCGATCAGGCACGGAAAATGTGCCGGGAATCGTAGCATTTGCTAAAGCACTTCGTTTAACACTTGAACATGCTGCTCAAAATCAGCAAAAAATGCGGGAAATAAAAGCAGAACTGATGGACAAACTTTCTGCTCACGAAAGAATCACGGTTAATACGCCGAATGAGCATTCGGCACCTCATATTATAAATTTTACAGCACAAGGTATTAAAGGTGAGGTTTTTGTTCACGCTCTTGAAGAAAAAGGAGTGTTTGTATCCACTACATCTGCTTGCTCATCAAAGCGAAAAAAGCCAAGCAAAACGCTTTTAGCTATCGGTAAAAATTACGAAGAAGCCGATCAATCCATTCGATTAAGCTTGTCAGGCTTAAATGATTATAATGAAGTAACGCCCATTGTAAATGCTATTTTCACAGTAATTGAAGATCTAAAGAAAGTAATGAGGTAAATGATTATGATATATAACCATATTTTAATTCGGTACGGAGAAATCTCAACCAAAGGACAAAATAGAAAAAAATTTGTTGCCCAGCTAAGAAAAAATATCGTAACGGCTCTTAGTGCATTCCAAAATATTCACGTAAAATACACAAGAGACCGCATGTATATTCACTTAAACGGTGAAAATCACGAGCCTATCATCGAACGTCTTCAGCAAATCTTTGGTATTCAAAGCTTTAGTTTAGCATTAAAAGTTGAAAATGAGCTTGAAGCGATTCAAGAAGCAGCGTTAGAAGCAATGAAAGAATTTGATATAGAAGGAAAAACATTCAAAGTATCTACTCGGAGAGCGTATAAACAATTTCCTCTTGATACAAACGAATTAAATTATGCAGTAGGAAGTCATATTCTACGAAATACAGAGCACCTAAAGGTAAACGTAAAAGAACCAAGCGTAAATGTACGAGTAGAAGTGAGAAGTGAAGCAACGTATATTACATGTTTTGATTATCGCGGAGCAGGAGGTCTTCCAGTTGGTACGAGTGGAAAAGCGATGCTGATGCTTTCTGGAGGAATTGACAGCCCGGTTGCAGGATACTTAGCCATGAAGCGCGGTTTAGAAATAGAAGCGGTTCATTTTTACAGTCCGCCTTTTACAAGTGAACGTTCTAAGCAAAAGGTCATCGATTTAACGCAAAAATTAACGGCTTATCACGAAAAAGTAAAGCTTCACATTGTACCGTTTACAGCTGTACAGCAAGCGATTCAAAAGCAAATTCCAGAGAATTATACCATGACCTCTACACGCCGTATGATGCTTCGAATCACGGACCTTATTCGTGAAAAAAATGAATCGTTAGCTATCGTAACTGGCGACAGCTTAGGGCAAGTAGCTAGTCAAACGGTTGAGAGCATGTATGCGATTAATGAAGTGACTAATACGCCAATTTTGCGTCCGCTTGTAACAATGGATAAAACGGAGATTGTTGAAATTGCCCGCAAAATTGATACACATGAAATTTCGAATCGACCGTATGAAGACTGCTGTACAATTTTTACGCCAAGCTCACCAAAAACGAAGCCAAAGCGTGAAAAAATAAATCGATACGAACAATTTTATGATTTTGAAACATTAATTCAAGAAGCGGTAAATAATGTAGAAACGCTTGAGATGACAGCTTCTTCGGCTACAAATACCGCAGACAGCGTAGAAGATTTATTTTAAAAGTTAAATTTCATAAAATTACCAAAAAAATAATGTATGATGCCATGTGTTTTGACACAATCTATATTCAACAAGGAGGTGAAAACACATGGCAAACACAAACAAATTAGTAGCTCCTGGTTCAGCAGCTGCTATCGACCAAATGAAATACGAAATCGCTTCTGAATTCGGTGTAAATCTTGGACCAGAAGCAACAGCTCGCGCTAACGGATCTGTTGGTGGAGAAATCACTAAACGCTTAGTTCAAATGGCTGAGCAACAACTTGGTGGTAAATAAGTCATATTAACTAAATAATGATGGCTAAAAAGAGTGGGGGAAACCTCACTCTTTTGTCTTGTTTGTTTTGTCACGTATAATAGAGACAAGATCAAGCTTTATAAAGTAAAGGAGATGTTGGCGATGGGGACTTTATTTTACGGAGGCAAAATATATACGATGCTAAAAGAAGATGAGCATGTAGAAAGCGTATATATTGAAAAAGGATTCATTGAAGATATAGGCGCAGAAGAAGATCTAAGAATCAAATGGGGTGCTGAGATTGACAATGAAGTACACCTCAAGGGATATCCAATGTATCCGGGCTTTGTAGATAGCCATCTTCACTTAATTGGTCATGGTGAAAAGCTCATTAGGCTTGATTTATCTCAAGCTACTTCTAGGGAAGACGTGCTGATGCGCGTTCGGCAAAAAGTAGAGAGTACACCAAAAGGAGAATGGGTAATTGGAGAAGGTTGGGATGAAAATCAGTGGGAAGATTCCTCTTTGATTCACTATCAAGATCTTGATCAACTTTCAACAGAACATCCTATTATGTTGAAGCGAGTCTGTCGTCACGGATTAGTAGTAAACGGGACTGCTCTTAAAATAGCCGGGATTACAGCTGAAACACGCGACCCGGAAGGAGGTATTATCCAGAGGGATGAAGCGGGAAATCCTACTGGTTTTTTGGCTGATCAAGCGCAAGAATTAGTAACGGCTCATATTCCTCAAGTAACGGAAGCATACATTCGACAAGCTCTTTCAGTAGCTATTAAAGATTGTGTTCAGTACGGATTGACGGGTGGACATACGGAAGATTTAAATTATTATGGAGGCTTTTTGCGTACATATCAAGCATTTCAAGACGTTATTCATAAAGAAAAGCAGCTGTTTCGTGCTCATTTACTTGTTCATCATGAAGCTGTAGATGATATGTATACATACGTTGAAGAAAAGAAAGATACATCCGCTTTTATTGAAATAGGGCCAATGAAGATTTTTGCTGATGGTTCGCTCGGCAGTCAATCTGCTCTTTTAAGCTTTCCATACAAAAGCGACCCTTCTACAAGAGGTGTAGCTATTCAATCACTCGATGAATTAAAACAGCTAGTGAGAAAAGCGAGGGAATTGAATATGACCGTTGCAATTCATGCGATTGGTGATTTAGCGTTTCAATATGTAGTAGAAAGCATCGAACAATATCCTCCTCAAACAGGGCAAAGAGATCGTATTATTCATGCGCAAATCCTACGAAAAGATTTAGTTGATCGTGTAAAAAAGCTCCCGGTTGTGCTGGATATCCAGCCTCGGTTTTTAGCCAGTGATTTTCCATGGGTTATTGAAAAAATTGGAGAAGAGCATTTGGACTATTGCTATGCGTGGAAAACGTTATTGGACGAGGGCGTTATGTGTGCAGGCGGATCGGATGCGCCTATTGAACCTATCAATCCCATGTTAACGATTCATGCAGCAGTTTCTAGAAAAACTTCTCCGAACAGCTCGGTCGTTTACATACCTTCTGAGCGACTCACTGTATTTGAAGCTGTTCAGCTGTTTACATTAGGAAGCGCGCAGGCCATTCATCAAGAGCATAAAAAAGGATATATTCAAAAAGACTATGTAGCTGATTTTACCGTATTAGAAAGAGATCTGTTTGGGATACCTGCAGATGATATTCCAGGGGTACAGGTGCAGATGACTGCTATTAATGGAGAAATTGTATATCAAAAATAAAAAGCGCCCAAGGGCGCTTTTTATTATAGAAACGTACGCTTAACTCTTTGCCAGAAAGAGTTATCTTTCAGCTTAACCGTTTTAATTTGACGGTCGCTTAAACGAATTTGAACTTGATCAACTTGACGTGCATTTAATGCTTCGTTATCTATTCCAATAATTGGACTGTGATTGTTGTCATTGGATAGTTTTAAAGTGAGCGTATGCTCAGCGCTTAGAATGAATGAAGATCCTAATGTACGATAGTTATTATTATTTAACGATGCCAATTCGCTGACTTGCATACAAGGAATTAACGGATCAACTACGGCTCCACTTACCGATTTATTATAAGCCGTACTGCCTGTTGGTGTTGAAATAATCATCCCATCCCCACGGAATGTTTCAAAGTGATTTTCATTAATAAAAACATCTAGACTGAGTGTTTTTATAACTCCTGATCGAATCGAACATTCATTTAAGCAATAAAAAGAAGTTCCTTGATCAATTTGAGTTTGTAAAACGGGAAATCGACGTACTTCTATATTTTCTGTCGTAATAGCTTCAATCATTTTATCCGTTTCATCGATATGAAAATCGCAGTAAAAGCTTAGTTGATCTGAAGTTGTGACACCAGCATATAAGCAGTCATCTCGAAAGCCAGATTGACGGACAGCCTGTAAGAAAGCTCCGTCACCGCCAATACTTACAATGATGTTAGCGCTGTCGAAATGATCTACTACTTGAAAGTCATATTGTTTTGCAAGTTCAATAAGTGGACTTACGAGCGCCTTTGTTTCCTGGTTTTTTGGATGAAAGAAATAAACGTTGCGACGATTTGGCATAGATAGTTCCCCCTTGTTTGTCTGATATGTAAAATATTAGCGATAAAGTAAACTTTTTAAAAAAAGTTTGTTACAATAATTATAGCATTATTGCTTTAAGAATTAAAAGAATAATCTTTTAATTCTGACACCTAAAAAGGAGGATTTTCATGAATAAAAAAAGGTGGATTGCTCTTTTAATTGCGGCCTGCTTATTCATTTTTTCTGCGATTGTTAATATTGGTTTTTCAGTCAAAGAAGAAAAAGATGACGGTCTGGCAGGCATCTTTGGAGGAGACGACAGCGAACTATCAGAAACAGTTATTGAAAAAGGGAATGCAGCTAAGAAAATTGCAGTGCTAGAGGTCAATGGAACGATTCAAGATACAGGAAGCGGTTCCTCTCCGCTTATGTCCCAAAATGGTTATAACCACCAAGCATTTTTAAAGCAGCTAGAGGCTGCAAAAAATGATAAGACAGTTAAAGGAGTCATTATTAAGGTGAATTCACCGGGTGGCGGCGTCGTTGAAAGTGCTGAAATACATAAAAAAATTGAAGAGCTGAAGAAAGAAACGAAAAAGCCAGTGTATATTTCAATGGGATCAATGGCTGCTTCAGGAGGCTATTACATTTCAACAGCGGCTAACAAAATCTATGCAATCCCGGACACTTTAACAGGTTCACTAGGTGTAATTATGCAAAGCGTTAACTACGGCAAGCTGGCTGATAAACTAGGAGTAGAATCCGTCGTGATTAAAAGCGGAGCTCATAAAGATATTATGTCTCCAACAAGAGAAATGACCGGAGAAGAAAAAGAAATTATGCAAACACTTGTAGACAACTCGTACGATGGTTTTGTCAATGTTATCTCTGAGGGACGTCACTTGTCTAAAGAAAAAGTGCGTTCTCTCGCAGATGGACGAGTGTACGATGGACGTCAGGCTAAAGAGCTGAAGCTGGTCGATCAACTAGGCTATTTTGAAGATGCGGTAACAGGAATGGAGAAAGATTATAAGTTAAAAGGTGCACAAGTAATTCAATACAATCAAGGATTCGGACTGCCTTCTTGGCTTTCAATGAGCATGCAAAAAGTAATAGGTGGAGATGAACAAGTTACTGCAATGTTAAAAACATTTGCGCAGCCAAGCTCTCCGCGTCTGATGTATTTATATGCAGAATAGAGGTGGGAACATGGAAAATCAGTCTCATTCAACCGAATCAAACGACAATATAAAACATGAGCCAGCGGTAAGTACGCCAATAGGTAGTGACTTCCATTATGCAGGCTTTTGGATGCGCTTTTGGGCATATCTTTTAGATCTAGCTGTGGTAGCTAGCTTGAACTCTCTGCTGATCAAGCCTATTTTCCATTTAGCAGGTATTTCTCGAGGAGATGGATTTTTTTCTCCCTATACGATTGTAACGGTTATTATCTTTTATGGTTATTTTGTTTTAATGACAAAGTATTTTGGACAAACGCTTGGAAAGATGGTGTTTGGGCTTAAAGTAGTATCGCTGAAAGACTCCACTTTAACTTGGCCTGTTGTGCTGTTTCGTGAAGGAGTTGGACGCTATATTTCTAAAACAGTTTTTTTACTTGGCTATTTATTAGTTGCGTTTTTACCTAAGAAGCAAGGAGCACACGATTACTACGCAGATACAACTGTCATACATGAAGGTACAATCAGCAGATAATCAAAAGAGGCTAGAATAAAAGGATTTTAGACGAAGTGAAAAACGAACCATTGATCAAGACTTTTGATTAGTGGTTCGTTTTTTTTATGGTAAACGCAGGTTTTATTAGTTTAGATTCTTCTAGCTGCTGAGTGGAGGGCAAGGCGAAGACTCCTGCAGGAAAAGCGGAGCAGGTGAGGCCCCACAGGAGTGTATGCGACGAGGAGGCTCAGCGCCCGTCCGCGGAAAGCGAAGTCTTGCACGGAAATCAACTGCTGTGTCACAAGCGGTTCAGCTCATGTATCCCATTTGTTCGTCCTGAGATTGGATTCATTTCGTTATATCTCAACCTCTTTTTATTGTTTCCATAAGGTTTAATATTCTGTGTTTTGGAGATAATGTGAAGCTAAGAAGGAGTGAAGGATGTGCTATGGCTTTTATGGATATTGCTAGCACTTTTAATTGTTATTATACTTATTATATGGACAAAAATCACGCTGTTTGTAGATCTTCACCATGTCCGAGATAACGATTATTACAGAGTGAGACTCAGGGCTTGGTTTGGTCTTATTCGCTATACATATGAAATTCCGGTAGTGAAAGTGAAAAAAGATTCTCCTCGTTTGCTTGTGGAAAAGAAGAAAGGAATGGGTGATCAAGGAAAAGAAGACGAGAATTCATGGAGTGATTATTCTGTAGAAGACGGGCTAAGCATGTTAGAAAATGCGAAGCAATTCCTTGAACAGGTAGTCGGTTTTCATAAAATTTTTCGTCGTTTCTTACAGAAAGTGACGGTAAGTGATATTAGATGGCACAGCCGTTTCGGCTTAGGTGACGCTGCGTTAACAGGCGTCCTTACCGGGGCTGTGTGGTCTGCAAAGGGGGGCATAGTTGGTATAATCAGCCGTTATATGAAATTAAAAGATATGCCTGTCATGAGCGTTACTCCTGTATTTCAACATCTTTGGTCAGAAACGGTATTTGAGTGCATAATTTCTTTTCGAGTTGGTCAAGCTATTCTAGTAGGTTTACGGACCTTGAGATACTGGCGGCATACGTCCAAAAAGCGTCGCAAAAGATGGAAGTCGTCAAATAAGAACAAGACACACTCTGTGAAAACATAAGGAGGTTATCTTAATGGCAGAACATCCAATTAAAAGTTTAATGTCGACAGCTATGGAAAATTTAAAGGAAATGATTGATGTTAATACAATCATTGGTGATCCTGTAGAAACACCTGATGGCAGTGTTATTTTAACTGTCTCAAAAGTAGGGTTTGGTTTTGCAGCGGGCGGAAGCGAGTTTGGAGTAGAAGGACATGCACCATCTACTCCAGGACAGCATCAGCAAGAATCAAGTCATCCGTTTGGCGGAGGAAGCGGTGGCGGTGTATCAATTACGCCCATCGCCTTTTTAATTGTGAGTGGAAGCGGAATTAAAATGCTTCACCTTAACGAAAGTACACATTTATATGAAAAGATTCTAGATACAGCACCTCAAGCAATTGAACGCGTGCAGCAAATGTTCAAGCGGAACAATCATCAGCAGGATCAGCACAATCAACAAAATCAGCATCATGACAGTTCAAATGATTTTAATTTGTAGAAATAATATAAAGCTTTGCCTGCTTCTTTAAATCGTAAAAGAAGCAGGCAAAGTCTTTTTTTATTGCGCTTATTTTTTAGGATACAGCTCCATGTTTTGTATGTCATTTAATTGCAATATAGAGACAGACAAGCTAATATGAACAGTGTACATACTTATTTAAAGGAGGAATTATTCGTGACTAAATTTAAAGGTAACGATGTAACATTATTAGGAAATCAAGTGAAGGTTGGAGACAAGGCGCCAAACTTTACGGTTTTAGCAAATGATTTATCAGAAGTAACGCTTGACAGCACAAAGGGTTCTGTTCGCCTAATCAGTGTAGTTCCTTCTATTGATACTGGAGTTTGTGATGCGCAAACTCGCCGCTTCAACGAAGAAGCAGCTAAATTAGATAACGTAAAAGTATTAACAGTAAGCGTAGATTTACCTTTTGCTCAAAAGCGCTGGTGCGGTGCTAATGGCATTGATAATGTTCAAACTTTATCTGACCACCGCGACTTATCTTTCGGAGAAGCATATGGTGTAGCTATTCAAGAATTACGCTTATTAGCTCGTTCAATCTTTGTAGTAGACTCCAATGACAACGTAACGTATGTTGAGTACTTACCAGAAGTAACTGAGCATCCGAACTACGAAGCGGCAATCGAAGCAGCTAAAACAGCTAAGTAAGATTGTCAGTGGCGTTCGGCAGAAGGCGGAAAACAATGTTTTTCGCCTTCTTTGTGTTTTAAGAAGTTTTTATGATAAAATATGATGTTCCAAATAGGATGTTTACTCATTTATATAGATATTATTTCATTACACAGGAGGCAGAATATGAGTCAGTTAGCTAGTATGGAAAAGCTATTTGGTGTAATTGATCAAACAGCTATTATTTTAAGAAAAGAACTAAACTGCGTATATTTAGAAGCAGTAGCTGAAACGGGAGAAAATTTGTTTCAAGGAACTATTTTACAAGAAGAGCTAGATGAGGTAACTAAAAAACGTTTAAAAAAAGAATACGATTCAATCACGCTTGATCATTTTGAAAAAGAAACGATTCGAAAAGCGTATCAGCTAGCTATTTTAAAAGGCATGAAAGAAGCAGTTCAGCCTAACCACCAAATGACGCCTGATGCTGTAGGACTATTTGTCAGCTATCTAGTTGGAAAGTTCATGGCAGGAAAAGATAAATATACGCTTTTAGATCCCGCAGTAGGAGCAGGGAACTTATTAACAACTATTTTAAACACACACGCTGCGTCAATTGAACACGTATACGGTGTAGACGTGGATGATTTATTACTTCAATTAACATATGTAAATGCAAATTTACAGAAGCACGGCGTTCAATTATTCAATCAAGACAGCTTACAGCCGCTTTTTATTGATCCTGTTGATTTAGTTGTCTGTGACCTTCCGGTTGGTTATTATCCAAACGACGAAGGGGTAAAAGAGTATAAGGTAAGAGCTGAAGAAGGTCACACCTATGCTCATCACTTATTTATTGAACAAAGCTTGCGTCATGTAAAAGATGGAGGATACGTAGTAGCCCTTATTCCAAATAACTTGTTTGAATCTGAACAGTCTCATTTATTACAGCCGTTGCTAAAAGAGGAAGCAATCGTGCAAGGGATTATTCAGCTGCCACTTTCAATGTTCAAACAAGAGCAGGCTGCTAAAAGTATTATGGTTCTTCAAAAGCAGGGAGAAGGAGTAACAGCACCTGAGAACGCGCTGCTTGTGAATTTGCCGAAGTTCAGTAATCGGGAAGCAATGAGTGATATTATGGCTCAAATGGACCAATGGTTCCGAGTGAATAAAAAGTAAGTCTTTTTCGAAAATAATGAATATTTTCCGGTAGCGTTTTCATGGTGTATAGCTCTTGAAATCTATTGTCGTGAATGATTAAATGAATAAGGATAGAAATCGTGTCGAAATGCATAGAATATTGTAGAGATTACACTTTTATGTTCTGTTCGTTATGTTTATGATGCACGTATAATAAAGAAGGAGCTGTTTTTTTATGTCAAAAATCATGGCAATCAACGCCGGCAGTTCTTCACTTAAGTTTCAATTATTTGAAATGCCAAGTGAGACGGTATTAACAAAAGGTTTAGTAGAACGAATTGGTTTAGATAACGCTGTTTTCACGATCTCGGTAAATGGTGAAAAACAAACGGATATTACAGAAATCCCTGACCATGCTGTTGCAGTTAAAATTTTAGTTGAAAAGTTACTTTCTCAAAACATCATTCAATCATACGATGAAATCACTGGTGTAGGTCACCGTGTAGTACACGGCGGAGAGAAATTTGCTGATTCTGTTTTAATCACAGATGAAACACTAGCGGAAATTGAAGCTTTATCTGATTTAGCACCGCTTCACAACCCAGCAAACATTGTGGGAATTAAAGCGTTCCAAGATATTCTTCCAAATGTTCCAGCTGTAGCAGTTTTCGATACAGCATTCCATCAAACAATGCCAGAAAAATCATTCTTGTACAGCTTACCGTACGAGTACTATGAAAAGTATGGCGTTCGTAAATACGGTTTCCACGGCACATCTCATAAATATGTTTCTGAGCGTGCAGCTGAGCTTCTTGGCCGTCCGATCGAACAATTGCGCTTAATTTCTTGTCACTTAGGTAACGGTGCAAGTATCGCTGCAATTGAAGGCGGCAAGTCAATTGATACATCAATGGGCTTCACGCCATTAGCTGGTGTAGCAATGGGAACTCGTTCAGGTAACATTGACCCTGCATTAATTCCATTTATTATGGAGAAAACAGGAAAAACTGCTGACGAAGTATTAAATGTATTAAATAAAGAAAGTGGTCTTTTAGGTGTATCTGGTATTTCTAGTGACCTACGCGATCTAATCAAAGCAAGCGCTGAAGGCAATGAACGCGCTGAAACAGCACTTGAAGTATTTGCTAGCCGTATTCATAAATATATCGGTTCTTATGCTGCTCGTATGTCTGGTGTAGATGCAATCATCTTCACAGCAGGTATTGGAGAAAACAGTGATGTTGTACGTGCTCGCGTTCTTCGCGGTTTAGAGTTCATGGGCGTTTATTGGGATCCAGCTTTAAATAGTGTACAAGGAGAAGAAGCATTTATTAGCTACCCTCATTCTCCAGTTAAAGTTATGGTTATTCCTACAGACGAAGAAGTTATGATTGCACGTGACGTTACTCGTTTAGCGAATATTTAAGTTCATAAAGTGCCTCTTCAATGCATGAATTCTCATAAATTGTCAGGCAAACTAACGAAAAGCTGATTTCCTTGTTAGGAAATCAGCTTTTTTATATAGCGTAAGTAGCTGACGATTGAAAGAAGGTTTACAACGTATAGAAGAAAGAAATAATATAGGAAGCAAAATGTAACGGATGCATTATTTGTTATAATAAAAATAAAACTACTTATTTCTTGAAAGGGTGACATGATGATACTAACGAATCGCGAAGAACAGCTTTTAGAAGAAATCTATAAATGGGAAGAGAGCTTACAGAGTGTAGAAGCAACTGAGATGGAGTTATTGTACGAAGAGTGGTTAGAAAAAGGGCTTAACTTAATTCCAGCTTCTGTTCGTGAGACCTATTTACATAAAATTGATGAAGGACTCTTTCAGTTAACCGCATTAATTCAAGGTACGGAAATGCAAACTCAAGCGACAAAACGAATTATTGAAACCGCTCGTGTATTCAAAGAGGATATCACAGAGCTGTCAGAAATGAATTCCCTTCAAGTAGATCAGCTTTCTTATATATGCGAACAGCAAATGGCCAAGCTTCGGTTGTATGCGCTGAGTCAAGGAGCACTTTCAGGAACGGGACAATCGCTGCTAGTCGGTATTGATATACCTGCTGTTTTATGCATGAATATTCAAGCGGTGCAACAGGCAGCAATGAGCTACGGCTATCATATCCAGACTCCTTCAGAGCTTATGCTAACGCTAAAAGTGTTCCATGCAGCAACGTTACCTAGACACCTTCAGGCTGAGGGGTGGCATCAATTAAAGGGTGAGTTAAGCCAAGAATTTGACCCGTATTTTTATGAAGGTGTTGATCAAATTGTAGATAAAACGTGGCTGCAAAAAATCGTTGTACAAATTGGGAAAACGCTAGCTATATTTGCTGCGAAGCGAAAAGTTTATAATCGTTTGCCAATTGTGAGTATGATGGTTGGCGGAGGGATGAATTATCGAATGGCCAAACAAGTGACAGATTATGCGAAGCGCTTTTACCAATACCGCTATTTGCTGGATAAGAAAAACGAGTCTCATTAATTTTTCATGAGACTCGTTTTTTTGTCTATCCGTGAACTTCTTTTGATATTTCCTCATTTGTTCGATACCAAATCCACAAATCATTAATAATAGAAGCAAGTTCTCCTATCTCGCTATTTAATTCACAGGAGCGGATAAAATTAGTCTCATCTTCTAACGCCGCTTGTTTTTGATTAATACTCTTTTCTAAAGATTGAATTTTGTCTGGAATCTGCCCCCGAATGGATTCCCATGTTAGGAGGATATCCTGCTGAACTTTTTCAGAATAGAATGTCCATTCTCTTTCGAGAGCAGGAATTTTTATACCGAGTCTGTTGTCATAAGTAAAAAAGTGCTCCATTTTTTCACCTCTTCCCTTCCATTTTATACAATGACAAAAGCCAGAGCTACTGTAAGTGAAAAATAAATCATTTATACTTGATTTATGCATATAAATATACACAGTATGTAAGAAAGGCATATTCATTCATGTCTATTTTTACAGTATTTTAAGAGATTTTACCCTATTAAATTAAAATAAATGTGAATTTATATACTTTTTTTTGAATAACTATTGAAAATAGATTAAAAAGTTGTTAAAGTAATAGTAGATTAAATGAATAAAAATTAAAACGGTTGTATTAATATATATATAATTTGTAGGAGGAATAGATAATGAGTAATCCAAAAGTTGTTTTAGCATATTCCGGAGGTTTAGATACATCAGTTGCAATTAAATGGTTACAGGAAAAAGGATACGATGTGGTAGCTTGCTGTTTAGATGTAGGCGAA
The DNA here is from genome assembly GCF_055710015.1 of Priestia sp. VA7. Taxonomy (NCBI): domain Bacteria; kingdom Bacillati; phylum Bacillota; class Bacilli; order Caryophanales; family Bacillaceae; genus Priestia; species Priestia sp. VA7. The sequence continues at coordinate 112,632 of NZ_JBVQPN010000001.1, forward strand.
GGAAAAGATTTAAAATTCGTTAAAGAAAAAGCATTAACAGTTGGAGCAGTATCATCATATGTGATTGATGCAAAAGAAGAATATGCCAATACATTTGCGTTAGCAGCACTTCAAGCACACACATTATATGAAGGAAAATATCCATTAGTATCTGCACTATCTAGACCGCTAATCGCTAAAAAGCTTGTAGAAGTAGCAGAGCAAGAAAATGCAGTAGCTGTCGCACATGGATGTACGGGAAAAGGAAATGACCAAGTGCGTTTCGAAGTATCAATTAAAGCATTAAATCCACACTTAGAAGTTTTAGCTCCTGTTCGTGATTGGAAATGGTCTCGTGAAGAAGAAATCGAGTATGCAAAAGAAAAGAATATTCCAATTCCAATTAACTTAGACAGCCCATTTTCAATTGACCAAAACTTGTGGGGAAGAAGTAACGAGTGTGGCGTTCTTGAAGATCCTTGGGCAGCTCCACCTGAAGAAGCATATGACCTAACGGCTTCTCTTGAAAACACTCCGGACACAGCGGATGTAGTAGAAATTGAATTCGTTGAAGGTGTTCCAGTATCATTAAATGGTCAATCTTACACGCTAGCTCAGTTAATTCTAGAATTGAATGAAATTGCAGGTAAGCACGGAGTCGGACGTATTGATCATGTAGAAAACCGTCTTGTGGGAATTAAATCACGTGAAGTGTATGAGTGTCCAGCAGCTATGACATTAATTAAAGCACACAAAGAGCTTGAAGATTTAACATTAGTGAAAGAAGTAGCGCACTTTAAACCAGTGATTGAAAAAAAATTAACAGAAGTTATCTATGAAGGTTTATGGTTCTCTCCATTAACAAATTCACTGCTTGCATTCTTAAAAGATACACAGCAATATGTGAACGGAACAGTGAGAGTAAAACTATTTAAAGGGCATGCGATCGTAGAGGGACGTAAATCTCCTAATTCTTTATACAATGAAAAACTTGCAACATATACAAAAGAAGATGAATTTGATCACAATGCAGCAGTTGGTTTCATCTCATTATGGGGACTTCCAACACAAGTGAGCAGCATGGTAAATCAAAAGAAGGTGACAACGGTATGACCAAACTTTGGGGAGGGCGTTTTACGAAACGCCCTGAACAATGGATTGACGAGTTCGGTGCGTCGATTTCATTTGATCAGCATCTTGTAGAAGAAGATATTGAAGGCAGTTTAGCACATGTAACAATGCTTGAGAAATGCAGTATTCTTTCTGGAGATGAAGCGTCACAAATTAAAAAAGGCCTTCAAACACTGCTTGAAAAAGCTAAGAAGAAAGAATTAACATTTTCTGCTCAATATGAAGATATTCATTTGAATTTAGAAAAGTTATTAATTGATGAAATTGGTCCGGTTGGAGGGAAGCTTCATACGGGTCGAAGCCGTAATGATCAAGTTGCTACAGATATGCACTTATATTTAAAAAAGCATGTTCAGCAAATTGTAGGTCTGATTGAAAATCTAGAAGATGTATTGCTTACAAAAGCAGATCAGCATGTTGAAACCATTTTTCCAGGCTACACACATTTGCAGCGCGCGCAGCCGGTTTCTTTTGCTCATCATTTAATGGCTTATGTTTCAATGTTCAAGCGCGATGCTGAACGTTATGCAGAATCGCTGAAGCGTATTGATTTATCTCCTTTGGGAGCAGGAGCTTTAGCTGGTACAACATTCCCAATTGATCGTCACTATAGCGCTGAGCTTCTAGGCTTTAATGGGATTTATCAAAACAGTATGGATGCTGTCAGCGATCGTGACTTTATTTTAGAGTTTTTAAGCAACAGTTCTATTTTAATGATGCATTTATCTCGTTTTTGTGAAGAGTTAATTTTATGGTCTAGTCAAGAATTTCAATTTATTGAAATGGATGATACGTACGCAACGGGCAGCAGTATTATGCCTCAAAAGAAAAATCCTGATATGGCGGAGTTAATTCGTGGTAAAACAGGACGAGTATATGGTCATTTATTTAGCCTATTGACTGTGTTAAAAGGCACGCCTTTAACATACAACAAAGACTTGCAAGAAGATAAAGAAGGCATGTTCGATACGGTTACAACGATTGAAGGATGTTTGACCATTTTTGCTGGCATGATCGAAACAATGACAGTAAAAACAAATGTTATGGAAAAAGCTACGAAACAAGATTTTTCAAATGCAACGGAGTTAGCTGACTATCTTGCTTCAAAAGGTATGCCGTTTCGTGAAGCACATGAAGTGGTTGGGAAACTGGTTCTCGTTTGTATTCAGAAAAATATCTACCTAATGGATTTGCCGCTTGAACAATATAAGGAAGCGTCAGATTTATTTGAGGAAGACATCTATCATGTATTAAGTCCAAAAACAGCTGTTAATCGCCGCAATAGCGCGGGAGGAACAGGATTTGAACAAGTAAAAAAAGCAATTCAGCTAGCTAAAGATGAATTGCATGAAAAAACATCGATATAAAAAAGTTATCAAAACGTCCGCAGAAAAATCTGCGGGCGTTTTTTGATGTGAGATAAATGGTATAACTGGAGCATTTAAGAAGAAAATAGAAAAGATCAAGTAAGGGATTATGAAGTAAAGTTTACATTCGTAAAGAAAATAAAGTGAAAAAGGAGAAGTGACATATGAAAGACAAAAAACATCCGCAGCATGTATATGAATATGATTTTGAAGGAGAAAAAGAGACATCAAGACAGCTAATGGATTCTTATTCAAGCGGCGTCATTGGCGATGCTATGGCTTCTGTAGTGGAAAATCCAGAAGCACAGAGTGATAACGAACTATATGAATAACTAGATGCATATACTGTATATAGACTAAGAAAAGCAGGATTATGCTGAGCTCTATCGAAAGGTAACGTCATAGTAAATCCGGTTTTCTAAAGGATTTGGTGTGGCGTTCTTTTTTTAGTTAATCACTGATATAAGAAAAGAGGGATAAAGGTGAAAATTGGAGTGCCGAAAGAAGTAAAAAACAATGAAAATCGCGTGGCTATTACTCCAGCTGGTGTTACAGCTTTAGTTAACGGTGGGCATGATGTATATATTGAAACACAGGCAGGAGAAGGCTCTGGATTCCATGATGAAGATTACACAAATGCAGGAGCTTCTATCGTAAATACTGCAAAAGAAGCATGGGATGCTGAAATGGTTATGAAAGTAAAAGAACCGATTTCAGAAGAATACGGATATTTTCGTGAAGGACTTATTTTGTTTACCTATTTACATTTGGCAGCTGAAGAAGCATTAACGAAAGCATTGATTGATAAAAAGGTGATAGGCATCGCTTATGAAACTGTACAGCTTCCAAACAAAAGCTTGCCTCTGTTAACTCCGATGAGCGAAGTTGCAGGAAGAATGTCTTCTCAGATTGGAGCTCAATTTTTGGAGAAAACCAAAGGTGGCAAAGGGATTTTATTAAGTGGAGTTCCAGGCGTGCAAAGAGGAAAAGTAACAATTATTGGAGGAGGAGTAGCAGGAACCAACGCTGCTAAAATTGCGGTCGGATTAGGGGCTGATGTTACAATAATTGATTTAAACGCTGATCGCCTTCGCCAGCTTGATGATTTATTTGGTAAAGAAGTGACGACATTAATGTCAAATCACTACAATATCGCACAATCTGTAAAAGAGTCAGATTTAGTGATAGGAGCGGTTCTCATACCAGGAGCTAAAGCGCCCAAGCTTGTCACCGAGGAAATGGTTCAAACGATGTCAAAAGGGTCCGTTGTAGTTGATATTGCTATTGATCAAGGGGGGATTTTTGAAACAACTGATCGCATTACCACTCACGATAACCCGACTTATTCGAAGCATGAGGTCTTGCATTATGCTGTTGCTAATATGCCTGGAGCTGTTCCACGTACGTCGACCTTAGCGCTGACCAACGTAACGGTTCCTTATGCTCTGCAAATAGCAAATCAGGGATATAAAAAAGCGTGCTTAAAAAACCCTTCCCTTCTTCAAGGCATCAACACCTTAAATGGGTTTGTCACTTACGCGGCTGTTGCAGATGCACACGGTCTCACTTACGCTGATGCAACAACTTTATTAGAGCAAGCATAATAAGACATGTTTTTGCGCAGTTTGTGATATGATAGCCGCGTATTCACTTGTTTTGTAACCAAAACAGACGGGTAGAATATAGAAAAGGTTAGTGTAAAAGGAGAGAATATATGATGCACGTTTCTTATCATGGACATTCTGTTGTTAAAATTGAAACAAAAGGAAAAACAATTTTAATTGACCCGTTTATCACTGGAAATGAATTAACAGATTTAAATGCTGAAGATGTAAAAGTAGATGTGATTTTACTGACTCATGGCCATAATGATCATGTAGGCGACACGGTGGAAATTGCTAAGCGCAGCGGTGCACTTGTTGTGGCAGTAGCAGAATTAGCTACATATCTTAGCTGGCAAGGCTTAAACGTACATCCAATGAGCATAGGAGGAGCCTATACATTTGATTTTGGTACGGTAAAATTGACACAAGCTTTCCACGGTTCAAGTTATACAGAAAATAATGAGAAAATTATTTATACAGGAATGCCGGCTGGTTTGCTTTTAACTATTGAAGGAAAGACAATTTATCATGCTGGAGATACGGCTTTATTTTCTGATTTAAAGTTAATTGGTCGCCATGAGCCTGACGTAGCATTTCTTCCAATTGGAGATAACTTTACAATGGGACCTGAAGATGCGGCTATCGCAGCGGAATGGGTGCAGGCAAAGCTTGTTGTGCCAATTCACTACAATACATTTCCTGTAATTAAGCAAGATCCTCATCAATTTGTTGAGTCTTTATCTGGTATTGAAGGAAAAGTATTAAAAGTTGGAGAAGGATTGGATCTTTAATCATAAATAAAGGCTGGGACAAAACGATTTCAGTTAAAGTTAAAAAAGAACGGGTAATCGATAATATCGATTACCCGTTCTTTTTTTATTGTTAAGGTGAACGTAAGTTTCATATATGTAGCGGCTTCTAGCTGTTGATTGGAGGGCAAGACGAAGACTCCCGCGGAAAGCGAAGTCTTGCACGCAAATCAACTGCGGTGTCACAAGCGGTTCAGCTCATGCCTCACATTTGTTCGTCTTTAGATTGAATCGATGCAGTTATGTCTTAATCTCTTTTTATTTGTAAAGAAACGTTCTGCTTTTTTTACTTCCCTGCATACGATAGTAATAATAAGGAGGGAGAGCTATGGAAAAAAATCGAGTTATTTTATCGCTTTTATTATGCGGAGTGATGCTTTACTATGCAATGCCGCACTTAGTGTTAACAACTTCGAGTTTGCAAGGGGTTTTTAGCATAAGCTGGCTTACCTTTGCTCTTTTTGTAGCCGGAGGCAATTTGTCATCACTGCTTTATGCACCGCGCCGCAAGAAGGCAGGTATTCAAAAAAATAGTGCGAGAAAGCCTTTGCGTCAAAGAGGTTAGATTGAATCCATTTCACTTCCCCCGTATAATAAAAGAAAAGACATATGAAACGTAAAAACGTTTTAGAAGGGTGAAGTACACGTGGCGACAAAACATGAGCAAATTTTACAGTATATCGATTCGCTTCCAATTGGTGAAAAAATTTCAGTGCGCCAAATTGCCAAAGAACTGAATGTCAGTGAAGGCACGGCGTACCGAGCAATAAAAGACGCGGAAAATAAAGGATATGTTTCAACGATTGAACGAGTTGGGACCATTCGAATTGAACGAAAGAAGAAAGAAAACATTGAAAAGCTCACGTTTGCTGAAGTAGTAAACATCGTGGATGGACAAGTGCTGGGCGGACGTGAAGGTTTGCATAAAACGTTAAACAAGTTTGTTATTGGAGCGATGAAGCTTGATGCTATGATGAGATATACCGAGGCCGGAAACCTTCTTATCGTAGGGAATCGAGTAAACGCTCATGAATTAGCTCTTGAAGCAGGAGCAGCCGTGTTAATTACGGGCGGCTTTGATACGGAAGAATGGGTTAAGAAGCTTGCGGATGATCTTAAGCTTCCTATTATTTCAACGAGCTATGATACGTTTACAGTTGCAACGATGATTAATCGTGCTATTTATGATCAGCTGATAAAAAAAGAAATTGTGCTTGTAGAGGATATTTTAACACCTATCTCTGAAGCGGTTAGCTTGCAGTTAACCGATACGATTGAAAAATGGCATGAATGTAACGATAAGACTCACCACAGTCGTTTTCCTGTAGTGGATCAGCATATGAAAGTTCACGGTATGGTCACCTCAAAAGATGTTATTGGATATGACCTTTCTACTTCAATTGAAAAAGTAATGACGAAAAATCCGATGACGGTTCACGGGAAAACATCGGTCGCTTCTTCTGCGCATATGATGGTATGGGAAGGGATTGAAGTGCTGCCTGTAGTGGATGATTACCACCGGCTAGAGGGCATTATCAGCCGTCAAGATGTTTTAAAGGCGCTGCAAATGATTCAGCGTCAACCGCAGGTAGGAGAAACTATTGACGACATTGTAACCAATCAATTTATGGACGTGCAAGAGACAAAAGAAGCACCGGTGTATCGCTGTGAAGTAACGCCGCAAATGACGAATTATATGGGGACTATTTCATACGGAGTTTTCACTACTATTGTAACGGAAGCCGCCAATCGTGTTCTTCGCTTATATAAAAAAGGTGATTTGGTTATTGAAAACATCACCGTTTATTTTATTAAGCCAGTTCAAATTGAAAGCGTAATTGAAATTCGCCCTAAGCTATTAGAACTTGGTCGGAAGTTTGCTAAATTAGATGTAGAAGTCTACAATGCCGGGGTTGTAGTAGGGAAAGCGATGATGATGGCTCAGTTATTGGAAAGAGTATAAAAAAAGAAGCTGCTTTGCAGCTTCTTTTACATTTGACCAGCTTCTTTTATTGCATAAGGCTGATAGTACTTGTAAGCTTTGATACCTGCTAATATGCTGCCTGAACCGAATAATACAAATAGTATGCCGATGATAAGTGAAAGGCTTGTTTCGTAAATAAACCATTGATTGATTCCAAAAAATAATACAAAAGAGCCAAGACAAATACTCGACTTAGCGGAAATCCACTTTCGTTCCATTGGGCGTTTCGAACGTACGTATTTTACTTTTAAATACATGTAGAAAACAAAGGACACAACGATTAAAATCATAAAAAATGGCACAGAAGCCCCTCCAGTCCGGTGTATTTCTATCCATAATGTTTCTAGATGTTAGTAATGCGTAGTGTTGAAAGTGTTTACAGTAGTATCTATTATTTTACAGGCAGATGACAGAAAATTCTACTATTGATTGATTCTTCTTTCAAAAAAGAGAAGAGATATGATTTAATAAATAATATGGATACAGCGCTGCGGAAATGTAAGTGCAAGCGGTACGTACATAAAACAAGAACAGTATTGACAGGAGAGAGAAAATGAAAGCAAAAATATTAGAAGCTATTAAGCAGTTTGACACCATCATTATTCACCGGCACATTCGTCCAGATCCAGATGCATACGGATCTCAGTGCGGATTAGCGGAATTGTTAAAAACATCTTTTCCAGAGAAGAAGGTATACGTAACGGGAGAAGAAGCGGAGTCATTAAAATTTTTATACCGGATGGATGACATCGCTGATGACACCTACGAGGATGCGCTTGTCATCGTTTGTGATACGGCTAATGAAGCACGAGTATCAGATCAGCGCTACGTAAATGGGAAAATGGTCATTAAAATTGATCACCATCCAAACCAAACTCCTTACGGTGATTTGCTTTGGATTGAGACGTCTGCTTCTTCAACAAGCGAAATGATTTATGAATTTTACTTGGAAGGAAAAGAAAAGGGATTATCTCTGAATGATGAAGGAGCAAAGCTGATCTTCAGCGGTATCGTTGGAGATACGGGTCGATTTTTATTTCCAAATACAAAGCCGAAAACGTTTTGCTATGCAAGTGAATTGATTCAATATGGTTTCGATTTTAAAGATGTATATGATCAGTTATACAAAACAAAAGAAAACGTCGCTCACTTACACGGATATGTGCTGCAAAACTTTACGATGTCTCCAGCAGGAGTGGCTCATATGAAAATTCCGAATGAAATTCTTCGAAAATATGATGTGACACCAGCTGATGCCTCTCAGCTAGTCGGTTCGTTAGGGCAAATTGATGGAGTAAAAACGTGGGTGTTTTTTGTGGAAGAAGAAAATCAAATTCGTGTTCGCCTTCGTTCAAAAGAGCTTGTCATTAATACAATTGCTAGAAAATACAACGGAGGAGGCCATCCTCTTGCGTCCGGCGCTTCCATTTATTCATGGGAAGAAGTAGAGCCTTTACTACTTGATTTAGAAGAGCTCTGCAGTCAGGAGTAATCTGTAAAATAAGCCGTTGATTTTAAATCAGCGGCTTATTATAGTACTTTTTCCATCTTTTTAATTCGAACTTCAATCGAAAGCGTTGTATAAAAATAAATTTGATGAACTTCAACTTCATAAATCGTTTTATCGAATTCGTATTTTTTATTTTCAATTGCTTTTTTTAAGATATCCCTGCTTCGATATGCACTTTCAATATCTTGGGCAATTAAGTGCTGTGCTTCTTTGTCCACGCTTTTTTGAATATTGTATTCAACCACAGAGTTTACTTTATAACGATTGCCGTTTACTAATTTTACTTTCACATTCTGAATAATTAAATGCTGCTTCATTTCCTTGTTTAATGCTTTTACATCTTCTTGCCATGCGCTAATTTGCAAATTTGCTTTTTCTAGCTTATCATTAGCAATTCGAATTTCTTCTAGCTCTCTATCTCTTGAAACGCCATAAATCGTTAAAAACACCCCCCAGCTAACAATTGCTCCAATGACTATGCCGGCAAAAAAACGCTGCCAGTCGGAGCGCTTGAACATTCGTTCGCTGGGTACCCTCATACAAAATGCTCCTGAGTTAACCACTTGATGATAAGAGCCCCGGTCTGAGCTCCTCCCATAGCGGATAGAATTAAAAGGATTTGTTTGAATACATCTTTTGTGGCCCCTTCAAAGAGTCCTCGCTCAAAGCTGTAAAACGTATCAAATGTTCCTCCAATTGCTCCGACAATTGCCCAGATTTTCAAACTATTGCTGAGGGTATGCATGACGTATAAAGGAGATTTGCCAATTAAAAACCCCGCAAATGCTCCAATTAATGAACCGCCTAAAATAATACCTAATGAAGTGAAGTAACTCCAAATGAAAAGAGACATAAAAGGCTCTTTTGTCATGACGTGTCCTCCTTTACTATTTTATCAATGAATCACGCTTCCTACATATATATGGACAAACGCTCAGAGTTATGTAATTTGTCTACGCCGGCAACAAAATTTATAATAAGAATAAAGAATTAAAGAAAGGTGGGAAGTCCTGTGCCTTTTGTTCACTTGCAGCTTCAAAGTTCTTATAGCTTATTAAGCAGTTCCGTTCGTATTAATGAACTTGTAGAAACAGCTAAGAAAATGAACTATGAAGCGATTGCTTTGACTGATGAAAACGTGATGTACGGAGTCATTCCTTTTTATAAAGCCTGCGTGAAAGCGGGGATCAAGCCAATTATTGGGCTCACATTATCAATCCTAGAACATGAAGAAAGCGAGCGAGCGTACCCTTTAGTTTTGTTAGCGGAAAATGATAAGGGATATGAAAATCTATTAAAACTAAGCAGTTTAGTTCAAACCAAGGAAAAACACGGTGTAAATAAAAAATGGCTCCATCATTACAGCGGAGGGTTGATTGCTATTACACCCGGTGTAACTGGAGAAGTTGAAACCCTGCTAGCAGAAAACAAACTTCAAAATGCTAAGCGAGTGCTTCAATTCTTTAAAAAAGTATATTCGCAGTCTTTGTATATATCTATACAGCGCCACGGACAGGATGAAGCTTTTATAAATCAGCAGTTAACGGAACTTGCCGCTGAAGAAAATATTCCGCTTGTTGCGACGAATCAAGTGAAATATTTAAAAAAAGAAGATCGGGATGCGTATGAGTGTTTAGCAGCTATTCGAGACGGAGAGAAATTACATAGCGATGAAGAGGTGAAAAGTAAGAGCAGCGAGTACTATTTCAAATCACCTGATGAAATGGAAGATCTCTTTCATGACCAGCATTTTTTAATAGAAGAAAGTATAAAAATCGCAAGACGATGCGAGCTCGAAATTTCTCTAGGCGTAATGTCCATTCCAAAATATCCTGTTCCCCCGTCTGTTACATCATCAACCTACTTGCGCACTCTCTGCGAAAAAGGATTGCAAGAAAGAGTTCAAGTGATCACGGAACAATATGAGGAACGCTTGGATTATGAGCTAAACATTATTGAAAATATGCGCTTTAGGGATTACTTTCTTATCGTATGGGATTTTATGAATTATGCTCATGAACACGGTATTTTAACGGGTCCAGGCCGAGGTTCAGCGGCAGGCTCACTGGTCTCATACGCCTTGCGAATTACAAATGTTGATCCAATTCAGCATCAGCTTTTATTTGAGCGCTTTTTAAACCCTGAACGTATTTCGATGCCTGATATTGATATTGATTTTCCTGATAACAAACGAGATCAAGTCATTCAGTATGTGGCGCAAAAATATGGAGGGCTGCATGTAGCTCAAATCATTACATTTGGAACACTAGCAGCTAAAGCAGCCGTACGTGATGTAGGGAGAGTGATGGGATTTGATCAAGAAGCGCTAAACAAAATGTCCAAAGCCATTCCAACTAAACCAGGTACAACGTTGAAAAGTGCTCTTCGTGATTCAAGAGTTCTTCAAGACTATTTATCTGAAAATGAAGCCAGAAAACAATGGTACAACATTGCCATGAAGATAGAAGGACTGCCAAGGCATACTTCTACGCATGCAGCAGGCGTTGTGATTAGTGAGAAGCCGCTGACGCAATCTGTAGCTGTACAGGAAGGACATGACGATGTATATCTGACTCAATATCCAATGGAAGCTCTGCAAGACGTTGGGCTTTTGAAAATGGACTTTTTAGGTTTGCGCAACTTAACCATTTTAGATCATATTTTAAAGAAAATTGAGCGGGATATGAATCGAAAGCTGTCGCTGTCTCATATACCATTTAACGATCAGAAAACTTTTGAACTGCTGAGCAAAGGGGATACGACCGGTATTTTTCAGCTAGAGTCAGATGGAATGAGAAGAGTGCTTCAGCAATTAAAACCTACAGAGCTAGAAGATATTGTAGCAGTTAACGCGCTGTATAGACCTGGTCCGATGGAAAATATTCCAACCTATATTAAGCGCAAGCATGGAGTGGAGAAGGTAATATATGATCATCCTACGCTCAAAGACATTTTACAATCCACGCACGGCGTTATCGTGTATCAAGAGCAAATTATGCAGATTGCTTCAAAAATGGCCGGTTTTTCTCTTGGAGAAGCAGATTTGTTGAGAAGAGCAGTTAGTAAAAAAGAACGGGCAGTGCTGGATCGTGAACGAGCTCATTTTATCCAAGGAAGCAAGAAGAAAGGGTATGACTTATCCGTTGCTAATCGAGTGTATGACCTTATTGTGCGTTTTGCTGATTATGGCTTCAACCGAAGTCATGCTGTTGCTTACAGTATGGTAGCCTATCAGTTAGCTTATTTGAAAGCACATTACCCGCTGCAGTTCTTTTCAGCTTTACTAACGAGCGTTATTGGAAATGAAGGGAAAATTGCTCAATATATTAATGAACTAAAAAGAAAAAAAATACAAGTTCTCCCACCTTCTATTAACAAGAGCATGTATTCGTTTAACGTAGAAGGTGAAAGTATAAGGTATAGCCTTGCAGCGATTAAACATATTGGTGCAGCAGCTATGCAGGAAATAACAGAAGAGCGAAAGAAAAAAAGATTTGAAGACTTATTTGATTTTTGTGCCCGTGTTTCACAAAAAGCCGTGAATAAAAAGGGGCTTGAAGCTTTGATTCTATCTGGAGGCTTTGATGAGTTCGGAGAAAATCGAGCTACTTTATTAGCAACGATTGATGTAGCGTTTGAACATGCAAGCTTGGTACTCCCAGATGATGACTTTGGATTTGGAGATGAATTTTCGTTAAAACCTAAATATATGGAAAAAGAGGAACTGAAAATAGAAGATCGGCTTCAGTATGAAAAAGATATGCTAGGTTTTTATTTATCAAGCCACCCTGCTTCTCAGTATGAAGCACTGAATTCCTTTTATTCTGTTGTTTCTCTTCACGATATGAAAGAATACGCTTCAGGAAAAGCGGTCTCTCTTTTAGTATTTGTGTTGGAAATTCGCGTCATTCGAACGAAAAAAGGAGAGCAAATGGCCTTTTTACGCATCACGGATGAAAGTGGAGAAGGAGAAGTTGTTGCGTTTCCCCGCGTATTTGAGCAGAATCGTCTGCTGTTTGAACAAGGTACGGTTTTACTGATACAGGGAAAGATAGATGAAAGAAATGGGCAGCAGCAAATTGTTTGTCAACGTGCTGAAGCTGCTAGCGAGGCGGTTCAAAAACTACCGTCAGAAGAATTATACTTACGTATAGAAACAAAGCAAGGTACAGAAAAGCTGCTTCATACTATTTACCAGCACTTTCAGTCTCATCGAGGAAAAATTCCCGTGAAAATTTATTATGAGGCAGAAAGTCAATTGGTCAAGCTTCCCGTTCACTATTCTATTGAACGAAGCGACGAGTTAATAAAAACTTTAAAAGCAATGCTAGGAGAGAAGCACGTTGTGTTCAAGAAGATATAGTCTTTACAGATTTCATGTGATGTTATATGGTAAAATAGTTAAAAAAGTGGTCTGACCACCGTTTTTTATGAAATATACGAATTAGATGCGTTTTTCTTGAAATGAAATGCAATTGGATTTATAACATCATATGAGTGTGGGAAAGAACATGGTTCAGGCGCAGTATTTGTTATCATTTTGTTTATTGGGAGTGAAATTCATTGTCTTTACGTGAAGAAGCATTGCATATGCACCGCATTAACAAAGGTAAACTAGAATCAAAGTCCAAAATTCCTGTTCGAAACGCAGAGGATTTAAGCCTTGCTTATTCCCCTGGTGTAGCAGAACCTTGCAAAGAAATATATGATGATGTAAACAATGTATATGAATATACGATGAAAGGAAATATGGTAGCTGTTGTATCTGATGGCACTGCCGTATTGGGCTTGGGCAATATAGGTCCTGAAGCTGCTCTGCCAGTAATGGAAGGGAAAGCTGTCCTTTTTAAAAGTTTTGCCGGCGTAGATGCATTCCCAATTTGTTTAAACACGACAGATGTGGACAAAATTATAGAAACTGTTAAATTGCTAGAACCTACTTTTGGAGGCGTTAATTTAGAAGATATTGCGGCTCCTAACTGTTTTGAAATTGAAGAGCGGTTGAAAAAGGAAACAAATATCCCGGTTTTTCATGATGATCAGCATGGGACGGCTATTGTTACGGTAGCGGGCCTTCTTAATGCCCTGAAGCTGACAGGAAGAAAAATGTCACAAATCAAAGTGGTAGCGAATGGAGCAGGAGCTGCTGGCATTGCTATTATTAAATTATTATACAGCTATGGAGTGCGCGATATCATTATGTGTGATTCCAAAGGAACGATTTATGACAAGCGTCCTCACGGCATGAACCGTATAAAAGATGAAGTTGCAGCCTATACAAATCGAAGCAAAGTAGAAGGTACGTTAGCTGATGCCTTAGAAGAAGCTGACGTATTTATTGGAGTTTCGGTTGAAGGAGCACTCACACCGGAGATGATTGGAAAGATGAATCCAGACCCAATCATTTTTGCAATGGCAAATCCGGTGCCTGAAATTATGCCAGAAGAAGCTAAAAAAGCTGGCGCGAAAGTAATCGGCACCGGACGTTCTGATTTTCCTAATCAAGTGAACAATGTCTTAGCGTTTCCGGGGATATTCCGAGGTGCACTAGATGTACGTGCTACTCATATTAATGAAAAAATGAAAATGGCTGCAGTTGAGGCCATTGCTAATTTAATTACGGAAGAGGACTTGAATACAGACTATGTGATTCCAGGTCCATTTGATGCACGAGTGGCTCCGGCAGTAGCCGCCGCTGTTGCAAAAGCAGCTATGGAAACAGGCGTTGCCCGGATAAAGGTAAAGCCAGAAGCCGTAGCTGAAAACACACGTCGCTTAGCGATTATTGAATAAGGTTACATCAACTGTTCTTTGACAGGCATGATGCTTCAAGCATGCCTGTTAAAGTAATGTAAAGTGAGTGGTAGTAAACTTGAAGAATGAACGTTCAAAAGTATATGTAGAAATTCTAAAACAAATTCGCCAGCTAATGGAAGACGATCGTTTAACTACGGGGGATAAAATCCCGTCAGAACGAGAGCTTTCTGAACGGTTAGGCGCAGGACGTTCTTCCGTTCGAGAAGCGCTCAGAGCGTTAGAGCTAATTGGGTTGATTGAAACTAGAAGAGGTGAAGGTACGTTTATTAAAGAAGTAGGGGATCATCAATTTATTGATTTATTAGCTACTTTTTTAGTACAAGACGGTAAAACAAAATCAGATTTAATTCAGACTAGATATATTCTTGAAAAGAGCTGTTTGTATTTTGTTTTAGCGGAACAGGACGAAATCAATGTTTCGAAAGTAATTCAAAAGCAGAATGACGATTGTTTGAAGAACTTGTTTGACTATTTGTTTTCTTTGCAGCCTAATCGGCTATTACACCGAATCTGGCTGATTATTTGCCGTTTTTCTCAAACTTTTCAACAAAACTCAGCGCCAAGCGACATTCTGATAAGTGAATTAGTAGAGGCGTTAGCTAAAAAAGATGAAGCAGCTGTATTAAATCTTCACCATCAGTGCTACAAACAAGTGTGAAAGAAGGAATTTGTCGAAAGAGACATGCCATCTTTCTACACAAAATCAAACAGTCATCTAGTAAAGTAAATAGCAACTAATAAAGTGAAGCGAACAATTCGTCCAATTTTTGTCTATCCGTCACTTGATTTGTATTTGAGGCGGATTTTCACAACTTGTAAATAGTAGAAGAAGAGGAAGAATAAAGGTTCTTATGATAAAGAAAAGAACCAAAAGGAGGTTACACCTTGTTACGAGATTTATTTACAAAAAACACAAAAACTCCAAAAAAACGAAAATATGCTACGATTCCTTCTGAGCATATGAGACAAGATGTACCTGAAGGAATTATGACCAAGTGTAAAAAGTGTAAAAAAATAATGTATACGAAAGAGTTAAATAAAAACTTAAAAGTATGCTTAAACTGTGGATATCATCACCAAATGACAGCACCAGAGCGTATCGAAAGCTTAATCGACAGCGGAACGTTTGTTGAATACGACAAAGATATGACGTCAGAAAATCCTCTTGGGTTCCCTGATTATCTTGAAAAGCTCGAAAAAGATCGTGAGAAAACTAATTTAAGTGAAGCGATTGTTACGGGTGAAGGAGATATTGAAGGCATTAAAGTAGTAGTTGCTGTTATGGATTCACACTTCCGTATGGGAAGCATGGGTTCTGTAGTCGGCGAGAAAATTACTCGCGCCATTGAAAAAGCGAAGGAAATGCACGTTCCATTCCTTATTTTCACAGCTTCAGGCGGTGCACGTATGCAAGAAGGTGTTCTGAGCTTGATGCAAATGGCTAAAACTAGCGCAGCTCTTAAAATGTTCAGTGATGAAGGCGGCTTAATCATTTCGATTATGACACATCCTACTACAGGAGGCGTGTCAGCAAGCTTTGCTTCGTTAGGTGATTATAATTTAGCCGAGCCGGGCGCGTTAATTGGCTTTGCTGGAAGACGTATTATTGAACAAACAATTAGAGAAGAGCTTCCAGAAGATTTTCAGACGTCGGAATTTCTGTTGAAGCATGGTCAGCTAGACGGAGTTATTGACCGTCATGATTTAAAAGAAACGTTAACAACTATTTTAGATATACACGTAGCAGGAGGTGACATCGAGTGGTAAGCGAATTAGAATTTGAACGTCCAATTGTTGAGTTGCGAAACAAGATTGCAGAGCTTAAAGAGTTTGCTAAAAATACAGAAGTGGATTTATCTAGCGAAATTGATAAGTTAGAAAATCGCTTAGAAAAAGTAGAAAACGATATTTACAATCATCTAAGCCCATGGAACCGTGTTCAAATTGCTCGTCATCCTGAGCGTCCTACAACACTCGATTATATTTCTCGCTTGTTTACAAACTTTTTAGAGTGTCATGGAGATCGCTTTTATGGAGATGATGAAGCAATCGTAGGAGGAATTGCTAAGTTTAATGGCGTGCCTGTTACCGTGATTGGACATCAGAGAGGTAAAGATACGAAAGAAAATATTCGCCGTAATTTTGGTATGCCTCATCCTGAAGGCTACCGTAAAGCACTGCGTCTAATGAAGCAAGCGGAGAAATTTAACCGCCCAATTATTTGCTTTATTGATACAAAAGGAGCTTATCCAGGGAAAGCGGCAGAAGAGCGCGGACAAAGCGAAGCTATTGCGAAAAACCTTTTCGAAATGGCTGGCTTAACTGTACCTGTTATTTGCATTGTAATTGGAGAAGGAGGAAGCGGGGGAGCCTTGGCATTAGGCTTAGGAAATCACCTTCATATGCTTGAGAACTCGACGTATTCAGTTATTTCTCCAGAAGGAGCGGCAGCCATTCTTTGGAAAGATTCTTCTCTTGCGAAAAAAGCTGCTGAAACGATGAAGATTACAGCACCAGATTTGAAAGAACTGGGTATTGTAGATGAAATGGTTTCAGAGGTAAAAGGCGGAGCTCACCGAGATATCGATGCACAAGCTGGATACATGGAGGGCATTATCAAGAAATCATTAAAAGAGCTGATGAATTTATCAAAAGAAGAGCTAGTGGAAGAGCGTTATTTAAAATACAAAAAAATCGGACAATTTGCAGCTGAAAACGATGCCATTACTATAAAATAAAGAAACGTGCACTCTTGAAAAATAAGGGTGCGCGTTTTTGTGCGGTTTGTATAGCCCTTCTCTATTGTGTTTACAAGTTCTTCGTGGTATTTTATAGACAGCAAAAACCTTTAAGTAAAAGTAGAAAAAGAGTGTTTTTAAAAAATTTCCTATGGTTATTAGCAGCTGTGCTAGCGTTTGTCTTTTCTCTAAAACGTGAGATATATAAGACAAATCAGGCAGCAAGTATTGCTGTATGAATTGCAGGGAATAGTAAAACAAGAAGCAAACGATGAAGAAATTCATCGTTAAAGTGCTGTGTATTTGTTTGCTATTTGATTCAGCGCTACATAGGTATTTCATAAGTTACACGTAAAGCAAGGTGAACAAGTCAGGGCAACAAAATGTTTGTTCACAGCCTGCTAGTACAAGGTTAGTAAAAGAAATAGCTATTTGCCCTATCTAAAGAGTAAATAGTAAATATATAGGAGGAAATTTGAATGCGTAAAACTAAAATTGTATGTACTATTGGACCAGCGAGTGAAAGTGTAGAAAAATTAGTTGAACTAATTAACTCAGGCTTAAACGTTTGTCGTCTAAACTTCTCTCACGGTGACTTTGAAGAGCACGGTGCACGTATTGTTAACATTCGTGAAGCTGCGAAACAAACAGGTAAAACAGTAGGTATCTTACTTGATACAAAAGGACCTGAAATTCGTACAAACACAATGGAAAATGGTGCAATTGAGTTAGAAGAAGGCTCTGAAATCATTGTTTCTATGACAGAAGTAGTGGGAACAACTGAAAAATTCTCAATTACATATCCAGGTCTAATCGATGACGTACACGTAGGATCAAAAATCCTTTTAGATGACGGTTTAATCGGTCTTGAAGTACTAGACATCAATAAAACTGATGGTGAAATCAAAACAAAAGTACTTAACCCTGGTACATTAAAAAATAAAAAAGGTGTAAACGTGCCAAACGTAAGTGTAAACCTTCCTGGTATCACTGAAAAAGATGCAAGCGATATTGTATTCGGTATCGAACAAGGCATTGATTTTATCGCTGCTTCTTTTGTGCGTCGCGCATCTGATGTATTAGAAATTCGTGAACTACTAGAAAAACACAATGCAGCTCACATTCAAATCATCTCAAAAATCGAAAACCAAGAAGGCGTAGATAACATCAAGGAAATTCTTGAAGTTTCAGACGGTTTAATGGTTGCTCGTGGTGACTTAGGAGTAGAAATTCCTGCTGAAGAAGTACCATTAGTACAAAAAGATCTAATCAAACAATGTAATGCGCTTGGTAAACCAGTTATTACAGCTACACAAATGCTTGATTCAATGCAACGCAACCCGCGCCCGACTCGTGCGGAAGCAAGTGACGTTGCCAATGCTATCTTTGATGGTACAGATGCAATTATGTTATCTGGTGAAACAGCTGCGGGTTCTTACCCAGTTGAAGCTGTACAAACAATGCATTCAATCGCTTCTCGTGCTGAGCAAGCTCTAAACTACTCTGAGATTTTACAACAGCGCAGCAAGCAAGTTGGCCCATCTATTACAGATGCAATTGGACAATCTGTTGTACACACAGCGCTTAACTTAAACGCTAGTGCAATCGTAGCGCCAACAGAAAGTGGTTATACAGCGAAAATCGTTTCTAAATATCGTCCGCAATCTCCAATCGTAGCTGTTGCAGCAAACGATTCTGTTGCACGTCGTCTGTCTCTAGTATGGGGGGTTACACCAGTTGTTGGTGAGCGCGTAAATACAATTGACGATATGTTAGATCACGCTGTAAATGACGCAGTAAAAACAGGCGTTGTAGCACACGGCGACTTAGTGGTTATTACAGCTGGTGTTCCAGTTGGAGAATCAGGTGCAACGAACTTAATGAAAGTTCAAGTTGTAGGTGACGTTCTTGCTAAAGGACAAGGAATTGGCCGTAAAGCAGCAGTTGGTAAAGTAGTTATTGCTAAAACTGCTGAAGAAGCAAATGCAAAAATGACTGAAGGTGCTATCCTTGTTACAAACAGCACAGATCGCGATATGATCAGTGCAATCGAAAAAGCAGGAGCTCTTATTACAGAAGAAGGCGGTCTAACAAGCCATGCAGCTGTAGTAGGGTTAAACTTAAGCATTCCTGTCATTGTAGGCGTAGAAAATGCAACAAGCGTATTCTCAGAAGATCAAGATATTACAGTTGATGCTTCACGTGGTGTCGTATACAACGGACACGCAAGCGTACTGTAAGAACACGTAGATGATAGAAAAAAGAGAAGGGGAATCCTTCTCTTTTTGTTTAGGCAATTCAATAAGCGAAGAGGTGATGATGGTGAGGAAGCTCCTTCCGCTCCTTCTTATTGTACCTGCTGTTGAGGTAATGATTTTGATTTATTCAAGTCATCTCATTGGTGTAATGTCAACATTTTTACTGATTATTGCTACCAGTTTTATTGGTGCGTTTCTAGCGAAAAAACAAGGAACATCTCTTTTTCAAAAGGCACAGCGTCAGATGAGCCAGGGACATGTTCCAAGCGGTGAAATCCTTGATGGTATGTGTGTACTATTTGGCGGACTGTTTCTGCTGTTTCCAGGCTTCTTGACAGATGTTGTGGGCTTTATCTTTTTACTGCCGTTTACACGCAGAATCGTTAAGCCTTTTCTTTTAACGTGGCTAAGAAGATTTTTTCAAGGACGTAATCGAATGACGATTATTCGTTAACTAGAAAGTGTGTGAAAGAAGCTTCTTTCACACACTTTTTCATTTTCCTATAATAAATTCCCACGTTTCTTTAAAAACCCCCGTTGTATGAAGTGTTTTTAGAATAACAAGAATCACAGGGCCAGCTATTAATCCGAAAAATCCAATCAATTGATATCCTACAAATAAAGAAATTAATGTAGCGAGAGGATCAAGACCAATACTTGATGACAAAATTTTTGGTTCCATAATTTGTCGCTGCACAAGTACTACAGCATATAGTACCGAAAGCCCTACAGCAAATGACACGTTATCTGTGGCAAAGGCATAAATCATCCAAGGAACAAAAACCAGTCCTGTTCCGAGGTAAGGAAGAATATCTACTAGGCCAATCAATAAAGCGACTGTAATAGCATAATCAACCCTAAGAACAAGTAAACCAAAAAGAACGATGATTGTGGTAATCGAAATAAGCGTAAGCTGAGCTTTAATAAATCCAAACAGTGCATTTTTAAGCTCCAGAACAACTGTCTGTCCATTTTCTCTTACTTTTTTAGGAATAAACACGCTGCTTTTAGCCATCAGCTTGTACCAATCTTTACTAATAAAAAAAGTAGCCAGCAATGAAAAAATAATCACAGTAGCTGCATTAGGCAATACGGATAAAAGTACTGGGATGCTTTGCAATACATTTTGCAGAAAATCGCCCACCGTTTGAGCGATATGGTTGCCTACCCCTTTAATGTTCGATAAAATAGTTGCTTGCTGACCAGTATTTAAGTTATTAAACATAGAAGTAATGCGTTCATAAAACGGAAGTATTTGTTCTGTAGCAATATTTTCAATAAATATGACCACTTCTTTGAAATTTGTGGGAACAACTTTCGCTAAATACGTACTTCCTGCAATGATTTCTGTGATAAGTAAGGTAATAAGTCCGGCCAAAAGAGAGAAGATAAGAACCATTGACAGTAAAACAGCTAAGTAGCGAGGTAAACGCAGCTTCAATTCAAATAGATTAACCATAGGATTTATAAAAAAAGCGATGCAGCAGGCGATAATAAATGGATATATGAGAGAAGAGACATAATAACTAAGAAATATAGATGCTGCAATAATTACCAACACACAAGCTAAGCGAAATAGTCGATGTAAATGAAGCTTGTACACAATAAATAGAGGCCTCCTTGTAAACGATAGTCAACAAAAGAAAAAGCTACTCATAAAATATTTACGTAATACGCTTTAGATTTATCACAATAAAAAAAGAAAGGATGAGTAAAATGTTCTCACAACCCATGCTTTTTTTAGCTGTTTTACTCGTAATTGGATTAGTGGCTAAAAATCAATCATTAATCATTGCAGTTGCATTTTTACTTATTTTAAAATTAATCGGGTTAGACGGTAAGGTTTTTCCGTTTCTACAATCAAAAGGAATTAATATTGGAGTAACGGTTATTACAATTGCCGTTCTTGTGCCAATTGCAACAGGAGACATAGGGTTCAAACAATTAGGAGAAGCTGTGAAATCTTCGTATGCCTGGATTGCTCTAGGAGCCGGAATTGCTGTAGCAATTATTGCTAAATATGGACTTACACTCTTGGAAGATGATCCGCATATTACGACCGCTTTAGTTTTTGGCACAATTCTTGCTGTGGCGCTGTTTCAAGGGGTAGCAGTAGGTCCGTTAATCGGTGCTGGAATCGCTTATTTATTTATGAAATTAACCGAACTTTTTTCGTAGAAATTTTTGTATAATAATAATTTTTTTAAAATTTCTTCTCTCTTTTGATTCACAAAAGTCAGATAATTGTTTATAATATATTTTGAGGCCGCATCTTTTTACATACAATTGTATGTTTTACCTATAGGGCTGTAACAAAGCAATGACACATGCAGATGTTTTGATTTTGTGTGTTATTGAAACAAATGGAAATGTAAGCATTTTCTTTACGTGGGGTGAAGGAATGTTCTTCCAAGATATATATTCAAAAGAGGCGCTTCGTATATCATTTAATGTCTAGTTGAGCAGAGGCTCAATTTTGTTTTTCACGTTTTACACAGAAAGGTATGGGGAATTTTTTCTGTAAAGGAGTGGAGATTTATGACAGCAACTCGAGGTCTAGAAGGGGTAGTCGCTACAACGTCAGCAGTAAGTTCAATTATTGATGACACTTTAACATATCAAGGCTACAATATTGATGATTTAGCGAATTATGCAACATTTGAAGAAGTGGTGTATTTACTATGGCACGGAAAATTACCTAACAAAGAAGAATTATCTGTGTTTTCTAGATTACTAGCAGAAAACGCTAAATTACCCCAAGAAGTCTTAGAGCATTTCAAAACTTATCCAATTAAAGATGTTCATCCAATGGCAGCTTTAAGAACAGTCGTATCATTATTGGGGTTGTACGATCCTGAAGCTGATTTAATGGATGAAGAAGCAAATTATCGCAAAGCTGTTCGTTTGCAAGCACAATTACCAACGGTGGTAACGGCTTTTTCAAGAGTCCGTAACGGATTAGAGCCAATTGAACCAAACGAAAACTATAGCATTGCCGCTAACTTTTTATATATGTTAACCGGCGAAGAGCCAACTGATATCCAAGTAGAGGCATTTGATAAAGCACTTGTCTTACATGCTGATCATGAGCTAAATGCTTCAACTTTTACAGCTCGTGTCTGTGTGGCAACGTTATCCGATATTTATTCAGGAATTACAGCCGCTATTGGAGCGTTAAAGGGTCCTCTTCACGGGGGAGCGAATGAAGCTGTTATGAAAATGTTGTCTGACATTCAAACAGTTGAAAACGCGGAACCTTATATTCGCGAAAAGCTCGCGAAAAAAGAAAAGATTATGGGATTTGGACATCGTGTGTATCAGCAGGGTGATCCTCGTGCCAAGCACTTGAAAGAAATGTCTGAAAAACTTACCAAACAAGCAGGAGATACAACGCTATACGATATGTCAGTGAAAATTGAAGAGATCGTAACAGGCGAGAAAAAACTTCCGCCAAACGTTGATTTCTATTCAGCTTCTGTATACCACAGCTTAGGGATTGATCACGATCTATTTACTCCGATCTTTGCCGTAAGCCGCGTATCAGGATGGATTGCTCACATTTTAGAGCAGTATTCAAACAATCGTTTGATTCGTCCAAGAGCTGATTATATCGGTCCTGGAAAACAAACGTACATTCCGCTTGAAGAGCGCAGCTAAACAATGTGACGAAGGTGCTCACGTTCGTTGAGCACTTTTCCATAAGTGAAAGTAGACAAATTTTTTAGGGAGGTCATTCTCATGACAAAAGGTGAACAAATTTCTGTAGCAAACGGCGTGTTAAACGTACCAAATAACCCAATTATTCCATTTATCGAAGGTGACGGAATTGGCCCGGATATCTGGGCAGCAGCTTCTCGCGTATTAGAAGCAGCGGTTGCAAAAGCATACAATGGTGAAAAAGAAATCGTTTGGAAAGAAGTATTAGCAGGTGAAAAAGCATTTAATCAAACTGGAGAATGGTTACCGGAAGAAACGTTAGATGCAATTCGCGAATACATAATTGCAATCAAAGGACCATTAACAACACCAGTAGGCGGTGGAATTCGTTCTCTAAACGTGGCATTGCGTCAAGAATTAGACTTATTCACATGCTTACGTCCTGTTCGCTACTTTGACGGCGTACCTTCTCCAATTAAGCGCCCTGAAGATACAGATATGGTTATCTTCCGTGAAAATACCGAAGATATTTATGCTGGTATTGAATATGCGAAGGGTTCTGAAGAAGTACAAAAGCTTGTTTCATTCCTACAAACGGAATTAGGCGTAAATAAAATCCGTTTCCCTGAAACTTCTGGATTAGGTATTAAGCCTATTTCTTCTGAAGGAACAGAGCGTCTTGTGCGTGCAGCAATCAACTATGCAATTGAACAAGGCCGCAAGTCTGTTACGCTTGTACACAAAGGTAACATTATGAAATATACAGAAGGCGCATTTAAAAATTGGGGCTATGAGCTAGCTGAAAAAGAATTCGGCGATAAAGTATTTACTTGGGCTCAATATGACCGTATCGTTGAAAAAGAAGGTGCACAGGCTGCAAACAAAGCTCAAGCAGAAGCGGAAGCAGCAGGGAAAATTATTGTGAAAGATTCAATTGCAGATATCTTCTTACAACAAATTTTAACTCGTCCACGTGAATTCGATGTAGTAGCAACAATGAATTTAAATGGAGATTACATTTCAGATGCATTAGCAGCACAAGTTGGTGGTATCGGAATTGCTCCAGGAGCAAACATCAACTATGAAACTGGACATGCTATCTTTGAAGCAACTCACGGTACAGCACCTAAATATGCTGGTTTAGATAAAGTAAACCCATCTTCTGTATTATTATCAGGTGTGTTAATGCTTGAACACCTTGGCTGGAACGAAGCAGCGGATTTAATTATGAAATCAATGGAAAAAACAATTGCTTCAAAAGTAGTAACATATGATTTCGCACGTTTAATGGATGGTGCAACAGAAGTGAAGTGTTCAGAGTTCGCTGATGAATTAATTAGCAATCTAGGAAAACAAGTAACAGTTTAATAGCTATTCATTTAGGGGAGGAATTATAATGGCAAATATGCGTAAAAAAGTATCTGTTATCGGAGCAGGCTTTACGGGAGCTACAACTGCTTTTTTAATTGGTCAAAAAGAGTTAGCTGATGTTGTATTAGTTGATATTCCGCAATTAGAAAATCCAGCTAAAGGTAAAGCGCTGGATATGTTAGAAGCAAGTCCTGTACAAGGATTTGACGCTAACATTACAGGAACAGCCAACTACGAAGACACAGCTGATTCTGACATTGTCATTATTACAGCTGGTATCGCGCGCAAGCCAGGTATGAGTCGCGATGATTTAGTAACAACGAACCAAAAAATCATGAAGTCTGTTACTCAAGAAGTTGTTAAATACTCGCCAAACTGTCACATTATAGTGTTAACAAACCCGGTAGATGCTATGACGTATACAGTATTTAAAGAATCTGGTTTTCCTAAAAACCGCGTAATCGGTCAATCAGGCGTATTAGATTCTGCACGTTTCCGTACGTTCGTAGCGCAGGAGTTAAACATTTCAGTAAAAGATATCACAGGTTTTGTACTTGGTGGACATGGCGACGATATGGTGCCTCTTGTACGCTACTCATATGCTGGCGGTATTCCTCTTGAAACGCTTATTCCAAAAGCGCGTCTTGAAGCAATTGTTGAAAGAACACGCAAAGGCGGCGGCGAGATCGTTAACTTATTAGGTAACGGAAGTGCATACTACGCGCCTGCTGCTTCCTTAGTGGAAATGACAGAAGCGATCTTAAAAGATCAGCGTCGTATTTTACCAGCGATTGCTTACCTAGAGGGTGAATATGGTTATAACGGGATCTACTTAGGTGTTCCAACCGTATTAGGAGCTGCAGGAATTGAGCAGGTAATTGAATTAGAACTGACTGAGTCTGAAAAAGCTTCTTTAGATCAATCAGCAAAATCAGTTAAAACTGTCATGGGTGTATTAGCTTAATACAATAAAATAGGTTTGAGTATAGGTTTTTATCAATATTCAAACAATAGTCACAAGGAAAATTCGAGGGAAACCTCGAATTTTTCTTGTATATAAAGAAAAGCTATTACTTTATACAAAAGGTGGAATGATGATGGTATTAGGTAAAAAACAAAAAATAGGCCGAAGTATTGAAGATATAAAAGTTGGAGAAAAATTAACGCTAACGGAACGAATTGAAGATAAAGACATCTTATTGTACTTAGGGCTGACAAATGATTCTAACCCTTTATACATTCAGCATGATTACGCATCTCAGACCCCTTTTAAAAAACCTATTGTGCCAAGTATTATGATTACCGGTATTATGACAGCAGCCATTTCAAAGTATTTGCCTGGACCTGGAAGCCACGTTGCAGAACATACGGTAGCCTTCCCCAAAAAGATTCATCATTATAGCACGATTGAATTTTTATTTGAAGTGACAGAGGTAGATGTTTCTTCTAGAACTGTTACGATTGAGGTGGAAGCGGTCAATGAGCAAAAAGAGAAAGTAGTAACGGCGCGGTTTCTTGTTTATCCGCCGTTTAGACTTCCATCAGTAGAGACACACGACTTTGAAAATTTTTAAAACACCTTAAATATTTATAAATATAGAAGAAACTGTTTGGTCATATTTTCTGAAAATGTTGAAATGTATTGGAGAACGAGGCTAAAACATTGTATGATAAGAGAAGATAAATAGAAAATAATATCATTTGGATGAAGCTGCGGTTTAATTTAACTAGATGGAGGCTTATATCGTTAATATGAGTAAGAAATTATTAGTCGTAGATGATGAACAATCAATTTCAACATTATTACAATATAATTTACAGCAAGCTGGCTTTACAGTAGAAACAGCTGAAGACGGGGAAGAAGGATACAACAAGGCACTAGAAGGAAAACCGGATTTAATTGTGTTAGACTTGATGCTTCCTAAGATGGATGGAATTGAAGTTTGTAAAAAGCTTCGTCAGCAAAAAGTGATGACGCCTATTTTAATGTTAACTGCAAAAGACGATGAGTTCGACAAAGTATTAGGGCTAGAGCTTGGCGCAGATGACTACATGACGAAACCATTTAGCCCTCGAGAAGTAGTAGCGCGTGTAAAAGCCATTTTACGCAGAACACAAATCATTGCTCAGGAAAATGAACAAGAGGAAGATGGCGAGCGCATCATGATCGGTGATTTAAAAATTCTTCCAGATCATTATGAGGCCTACTTTAATCAAGAGCAGCTTGAGCTTACTCCGAAAGAATTTGAGTTATTATTATATTTGGCAAAATACAAAGGACGGGTATTAACTCGTGATCAGCTGCTAAGTGCAGTGTGGAATTATGATTTTGCCGGAGATACGCGAATTGTAGATGTTCACATCAGCCATTTGCGTGAGAAAATTGAGCACAATACGCGAAAACCTGTTTATATAAAAACGATTAGAGGATTAGGATATAAGCTGGAGGAACCAAAGGTAGATGAATAAATTTCGTTCAAGGCTACTTTTGGCTCTATTAGTACTTATTATTATTGTATTAGTAGGTCTTGGCCTGCTGCTGGGACAGTTGTTTAAAAACTTTTATTTTCAGACGTTTCAAGAGCGAATGGAAAAAGAGGCAAAGCTTGTAGAAATGTACATTAGCGAAGAAGGTATCACAAGTCCTGCTTTAAAATCTAAAGTTGATCAAATCAGCCATTCGTTAAGTGTACGAACGACTATCGTTCAAAAAGACGGAAAAATATTAGTTGACTCAAATCCAGGCAGCAAGCAGCAAAGAATCGAAAAAAGTATCGTAATCCAACAAGTATTAAAAAAGCAGTTAAACAGTAAAAAAAGCTTTGATCAAATTAAAGAAGATTATGACTTATATTACTATGGTATCCCGCTGATTATAGAAGGTAAGCAAGAGGGATTTGTTGTGCTGAGTACATCGTTTGATTCATTAAAACAGGTAAATCAGCAAATTTGGGGCCTTCTTATTGGAAGCTTAGGTCTAGCTTTGATTGTGATTTTACTTTTAGGTGTAAAGATTATGGGACGCTATACCCGTCCTATTGAATCGGCAACCAAAGTGGCTATGGAACTTGCAAAAGGGAATTATAAAGCTCGTACATATGAAGATTATGTAGATGAAACAGGGATGCTGAGTCAGTCTATTAACGCACTTGCTCGTAATCTGCAAGAGTCTATCACTAATCAAGAAATGCAGCAGGACAGGCTGCGCACGCTAATTGAAAATATGGGAAGCGGCATGCTTCTTATTGATAGTCGAGGCTATATAAACTTAGTGAATCGAGCTTATAAAGAGCAGTTTCATATACATCCGGATGACTTCCTTTATCATTTGTATTACGAGGTATTTGAGCATAGAGAAATCATTAAGCTTGTGGAAAAAATATTTATGACGGAAGTAAAGGTTCGAAAACAAGTGGTCCTGTCTTTAAATATTGAACGAAGATATTTTGATGTTTACGGAGCGCCGATTATTGGCTTAAACGATGAATGGAAAGGGATTGTGCTTGTTTTTCATGATATTACCGAGCTAAAAAAACTAGAACAAGTTCGCCGTGACTTTGTAGCGAATGTGTCTCATGAACTAAAAACTCCTATTACGTCTATAAAAGGGTTTAGTGAGACATTGTTAGACGGTGCCATGGAAGATCCACAGCTGCGCCAGCAGTTTCTATCGATCATTTTAACGGAAAGTCAGCGCATGGAGAGCTTGATTCAAGATCTTTTAGATTTGTCTAAAGTTGAACAGCAAGGCTTTAAACTAAGCATTCATTCAGTAGATTTGAATACGCTTCTTTACGAAGTGACGACCGTGCTATCAAACCGAGCAACTGAAAAAGAAATCACGCTAACGTTAGATACGCTTCCAGAAGAAGCGTGGATTGATGGTGACAGTCAGCGCCTTATGCAAGTGTTTGTTAACTTAATCGGCAATGCGCTCATGTATACAATGCCTGGAGGAACTGTTCACGTTTCGCTTGAAGAGGAAGAAGAAACGATTACGGTTCATGTTCAAGATACAGGTATCGGTATTGATTCTGATGAAATTTCACGTATTTTTGAGCGCTTTTACCGAGTAGATAAGGCAAGAAGCCGTAATTCCGGAGGAACAGGTCTTGGATTAGCAATTGTTAAACATCTTGTTGAAGCTCATAAAGGGGAAATTGAAGTGAAAAGTGAAGTCAATAAAGGGACAACTTTTTCGGTGAAGCTGCACAAGTATTTGCCGCAGATGTAAAATGTTTACGTTCCTTTTACAATTTATTTAATGTAGCTTAATAATTAATTGATACAATTTTTCATGGAAACCCCTTCATCCAAGGAGCCAATGTGTAAGGCGAAAATAGCTTTAACCGTGCTATTTTCGCCGATTCTTTTTGACAATTTCTATCCATTCACATGTTACACCGCCTAAAATAACTAGGCGGTGTTTTTATTTTATGATGTACAGATCTTATCACCACATGAAAATAAAACGTTGAACTCAAGATTACTTTTTGTCCTTAAAGCTTATTGTTTGCTAAAATAAAGGTAAGATAAGAAGAGAGCGAAATGGAGGAACATGAATGACACAAAAACTAGTATTAATTGACGGGAATAGTATTGCCTACCGTGCATTTTTTGCTTTGCCGCTTTTAAACAATGATAAAGGAATACATACAAATGCCATATATGGCTTTACTACAATGCTGACACGTATCTTAGAGGAAGAGAAGCCGACACATTTACTTGTGGCATTTGATGCAGGGAAAACAACGTTTCGCCACAAAACATTTACAGAATACAAAGGAGGAAGACAAAAGACGCCTCCTGAACTTTCAGAGCAGTTTCCCTTTATTCGTGAGTTATTAGATGCATATGGGATTAAGCGCTATGAACTGCCTGATTATGAAGCAGATGATATTATTGGTACGCTTTCAAAACAAGCTGAACAAAAAGGAATGGCCGTAAAAGTCATTTCTGGTGATAAAGATTTACTTCAGCTTGTGTCAGAACATGTAACCGTAGATATTACGAGAAAAGGAATTACGGATGTCGATTCCTATACGCCTGCAGCCATTGATGAGAAGTATGGTATTACGGCTGCACAAATTATTGATATGAAAGGCCTTATGGGGGACAGCTCAGATAATATCCCAGGCGTGCCCGGAGTCGGCGAAAAAACAGCCTTAAAGTTATTAAAAGAGTTCGAAACGGTTGAAAATGTATTAAAATCTATCGATCAAGTCAGCGGTAAAAAATTAAAAGAAAAGCTAGAAGATAATCGTGAATCAGCTATCATGAGTAAAAAGCTTGCAACTATTTATTGCGAAGCACCTCTTGAAGTATCTGTAGAAGATGCAAAGTATGACGGGTTTGAATCTTCAAAGGTCATCTCATTATTTAAAGAGCTTGGGTTTAATTCTTTGCTTGCTAAATTTGGTGAATCAGCAGAAGAGGAAGCAGATTTTGAAGAACTAACGTTTGAAGTAGCGCAGGAAGTTCACGATGATATGTTAACAAGCGAAGCAGCTCTGATCGTAGAAGGGTATGAAGAAAACTACCATCACAATCAGCTGCTCGGTTTTGGAATCAGCAACAAAAATGGCCACTATTTTATTGATAAAGATACAGCTCTTTCATCTTCTAAATTTAAAGCATGGTTAGAAGATGGACGTGTAAAAAAGACGGTGTTTAATGGGAAACGTACGATTGTATCGTTAAAATGGGCGGGGCATGAAATTAAAGGAATTGAACATGATGTAATGATTGCTTCTTACATCTTGAATCCTGCTGAGGCAAATGATGACCTAGCGACAATTGCAAAATTAAAAGGATACCATCAAGTGCAATCAGATGAAGCTGTGTATGGAAAAGGAGCTAAGCGAAGTATTGCAGAAGCTGATCAGCTAGCTGAGCATGTTATAAGAAAAGCAGCCGCCGTAGCTTATTTAAAAGAAGTGCTAGAAAAAGAATTGGTAGAAAATGAACAGTTTGAGCTGTTTGAGAAGCTTGAAATGCCTCTTGCCATTGTCCTTGCTGATATGGAATATCAAGGGGTGAAAATTGACCGCGCGCGTTTGGATGAAATGGGCGAAGATCTTCGAGAACAGCTTGAAAAAATTGAAGCGAAAATCTACGAATACGCTGGACAAGAATTCAATATTAATTCGCCAAAGCAGCTAGGAGTTGTTCTTTTTGAAAAAATGCAGCTTCCAGTCATAAAGAAAACAAAAACAGGCTATTCCACATCAGCTGATGTATTAGAGCAATTAGCTAGTACCCATGATATTATCCCAGAGATTTTACAATACCGTCAGCTAGGAAAATTACAGTCTACGTATATTGAAGGATTAAAAAAGGTTATTCATGAAAGCGATGGAAAAGTTCATACCCGCTTTAATCAAACATTAACTCAAACGGGAAGGCTAAGCTCAGTAGATCCTAACTTGCAAAACATCCCGATTCGTCTTGAAGAAGGCAAAAAAATAAGAGGTGCGTTTGTGCCTTCACAGCCTGATTGGTTAATATTTGCGGCGGATTATTCACAAATTGAGCTGCGCGTACTGGCTCATATTGCAGATGATGAAAAGCTAATCGATGCGTTTAAGCATGACTTAGATATCCATACGAAAACAGCGATGGATGTGTTCCACGTCGAAAGAGAAGAAGTAACGTCGAATATGCGCCGTCAGGCTAAAGCAGTTAACTTTGGAATCGTCTATGGCATCAGTGATTACGGTTTATCGCAAAGTTTAGGAATTACAAGAAAAGCAGCGGCTACTTTTATTGAACGCTATTTAAAAAGCTTCCCTGGTGTACAGGAGTATATGGATACGATTGTACGAGATGCAAAAGAAAAGGGATATGTAACAACGCTCTTGCACCGCCGACGTTACTTGCCTGAAATCACGAGCCGAAACTTTAACCTCCGCAGCTTCGCTGAGCGTACGGCTATGAATACGCCTATCCAAGGGACGGCAGCTGATATTATAAAAAAAGCAATGATTGAAATGGATAAGCGCCTAAAAGATGAAAACCTTCAGGCTAAGCTGCTGCTTCAAGTACACGATGAGCTGATTTTTGAAGCCCCAGAAGAAGAAATTAAAATTTTAGAGAAAATCGTACCAGAAGTAATGGAGAACGCTTTAGAGCTAGAAGTTCCATTGAAAGTAGATTATTCTTACGGAAAGACTTGGTACGAAGCAAAGTAGTGGAAAAGGATGTGACAAACGTGCCAGAATTACCAGAAGTTGAAACCGTCAGACGTACGTTAATTGAATTAGCCAGTGGAAAGACCATTGAGCGTGTAACAGTTAAATGGCCTAATATTATCAAACGCCCTGAACAAGTTGAACAGTTTTGCGATGCGCTTGTTGGACAAACCATTCGAGATGTTGAACGAAGAGGTAAATTTTTGAAAATTGTGCTCGATGATTATACGATGGTTTCTCATTTGCGTATGGAAGGTAAATATGCTCTCCATGAGAATGCAGAAGAACCAGATAAGCATGTACACGTCTTTTTTCACTTCACGGATGGAACGGAATTGCGATACCGGGATGTAAGGAAATTTGGCACTATGCACTTATTTAAAAAGGGAGAGGAAGATCTGTTTCCTCCTCTTATTGGCCTTGGACCTGAACCGTTTGACGAAACATTTAATCCTAGTCAATTAAAAATGAGAATCGGAAAAACCTCTCGAAAAATCAAGCCGGTTTTACTCGATCAAAATGTCGTGGTTGGGCTTGGAAATATTTATGTAGATGAAGCACTGTTTCGCGCAGGGATTCATCCTGAACGAGTGGCCAGCCAATTAACAGACGAAGAGTATGAAAAATTGTACAAAGAAATTGTAGCGACTCTTCAAGAAGCTGTGAAACAAGGAGGCAGCACAATTCGCACATATGTAAATACACAGGGACAAATAGGCATGTTTCAGCAGCAGCTTTATGTGTACGGAAGAAAAGGCGAATCCTGTAAAATGTGCGGTACCCCAATTGAAAAATTTGTTGTAGGCGGTAGAGGAACACATATCTGCCCAAATTGTCAGCCGGCTAAAAAATAACAATGGATGGGCTCCTTTCATATACTACGTATAGACAGAAAGGAAAGGAGTCCTCTCATCATGATAACATTTTCTTTACTTATTCTTGCTTTTGCCGTAAGTCTTGACAGCTTTAGCGTTGGCCTGACATACGGACTTCGAAAGGTGAAAATCCCGCTGAAATCCATTTTTATCATTTCATGTTGCTCAGCATTTTCTTTAATGTTTTCTATGTTTTTAGGAAAAGTACTTACGCATCTATTTTCAGTGGATGTACTAAATAAAGTAGGCGGAGGTATTCTTGTTCTGCTTGGGATGTGGATTTTATACCAGTTTTTTTGTCCGGCAGATTCACCTCGAGTGAAAGAAGAAAAAACATTAGTAAAAATTGAAATTAAGTCAATTGGCCTAGTCATTAACGTATTAAAAAAGCCAATTGCAGCAGATTTAGATAATTCAGGTTCCATCAATGGTATTGAAGCATTTATACTTGGAATTGCATTATCTCTTGATGCATTTGGAGCGGGGTTTGGAGCGGCTTTATTAGGTTATTCGCCGTATGCTCTAGCAATTGCTGTAGCTCTTATGAGTTCTCTTTTTTTAAGTGCGGGCATACAATTTGGCAAGGTTTTTTCACGTTTATCATGGATGAAAATGTTCTCATTTGTACCAGGAGTTCTGCTCATTATTTTAGGTATTTTTAGATTTTAAATAAAGAGATAAAGGAGAGGCCGATGTCAATTGTAATTGGATTAACAGGCGGAATTGCAAGCGGGAAAAGTACGGTAACCGGAATGCTACGAGATATCAATATTCCAGTAATCGACGCTGATCACATTGCAAAAGAAGTCGTAGAACCAGGAAAAGAAGCATACAAACAAATTGTCGAGACGTTCGGCCGTTCTATTCTTCACGAGAACGCGGAGATCAATCGAGCGGCTTTAGGGGAAATTGTGTTTTATCAAGAGGAAGAACGTAAAAAGTTGAATGCAATTGTACATCCTGCCGTAAGAAAAGAAATGCTTTCTCAAAAGGAAAGCTATATAGAGGAAGGTTACGAAGCCGTTGTATTAGATATTCCGCTGCTGTTTGAAAGCGATTTGACACATTTAGTCGATAAAGTAGTGGTTGTATATGTCGATGAGTCTGTGCAGCTAGAAAGGTTAAAGTCGCGTAATAACCTCTCGGTGGAGGATGCTTATGCGCGTATCCATGCACAGCTGCCTTTGATTCAAAAAGTAGCCTTAGCCGATGCGGTGATCAATAACAACGGTCCTGTGGAAGAAACAAAACAACAGCTTTTAAGTATATTAGCCCTATGGCTAGATTAAAGAGTGAATGATTGCATTCACTCTTTTTTTATTGGGAATATTTAAGGGCTTCTAAAAAAGAATGTGTTAAATATCTGTTCTCGCTATATACATATAGTAAAACTTAATTAAAATAATTTATTAAAAAAAATTAATATTATTCACTTTTTAAATATTTATGTTATACTATTCAATATAAAAAGTTAAATAGTATAACACATATAGAGAGGGGTATAGCCATGAAAGCACGTATTGCCATTAATGGTTTTGGGAGAATAGGAAGAATGGTGTTTCGCACAGCGATTATAGAGGAGAATTTAGATATTATTGCAATAAATGCATCTTATCCAGCAGAAACGTTAGCACATTTAATCAAATATGACTCTATCCACGGAGCATTTAATGGAGATGTCAAATGTGATGATGATGCGCTAATTGTTAACGGTAAAAGAATTCAGCTATTAAATTCACGTGATCCGCTGAATTTGCCTTGGAAAGAGCTTGGGATTGATCTAGTTGTTGAAGCAACGGGAAAATTTAATTCAAGAGAAAAAGCGCAGTTACATATTGAAGCAGGTGCGAAAAAAGTTGTCTTAACGGCACCGGGTAAACAAGAAGATATCACCATTGTGATGGGCGTAAATGAACGAGAGTTTGATGTGAATCAGCATAACATTATTTCCAATGCCTCTTGTACGACAAATTGTCTAGCTCCAGTTGTCAAGGTACTAGACGAAGCGTTCACAATTGAAAACGGTTTAATGACGACCGTTCATGCATATACAAATGATCAAAAGAATATCGATAATCCGCATAAAGATTTGCGAAGAGCTCGTGCGTGTGCTCAATCAATTATTCCTACAACCACTGGAGCAGCCAAGGCACTTTCATTAGTTCTTCCTCATTTAAAAGGAAAACTTCATGGGATGGCGCTTCGTGTGCCAACGCCGAACGTATCGCTTGTCGATTTAGTTGTGGATGTAAGGAAACCTGTGACGATGGAAGATGTTAATTTAGCGTTTATTAAAGCTGCTGAAGGACCATTAAAGAATATTTTAAATTTAACAATGGAACCACTCGTATCAATTGACTTTAATACAAATCCTCATTCAGCTATTGTAGATGGACTATCCACGATCGTAATGGAAGATCATAAAATTAAAGTGTTAGCTTGGTACGATAACGAGTGGGGCTACTCGCAGCGCGTAGTCGATTTGGTAAGATATATTGCTGCAGAAATGCGTAATGGATCAAAAATAAGAGTAAGCTAAGAAAGCTATTGATTGCTTTTAAAAAAACAGGGAGCTGTCGCCCTGTTTTTTTTTGTTTTTATTCAAAAGAATAGGGAAAAGCAATAAGATAAGCATGCAAAGGAGTGTTTATTTTCCTCAATTTTAATAAAAAATTAATAGTCGTTTAGCAGCTTTTACACACTGTCTCACGAGAATACAGGGGTAATTTGTATAGGTCTATCTGCAAGAACAATCTTTAATAAAATCAAAACACGTATTGCAAAATAAATGTAAACAAAGTATACTATGTTTCGTGAACTTCTTGTGTACCTTTCGGTGATGTGGCTACTTAAAGGGTTAGGACCTCTTTGGACTAACTTTCCCCCGTGGTAGTTAACATGCTATATGGCGAAAGAACTTCATGTTTAACGATTAAAAATTGTTAAAGGGGGAAATATCATTATGGAAACAATGGGTCGTCATGTCATCTCAGAATTATGGGGATGCGATTTCGATAAGTTAAATGATATTGATTATATTGAAAAAACGTTTGTTGATGCAGCTTTAAAATCTGGTGCGGAAGTTCGCGAAGTAGCGTTCCATAAATTTGCACCTCAAGGTGTAAGTGGCGTTGTTATTATTTCAGAATCACATTTAACGATTCACAGCTTCCCAGAGCATGGTTATGCAAGTATCGATGTTTATACTTGTGGTCATTTAGATCCTACAATCGCAGCAGATTATATTGCAGATGCTCTAAGTGCACAGACACGTGAAACAATTGAATTACCACGTGGAATGGGTCCTGTTCAGGTAAAACAAACTAAAGCGAATGCACTTTAATAGTGTCGATTGATTACGTAAGTTAAGAGGTGTATTACACACCTCTTTTTGGTATATAAATTTTTAATACGCAAACACAAAGGGGATAAGAACATGGGGGTAGTACAAGCAGTTAAATCTTTATTTTCTAATCATGTAGAAACAAGCGATCACCATTCAGATCCGACTCTAAAAACGCATTATTACAAAACAACGGCCGGGAATGCATTTAAGCAAGTTCATGAAATGTTGAAGCACATGCAAGGGATAGAGATACTTGCTGCATATGAAGAGCGAGGAGAGATTAGCTTAAACGTTGTAAAAGGAAGAAAAGCTTTTGTTGTGATTACCATTATTAACGTACGTCCTCTTGAAACCGCTATCGATTTTTCTGCTACAACAGAATCAAAAGTGGTGCCGGTTGATTTTGGTTTTAGTAAAGAACTTGTACGTACGCTTTATAAGAGCTTTGATCAAAAACTTATTCCTCTTTCTTCGTAAGTTCCTTATCATTTTTGAATTTCAGGAAATAAAATGGGGAAATTCCTTTTCCTTTACTTGTATTCAAGCCTTGTTTTCTATAAGATGGAATAAAGCAAATCCTTTAATACAGCATCGTGTTTGTTAAAGGAAATGATGATAAAAATCATAATAAATGGTAAATAGCCGACTAACATAGATGGAAATTAACTTATATAAGAGAAAACAAAAAGAAAAACAAGGTTTATTATTGGAGCTGAGAATATGAAGTGCCCATCCTGTCATTACAATGGAACGAGAGTGCTGGACTCGCGCCCTGTAGAAGAAGGCCGCTCTATTCGTAGAAGACGTGAATGCGAAGAGTGTCACTATCGTTTTACAACTTTTGAGAAAGTAGAAGAACTTCCGTTAATTGTTGTAAAAAAAGATGGAGCGAGAGAAGAGTTCAGCAAAGACAAAATCCTTCGAGGGTTAATCAAGGCGTGCGAAAAACGCCAAGTAAGCTTAAAACAATTAGAAGATACCGTACACGATATTGAAACAGAGCTGCGCAGTCAGGGTACATCAGAGGTGCAGTCAGATGTGGTAGGAGAAATGGTGATGGAGCGATTAGCTGCTATCGATGAAGTCTCTTATGTTCGATTTGCTTCTGTATACCGACAATTTAAAGACATCAATGTATTTATTGATGAATTAAAAGATTTAATTAAGAAGGAACGACTGTAAAAGAGCTATTGAAGTATTCTTTAGGCTCTTTTTTTGTCATTTCTATTACTTTAAAAGTAGGTAGGGAACGACATGAAAGAACAACATTGGAAAGAAATGATACCGGTCGATCGTTATGTTGTTCGTTCGAACGGCATACTGCAGGAATACGACCGAAAGATTTTAACCATGCTCTATCAGCCGTTGGTGGGTACAACGTGCTTTGGTCTGTATATGACGTTATGGAGCGAGCTGGAACAAGATCGTTTATGGGGGAAAGAGTCTACGCATCATCATCTAATGTCAATGATGCAAATTAATTTGAAAGCTATTTACCATGAGCGGTTAAAATTAGAAGGCATTGGTTTGTTAAAAACATATATTAAGGAAGAAGATGATGTTCGTGTGTTCATTTATGAGCTCATTCCTCCTCTGACGCCCCATCAGTTTTTTAACGATGGCGTGTTAAATGTATATTTATATAACCGACTCGGAAAATCTATCTTTCAAAAAGTAAAAAATTATTTTTCTGATTCACTCGTCGATGACCAATCGTTCAAAGATGTGACGCATTCATTTAATGATGTATTTAAATCAGTTAAAGCAACAGAGCTGGCTCCAAGTTTTCAGTCTGAAAGCAAGGATGTATTTTCTCCTGATGCTCAAACGGACTTTGTGGATTCCTCCAAACGCGCTTCTATTGAGATGAGCCCGGATTCCTTTGATTTTGATTTATTTTTAGCAGGTCTAACAGATTCAATGATTTCAAAAAGGTCCATTACATCTAAAGTAAAACAAGCGATTGAAAAGCTAGCCTTTTTATACGGTATCGATCCTCTTCAAATGAAAAATGTGGTGCTCGACTCGCTAAATGAGAACGATCAAGTTGATATTGAATTGCTTAGAAAAGCAGCACAGTCCTTTTACCAATTTGAAAATGGAGAAGCGCTTCCCAATCTAAGCGAACAAATTCAGCCGCCTATGCTTCGTACCATGCAGGAAAAGCAACCTCAGACGAAGGAAGAGCAGCTCATTCAACAGCTTGAAGTCACCTCTCCTCGACAGCTGTTGATCGAGTTTTCAGGGGGAGCAGAGCCGTCAAAAGCAGATTTGCAAATGATTGAAGAAGTGATGTTTAATCAAAAGCTTTCACCAGGGGTAGTAAATGTTCTGATTTACTATGTTATGCTAAGGTCCGATATGAAATTATCTAAGAGCTATGTAGAGAAGATTGCTGGACACTGGGCGCGCAAAAAGGTACAAACTGTTCAAGATGCCATGAATTTAGCTAAAAATGAACAGAAAGAATATCAGAATTGGACCGAAGCAAAGCAAAATAAAAAAACGGCTGGACGAAAAATTGTGCGTAAAGAAATGGTGCCAGAGTGGCTGAGCGATGAAGAAAAAGAAGAGAAAAAGCAGCCTTCAAAAGAAGTGGACGGATTTGAAGAAGAAAAACGAAAGCTACAAGAAGAGCTCAAGCAGTTAGATCAAGAGCTAAAACAAAAGCATAAAGAATAAAAAGCAGGTATGATAGAGATGAGGTGAAAAAGATGAAGCCTATCAATGATTCACTAAATCAGTTAGTGAACAAAAAGGATTTTAAAGCACGCTTAGAAGCATTAAGAAACAGTATCCTGTCTAATCCCGAAGTCAAAACGTTTTTGCAAGAGCATCGCCATGAGTTAGATGAGCAAATGGTCGACCGAGGTCTCATGAAGATGCATGAATTTATCGATCAAAGCAAATGCTGTGACAAGTGTCCTTCTCTGCAAAGCTGTGTCAACATGGTGAAAGGATACCACCCTCAGTTGGTTGTAAAAGGCCGTAATATTGATGTGCAGTATGAACGCTGTCCTAGAAAAGTACAAGAAGATGAGCGAAAAGAACAAGAATCTTTTATTCAGTGTATGTACGTGCCTAAAGAAATTTTACAGGCAACAATGTCTGATATTGAAATTGAGCAGGGAAGATTTGAAGCCATTAAACTAGTAAGAGATTTTGTGCGAGAATATGAGCCGAATAAGAAAATGAAAGCTTTATATTTACATGGTTCGTTTGGTGTGGGGAAAACATATTTTCTTGGAGCAATTGCCAATGCGTTAGCCGAAAAGAAAGTGAAATCTACCATTCTGTATGTCCCTGAGTTTTTGCGTGAGTTAAAAGGTTCGTTTCAAGATCAAAGTTTCAATGAGAAAATAGAGTATGTCAAAAAAGTACCGGTTCTTATGCTTGATGATCTCGGAGCTGAATCCGTAACGAGCTGGATGCGAGACGATGTGCTCGGAACCATTTTACAATTCCGTATGCTCGAAAATTTGCCGACATTTTTCAGCTCGAATTTAAATTTTAAAGAGCTTCAACATCATTTGACTTATACCCAAAGAGGCGAGCAGGAAGAGCTCAAAGCCGCTCGTGTCATGGAACGAATTAAGTCTCTAGCCGTTCCTGTTGAAATGAATGGAGAGAATAAACGAAATAGATGAGCAGGTCGTTTTACATTTCTTGTAACGACTTGCTCATTTTTTTGCATGTTGCCCCATATACATTAATAAAGCGTGTCCAAAGGGGGGCTATGAGGAATGAAAATATTCTTTAAATATGTAGAAGACGCAGTCGTTGTATATGAGTCTTTATGCGCGAAGCGAAGCGCTTTATCATATGGTTCACAGTGCTTGAAGCTGGTGAATAATCAGCTTTTAGTCATTGATGAGACATACAATAGAGAGGCCATTTTACAAGACATGGTGATACCGGTATTAACGCACGTAATTTTAAAAAAGAAAGAAAAAAAGATGATGGTAAACATATTAAAAGAACAATTTTTCTATTCAGAAGAGGAAGAGCAAGATTTGCTGCTTCAAATTATGGGGGGGATTATGGAAGGAGAGAGAGGCGAAATTCCGCAAAAAACATTTTCTCTTCCAAGAGAATTACTTATCCGCCAGGCTCTTCAAGACTTCTTCATTCATAATGTAACATTCACCTTTGAGTCTTTTCTCCAATTCCGTTTAAAAGAATATCAAGAGCGGCTGCGCTATTATGCTGAGCTGGCGATTGATGAATATAAGCTTGAACAAGACTATCAAATTCTTATTCATCAGCTGCGTCAAGCAGCTAATGAAAGACAGTCATCTACAGGTAACGTGTATGTAATGCACTTGAATAAAAACAAGTTTGTACTGTACGACCACCACAGTAGATATGTTCCTGAACGTGAATGTGCAGCTCTAGCAGAGGCCTTTTTATCTGAACAAGAATCATTATACATAGACTCAACTATTATCGCGCCTTTGCTAAGTTTATCTCCAGCTGCTATTCATTTGTATAGCGACCAGCATGATCATGATTTTGTTTATACCATTCAAAATATCTTCCAAGAAAAAGTCATGTTATACGAAAAAAATGAATTTCCTTTTGATCAAAAGCAAAATATAACGTGAAAGGTTGATTTCTATTTTGAAAATGAATATAATAAATGCATATTGAAAAACAGCTATATGTTACAAGTTATGATGAGGACATGAGTGTATATTTACGGTTTGTAGAGAGGGAGATCCAGGCTGAAAATCTCCTAACACGGAATATATTCTTACCACCTCTAAACTTCAGTAGTAAACGAGCAGAGCCTCTAGTAATTACTGACGGAATTTCCGTTATAAAACCTCGAGCCGCTTCGGGTTCTTTGGGTTATCCAAGATACGAAGAGGAAACAAGGGTGGTACCGCGTGTATACACAACTCGTCCCTTTTGATAAGGGACGAGTTTTTTGTTTTTACAAAAAGTTTATTCAGTTATGTTAAAGGAGTGGAAAGTTGTGTCAGAAGTAATCAAAATGACATTCCCTGATGGAGCTGTTAAAGAGTATCCAAAAGGATCATCAACAGAAGATATTGCGGCTTCTATTAGCCCGGGATTAAAGAAAAAAGCATTAGCAGGCAAAGTAAACGGCGAGCTGCTGGATTTACGTACGCCAATCGAAGAAGATGGCAGTCTTGAAATCATTACGCAAGATGCTCCTGAAGCGCTTGAAATTATGCGTCACAGTACAGCGCATTTAATGGCTCAAGCAATCAAACGTTTATACAAAGATACAAAAGTACAGCTAGGTGTAGGGCCGGTTATCGAAAACGGTTTTTACTATGACATCGATATGGAAGAATCAATTACTCCTGAAGATTTAGGTAAAATTGAAAAAGAAATGAAAAAAATCGTTAATTCAAATATTGAAATTGAACGAAAAGAAGTTTCTCGTGAAGAAGCCATTCAACTTTTTAAAGAAGTTGGCGATGAACTGAAGCTTGAATTGATCGATGCAATTCCAGCAGGTGAAAAGGTTACGATTTACCAACAAGGCGAATTCTTTGACCTTTGCCGAGGTGTGCACGTGCCGTCAACAGGCAAAATTAAAGAATTTAAACTATTAAGCGTGGCGGGTGCTTATTGGCGCGGAGACAGCGATAATCAAATGCTGCAGCGTATTTACGGTACAG
Source organism: Priestia sp. VA7 (assembly GCF_055710015.1). NCBI lineage: Bacteria > Bacillati > Bacillota > Bacilli > Caryophanales > Bacillaceae > Priestia > Priestia sp. VA7. The sequence continues at coordinate 153,922 of NZ_JBVQPN010000001.1, forward strand.
CATTCTTTACAAAAGCAGATTTAGACGAGCATCTTCGTCTTCTTGAAGAAGCAAAAGAACGTGATCACCGTAAACTTGGTAAAGAGCTAAACTTATTTACAAATTCTCAAAAAGTAGGACAAGGTCTGCCTTTATGGCTTCCAAAAGGTGCGACGATCCGCCGTATTATCGAGCGTTATATCGTAGATAAAGAAGTAAGCCTTGGTTATCAGCACGTTTACACTCCAGTGCTCGGAAGTGTAGAACTTTACAAAACGTCTGGTCACTGGGAGCACTACCAAGATGACATGTTCCCTGCAATGGAAATGGATAACGAAGACCTGGTTCTTCGTCCGATGAACTGTCCTCATCACATGATGGTTTACAAACAAGGTATTCACAGCTATCGTGAGCTTCCAATCCGTATTGCTGAGCTTGGAACGATGCACCGCTACGAAATGTCAGGAGCATTATCAGGACTTCAGCGTGTTCGAGGCATGACGCTAAATGATGCGCATATCTTTGTACGTCCCGACCAAATCAAAGAAGAATTTATTCGTGTAGTTCGCTTAGTTGAAGCGGTTTATAAAGATTTTGGATTTGAAAATTATTCATTCCGTCTATCTTACCGTGACCCTGCAGATACAGAAAAATACTTTGATGATGATGCAATGTGGGAAAAAGCACAAAGCATGTTAAAAGACGCAATGGATGAGCTTGACCTTGATTATTATGAAGCTGAAGGCGAAGCGGCATTCTACGGTCCAAAACTAGACGTTCAAGTTAAAACAGCGCTTGGTAAAGAAGAGACACTATCTACGGTTCAATTGGATTTCTTACTTCCTGAACGATTTGATTTAACGTATGTAGGAGAAGACGGAAAACAACATCGACCGGTTGTTATTCACCGCGGCGTGGTGTCAACAATGGAACGTTTTGTAGCTTTCTTAATCGAAGAATACAAAGGAGCTTTCCCAACGTGGTTAGCACCTGTACAAGTTCAAGTGATTCCGGTATCACCTACCGTTCACCTTGAGTATGCAAAAGAAGTGCAAGAACAGCTTCAGCTGGCGGGTATTCGTGTGGAACTTGATTCTCGCGATGAGAAAATCGGCTATAAAATCCGTGAGGCTCAAATGCAAAAAATTCCTTATATGCTTGTTGTAGGGGATAAAGAAGTAGAAGATAAAGCAGTAAACGTACGTAAATACGGTGAGCAGAATTCAGAAACAGTGGACTTCCAAGCCTTTTTACAAAATGTAAAAGCAGAAGCATCTCGCTAATGAAAAAAGCAGAGAATTGAAATTCTCTGCTTTTTTATCTAACATTTATAAAAAACTGTTGCATAAATGTTTTTCCTTTGATACAATAATTTTTGTTGTGAAAAAAGAACGAAATCATTGACTTTTGTCTTTGTTGATACTATAATAGCTTAAGTAATTGAATACTTGTTTATACAGAAGAAGAAGCACCCGCTTCTCACCTGAGTGACGCATAGAGCAGTTAGCAGGTACATCGTATCTTAATTAAAACGATAGAAGTGTGGGTGCAGTATGTACTCACACTTTTTTGTGTGAGTTAATAATCGGTCTAAGCAAGCGTATTCGCTCATTAAACCTTGGAGGTGGCTACTTATTAGCAAGGACATGATGGTAAACGAGGGCATTCGAGCTCGCGAAGTTCGTCTAATTGATCAAAATGGTGAACAATTAGGAATTAAATCAAAAAATGAAGCATTAGAAATTGCTTCACGAGTAAATCTTGACTTAGTAATGGTTGCTGCAAATGCGAAACCGCCGGTATGTCGTATTATGGACTACGGTAAATTCCGCTATGAGCAACAACGTAAAGAAAGAGAAGCTCGTAAAAACCAAAAAGTTGTAAACTTAAAAGAAGTTCGTTTAAGTCCAACAATTGATGAACATGATTTTAACACTAAACTTCGTAACGCACGCAAGTTCCTTGAAAAAGGTGACAAAGTGAAAGCGTCTATTCGCTTTAAAGGTCGTGCCATTACTCATAAAGGGATTGGCCAAAAAGTACTTGAACGTTTTTCACAAGCTTGCGAAGATGTAAGTTCAGTTGAATCGGCTCCTAAAATGGAAGGCCGCAGCATGTTCTTAGTCTTGGCACCTAAAAACGAAAAGTAATAGAACGAGGAGGAACACCCCATGCCAAAAATGAAAACACATCGTGGCGCTGCAAAGCGTTTCAAAAAGACTGGAAGCGGTAAATTAAAACGTGCTCGTGCTTATACAAGCCATTTATTCGCTAACAAATCTACAAAACAAAAGCGTAAATTACGTAAAGGTTCTTTAGTAAGCAAAGGTGACTTCAAACGTATCCGTCACTTATTAGATAACATTAAGTAATTTGGGTTGAGATAGAAACAATACAGGAGGTAAACAATTATGCCACGCGTAAAAGGCGGTACAGTAACACGCAAACGTCGTAAAAAAGTTTTAAAATTAGCTAAAGGTTTCTTCGGTTCGAAGCATAGATTATATAAAGTTGCTAATCAGCAAGTTATGAAATCTCACATGTATGCTTATCGTGACCGTCGTCAGAAAAAACGTGACTTCCGTAAATTATGGATCACACGTATTAATGCAGCTGCTCGTATGAACGGTCTTTCTTACAGCCGTTTAATGCACGGTTTAAAATTAGCAGGTATTGAAGTTAACCGCAAAATGCTTGCTGACTTAGCTGTAGCTGATGAAAAAGCATTTGCTGAATTAGCAACTGCTGCTAAAAAAGGCTTAGATAAGTAATGAATATAAAGTCTCGTCATCTTTAGATGATGAGGCTTTTTTGCTATCGGAGGACCTATCATGAATGAACTGCTGCTTACCTATTTTATTGCTATTAATATAGTAGGGGTAGGAATGATGTATAGAGATAAACAAAAAGCGAAAAGACATGAGTGGAGAATTGCCGAAAGCACACTGTGGACGGTAGCTGCTATCGGAGGAGCTCTTGGAGGACTGATTGGTATGTATTCCTATCGTCATAAAACGAAGCACACATCGTTTACAGTAGGTTTTCCTATTCTTGCTGCTCTTGATTTACTTTTCTTTTTTGTTATCAGCTGAGCACAAATGATTTTGTGCTCAGTGTAAAAATTCTCGAACGGGGCTTTTCCAGCGAATAGGAGCATTTGGATACATGTCGTGTACGTGGCTTTCCAGCAGCTTGAAATCTTGTTTTTGCAGTTCATGTAATCGAGATGGATCTGTTAACACCATTGTAATTGACAAAGATTCTGGTTCATTGGGATTGCTGTATTTTTCTCCTTCAAATAAAATACCTTTATACGTTAGTAGAAAATTTTTGCGGATATTCGTTTTTTCGTCAACGACAAAAAATTGCTGATGTTCCTGAGCTGCTACAAGCTTCCGCTTTGGACTGCGAAAATGCTGAACCAGCTTTAATAATGTGTAAGTAACAAGCGCGAAAATGAACACGCGAACGATAATAATAACAAACATAACGCTCCCTCCTTTACAAGGCACAGTTTTCTTACTTTACGTTCGAGTTTCTAAAAAGTTTCATGATTTTTGATATAATTTCTTTATTGGTTAAAAAAGAAGAAGATATACATAATTACAGGAGTGATTACATTGAATTTACAGCAGCTATTTACCATGCAGCGCCAGCTGGATCAGCATATAGAGGATAAGCATGAGCTTCATAAGGAAGATTTGATTCCGAGAAAGCTTTTAGCACTGCTTGTCGAAATGGGAGAGCTGGCAAACGAAACGCGCTGCTTCAAATTTTGGAGCGTCAAACCTCCGGCTGAAGACGCTGTTATTTTAGAAGAATTTGTGGACGGCGTACATTTTATCCTTTCTTTAGGGATTGAAAAAGGATACGATGATTTAACTGAGTTACCAAATGCAAAAGCAAGTGATTCAAAAACAGCACAATTTTTACAGGTATTTGCACAAGTTGCTGCTTTCGAGCAGGATCAGTCGAAAGAAAACTATGTGGACATGTTTGTATCTTACATGACGCTTGGCGATATGTTTGGTTTTTCCGCTGAACATATTGAAAAGGCGTACATCTCAAAAAATGAAGTGAATTTTAAACGCCAAGAACAAGGATACTAGAAATAAAGGGATGGGAAATTTTACTTCAACCTCTTTTTAGCTATAATAGAGGTATACATATGAAAGGGGTAATCCATATGACAAAGTTAGATGAAACATTGACGATGCTTAAAGCACTAACAGATGCAAAAGGAATTCCTGGCAATGAGCGTGAACCGCGTGAGGTTATGAAGAAATATATTGCACCTTATGCAGATGAAGTAACGACGGATGGGCTAGGCAGTTTGATTGCAAAAAAAGTGGGCAACGAACAAGGGCCTAAAATTATGGTAGCTGGTCACTTAGATGAAGTAGGCTTTATGGTGACTCAAATTGATGAACGCGGCTTTATTCGTTTTCAAACGGTAGGCGGATGGTGGTCTCAAGTGATGCTTGCTCAACGCGTAACCATCGTTACATCTAAAGGAGAGGTGACGGGGATTATTGGCTCAAAGCCTCCTCATATCCTGCCTCCAGAAGTTCGTAAAAAGCCAGTTGACATTAAAGATATGTTCATCGATATTGGTGCCTCTAGCAGAGAAGAAGTAGCGGAGTGGGGAGTGAAACCTGGTGATCAGGTTGTGCCTTATTTCGAATTTACGGTTATGAACAACGAAAAGATGCTGCTAGCGAAAGCCTGGGATAACCGTATCGGCTGTGCAATCGCTATCGATGTATTAAAAGCTTTAAAAAATGAAACACATGAAAATGTTGTGTATGGTGTAGGAACTGTGCAAGAAGAAGTTGGACTTCGAGGTGCAAAAACATCCGCTAACTTTATTGAACCGGATATTGCATTTGCTGTTGATGTCGGCATCGCTGGAGATACACCTGGTGTTTCTGATAAAGAAGCATCTTCTAAAATGGGAGAGGGTCCGCAAATCATTTTATATGATGCTTCCATGGTTTCTCATAAAGGACTTCGAGATACAGTGGTAGATTTGGCAGATGAATTAAATATTCCATATCAATTTGATGCAATCGCTGGAGGCGGTACGGACTCAGGTTCTATCCATATTTCAGCTAACGGGGTGCCAGCACTTTCGATTACGATCGCAACTCGTTATATCCATTCTCATGCAGCGATGCTTCATCGTGATGATTATGAAAATGCAGTTAAATTAATTGCGGAAGTAATTAAACGCTTAGACCGAAATACGGTGAACGCAATTACGTATAATTAAAAAAAGCTCATTCTCCTAGGAGAATGAGCTTTTTGCTGTACATAGGACAAGGCTATTTATTTTAAACCGTTTTCAAGCGTTGTCAGAATTTCTTCTTTTTCTGATTCTGGAGACTTTTCCCAAAGCACCTCAAATAAAACACCAAGTCCAGGGAGCATTTTTTCTTCGCCGCTTTGAATAGCGTCAGAAATTGTAGCTTCAAGCTCTTCTTTTGAGTTTCCTGAAACATTTGCAATAACAGCATTTCGTAAATTAAGATCCATCATTTTCACCTCAGCTATCGTAAAGTTACCAATAGTTTTTGTTTTCTTTGCGATTTCTATGTACAATAAAGTGAAACTTATCTAATGATTATTGAGCAAAATGTAATCGAACTATTTATTTTTATATAGATAAAGGAGTTATGTTTGTGAAACAAATTGATTCAGTTAAAAATCCGCAGGTAAAAGCGTGGAAAAAGCTGCATAATAAAAAAGACCGTGATAAGCAGGGCCTTTTTATGGTAGAAGGCTTTCATTTAGTCGAAGAAGCTATCAAAAATAAGGATTGCGTAAAGGAACTAATTATACGCGAATCGATCGAAGTGCCAGCACAGTGGAACATAGACGGTATCGAAATAACCGTTGTCAACGAAGCAATAATCAAATTATTATCTGACACCGAAACACCTCAAGGAATTATCGCTGTGTGTTTTCAAACGAAGCATGCAGAAATCATTCATACAGCACAGAAAGTATTGCTTTTAGATGCGGTGCAAGATCCAGGTAACCTAGGTACGATTATTCGAACTGCTGATGCTGCCGGAGTGGACGCTATTATCGTTGGAGAGGGCAGCGTGGATGTGTACAACCCAAAAGTCGTTCGTTCAACGCAAGGAGCTATTTTTCATCTTCCAATTGTAAAAGGCGATTTACTCGAAATGATTTCACTGTTAAAAGAAAGAGGAATAGCAGTTTACGGCACGTCTCTACAAAATGGAAAGGTCTACACATGCGTAAAACCTTCAAACGAATTTGCGCTGATTGTGGGAAATGAAGGAAACGGCGTAAGCGAGAAAGTGCTGGAACAAACGGATCAGAATCTGTACATTCCCATCTATGGAAAGAGCGAGTCGCTAAATGTTGCCATCGCTTCTGGAATCTTACTTTATTATTTACGCGGAATGTAGTTGCATCGAGAACGTGTTTTCACTATAATAATACAATAGTTACATATGTAAAAAACGATGAAAGAGAGCAGTAGCTTATGTCCGTTTATGCAGGGAGAAAATGCCGCGACTGAAAGCATTTTTATAAATGTAATAAGTGAATTCACCTCTTGAGTTGACACTTAGACCATCTTACATAGATGTAAAGGTGTTCCGGAGATTCCGTTAACTTGAATGAAGTGAACTGTATACGTCTGTGTATATAGTTAACAAGGGTGGTAACGCGACTAATCCTCGTCCCTTTTTTGGGAGGAGGTTTTTTTATTTGTCATTTTTTACGTTAAAAGGAGGAATAAGTGATGAAAGAACGTTTACAAGAACTTCAACAAGAAGCAATTGCAAAAGTCGAAGCAGCAAGTGCTTTAAAAGAATTAAACGACGTACGCGTAGCTTATTTAGGAAAGAAAGGCCCTATCACCGAAGTACTTCGCGGTATGGGAAAACTTTCAGCTGAAGAGCGTCCTGTAATGGGAGCACTTGCAAATGAAGTGCGTGAAGCTATTGCATCTAAAATTGAAGAAAAACAAACGGCGTTAGAAGCAGCTGAGGTAGAGCGTAAACTTGCTTCAGAAACAATCGACGTAACGCTGCCAGGACGCCCTGTTAAAGCAGGTACGCATCACCCGCTAACAAGCGTGGTTGAAGAAGTAGAAGATTTATTTTTAGGAATGGGCTATGAAGTAGCAGAAGGGCCGGAAGTAGAGCAGGACTACTATAATTTCGAAGCGCTGAACTTGCCAAAAGGTCACCCAGCACGTGATATGCAAGATACGTTCTATATTACGGAAGAAACGCTTCTTCGTACGCATACATCAACTGTTCAAGCTCGTGTTATGAACAAGAATGAAGGCAAAGGACCTGTTAAAATTATCTGCCCAGGTAAAGTGTACCGCCGCGATGACGATGATGCTACGCATTCTCATCAATTCATGCAAATTGAAGGTCTTGTAGTAGACGAAAACATTCGTATGAGCGATTTAAAAGGCACGCTTGAAGTATTTGTGAAAAAGATGTTCGGTGCAGACCGTGAAATTCGTCTTCGTCCAAGTTTCTTCCCATTCACTGAGCCGTCTGTAGAAGTAGACGTATCGTGTGCAAAATGCGGAGGTAAAGGCTGTAATGTATGTAAACAAACAGGCTGGATTGAAATTTTAGGAGCTGGCATGGTTCATCCAAATGTTCTTGAAATGGCTGGATACGATTCAACTAAATATCGTGGTTTTGCTTTTGGAATCGGTGTAGAGCGTATTGCTATGTTAAAACACGGCGTGGATGATATTCGTCATTTCTATACAAATGATGTTCGTTTCTTAGATCAATTTAAACAAGTATAAAGGAGGGACTACGATGTTTGTATCTTATCGTTGGTTACAAGAGTATGTTGACTTATCAGGCGTAAGGGCAGAAGAGTTAGCAGATAAAATCACAAAAAGTGGAATTGAAGTTGAAGGTGTAGAAAACTTAAATAAAGGCATCAGCGGAGTGGTAATTGGTCACGTTGTAGAACGTGAACAGCATCCGAATGCTGATAAATTAAGCCGCTGTCAAGTAGATCTTGGCGGAGGAGAAATCGTTCAAATCGTGTGCGGAGCACCGAACGTGGCACAAGGTCAAAAAGTAGCGGTTGCAAAAGTGGGAGCTGTACTTCCAGGTAACTTTAAAATCAAGCGTGCTAAGCTTCGCGGTGAAGAATCGAACGGTATGATTTGTTCTCTTCAAGAGCTTGGCATTGAAAGCAAGCTTGTGGCAAAAGATTATCAAGAAGGTATCTTCGTGTTCCCAAGCGATGCTGAAGTAGGAGCGGATGCACTAGATGCATTAAACTTAAACGATGAAGTATTAGAACTAGGGCTAACACCAAACCGTTCAGACTGCTTAAGTATGTTAGGTGTAGCACATGAAGTGGCTGCTATTTTACGTCGTGAAGTGAAGTATCCGTCAGTAAACGTGCAAACGTCTGATGAGCAAGCAGCTGATTATATTTCCGTTAAAGTAGAGGCAAAAGAAGACAATCCGCTTTACGTAGCGCGCGTTGTGAAAAACGTAAAAATTGCTCCGTCACCATTATGGATGCAAACGCGTTTAATGGCAGCTGGTATTCGACCTCATAACAACGTTGTTGATATTACCAACTATATTTTGCTTGAATACGGCCAGCCGCTGCATGCTTTTGACTATGATCGTCTTGGTTCAAAAGAAATTGTTGTACGTCACGCTTCAGAAGGCGAAAAGTTTGTAACACTTGATGATCAAGAGCGCGTATTAAAAGACAATCAGCTTGTCATTACAAACGGCAGTGAGCCGGTAGCTCTTGCAGGTGTAATGGGCGGAGCGAACTCCGAAGTAAAAGACGATACGGTAAATGTTCTCATTGAATCAGCTTACTTCAAAGGCTTAACGGTTCGCCAAGCTTCAAAAGACCACGGTCTTCGCAGTGAGGCAAGCGCTCGTTTTGAAAAAGGAATTGATCCTAACCGTACGCGTGTAGCTGCTGACCGCGCAGCAGAATTAATGGCTGAATACGCTTCAGGTGAAGTGGTAAGCGGTACTGTAGAAGTAGATACACTAACTGTGGAACCTGCTGTTGTAGCTGTGTCACTTGGACGTATTAACGATGTGCTTGGTACAGAGCTATCAATGGAAGAAGTACAAGACATTATGAACCGTCTTCAATTTGAAAACAAAGTGGAAGACGAAACCATTGTTGTAACAGTGCCAACTCGTAGAGGCGATATTACAATTGAAGAAGATATCGTCGAGGAAGTAGCGCGTATGTATGGCTATGACAACCTTCCTACAACGCTTCCTGTGACAGTGGCAACTCCAGGAAAACTAACAGAGTATCAGCTTGGACGCCGTAAAGTTCGCCGTTTCTTAGAAGGTGCGGGATTAGCACAAACGACAACATATTCGCTAACGAGCGCTGAAAAAGCTACTCAGTTTGCACTAAATGCAACAAGTACGATTGGTTTAGCAATGCCGATGAGTGAAGATCGCAGTATCCTTCGTCAAAGCTTAGTGCCTCATTTGCTAGAAGCAGTGAAGCATAATAATGCTCGTCAGTCGGATTCTATTGCGCTATACGAAACAGGCTCAGTGTTCTTATCTAAAGGTGAAGGAGAATTACCGGATGAGCAGGAGCGCGTAGCTGGTGCAATCACGGGTCTATGGCATGCTCACGGCTGGCAAGGTGAAAAGAAAGTCGTTGATTTCTATGTGATTAAAGGTGTACTAGAAGGGTTATTTGCACAGCTTGGTTTGGAGAAACGAATCTCATATGCTCCCGTTAAAAAAGACGGTATGCACCCTGGACGTACAGCGGCTGTATGGCTAGATGAAAAAGAAATTGGATACGTAGGTCAAGTTCATCCTGTTGCTCAGAAACAGTATGGTCTTCGTGAAACATACGTATTTGAATTACACCTTCAAGAGCTATTAGCTGCAGATGTCGAAGAAGTTCGTTATTCAGCAATTCCAAGATTCCCATCTATTACACGTGATATTGCACTTGTGGTAGATAAAAACGTTCTTGCAGGAGAAGTTCAGCGCGTCATCTATACGACGGGCGGAGAACTTTTAAAAGACGTGACGGTATTTGATCTATATGAAGGCGAGCGTATGGAAGAAGGCAAGAAATCTGTAGCTTTCTCTTTACGTTACTTAGATCCTGAACGTACATTAACAGATGAAGAAGTAGCAAAAGCACATGGTGCAGTGTTAGAAGCTGTAGAAAAAGAATTTGGTGCAACGCTTCGTTCATAAGAATAAGAAAAGAGATGTGGATTTCCACATCTCTTATTTTTTAGCTAATTTTAAAGCTTTTTCTGTATTAGCAAAATGAATTTTAGCTAAAGAGTTCAGCGCATTGACGCCATGTTTCTTAATAATTTTAGCAGCAGCGATATCAACTTGTGCGCCAGCTCCGCGAGGAATAACCATCCCGGTCTTTTCCGTCAGCAAATCCATTTGTTTTAAAAATGCGTATCTGGCAATAATGGAAGCAGCAGCTACAGATAAATGAACGCTTTCTCCTTTTGTACTGAAAAAGACATTTTCTTTGATAATCTCTTTTTCCTTTACCACGTGTTTATAATAGGTGTTTTTTTCGACAAACTGGTCAATTAAAATGGCATCGGGTTTTTCAGGATCCAATTTTTTTAACACGTTGGATAAAGCTTTGTTGTGCAATAGAGCTTTCATTTTACCTTGTGACATTCCTTTTTCTTGAAATGCATTATACTTTTCGTTATGTAAAACAAGCAAACTATAGGGAATAAACGAAACAAGCTGTTTGGCAATTTCAATAATTTTAGCATCCGTTAACTCTTTTGAATCTCGTACTCCTAATTCTTTTAACAAAGGAAGCTGCTCTTTTTGAACATAGGCAGCAACTACGGTCATAGGACCAAAATAATCTCCCGTCCCTACCTCGTCAGAACCGATGACCGATAGTGAGCTGAAGTTTGATGGGAGGTGTGAGACAGGATCCTTTTTCGCAGCATCTAAAGAGCCTCCCCACTTAGCCGCTTCTGTTTCAGCTTCTTTTCCTTGAAAAAGTATTTTTCCAGAGCGGTACGCAGTGATAGAACAGCCGGGAGTTTTAGCCGAAAAAATACTTCCCTGCGGCAGTTTAGGCTGCAGATAGGATGTGTAATGAAGCTTCATTTTAGCTATTTGATCAGCTGATACCTTAATAACAGCATGTGACATAATGCTTCACTCCTTTCGGGGTATTTTAGTTTACTTTATAAGCACTATCCCTTATGATAGCTTAAATATAGATATGTTTCCATTGAAGTCTTCTTCGTGGTATGATAGGGATTAGGATTTTTCGTGGAACGGAGGATTTTCTCGTGTCAAGACAAGATAAAACACGTGCGACAGTTGACATCTTTGGTCAGCAGTACAGCATCGTCGGTAGCGAAAGTACAAGCCATATTCGACTTGTCGCCTCTATAGTGGATGAAAAAATGCGTGAAATCAGTACTAAAAACCCTTCTTTAGATATCAATAAATTAGCAGTATTAACAGCTGTGAATGCTGTACACGAATATATAAAACTGAAAGAAGACTATGAGAGACTTGAACAAAAACTTTATGGAAAAGAGGAATGACTGAGTCAATGCTTAATATCATTTTAATTATATTGCTTCTTTTAGGCTTTGTAACAGGTCTTAAAAGAGGATTTATTTTGCAGCTCATTCATATTGTCAGTTTTGCGGTTTCGTTTATCGTCGCTTATATGTTTAGTGGAGATTTGGCAAGCCGACTTCGCTTGTTGATTCCGTTTCCGGACAATATTCAGCAGCAAAGTGTCGCATCGTTTGTATTTGATTCTGGAACGATAGAAGACGCTTTTTATCGAATGATTGCATTTGCGATTTTATTTTTTGCTACTCACATTGTACTTCGCCTTGCAGGCTCTGTTTTAACGGCTTTAACCGAACTGCCAATTCTGCGCCAGTTAAATAAATGGGGCGGAGGTGCACTTGGATTCGTTGAAGTGTATATCATCGTTTTTATTTTGTTATACATTGGAGCCGTGATCCCTGTAAGTGAAATTCAAACGCCAATTCAACAGTCTTCAATTGCAATCAATATCGTACAAAATACTCCATACTTATCGTCTGCGATTCAAGATTTGTGGACTCAGTATGGTGTAATGTAATGAAATTACAATAGCTTGTTGAGAGGGTGTGTCGAAAGTGTCATAATACTTTTGAGATACCCTCTTTTTTTATCGCAGTCTAATCTGCGGTTTTCACGAGGATAAAAGTATGTCTAGATGAAAATTTGAGAGAGTAAATATGTCACTCATCATGTTTTTGGAAGTTCGTTATTATGATAATAGGCTGGTGAAAAGAGATGAATAAAAAGGATATTATTAAATTGTTAGAAACAATTGCTACATATATGGAATTAAAAGGAGATAACCCTTTTAAAATTTCCGCTTTTCGAAAAGCAGCTGCAGCGCTAGAAACGGACGAAAGAACGCTGACAGAGATTGAGGATTTTACCAAGCTCCAAGGGATTGGAAAAGGAACGGCTGCAGTCATTACAGAGTATATGGAAACAAATGAGTCAAGCGTATTGGAAGAACTAAAGCAAGAAGTTCCTGAAGGACTTATTCCTTTGCTTAAGCTGCCGGGGCTTGGAGGTAAAAAAATTGCTAAATTATATAAAGAGCTAGATATTCGAGATATGGAATCACTGCATCAGGCCTGTATGGAAAATCGAGTGCAGGGACTAAGCGGTTTTGGTAAAAAGACCGAAGAAAAAATTATCGCTGCTATTGAAGAGTTTGGGAAGCGTCCTGATCGTTTGCCTCTTGCTTTTATGCTTCCAATAGCGGAAGAAATTTTAGAAGCCCTTAAACAGATGCATAGCATTGAGCGTTTTTCTCAAGCAGGGAGCATTCGCCGCATGAGGGAAACCGTAAAAGACCTTGATTTTATTATTTCAACAGCTGAGCCTCATGCTGTCCGTGAACAGCTAGTATCGCTGCCAAATGTGAAGGATATCATTGCAAATGGAGATACAAAAGTATCGGTAACGTTAGCCTATGAGTACGATGTGTCTGTGGATTTTCGTCTTGTAGAAGATAAAGCGTTTGCCACAACGCTTCACCATTTTACAGGATCAAAAGATCATAATGTGCGTATGCGTCAATTAGCAAAAGAGCGCGGTGAAAAAATTAGCGAGTATGGCGTTGAAAATGCGGATACAGGCGAAGTTATGACTTTTGAGTCTGAACAAGCATTCTATGAACATTTTGGGCTGTCTTTTATTCCGCCGGAACTTCGTGAAGATGGAACGGAAGTAGATGCATTTGTAAAGCCTCAAACGCTTGTGACCTACGGTGCCGTAAAAGGTGATTTGCATATGCACTCCACGTGGAGCGACGGGGCGTATTCGATTGAAGAAATGGCGGAAGCATGTCGCGCGCGAGGCTATGAGTACATGGCGATTACAGACCATTCTCAGTATTTAAAAGTAGCTAACGGTCTAACGCCTGAACGCATTCGTAAACAGCGTGAAGAAATTAATCGTTTAAACGCACAGTTCGATGATTTTACAATACTAGCAGGAATTGAAATGGATATTTTGCCTGATGCAGCACTTGATTATGATGATGAACTGCTAGCTGAGCTAGATTTTGTTATTGCGTCCATTCACTCTAGTTTTTCGCAATCACGCGAAGAAATTATGAATCGCTTAAAGCAAGCGTTAAACAATGTTCATGTAGATTTAATCGCTCATCCGACCGGTCGTTTGATTGGTCGCCGCAACGGATATGATGTAGATATTGATATGCTGATTGAATTAGCTAAAGAAACAAAAACGGCTCTTGAACTAAACGCGAATCCAAACCGTTTAGATCTAGCTGCTGAGCACATAAAAAAAGCCCAAGAGGCAGGAGTTAAAATTGCTATTAATACAGATGCTCACAATCTAGACATGCTAGAGCATATGGAAATTGGAATATCTACGGGAATTAAAGGCTGGCTTAAACCAGAAACGGTATTAAATACGTATAGCCTCAAAAAATTAACCGCCTTTTTAAATCGACATAAATAAGCAACAGGAGGAATCAGTTTTGCAATCACGTATTTTTCATGTACTAGAGTTTAATAAAGTTAAGGAACAGCTTCAGAAAAAAGTAGCTTCTTCTTTAGGCCGAGAAAAAGTAGCGAATTTGATTCCCTCGACTCAGTATGAAGAAGTAGTTAAATGGCAGGAAGCAACAGATGAAGCTACAACCGTGCTGCGATTGCGTGGCAACGTACCGCTAGGGGGCATTTTTGACGTTCGACCTAGCGTGAAGCGCGCTGAAATTGGGGGAACGCTAAGCTCTAATGAACTTCTTGATGTAGCAAGCACTATTTATGCTGCAAGACAAGTCAAGCAATTTATCGAGCAAGTAGTGGAAGACGAAGATTTACAGCTTTCAATTATAACTGAACATATCGAAAAACTAATGCCTCTTCCTGAGGTAGAACAAACAATTAAAATGAGTATTGATGAGAATGGCACAGTGCTAGACGGTGCAAGCGACCAGCTAAGAGGCATTCGTCAAAAACTTCGCTCAACGGAGTCTCGTATTCGAGAAAAGCTAGAGAGCCTTATTCGCTCCTCGTCTGCTCAAAAAATGTTGTCAGATGCAATTGTTACCATTCGAAACGAACGTTTTGTTATTCCTGTTAAGCAAGAATATCGCAGTGCGTATGGAGGCATTGTGCACGATCAATCTTCATCCGGAGCAACTTTATTTATTGAGCCTCAGGCGATTGTGACGTTAAACAATGAGCTTCAAGAAGCAAAAGTAAAAGAAAAACAAGAAATTGAGCGTATTCTCATTGCTTTAACCGTTCAGGTAGCGGAAGTGGCAAATGAACTCCGTCAAAACGTTTATCTGTTAGGTGAGCTGGACTTCATGTTTGCTAAAGGGCGCTATAGCCATGAGCTAAAAGCTTCAAAACCTAAAATGAACGATCGAGGCTATATTAAGTTAGTGAAGGCAAAACATCCTCTTATTGCACAGGAAGATGTCGTTGCGAATGATATTGAGCTAGGTGATCAATATACGTCCATCGTTATTACAGGGCCAAATACCGGCGGTAAAACCGTAACGTTAAAAACACTTGGATTATTTACGTTAATGGCTCAAGCAGGTTTGCAGATTCCTGCGCTGGATGGATCGGAAATGGCTGTGTTTAAACACGTATTTGCTGATATTGGAGATGAGCAGTCGATTGAACAAAGTTTGAGTACCTTTTCATCTCATATGGTCAACATTGTAGATATTTTACAAAAAGTAGATCACGAAAGTCTGGTCTTGTTCGATGAATTGGGAGCAGGAACGGATCCTCAAGAAGGTGCAGCGCTTGCGATTTCGATTTTAGATCAAGTATATGAAAGAGGCGCTCGCGTAGTTGCGACTACTCACTATCCTGAATTAAAAGCGTACGGCTATAATCGTGAAGGAGTGGTCAATGCTAGCGTAGAGTTCGATATTGAAACATTGAGCCCTACTTACAAGCTGCTGATTGGTGTACCGGGCCGAAGCAATGCTTTTGAGATTTCAAAACGTTTAGGTTTAAGTGCTGAAGTAATTGAACGTGCCAAAGGCTATATTGGCTCAGAAACAAATAAAGTAGAAAATATGATTGCCTCTCTTGAAGATAGCCGCCGTCAATCTGAACACGAGCTAGAAGAAGCTGAAGAACTAAGAAAAGAGGCTCAGAAGCTTCATAAAGAATTACAGAGTCAGATTATTGAGTTTAATGAAAAGCGAGATAAGCTGTACGAAAAAGCTGAAGAAAAAGCTCAAGCCACAGTTAAAGCAGCATCTGAAGAAGCAGAGAAAATCATTAGCGATTTGCGTAAAATGAGTCAAAAAAATCATGCGCTTGTAAAAGAGCATGAATTGATTGAGGCGCGTAAGCGTCTAGAAGATGCAGTTCCAACTCTTGAAAAAAGTAAAAAGAAACCGGCTGTGCCGAAAAAACAAGAGCGCACTCTTCAAGCTGGAGATGAAGTGAAAGTCTTAAGCTGGGGACAAAAAGGAACGCTTGTGGAACGAGTAAGCAATAATGAATGGCAAGTACAAATGGGAATTATGAAAATGAAGGTGAATGAAAAAGACCTCGAATATATCAGTTCTCCAAAACCTGTAGAAACGAAGCCGCTTGCTACGGTAAAAGGAAAAGATTATCATGTAAATCTAGAACTGGATTTAAGAGGAGAGCGCTATGAAAATGCGCTGATTCGAGTTGAAAAATATATTGATGATGCTTTATTAGCCAACTATCCGCGCGTTTCGATTATCCACGGTAAAGGAACTGGAGCTCTTCGTAAAGGTGTACAGGAATATTTGAAAAATCATAGTTCTGTCAAAAATATTCGTTTCGGAGAAGCTTCTGAAGGAGGTTCTGGCGTTACGGTTGTGGAATTTAAATAAAAGAACGCTGAAATAAAGGTGTCAGTCGATGCGCTGAACAAGCATATGTGAAGATAGAAAATCCGACATGGCTCATGGACTATGCTGGGTTTTCTATCTCTTTTAAGAACGATACAAGTAAAGGAAAGAGACCTGTCAGTTCATTGCGTGGAGCGTAATATAAATTAGGAGTGATGCAAAAATGAGGGATTTTTGGAAAGACCCGTATATTGAATCCGCCGCTTATTACAGCGTGGTTGTCTTGAGCATTGTCGTCTTTCTTGTTGTGTTTGAGCTCGTTACTAAGTATAAGAATTGGGAAGAGATTCAAAAAGGAAATATGGCTGTTGCGATGGCAACAGGTGGGAAAATATTTGGATTAGCTAATATTTTTCGCTATTCGATTGAGCATAACGACAACTTGTTAAGAATGCTAGGATGGGGAATATATGGATTCGTTCTTTTACTAGTCAGCTATTTTATTTTCGAATTTTTGACGCCAAAATTTCGAATCGATGACGAAATTGAACAAGATAACAGAGCCGTTGGGTTTATTTCACTTGTTATTTCAATCGGTATGTCCTATGTAATAGGAGCAGGGATAGGATAGGAGAGAGTCATGGAGAAGTTAGCGAAAATTTTACTCGTTTTATGCGGAGTGTTTATGCTTATTGGTCTTATCTATTTATCTATATAGCTTTTCCTAACATCATGATGACAGCAAAAAAGCTGACCTTAAAGCAGGTCAGCTTTTTTAATGATTACTTCCATACGTCTTCAGAAATTGAAATCACGTGCTTTACTTTATCCCACTGCTGTTCTTCAGTTAGTAAATTTCCTTCTTCTGTAGAAGCAAATCCGCACTGGGGACTTAAACAGATTTGATCAAGAGAAACAAATTCTGCTGCTTCAGCAATTCGTTTTTTCACTGCTTCAGGATCTTCTAAATCTCCAAATTTTGATGTGATAAGACCAAGGACAATCTGAAGATCATCTCGCCTTACATGTCGAAGAGGTTCGAATCCTCCTGAGCGTTCATCATCAAATTCTAAAAATAGTCCATCTACGTTTAACTGACTGAAAATAGCTTTGGACGCATTTTCATATCCCCCGCTTGCTGTATAAGTGGACTGGAAATTCCCTCTGCAAATATGCATTGTAATGACCATATCATCTGGCTTATGCGCAATGGATTCATTGATCGCATCTGTAAAACGTTTCAGTAATTCTTGGGGTGTGAAACCTTTTGACGCGATTTGTTCTTGTCCTTTTTCTGAGAAAAAGACTGCCCACGCAGTATCATCTAACTGTAAATAGCGGCATCCGACATCATAAAATGCTTGAATGGCTTTTTGATATGTTTTAACTAAATCAGCAAAAAATACATCCGTATCCGAGTAAGCAGACTCTTCAATATGACCTCTGAAAAACAGCATATTAGGACTTGGAATGGTGAACTTAGCTACGTGTTCTTTTCCAGCAGCTTGATGAAGAAATTTATAATCTTCAATCATAGGATGGTGATTAAAATCTAGTTTTCCAGTCACTTTTATACCGTGAGCTTTTGTTTGGACTCCGTGAAACTGAATTCCCGTCTCTGCTTCGTAAAGTTCTACGCCAACAAGCTCTGACAGAAAATCAAAGTGCCACCACGCGCGGCGAAACTCACCGTCTGTGACGGCTTTTAATCCAATTTGTTTTTGCTTTTCTACGAGTTTACGAATTTCTTCATCTTCAATTGCTCGAAGCTGTTTCTTTGTCATTTCCCCGTTTTCCACTTGTAATCGTGCTTGTTTGATACGCTCGGGACGCAAAAAGCTTCCAACGTGATCTGCTTTGAACGGTCCTTTAGTCAATGTTGTTGTCAATTCATACAGCTCCTTAAAAAAATCTAATTTTTATTATATACAAAAAATTCGGATAATGTACAGGGGTAAATCCAATTTTTATTTATTACGCTGCAGAATGAAAGAGTGATTAGGTAGGAAAGAGAACATTCAATAACGATTGCATCTAAAAAAAGAATGAACTATAATTTTAATTAGAAAATTCTAATTTTTTATTTTTTTGAGGGAGAGGATGCGTGTGGAATCCACCGAAAAGATATGGCTTTCTCAATATCCGGATGAAATACCTGATAGGCTTCATTATGAACAAAAAAATTTAGCACAGCTTTTTGAAGAAGCAGTTCAAAAGGATCCTAAAAAAAGCGCAATCTATTTTCTAGGGAAAAAAATGACGTTTTCCCAGCTGCATCAAGATTCTCTGAAGCTGTCATCTTACCTTATTGAACTGGGATTAAAAAGAGGGGATAGAGTAGCCATTATGCTTCCAAATTGCCCTCAAGCTGTCATTTCCTTTTATGCTGTTCTTCTTGCCGGAGGAGTAGTCGTTCAAACAAACCCTTTGTATACGGAAAGAGAGTTAGAGTATCAGCTTAATGATTCAGAAGCGACCATGATTATTGCACTCGATTTGCTATATCCGCGTGTAGTTAAAATGAAAGCGTTAACAAAGATAAAGCACGTAGTTATCACCTCCATTCAAGATTATCTCCCATTTCCCAAAAACATAATCTATCCATTTATTCAGCGCAAGCAGCAGAAGATAAGTGTGGATGTGAGTCATACGGAGACTACTCATTTATTTAAACGTATTATAAATGAATCCTCTCCCGCAGTATGTAACGCTGAGGGAATTTCAGACGAAGATATCGCCATTTTACAATACACCGGGGGAACAACAGGTTTTCCAAAAGGAGTCATGCTTACTCATAAAAACTTGGTAGCCAATGCAACAATGTGTTCACATTGGTTATACCGCTGCAGGTATGGAGAAGAAAAAGTACTTGGAATTATTCCATTTTTTCATGTGTATGGTTTAACAACGGTTCTTGTTTTATCAGTTTTGCAAAACTATGAGATGGTTCTTCTGCCTAAATTTGATGCAAAAACGACGCTCAAAACCATTCATAAGCAGCAGCCTACTTTATTTCCAGGTGCTCCGACGATTTACATTGCATTATTAAACCATCCTGATTTAGCAAAATACAACTTATCTTCTATTGATTCATGTATGAGCGGTTCGGCTCCACTTCCTGTGGAAGTGCAGGAGCAGTTTGAAAAGCTCACCGGAGGTAAATTAGTGGAAGGATATGGATTAACGGAAACCTCTCCTGTTACTCATGCTAATTTTCTTTGGAAAGAGAGAATACCAGGAAGCATTGGGGTGCCTTGGCCAGACACAGATGCCAAAATTCTCTCGTTTGAAACAGGTAAAGAAGCTGCTGTAAGCGAAGTAGGAGAAATTGCGGTTAAAGGTCCTCAGGTAATGAAAGGATATTGGAAGCAGCCTGAAGAAACGGAGGCTGTTATGCGAGACGGATGGTTGCTAACAGGTGATGTTGGCTATATGGATGATAAAGGTTATTTTTATGTAGTAGATCGGAAGAAAGATATTATTATTGCCGGGGGATATAATATCTATCCTCGAGAAGTTGAAGAAGTATTATATGAGCATGAAAAAATTCAAGAAGCTGTAGTGGTGGGTGTTCCTGACCCATATAGAGGAGAAACGGTGAAGGCTTACATTGTATTAAAAAATGGTGTAAGATGTACTGAAGAAGAGTTAAATGAGTTTTCTAGAAAGTATTTAGCTGCTTATAAAGTTCCGCGCCTTTATGAATTTCGAAATGAGCTTCCCAAAACAGCGGTCGGTAAGATTCTGCGACGAGCGCTGATTGATGAAGAAAATGAAAAGCATAAAAAGGCGACGTAATCGATCGTCGCCTTTGATTTTTTTACTGAAACATAATTGACAGATACTTGCGGTTTCTTTATTATAAAGATATGAATGAATAATCATTCATATTTTAAAGGAGCGTATAAGATTGAGAAGAAATAAGCCAAAGTATAAACAGATTATCGATGCAGCTGTAGTAGTAATAGCAGAAAACGGATACCACAATGCTCAGGTTTCTAAAATTGCTAAGCAGGCTGGAGTTGCAGACGGTACGATATATTTATATTTTAAAAACAAAGAAGATGTCTTGATTTCCTTATTTCAAGAGAAGATGGGACAATTTGTAGAAAAAATTTATGAAGAACTGGCGGGAATTGAAACCGCGGCAGAAAAACTTCATGTGTTAATTGACAAACATTTTTCGTTTCTAGCGGAGGATCATCATTTAGCTACAGTGACACAGCTCGAACTGCGTCAATCGAACAAAGATTTAAGATTAAAAATTAACGATGTATTAAAAGATTATCTGACTCTCATTGATTCTATTTTGCAGACAGGAATCGAAACGGGTGAGTTTTCTGAAAATATAGATATTCGTCTTGCGCGACAGATGATTTTTGGAACGATTGATGAAACTGTCACAACATGGGTAATGAACGATCATCGATATGGTCTAATAGAATCGGTAGATAAAGTCCATTCCCTGCTGTTAAACGGCTGCAGCGGCTCATAATCGTAAGTGAGCCTGCTGCTCCCCTGCGAGGGGAAAAGCGCAAGGTAATGAAAATAGAAAGAAAGGGTGGCGTAAACAAATGGAGATTATCCAGGTTGAAACTGTTGATGCAATAAGCTTCATTACGTTGAATAGACAACCTGCTAACGCTTTGTCTCAAGATTTATTAAAAGATCTTTCAAGTGTTTTAAAACATTTAGAAGATAGCAAAGAGACAAGGGTTATCGTCATTAAAGGTGAAGGGAAATTCTTTTGTGCCGGGGCTGATATAAAAGAATTCACATCACTTCAGCAGGAAAAAGAATACGAGAAGCTTGCTGTTAACGGTCAAGAGCTCTTTGAGTATATTGAAAATTACCCAAAACCAGTGATTGCAGCTATTCATGGAGCTGCTTTAGGCGGAGGGTTGGAGCTTGCTATGAGCTGCCATATCCGTTTGGTAACAGAAAATGCTAAGCTGGGCTTGCCTGAGCTTCAGTTAGGGATTATACCAGGATTTGGAGGAACTCAGCGATTACCTCGTTATGTAGGAGTTCATAAGGCTTGTGAGATGATGCTGACAAGTGATCCAATATCCGGAAGCGAGGCAGTGGAGTTAGGATTGGCAAATGCAGCTTTTGAAGAAAGTCAGCTTATCAATGAAACTTTTTTACTTGCTAGAAAAATTGCCAAAAAAAGCCCAATCTCTGTTAAAGCTACCTTGCAGCTGCTTCAGCATGTAAAAACAGATGCTTATTACAGCGGTATCAAAAAAGAAGCGCAGTTTTTTGGAAGCGTATTCAAAAGCCGGGATGCTCAAGAAGGCGTAGCTGCTTTTATTGAAAAGCGCCAGCCTAAATTTTTAGGAAAATAAGCTTAGGAGGGGAATTGAATGAATATTTACGTGTTAGTAAAAAGAACATTCGATACAGAGGAGAAACTTTCATTAAAAAATGGTCAAATTGTTGAAGATGGGGCTGAATTTATTATTAATCCTTACGATGAGTATGCAGTTGAAGAAGCTATTCAGCTAAAGGAAAAGCATGGTGGGGAGATTACGGTCGTGAGTGTAGGAGGGGAAGAATCAGAAAAAGAACTCCGAACAGCTTTGGCTATGGGAGCAGATAAAGCGGTTTTAATCAATACGGAAGATGACATAGAAGATGGCGATCAGTACACGACTTCTAGGCTGCTGGCACAGTACTTAAAAGAACAATCTCCTGACTTAATTTTGGCAGGAAACGTAGCGATTGACGGAGGTTCGGGCCAAGTGGGGCCGCGCGTAGCAGAACAGTTAGAAATCCCTTATATTACGACGATTACAAAATTGGATATCGAAGGTGAAAAAGTGACTGTTGTACGCGATGTGGAAGGTGACGCCGAGGTTATCGAAACGTCGCTTCCTCTTTTAGTAACAGCTCAGCAGGGACTTAACGAACCTCGCTATCCATCTCTTCCAGGGATTATGAAAGCCAAGAAGAAACCGTTGGTTGAAGTGGAATTGGATGATTTAGATTTAGATGAAGATGATGTAGAAGCAAAAACAAAGACAATTGAAATTTATTTGCCTCCGAAAAAAGACGCAGGACGCGTACTACAAGGAGATATAAAAGATCAAGTGACAGAACTGGTCAATTTACTGCATAAAGAAGCAAAAGTCATTTAATAAGTCAAAAGTCAAAACAATGGGGGTATTGCAATGGGACGCAAAGTGTTAGTTCTAGGAGAAGCACGTGATGGGGGATTACGAAACGTATCGTTTGAAGCGATTTCCGCAGCGTCTACTGTAGCTGACGGTGGGGAAATTGTTGCAGCTTTAGTAGGAAAGGACGTAAAAGCTTTAAGTGAAGAGCTTATTGCGTACGGAGCGAATAAAGTTGTTGTGACGGAGCATGAAGATTTAGCTGCTTACACATCGGATGGTTATGCTCAGGCGTTATTAGCCATCATTGAAAGTGAACAGCCTGAAGCTATCGTATTTGGCCATACGGCTCTTGGCAAAGATCTAGCGCCAAAACTGGCAGCTCGCTTAGACAAAGGACTTATCTCAGATGTGACAGATGTAGAAGTTGGAGGGGATCAAGTAGTCTTCACCCGCCCAATTTATTCTGGTAAAGCATTTGAAAAGAAAATCATGACCGATGCTTTTACGTTTGTCACGATTCGTCCAAATAATATTTCACCGCTTGCAAAAGATGAGGGACGTACAGGCCATGTAGAGGATTTAAATGTTGAAATCAAAAACCTGCGTACAGTTGTAAAAGAAGTTGTACGGAAAGCAACGCAAGGGGTTGATTTATCCGAAGCAAAAGTCGTGATTGCAGGTGGTCGAGGTGTAAAAAGCACGGAAGGTTTTGGACCTCTCCAAGAACTAGCGGACGTGTTAAATGGAGCTGTTGGGGCGTCTCGCGGAGCGTGCGATGCAGATTACTGCGACTATTCTCTTCAGATCGGTCAGACGGGCAAAGTAGTCACACCAGATTTATACATTGCCTGCGGAATCTCGGGAGCCATTCAGCATTTGGCCGGCATGTCAAATTCAAAAATTATTGTTGCCATTAACAAAGATCCCGAGGCAAATATTTTTAAAGTAGCTGATTACGGAATCGTTGGAGATTTATTTGAAGTGGTGCCTCTGTTAACGGAAGAATTTAAAAAGCTGAAAGTGCAGTCTGCGTAAATAGTAAAAGAGGCTAGGACAAACGTATTTTTGTTGAAGGAAGATCCGAACGATTAATCGTTCGGATTTTTTCATGGACGTAGTTGCTTTTAGCTGGTGATTGGAGGGCAAGGCGAAGACTCCCGCGGAAAGCGAAGTCTTGCACGGAAATCAACAGCGGTGGAACAAGTGATTTGTACGAGCTTATTTATCCAATCTGTTCGCTTTTAGATTCGGTTGATTTAGTTAGGTCTCAATCTCTTTTATTACGTGGAAAGCGAAATTTTCTACGCATATTTTTAGGCAAATTGTACAAACTAGATCGGAGAATAAACAGTATAAATGTAAGCAAAAAGTTAGCAAACCTTATTTGAAGGTGATATACTGTGAGTAGAATTTGGATATTGCATATATTTAGGAGGAATTAAAATGGCTATTGCACATGCTACAGATAAAAACTTTACAGATGAAATTAAATCAGGCCTAGTGCTTGTTGACTTTTGGGCACCATGGTGCGGACCTTGTAAAATGATTGCTCCAGTTCTTGAAGAAATCGATGGCGAACTTAACGATAAAGTTAAAATCGTGAAAGTAGACGTTGATGAAAACCAAGAAACGGCTGGAAAATTTGGTGTTATGAGTATCCCAACTTTAGTATTATTTAAAGATGGAGAGAAAGTTGACCAAGTAGTTGGTTTCCAACCAAAAGAAGCATTAACAGAATTAATTAATAAACACGCGTAAGTCAAAACCTAGCTCAGGCTAGGTTTTTTCTTTTTCTCCACTTTTTCTCTTTTGGGAATACTTTTATTTAGCGAATATGCGTTCGTTTGTTTTATACTAGATGTAAGGAACACCGCCATAAATCCGGCTTATGTGCATGTATTGTAAGGCAGGAAAGAATGTAGGTTACGCTTCATAAGCGAATGTATAGATGGACAGAGTAAGAGAAGAGGAAGGAGAAAAATATGAACGATTATTTAAAAGAAAAGCTGGCTATTTTACCGGATCAGCCCGGCTGTTACTTAATGAAAGATAAATATGGAACGGTCATTTACGTAGGAAAAGCAAAAGTATTAAAAAATCGAGTGCGCTCCTACTTTACCGGATCTCATGACGGAAAGACGCTTCGACTTGTAAACGACATTGTCGATTTTGAATATATCGTCACATCTTCTAATTTAGAAGCGCTTATTTTAGAAATGAATTTAATTAAAAAGCATGATCCAAAATACAATATCATGCTTAAAGATGATAAGGGTTATCCCTTTATTAAGATTACAGCTGAAAAACAGCCCCGACTTGTTATTACAAGAAAAATAAAAAAAGATAAAGGGAAATACTTCGGTCCTTATCCTAACGTTCAAGCTGCAAATGAAACAAAGCGGCTTCTTGATCGCATTTATCCATTAAGAAAGTGCTCTACCATGCCAGACAGGCCTTGTTTGTATTACCATATCGGGCAATGCCTAGCTCCTTGCATAAAAGAAGTAAAAGAAGAGCAAAACAAACAAATTATTGAAAATATCACGCGGTTTTTAAATGGTGGATATGAGCATGTCAAAACAGAGTTAACTGAAAAAATGTTAAAAGCTTCAGAAGAACTTGACTTTGAACGGGCTAAAGAATATCGAGATCAAATTGCTCATATCGAAGCGACAATGGAAAAGCAAAAAGTAACGTTTAATGATTTTGTTAATCGAGATGTGTTTGGCTATTCTTATGATAAAGGCTGGATGTGTGTTCAAGTTTTCTTTATTCGCCAAGGGAAGTTAATTGAGCGAGAAGTTTCTATGTTTCCTTTTTATAAAGAGCCAGAAGAAGATTTCTTAACTTTTATCGGTCAGTTTTATGCCAAAAATATTAAGCCAAAAGAAGTGATGGTTCCAGCAACGATTGATGCAGAGTTGGCTGAGAAATTAGTGGAAGTAGAGGTTCAGCATCCAAAGCGAGGCAAAAAGAAAGAATTAGTAGAACTTGCGTGTAAAAATGCAAAAATTGCGCTCAGTGAAAAATTCTATTTAATTGAACGAGATGAAGAGCGCACGGTTGGCGCAGTTGAACGGTTAGGAGAAGAGCTTGGAATTGCCGTTCCTTATCGGATCGAAGCATTTGATAATTCAAATATTCAAGGGACAGATCCCGTTTCTGCGATGATTGTTTTTGTTGATGGGAAACCGGAAAAGAAAGAATATCGCAAATATAAAATTAAGACGGTAAAGGGACCAGATGATTACAGTTCCATGAGAGAAGTCGTTCGCAGACGGTATTCCAGAGCGTTAAAAGAGGGTCTTCCGCTTCCAGATTTAATTGTTGTAGATGGAGGCAAAGGGCATTTAGCTGCAGTACAGGACGTTCTCGAAAATGAATTGGGACTTTTAGTGCCTACAGCAGGTCTTGTCAAAGATGATAAGCACAGAACCTCCAACCTGATGATTGGTGAGCCTCCTCAAATCATACCGCTTGAACGCAATAGTCAAGAATTTTATTTGCTTCAGCGAATTCAAGATGAAGTTCACCGCTTTGCGATTACCTTCCACCGTCAAGTGCGCTCTAAGTCTGCTTTTCAGTCTGTTCTGGACGATATTCCGGGAGTGGGCGAAAAGCGTAAAAAAGCTTTGTTAAAGTATTTTGGTTCCGTGAAAAAATTGAAAGAAGCAACGGTTGATGATATTCGAAATTCAGGTGTTCCTCAAAACATCGCTGAAAAAATTTATGAAACATTGCAAAAATAGTCTTGAAATAATAGAAAATATTTGATAAGCTATTAACTAATTTCATACGACACTTCATCAAATGAAGTGAAGATAGAGGTGCAAATTTAATCAGTACGTATCAGGAAGGGTATGAGCTCTTATGAATGATGCGGAAAGGGAAATTTGCCGAAGTGAACATTACCTCATAGTAATGATTGCTGGTTCTGCGTTGAATAAACGTAGGATTGTCAAGATGTAGATTCTTGGAGAGCTATCTCACGGCAGTGGACGGTTATATTTTATAATTTTCGTTCGTTAAGCAATGAGAGCTCATCTCATTGCTTTTTTTATTGTCTGAGTAAAAAAATTTAGCTTCTCATCATCCTGCATATGCAAATTTATTGAAAAGGAATGAACAAAATTATGGCATTAATCGTTCAAAAATTTGGTGGAACATCTGTTGGTTCTGTTGAACGTATCCAAAATGTAGCAAACCGTGTTATTCAAGAAGCAGAGCGCGGTAACCAAGTAGTAGTTGTTGTATCGGCAATGGGCAAAACTACAGATGCACTGGTGAAATTAGCAAGTGATATTACGGACAGTCCAAGCAAACGCGAAATGGATATGCTTCTTACAACTGGAGAACAAGTAACGATTTCCCTGTTAACAATGGCCCTTCAATATAAAGGGTATGAAGCAACTTCGCTAACAGGTTGGCAAGCTGGTATCCAGACGGAAGCAGTTCACAGCAATGCACGAATCCAGCACATTGACACGACTCGTATTCAAAGCCAATTAGATAGAGGCCGAATCGTAGTAGTAGCTGGATTCCAAGGCTGTTCAGAAGATGGAAGCATTACAACATTAGGTCGAGGCGGCTCTGACACGACGGCAGTAGCTCTTGCCGCAGCATTAAAAGCTGCAAAATGTGATATTTATACAGACGTAACAGGAGTGTTTACGACAGATCCGCGCTATGTAGAAGATGCTCGTAAGCTTCACTCTATTTCATATGACGAAATGTTAGAATTAGCTAATTTGGGAGCAGGGGTGCTGCATCCGCGCGCTGTTGAGTTTGCAAAAAATTATCAGGTACCGCTAGAAGTGCGTTCAAGCTTAGAAAACGAGAATGGAACGATTGTTGAGGAGGAAGTTTCAATGGAACAAAACTTGGTCGTAAGAGGAATTGCGTTTGAAGATAATATTTCACGAGTAACAATTGAAGGGTTAAACAACGAGTTGCAAACTCTTTCTACTATTTTTACAGCATTAGCAAAAGAACAGTTAAATGTGGACATTATTATTCAAAACGTAACCGCTAATAATCGTCTCTCTATCTCATTTTCTATTAAAACCGTAGACGTAGACGCCGCTCTTGCCGTCTTAAAAGAGTATAAATCTACTTTAGGATATACGCGTATTGAACATGAAAGCGGTCTGGCTAAAGTATCAATTGTTGGCTCTGGCATGATTTCTAATCCAGGCGTTGCAGCGGAAATGTTTGAAGTGCTGGCAGGAGAGAAAATTGAAGTGAAGATGGTCAGCACGTCTGAAATTAAAGTATCTACAGTTGTACCGCATGCTGATATGGTAAAAGCTGTTGAGACGCTTCACATAGCATTTGAATTAGAAGAGCAGCAAGCAGTGCAAGTATAAAGAAGAGAAAAAAGACGTGGTATCTCCACGTCTTTTATATACGTATTTCCTACTTTTTATAACGCTCCGCGCGTGTTTCGGTAGGTAAGATATCTTTTCGGTCCCACTGCACGGAAATCAGCACTTTTCCGTTCTTTTCTTTATGTGTTAAGTAGGCTTCTGTTAGGCAGTTGTTTTGACGCTGAATCTGTTCAGCCACAAATCCTGACTCAAGATGAAACGAACAAGTTTCCTGCTGAAATCTTTTGCTGACCACATCACCTGATAACTCAAGTTCTAGTGAATATTTATCTTTTTTTGCAAGTGTCAGTGTTCCCCAGGAAGCTGCTTTAAAAAAAGCGACGATTTCATCCATTGTATTTAACGGGTATTTCCGCGCAAGGTGTTTTCCTGCCCAGTATGAAATGGCATTCGTCTCGTCTCCAAGAAGCTCTGGAATTAACACATCACGCAAAAGGCTGTATCCGAAATATGAAACGTGATCAAGAGTTCCCTCTGTTTCAGCTGTGACATTAGGTTCTGATGTTTCCATCGTCTCTTCAAGTTCTTGCTGTGATTCTGTTTGTAAATTGCTCATGGTTTCCCCTCTTTCTTTACTACTATTATATACAAATCTAAAAAACCTCTCACGCATTTTTTTAATAAAATGTAAGAGGATCTTTATTATGGTAAAAAGAGTTAGATGTAAAGATAAAAAATCCATAATATACCTTTTAAAAGGGTACTTTTACCTGTGTAAATGTTTTGTGAACTTGTTTACAATAAAAGTGTAAAGTAAACGCTTACTTATTTGTGGCAAGCAATATTATAATAGAAAGAAAAAACCTGTAACATCAATACAGTAAGCGTTAACAAATATAAAATTTTATAAATTTATATTTTATAGAAGATTTAAACATCTTGCCTTGACGCTCTTAATCGATGGGAGTAAAATTAACCTGTCACATACTTTATTAGGAAATGCAAAGGTTTTCATTTCCTGTATTCACGATTAATCTATTTGTCTAGTGGGAGTAAGAAAGTTCTTCACAAACTATGTTCATTTAACTAAGGGGGGTCTACGCAGATGGCGGCAAACAGAGAGTTTCAATATCGGAGAATCCATTCATTACTTGGGGTAATACCAATCGGGATTTTCTTAACACAGCATTTAGTTGTGAATCATTTCGCGACAAAGGGAGAAGAATCATTTAATCAAGCAGCTCACTTCATGGAGAGCTTACCTTTCCGCTATGCTCTAGAAATTTTCATTATTTTCTTACCAATCGTTTTTCACGCAATATACGGTCTTTACATCGCATTCACTGCTAAAACAAACGTTAACAACTACGGTTTTTTCCGTAACTGGATGTTTATCCTTCAGCGTGTTTCAGGTGTAATCACACTTATCTTCATCACATGGCACGTATGGGAAACCAGAATACAAGCTGCGCTTGGAAAAGAAGTAGATTTTCAAATGATGGAACGAATTTTAAGCAACCCGGCAATGCTTGCATTCTACATAGTTGGTGTTGTATCTACGATCTTCCACTTTGCAAACGGTCTATGGTCATTTGGAGTTAGCTGGGGGTTAACTGTAACACCACGTTCTCAAAGAATTTCAACTTATGTGACATTAGCAATCTTCTTAGCACTTACATTTGTAGGTGTTCGTACATTATTCGCATTTGCATAAAATTAAGGTTTTGAAGGAGTGGGGTTCCGATGAGTAACGGAAAAATCATCGTAGTCGGTGGCGGTTTAGCTGGCTTGATGGCAACAATAAAAATTGCTGAGTCTGGCAAGCAAGTAGATTTATTTTCACTAGTTCCGGTAAAAAGATCTCACTCAGTTTGCGCGCAAGGTGGAATCAACGGAGCCGTAAACACGAAAGGTGAAGGGGATTCACCATGGGAACACTTTGATGACACAGTGTACGGCGGAGACTTTTTAGCCAACCAGCCACCTGTAAAAGCAATGTGTGAAGCAGCTCCTGGTATTATCCACCTACTTGACCGCATGGGTGTTATGTTTAACCGTACTCCTGAGGGTTTGTTAGACTTCAGACGATTTGGCGGGACGCAGCATCACCGTACGGCTTTTGCTGGAGCAACAACGGGTCAACAATTATTGTACGCATTAGATGAGCAGGTTCGTCGCTATGAAGTTGCCGGACTTGTGACAAAGTACGAAGGATGGGAATTCTTAGGTGCTGTTCTTGACGATGAGCGCAGCTGCCGCGGAATTTCTGCACAGAATTTAAAATCAATGGAAATTAAAACGTTCCCAGCTGACGCGGTTATTATGGCTACAGGTGGACCTGGAATTGTTTTTGGAAAATCGACGAACTCAGTTATTAATACAGGTTCAGCGGCATCTATCGTGTATCAGCAAGGTGCATACTATTCAAACGGAGAGTTTATTCAAATTCATCCAACTGCTATCCCAGGAGATGATAAGCTTCGTCTTATGAGTGAATCTGCTCGTGGAGAAGGCGGACGCGTTTGGACATATAAAGACGGTAAACCTTGGTATTTCTTAGAGGAAAAATATCCTGCATACGGTAACTTAGTACCTCGTGATATTGCAACTCGTGAAATTTTTGACGTCTGCGTAGCGCAGAAGTTAGGAATCAACGGAGAGAACATGGTTTATCTGGACCTTTCACATAAAGATCCAAAAGAGCTAGACATTAAACTTGGAGGTATCATCGAAATCTATGAAAAATTCATGGGCGATGATCCGCGCAAGGTACCAATGAAAATTTTCCCAGCCGTACACTATTCAATGGGCGGTTTATGGGTGGATTACGATCAAATGACAAATATTCCTGGCTTATTCGCAGCTGGTGAGTGTGATTATTCACAGCACGGAGCGAACCGTTTAGGAGCAAACTCATTATTATCAGCTATTTATGGTGGTATGGTTGCCGGTCCTAAAGCGGTTGAATACATCAATGGTTTAGAAAAGAGCGCAGACGCTATTTCTTCAAACGTATATGATCGTCATGTGAAAGAAGAAGAAGAGAAATGGAACAATATCATGAATCTTCAAGGTACAGAAAATGCATACGTTCTTCATAAAGAGCTAGGGGAATGGATGACTGACAACGTGACAGTCGTACGATACAATGACAAACTGTTAAAAACAGATGAAAAGATTCAAGAATTAATTGAACGCTATGATCGTATCAACATTAATGATACAGCTAAATGGAGTAATCAAGCGGCAACATTTACTCGTCAGCTGCAAAACATGCTTCAGCTTTCACGTGTTGTAACGCTAGGAGCTTACAACCGTAACGAAAGTCGCGGTGCTCATTATAAGCCAGATTTCCCAGATCGTAACGATGAAGAATTCTTAAAAACAACAATGGCAGCTTTTGTGGATAAGAAAACGGCTCCTTCTTTCCATTATGAAGAGGTAGACGTATCGTTAATTAAACCGCGTAAGCGCGACTACACAAAGAAAAAAGATGAAAAACCAAAAAAACAACAAGAGGGGGTTCGTTAATCAATGAGTGAACAACAAACAGTCCAAAAGACAGTGCGCTTCATTATTACACGTCAAGATTCAGCTGAATCTGCTCCTTACAATCAGGAGTTTGAAATTCCGTATCGTCCGAATATGAACGTTATTTCAGCACTGATGGAAATCAGACGTAACCCTGTTGATGCTTCAGGTAAAGAGGTTGCTCCGATAAACTGGGAAATGAACTGTTTAGAGGAAGTATGCGGAGCCTGTTCAATGGTCATCAACGGTAAACCTCGTCAGTCATGTACAGCTCTTGTTGATAAACTAGAACAGCCAATTCGCTTACAACCAATGAAAACATTTCCTGTGGTTCGTGATTTGCAAGTAGACCGCAGCCGTATGTTTGATTCACTAAAAAAAGTAAAAGCCTGGGTTCCAATCGATGGCACATACGATTTAGGTCCAGGACCGCGTATGCCTGAAAAGAAACGTCAGTGGGCGTATGAGTTATCCAAATGTATGACATGTGGCGTTTGCTTAGAAGCTTGTCCAAATGTAAACGACAAGTCAAACTTCATCGGTCCAGCACCGCTTTCTCAAGTTCGCCTGTTTAATGCCCATCCAACCGGTGCGTTAAATAAAGGAGAACGTTTAGAGACGATTATGGGTGATGGAGGACTAGCGAACTGCGGGAATTCTCAAAACTGCGTTCAATCATGCCCAAAAGGAATTCCATTGACTACTTCAATTGCAGCTTTGAACCGCGATACAACAATTCAAGCATTCAGAAGTTTCTTTGGTAGCGATCAAGTATAATCACTCAAAACCTCTCCACGCGGAGAGGTTTTATTTTGTCTATGACGAACGGAGGAAATACAGATGAATAATATTTCGTATATTGAAGACATGGATCATTGGAAAGAGTCATTTTCGTTTAAGCAGGAGATCAAGGTAAGATTTTCGGAAACAGATATGTTTGGGCATTTAAATAATACGGTCCCTTTTGTGTATTTTGAACAAATACGTACTGAATTCTTTCACCATATTGGCTTTATGCAAAAGTGGACGAGTGAGCATGAGGGAACGATACCGGTGGTGGCTGATTTGCAGTGCGATTATGTCAAACAAGTTTATTTTGGCAACGCGCTATCTGTTTTTGTAAAAGCTCATAGAATTGGACGTTCGTCGGTTGATTTACACTATATGATTCAAAATGAGCAAAAAGAGGTTGTACTCACCGGGAGAGGAACAATGGTGCAAATTTCTAAAAAAACAGGAAAAAGCGTCCCTTGGAATGAAGAGATGAAAAGGCGTTTATCAAATATATGAAAATGGCTTGAAGGCTCTTTCTTCAGGCTTTTTTTCTTTTTTAAAAGTGAAAAAGAGTTTTTTGCATATTTTTTCTAAAACTAGTAACCGCGTAGGCATACCGCACATAAGATATGTTGACTAAATTTACACCCATCCGATAGTTCAACTCAGGATCAGGCAAGGAGGGTTACATTGAAAGAAAAAGAGTTTCAACCTAAACCGCTACTTACAAAGCGTGAACGAGAAGTATTCGAGCTTTTAGTACAGGACAAAACAACAAAAGAAATCGCGAGTGAACTATTCATTAGCGAAAAAACAGTTCGAAATCATATTTCTAATGCGATGCAAAAGCTTGGAGTCAAGGGGCGTTCTCAAGCAGTCGTAGAACTCCTTCGAATGGGAGAACTTGAACTATAACATGAGCTGGCTTTCTTCTTAGAAAGCCAGCTTTTTGTATATTTTTTTCAGTGTCGCATACATATCTAAAAAGAATAACGTTAAGAAAAAATTATAAAAAAGGTAAATCTTTATAAAAAAAACTTATTGCTTGAAATTGAATTTCAGAGTACGTATACTTTTAAGTGAGGAGATACTAGTTCAGAAGAAAGAGAGGTGAGATGATGAAAAATATATGGATGAGCTTATTGTTATGCATGATATTCTGTTTGCCTTTTGCGAGTTTGCCAGATAAATTTATTGATAACGACTTTGAAAAAGTGAAGGTCGCAAAAAGTTCGGTTCAGCATTCCACGGATATCGTGCACATGTCTCCAGGAGCTAAGCACAGCGTTAAACAAATAGGATCTCTCATACAAAGTGTGATAGTAACTTTTGCTTTAGTATGGGTGAGTGCCAAACTCATCATTCCGACGCATCAAATTGCGTATTTTATCCTCAAGAAAACACTTTTTTATCCAAAAATCTTTCAATCAAGTTACCTCAATTAAATAAAAAAGGTTGAAATTTCAACAGCCTTTTCTTCAAACCTAAAATTACCAACTATTCTTAGGCTTATTTGCTATGCGGATTTTCTAGGCAAATAACGCGGCAAAATTAAAAAATTCTTTTTAAAAACTTTATAGGAGTGATCATTCAATGATGATTAAAGAAACGGAATTGCCAGGAATCGGCCGTAAATTTGAAATTGAGACAAGCGGAGGAAACCGCGTAGTTGTTATCATTCATGATGATGGACGACGTGAAATCTATCACTTCGATCAAAAAGATTTAGAAGAAAGCATTTTTGATATTACGTTAACAGATACGGAATCAAGACAGCTAGCTGCAATTTTAGGCGGCATGATTTACAAGCCAAAAGCAATGGAAACCATTGAAGTAGCATTCAATGACTTAGTTATTGAATGGTATAAAGTTGAAAAACAAGCGAAAGCTCACAGTAAAACAATTGGTGAAATTGACGTTCGCAGCAACTATGATGTCACTATCATCGCCGTCATTAAAAACACGCAAAAAAAATTATCAACTCCAGGACCAGATACGTTGATTGAAGAAGGAGATACGCTTGTTATCTCTGGAGAACGAGGGAATTTAAAAACGCTCATTAAAGAATTGCTTTCACAAGGAGGTAGTTCATAATTGGATCATTTAGTATTTGAAGTTGGGACAGCTTTGTTACTAGTGGCTTTAGCGGCTATACTAGCACATAAATTTAAATTTACGATTATTCCATTCCTCATTCTGCTGGGCATGGCGGTCGGTCCCCATGCTCCTGAGTTTGGCTCATTCAGTTTAAAGTTTATTGAAAGCCAAGAGATTATTGAATTCATGGGGAGAATTGGAGTTCTCTTTTTACTCTTTTATTTAGGATTAGAATTTTCAGTTGGAAAGCTAATTAAATCAGGTAGGTCCATCGCAGTGGGAGGATCTATTTATATTTTAATTAACTTCACTTTAGGATTATTGTATGGATACCTGACAGGAAATCCTCTCCTTGAAGTGCTGATTATCGCTGGAATTATTACGATTTCGTCCAGCGCAATTGTCGCAAAAGTATTGGTTGATTTAAAACGAACAGCGAATCCAGAAACGGAACTGATATTAGGGATCATCATGTTTGAAGATATTTTCTTAGCCGTTTATCTTTCTGTCGTTTCAGGGTTGGTGCTTGGAGACCACGGATCGCTTGCTGGATCTTTAACATCTATTTTAATTGCGTTTGGCTATATGATGCTGTTCTTTATCATTGCTCGAAAAGCCACGCCGCTACTAAATAAACTTTTAAATATTTCATCAAACGAAATCTTTATAATCGTCGTTTTTGCGGTATTGTTTTTTGTGGCAGGCTTCTCTGAAACAATTCACGTGGCAGAAGCAATTGGTGCGTTATTGCTTGGACTTGTATTTTCTGAAACGGAACATCGCGATCGGATTGAACATCTTGTCGTACCGTTTCGTGATTTCTTTGGAGCTATCTTTTTCTTCAGCTTCGGGTTAAGTATTGATCCTCTTACGCTGTGGGATGCAGGATGGCTTGCGCTTGGCGCAGTTGCGCTTACGATCATTGGTAACTTTACAGCCGGTATGATTTCAGGAAGAAAAAGCGGGCTGTCACACAAGGCCTCTACCAACATTGGGTTAACGATTATGTCACGAGGCGAGTTTTCGATCATTATGGCTAACATTGGAATTGAAGGAGGATTATCCGCAATTCTTCAGCCATTCGCCGCGCTTTATGTATTGATTTTAGCTATTATTGGCCCTTTGTTAACGAAGGAGTCTAAGCATATATACGGATTTTTAAACTCAGTATTTAAATGGAAAAAGCCAAATCCTCAAGAATCAAAGTGATAAAATATATAAAACACAGTTGACAAATAGGATTAATATGATAAAATTCAAAATAATCCAATAACAAATCAGTTAAATATAGCAATGGGCTGATCGGCCAACCGAAAGCTCCTACCTTTTTCAGGTAGGAGCTTTTGTGTTTTTAGATGAACGAGCTTTTGATTTAAAAATTCAAGGAGGAGGAACTGCTGTGAGTGTTGTCATTCAATCTGTTAACCGCTCATTTCAAAAAGGAGAACAAGTAACTCAAGCATTGCGAAATGTAAATCTTACGATTAATAAAGGTGAATTTATTACCGTTATTGGTCCGAGCGGGTGCGGAAAAAGTACACTGCTTAAAATGATTGCAGGACTTGATATGGATTATGAAGGGCGTATTGAAATCAACGGGAAGTACATAGCCGGACCTAGCATTAAACAAGGAATGATCTTTCAAGAACACCGCTTGTTCCCTTGGCTTAATGTGGAGCAAAATATAGCGGCTGACTTATCGCTAAAAGATTCGAACGTTCGGCGCCGCGTAGATGAGTTAATTGATATTGTCAGGCTGAAAGGATTTGAAAAAGCTTATCCTCGAGAACTATCTGGGGGGATGTCTCAACGAGTTGCTATTGCGCGTGCTCTTTTAAGAAATCCAGAAGTTTTATTGTTAGATGAACCGTTTGGTGCGTTAGATGCTTTTACGCGCACTCATTTGCAAGATGTACTGCTAGACATATGGAAAAAAGAAAAAACAACCATGATTTTTGTTACCCATGATTTAGATGAATCCATTTACTTGGGGACTAAAATTGTGATTATGAGTGCCAGACCAGGAGAAATTAGCCGGGTCGTTCCAGTAGAAATTAGTCATCCGCGAAAAAAGACAGAGTTACCGTTTCAGCAGCTAAGGCAGCAAGTACTGAAAGAATTTGAAGAAGCAGGAGAACATTAAAGATTCAATAAGACAGAGAAGGGGACAGAACAGATGAAAAAGCTACTTTTAACTGCAGCTATTGTACTTGTTCTCGCATTGGCTGGGTGCGGGACGAAAGAAAAAGCGAGCGGAGAAGATTCAAAAAACGTTACGATTAATATTGGTATCCAACAAAGCTTAGGTCCTTTAATGCTGGCACAAAACCAAAAATGGTTTGAAAAAGAATTTAAAAAAATAGGTGTAAATGTTAAATGGACAGAGTTTCAAAGCGGACCTCCGCAATTTGAAGGTTTAGCATCTGGACATTTGGATTTCGGCCAAGTTGGAAATTCACCGGTTATTTCTGGTCAAGGCGCAGACATTCCGTTTTTAGAAATTGCTAATTCCAGCGACGGGTTGAAAGGAAATGCCATTTTAGTAGGGAAAAACAGCAAGATTAAAAGCGTAAAAGATTTAAAAGGTAAAAAGATCGCGGTTGCGAAAGGAAGCAGCGGTTTTAATTTATTGTACAGAGCTCTTGACCAAAATGGGTTGAAGCCAAGTGATGTAAAGATTATTCAGCTTCAGCCAGACGAAGCTCAGCCAGCATTTGAAAATGGATCAGTGGATGCATGGTCAATCTGGGAACCGTTTATCTCACTGCAAAACTTAAAAAATGAAGCTCGCATTTTAGCAGACGGCGATTCATTAAAGGTTGCTTCACCAGGTTTTACTATTGTAAGAGAAGGCTTTGCAAAAGATCATCCAGAGTTAGTCGTTAAGTTTTTACAAGTTTATCAAAAAGCGCTTGAATGGCAAAACAAACATTTTGAAGAATCTGTGGATATTTTAGCAAAACAAAAAAATCTAGATAAAGACGTAGTAAGACAAGTGTTAAAAAATAATCCTGCCTATAATCGCCCAACCTCTAAAGAAATTATTGCAGAACAACAGCGGACAGCTGATTTTCAACAATCTTTAGGCGTTATTAAAAAGAAAATTGATACTGGAGATGTCGTTGATAATTCATTTATTGAAAAAGCATTAAAAGAAAAATGAGGTGATGAAAATGAGTAAAACATCTGTGGTTTCAGGACATGTCCAGTCTTCAGCAGCTCACTTGCAAAAAATGAAAAAAAGAAAGGAAGAAGCGAAAAATAAGCAGGGAATTTTTCTTCGTTCTCTTGTCGTGCCACTTCTGCTTATTGTCGTGTGGCAAATCATTGGTTCTGCGGGCTATGTATCCAAAACTGTTCTTCCTACACCTGTTGATATCATACTTTCTTTCAAACAGCTCATCGTATCTGGAGAACTCGGAGCTAACCTTCAAATCAGTATTTTGCGTGCTGCCATAGGTTTTGCCGTTGGAGCTGGACTAGGGTTACTATTTGGTGTAATTGTCGGTTTCTCAAAGAAAACGGAGCACTATATGGATCCATCTATTCAAATGCTTAGAACTGTTCCTCACCTTGCGTTGGCGCCTTTATTTATCTTATGGTTTGGCTTTGGTGAAATTTCAAAGATATTGCTAATTGCAAACGGTGCATTTTTCCCAATCTATGTTAATACGTATCTAGGTATTCGCGGCGTTGATTCGAAATTATTTGATGTTGCTCGTGTTCTTCAATTTAGTAAATGGAAACAAATTACAAAACTTATTTTACCAGCTGCTCTTCCTAATATTTTACTTGGTGTCCGATTGTCTTTAGGTATTGCATGGCTCGGACTGGTAGTTGCTGAATTAATGGGAGCAAGTGAAGGTGTAGGATACATGATTATGGATGCTAGACAGTTTTCTCAAACGGACGTAGTTTTTGTCGGAATTATCATTTTTGCTGTTGTAGGCAAATTAACCGATTCATTTGTCCGAGTATTAGAAAAGCGTCTTCTTAAATGGAGAGACAGCTACGCAGGTGAAAAATAAAAGAAGGATTTATATACGTATTAATCCTTGTAAATCTATCAGTTTTATAAGTTAAAAGGAGAGATGATAATGAGTCAGGTTACAATTATTACAGGAAGTCCTTCAAAGCAATCAAGGTCAGCTGCTTTAAGCGAGTATATTGCAGCACATCTACAAGATGAAAAATATGAAGTGAAAACCGTGCATGTTCGTGACTTGCCCGCTGAAGACTTAGTATATGCTAACTTTTCTAGCCCTGCGATTCAAGAAGCTCAAAAGAAAGTGGCAGATGCTGATGCCGTTATTATTGTCAGCCCAATATATAAAGCTAGCTACACAGGAATTTTAAAAACATTTTTAGATTTAATACCTGAAAAAGGTTTGCACAATAAAACCGTGCTGCCGATAGCTACAGGGGGAACCATTGCTCACCTACTGGCTCTTGATTATGTATTTAAGCCGACTTTATCCATTTTAGGAGCTACTGCTCTTATTCATGGAGTTTATATTGTTGATTCTGAGGTGGCCTATACGAAAGAAAATGAAATTGAGTTTATTGCGGAAGAAGCAGAAGCGAGAATTAAACGTTCATTAAAAGAGCTGGGATATCATCTAGAACAAACGAAAAGGAGTGTTGAATCATGAAAATGTTATGGTTTATTCCTTCCCATGGAGATGGAAGATATTTAGGGACAAATCGAGGAGGTCGTTCAGCAGACTATTCATATTTTCGGCAAGTTGCTCAAGCAGCTGACCGGTTAGGGTTTGAAGGAGTTTTGATTCCAACGGGGAAATCATGCGAAGACCCGTGGCTATTGGCTGCTTCACTTATACCTGAAACAGAGCGTTTGAAATTTTTAGTAGCGGTACGTCCCGGCATTATGGCTCCTTCCGTGGCAGCGCGCATGACCTCGACTCTTGACCGAATTTCAAACGGTCGTTTACTAGTTAACGTAGTAGCAGGAGGAGATCCAGCAGAATTAGCCGGAGACGGCCTTTTCTTATCACATGATGAACGTTATGAAGCTGCGGATGAATTTTTAGATGTGTGGAAAGGGTTATTGGCTGGAGATACGGTTAATTATGAAGGAAAACATATTCATGTAGAGAACAGCGAGCTGTTGTATCCACCTGTTCAAAAACCTTCTCCACCTATTTATTTTGGCGGATCTTCACCTGCAGGACAAAAAGTTGCAGCAAAACATTCTGACGTGTATTTAACGTGGGGCGAACCTCCTGAACAAGTAAGAGAAAAAATAACGGCTGTGAGAAAGCAAGCAGAAGCAGAAGGCAGAACCGTTAAGTTTGGGATTCGTTTGCATATTATTGTACGCGAAACGGAAGAAGAAGCCTGGCAAGCAGCCGATCGATTAATTCAGCATTTGGACGACGACACGATTCAAGCTGCACAGCGTACTTTTGCTAGGTATGACTCAGTCGGGCAGCAGCGAATGGCGAGCCTTCATAGAGGAACCCGAGAGGAACTTACGATTAGCCCTAACTTATGGGCAGGTGTAGGGCTCGTCCGGGGAGGCGCAGGAACTGCACTAGTAGGCAGTGCTGAAAATGTAGCGAAACGAATAAAAGAATATGAAGCTTTAGGAATTGAATCTTTTATTTTATCAGGCTATCCGCATTTAGAAGAGGCTTATCACGTAGGAGAATTATTGTTCCCGCTTTTAAATATTGATGACGGTGAAGGAAAGAGTGAAAGCATCGGTGAGATTATTGCAAACGATAGGTTTCCAAAAGCTTCAACGTCGTAAAAGAAGAACCGGTGAAAAATTCACCGGTTCTTCTTTTACATTCATCTCAGCCGAGAGACGAGTTCCTTAAATTGTTGGTTTAGGTTTTTCAGGTGCAGCTTGTTTATCTTTTCGACTTTCTTGAATATATACTTTAAAGAGAAAAATATTTAAACAGCCCAGTGTGAGGAATAACGGTGCAAAATAATATTCTTGAGACATAAGTAGGACGAAAACGCTTCCAAAACAGAACAGAGAACTAAACATAAAGTAAAACTGTAAGAATCTTCTCATTTTAGTCGCCTCCTATTCTTTTTCTTCTTACAATTATTATATCAAATACTTTCCAAAAAAGACACAAAATATTCACAAAATGTTCAATTTTTTTCTTATTTACCTATTGATTTTTTTGTCGATATGTAAATTTAGTGGGTTGTAATACCAATTAATTCCTGATTGTAACTTTCCGATGGAAAGTTTATGTAAAATTTTATATGATAGAGAAATGGTATTGAAAAAAGGGGGAAAATCATCATGAGACGAATTGGGTGGCTATTTTTTACTATGGCAATTCTCTTATTAATAACTGCCGGTTGCTCAAATGATCAACAGAAAGCACAGGAACGATTTGATAAATATGTAGCCATGTGGAATAAAGAAGATTTTAAAGGCATGTATGGATACTTGTCTAAAGATGCTAAAAAGACGATTTCAGAAAAAGATTTTGTAAATCGATATAAAAATATCTATGATGCAATTGAAGCGGACAAGCTTAAAGTGAAGGCAAGTAAAATAGAAGACTTAGAAATAAAAGACCATAAAGCTGTTTTACCTTTTGAAGTAAACATGAACTCTGTAGCCGGTGAAATCTCATTTAAAGAAAATGCTGCTGTAGTTCAAGAAAAACAAGGGGATACAGAGAATTGGTATATTAATTGGAAGCCTAATATGATTTTTAAAGGACTTAAGCAAGGAGAGCAAGTAAGAGTAGCTACTCAGTCAGCTGTGCGTGGAGAAATTATGGATCGTTCAGGGAAATATTTAGCTCAAAACGGAGAAGCGATTCAAGTTGGAGTTGTTCCACAGCAGTTTTCTAAAGGCGGCGAGCAAGCTATACAACAATTAAGCAAGACTCTTGCTCTTTCAGAAAAAAGTATTAATCAAGCACTGAGCGCTTCTTGGGTGAAAAAGAATCAATTTGTTCCTATTAAGACAGTTAGTCAAAAAGACGCCTCTAATTTAGAGAATTCTTTGAAAAAAGTAGAAGGCATTCAACAAAAAAAGGTAAATGCGCGCGTATATCCTTGTGAAGAAGCGTGTGCCCATTTAGTTGGATACGTTGCGCCTGTCACAGCGGAATATTTAAAAGAGCATAAAGATGAAGGCTATAATGCTCAGTCTAAAGCTGGAATGATTGGCTTAGAGTCTTTATATGAAGATAAGCTTCGTGCTCGAGACGGCGTCATGATTTATACTGTAGATAAAGATGGTAATAAAAAGAATGAAATTGCAAAAGTGAATCCAAAAGACGGGGAAAGCATTCAAGTTACGGTGGACACGAATGTTCAAAAATCCCTTTATGAACAGTTAAAAGATGAAAAAGGAGTAGCTACTGCTCTTCAACCTAAAACGGGAGAAATATTAGGTCTTGTAAGCACGCCAGCTTTTGATCCGAATTCTTTTTCTTTTGGAATCGATGCTAATACGTACCAATCCCTTTCAACGAATCCCGATAAGCCGTTAATGAATCGCTTTACCAAAACGTATTCTCCGGGATCTACATTTAAGTTAGTCACGGGAGCTTTAGCGGTTGATGAAGGTGTGGTAAATCCAAACGAAAGTATATCAATCAGCGGGAAGAAATGGCAAAAAGATAAAAGCTGGGGGAATTTCTACGTAACACGAGTGGGAAGCAAGCCGAATGTTAATTTACGTGATGCTTATGTTACATCTGATAATATTTATTTTGCGCAGACTGCTTTGAAGCTAGGTTTAGACAAATTTAACAGTGGTTTAAAACAGTTTGGGTTCAATCAAAAAATGCCTATTAATTACCCTTTTGAAACGTCTAAAATTGCAGGTGATCAAGATATTAAAGATGAGGGAGTATTAGCAAACTCTGGCTATGGCCAGGGGAAACTGCAAGTGAATCCTCTCCACTTAGCATTGATGTATACATCGATTGTAAACGATGGAAACATAGTAAAGCCTATTCTTATGAACGGTGATGAGAGTGGGATATGGAAAAAACAAGTAATATCTAAAGAAACGGCGCAATTAATTCAAAATGATTTAGTTGATGTCATTGAAGATAAAAACGGTACGGGTCATGCTGCAAAGATAGATGGGTTAACCCTGGCTGGAAAAACTGGAACGGCAGAGCTAAAGAAAACTCAAGGTGAAAAAGGACAGGAAAACGGATGGTTTGTAGCTGTGGACACAAAACAGAAAAACTTACTCGTTTCAATGATGGTTGAAGGGGTAGAAGATAAAGGCGGAAGTCATTACGTCGTGCCGAAACTAAAAAATGTATTTCAGCAATATAATAAGTAAATAATAAAAGCCAGTTCTAAAAGAGCTGGCTTTTATTATTTACACAAGGGGAGTAATGTTAAGTTTTTGTAAATCCCAGTTTTATACAAACTCTGAAAACCCTTATTTTAAAAGGAATCAACGTATTATTGTTAATGTATTGTAAATAAGCTTAAAAAAATGTGTTTGAAAAGTTATTGACAATTAACAATAATAGGAGTAATTTTTGACTTGGCGTAAAAAAATGAATCGCATAACCTATAGGTGAAAGAACCACTTTT
This sequence comes from Priestia sp. VA7, assembly GCF_055710015.1. Taxonomy (NCBI): domain Bacteria; kingdom Bacillati; phylum Bacillota; class Bacilli; order Caryophanales; family Bacillaceae; genus Priestia; species Priestia sp. VA7. Next base: position 196,712 of record NZ_JBVQPN010000001.1, read on the forward strand.
TGGGACTTTTGCTCTGGTAAACGTTTGTTTTTTTAGAATTTTTTGATACACAAGAGAGGTGGTTTCTCTCGTTATAGTAATGAACAGCTAAGTTTTATCCATTACTTTAAATGAAAAAAGAAACTAGAACACATATAAAAAGATAGAGAGAAAAAACGAGTGGTAAAGTTTCGATAAATTGGATGGAGGATTGCAACGTGATCAAAAGAAAAAAAGACAAGTTTTCTGAAATGTTAATGGACATTGCCCAAAATATTAAGGACTCAGCGGAGTTTTTAGGCAGCTTTGAACTTCAAAATGTATCTGACCTAAAGGAATTTGCCAACGTTTTAAAAGCGTATGAATCAAAAGGTGATAAATACGTGCATACAGTGATTACTGAGTTGAACAAAGCATTTATTACTCCAATTGAGCGTGAAGATATTTTACAGCTAGCGATGAGCATGGATGATGTACTTGATGGCATCGACAGCTTTGCTGCTTTAATGGAAATTCATTCAATTACAACATTTGATGAATATGTAGCTGAATTTGTTAAGAATATTCAAGGCTGTGCTGAAGAAATTTTAATTACGATTAATTTGTTGTCTGAGAAAAAGCTTCTTCAAATTAGTGAGCATGCAATTAAAATTAAAGAGTATGAGTCACATTGTGATACATTATATCGTCGTGCACTAAAACAATTATTTGCAACATGTAAAGATCCAATTAAAGTTATTCAATATAAAGAAATTTATGAAACGCTAGAAGAAATCGCGGATTATTGTCAAACGGTTGCGAACAACTTAGAATCAGTTATTATGAAGAATGCGTAACGGGGCTATATTATAATGGATTCGATGCTAATATTAACCATTCTAATTGTAGTTGGTGCACTTGGTTTTGACTTTATCAACGGATTTCACGATACAGCTAATGCCATTGCGACTTCTGTTTCAACCAAAGCTTTAAAACCGCGACATGCAATTCTTTTAGCTGCAACCATGAACTTTGTCGGTGCTATGACGTTCACGGGCGTAGCCAAAACGATTACAAAGGATATCGTTGATCCTTATACGCTTCAAAATGGTTCTGTCGTTATTTTAGCAGCATTAATTTCTGCTATTGCATGGAACTTAATCACATGGTATTTCGGTATCCCGAGTAGTTCTTCTCATGCAATTATTGGATCGATTGCAGGAGCAGCTATTGCAGCTGCTGGATTTGGTGCTTTAAATTACAAAGGTTTCATCAAAATCATTGAAGCCCTTCTAATTTCACCAGTTTTAGCCTTTGTAGTAGGTTATATTGTCTATACGATTATCAAACTAACGTTTAAAAACCATAACTTGACGAAAACGAATAAGCGTTTTCGACGCGTTCAAATCCTGACTGCAGCCCTACAATCTTACACACACGGTACGAATGATGCGCAAAAAGCAATGGGTATCATTACGCTAGCGCTTATTGCTAACAATATGCAAAGCGGTACTGATATTCAGTGGTGGGTACAGCTGGCTTGTGCGGTAGCAATGGGGCTTGGAACGTCAATTGGTGGATGGAAAATCATTAAAACCGTCGGCGGTAAAATTATGAAAATTCGTCCTGTTAATGGAGTAGCTGCGGACTTAACAGGTGCTGCCATTATCTTTGGAGCAACGTTTATTCATCTACCTGTCAGTACTACTCATGTTATTTCATCTTCTATCTTAGGTGTAGGTTCTGCTCACCGAGTGAAAGGTGTAAAATGGGGAACTGCACAGCGCATGGTGATTACATGGGTTATCACATTGCCAATTTCAGCTTCATTAGCTGCACTTATCTATATGATTTTAAATTTGTTCTTTTAATAAATGTGGAGCTTCTTGTAAAGAAGCTCCTTTTTTTATTTACATCCCCTCATTTGCACAGTACACTTAAAACATGAAAATAACACAATCGTTTTTAAAAGGGAGATGGGGAAATGTTTGGAAAAGTAGCTGCTGATGTATTGGGGCTAAGTGATATTGGTTCTGTTATTAAGCCAGTTGATTATGACAAGGTAGATGCAGACGATTACGTTATGCATGAAGAACAAGAAAAAATTTATTTTCTGATCAAATCAAAGTCAGATGAATATTGCTTTACCAATAAAGCGCTCATTCACCTTGATGGAACAAGTGCTACAAGTAAAAAGCGAATGCTTCGCCGCTATAACTACAGCACAAATCACATTTCAAACGTGATGCTAGAAACGGCTGGAACTGTCGATTTAGATGTGGAAATTAAATTTAAAATTGGCTCTGAAACTTTTTCTATCGATGTACACAAAAAGCATATAGAAGAGGTAAAAGATTTATATAAAGCGCTGTTTAAAATGTCTGAAATAACGCGTGAAAATGAAATTGCGCTCGATTTTGCTAAACAAAGCATTCAGCTAGCTTCTTCTACACTAAGCAGTACAAGAAATACAAGTGGAAGTGTTGCTAGTGAATTTAAAGAAATTAACGAAGCTGCGTTTTCTTGGTTATTAGATAAAAAAACAGCCTACACAACAAAAGATTTCAGCTCAGTTTTCGAGCTGTATATCAATAATTAATAGAAACAGCTGCTCCTTTTATGGAGCAGCTGTTTTTTGATGCTGAATGAGAGTATGTAGACTTATGATGAACGTCGTAGAATCCTCATGTTAACCTTGAAAAATCACCGAAAAAAGAGCACAATATAAAATAGAAAAGAGAAACAGTAGAGACGGGTTTAACTGAAAGAAATAATAGAAAATAAGACTTATAGGTGGAAAGGATTACGGTATGACAGCAAAAAATAATGAGGATACAGTGGCAGAATTAGAAAAGTCACTTCGACATATTGCAGCGATTGTGAAGCAAAAAGGAAGAGAAATTTTAGAAGATTATACGATTACGCCACCTCAGTTTATTGCTTTGCAGTGGCTGTTTGAACGTGGAGATATGACGATTGGCGATTTATCAAATCGTATTTTTCTCGCTTGTAGTACAACGACAGATTTAGTAGATCGTATGGAAAAAAATAAGTTGGTGGTTCGGGTGAAAGATCCAAAAGACCGCCGCGTAGTGCGTATTCATTTGCTTCCTGAAGGAGCACGTGTTATCGAAGAAGTGATTGAAAAGCGACAAACGTATTTAAATGGCGTACTGGCAAACTTCTCCCCTAGTGAAACGGAAGTTTTACGAGTAACGTTACGAAAATTGCATGATGAAATGAAGGAAAAATGAGGCGATTGTTTTGAGTAGACCAATTGGTGTTATAGATTCAGGTGTGGGCGGATTAACGGTAGCAAAGGAAATTATGAGACAGCTTCCGAAAGAACAAATTATGTACATTGGAGATACAGCCCGCTGCCCATACGGTCCCCGTCCTAGTGAAGAAGTACGAGCTTTCACATGGGAAATGACTAATTATTTAATAGCTAAAGATATTAAAATGCTTGTTATTGCGTGTAATACGGCTACGGCAGTTGTGCTGGATGAAATTCAAGAACAGCTCGATATTCCCGTTATAGGCGTCATTGAACCAGGATCACGCGCTGCGCTTAAAGTAACTAAAAATCATAAAATAGGCGTAATCGGCACAAACGGAACCGTGAAAAGTCAAGCCTATACACATGCACTCCGCGCTCTTCATACGAGAGTGGAAGTGGAAAATTTAGCATGCCCTTTGTTTGTACCTCTTGTAGAGAGCGGTAATTATGAAGGACCGGAAGCACAGCGAATTGTAAAAGAAACATTAAAACCTTTTTATCATACAGATATGGATACCCTTATTTTAGGATGTACGCATTATCCGTTATTAAAGCCAGTTATTCAAGAAGCAATTGGGCCTAGAGTTCAGTTAATCAGTTCTGGCGAAGAAACGGCAATAGAGGTAAGTGCCATTCTTTCTTATAGCAATTTACTAGCTCCTAGAAACATGGAGCCTGAACACTACTTCTTTACAACAGGATCAACAGAACTGTTTCAATCTATTGCATCTAAATGGTTTGAGCACCCTGTATATAATGTTGAACATATCAAGCTTTAAAACCGTGCATATCATGCTCGGTTTTTTTTGCGGACAAAAACTTTTTTGAGCTGGTCTAAAATGCAAAAAAGCTCGTATACATAGTAGTACAAACAGTCTGAGGAGGGAAAGGAATGTCCAAAAAGACCCAATTTGTTCTCATATCCGCCGTGGTGACCACGTCTGTATTGTTATCCGGCTGTGGACTTTTCGGAGGGGATAACGCAGCAAAGGAAATTGATCCGCCAAAGGATGTCACCTATGTGAAAGATGAAAAATCATTAGCGACTGAAGCGAAAGTAACGGAAGCTAATAAAAAACAAAGTAAAGCCGCAGAAACATCTGCGCCTACCAAAAGAGAACTCTACTTAATTGATAAAAACGGGTACGTTGTTCCCCAGACGCTTGAAATTCCTAAATCAAAAGGTGTCGCTAAACAGTCTCTTGAATATTTAGTAGAGGGTGGACCGGTCACAAACTTATTGCCAAATAATTTCCGAGCGGTTCTTCCTGCTGATACAAGAGTTTTAGGGACAAAGCTGGAAAGTGACGGTACGATGGTAGCAGATTTTTCACCTGAATTTGCTGAGTATAAAAAAGAAGATGAACTCCGTATTCTGCAGGCCGTCACTTGGACGCTGACGCAGTTTGAAGGCGTAAATAAAGTTAAAATTCGCATTAACGGCTATGATAAAGATGAGATGCCTGTAAATCATACGCCAATCAGTAAAGGGTTGAGCAGAGCAGATGGCATTAACTTTGATAATACTGGAGTAGTTGACGTAACTCAAACGAAGCCAGTTACGATTTATTACTTAGCTCAAGAGGGCAAACAAACTTACTATGTTCCTGTCACAAAACGAATTGCTTCTGATGACAAAGATATGTACACTGCAATTGTGAACGAGCTTGTAGAAGGACCTGCGCCTGCATCAGGTTTAGTGACAGACTTTAATCCTGATGCAAAGCTCGTAGCAGCTCCAAAGTATGCGGACGGTGAGTTAACGCTGAACTTTAATAAAAACATCTTTGGGAATTTAAAAGGAACGGAAATTTCTCAGCATGTTCTCGACTCCTTAGTGTTATCTCTGACGGAACAAAAAGCCGTAGACAGCGTTGCTATTAAGGTGAATGGCAAAAAAACGCTAAAAGATGAAAAAGGGAAAAAATTAACGGAACCAGTTTCAAGACCTAAAAATGTGAACACAGGTAGTTTTTAAAAACAAATTTTTGTTATACTAGTAAAGGACTAAGTAGAAAGAGGTCTGCTGAAATAGCGACCTCTTTCCGCTGTTTTATAGTTTAAATGGAAGAGACTATTACATATAAATGAATGAATAGGAGGACATGCTTAATGCGTTTGGACGGTAGGGAATTTAATGAATTGAGATCTGTATCTCTTCATACTTCATACTTAAAGCATCCGGAAGGATCTGTATTAATCTCGGTGGGAGACACAAAGGTTATTTGTACAGCAAGCATAGACGACAGAGTGCCTCCTTTTATGCGTGGGCAAGGAAAAGGATGGATTACAGCTGAATATTCTATGCTGCCTCGAGCTACGGCACAAAGAAATATACGTGAATCATCAAAAGGTAAAGTCACAGGACGAACAATGGAAATTCAGCGTCTAATCGGACGAGCTCTTCGTTCTGTAGTCGATCTGGAAAAGGTCGGAGAAAAGACAATTTGGATTGATTGTGATGTTATTCAAGCAGATGGCGGCACAAGAACAGCGTCGATTACAGGTGCTTTTGTGGCTATGGTTTTAGCGTTTGGAAAGCTGGTTGAAGAGAACAAGCTAACAGAAATTCCTATTCGTGACTACTTAGCTGCGACTTCAGTAGGTATTCATGGAGAAAATTCGATTTTAGATTTAAATTATGAAGAAGATTCGACAGCGGAAGTTGACATGAATATTGTGATGACAGGAAGCGGACAGTTTGTAGAATTACAGGGAACGGGAGAGGAATCGACGTTTTCGAGAGAACAGTTAAACCATCTTCTAGATTTAGGGGAAAAGGGTGTTTATCAATTGATTGAACAGCAAAAGGAAGTTCTTGATCACCTGGCTGCCTACATTCCGGTTAAAGAAAGGTAAGGGATTAACGTGCGTGAAATCATTATTGCAACTAAAAACGCAGGCAAAGTAAAAGATTTTGAAACACTTTTCTCACCGAAGGGATTTAAAGTAAAATCGCTTCTTGATTTTCCTGAGATTGAAGACGTGGAAGAAACGGGCGTTACATTTGCAGAGAATGCCACGCTAAAAGCAAAGGCCATTTCATCCGCATTAAATAAGCCGGTCATTGCCGATGATTCGGGGCTTGCTATTGATGCCTTAAACGGGGAGCCAGGCGTTTATTCCGCGCGTTATGCTGGTGAAAATAAAGATGATAATGCTAATATAGAGAAGGTACTTCAAAAATTAAATGACGTGCCGTTTGAAAAGCGCACGGCACGCTTTCATTGTGCTCTTGCTATTGCAGTGCCTGGAAAGAGAACCGAAATTGTAGAAGGCACGTGTGAAGGGCACATCTTGGAGGAAAAAAGAGGGGAAAACGGTTTTGGGTACGATCCCATTTTCTTTGTAGAAAAATGGAGATGCTCCATGGCAGAATTGACCAAAGAGCAAAAAAATCAGATTAGTCACCGAGCAAATGCGTTAAAAAGACTAGCACCGCTAATTGATGCGCAATTTTAGAAGGAGTGATGACGTGTGAAACTATTAATTGTAAGCGATAGCCACGGGTTACAAGAAGAGCTGCTCACTATCAGAGAGAGACATGCTGATGTAGATAAGATGATCCATTGTGGGGACTCTGAGTTGCCGCAAGACAGCAAAGAAATGTCTGCATTTTTAGGCGTTCGAGGAAATTGTGACTACGATGCATCTTACGTTAATGATCGAGTAGAGTCGCTTGGAGAAGCTACGTGTCTGGTTACACACGGTCACTTATATAATGTTAAAATGTCTATGATGAATCTGCATTACAAAGCGAGAGAAGTTGGGGCAAACGTGGTTTGTTTTGGGCATTCTCACATAGCGGGAGCTGAGCTCATGGACGGAGTTTTATTTATCAATCCAGGAAGTATGTTACTTCCTCGTATGAGAAAAGAACGTACGTATGCTATACTAGTAATGGATGGTACAGAAGCTACCGTGCAGTTTTACGATATAAGCGGTAAACATATTCCTAGCATGCAGTTAACCTGTACACTTTCAGCATAATATAGCCAAATATAGGGAGAAGAGAAGGTTTTTTACCTCTCTTCTCATAAAATTTCAAAAAAACGTTGACTTTTAAATTATATTTGAATATAATAAGTATTGTCTTTGATACACTTTAACATTATGTCCCAGTAGCTCAGCAGGATAGAGCAACGGCCTTCTAAGCCGTCGGTCGGGAGTTCGAATCTCTCCTGGGACGTCCAAAAAAAAACGGTTTTTACTAAAAAGTAAAAACCGTTTTTTTTATTTATCTTAAAAGTGAATGTTTGTTCATTCAGTGTGTACAAATGAACGTTTCAGAAAAACTTTTTGAACTGCTGTAAACCCTTATTACATCAATAATGAAAACGCATTCAAATATTCTGTTTAGTCTAAATTGTCTAAAAAAATCTTGGAAAGTGGTTGACTATGCATAAAAATGGGCGTAAGATAGTCCTCAAATATAAGTTTTCTAAAAATTTTAATTAATTGTAATTAATTTAAAATATGATGTGTAAAGCATTGTTCAAAAAGCATATAGCGTTTTAAAACGTTGAAGAGGATAAGTAGTTTTGATGTTTAGGTATCAACAGAGAGTCGGGTTGCTGGAAGCCGACGTTACCAACTCAAAATGAACTCACCTCAGAGTGTCACCCTGAAATTCAGTAAGGGTGACCGAGTGTACTTCCAAAGCACTCGTTATCAAAAAGAATGTACAGTATACATTCATAAGGTAATCATTACGATTACAAACGAGGGTGGTACCGCGTAAAGTACAAAAGACTTTTCGCCCCTTGACCTATATCATTTGATAGGGTCTATTTAGGGGTGAGAAGTCTTTTTTCTTTTATCTAGAAAACGAAAGGATGAGAAAAGTGGGAGCCAATATGCAAACGAAAGAACCTGTAAGCACTGGGGCAAAAATGAATGGAGCTGACATGTTGATTGAATCTCTAAGAAGAGAAAATGTTGACGTCATCTTCGGTTACCCAGGGGGAGCCGTTTTACCGATTTACGATAAGCTATATGGTTCAGGAATGTTTCACGTACTTGCTCGTCACGAACAAGGTGGAATTCACGCAGCAGAAGGGTACGCAAGAATTTCAGGCAAACCCGGTGTAGTTATCGCAACAAGTGGTCCTGGTGCAACAAATATCGTAACAGGTTTGGCAGATGCGATGATTGACTCACTTCCTTTAGTTGTTTTTACTGGTCAAGTAGCTTCAAGTGTAATTGGTTCTGACGCGTTCCAAGAAGCAGATGTATTAGGGATCACAATGCCAATTACAAAACATAGCTATCAAGTACGCAATATCAGCGATATGCCAAGAATCATCAAAGAGGCATTTCATATTGCGACAACAGGAAGACCTGGTCCAGTCTTAATCGACATTCCAAAAGATATGGCACAGGGTGATGGAACATTTAATTACGAAGGAGAAATTGATTTACCTGGCTATCAGCCAACTTATTTTCCAAATCAGCTGCAGGTTAAAAAATTAACAGACGCAGTAGCAGCTGCAAAACAACCTGTTATCTTAGCAGGTGCGGGAGTGTTATTGAGTAAAGGTTCAGAAGAATTAAAAAATTATGCTGAGCGTCAAAATATTCCCGTTATTAATACGCTTTTAGGATTGGGCTGTTTTCCTGCAGATCATCCGCTTCATTTGGGAATGGCTGGCATGCACGGAACGTACACAGCAAACATGGCAATTTATGAGAGTGACCTCCTCATTAGTATCGGTGCACGCTTTGATGACCGAGTAACAGGTAACTTAAAGCATTTTGCACCAAATGCAAAAATTGCTCACATTGACATCGACCCAGCGGAAATTGGAAAGAATGTTCCAACCAAGATTCCAATTGTTGGAGATGCAAAAGAAGTATTGAAGCAATTGCTTCTGCAAGAAGGAGAAGTTGGAGATTATACGAAATGGCATGAGAAATTAGCGGCGTGGAAGCAAGAATATCCATTATGGTATCAGAACTCAGCGGACGTGTTAAAACCACAAAAAGTAGTTGAGTTGCTTCACAAGTATACAAATGGAGATGCCGTGGTTACAACGGACGTTGGGCAACATCAAATGTGGGTAGCTCAATACTACACATTTAATAATCCAGATCGATGGGTAACTTCAGGTGGTCTTGGCACCATGGGCTTTGGATTACCTTCTGCAATCGGCGCTCAGCTAGCAAACAAAGATAAAACAGTTGTAGCAGTCGTTGGTGACGGTGGATTTCAAATGACGCTTCAAGAATTAGGAGTTATTAGAGAATTAAATTTACCTGTAAAAGTGGTTGTACTTAACAATCAGTCGCTTGGTATGGTTCGTCAGTGGCAGGAAATCTTCTATGAAGAACGCTACTCACACTCTTTAATTCCGAATCAGCCTAATTTAATGAAGCTTGCAGAAGCTTATGATATCAAAGGTTTACAAGCTTCTACTGAAGAAGAAGCGCATGCGGCTTTGAAAGAAGCAATGGAAACAGATGGACCTGTTCTACTAAATTTCTTTGTCGCACCTAAAGAAAACGTATATCCAATGGTTGCACCTGGAAAAGGATTACATGAAATGGTGGGGGTGAAACCATGAAGCGAATTATTACAGCAACTGTATTAAACCGTGCGGGCGTATTAAATCGCGTGACGGGGTTATTTACAAAAAGAAATTTCAATATTGAGAGTATTTCGGTAGGTCACACTGAATCTGAAGATGTATCACGCATGACGTTTGTTGTAAACGTAGAGCATGATAACGCTGCTGAACAAGTGATTAAGCAGTTAAATAAGCAGATTGACGTGTTGAAGGTTCAAGATATTACAGATCAAGCGGTGGTATCAAGAGAGCTTGCTTTAATGAAAGTAGCCTCTACCCCAGCGAGCCGTAACGAACTTTATGCAGTAATTGAACCTTTCCGTGCAACCATCATTGATGTAAGCCGCGACAGCTTAATTATTCAAGTAACAGGTGAATCCAGCAAGATTGAAGCGATGATTGATCTGCTTCAGCCTTATGGATTAAAAGAAGTAACGCGCACGGGCACAGTAGCTGTTCCGCGTGGTACGCAAAAAGCAGCAGCCAAACTTTCATCAATCATTTAATTCTAGCTAGTTACTAACCAAGTAAACTATATAAAACTATATAAACTAAGAGGAGAGATTTATTATGACAAAGGTATATTATAACGGAGATGCAAAGGATCAATTATTACAAGGTAAAACAGTAGCAATCGTAGGTTATGGTTCACAAGGTCACGCCCATGCACAAAACTTACGCGACAGCGGAGTAAACGTGGTAGTAGGATTACGTAAAGGTAAATCATGGGACCAAGCAGAGCAAGACGGTTTCACTGTATTATCTGTAAAAGATGCAGTTCAACAAGCAGAAGTAGTAATGGTATTACTTCCAGATGAGTATCAGCCAAAAGTTTATAACGAAGAAATTCTTCCAGGACTAAAACCAGGAAAATCTTTAGTATTTGCTCACGGTTTCAACATTCACTTTAACCAAATCGTAGCACCTGAATTTGTTGACGTATTCTTAGTAGCTCCAAAAGGCCCTGGTCACCTTGTAAGAAGAACGTATGAAGAAGGAGCTGGTGTACCGGCGTTATTCGCAGTATTCCAAGATGTAACTGGAGAAGCAAAAGACGTAGCGTTAGCTTATGCTAAAGCAATCGGTTCAGCTCGTGCGGGTGTATTAGAAACAACATTTAAAGAAGAAACAGAAACAGATCTTTTCGGTGAGCAAGCAGTACTTTGTGGTGGTTTAACTTCATTAGTTAAAGCTGGTTTTGAAACGCTTGTAGAAGCTGGCTACCAACCGGAAGTTGCATATTTTGAGTGTTTACACGAATTAAAATTAATTGTTGACCTTATGTATGAAGGCGGAATGGAAGGCATGCGTTATTCAATCTCTGATACAGCTCAATGGGGTGACTTCGTTTCAGGACCACGCGTTGTAGATGAGCGTTCAAAAGAACAAATGAAAAAAGTGCTTGAAGATATCCAAACAGGTAAATTTGCAAAAGGCTGGATCTTAGAAAATCAAGCAAATCGTCCAGAATTTACTGCTATCAATAACCGTGAAAATGAACATTTAATTGAAAAAGTTGGCGCTCAATTACGTGAAATGATGCCATTTGTTAAAAAACAAAAGAAAGAAGCGGTGATCGCTAGTGCAAAAAATTAAACTATTTGACACGACGCTACGCGATGGTGAACAGTCACCTGGAGTCAATTTGAACCTACAAGAAAAGCTTGAAATTGCTAAGCAGTTAGAGCGATTAGGTATCGACATCATTGAAGCCGGATTTCCCGCTTCTTCAAAAGGTGATTTTCAATCCGTAAAAGAAATTGCGTCTATTGTCAAAAATTCTTCTGTAACAGGCCTTGCAAGGTCTGTTACAAAAGATATTGACATTGCATGGGAAGCGTTAAAAGAAAGTGCAGAACCAAGACTGCATGTTTTTATCGCTACTTCCGAAATTCATATGCAGCATAAATTGAAAAAAACACCTGATGAAGTACTTGAAACAGCAGTGGAAATGGTGAAATACGCAAGTGAAAAATTCCCAGTTGTTCAATGGTCTGCTGAAGATGCATGTCGAACAGATTTACCGTTTTTAGCTAGAATTGTAGAAGCAGTTATTGATGCTGGTGCAAAAGTCGTTAATATTCCAGATACAGTAGGATTTATCACTCCTGGTGACTATCAATCAGTATTTAATTACTTAAAAGAACATGTGTCAAATATTCATAAAGTTGATTTGTCAGCTCACTGTCACGATGACTTAGGGCTAGCTGTGGCCAATTCAATGGCTGCGATTGAAGCAGGAGCTACTCAAATTGAAGGAACGATTAACGGAATCGGAGAACGTGCGGGTAACGCAGCTCTTGAAGAAGTAGCACTTGCGCTTCATGTCCGTCAAGATTTCTATCAAGCGAGCACAGGTCTTATCTTGCCTGAAATCAAGCGTACGAGTGATATTATCAGTAAGCTTACCGGGATGAATATTGCACCAAATAAAGCAATTGTCGGAAAAAATGCTTTTGCTCATGAATCAGGTATTCACCAAGATGGCGTCTTAAAAAATCCGTTAACATATGAGATTATTTCCCCAGAACTTGTGGGTGTTAAACAAAATCCAATTGTGCTTGGTAAACACTCAGGCCGTCATGCGTTCCGTACACGCTTAGTAGAGCTTGGATTCACATTGGAAGATACAGAAGCAAACGTGCTTTTTGAGAAGTTTAAAGACTTAGCAGATAAGAAAAAAGACATTACCGATGATGATTTATTGGCATTAGTCATTCAAAAGCAAGTTAGCAAAGAAAGTGAATATAAGCTTGAAAGTCTGCAAGTTCAGTATGGTACGAACAATATTCCAACGGCTACGATTACGCTTCGCAAAGAAAATGGCGAAGAGATTCAAGAAGCAGCTACGGGATCTGGAAGCGTGGAAGCTATCTATAATACGCTGCAGCGCTGTGTTGAACAAGATGTAAAACTATTAGACTATCGTATTCAGTCTATTAACGGTGGGCCGGATGCACTGGCTGAAGTATTTGTGAAGGTTGAAAGCGAAGGAACTGAAGCAAGCGGACGCGGAGTAGCATTTGACGTATTAGAATCGTCAGCGAAAGCATATCTGAACGCCATTAATCGTTTAATTGCTATTCAGCAGCATCGTTCAAAGCAAGAAGTAATGTGAACTGAAGGGAGAGACCACCATGACAAAAAAAGTCGCTGTATTACCGGGTGACGGCGTAGGAACAGAAGTAACCAAAGGCGCTGTTGCCGTTTTAAAAGCAATTGGAGAGCGCTTTGATCATCAATTTGAGTTTACGTATGGACTAATTGGCGGAGCTGCAATTGATGAAGCGGGCACACCTCTTCCAGAAAGTACAATTGAGACTTGTAAGCAGGCGGATGCTGTATTACTTGGATCGGTTGGAGGGCCAAAATGGGATCGTAACCCTTCACATTTGCGACCGGAAAAAGGTTTGCTAGCTATTCGAAAAGAACTGGATTTATATGCTAATCTTCGTCCAGTGACGTTTTATGATAGCTTAGCGGATGCCTCTCCTCTGAAAAAAGAATACATTGAAGGTGTTGACTTCATTATCGTCCGTGAGCTAACAGGAGGCTTATATTTTGGTAAGCCTAGCGAGCGCCGAACAGAAGGAAATGAAGAAACAGTTGTCGACACATTATTTTATAAGCGTACAGAAATAGAAAGAATTATTCGCCAAGCATTTGACACGGCTGTAAATCGACGTAAAAAAGTAACGTCTGTTGATAAAGCGAATGTGCTTGAGTCTAGTAGAGTGTGGCGTGAAGTAGCTGAAGAAGTAGCAAAAGACTACCCGGATGTAGAGCTTGAGCATATGCTTGTAGATTCAGCTGCTATGCAGTTAATTCGTAATCCGAAGTATTTTGATGTAGTGGTAACTGAAAATATGTTTGGTGATATTTTGAGTGATGAGGCTTCTATGCTGACAGGATCGTTAGGAATGTTGCCATCTGCGAGCTTAACGGCTGATGGTCCGTCTCTATACGAACCGGTTCACGGTTCTGCACCAGATATTGCTGGTCAAAACAAAGCTAATCCGATTGCTGCTATTTTATCTGCAGCAATGTTGCTTAGACATTCGTTTGGATTAGAAAAAGAAGCAGCAGTGATTGAACAAGCGGTTGAAAGTGTATTACATGCAGGTCATCGAACAGCTGACTTAGCAGACGGTAATCATTATTTAGGTACCGATAAAATGGTGGAGGCGATAACTGCGGTAATTGCCAATGATTCTGCCATTTCAAGCATTATGACAGCTTACAGTTAATCATGCGTTTCTCACGTTTTGTGAGAAACGTTTTTCATAATCAGAAAGGAGGAGCAGTATGAAACCAAAAACAATTATTGATAAGCTTTGGGAACAACATGTTGTACGTCGAGAAGAGGGGAAGCCGGACTTATTATATATCGATCTTCATCTTATTCATGAAGTAACGTCTCCTCAAGCATTTGAAGGTCTTCGCGTGGCAAATCGCCAAGTGAAGCGTCCAGACTTAACGTTTGCTACAATGGATCACAACATTCCAACAGTTGACCGTTTTAATATTAAAGATCCGATTGCAAAGAAACAAGTAGACAAACTATCTGAAAACTGTCATGAGTTTGGTGTGAAGCTTTTAGATTTAACAAGTGAAGAGCAAGGAATTGTGCATATCATTGGACCGGAATTAGGATTAACTCAGCCTGGAAAAACCATTGTGTGCGGAGATAGTCATACATCTACTCACGGTGCATTTGGAGCGCTTGCTTTTGGGATAGGAACTAGTGAGGTAGAGCATGTTTTAGCAACACAAACGCTATGGCAAGCGAAACCAAAAACGCTACAAGTGAAAGTGAATGGCAAAAAGCAGCCTGGCGTTTATGCTAAGGACATTGTGTTAGCAATAATTCAAAAATTCGGCGTGAATTTTGGAACGGGTTCAATCGTGGAATTTACGGGCGAATGTATTCGCGATCTTTCAATGGAAGAGCGCATGACCATTTGTAATATGTCTATTGAAGCCGGTGCAAAAGCTGGTTTAATCAGTCCAGACGATGTCACGTTCTCTTATATTAAAGGACGTCAGTATGCTCCTAAAGGAGAACAGTTTGAAAAAGCAGTGGAAGCTTGGGCAGCTTTAGCAACAGATGAAGGTGCAACGTACGATGAAACGCTGGAAATTGATGCAGATACAATTGAACCTGTTGTAACATGGGGAACAAACCCGGCGATGAGTTCTTATGTTAGCAAGCAAGTTCCTACATTAGAAGAGTGTAAAACAGAAGCTGAGAGAAAGTCTTTGTCACGAGCACTTGAGTATATGGGCTTACAGCCTGGCATGGCAATAGAAGAGATTCCAGTTCAGCATGTATTTATCGGTTCATGTACGAATGCTCGTTTGTCTGATCTTCGTGACGTGGCAGCCTTTATTAAAGGAAAGAAAGTGTCATCAGATGTGCGAGCGATCATTGTACCAGGTTCTCAAAAAGTAAAGCGAGTGGCTGAAGAAGAAGGGTTATCTGCTATTTTTATTGAAGCAGGTTTTGATTGGAGAGACTCAGGCTGCAGCATGTGTCTAGGCATGAACTCTGACTTAGTTCCACAAGGCGAACACTGTGCGTCCACTTCTAACCGGAATTTTGAAGGACGTCAAGGAAAAGGCGCCAGAACGCATTTAGTAAGCCCGGTAATGGCAGCAGCGGCAGCGGTATATGGACATTTTGTTGATGTACGCAAACTACAAGAACAAGCGGTGCGATAAGGAGGAGAACACAGATGAATGCTTTTACAATCCACACAGGGAAAGTAGCAGGTCTCGACCGAGCAAACGTAGATACTGATCAAATTATCCCAAAGCAATTTTTGAAAAGAATTGAGCGTACTGGCTTTGGCCAATTTCTATTTTTTGATTGGCGATATAATGAAGATGAGACGTTAAATGAAACGTTTGAATTAAATCAGCCTCAAAATCAAGGAGCAACAATTCTTGTAGCTGACGAGAACTTCGGATGTGGTTCGTCACGTGAACACGCGCCATGGGCGCTTTTAGACTACGGGTTTCGTGCTATTATCGCACCTTCATTTGCGGATATTTTTAAACAAAACTGTCTAAAAAATGGTATTTTACCTATTGTTTTACCAAAAGAAGATGTTTCCTATTTAATGAAAGAGTCTCAAAGTGCTTCTTACGCCTGTACAATCGATCTTCATCAGCAAAAAATTACCGATGAAGCAGGTTTTGAACGTACGTTTGATATCAATGGTCATTGGAAATATATGCTTGTTAACGGATATGATGAAATTGGCTATACGCTTTCTTTTGAAGACGACATTTCTGCTTATGAAGCAAAAACGGTAAGATATTAACCAAAAATCGAGCAAAATTATGATTTTGCTCGATTTTTTTGCGTTCCGTTAACCGAATTGCTAAACTGTAAAGCAAATGGACCGCGAAGTGGGGAGAAAACATGTCGAATGAACAACAAAACAAAATTGTAGCTTTTCCTCTATTAAAAGAACGGTTGGTTGAAAAAGCTACAGATCATATGCAGCACAAGCAATTTCAAGAAGCACTTCCTTTATTTGAGCAGGCCTACGAACTTGATAATAAGCATCATGAAATCTTGCTTGGCCTTGTTATTTGTCACGTGGAGCTCGGTGATGCAGGCATAGCTAAAAAATTATGTGAGCAAATGCTGAAAGAAGATATTGGCGATTATTATCATAATTTGCAAATGTACCTCATGGTGTTAATTCAGCTTGGTCACTATCATGAAGGATATGTCACTCTACAAGCAGTTATTCAAGAACACAAACTCCCTTCTGAACATGCTGAACAGCTTTATCAGCTGTTGGAGTTCTGCAAGAATAGAATGAATCAAGAACAAGTCATAGAAGAACAAACAGAAGAAGAACAGCTAGAGCAGTTTAAATCATTCACAGCTCTAGACAATATTCAGGATCAGCTTGAATGGGTTCATTCATTAAAAACAAAGAGAATTGAAAAGCAGCGCGTCTTTCTGGAACAGCTATTTTCATCTGAAGCTGTTCACCCTATCGTAAAAACAGTCGCTTTAAAAACAGTTATGGAAGAAGAAGTAGACATTGATTTTATGATTACTAAGTTTGGAGAGACGAAAAAAGTAAATGCGCTTCAGCTTCAACGAACAACACCGTATTTGTTTGCCGAGCAAGTAGAAGCACAGCTGATGGGAAAGCTGGAGCATGAAAATCCTACATTGCTGCAGGTTGCCGTTGAAATATGGCAGCGTCATTTATTTATTACATTTCCGTTTTTACCGGGTGATAATGTAAAACTTTGGACAGCAGCGGTGTATGCTGTTAGTCTGATGATGCAAGGAGAAGAGTCAGATGCAGCTGTAGCAGAGGAAGACGGAAGTTTCTCCGCAGCTGAATTAAGAAAGGCAATTAAAGAGCTAAAAGAAATTGAAGAAATTTCTTTTATATAAAATGTGGTGTTTAGTTGAAACGTCATTGTTGTATGTTATAATATAATGGTTGTAAAATGCACTTAAATACGTATAGTAGAATTTCATCTTTACATTACATTCCTACTTACTTTAAAGTAATAGGGAGTTAAATAGATAATGATTGAGGGTTGAACTGATAGGCTATCTGCATTATCTAGTTTAGAAATCACTACTTAAAATGATTTTGGAGGGAAACATTCATGTCTGCAAAATGGGAAAAACAAGAAGGAAATCAAGGCGTTTTAACAGTAGAAGTTGAAGCTGCTGAGTTTGATAAAGCCTTAGATAAAGCATTCACAAAAGTTGTAAAACAAGTAAACGTACCAGGGTTCCGTAAAGGTAAAATGCCTCGTCCACTTTTCGAAAAACGTTTTGGCGTAGAATCTTTATATCAAGATGCACTAGACATCTTATTACCTGAAGCTTACAGCAATGCAATTGTTGAAGCTGGTATCGAGCCGGTTGATCGTCCAGAAATCGATGTTGAAACAATCGAAAAAGGACAACCTCTAGTTTTCACTGCTAAAGTAACTGTTAAGCCTGAAGTTAAATTAGGCGAATACAAAAACTTAGAAGTAGAAAAAGTAGATACAACTGTAA
Organism: Priestia sp. VA7; assembly: GCF_055710015.1. Lineage (NCBI taxonomy): Bacteria > Bacillati > Bacillota > Bacilli > Caryophanales > Bacillaceae > Priestia > Priestia sp. VA7. The sequence continues at coordinate 214,566 of NZ_JBVQPN010000001.1, forward strand.
CAGATGAAGACGTTGAAGCTGAATTAAAAACACTTCAAGAGCGTCACGCTGAACTAGTTGTTAAAGAAGAAGGAACTGTAGCTGAAGGTGATACAGCTGTAATCGACTTTGAAGGTTTCGTTGATGGCGAAGCATTCGAAGGCGGAAAAGGTGAAAACTATTCTTTAGAAATCGGTTCTAACACATTCATCCCTGGCTTTGAAGAGCAACTAGTTGGTCTTGAAGTAGGCGCTGAAAAAGAAGTGGAAGTAACATTCCCTGAAGAGTATCACGCTGAAGAGCTAGCTGGTAAAGCTGCTAAATTCAAAGTGAAATTACACGAAATCAAATCTAAAGAGCTTCCAGCTTTAGACGATGAGTTTGCAAAAGACGTAGATGAAGAAGTAGAAACTTTAGAAGCGTTAAAAGCAAAAACAAAAGAAAAATTACAAAGCGATAAAGAGAATCAAGCGGAATCAGCTCTTCGCGACACTTTAGTAGAAAAAGCTGCTGAAAACGCTGAAGTAGAAATTCCAGAAGCAATGTTCAACACTGAAATGGATCGTATGATGCAAGAGTTTGAACAACGTTTACAAATGCAAGGTCTTAACCTTGAACTTTACTTCCAATTCTCAGGTCAAGATGAAAAAGCTCTTCGCGACCAAATGCGTCCGGATGCTGAAAAGCGTGTGAAAATCAACTTAACGCTAGAAGCTATTTCAAAAGCTGAAAATCTTGAAGTAAGCGAAGAAGAAGTAGAAAAAGAATTAGAAAACATGGCAGGAATGTACAACATGCCTGTCGAAGAAATTAAGAAAGTGCTTGGCAGTCTTGATAGCATTAAAGAAGACATGAAAGTACGTAAAGCAGTTGAATTTCTTGTAGAAAACAGCAAAGCTGTTGCATAATAGTAAGTAAGAAACAAGGCGCGACTTGATCGTGCCTTGTTTTATAAACTTCAATAGTTTTTTTATATCATAACCAACACCGTAGAAGCAGCTTTAACCCATTGTTTGAAATCCGTGGTTATGAAATAGGCCCAATAAGAGGACACTATATAATAGCAGATCTCCATTCTGTTATGCTCATCAACAACATATACATAAAACGTTTTAGTATCTATTCAAGAAAATGTATGGTAAAATGCAATACAAATCTTTTCATAGCGCTTTTACTATGTAATAAAGAGGGGCATTTACCTACAAATAGATGAGTTGTTCATGTTGTTGGGCTATAGCGCGGATAGAAATCAGCTTCGAGCACTTTAGTAAATACTACAAGGGGTGAAAATTATGTTTAAATTTAACGATGAAAAAGGGCAGTTAAAATGCTCATTTTGTGGTAAAACACAAGAACAAGTACGCAAGTTAGTTGCGGGTCCAGGTGTTTACATATGCGATGAATGTATTGAACTTTGCACGGAAATCGTAGAAGAAGAGTTAGGTACAGAAGAAGAAGTAGAATTTAAAGATGTACCAAAACCAAAAGAAATTCGTGACATTTTAGATGAGTATGTAATTGGTCAAGAGGATGCGAAAAAATCGTTATCCGTTGCGGTATACAACCATTACAAACGAATCAATTCAAACAGCAAAATTGATGACGTTGAGTTATCAAAAAGTAATATTGCATTAATTGGACCTACAGGAAGCGGTAAAACTTTACTAGCTCAAACATTGGCTCGTATTTTAAACGTACCGTTTGCGATTGCAGATGCAACATCTCTAACAGAAGCGGGTTATGTAGGAGAAGATGTTGAAAACATCTTATTAAAATTAATTCAATCAGCTGATTACGATGTGGAGAAAGCTGAAAAAGGTATCATCTACATCGATGAAATTGATAAAGTAGCGCGTAAGTCTGAAAACCCATCTATTACACGTGATGTATCAGGTGAAGGTGTGCAGCAGGCTCTTCTTAAAATCTTAGAAGGTACTGTAGCAAGCGTTCCTCCTCAAGGTGGGCGTAAACACCCTCATCAAGAATTTATTCAAATTGATACAACAAATATCTTATTTATTTGCGGTGGTGCATTTGACGGAATCGAACCTATTATTAAGCGCCGTCTAGGTAAAAAAGTAATTGGTTTCGGTTCAGAAACAAAACAACAAGACTTTACAGAAAAAGAGTTACTAGCAAAAGTATTACCGGAAGATTTATTAAAATTTGGTTTAATTCCAGAGTTTATTGGTCGTTTACCGGTTACTGCTAGCTTAGTGCCTCTTGATGAAGAAGCGCTAGTTGAGATTTTAACAAAACCGAAAAATGCACTAGTGAAACAATATCAAAAAATGCTTGAACTTGATGACGTTGAACTTGAGTTCGAAGACGAGGCTTTAGTAGAAATTTCTAAAAAAGCAATCGAGCGTAAAACAGGTGCTCGTGGTCTACGTTCAATCATTGAAGGTATTATGTTAGATGTAATGTTTGATCTTCCTTCACGTGATGATATTACAAAATGTATTATCACAGGTGAAACTGTTCGTGATCAAGCGGCTCCTAAGTTCGTATTAGAAGACGGATCTACTATTCAAGAAGGCAGCAAAACATCAGCATAAAAAAAGCCGGGTACTCAAATTGAGTACCCGGCTTTTTTTATGCTGATGAAGCACAACTAAATTTTACTTTTTACTAGAATCTTGTTTATTCCTACTGCTGCAGGGAGATAATAACTGATAATTATCTTACTAAACTGCGCAGGAGGTTTATCTATGAACTGGACGAATATTGCCTTAATGGTCCAACTCTTTTTTGGTATCATCATTGGCTTATATTTTTGGAATTTATTACGCAATCAGCGTACGCAAAAAGTCTCAATTGACCGGGATTCAAAGAAAGAAATGGAGCAATTGCAGAAAATGAGAGCCATCTCTTTAACTGAGCCGCTTGCCGAACGTGTGAGGCCGTCTAGCTTCTCCGATATTGTCGGACAAGAGGATGGAATTCGGTCACTAAAGGCTGCCCTTTGCGGTCCTAATCCACAGCACGTGATTGTATACGGGCCGCCTGGAGTAGGAAAAACCGCAGCAGCACGTTTAGTGTTAGAAGAAGCAAAAAAAAATAAAAAATCACCTTTCAAACAATCGGCTGTATTTGTAGAGTTAGATGCAACTACGGCGCGTTTTGATGAGCGAGGCATTGCTGATCCTTTGATTGGGTCTGTTCATGATCCTATTTACCAAGGAGCAGGTGCCATGGGCCAAGCTGGAATTCCGCAGCCAAAACAAGGAGCGGTTACAGATGCACACGGGGGAATTTTATTTATTGATGAAATTGGAGAGCTCCATCCTATTCAGATGAATAAGCTGTTAAAGGTTCTAGAAGATCGAAAAGTGTTTATGGAAAGCGCCTATTACAGCGAAGAAAACACACAAATCCCAACACATATTCACGATATTTTTCAAAATGGGTTGCCAGCAGACTTTCGTTTGATTGGTGCGACGACTAGAACGCCTAATGAAATTCCGCCTGCCATCCGTTCCAGATGCGTAGAGGTATTTTTCCGTGAGCTTGATCGCGACGAAATTATTACAGTTGCAAAAAAAGCAGCAAATAAAGTAAGAATGGATATATCAGAAGAAGGTTTATCTCTGTTTTCTACATATGCACGCAATGGACGTGAAACGGTTAATATGATGCAAATTGCGGCTGGATTAGCGATATCAGAGGAACGAACGGACATTAAAAATGAAGATATTGAATGGATTGTTCATTCTAGTCAACTATCTCCAAGGCACGATCCGAAAATTGCAGATGAGGAAAAAGTGGGACTTATTAATGGATTAGCAGTGTACGGGCCCAACTCTGGAGCACTTTTAGAAATTGAAGTCAAAGCGATTCCTGCAAAAGAGAAAGGGAACATTATTATTACAGGTATCGTTGAAGAGGAAAGTATAGGGACTCAAGGGAAGTCTATTCGCCGTAAAAGTATGGCTAAAAGCTCAATTGAAAATGTCATAACGGTTCTTCGTTCCATGGATGTTCCAGCCGATGAGTATGATATTCATGTAAACTTTCCGGGGGGCGTGCCAATTGATGGGCCTTCTGCTGGTATTGCGATGGCAACAGGTATCTACTCAGCGATTTATGAAGTGCCAATTAAACATACGGTAGCAATGACAGGAGAAATTGGTCTGCACGGTAACGTAAAGCCAATTGGCGGTGTGATTCCAAAAATCAAGGCAGCAAAACAAGCAGGCGTTCAGACGGTGATTGTACCAAAGGAAAATATGAATGCAATGGTAGAAAAGGTAAAAGGTATCGATATTATTCCTGTCCATCATTTAACAGAGGTGTTTGAACAAGCGCTATTGTCTGTACATGAGCATGTTGCACATTTGTCGGTAGATCCAGCTATTTCAACTAGAGAATCTAGCTAATTCTATCATGATAATTAAAAATTAATGGTCAGATGAATATTCATCGCCTTTTTCGCGTATAAAACCTTTATACACAGCCAACGAAAAAGGCGTTTTTTTATGAAAAGAGCTTAAAAAGATATATTTTGCCTTTTAATTCTTTCTCATGGTACAATTAGTAATTACTATTGTTAGACATGTGTATACAAATGAGATAAAATTGTTAAAAGAATTCACACTTTACATACTTTAATTGACGAGCATTGGAGGTGTTCATTGCATGGCAGAAAAAGAAAAATTGACAATGCCGCTATTGCCTTTACGAGGTTTGATCGTCTATCCGACAATGGTGCTTCATTTAGATGTTGGGCGAGATAAATCTGTGCAAGCATTAGAAAAAGCAATGATGGATGATCACTTAGTTTGTTTAGTATCACAAAAAGATATGGGTATCGATGAACCAACAAAAGAGGATTTATATAGAACCGGTACGTTAGCAAAAATTAAACAAATGCTAAAGTTGCCAAATGGAACGATGCGCGTCTTAGTAGAAGGACTAAATCGCGTAACCGTTACAGAATTTGAAGACAGTGAAGAATATTTTGTTGTGCACGTGGAAAAGCAAAACGAAGAACATCAGGTTGATGTAGAAGATAAAGCGCTGATGCGCACGCTTTTAGACTATTTCGAACAATACATAAAACTTTCCAAAAAGGTGTCCGTTGAAACTCTTTCAACCGTAAGCGATATTGAAGAACCAGGAAGATTAGCGGATATTGTAGCCTCTCATTTACCAATAAAAATTCAGCTTAAACAAGAAATTTTAGAAATAACTGATGTGAAAGAAAGATTAAATACGATCATTTCTCATATTCAAGACGAGCAAGAAGTTTTGCAGCTGGAGAAAAAAATTGGACAGCGTGTAAAGAAATCAATGGAACGCACTCAGAAAGAGTATTATCTTCGTGAGCAAATGAAGGCGATTCAAAAAGAGCTTGGAGACAAAGAAGGAAAGACGGGAGAGGTAGCAACACTTCGCGAAAAAATTGAAGCAAGTGGGATGACGGACCACGTCAAACAAGTGGCGTTTAAAGAATTGGATCGCTATGAAAAAATTCCTGCTACCTCCGCTGAAAGCTCAGTCATTCGAAATTATATCGAGTGGTTGATTGCGCTACCTTGGACAAATGAAACGGAAGATACGCTCAATATTCATAATGCTGAACAAGTGCTGAACGATGAGCACTATGGCCTTGAAAAAGTGAAGGAACGCGTATTAGAATATCTAGCTGTGCAGCAGTTGACAAAATCTCTTAAAGGTCCTATTTTATGTTTAGCAGGACCTCCTGGCGTAGGGAAAACATCCCTAGCCCGTTCAATTGCTACGTCTCTAGATCGTCATTTTGTACGAGTGTCTCTAGGCGGCGTGAGAGATGAGTCAGAAATCCGCGGTCATCGTCGCACGTACGTGGGAGCTATGCCTGGACGCATTATTCAAGGAATGAAAAAAGCGGGAACGATTAATCCGGTATTTCTGCTTGATGAAATCGATAAAATGTCAAATGATTTCCGTGGAGACCCATCTTCTGCTTTGTTAGAAGTATTGGATCCTGAACAAAACCATAATTTTAGCGATCACTATATAGAAGAAACGTATGATTTATCAAAAGTGATGTTCGTGGCTACAGCTAATAACTTAGCTACGATTCCAGGGCCGCTGCGCGATCGAATGGAAATTATTCAAATTGCTGGTTACACGGAGCTGGAAAAGCTTGAAATCGCGAAGCGTCACCTATTGCTGCGCCAGCTAGAAAATCACGGATTGCAAAAGGGCAATTTGCAGATTCGTGATGACGCATTAACAGCAATCATCCGTTTATATACGAGAGAAGCTGGTGTTCGTAACCTTGAACGCGAAATTGCTTCCATTTGTCGAAAAGCAGCTCGTATCGTAGTCTCTGGCGAGAAAAAACGCGTGGTGGTGACGGCCAAAACGCTTGAAGAATTCCTTGGTAAGCCTAGGTTCCGTTACGGACAGGCTGAGACGGAAGATCAAGTCGGCGTTGCTACAGGTCTTGCTTACACAACTGTAGGAGGAGACACGCTAGCCATTGAAGTAAGCTTGTCCCCTGGTAAAGGAAGACTAGTGCTAACTGGAAAGCTTGGAGACGTGATGAAAGAATCAGCTCAGGCAGCATTTAGCTACGTGCGTTCAAATGCAGAGAAACTAGGAATTGATGAAAAGTTTTATGAAAAACATGATATTCATATCCATGTTCCAGAAGGAGCTGTACCAAAGGATGGACCTTCTGCAGGAATTACCATTGCCACTGCTCTAGTATCAGCACTAACGGGTAAACCGGTGCGTAGAGAAGTAGGAATGACAGGAGAAATTACACTAAGAGGTCGCGTATTACCAATCGGCGGTTTAAAAGAAAAGTCACTTAGTGCACATCGTGCCGGATTAACTAAAATATTAATCCCTCATGATAATGAACGTGATATTGAAGATATCCCTGACAGTGTACAAGAGGAATTAGACATCGTTCTTGTGTCACATGTGGACCAAGTATTGGAACATGCGCTAGTAGGAGAGGTAAAATGAAAGTAACTCAAGCCGATATTGTCATCAGTGCTGTACGCCCTGAACAATATCCTAAAGAAAACCTGCCAGAGTTTGCGTTAGCAGGCCGTTCAAATGTAGGAAAATCATCTTTTATTAATAAGATGCTCAATCGCAAAAGCTTAGCGCGTACGTCGTCTAAGCCTGGAAAAACTCAAACGCTTAACTTCTTTTTAATTAATGAAATCCTTCACTTTGTAGACGTACCTGGCTACGGATTTGCAAAAGTGTCTAAAAAAGAGCGTGAAGCATGGGGGAAAATGATTGAAACGTATTTAACAAATCGTGAGCAGCTTAAAGCTGTGTTAATGATTGTTGATCTACGCCATGCACCTTCAAAGGATGACGTTATGATGTATGAGTTTTTGAAGCACCATGACCTTCCCGTTATGGTTATCGCGACGAAAGCTGATAAAATTCCTAAAGGAAAATGGCAAAAGCACTTAAAAGTAGTGAGAGAAACGCTGGACTTGGATCCAAATGATGAATTAATTCATTTCTCATCTGAAACAGGTGAAGGAAAAGATAAAGCGTGGAAATCTTTGCAGTATCGCATGACTCACTAAACAAAGGAATAGAAGCTAAAAAAATGGAACGTTTATCATCACTCTAACAGGAAGTGAGTCAAACGTTCCATTTTTTTAACTTGTTTACATAGATTACTTTCGTTTGAAAAATAATAAATATAGCCCAACTAGTAACAATAAAATAGGCCAGAAGGTTGTTAAATAATTTACGCCGTCTTCAACTTTTGGCAAAAATAGTTTAAGACGGTCTGAAAACATCATTAAAATGGAAATAATTAAAAGGGTGCCGCCTTGGAAAAAGCCTGATTTGGCTTTTCTAGCACTAAGTAAAAAGCTAATGGCCACCATAAAAACGACCATGCTAATATTCGTAGGCCAAAAGGGAATTTGTTCACTTACATAGAAATGAATACCTAAAGTGATTAATATGTAGCTTGCAAGCAAGTTTGAATGATCTTGAGATAAAGCAGACTCAGTTAACAGGGCTGCTCCTATTAAAATTAACAGTACAGGCCACGTGTATACCTTTGCTGCAATGCTCATATGTAGTTCATTCAGTAAGAAAAAGATTCCAAATCCAACTAGTAAGACACCAAAAAACATTGATTGCTTTTTCATAGTAACCTCCAGGTGTTTCAAAACAGAAAACGTGATAAAACGCTGCTTTTTTGATACAATTTATTACGGAATAACAGTTAATATCTTAACACATGTTTTCAAAGACTGTTCACATTTTTTTTTCGAATGACTTATAGAACATGTTATAATAGTTAGAGATAAGGCGAAGCTTACACCTGTGTAATGTACGCCGCTTTTTACGAATAGTAGAATGAAGAACGTCGGATTTTACGGGCAGTTATCTCACTGTAGCTCTTTGGGAATTTAGGGGTTACTGCCCGTCAAATTCGGATAAATAAGCACATTTCAATTATAGGGGGTATGTACAAATGCATATTATAGCAGTCGGCTTAAACTTTCGAACAGCCCCTGTTGAAATAAGAGAAAAGCTTAGTTTTAATGAGCAAGAACTAGCATCTGCCATGAAAACGTTAAGCGGCCAAAAAAGTATTTTGGAAAACATCATTGTTTCAACATGCAATCGTACGGAAATTTATGCTGTTGTTGATCAATTACACACGGGCCGTTATTATGTAAAAGCATTTTTAGCTGAATGGTTCGGAATAGATAAAGAAGAGTTTTCGCCTTATTTAACCATCTATGAAAATGATGGAGCCATCGAACATTTATACCGAGTAGCATGTGGGTTAGATTCAATGGTGATTGGTGAAACACAAATTCTTGGACAAGTGCGTTCAAGCTTTTTGCTTGCTCAAGAAGAAGAAACAATTGGAACGGTTTTTAATCAGCTGTTTAAACAAGCTGTGACATTAGCCAAAAAAGCTCATCATGAAACAGAAATTGGTGCAAATGCAGTTTCTGTCAGCTATGCAGCCGTAGAGCTTGCTAAAAAGATTTTTGGAGATTTATCGTCCAAACATGTGTTGATTCTTGGTGCGGGAAAAATGGGTCAGCTTGCCGTACAGAATTTATATGGCAGCGGAGCTAAAAAAGTAACGGTAGTGAATCGAACATTTGAAAAGGCACAAGAGCTAGCAAACCGTTTTTCTGGAGAAGCCAAACCATTTGCTGATCTTCAACATGCTTTAAGCGAAGCAGATATCTTAATTAGTTCAACAGGGGCTAATGACTATGTAGTAACGAAACAAATGATGAGTGAAGCCGAGCGTACGCGTAAAGGTCGTCCATTGTTTATGGTAGACATCGCCGTTCCACGTGACTTAGATCCAGAACTAGATGAGCTAGAGACGGTCTTTTTATATGATATCGACGATTTAAACGGGATTGTAGAAACCAATTTGCAAGAGCGTCAAAAAGCTGCGGATGAAATTGAAATTATGCTTGAAGCTGAAATTGTTGCTTTCAAGTCTTGGCTTGGTACATTAGGCGTTGTGCCTGTTATTTCTGCACTTCGTCAAAAAGCACTTACCATTCAAGCTGAAACGATGAAAAGCATTGATCGTAAGCTCCCAGATTTATCTGAGCGTGAGCGCAAAGTTTTAAATAAACATACAAAAAGTATAATTAATCAACTTCTTCGCGATCCAATTTTATACGCGAAAGAATTGGCTGGAGAGAAACATGCTGAAGAGTCTTTAGAGCTGTTCATGAAGATTTTTAATATTGAACAGGAAGTTGCTTTGCAAAAAGAAAAAGAAGAGCAGCTTCATACATCGATTACGTCTCATTCAGTAGCTTATCAGTCTTAAGTGAGGATTGAATAATGGTTGATATGGAATTAACCAGAATCTATGAATTGATTGTGATTTTATACGCGGTGAGCGTTTTATTATATTTTATTGATTTTGTACAAAATAACCGGAAGGCAAACTCGATAGCCTTCTGGTTACTTTCTATTGTGTGGGTTTTGCAAACAGCCTTTTTAATTTTACGAATGTTTGAGACGGGAAGGTTTCCTATTCTTACCGTTTCTGAAGGGCTGTATTTTTACGCGTGGGTCTTAATTACTCTTTCACTTGTGATTAATCGCCTGTTTCGCGTTGATTTTATGGTATTTTTTACAAATGTGATTGGTTTCTTAATTATGGCTATTCATACGTTTGCTCCACTTGAAACATACACTGCTGTCCAGTCGGAGCGCCTTGTGTCAGAATTATTAATCATTCATATTACCATGGCTATTTTATCTTACGGCGCTTTTTCAGTCTCTTTTGTTTTTTCCGCTCTGTATCTTGTTCAGTATAATTTATTGAAAAAGAAGAAGTGGGGCAAGCGCTTGCTAAGAATTGAAGATTTAACAAAGCTAGATTACATGTCCTATGTATTAATTTTAATTGGTGTACCGCTGTTATTGCTTTCGTTAATCTTAGGAATCATATGGGCTTATATTAAATACGTAGATTTTCATTGGTACGATACAAAAGTGTTAGGTTCATTTTTAATGTTTGTTGCATACAGCGCTTACTTGTATGCTAGACTGCGTAGAGGTATTCAAGGAAAGGCAATCGCAATGTGGAATATTGGATTGTTCTTAGTCTTACTTATTAATTTCTTTTTATTTGGCAGTTTATCGAATTTTCACTTTTGGGGTTCGTAATTAGGAGGACAACATGCGAAAAATTATTGTCGGCTCTCGTCGAAGCAAACTTGCGTTAACACAGACCAAGTGGGTCATTGAACAGTTAAAAAAACAAGGTCTTCCTTTTGAGTTTGAAATTAAAGAAATGGTTACAAAAGGGGACCAAATTTTAAATGTAACGCTGTCCAAAGTAGGCGGTAAAGGTCTTTTTGTAAAAGAAATTGAACAAGCCATGTTAGATGAAGAAATTGATATGGCCGTTCATAGTATGAAAGATATGCCAGCTGTTTTGCCAGAAGGATTAACGATTGGATGTATTCCTTTACGAGAAGATCATCGTGATGCGCTTATTTCAAAAAATGGTGAACGATTTGAGGAGCTACCAAGTGGTGCTGTGATTGGGACAAGCAGCTTGCGTCGAGGGGCACAGCTTCTATCTATGCGTTCAGATATCGAAATTAAATGGATTCGAGGAAATATCGACACACGCCTAGAGAAATTAAAAAATGAAGATTACGATGCGATTATCTTGGCAGCTGCAGGGTTATCTCGTATGGGCTGGTCGAGAGATACGGTCACTCAGTACCTAGAGCCGGAAATAAGCGTTCCCGCTGTAGGACAAGGAGCTTTAGCTATCGAATGCCGAGAAAATGACCATGAATTATTATCGCTTCTTCAAGCTCTAAATCATGATGAAACCGCTCGTGCTGTTAGAGCTGAACGCGTATTTTTAAAAGAGATGGAAGGCGGATGCCAAGTGCCGATTGCGGGTTATGGGCGTATATTGGACGGCGGAAACATTGAGCTAACGTCGCTAGTCGCGTCTCCTGATGGCAAAACGATTTACAAAGAGCAAATTACGGGAAAAGACCCCGTTGCTATCGGTTCAGAAGCTGCTGAGCGCTTAACATCTCAAGGAGCTAAGCTTTTAATTGACCGTGTAAAAGAGGAGCTGGACAAATAATGAGTCATGAGGCTCCTCTTTTTTTGAAAACAGTTTTGATTACAAGAGAAGCGAAGCAGGCTCATTCATTTGCAGCACAGATTAAAAAGCTTGGAGGCATACCTTTAAGCTTACCAGTCCTCACGTTCGCACGTTCTAACAATGAAAAAGAAGTGGAAGAGGTCCTGCTGTCAATTGACTGTTTTGATTGGATTGTTTTTACAAGTCAAAACGGCATTTCTTTTTTCTTTGAATGGCTAAAAGAGTTAAATATCAGTTGGAGTGCTTTAAAAAGATTAAAAGTGGCTGCGGTTGGAGAAAAAACCGCAAAATTGCTAGAAAAACATGATGTTAACGTGCAACTTGTTCCAAAAGAATACGTGGCGGAATCACTTCTTGAGTCGTTAAAAGCAAATGTGTCACATCACGAGCGAGTTCTCCTTGTACGAGGACAATTAGCCCGCTCTGTTTTAAAAGATGGCTTAAAAGAGTGTGAGGTAACGGATTTAGTTGTATATCAGACCATTCGAAATCAAGACTCTGAACGCTTGGTTAAGCAACATTTAGAAACAGGAATTGATGCCATTACTTTTACAAGTTCTTCTACAGTGAAATTTTTTGTCGAGTCAATTAAAGATATTCCGAATTGGCTTGAGCTTATAAATAGAACCAAAGTTGTTTGCATCGGTCCTATTACCAGTCAGACAGCGAGCGAATATGGAATTAAGCATCTTGTTCCTAACACATACACAATAAATGGTATGATAGATATGTTGGTTAGTTGTTTTGAATAATAAAGGAGGATTTTAACATGAAAGATTTACAATTTACACGTCATCGTCGTCTTCGTAATTCTGTAAATATGCGTGCGCTTGTACGTGAAACACATTTACATCCTGAAGACTTTATATATCCTATTTTTATTGTAGAAGGTGAACAAAAAAGAAATGCTGTAAAATCAATGCCAGGTGTGGATCAAATTTCTTTAGACTACTTGAATGATGAAATCCAAGAGTTAGTCGATTTAGGAATCAAGTCAGCTATGGTATTTGGTGTTCCCGCTGAAAAAGATGCGGTCGGCTCACAGGCATACCATGACCAGGGAATTGTTCAAAAAGGTATTCGTCAAATTAAAGAAAATTTTCCAGACTTTGTTGTTATCGCAGATACATGCTTATGTCAATACACAGATCATGGCCACTGTGGTGTAATTGAAGACGGAAAAATCTTAAACGATCCTAGCCTTGACTTATTAGCGCGTACAGCGGTTAGTCAAGCTAAAGCAGGAGCGGATATTATTGCGCCTTCAAACATGATGGACGGTTTTGTGGCAGCTATTCGCCATGGTCTAGACGAAGCTGGATTTGAAGATGTGCCTGTGATGTCTTATGCTGTTAAATATGCATCTGCTTTTTACGGACCATTCCGCGATGCAGCGCATTCTTCTCCTCAATTTGGAGACCGTAAAACATATCAAATGGACCCAGCCAATCGCTTAGAAGCACTTCGAGAAGCAGAATCTGATGTAGAAGAAGGAGCAGATTTCTTAATTGTAAAACCAGCTCTATCTTATTTAGATATTATGCGCGATGTGAAAAATACATTTAATTTACCGGTAGTGGCTTATAATGTGAGTGGTGAATATTCGATGATTAAAGCGGCAGCTCAAAACGGCTGGGTAAATGAAAAAGAGATTGTTCTTGAAAAATTAATTAGCATGAAGCGTGCAGGAGCGGATTTAATTGTAACGTATCATGCTAAAGACGCAGCACGCTGGTTATCTGACAAGTAATTAAGGAGGCTTACACATGAGAAGTTATGAAAAGTCAAAAGCAGCTTTTTTAGAAGCGCAGCAATTAATGCCGGGTGGAGTAAACAGTCCTGTTCGTGCATTTAAATCAGTAGATATGGATCCTATTTTTATGGAACGAGGAAAAGGCGCTACGATTTACGATATTGACGGCAACAAATATATTGACTACGTCTTATCATGGGGACCTTTAATTCACGGACATTCCAACGATCAAGTAGTTGAAGCAGTCAAAAAAGTAACGGAATCTGGTACAAGCTTTGGTGCACCAACATTAATTGAAAATGAGCTTGCTAAGGTTGTGATTGAGCGCGTTCCTTCAATCGAAATCGTCCGTATGGTGAGTTCAGGTACGGAAGCAACGATGAGCGCACTGCGTTTAGCACGTGGCTATACGGGTCGCAACAAAATTTTAAAATTTGAAGGCTGTTACCACGGGCACGGTGACTCTCTTCTAATTAAAGCTGGATCAGGCGTTGCAACGTTAGGCCTACCAGATAGCCCGGGAGTGCCTGAAGGAATCGCTAAAAACACGATTACAGTGCCGTACAATGATCTAGAAAGCGTACAATATGCTTTTAAAGAATTCGGAGATGACATTGCCGGAGTAATCGTTGAACCGGTAGCAGGAAATATGGGTGTGGTACCCCCTCAGCCAGGTTTCTTACAAGGGCTTCGTGATATCACATCAGAATATGGCTCACTGCTCATTTTTGATGAAGTAATGACAGGGTTCCGCGTAGCGTACAACTGTGCACAGGGATACTACAATATTACTCCTGACTTAACTTGCTTAGGAAAAGTAATCGGTGGTGGTTTACCAGTAGGTGCTTACGGTGGTAAAGCTGAAATTATGGAGCGAGTTGCACCAAGCGGCCCGATTTATCAAGCAGGTACATTATCAGGTAATCCGCTTGCGATGACAGCTGGATACGAGACGTTAACGCAGCTGACACCTCAATCCTACGATGAGTTCATTCGTAAAGCAGATCGCTTAGAAGAAGGATTGATGGCAGCAGCTGAAAAATATGATGTGCCGTTTACCGTAAACCGAGCTGGTTCAATGATTGGTTTCTTCTTTACAAACGAACAGGTAATAAATTACGAAACAGCGAAAACATCGAATTTAGATTATTTTGCAGCTTACTATCGTGAAATGGCTAATGAAGGCGTATTTTTACCTCCTTCTCAATTCGAAGGAATGTTTTTATCAACTTCTCATACAGATGCAGACATTGCACATACAATTGCAGCAGCTGAAAAAGCTTTTTCGAAGTTACGTGGATAAACAGCTAAATAAGATTGACTTTTATATCAAGGCTTACGGAGGATTCCGTAAGCTTTTTTAGTTTTAAAGACATATTTTAATTTATTTGTTCATACATCTTTAATGACCGCGCTATTACCTGGCGGGTGTTGGAAGGGGGAGAACAATTTGTCGCAGGATAATTTATCATGTCTGCGTTTTTCCGTAGAAGAATCAGTATGGTTTCAAAAAGGACAGGAAGTCTCACAACTTTTGTCTATCTCCTTAGAGCCTCAAGTATCTATTCAAGAATATGACCAATACGTGTCTATTCGAGGAGCATTACAATTAACAGGTGAATACGAAACGTACGAGGGAGAGCACTCGTTACGCGAATATACAAATGAGAATCAAGTGCAATCTATCTCTGTCCGTGAAGACGGAACGGCTGAATTATCACATCAATTTCCTGTTGATATTACCATTCCTAAAAATCGTATTCAAAGTATTGAAGACGTATATGTATCTATTGATTTATTTGATTATGAATTGCCAGGCACAAATCAGCTGCAGCTAATGGCTGACTTGTCCATCACAGGATTGTACGAACAGCATGAAGAACGAGAAGAAGAGGAAGAGTTTTCGGAGGAACAGCACATCGTCTCCTATGAAGAAGTGGACGATGATGAAGAGGTATATACTGAAAACGTTGCTCAAGAAGAAGAACAAGAGTTTGACGTAAGCTATCGTGAAGCTCCCGCACTTTTAGAAGCAGAGGCTATTGAAGAAGAGCATTCAGAAGAAGAGCATTCAGAAGAGACCCCTAGTTATTTTTCATCTGTATTTAAAAAAGAATCTCGTGCTGAGCCGGTCGTGGAATATGAAGAGGAAGCATATGAACCATTTGAAGTCGAAGTGAAAAAAGAGGCCCAAATCGAGGAAGAAAGAGAAGACAATGTGATTGAACTGTTTCAGCTTCGTCAAGAGCAAGAAAGCTTCGAAGAATCGCAAGCTAGTGAATTGAATACGTATGCTGACGTTCAACAAGAGGCTGAGCAAGAAGAAGCTGAACAAGAAGAGGAAAAGATTATTGTTGAATTTCGGAAAGAAGAAAATGAAAGCGGCCGAAATGAAAACGCCCTTTATTTAACAAAGCTCTTTTCGCGGGAAGAAGAAGCTTTTTCAACTTGGAAGCTTTGTATTGTTCAAGACGGAGATTCGCTTGATACGATAGCAAACCGCTATAATACGAATGTACAAAACATTTTACGAGTAAATAATTTAGAAGATGAATATGAGCTGGAAGAAGGAAGCATCTTAAATATTCCCGTTCGTTAAAGTCGGAAAGAAAACAGTTTTGACGCATATAATGTCTTAACTGTTTTCTTTATTTTTTACGAGGAAGGAGAATATAGATGCAGCGGACAGTAGCAGACTATAAAGTATTGTTAAAAGAATATGACTTAGATGTTGACTTTATCGAAGACTACGGAAAAGTAAAAAAAGTCTATACGAAAACCGGCGTGTTTGCGCTTAAAGAAATGGCGAATCATCAAGAACGAAATCAAAACTTCATTCAAAAGCTGCAGAACGTGTATCAAAAAGGATGGATGGGATTTGTCCCTATTTATCAGACGAAGCGTTCTCAGCCCATTGTTTCAGATGAAAGCGGCTCGTATTACTTAATGCCGTGGCTCCCAAATAATCCGACCGAAGAGCGTGATATTCGATATCATAAATTATTTCAAGAGCTTGCTAAGCTTCACGGCGCTTCGGCGCAGGAAGTAGAAGTGAAAAAAGAAGATATAGAAAATCATTATACATCGATGAAAGAAACGTGGGAAAAACGTCAGGAAGAGCTGAAGCAGTACGTAGTAGAATGCGAGAAGAAAGTTTATATGTCCCCGTTTGAATTGCACTACTGTACATTTTATTATGAAATGACAAGAGCGCTTGAATTTGGTTTTGGAAAGCTCGATCAGTGGAACGATGAAATGGAAGAAAAGGAAAAGATCCGGCTGGTTACGTCTCATGGAAAGCTATCGGCTAAACATTTTATCTATGACGAACGGGGAAATGGTTTTTTTATTAATTTTGAACATGCAAAAGATGCTTCACCGATTTATGATTTGGTCTCATTTTATTTCCGTACTCTTCGCACATACCCAGTAACTACCTATGACAGCTATGAGTGGTTTAGTACGTATGAAAAACATTTTGCTCTCAGAGAAGAGGAACGGCTGCTTTTACACAGTTATTTGGCGTTTCCAGAACCCTTGTATCAGTGTATCGTTCAATATAGGCAGCATAAAGAAAGTAAAACAGAGCTTGAACATATGCAGTCATTTATTCGAGCATACTGGCTGACGAAAAACATTGAACAGCTCAATATTAAAATATTTGAAGTAGATCAGCAAAAAAAAATGGCAGCGGAAGCAGCTGCACAAGCCCAAGCGAACGAATAGCGCTTGGGTTTTTAAATCCAGTCCGAATATAAAGCAACCGCTAGTATGGCAAGCAGTGCCAACAACAGTACATCAAAGGTTGTAGGGAAAAATAGTGTACGTATACCTTGAAAAATTGTTAAAGGAACGATAAACTGTCCACAAGCCGCTCCTGCTGTTTTGAGCCACCGCTGCAGCTGATACGAATTTACATTTATTCGTTTCTTCATTTGTACATGCCCCTTTCAATCCACGTGCCCAGGTTAAAGTAAGTATATGAAAAAAGAAAGAAATGGTGCCATTTTTTTGAGCGGACTCTTCATTTTATTTCCAAAATTAGCGAGTGAATGAAAAAATAAAGAGCAGAACAAAAAAATTATGAATATAATCGTAAAAAAGTGGAGAAGATTATTGACGATTCAACATTTTTTCATATAGTATAATTAAGAGAATTTCATACATAAATACAGTGAATAGGAAGAGTACGGGATGTTCGTCTTTCAGAGAGAGAAATCAGCTGCTGTGAGATTTCTTAAGAATGTGCACTCGGAATGTCGCCTATGAGTAGCTTTTTTGAACAGCTGCATAGCTCAGTAGAAAAAGCCGGTTAATCAACCGTTATGAAATGAAGTGTATAGGCTTATCAAACGGGATAGGTCTATAAAAAAAGGTGGTACCGCGAAATCAACTCCTTTCGTCCTTTTATTAGGAAAGGAGTTTTTTTATGTTTATAAAAGCTTTACACAGTTTCTAAAGACTGAAACTTTATATTATGGAGGTATACATTATGTCTGAAAAAGAAGTGACTCTTCCAACGAAGTATGATCCAAAAGCCGTTGAAGAAAATCGTTATCAGTATTGGTTAGACGGGAAGTTTTTTGAAGCAACAAATGATCCTGAAAAAGAGCCATATACAATTGTAATTCCACCCCCAAACGTAACGGGCAAGCTGCATTTAGGCCACGCTTGGGATACAACGTTACAAGACATCTTAACGCGTATGAAGCGCATGCAAGGCTATGACGTTTTATGGCTTCCTGGCATGGACCATGCGGGGATTGCAACGCAGGCAAAAGTAGAAGAAAAGCTTCGCAGCGAAGGGAAAAGCCGCTACGATCTAGGCCGCGAAAATTTTGTAGCCGAAACATGGAAATGGAAAGAAGAATATGCAAGCTTTATTCGCCAGCAGTGGTCGAAGCTAGGACTTGGCTTAGACTATTCACGCGAGCGCTTCACGCTTGATGAAGGCCTTTCTAAAGCAGTGCGCGAAGTATTCGTAACGCTTTACAAAAAAGGGTTAATCTATCGCGGAGAATATATTATTAACTGGGATCCAGCTACAAAAACAGCTCTTTCAGACATCGAGGTTATTTACAAAGATGTACAAGGTGCGTTTTATCATATGCGCTATCCGTTGGCAGATGGTTCTGGACATATTGAAATCGCAACAACTCGTCCTGAAACGATGCTAGGAGATACGGCTGTAGCTGTTCACCCTGAAGATGATCGCTATAAGCACTTAATCGGCAAAAAGGTTGTCCTTCCGATTGTAGGGCGTGAAATTCCTATCGTAGGCGATGATTATGTTGATATGGAATTCGGTTCTGGTGCGGTAAAAATTACGCCTGCTCATGACCCGAACGATTTTGAAATTGGAAACCGTCATAATTTAGAGCGTATTTTAGTGATGAATCAAGACGGTACGATGAATGACAAAGCAGGTAAATATGAAGGAATGGATCGTTTTGCTTGTCGTAAGCAAATTGTTAAAGACCTTCAAGAAGACGGCGTATTGTTCAACATTGAAGACCACATGCATTCAGTAGGTCACAGTGAACGAAGCGGTGCCGTTGTTGAACCTTATTTATCAACTCAATGGTTTGTAAAAATGCAGCCGTTAGCAGATAAAGCAGTAGATCTTCAAAAACAAGAAGAAAAAGTAAACTTTGTACCTGACCGTTTTGAAAAGACATACTTACACTGGATGGAAAATATTCGCGACTGGTGTATTTCGCGTCAGCTTTGGTGGGGACACCGCATTCCAGCTTGGTATCACAAAGAAACTGGAGAGGTATACGTAGATCATGAGGCTCCAGCAGATATCGAAAACTGGGAACAGGATTCAGATGTATTAGACACATGGTTCAGCTCAGCGCTATGGCCGTTCTCAACAATGGGCTGGCCGGATGTGGATGCAGCTGATTTCAAACGCTACTACCCAACAAATGTGCTTGTAACAGGCTACGACATTATCTTCTTCTGGGTATCTCGTATGATTTTCCAAGGTCTTGAATTTACGGGTAAACGTCCGTTTGACGATGTACTGATTCACGGTCTTGTCCGAGATGCTGAAGGTCGTAAAATGAGTAAATCACTTGGTAACGGCGTAGATCCAATGGAAGTAATCGAGAAATACGGTGCGGATTCTCTTCGCTACTTCTTATCTACAGGAAGCTCACCGGGACAAGATTTACGCTTCAGCTTTGAAAAAGTCGAAGCGACGTGGAACTTTGCAAATAAAATTTGGAATGCTTCTCGTTTTGCATTAATGAACATGGATGGCATCACATTTGAAGAGCTTGATTTATCAGGCGAAAAATCCGTTGCCGATAAATGGATTTTAACGCGCTTAAATGAGACGATTGAGCACGTAACAAAATTAGCTGACAAATATGAATTCGGTGAAGTTGGACGCATTCTCTATAACTTTATTTGGGATGATTTCTGCGATTGGTACATTGAAATGGCTAAACTTCCTCTTTACGCAGAAGATGAAGCAGCTAAAAAGACAACACGCTCAATTTTAGCTTATGTACTTGATAACACAATGCGACTTTTACATCCATTCATGCCGTTTATTACTGAGGAAATTTGGCAAAGCTTGCCGCATGAAGGCGAATCAATTACAGTAGCTAAATGGCCGGAAGTACGCGCTGAGCTTTCGGATAAAGAAGCTGCTAACGATATGCGTTTACTTGTAGATATTATCCGTGCTGTTCGTAATATTCGTGCTGAAGTGAACACGCCGATGAGCAAACAAGTAAAATTATTTATTAAAGCTAAAGATGAAAATATTCAAAGCCAGCTTGAAAAGAACCGTGCGTATGTAGAACGTTTCTGTAATCCAAGTGAGCTTGTGATTTCAACCGATGTTTCATTAGATGAAAAAGCGATGAGTGCTGTTGTAACAGGAGCAGAATTAATTTTACCTCTTGAAGGTTTAATTAATATCGAAGAAGAGATCGCACGTTTAGAAAAAGAATACGACAAGTTAAACAAAGAAGTAGAACGTGTACAAAAGAAATTAAACAACCAAGGCTTTATTGCAAAAGCGCCTGCTAAAGTAGTAGAAGAAGAGCGTGCAAAAGAGCAAGATTACGTTGAAAAACGTGAAGCTGTTCAGTCTCGTATTGCTGAATTACGCGGATAATCAATGGGTTAATGAATGAACAGAAAAAGCGTGGCTTGTATAGCGACGCTTTTTCTTTACATAATAATAGCGATGGAAAAGAAAGGTGAATAAAAGATGATAACGACATATGAAGAAGCGCTTGATTGGATTCATAACAGACTTCGCTTTGGAATCAAGCCGGGGTTAGAACGAATGGAATGGATGCTAGAGCAGCTTGATTTTCCGCAGCAAAATATAAATGCTATTCATGTTGCTGGGACGAATGGTAAAGGTTCTACTGTTTCTTATTTGCGAAACATGTTAGAAGAAGCAGGGTATAAAGTTGGAACGTTTACTTCCCCTTATATCGAAACATTTAATGAGCGGATTAGCGTGAATGGACAGCCTATTTCAAATGAAGCAATGACCGCTCTTGTTCAGGAAGTAAAGCCTGTAGTGGAGCGACTAGAACATACGGACTTAGGGTCAGCAACGGAATTTGAAGTGATTACAATCATGGCTTTTCTTTATTTCGGCTATCATGATTCAGTTGACTATGCTGTGTTTGAAACAGGTCTTGGGGGACGATATGATTCAACAAACGTTGTGAGTCCTATGGTGAGTGTTATTACAAACATTGGATTTGATCACATGGCGATACTAGGTGATACGGTAGAAGAAATTGCAGCAGAAAAAGCGGGGATTATTAAAAAAGAAGTCCCTATTATTACGGGTGCCGAGCAGGTAAAGGCGCTTGACGTCATTACAGAAGAGGCAAATTCGAAGCAGGCTCCGTTATTTGTGTTAGGAAAAGAATTTAAAATTGAAAACTATGAGCCCTTAGCAAATGGAGAAGGCTTTACGTTAAAAACGCCGTATAGCACATTTAAACACTTGCAATTAAATATGCTTGGCTATCATCAAGTTAAAAATGCAGCTTTGGCTCTCATGGCCGTTTGTTATTTAAAAGAAAAGAAAAAGCTTTCTATCTCCAAAGAGCAAATGATAAAAGGGATTCAGCATACAAAGTGGAACGGCCGCTTTGAGATAGTAAATGAGCATCCCTTAACGATTATTGATGGGGCTCATAATGCAGAAGGCATTGATAGCTTGTTATCTACTTTACGCCTTCATTATGAAGGTCGAAACATTCATTTAGTTTTCAGCTGCTTAAATGATAAAAGCGCTGATCGAATGGTCCAAGAACTTGAAACAATCGCTGCAAGTATTACATTTACGTCGTTTGACTTTCCTCGTGCTCGCACAGCCGCAGAGCTTTATGAGATGAGTACTCATCATAATAAGCATATGGACGAGAATTGGAAAAAAGCAATTGCTTACGTAAAGGAAAAGGCGACAGGTGAACAAGACATGGTCGTGATTACAGGGTCTCTGTATTTTATATCAGAAGTGCGGGCTTTTCTTCTCAAATGAGCAAAAGCAGCAAGTGGAATCTTGCTGCTTTTAACACAATGTAAGGAAGGGATAGGGATAATAAGTAAGCACTAAGTTCAAAGTATTGTCACTTTCACCCCCTAGGTAAGTGATATATAATAAACATGTACATCACTAAATAAGGAGATTGTTAACATGAGTAAGAATAATGAAAAAATTGTACCGAAAAGTAATAAAAACTTTACCGGTATTATTCTTACCTTTTCAGTGATAGCGAATGTTATTATTTTACTGCTATTCTTTTCGAATATTGGCTATCAAGGAAAAGTAAGTTTTGATTTGACTATCTTTCCACGGTTAAATGCTATTTTGAATAGTTTTACGTTTATTTTTTTAGTTGCAGCGTTGATTTCAATTTTCAGGAAAAATATTAATGCTCATAAAGGTTTTATTTTAGCAGCATTCACTTCCACACTGCTCTTTTTAGTTTCATATTTAACGTTCCACTACATCTCCACAGAAACAGCCACGTTCGGTGGAGAAGGAATCGTTCGTCCCATTTACTTCTTTATTTTGATCACACACAGTTTCCTAGCAGCGATTATTGTTCCGCTGGCACTGTTTGCACTTGTGTGGGGATGGACAATGCAAGTTGAAAAACATAAAAAAATTGTGCGATGGACAATGCCAATCTGGCTTTATGTAAGTCTTACAGGTGTAATTGTCTACTTATTTATGGCTCCTTACTATTAAAAAACGTCTGCTTTTGCAGACGTTTTTTTTATGCTGTTATTGTTTTTTAGTGGTATAATCCTTATTACCTATAAAAGGTGTGTTTTAAGGAAGGAGGCATACAGAATATGACTTTTATGGGTATTATGATTCAGTGTATTAATCAAGGAGCTGTTTGATACTAATCAATAAAGGAGAGGTGTGGAAATGGATAAACTGTCCACGAAGAATAAAGGACTTTCTCTAATGCAAGTGATCATACTGGTTATCATAATAGGTCTTCTAGCAGCTTTTCTCATTCCGTTTATTGGCAGCTATTTAAAAGGAAAAGATACATTGCCTCATTCAAAAGAAAATCTACAGTTAGTATTCTGTACCCCTGAAATGGAAGGAGTCGTATGAGTTTAATTTACCTTTATCTATTTGTTTCAGGTCTCACTCTAGGTTCATTTTATAATGTAGCAGGCCTTAGAATTCCTCAGAAAAAATCTATTTTATCTCCAAGATCTCATTGTCCACACTGTTTATACGTTCTTTCTCCACAACAGTTAATTCCCATAGTCTCCTACATTAAAAATGCAGGAAAATGTAGTATGTGTCGCAAAAAAATCTCCTTCATCTACCCGTTCGTAGAATTTTCGACAGGAAGTTTATTTGTATATGCTTTTTTTAGGTTGAATATGACGTTAGAACTGATTGTCATATTAACCTTTGTTTCTTTTTTAACAATTATAGTTGTCTCAGATATAGCTTATATGATTGTCCCAAATAAGGTACTGCTTTTCTTTTTGCCTATCTTTCTTCTTGAGCGTCTTTTCATTCCTTTAACTTCGTGGAGTGATTCCTTAATGGGAGGAGGAATAGCATTTTTTCTCCTCTTTCTAGTCGCATTTCTCAGCAGAGGAGGCCTTGGAGAAGGAGATATTAAATTGTATGGTTTGATTGGTATTGTGCTTGGAGTAAAGCTTGTTTTGCTATCGCTTTTTTTAGCTATATTAATAGGCGGAACCGTTAGCATAGGAGCGTTATTAATGAAAAAGGCAAAGGTAGGTGTACCAATTCCTTTCGTTCCTTTTATTTTTATAGGGACAATCGCTGCTTATTTTCATGGAAACGAATTGATAGATTGGTATGTTAGCAACTATTTTTATTGAGCTTCAAATCTTCGACAAATTTGAAATTTCTGTAACTAAATAGCGAAAACCTTTTGTAACAAGACGACAAATGTCTTGTTATTTTTTTTTTCTTCTATGATAGCATGGAAAAAAGTGTATGTTTTATGTCGGTTTACCTCAGCTTGCAACCGGTATTAAGACTACGTTAACTAAAGGCGGTGGGGAAGTGGACAAGCAGGAACGAAAAATTTCAATTAAAATCAATGGTCAATCCAAGGATGAGAAGGAAGAACAAGCGCCAGAAAAAGACGAATTTACATGGGTTCTTCCGGAGCCGGCATCCAAAGATTCTCATGTGGAAGAAAATAAAGTGGTATTTATTGAAGATGTAAGAAATGAAAAAAAGAAAAAGCCGCGATTACATCCTAAAAATGTTTCGATTAAAACGGTAAACGGCGGTGTGATCAAACGAACAGCTGTGATTGTACTGCTAGCAGTTGGAATAGGCAGCGGCATCGGTATGGTTGGTGTGAAAATGATGACAGGAAGCGAACAGCCTGTAAGCAAAGCACAAACAAGTGAGCAAACGAAAGAAGAAAAAACTTCTCAAACAGCGTCTGCCACTGAAAGTGTTGGTAAAGCTGAAAAGAAAAACGAACAGGAATCGAAGGGGACATCAGCTGCTGTTTCTACTTTAGAACCTTTTTCCTTTTACATTGTTCAAGCAGGTGCTTTTTCATCAAAAACTGCTGCAAATAAAGCAATGGATAAATGGAAAGAAGAGAACGAAGCAGGCGAGATCTTTTCACCTAAAACCTATTCTCTTGTCGTTGGTGCTGCCACTGGAGAAGAAAAAGCGAACGCACTTAGTAAAGCGTATAAACAACAAGGTAAAGATGTATATGTAAAGTCTTATGAAATTAAGCCCACTAGCGAATTAGGGAAAAAAGATCAAACGGTTATAACCACAGCGCAGCCGTTTATGGCTAATCTCTTAGATCAATCTGTTAAAGCGATTGAAGGACAGCGGGTAGCCGATATCAAATCTCTGAAAAAAGAGCTGACAAAAGTTCAGAAAGAAGCGTCAAATGAAGACATTAAAACCATGGTGAGCACCCTTCAAAAAGCTGCTGCTTCTCTTTCTTCATATGAAGACAATAAAAGCAGTAAAGATGCTTGGCTTGCTCAGCGATACGTGTTAAAAGCTCTTCAGCAGTATGAAAGCCTTGTAACGTCTTAACAAGTGAGGTAGTGTAATGCTGCCTCACTTGTTTATTGTCATTTGGAGATGAAATTGCTAAAATAACGGTGTGTCCTTCTTTTTTAAATCAAAATGCAAAGGTGAGATGTATGAAACAAACATTAATTTTAGCCTCAGGCTCTCCTCGTCGAAAAGAATTACTTCAGCAGCTTCACATTCCCTTTACCGTTCACGTTAGTACAATTGAAGAAATCGTCAATCCATTATACACTCCGTCCGAGGTAGTAATGGATTTAGCTAGGCAAAAAGCAGTGGACGTCGCTTCGCATCATAAAGAGGATATTGTCCTAGGTGCCGATACAGTTGTCGTATATGGCAATCGTATTTTAGGAAAGCCAAAAACGAAACAAGAAGCGATTGAAACACTTACGATGCTGTCAGGTCAAAAACATCAGGTATTAACTGGAGTAGCGTTCGTATCAAATGCAAAAGTTCATACGTTTTATGAACAAACAGATGTAGAGTTTTGGCCGATTGAACAAGATGAAATCGTACAGTACGTAGAGTCAGGAGAGCCTATGGATAAGGCTGGTTCTTATGGAATTCAAGGTCTCGGTGCTGCGCTAGTTAAAAAAATTGAAGGAGACTATTTCTCCGTGGTGGGCTTGCCGCTCTCCCGAACAATACGTGAGCTAAAACAATACGGTTTCGTTTACTAAAAAGGAGTGGCGAAATTGGATCAATCATTGTTAATTAAAGATTTTCCTCAAGATGAAAGACCTCGAGAGCGCCTTATGTCAATGGGTGCTTCTAGTCTTTCTAACCACGAGCTTATTGCTATTTTGCTGCGCACTGGAACCAAAGATGAATCTGTTCTTCAGCTGTCCAATCGCATATTAACGCATTTTGAAGGTCTTCAACTTTTGCAGCATGCATCGCTTGATGAAATGATGAATATTAAAGGTATCGGACCTGCAAAAGCAATTCAAATTATAGCGGCTATTGAAATAGGTAAGAGGATTGTACAGCGGAAATCTAGTCAGCGATATACCATTCATGGCCCTGAAGACGGAGCTAATTATGTGATGGAAGAAATGCGCGTGCTGTCTCAAGAGCATTTCGTCTGTTTATACCTCAACACGAAAAATCAAGTTCTCCACAAGCAAACCATTTTTATCGGAAGCCTCAATTCATCTATTGTCCATCCAAGAGAAGTATTTAAAGAAGCCTTTCGTCGTTCAGCTGCATCCCTTATTTGTATTCATAATCATCCCTCCGGCGACCCTACTCCCAGCAGAGAAGATATAGAGGTAACGAAGCGCTTAAAAGAGTGCGGATTTATCATAGGAATTGAATTGTTAGATCATTTAATTATCGGAGATCGAAAATATATTAGTTTAAAAGAAAAAGGATACATGTAAGGCTATGCTTTTTAAAATCCTTGGGTTATAATAGTAGTCATGATTTTAAATGACAAGTTCTTTACAATCATTCGTTATTAATAGACAAAGTATGACTTTTTATCATACAATATTTGGCGTTGACATCTATGAAAAAAGTATAGAAAATAAAAAATGTTACTTATGAAATGAAGAAATTGAATTATGGAATTTTTACCTTTGCATTTTGGTAAGAGAAAGGAAGAGACACATGTTTGGAATCGGTACTAGAGACCTTGGAATAGATTTGGGTACTGCAAATACGCTCGTTTATGTAAAAGGAAAAGGAATTGTTGTGCGTGAGCCGTCTGTTGTGGCTTTGCAAACTGATACAAAACAAATCGTTGCGGTAGGTAACGATGCAAAAAATATGATTGGTCGTACACCTGGGAATGTAGTAGCCCTTCGTCCAATGAAAGATGGAGTTATTGCAGATTACGAAACAACTGCGACGATGATGAAATATTACATCAATCAAGCTCAAAAAACAAAAAGTTTGTTTGCGGGTAAGCCGTATGTAATGGTTTGTGTACCTTCTGGCATTACAGCTGTTGAGAAACGTGCCGTTATTGATGCGACTCGTCAGGCTGGCGCGCGCGATGCGTATACAATTGAAGAACCGTTTGCTGCAGCAATCGGCGCCAATCTACCGGTTTGGGAGCCAACGGGAAGTATGGTAGTAGATATTGGCGGAGGAACAACAGAAGTTGCGATTATTTCTTTAGGAGGAATCGTAACATGTCAGTCAATCCGTATCGCTGGGGACGAGATGGATGAAGCGATTATTCAATATATTCGCAAGAATTACAATTTAATGATCGGTGAGCGTACGTCAGAAGCATTAAAAGTAGAAGTCGGTTCTGCCGGAATTCCAGAAGGTATTGAAAACATGGAAATTCGCGGACGTGACTTACTAACAGGTCTACCGAAAACAATCGAAATTTCAGCAGAAGAAATTGCAGAAGCGCTAAAAGATACAGTGGCTTCTATTGTAGATTCAGTAAAAAGTACATTAGAAAAAACACCACCTGAACTTGCGGCAGATATTATGGATCGCGGTATTGTATTAACAGGCGGTGGCGCATTGCTACGTAATTTAGATAAAGTTATTAGTGAAGAAACAAATATGCCGGTTGTCATCGCAGAAGATCCGCTTGACTGTGTTGCAATTGGAACTGGTAAAGCGTTAGAACACATTGATTTATTTAAAAATCGTACAAGCGATTCATATCGCTAAATATTAAGAGGTGTAGATCGTGCCACAATTTTTCTTAAATAAACGTTTAGTTATTTTATTAGTCAGTATTATTGTATTAGTGGCATTGATTGGTTTTTCGTTAAATGGTCGTAAAAATGTAACGTGGCCTGAACAGTTTGTCAAAGATACGGTTGGTCTTGTTCAGGCTACCTTTAATGAACCCGCACAATTTGTAGCGGGTTTCTTTCAGAATGTAGGTGACTTAAAGCGTACATACGAAGAAAACGAGGTATTAAAAGCCCGTTTAGACGAACGCATGCAATTAGAAACGAAAGCCAACGCTTTGCAGCAAGAAAATAAAAAATTAAGAGCACAGCTCGACAAAAAAACGGATTTAAGTCAATACAACCCAATCGAAGCAACAGTTATTGCTCGTAATCCAGACCGTTGGCATGAGGTAATTGCCATTGATAAAGGGACGGTTCATAATGTGCAGGAAAATATGGCTGTTATGACTCCTGAAGGGCTGATTGGTAAAGTGAAGCATGCATCTAAGTTCACATCTACTGTGCAGTTAATTAGTTCATCAGATCGTACAAACCGTGTATCTGCTAAAATTCAGGCTAAAAAAGAAGTATTTGGTTTAATTGAAGGCTATGATGATAAAGAACAGGCGCTTGTTATGCGTCGTATTCCATTTGATGCTGATATTAAAGAAAAGCAAAAAGTAGTAACGTCTGGTCTAGGACAAGAAGACGGCATTTTCCCTAGCAATCTTCCAATTGGCGTTATCACAAAAATTGAGCCTGATGAATATGGATTAACGAAAAAAGCTTATATCAAACCTGCTGCTGACTTGTATGACTTAGATAACGTAGTTGTAGCTAAAAGAAGTGCGCCCGCTGCTGAAGACGATTTAGGGGCGGAGGAGGCTAACTGATGAAGCGGTTTGTCCTTCCTATTCTCGTGCTTGTCGTTTTTATGTTTGAAAGTATCTTTGTTAATTTTGTCGCCATGGCATCACCATGGCGAGACTGGATTCTATCTCCTCACTTTGTTGTAGTGGTACTGGCTTTTATGTCAGTGTATTATCACCCAAAGCAAGCGATGCTATATGGGGTAATCCTTGGATTCATGTACGATATTGCCTTTACGGATGTCTTAGGAGTATACGCGCTTGGATTACCGGCCGTATGCTATATCGTATCAAAACTAATGAAGATTTTTCAGCAAAATACGCTTATCGTAATCTGCATGTCGCTATTAGCTGTAGCCATTATTGAGTTTTATGTATATGGAATTAATAGCATTATTAATATATCTGATATGACCATTGGTCGCTTCTTGCAAGAGCGATTTTACGCAACCATCATTTTAAATGCCATATTTGCACTCATTTTTGCATTTCCGCTTCAAAGATGTTTTCAATATTTTGCTAAATTTATCGATGAACGCTGATCGGAACATATATTACGCTTCTCGTTCGTGATAGGATAAAAATGCTGATTGAAGAAACGAAAAAAAGGAATTGAGTAAGTCTCTGTCGAAATTATATATTCGTTGAGGTGAGCGTCTTGAATAAACAAAAGCAACAAAATGTGACAATTAAAGGAACAAAAGATGGATTAACGTTGCATCTCAATGATACATGTTCATTTGCAGAGCTTTTGACGGAACTTAAGACGAAGCTTTTGACAAATAAGCATGGCGATGCCGATCAGATCGTCACAGTGTATGTCAAAATCGGAAATCGTTATTTAACTACAGAGCAGGAAACCGAATTGAAGGCGCTCATAGAAGAAAATCAGTATTTAGTAGTTAAACAAATTGATAGTAACGTTATTTTAAAGCAAGATGCAGTCCGCGTAAGAGAAGAAAGTGAATTAGTATCTGTTACAAAGGTAGTTCGTTCAGGACAGGTTCTCCATGTAGAAGGCGATTTGCTTCTAGTCGGAGACGTAAATCCCGGAGGGACCGTTGTAGCTGGAGGAAATTTATTTGTATTAGGTGCTTTAAAAGGGATTGCTCATGCAGGATATCGCGGCAATAAAAACGCCGTTATTGCTGCATCGTTAATGAAACCTTCACAGCTGCGCATTGCTGATATCATTACCCGATCAGAAGAAGAGCGCAGTGAGAAGGAAGAGAATATAATGGAATGTGCATACTTAGATGATAATGATCAAATGGTGATAGATCGCGTGCAAACTTTACCGCATCTAAGACCGAATTTGACCAAGGTAGAAAGGAGAATTTGACAGTGGGAGAGGCTATTGTTGTTACGTCTGGTAAAGGTGGAGTTGGAAAAACAACGACATCAGCCAATTTAGGTACTGCTCTAGCATTAGCTGGAAAGCGCGTGTGTCTAGTAGACACTGATATCGGCTTACGCAACTTGGATGTTGTAATGGGGCTTGAAAATCGTATTATTTATGATCTTGTAGACGTGGTAGAAGGTCGATGCCAACCGCAAAAAGCCTTGATTAAGGACAAGCGTTTTGAATGTTTGTACTTACTTCCTGCTGCTCAAACGAGTGACAAAACAGCTGTTCAACCAGAACAAATGCGAGAGTTAGTTCTTCAGTTAAAGCAAGACTATGACTATGTGGTTATTGATTGCCCAGCTGGTATTGAACAAGGCTATAAGAACGCCGTAGCTGGCGCTGATAAGGCACTCGTTGTGACAACACCGGAAGTTTCAGCTGTTCGTGATGCTGACCGTATTATTGGATTATTGGAGCAAGAGGATATCGAGTCTCCAAAACTGGTTATTAACCGAATCCGTAGTCATATGATGAAAAATGGAGACATGCTGGACGTGGAAGAAATTTCTCAGCTTCTGGCTGTTGATTTAATTGGAATCGTTGCTGACGATGAAAATGTTATTCGTGCTTCTAACAACGGTGAACCAATTGTCATGGACCCATCAAGCAAAGCATCAATTGCATATCGTAATATTGCAAGACGTATTCTAGGTGAAACGGTTCCTCTTCAATCGTTAGATGAAGAAGATAAGGGAATGTTTGCACGTATTAAACGATTCTTTGGTGTTCGTTCTTAAAAAGCTTCCGATAGAGGAAGCTTTTTTTATTTGTTTGATTTTGTAGAGTCAAGCTGTCATAAGCTCCACGGACAAGTCATATAGTTGATTATACGATAAGAACAAGGAGAATGATGAATCATGAATCGACGTGCTGATGAAATCCGTAAACGAATTGCTGAGCGTAAGCGAAAACAATTAAATACAACGAAGCGTCTTCCTCAAGAACCTCTTCATACGTCCTTAATGAGTGAAGAAGAAAAATATGGATCGATGGATTATTCTGCGGTTGAATACACACCATCAGCAAAGGAATACCACCCGTTATTTCGAAAAGAACGCTTTTTATTTAAAATTTTAGCTTCAGCCTGCTTAGTGTTAATTGTAGGAATTATGTTCAAGAACGCTTCTCCTACTTTTGAACAGGCCAGAGTAGTGGTTCAACAAACAATGGATAAAGAATTTCAGTTTGCAGCTGTTTCCTCCTGGTATGAAGATAAGTTTGGGAAGCCGTTAACGCTATTGCCGAATAAAGAGTCTAGAAAAACGGAGCAAAGTGTAAGCGGAGAATATGCTACTCCAGCTTCAGGGAAAGTAACGGAAACATTTGCTCAAAGTAAGCAAGGCGTGACGGTTCAAACAGGAGTGGATTCGGTTGTAGAAGCAATGAGTGAAGGTATCGTAAGGTATGTAGGAAAGCGTAATGATACTGGGAATACCGTTATTATTCAACACGCCGATGGAAGCGAAACTTGGTATGGACAGCTCAAAAAAATCAATGTTAGTATGTATGATTTTGTGAATAAAGGCAAAGAAGTAGGAATTGTGGAAAACAGTAAAAAAGGCGATGCTGGAACATTCTATTTTGCTATTAAAAAAGGCGATAAGTTTGTTGATCCTAGTCAGGTGATTCAATTTGAATAGTGCTTTTTCGTTATTGATGAAAATTCACATTCATCCATTGTTTTGGGGGATTTTCGTAATTGGTATCTTAACCGCTACGGTAAAGCAGCTTTTTTTGCTATTTATTATTGTAATTATTCATGAACTGGGCCACGCCGTAGCGGCTCAGTGTTTTTCTTGGCGGATTCGCAGAATTATGCTCTTACCTTTTGGGGGAGTAGCAGAAGTAGATGAACATGGGAATCGTCCATTTCGAGAAGAGTTTATTGTGACAATAAGTGGACCTCTTCAGCATCTCTGGATGTTTGGAGCTGCTTTCTTATTAATGAAAATAAATGTGTTGTCCTTCGAAACGTATGAGCAATTTATGTTTCAATGCACGGTGATTTTCCTGTTTAATCTTTTGCCCATTTGGCCATTGGACGGAGGGAAGCTGCTTTTTTTAATTTGCAGTCGGTCTTTACCATTTTTAGAAGCGCATAAGCTTGCGCTCCGGTTATCAACGTTTTTTTTAGCTGTCGGTATTATTTATGCCGTCATTATGCATCCTTTTCAGCTGCACTTATGGATTGTTATTTCATTTTTAATTATATCCGGATATTTGGAATGGAAGAGCAGGCAATTTGTCTACATGCGCTTTTTGTTGGAGAGATATCATGGCAAAGAGCATCCAATTGGAGCTTTAAAAACACTAAGTGTATCAACCAGTGAGACGCTCCATCAAGTTCTGCAAAAATTCCAAAGAGGTTGTAAGCATATGATTATTGCTACATCTCAAACAGGCGAGCATGTACAAATTGATGAAAATGAACTTTTACACGCTTACTTCGTAGAAAAAAGAACAAATAGCCAACTAGACGAACTTGTAACAGTTTACTGATTTCTAGTAACATAGAATAGAATGAAAAAAGTTCGGTTGCACTGACCGAACTTTTTCCTATGAATTTAGATTAAAGTGAGGCAATGTATGTGAAGGCATGTATTATTAACGCGGCTACTTCTTCAAAACGTATAGCCGTGATAAACGATAAAGCACTAGAAAAAATCTATTTACAAGAACAAAGCGAGAATCAAATTATTGGTGATATATATTGGGGTAAAGTAGTAAAAGTACTGCCGCATATGCAAGCAGCCTTTATTGATATCGGTTTATCAATGAACGGATTTATTCATCGAAATGAACTTGTATCCTATCAGCAGTCAGAGAATCCTCACAAAGATCAGCAGCCGATGTCTGCTTTTATTCGTGAAGGAGAAAAAGTATTGGTTCAAGTTGTAAAAGAAGGCATTGGGACAAAAGGGCCCAAGCTGACGGGTATCATTGAATTTTCTTCTGATGAGCTTGTATATTTACCGCACGGAAACTATGTCGCTGTATCCAAAAAAATAGCCGAGCCAAAACGACAACAGTGGAAACAGCTTGGTGAGCGGTTAAAACAAGGGATGGAAGGCTTTTTATTTCGAACAGCGATTGCAGAAAAATCAGAAGCCGCGGTCCAACATAAAATAAAAGAGCTACAGGAAAAATATGAGCGCCTTGAACGACAGACACAGGGAATGAAAGCTCCTACCCTAGTCAGCAAAGGACAAGATTTTCTTGAAACAAGAGTGCAAGCTGCACTTCAACAAGGAATTGATGGGATAGTAGTAGATGACTTCGACCTATATCAGCACCTTCAAACTACCTATCCTAACTCGTCAATAGAGTACTATAAAGGAAATGAAAATATTTTCTCTTTTTACGATGTGGAACGGCAAATAGAGAAGCTTTTAAAGCGAATCGTATGGCTCAAAAGCGGAGGCTATATCGTTATTGACGAAACGGAAGCGATGACGGTCGTGGACGTGAACACGGGGAAGTTTTCAGGAAAAGATAATATTCGAAAGACAATGCTTCAAACAAATATGGAAGCTGCGTATGAACTGTCCAAACAGATGCAATTACGTCACTTAGGCGGCATGATCTTAATTGATTTTATAAATATGCCTCACAAAGAAGATCGGACAGAAGTAGAAAGATACATGAAAAAGCTATGTGAACAAGATGAAGTGCGGACGAATGTAGTTGGCTTTACAGAGCTCGGCATATTGCAATTAACGAGGAAGAAAGTGCGCAATAGTATTGGATCAACATTAACTATGCCTTGTGAAGTGTGTGAAGGAACCGGTAAAATGATTGATTCCAAAACGGCTGCTTTTCAAATTGAACGTGTAATTTGGGAACATCGAGGCGCGGAAGAAGAGGCTATTTGGATTGAGACGCGAAGTGATGTTATAAATGAAATGAAGGCGCAAGGATTTCTCAACGCTCTAGAGAAAATGGTAAAAAAAACCGTATATCTTACGCCAAGCGATGATTATACAAACGCATTTGTTTTGCGTCAATTGGGGTCGAATGAGCAGATTCAAAAAAGGGTCTCTGCTTCTATATAAAATTTTAGAAGAAAACATGAATTCCAATTGACACTAACCTTTGATTTGTAGTAAGATTTAATATGTTGGTTTGTAGCACCCGTGCTACAACCGCTCAGAACAGGTTTTAAGTTCACTTGAACACCTGTGATGGCGAGTCTTAGTTTTTAGAGGAGGTGCAGAGAATGTACGCAATTATTGAAACTGGTGGTAAGCAAATTAAAGTAGAGGCTGGTCAAGCAATCTACGTTGAAAAACTTGCTGGTGAACAAGGCGAAACAGTTACTTTTGACAAAGTATTATTTGTAGGTGGCGACAGCGTGAAAGTTGGTGTTCCTTTCGTAGAAGGTGCAACAGTTACGGCTAAAGTTGAAAAACAAGGTCGCGCTAAAAAGATCACTGTATTTAAATACAAAGCAAAGAAAAACTATCGTCGTAAGCAAGGTCACCGTCAACCTTACACAAAAGTTGTAATCGACGCTATCAACGCGTAATTATAACAAATGATTAAGGTGACGATTTCTCGTGATGCAAATAAGAAAGTTGACGGGTTCACGATGAGTGGACATGCTGACTTTTCCGAACACGGAAAAGATCTTGTTTGTGCGGGAGCATCTGCAGTTTCATTTGGGACAATTAATGCTATCTTTTCAATAAGTGGGGTTGAACCGCACTTAGAGCAAGGTGGAGATGGTGGGTATCTCCGTTGTGAGATCCCAAAAGATGTGGATTCGTTCACATTGGAACAGATTCAATTGCTATTAGAAGGTATGGTTGTTTCACTGAAAACGATCGAATTAGATTACAGTAATTATATAAAAATTAACGACAACTAAACAGGAGGTGGATGTCATGTTAGTAAGATTAGACCTTCAATTCTTCGCTTCTAAAAAAGGAGTAGGTAGTACTAAAAACGGTCGTGATTCAATCTCGAAACGTCTTGGTGCTAAACGTGCTGATGGCCAATTCGTATCTGGTGGTTCAATTTTATACCGTCAACGCGGTACTAAAATTTACCCAGGTGCAAACGTAGGTCGTGGTGGAGATGATACTTTATTCGCTCAAATCGACGGTATCGTTAAATTTGAACGTTTCGGTCGTGACCGTAAAAAAGTATCTGTATACCCTGTTGCTCAAGAAGCATAAGATACAAAAAGAAAACTCTAACCCAAGTAGGTTAGAGTTTTCTTTTTGTAGAATATTTCACCTATTACCCATTGGAATTTGTTATAATCGAACATATCTAAGAAGATTGATACGAGATGTTTGTCAGCGTTGTGAAATACTTATGCTCGAGTCAAAGTTAGGAGTGCTAAGATGGAAAAAGAATGGGATGTCGTAGAAGTATTAAGATACGCGCGGCATGATTGGTTAAATAAGCTGCAATTAATCAAAGGCAATCTAGCGTTGAATCGGCTTGATCGAGCGAATGAAATCATTGAAGAAATTGTAAATGAATCCAAACATGAATCCAAGTTAACAAACATCAATATGCGACTGTTTGCGGGCTTTGTTATGACCTATCATTGGAATAACCATGCTGTTCGCTTAGATGTGGAAGTGCTGGGAGAATTGAAGGATTTATCACAATACGATGAGTTCGTATACAACTGGTGTTGCTATTTGACAGAAGCACTCGAAAAATATGTTGATTATCATGCAGAAAACTATTTGAGTATTTCAGTATGCATTGAAGAACAGGGAATTCGTTTCTTTTTTGACTTTAGTGGAATACTAACAGATATACAGAAGCTACAAAACAAGCTACAATGTTATGAGTGCGCTCAAGGAGTTGCATTGGTTCAACAGCATATGTCTGAAGATGAATTTAGCCTTATGCTCACAATAAGTTAACAGCGCTTTTGCTATTGCAGGAGCTAAGATATAGAACGGAGTGAAAAAGAAATGTTTGTAGATCAGGTCAAGGTATATGTAAAAGGTGGCGACGGAGGAAATGGAATGGTTGCCTTTCGTCGCGAAAAGTACGTACCAAAAGGAGGTCCTGCAGGTGGTGACGGTGGTCACGGTGCAGATGTCATCTTTGAAGTAGAAGAAGGATTGCGTACGCTGATGGATTTCCGCTATAAGCGTCACTTTAAAGCAAGCCGCGGTGAACATGGAATGTCAAAAGGACAGCACGGACGTAACGCTGAGCCGATGGTTGTAAAAGTTCCACCAGGTACGGTTGTGTTAGATGAAGATACGAACGAAACGATTGCTGATTTAGTTGAGCACGGCCAGCGTGCAGTGATTGCTAAAGGTGGACGCGGAGGGCGTGGGAATACGCGTTTTGCTACACCTGCAAATCCAGCACCGGAGCTTTCAGAAAATGGAGAGCCAGGTAAAGAGAGAAATGTAATTCTTGAATTAAAAGTATTAGCCGATGTAGGATTAGTTGGTTTTCCAAGTGTTGGAAAGTCAACGTTATTATCCGTGACGTCTGCTGCAAAGCCAAAAATTGCTGAATATCATTTTACAACAATTAATCCGAATTTAGGAGTAGTTGAAACAGAAGATAACCGCAGTTTTGTGATGGCAGATTTACCAGGGCTAATCGAAGGTGCACATGAAGGTGTAGGATTAGGTCATCAGTTTTTACGTCACATTGAACGTACCCGCGTTATTGTCCATGTAATCGATATGTCAGGTTTAGAAGGCCGTGATCCATATGAAGATTACTTAACCATTAATGAAGAGCTGCGTCAATATAATATGCGTTTAACAGAACGTCCGCAAGTAGTGGTAGCAAATAAAATGGATATCCCGCAAGCTGAAGAGAATCTAGCTGCATTCAAAGAAAAAGTAGGAGACGAAGTGAAAGTCTTTCCAATTTCTGCAGCAACGCGTAATGGAATCCGCGAACTGTTATTTACAGTAGCTGATCTTGTAGAAACTACGCCGGAATTCCCAATGCAAGAAGAGGAAGATCTATCTATGCACCGCGTACTGTACAAGCATGAAAAGAAAGAAGTGGAATTTGTTATTACGCGTGATAGCGATGGCTCATACGTATTAAGCGGTGAAAAAATCGAAAAATTATTCAAGATGACCGACTTCTCACGTGAAGAATCCGTTCGTCGATTTGCGCGTCAGCTTCGAGGCATGGGCGTCGATGAAGCCCTTCGTGAACGAGGAGCAAAAGATGGCGATATTGTAAAGCTGTTTGAATATGAATTTGAATTTATTGACTAATTGTTGTTCATAGGATAAGGGGAGGGGCTTTACTTGCATAAGAGCGATAAGCAGTTTTATTTAGTTCGCGAAGATGTATTACCAGAAGCGATGAAAAAAACATTGGATGCGAAGCTGTTAATTGAACGGGGAAAAGCTGAATCGGTAGCAGATGCTGTACAAGCCGTAGACTTGAGTCGCAGTGCTTTTTATAAGTACCGCGACACGGTCTTTCCGTTTCAGACGGTTGTCAAACAGCGAATTATTTCACTATTTTTTCATATTGAAGATCGATCAGGAACTTTATCGCATTTATTGAGCACCGTTGCATCATCGGGATGCAATGTGTTAACGATTCACCAAACCATCCCTTTACAAGGGCGTGCCAACGTAACTCTTTCATTAGATACAGCAAGCATGAATGTTGAATTAAATGAAATGCTGCGAAGACTGAAAAGCTTAGAGTTTGTAGATAAAGTGGACGTGCTTGGTTCAGGGGCATAATGGCAAACAGATATAGATAAGGAGAGGCATGATTGTGGGGAAAGTAGGATATTTAGGACCAAAGGCAACATTTACACATGTAGCCGTCCAAGGCGTATTTAAACAGCACGACCATATTCCATACAAGACAATTCCAGCATGCATTGATGCAGTGGATAACGGAGAAATTGAGTATGGAATTGTACCGTTAGAAAATGCACTTGAAGGATCTGTAAATTTAACACTTGATTATCTTATTCATGAACGTCGTCTGCCGATTGTTGGGGAAATTGTGCTTCCGATTCGTCAGCATTTAATGGTTCATCCATCTCGTGCAGAACAGTGGAAAAACATTGAAACGATTTATTCTCATCCTCATGCAATTGCGCAGTGTCATAAATTTTTACACGGAGAATGTACGTCAACTGCAGTAGAAGAGATGACATCAAC
The DNA here is from genome assembly GCF_055710015.1 of Priestia sp. VA7. Lineage (NCBI taxonomy): Bacteria > Bacillati > Bacillota > Bacilli > Caryophanales > Bacillaceae > Priestia > Priestia sp. VA7. Next base: position 252,544 of record NZ_JBVQPN010000001.1, read on the forward strand.
GGCGTTTGCTGCTAAGTATGTAAGCGAACACCCTGAGCTTAATATTGGAGCTATTGCGAATGGGTTAGCAGCCCATGAATATGGATTACATATTGCCTGCCCGAACATTCATGATTATGATCATAATACAACAAGGTTTGTTATTTTGCATAAAGATGGAGCGCAAGAGGTGCCATTTTTAGCTGGAAACGGGTGCAAGACAACGTTAATGATTACACTTCCATCTGATCAGGCAGGAGCGCTGCATCAAGTGCTTTCAGCCTTCTCCTGGCGTAAGCTAAATCTGTCTAAAATTGAATCCCGTCCTATGAAAACAGGGCTTGGAAACTATTTCTTTATCGTTGATATTGAACAAAAAATGGATGAAGTATTAATCCCTGGGGCTATGGCTGAACTTGAGGCACTAGGCTGTAGCGTAGAGCTTTTAGGAAGCTATCCCCATACACTACTTGAAACAGAAATCCCGCTTTAAAGCGGGATTTTTTTGTTATAACACCTTCTTATTCATTCGAAACTAAATAGCCTTCTGCTTCAAGAGCTAAGCAGGCAGCATTCAGTTTTTCAATTGTATCTGCTTCAATCGTATGAAGGTGAATCCCATCTGTTAGCTGAGATAAATAAGTTGCGTTTGTTTCTTGAATTTTTTCTATAAACGTTTCTACTTCTTTTCGGGTTTGAATCATAACGGAAGCCGTCAATTCACCATACACAGGGTGTTCAACGGTTACATCTTTTACGAGAACGCCGTGGTCAACAAGCAGGAGAAGCTCCTTTTCAGCATCTTCTGGCGTATGCTGACAAGCAATAATTCGCTGATGCACGGTAGTTTGAGATGGATTTTGAATGTAAATATATCCTTGGCTCGTTGCGATAATGGGCTCATTTTTAGCTTTAAGCAGCGAAATATCTTGTACAATGACTTGGCGGCTAACGTTCGTTCGTTTCGAAAGCTCACTGCCTGTCATTGGTTTATTCTCTGTTTTTAACCATTGTAGAATAAGTTCTCTTCTTTCTTCTCCAAGAATTTTCTTTTGAGTTCCTGGCACCTTTAATCCCTCCTTTTACACTGTCATAAATTCTTGCTGTAATAAATGAAAAACGGATATGAGTCGATCAATATGCTTAAACGTTGAATGTTGACTGAATGAAATACGGACAAAATTCTTAGCATTCGCAGTCGATTTGCCAATCGCAAGCAGAGAAGCTAATGGTTCCTGCTGATTTACATGACAGGCACTTCCCGTAGAGATAGCAATTCCGTGACGATTACATTGTAACATAACATATTGACCCTGTATGTTTGAAAACGTCAGTCCCATAATTCCAGGAAAATGAGAGTTCCCAAGGCCTTCTACTTCTATAAAAGGAGTAAGAGGCTCTAGGTTTTCCAGTAAGTACGATTTTAAGCGCTCATAATGGCTTCGGGCGGTCTTCATTTCTGCATATGCGCATTCAGCTGCTGCAGTAAAGGCAGCAATGCCCGTTGTATTTACAGTCCCAGGGCGAAAGCCTTTTTCATGAGTTGCTTTATGGTAAATAGGCTTCCAAGAAGAACTTGAATTCATGTATACCATTCCTACACCTTTTGGTCCGTAAATTTTATGACTAGAGACTGAGATGCTATCAGCTTTCAGCTTTTTAACATCAATAGGAAGCTTACCAAAAGATTGAACACAATCACAGTGAAAGAGAATTTCTTTTTTAGATAAAAAATGGCCAATATCCTCAACTGGCTGAATTGTACCGAGCTCATGATTGATATGCTGAATGGCTACTAGCACAGTGTCAGGTCGAATCGTCTTCTTTAAGTCGTCTACAGACACAACTCCGTTTTGATCTACAGATACGTAAGATAGGGAAAATCCTTCTTTTTCAAGCTGCTGCAACGTATGAAGCACCGAAGAATGTTCAAGCTTCGTTGTCACTATATGTTTTCTTTCATCATTTTTTCCTTTTAAAAGAGAACGAATAGCTAAGTAATTAGCTTCTGTTCCCCCGCTTGTAAAAAAAAGATCATCCTCTCGACAATTTACTAACAGGCTTAATTTTTTTCTGCATAGAGTCAGTAAATTTTCTGCTTGTGTTCCAAGTGTGTGAAGACTGCTGGAGTTTCCATAATAGCTTGTTGCCGCTTCAGTATATACCTCAATTGCTTCTTGTCTCATTGGCGTTGTCGCTGCATAGTCCAGATAAATCATTTTCTCCCTCCGATAAAAAAACTTCTTGTCTTTCATTTAATAATATGTAAATATAGGTGTCAAGACACATGTAAATAAAGAGGTGTGAAATGTTAGAGACGGATGTTTTAATTATTGGAAGCGGATTAGCAGCGTTTTCTGCAGCTTATGAACTGTGTCGTCATAACAGAGTTGTAATGGTAACGAAAGGGAAACTTGACCGCAATAACTCAGTTCTTGCTCAAGGCGGAGTAGCAGCTGCTATTGGAAGCAGCGATCACTGGAGTGAACATCTCTATGATACGTTGGTTGCGGGCAATAAGCATTGCAATGAACAAGCGGTACGCACTTTAGTGGAAGAAGGTGCGGCTGTAGTAAATGAATTGATTCATAAAGGAATGAAGTTTGATAAAAATCCAGATGGTACGCTGCATTTTGGAAAAGAAGGAGCCCATCGTACGAATCGTATTCTGCATGCAGGTGGGGATGCAACAGGACAAGCGCTGTTCGCTTTTTTGAAAAAAGCAGTACTGCCATATATTACAGTCATTGAAAACGAAATGATTCAGCATTTAATAACTGTAGATGGAACGTGCAGAGGTGCTATCGGACAAGGTGAAAACAACAAAATTACTATATATCATGCTCGTCAAACGATTATTGCTACCGGAGGAATCGGCGCTTTGTACAAGCATACATCTAACCAGCCGCTGGCGACAGGAGATGGGCTAGCGCTTGCGTACAGGGCTGGAGCAAAATTAGCGGACTTAGAATTTGTTCAGTTTCATCCGACGCTTTTGTATCAAAAGGAAGCGAAAGGTCTAGTATCCGAAGCGGTTCGGGGCGAAGGTGGCGTACTGGTAAATGAATGGAATGAACGCATCATGGAAGGAGTTCATCCCTTTAAGGATTTAGCACCGCGAGATGTTGTAGCAAGGACAATTTTTAATGAAATGAAAAAAGGAAGATCCGTATTTTTAGACATTGAAAAAGTGGCTCATTTCCAACAAAAATTTCCTACGATTACGGCACTGTGTCGGAAGTATAAAATTCGACTGGACAAAAAACGAATACCTGTTACTCCCGGCGCACATTTTTTAATGGGTGGAATTGAAGTAGATGGTTATGGACAAACAAGCGTTGAAGGATTGTATGCCGTGGGGGAAGTTTCTTTTACAGGCGTTCATGGAGCAAATCGTCTAGCAAGCAATTCATTGTTAGAGTGTCTTGTATTTGGAAAACGGACAGGGCGTCATATTTTACATAAAGCGAGAACGATATCTCGTTATCCCCCCGTCCGTTACGTGTATAAAGGCATGCCTAAAATACTGCCTGCCACAAAACAAATTCAGCATAAGATGATGGATTGTGTAGGCATCATTCGTCATGAAAACGAATTGGCTACTATTGTGCATGAATTCACAAATCATCTGGATGGAATACCTCTTGACCAAGAAGTTATATATTCGAGGGAAGCAGCGACCATCTGCAATATGCTAACTGCAGGTCTGCTTATTGCTGAGTCCTCTCTTGCAAGAAAAGAAAGTAGAGGAGGTCATTACCGAAGTGACTTTCCGTATGAAAAGCAAGAATGGGAGCATAAGCGAATTATTAAGCAGTCTGCTATTTCAACAAAACAATCATTGATTTTATAAGCAAGGAAATTTAAAAAGAAAGGTGAAGGTAGCACAATGAACACGTTGAAATTACAAAAACTATTGCAGTCTTTTTTTATAGAGGACATTGGAGATGGAGATATAACCTGTGAAGCTATTTTTTCTCCGTCTGACCAAGGGAAGGCTGTGTTCACGGCAAAGCAATCAGGTATTATTGCAGGAGTGGAATTGATTAAAGAAGGATTTCATTTAATAGATCCTAACGTGAAAGTGAATTTCGAGAAAAAAGATGGAGATGTTCTTAAGCCTGGAGATAAAATAGCTACTGTTTCAGGATCCGTGCGATCTATTTTGACCGGTGAACGGGTAATCTTAAACTTACTTCAAAGAATGAGTGGCATTGCCACGATGACGCACAAAGCCGTAGCGCTGCTTGGCAGCTCACATACGCGTATATGTGACACGCGAAAAACAACGCCTGGTATGCGAATGTTAGAGAAGTATGCCGTTCGTGCTGGAGGAGGTTATAATCATCGTTTTGGATTGTACGATGGCGTCATGTTAAAAGATAACCATATTGCACATGCAGGATCTATTCTAGACGCTGTTGTGAAAGTAAGAGAGCAGGTTGGACATATGGTTAAGGTGGAAGTGGAAATTGAAAACAAAAGTCAATTGCTAGAAGCAATAGAGGCAGGAGCAGATGTTATTATGTTCGATAACTGTTCTCCAGAAGTCATTAAAGGTTGGATACCACTGGTTCCCACTCATATTGTCACAGAAGCATCTGGTGGAATCACGCTTGGCACGCTCCATTCTTTTAGAGACAGCGGAGTGGACTATATTTCACTTGGAGCTTTAACGCATTCAGCAGGGTCTATCGATATCAGCTTGGACTTATTAACAGAAAGGGGAACAGGAAATCATGAGTTTATTACAAACGCTTCAGCAGCAAACGCTGCCCGCTAAATATACGGAGCTCACAGAAAATGAAATGAAAAGAAGAGTACTAGAAATAAAGAAAAAGCTCGGAAGCAAATTGTTTCTGCTCGGCCACCACTATCAAAAAGATGAAGTGTACGAATTTGCAGATGCGGTAGGAGACTCCTTGCAGCTGGCTCAAATAGCAGCTGAAAATAGAGAAGCTGAGCATATTGTGTTTTGCGGCGTTCACTTCATGGCAGAAACAGCTGATATTTTAACAGCTGAAAATCAAAAAGTCATTTTACCCGATATGCGAGCTGGCTGTTCAATGGCTGATATGGCTACTATTCAGCAAACAGAAAAGGCATGGCCTGTCTTACAGGATCTTTTCGGAGATACGATTATTCCGCTTACGTATGTGAACTCTACAGCTGCAATTAAATCTTTTGTAGGTGAACATGATGGAGCAACAGTAACATCTTCAAATGCAAAAAATATGGTGGAGTGGGCATTTTCTAAAAAAGAGCGCATTCTCTTTTTGCCAGATCAGCATTTAGGCAGAAACACTGCTTATGATTTAGGTGTTGGACTAGATGAAATGGCTATTTGGAATCCTATTGAAGAAATACTTGAATATGAAGGGGATATAAACAACATCAAGGTGATTCTATGGAAAGGTCACTGTTCTGTGCACGAAAATTTCACGGTTAAAAATATTGATTATTTACGCGAGAAGCAGCCTGAGATGAATATTATTGTTCATCCGGAGTGTTCTTATGAAGTGGTGCAAAAATCAGATTATGCAGGTTCTACAAAATATATTATTGATACAATTGAAAAAGCTCCTTCAGGCTCTAAATGGGCTATTGGCACGGAAATGAACTTAGTGAAACGGATTATCAACAGTCATCCGGATAAAGAAATTGTTTCGCTTAATCCCTATATGTGTCCTTGTTTGACGATGAACCGAATTGATTTGCCTCACTTGCTGTGGGCTTTAGAAAGCATAGAAGAAGGAACAGAAGTGAATCAAATCAAAGTGGATAAACATACAGCACAAGGAGCGATCAAAGCGCTAACGAATATGTTAGAACGAGCATAAAGATTTTTAAGACAATTAAAAAGAGAAGGTCTAAAAGAAGACTTATTGACATATTGTTTGTGTTGATAAGTCTTTTTTTCTTTATCATAAAAACTTGAACCAAACTGTGGGCAAAATGAATAAAAAAATGGTTCAAGGCATATCTTGTGATGAACAAACAGAACTTACTTTGATTTTGCACATATAGATGGCAGAGACTCTACTCGGGAGGGGAATGACGTTGAAAATCCATATCGTTCAAAAAGGGGATACCCTTTGGAAAATCGCTGAAAAGTATGGGGTTAATTTTGAAGAGTTAAAAAAAGCGAATTCTCAATTAAGCAATCCAGACATGATCATGCCTGGAATGAAAATTAAAGTGCCGACAAGCGGAGTGCCTGTTCAAAAAGAAGGAGCTCCTTCACCTGGTATAAAAGAAATGCCTAAAGTTCAACACCCTTATAGTGACCAATCCACAAAAGCTTATCCAGTAACGGAAATTGATGAAAGTCCGGATGAGAAAAAGTCAGCTAATCAGCCTGCTCAAACACCGTTTATGCAACCGATAAAAGAAGCACCAATTGCGCAGCCAAAGAAAGAAGCACCGATTGCTCAACCGAAAAAGGAAGCGCCGATTGCGCAGCCAAAGAAAGAAGCACCGGTCGCACAGCCTAAAAAAGAAGCACCAATTGTGCAGCCTAAAAAAGAAATGCCAGTTGCGCCAAAGCTTCCTAAATTAAAGCCAATTGCACCTGAGATTGATATTAACAATTATTACACCGTTAATATGGCGATGCAGGCTCCAAAAAAAGAAGCACCAAAAGAACTGCCTAAGCATGAATCGCCAGAAAGTCCTGAGATGGAGAGTATAGAAATGCCTCCTCAAATGCCATGTTACCCAATCATGCCGATATCGCCTGTGATGCCAGGCTGCGGATTTAATTATATGCCGTGTCATCCGCCAATGTATGCACCGCAACCATATCCAATGCCAATGTATCAACAGGCTCCAATGTATCATCACGGTTATGAACACGAATCGTTTGAAGAACATGCGATGGGCGCTCACATGGCACCGATGCCAATGTATCCAATGATGCCACACAGCTGCTATGGACCGGTACAATGTTCTCCTTGTCCGCCTCCATGGGGATATCAGCAGCCCGTTTATCCGGCCTATCATCAAGCACCGATGTATCCACAAGTACAAGGAGCTATGACAGGTGGCCATTATGAAAGTTCGTCCGATGGTTTTGGAAACGCGCCTTACCATTATGGGCAGCAATATGCGCCACAGCAGCAAGGAGACTGCGGATGCGGTGAACCAAGACCTGACGACTATTCACCACAGCAGCCTTATCCACAGTACCAACAGCAGGTACCTTATGGCTTTCAGGACCCAAGGGCACCCTATCCAGCCCCATATGGCATGATTGGTGTACCTCCGTATCCTGCGTTTGATCCAAATGCATTTAGTATTCCAGAATACGATGAGTACGACGAAGATGAAGATTGATTATTATACACGAGACGATTTTAATTTAAATCGTCTCTTTCTCTATTTGAAAAAAAGAGATATTCACGTTGAGACCTATCGTATGAAAAAGCCTCATGTCATCATAGCGGATACGAATAAAGGAAAAAAAGTAATAAAAGCATACAGAGACAAAAGTAAAATTGAACATGTTTATCATTTTTTATCTCAGATTCAACAAGGGTATGCTGTTAATTTCGAAGCTTACCCAGAAGGTGAACTTTATATAAAGGACCGTCATTTGTACTGGGCGATGATGCCTTTTGTTAAGCAAGTAAAAGAGGTAACGTATGAAAGTTTTCAGGATCGGGAAGAAGTATTACAAACATTGATCCGCTATCATGGAGAAGTTCATAAAAAGAAACTAGCCGCGTATACAAAGCTTTCTGAGTATGACCTTATTTTAAAATGGAAAAAGCGGCTTTCCTCTTTTCGAGAAACCTCACATATATTCAGGGAATTTAATCAATTTCATGTATATAAAGACATTGTGACTTGGGGAGAAAAAGCTTTAGTCTTAATGGAACGTTTCAAAGATAGTGGGTTGAATTGTTCCATTATTCACGGTGACGTTGCTTCACATAATTTCTTGAAAACAAACCACTTGGGTATTGTTATGATTGATTTTGACTTATCGGCTAAAGCTCCTGCTCTTTATGACTATGTTCAGCTTGTGCAGCGCTTTTTGCCTTACGTCCAGTGGTCGATGAAAGAACTACTTCAACACTCGAAAATAAAAGAATTAAGCAAGCAGCGTTTTTTTCTTGCTTCTTTACTATTTCCATCGATGCTGATGAGAAACTGGAATATAAATGTCTCTGCTTTATCATGGGCAAATCGCCAAAGGTTAATGCAGCAATCAGTAGAAGAATGGTCACAGCGTACACATTTTTATCGAGTGATTTACCAGCACTTACAAAACCTACATGACATGTAAAGAGTTTATAAACAATTCATCGAATAAGAAACGGCTCGTCTTTTAATCCTAATAGTAAGCTCAGAGTAAATAGAGCTTAAATTAGGGGGCGATTATGTTGAATAGGTATGTAGCAACTTCTTTAGCTTTCGCATGTATGATGGGACTTGGCGCTTGCAATAACAAAGACCAAGGTATGGAACAGCGCTATACAGATACGACACAGCCTGTTGGGTATCATACAAATGAAAAAGCGAATGAACATCGCGTAGATAATCCGAAAGGTCCAATGACTGAAGTTTTAGATGGGAATGGAACACCTAATTATCCGTTAAACGTAAGTGATGGACGTTTTGATAATCCGACAAACCCTTATGGAAACATCAATAATACAAATGATCGTACAAATGGCGTTGCTAATATGTATTATGGTGAAGATTATCCAAGAGACTTTACGGAAAAAGTGGCTGATCGGGCTGCAAGCGTTAAAGGTGTAGAAAATAGTCGCGCCGTTGTCCGTGGAGATCAGCTATTAGTTGCTGTGGATCCCGCCAAAGACATAAATAACGGCCGTTTAAAACAAAACGTGCTCGATAAAGTAAAGCCTATTGCAAAGGACTACAATGTTCAAGTAAAAGTAGATCATGATGTATTTATGAACGCTCGCTCTCTTGATGACGATATTCGAAATGGAAAAGACCGTAATACGATTCAAACTAATTTCAATGGTCTATTTGAATCAGTCGATGAGAATGTCAATCATAAACATCGTTAAATGAAGAAGCAGCTGTCTGTGAAGGACGGCTGTTTTTTTGATGAGAAGACATATAAAAAAGCTGCCATTGAAGCCAGGCAGCTATTCCTCGAACATGTAACTATTAATTTTTCTTGTTAGAAGCAGATTTGTTTGTTGTTTTGGATTCCGCTTCTTCCTTTTGAGCGTTAGTTTCATTTTGTTTGAGGCGACCTTCTCTTTTTTTCGTATCTGCTGGTGCCGTAGCGACACTCTTTGTATTTTTTACATTTTTTGCAGAAGAGCTTGTCTCATTAGCTTGTGTGTTTGGCTTCTCGTTGTTAGTTGTCTGACTATTTTCGTATTCAGCTTCCACGTCGCTTGCTAGAGCTGCAGAAACTTGAGCGTAAGTATGGTCTGTATAGTTCATCATATTTTCGTATACTTCAGGGCTCGCGAGTCCATCAGGTTCTACGCTTGCTTCTTCTTTCTTAATTGTTTCAGTCCATTCTTTTGTTTCTTGAATAAGTTTTTTTCCTATAATTACTTCTTCAACAATAACTGGTCGTTTGGTTATTTCCACTCGTTCTTCCATGATTGGAACACGAATAATTTCATCTTCTGTAAGTGGCCCAGCGTTATAGTCTCCGTCAACTACAGGCCGACGTTCAATATAAAACTCTTCTCTCGTAACAGGAACGTGTACAGTTCTTTCTTCCTCTATTACTTTTTTGTGGAGTTTTACTTCACCGACTTGGACGCGTTCTTTTAAGACATCTAATTTTTCTTCACGTAGTTGGACGGCTCTATGCTCGTTGTGTTCCGTATAGGTTCCGTACGCTGGAGTTTGTTCAGAGCTTACGGCATCTATCAAGATTAGAATTTTACCAGCAGCTACATCTGTCTCGCACTGCACGGCTGAGAAGTCTGGTATGCCCATGCGGATTAACTTTGATTTCAAGCCGTTTCCTTGTTTGAGCCCCATGCCGCCTGTCATCATGGTAAAAAAGTTATCCATCATGACGCCAGCTAATGAACTTACGGCAGGTGAACCAGCTTCAATAATTACATTTGTATCGTGACCTATTTGAAATGTATTGCTTTTACTGTTAGAAATAACCATAATGTCTGTTTCTCGATAACCTTGACGCTTTAAATTATGGATAACATCTAAAGCTTCTTTCTCTGAAAAAAAAGTTCCGACTACACGTTTATTCATTCTCATTACTTCAGCTCCCTTTTTTATTAAAATAGATAATAGAAGTCCTTACAATTACTTCCACTATGTACATACCCTGCGAAAATTTAATTAAAACGTTCAAGAGAAAATTTTACAAATAGTGTGCAAATGTAACAAATACTCCATGTTTTCTTAACATAATATCGTAAAAGGGATTTGCTTCATAAAATAAGAGGATAAAAGAAAATAAGTAGGTCAAACTATTAGTGTAGATTTTCACAAAACCTTTTTAGATAATACTAAAAAGAGTATGATTAACGTGTGAGGTGAAGGTGAGTGAAGAAAGTCATTCATCAAGCAGCTTTTTTAATGCTAGTAAGTATTGTGCTTTGTATAATGCCATACCGTGCAGATGCGAATGAAAAGGAGCCGATAACATTATTTCTTGAGCGCGTGTATGTGGATGGAGTTATAAGTCAAGAGATGATCAAAAGCCCCTCTATGACGAAAAAACAATTAATGAAAAAATATAAAAATTGGCGACTGCTTAAAGAAACGGATCAAGAGCTAGTTTTTAGAACAAGCATAGACGATATTTCACCTATTTTAAAAGAGAACGGTTATGTAGGGCTTTCTGTTAACGGTATTCTCTCAGCATTTGAAGGCAAACCAGCTGCGTCACAGCATATTATACAATCGTTTTTTCAAATTGACATCAAAAGGCTTGAGAGCTATCAACATGAACAATTAAAGAAAGGTATTCGCGTTCAATCAAAAGATGAATATCTTTCCCTCATTAATTTCTATAAAATCTATCAGCTCCAGCAGCGGCCGCTTTCAATCAAGCAGCCGTTTTTTAGTATGGTAAAATAATTATTGAATTCAACATTCTAAATTGCTTCTATTTGCTTTTGGCGATATGTTAAAATGGTATTCAGCAGTCTAGTATGGTATATATTTTAAAAGGTCATTCATCAATAAAAATGTGCGGTTCTATTTTTTATAGCTATTGTAAAAATAGGTTGGCAAAGATGAAAAGAGGCAAACGTTCTCTTGAACGTCTTTTTAAAAAGCAGCTTTAAAGGAAAATAGAGAACGATGCGGGCAGGATTCTTCGTAGGCAAAGTTGAAGGTCACTGCCCGCGCGTACGTGATTAAGGAGAGAGCTTATTGTTTGATTATATCAAAGGTACTGTTACATATATAAATCCTGAGTATGTAGTAATCGAAAACAACGGGATAGGCTATCAAGTATTTACGCCGAATCCATATGTATTTTCAATTGATGAACAACCAAAGACGGTTTACACCTATCAATATGTAAGAGAAGACGTAATTGCACTTTACGGGTTTGCTTCCCGAGAACAAAAGGATTTATTTATGAAGTTAATTAGCGTGTCAGGAATCGGCCCAAAAGGCGGTTTAGCTATTTTAGCGTCAGGTAATCCAGCGCAGGTTGTCCAAGCTGTGGAAGAGGAAGATGAGAAATTTTTGGTTAAGTTTCCAGGAGTAGGTAAAAAAACAGCTCGACAGATGATTCTAGATTTAAAAGGAAAGCTGCAAGATATTGTACCAGATGCCGTTCCTTCTTTATTTGCAGATTTGAATGCACAAGAAGTCAAATCTCAAAGTTCAGAAGCACTCGATGAAGCGATTGAAGCACTTAAAGTATTAGGTTATGCAGAAAGAGAAATCAAAAAAATTGTTCCGGCTTTAATGAAGGAAACGATGACAACGGATCAGTATATTAAAGAAGCGTTAAAGCGATTATTGAAACAATAAGTAAGGGAGGAGTAAAATGGACGATCGTATTGTAACGGGAGATGTTCTTGGTGAAGAAGAAATCATCGAGCAAAGTTTGCGGCCGCAAACCTTACAGCAGTACATTGGTCAGCATAAAGTAAAATCCCATCTTGATATTTTTATTAAAGCTGCCAAAATGCGAAGCGAAACGTTAGATCACGTGCTTTTATATGGTCCTCCAGGATTGGGGAAAACAACTCTTGCTACTATTATCGCTAATGAAATGGGCGTGCAAATCCGAACGACCTCAGGGCCAGCTATTGAGCGTCCAGGCGACTTAGCCGCAGTTTTAACCAGCTTAGAGCCTGGAGATGTGCTTTTTATTGATGAAATTCATCGATTAAATCGTTCAGTTGAAGAAGTACTATACCCAGCAATGGAAGATTTCTGTTTAGATATTGTTATTGGAAAAGGACCGAGTGCACGTTCCGTCCGTCTGGACTTGCCTCCGTTTACGCTAGTAGGTGCAACGACAAGAGCAGGGCTTTTATCTTCTCCTTTGCGTGATCGCTTCGGCGTTTTAAGCCGTTTAGAATATTACCAAGAAGAAGATCTTGCTTCGATAGTAGAAAGGACAGCCGCTATTTTAGATGTAGAGATTGATGAGAAAGCTACGTTTGAGATGGCTAGGCGTGCTAGGGGAACCCCGCGTATTGCGAATCGCTTGCTTCGAAGAGTCAGAGATTTTGCTCAGGTCAAAGGAGACGGAGCCATAACCGAAAGGCTTGCCAACGAAGCATTAGAAATGTTGCAGGTGGACCGTTTAGGTCTTGATCATATTGACCATAAATTATTAAGAGGGATTATCGAAAAATTTAGGGGCGGACCTGTAGGGTTAGACACCATATCGGCTACTATTGGTGAAGAGTCTCACACAATTGAAGACGTATACGAGCCGTATCTATTGCAAATCGGCTTTTTGCAGCGAACGCCGCGAGGACGAATTGTGACGCCTTTGGTTTATGATCATTTTCAGCTGGAGGTGCCTGGTCAGTGAATGATATGCCTAAGATGCTTATCACATTAGGGGGCATTTTAGTCGTCATTGGGCTGTTATGGCAGTTCGTTGGCAAGCTTCCTGGCGATATTTTTATCAAAAAAGGAAATACAACCTTTTATTTCCCGGTTGTGACATGTATTCTAGTAAGCGTTGTATTATCACTTATTTTTTATGTAATTGGCAAATTTAAATAATTAAGTAGAAACAGGTGAACATTTTGAAAGTAGATTTATTTGATTTTCATTTACCAGAAGAATTGATTGCCCAAACGCCGCTTGAGCAGCGAGATGCGTCAAGACTCATGGTATTAAACAAGGAAACAGGAAGTGTGAAGCATCATATGTTTCATGACCTTCTTGATTATGTGCAAGAAGGAGATTGTTTAGTGTTAAACGACACGCGTGTTCTTCCTGCACGATTATTTGGGACAAAAGAAGATACAGGTGCTAATATTGAAGTATTGCTTTTAAAACAAACACAAGGCGATACGTGGGAGACGCTTGTAAAACCGGCTAAACGAGTAAAAGAAGGCACGGTTATTTCGTTTGGTGACGGACGTCTGACAGCTGTATGTAAAGAAACGAGCGACCAAGGCGGACGTTTGTTAGAATTCAACTATGAAGGCATCTTTTATGAGGTTCTGGAACAACTGGGAGAAATGCCGCTGCCGCCTTATATTAAAGAACGCTTGGATGATCAAGAGCGCTATCAAACGGTTTTTGCTCGCGAACAAGGTTCTGCAGCAGCGCCAACAGCAGGTCTTCACTTTACAGAAGAGATGCTTGAACAGTTAAAAGAAAAAGGTGTGCATATTGCATTTTTAACGCTTCATGTCGGATTGGGTACATTCCGTCCAGTCAGCGTTGACGACTTAGAAGAGCACGATATGCACTCAGAGTTTTATCAAGTGAGTGAAGGAACCGCTGCTTTACTAAACAGCGTACGCGAAAAAGGCGGTCGCATTATTTCAGTAGGCACAACTTCTACCCGTACCCTTGAAACGATTGCAACTGAGCATAACGGCAAATTTGTTGCTTCTTCAGGCTGGACCAACATTTTTATCTTCCCAGGGTATGAATTTAAAGCAATTGATGGAATGATTACAAATTTCCACCTTCCAAAATCTACGCTCATTATGCTTGTAAGTGCCTTAGCAGGAAGAGAAAACGTCATTTCTGCCTATGAACAAGCTGTAGTAGAGAAGTATCGCTTTTTTAGCTTCGGCGACGCGATGCTAATTTTGTAATTTAACATGAAAGGAATACATCAATGACAGCAATTCGTTACGAACATATAAAAACTTGTAAACAAACAGGAGCGCGTTTAGGGATTGTCCATACGCCTCACGGCTCATTTGAAACGCCTATTTTTATGCCAGTAGGCACATTAGCTACAGTAAAAACAATGTCTCCGGAAGATTTAAAAGCAATGGGAGCAGGCATTATTTTAAGTAATACGTATCATTTATGGCTTCGTCCTGGTCATGAAATTGTTAAAAAAGCGGGAGGCCTTCATAAATTTATGAACTGGGATCGTCCCATCTTAACGGATTCAGGCGGCTTCCAAGTTTTTAGCTTAAGTGATTTGCGCCGTATTGAAGAAGAAGGCGTCCATTTCCGCAACCATTTGAATGGAGACAAGCTTTTCTTATCTCCAGAAAAAGCGATGGACATCCAAAATGCGCTTGGGTCTGATATTATGATGGCATTTGATGAATGCCCACCTTATCCAGCAGAATATGACTACTTAAAACGTTCAGTTGAACGCACAAGCCGCTGGGCAGAGCGATGCCTTGAGGCTCACAGCCGCCCTCAAGACCAAGGTCTTTTTGGAATTGTTCAAGGCGGAGAGTTTGAAGATTTACGCCGTCAAAGTGCAGCTGATTTAGTTTCAATGGACTTCCCAGGTTATGCTGTGGGAGGGCTGTCAGTTGGAGAACCAAAAGATGTGATGAATCGTGTGCTTGAGTTTACGACGCCATACTTACCAACCGATAAACCACGTTATTTAATGGGAGTAGGATCACCTGACTCGTTAATTGATGGAGCGATTCGCGGGATCGATATGTTTGATTGCGTATTACCAACGCGTATTGCACGTAACGGAACGCTTATGACAAGCGAAGGTCGTCTTGTTGTTAAAAATGCAAAATATGCAGAAGACTTCGGTCCGATTGATCCAAACTGTGACTGCTACACGTGTCAAAATTATTCAAGAGCGTATATTCGCCACTTAATTCGTTGTAATGAAACGTTTGGAATTCGTTTAACATCTTACCATAACTTATATTTTCTGCTAAACTTAATGGAGCAAGTCCGTGAAGCCATTCGCGAAGACCGACTTGGCGATTTCCGTGATGAGTTCTTTGAAAAATATGGGTTTAACGGTCCAGACGCAAAGAATTTCTAGGTCACTACAGGAATTTTCATCAAATTTATGAATGAGTACCTGTTGATAATATAAATAAAAGGAGGAGTTTTCATGGGTGTTTTACAAAATATTTGGCCATTACTTTTAATGTTTGTCATTTTCTATTTCTTGTTAATCCGTCCACAGCAAAAACGTCAAAAAAACGTACAGCAAATGCAATCAGCACTTAAAAAAGGTGATAAGGTTGTTACAATTGGCGGTATGCACGGTTTGGTAGACGCAATCGATGAGTCACAAGTTGTGGTTCGCAGCACTGACGGTTCAAAATTAACGTTTGACCGCAATGCTATTCGTGAAGTAAGAAGCGTAGATTAATAAAAAAACGTCACGTACATGTACGTGACGTTTTTTTATGCTTCTCGTGAACCGGCAATGTTTACGCCAACAATTCCCCCTAGAATAGCGACTCCAATAAATCCAGCGTGAAATAAGAGCTGCTGTGCAGAAAACAGGTGACTATAGCCGAGAAATTGTAGTAAAAACATTAAAAAAGAATAAGAAATACCAGTGGCTCCTCCAACGAGAAGTCCTTTTGAACCGTTTCGTCCTCCCGCGATAAATCCTCCGATAAACAGTGTAATAAATGAGAGAATAAGTAAAAATAAACGGACCGACTGTTCTTCAAGCGATGTAAATTTTAAAATAAGCGAAAAGATAATGCTAATCGCTAAAGCCATCACTAAGATTGTTGCTACTCCTGCAAATACAGCATTGCTCATTCGTTTTGCACCCAACTTGTTTCCCCCCCATGAAATAAAAAGATAGGTGAACCCTTAGTACGAGCATATTCGGGATGACTTCAAAATAGACGCATAAAAGTAAGGCTATTTTAAAATAAATGGTACAAACTACAAGGGAATACATAAAGGAGGTCTTTGCAGTGGAACTATTGATCATGGTTGCGCGAACCGTGCTTTTATACGTAGTAGTTTTAATTATTTTTCGCGTCATGGGTAAAAGGGAAATAGGAGAGCTGAGCATTTTGGATTTAGTTGTCTTTATTATGATTGCTGAAATGGCAGTAATGGCTATTGAAAACCCAAAAGATCCTTTGCTGTATTCAATTCTTCCGATGTTAACGCTTCTTATTATTCAAATCGGCTTAGCTATATGGTCTCTTAAAAGCAATCGAATGCGAAATTTTATTGATGGCAAACCTAGTATTATCATTGAAAATGGAAAAATAAACGAACATGAAATGAAAAGGCAGCGATATAACTTCAATGACTTGCTCGTGCAGCTGCGTGATAAAAATATAAAAAATGTAGCTGATGTTGAATTTGCTATTTTAGAATCTTCAGGAAGGCTATCCGTGTTTGAGAAAGATCAGCAACCAGGCAAAAAAGGCAATTTGAATTTGCCTTTTATCATTGATGGCATTATTCAAGAAGAGCATCTGCTGCATGAACATAAAACGACGGAATGGTTAAAGACAGAGCTAGAAAAGCTAGGGTATTCAAACTTAGATAAGGTTTCATATTGCAGCTATGACAACGGAAAATTTTTTATAGATTTGGTAGATGTGAAACAATAAAACGCGGATTGCTCCGCGTTTTATTTTCGTTTAAAATAGCGTAAAACAGAAAAACGGTTTAATTCTTCTTTTGTTATCAGTCTAAAAAGCAGCAAAAACAGTACGTATACAATGCTTGTAAGTGCAATCGATAAAACGGTTCGTAAGCTCAAAGGGATGGAAGTGAAAAGGTTCATATAAGCGAAGTGTCCGGTAAAACCTGATATCCCCATTACAGAAAAACTGCGAAGATACTCAAACACATGAATCTTATACGTGATTTTTTTCATGACGGTAGACAGGTGTAAAAGAGTGACAAGCATCATTCCCACAACAATTGCAAGACCAGCTCCCATAATGCCTAGATTTGGCTGAGTTGCGAGTAAGAAGATAAGAGATGTTTTGACCGCTGCTCCTATAAAACTGTTAATCATGGCGGCTTTTGCAAGGTCTAGCGCCTGCAGAACAGCTTGAAGCGGCCCTTGAAAGTAATAAAAGATAAAAAAAGGCGCCATTACTTTGACAAAAATAGCAGCTTTGTCAGAACCATACATCAATTCCATTACCGGATTAGCAAATACATAAAGAACAACAACGGCTAGCCCGCCTGTTACAAACGACAAGCGGAGAGCTTGATGAAGTCGATATTCGATTTGCTTCATTTGATTCTGTGCAAGAGATTCACTGATTGCGGGAACCAAAGACGTGGATAGAGACACCGTTACAAAAGAAGGCAGCATCAGGAGAGGGAGTGCAAAGCCTGTTAATTCTCCGTACTGCTTCGTTGCTACAGCTGTCGCTACTCCTGCAATTGCTAAACTTTGAGCTACTACAATCGGTTCTAAAAACCAAGAAATTGACCCAATCATGCGGCTTCCTGTCGTGGGAAGAGCAATTCCCATTAAGTCAAAGAACGTATCTTTGCCCGCATGTAAAGAAGCAAAAAATTTTCGTCTTACCGTTATTTTCTTCTTTCGCTTGAACATAAACATCATATAAAACAGTGAAGCTAGTTCTCCAAATACGGAAGATAGCATAGCACCAGCCGCAGCGTACTCAATTCCATAGGGCAAAAATGCTTTTGTACATACGGCAATTAACGTAATGCGCACCACTTGTTCGATAATTTGAGAATAAGCAGCAGGCTTCATTTGCTGCTTTCCTTGAAAATATCCGCGGATGACAGACGAAACGGCGATGATTGGAATAACAGGAATAATCGCCAGCAGCGGATAGATCGTACGTGAATCTGTAAAGAAGGTTTTTGCTACAACGGGAGCGAATAATATTAGTCCGAGCGTAAATAAAACGCTAAGCGTACACGTAATGCTTAAAGAGACGACAAGTATTTTTTTTATTTTATGCCTGTCACCTAAAGCTTCTGCTTCTGCCACTAACTTGGATATGGCAACCGGTAGCCCAAGCTGTGTTAAGGTGATTACTAATACCAGCGTGGGGACCGCCATCATATAAAGTCCCACACCTTCGTCTCCAATCATTCGAGCCACCACAATTCGATTGACAAACCCGAGTACACGTGTAATTAAGCCAGCAATTATTAAAATAATAGTTCCCTGTAAAAATTTAGACATATACTCACTGCTTTCTTGAGGTTTATACAGTGAATATATGCGCCGTCGGTGTCCAAGCATGACAAGTATTCCTCATACGAGAAAGAAATTTTACGCAAAATGTCAAACAGGAAGGAGGATCGATATGACACATCCATTTATTTCAGCTTCGAAAGAACTTATACAGCCTGTCTTATCCAGCAAAATGGAAGAATTTCATATGCTTGGATATGAAGAAGTAACGGAGAACGATTTATTGGGTTATTTAGAAATGAAAAAATGGAAAAAAGAAAGAGAGCTATCTCTCCATCAAGTGGTAAATGATATTTTATCTGTTAAGATCACGCAGGTGATGAGCTATGTAACAATTGAATCTTATAAATCTGATATGTTCTCAAGTGTTAATAATGGAGAAGACTGGAAAGAATTATTAAAGTAGAGTTTGTAAAATACATGTATTAAAATTTGATAAGGTCTTTATTTGACAGACATTAGGTTATGAATGATAATTAGATTGGTCATTTATCTATTGTTATCATTTCATGTTTTTTACATAAGAAGGAGGATTTTCTGTCGATGGTTAAAAGAGGACGTATCGTTGCCTTTTTCCTCTTAGTACTGCTTGTGTTTAGTACAATCGGAACAACGATGACTGGAATTACAAAAGATATTAAACTTGGCCTCGACCTTCAAGGTGGATTTGAAATTTTATATAAAGTCAGTCCAGCTAAAAAAGGCGATGTCATTGACAAAAAGGCACTTAACAGCACGGTTGAAGCGCTGCGTCAACGTGTCGATGTACTGGGAGTTAGTGAGCCCAGCATTCAAATTGAAGGAAACGACCGCATCCGCGTTCAGCTAGCTGGTGTCACGAATCAAAAGCAAGCCAGGGATCTGTTATCAACTCAAGCAAACTTAACGTTCCGTGACGTGAACGATAAGGTGCTGATGGATGGTACAGACTTAGCGCAAGGCGGAGCAAAGCAATCGTTTGACCAAAGCAATCAGCCTAGCGTCTCACTAAAGTTAAAAAATGCGAAAAAATTTGAAAAGATCACGCGAGAGCTTTCTCAAAAACCAGCACCTAACAATTTAATTGTCATTTGGCTGGACTATGAAGAAGGAAAAGACTCGTACCAAAAAGAAGCGACAAAACAAAATCCGAAGTACCTGTCTGCAGCCTCTGTTAGCAGCGTGTTAACACAGCCAGATGTTGAGATTTCAGGTGGCAACTTCACAGTGAAAAGTGCAACGCAGCTGGCGGAATTGCTAAATGCCGGGTCGTTGCCGGTTAAATTAGATGAGCTATACTCTACATCCGTTGGAGCGCAGTTTGGGGAAGAAGCTCTTCACACGACTATATTAGCGGGTATTATTGGAATTGGAATTATATTCCTTTACATGCTGTTTTTCTACCGTTTACCGGGGCTTATTGCCATTATTACACTCAGCTTCTACGTGTATTTAAACCTGCTTGTATTTGACTTGATGCATGTGGTTATGACGCTTCCAGGTATCGCGGCTCTTATTCTCGGTGTAGGTATGGCAGTAGATGCGAATATCATTACGTACGAGCGGATTAAAGATGAACTGAAAACAGGAAGGTCTGTTATATCGGCCTACCGAGCAGGAAATCGTCGCTCACTTGCGACCATTTTTGATGCCAATATTACAACGATGTTAGCGGCTCTTGTATTATTCTTTTATGGTCAAAGTTCAGTAAAAGGATTTGCAACAACATTAATGATCGGGATTGTGCTAAGTTTTATTACGGCCGTATACGGTACGCGATTATTAATGAGTCTTTTAGTAAACAGCCGCTGGTTTGATAAAAAACCAGGCTACTTTGGCGTGAAGAAAGAGCAAATTCACGATTTAAGCAAAGATGACGGCACAACCGTTTTACCTACAGTGTGGGATAAAATTGACTTTGTTAAATACCGTAAAGCGTTCTTCACATTCTCAAGCGTGCTCGTCATTATCGGTATTATCTCGGTTGCTGTGTTTAGGCTGAACCTAGGTATTGACTTTACGAGCGGAACTCGCATAGAGATTCCGGCAAATCATACCGTTACGCAGGCTGAGATACAGCGTGAAATGAAGTCTCTTGATATCAAAACGGATGACGTAGTCATTACAGGAAAAAGTAATGATACGGGTGTTGTACGTGTAGTTGGGGTCTTGAATAAAAAAGAAATTGCCAACTTAAAAGATCACTTTAAAGATAAATACGGTTCTGAACCAAACGTAAGCACCGTTTCGCCGACAGTTGGAAAAGAACTGGCGAAAAATGCAATGATGGCGATTGTAATTGCTTCAATTGGAATTATCATCTATGTAACGATTCGATTCGAGTTCTACATGGCGCTTGCAGCCGTGCTTGCTTTGTTGCATGATGCGTTTTTTATCGTTACGGTCTTTAGCTTAACAAAGCTAGAGGTAGATTTAACGTTTATCGCCGCTGTCTTGACGATTGTTGGTTACTCAATTAACGATACGATTGTTACGTTTGACCGCATTCGTGAAAATATGCAGAAATTCAAATCCAAAACGTTTGACGATTTGGCGTTTATCGTAAATTTAAGCTTGCGTGAAACGTTTACTCGTTCAATGAACACCGTGTTAACAGTTGTGATTGCAGTTGTAGCACTTCTTGTATTCGGAAGTGAATCAATTCAAAACTTCTCAATTGCCCTGTTAGTAGGTTTAATTCTTGGTGCATATTCATCTGTGTTTATTGCTGCTCAGCTATGGCTTGTGTGGAAAGGGAAACAGTTGAAGCGCGAGGAACAAAAAGAAGTAGAAAGCAAGTAATTCAAAAACGTGCGAAGTGTTCGCACGTTTTTTTGTTTGTGAAAATTCAAGGCGCACTGTCAGAAAAATATGCTTATTTTCTTTCGTTGCTCCATTTCATCCACTCTAGTATAATAATGTGGGTTAAGGGGTGAAGAGACATGTTACAGTCAAAAAAACGTTGGAATGTTCAAGAATGTGATGAACAACTTGTTAATGAATTTGTAGAAAACCTCAATATTACACCTCTAGTAGCTTCGTTATTACTTAATAGAGGCAGGACAACAGTAGAAGCGGCACGTGAGTTTTTACACGTTGATGCACAAACGTTCCACGATCCGTTTTTATTGCACGATATGGACAAAGCGGTAGCTCGTATTCAGCAAGCAATTGATCATAATGAAAAAATTATGATCTATGGAGATTACGATGCGGACGGCGTCAGCAGTACTTCTGTTATGTTATCTGCTTTACAGCAGCTCGGCGCTGATACTGATTTTTATATTCCTAATCGCTTTACAGAAGGTTATGGGCCGAATAAGGCAGCATTTGATAAAATAAACGCAGGCGGCTATCAGCTGGTGATTACGGTAGACACAGGTATTTCGGCAGTCGAAGAAACGGCGTATGCACGTGAATTAGATTTTGATTTAATTATTACGGATCACCACGAGCCGGGTCCGATTTTACCGGATGCGTATGCAATTATTCATCCAAAGCTGCCGGGAAGTACATATCCATTTAAAGAACTGGCGGGTGTAGGAGTGGCTTTTAAACTCGCTCATGCGCTGTTAGGGGAGCTTCCGGAACATTTGTTAGAACTAGCAGTGATTGGGACGATTGCTGACTTGGTTCCTTTAGTCGACGAAAACCGCTTAATTGCTCGCAAAGGTCTTGACTATCTCAAGCTCACGAAGCGCACTGGAATTGAAGCGCTGCTGAGCGTATGTGGAGTAAAACGCGAAGAAATTACTGAAGATACAATTGGATTTGCTATGGCTCCTCGCATTAATGCAGTAGGACGTCTTCAAGATGCTGATCCAGCTGTTCACTTGCTTATGACAACAAATGCTGAAGAAGCAAAAGGTTTAGCTAAAGAAATTGATGCGTTAAACAAGGTAAGGCAGCAAATCGTAAACGATATTACGGAAGAAGCCGTTGAATTTGTTAAAAATATGTATCCTCCGGATGAAAACAGCGTTCTTATTGTAGAGGGAGAAGGATGGAATGCAGGTGTTGTTGGAATTGTCGCTTCTAGGCTCGTAGAAAAGTTCTACAGACCAACAATTGTACTAAGTATTGACTCTGAAAACCGTATTGCCAAAGGTTCAGCAAGAAGTATCGAAGGCTTTGACTTATTCGCGAACTTATCTAAATGCCGTGACATTTTGCCGCATTTTGGAGGGCATCCAATGGCAGCCGGCATGACGTTAAACAGCGATGATGTAGAAGAGCTGCGCACACGTCTTAATGAACAAGCAAGCAACGTGTTAACCGAACAGGATTTTATTCCAATTACATCAGTTGATACAGTATGCACAACAGAGGAAATTACGCTGGAAAATATTGAACAAATGAGTGCGCTTGCTCCATTTGGTATGCATAACCCGAAGCCAAAAGTTCTCATTAAAGATGTTCATACAACATCTATGCGGAAAATTGGTGCTAATAAAAATCATTTAAAACTGGTATTTGAAGACAGCGGTGTATCGGTTGATGCAGTAGGATTTGGGTTAGGCTATATATTAGATGAAGTATCTCCTATAGCTAAAGTATCATTAGTAGGTGAACTATCTATTAATGAGTGGAACAATATGCGCAAACCGCAGCTGATGGTAGAAGATATCTCTGTAGATGAGTGGCAGATGTTTGATTATCGCAGTGCTATTGATGTCAAACGTTTCTTTGAGCAGGTATTCACGGATCAAATGAAAGTTGTTGCTTTTCACGATTCAACAATTGATAAATACAAGTCGATGCTGCCGATGGAGCATGTTGTTCTTATTCAAGATGAAGAACAGGCAAAAGCATGTATGTTTGCAGGGGAACAGATTGTTTTATTAGATTTGCCTCCTTTACAGAAGTGGCTTGAATGTTTGTTTTTCCAAGGTATTCCTTCTAGAATATACGCTATTTTCTTAACGGAAGAAGACCATTATTTTGATACAATCCCAACTCGCGATCACTTTAAATGGTTCTACGGCTTTTTAGCGAAAAAGGGTCCTTTTGATTTAAAACGCTACAAAGAAGATTTAGCGATTCATAAGGGCTGGTCGAAAGAAACGATTGATTTTATGGCAAAGGTGTTTTTTGAGTTAGAATTTGTTACAATAAACAATGGCTTAATTTCGTTAGTGAAAAATTCTGCGAAACGTGATTTAATAGAATCTGCGACTTATCGCCAAAAGCAGCAGCAGATTGAAATAGAAAAAAACTTTATTTATACGTCATATGTACAGCTTAAAAATCAATTTCAAGATATTTTTAAGCGTTCGATTGAATGAGGAGGCAACATTAGAATGAATTTTAAAGATTATATTACAATTGTACCTGACTGGCCAAAACCAGGTATTACATTTAAAGATATCTCAACATTAATGGACAATGGTGATGCATACCGTGCCGCAACGGATGAGATTGTAAAATATGCGAATGATAAACAAGTTGATATTATCGTAGGACCGGAAGCTCGCGGATTTATCGTTGGTTGTCCAGTAGCATATGCGTTAGGTATCGGTTTTGCACCTGTTCGTAAAGAAGGAAAATTACCGCGTGAAGTAATTAAAGTAGATTACGGTTTAGAGTACGGTAAAGACGTATTAACGATTCACAAAGATGCAATTAAGCCAGGTCAGCGCGTGTTGATTACAGATGATTTATTAGCAACAGGCGGTACAATTGAAGCGACAATTAAGCTTGTTGAAGAATTAGGCGGAATTGTTGTTGGAGCTGCGTTCTT
The DNA here is from genome assembly GCF_055710015.1 of Priestia sp. VA7. Classification (NCBI taxonomy): domain Bacteria; kingdom Bacillati; phylum Bacillota; class Bacilli; order Caryophanales; family Bacillaceae; genus Priestia; species Priestia sp. VA7. Next base: position 276,774 of record NZ_JBVQPN010000001.1, read on the forward strand.
AATTGAACTTTCTTACCTTGACGGCCGTGACAAACTAGACGGTTATGATGTATTCACATTAATGACGTATTAAGAAGAACGATCACATAAAAAAGAGTACCTGATACAGGTGCTCTTTTTTCGTTAAAAAACGTTAATACGTAAAATGGAAATGATGTAAATTTGATAAATTAAACGCAAAGGCTTTACATCCTTGGATTTTTTCAAGATAATAGTTACAATATGAATTAAAAATGCTAGTTGATAAAAGGTGATTTCATGGCAAATGAGCAAGTCCTAACAGCGGAACAGGTCATTGACAATACGAAGCGATATTTAAATGAAGAAGATGTGGCTTTTGTACAAAAAGCATATGATTTTGCAAAAGAAGCTCACAAAGAACAATATCGCAAGTCGGGTGAACCATATATTATCCACCCGATTCAAGTCGCAGGAATTTTAGTTGATCTAGATATGGATCCAGCAACAATTGCAGCTGGATTTCTACATGATGTGGTTGAAGATACAGAGATAACACTAAAAGATTTAGAAAAAGCTTTTAATGAAGAAGTAGCAATGTTAGTAGACGGCGTAACGAAACTGGGAAAAATTAAATATAAGTCTAAAGAAGAGCAGCAGGCTGAAAATCACCGCAAGATGTTTGTAGCAATGGCTCAAGATATTCGAGTCATACTGATCAAACTTGCAGATCGTCTTCATAACATGCGTACGCTAAAGCATTTACCGCAGGAAAAACAGCGACGCATTTCAAATGAAACGCTTGAAATTTTTGCTCCTCTTGCTCATCGTCTCGGTATTTCAAAAATTAAGTGGGAGCTTGAAGATACAGCTTTACGTTACTTAAATCCTCAGCAATATTATCGCATTGTAAATTTGATGAAGAAAAAGCGTGCGGAACGCGAGCAGTATTTGGCTGAAGTTATTGATGAAGTTCGAGAGCAAGTAGATGAAGTGTCGATTAAAGTTGAAATTTCAGGACGCCCAAAACATATTTATTCCATCTATCGTAAAATGGCACTGCAAAACAAGCAGTTTAATGAAATTTACGATTTACTAGCTGTGCGCATTATTGTAAATAGCATTAAAGATTGCTATGCGGTGTTAGGAATTATTCACACGTGCTGGAAGCCAATGCCGGGACGTTTCAAAGATTATATTGCAATGCCAAAACAAAATATGTACCAGTCTCTTCATACGACGGTTATCGGACCAAAAGGTGATCCGTTAGAAGTTCAAATTCGAACGTTTGACATGCACCAAATTGCTGAGTATGGAATTGCTGCTCATTGGGCTTACAAAGAGGGAAAAACAGCTGAGCATGCTTCATTTGAAGAAAAGTTGACGTGGTTTAGAGAAATTTTAGAATTTCAAAATGACGCAAACGATGCAGAAGAATTTATGGAATCTCTAAAAGTTGACTTGTTTTCCGACATGGTTTACATTTTTACGCCAAAAGGCGACGTCATTGAGCTTCCTTCGGGTTCTGTTCCAATTGATTTTTCCTATCGTATTCATTCTGAAATCGGAAATAAAACTATTGGAGCAAAAGTCAACGGCAAGATGGTTACGCTTGATTACCGTTTGAAAACGGGGGACATTATTGAAATTTTGACGTCTAAGCATTCGTATGGTCCAAGCAAGGACTGGTTAAAGCTTGCTCAAACGTCTCAAGCCAAAAATAAAATTCGCCAATTCTTTAAAAAGCAAAGCCGCGATGAAAATATTGAAAAAGGCAAAGAGCTGGTTGAAAAAGAAATTCGTCAAATGGAGTTTGACTTAAAAGAAGTATTAACAGCTGATAATATCAAACGAGTAGCGGAGAAGTTTAATTTCTCAAACGAAGATGATATGTATGCAGCTATTGGGTATAACGGATTAACTGCGGCTCAAGTAGCTAATCGTTTAACCGAGAAGTGGAGAAAGCAGCGCGATCAAGAACAAGAGATCCAAATTGATGATATTGCACGCGACACTGCGGCCAAGCGTGTTCGCCAGCATAAACGAAAAGATTCCGGGGTTATTGTACCGGGTGTAGAGAACATGCTGATTCGCTTGTCTAAATGCTGTAATCCAGTTCCTGGAGATGAGATTGTTGGTTTTATTACAAAGGGGCGAGGAGTATCTGTTCATAGAGCAGATTGTTTAAACGTTCACACAGATGATGCTGAAAGCCGCCTTATTCCTGTAGAGTGGGAAACACATATTAAAGAAGGCAAAGAGTTTAACGTGGAAATTGAAATTTCCGGATACGACCGCAGGGGCTTACTAAATGAAGTTCTGCAGGTTGTAAACGAGACTAAAACGAATATTTCAGCCGTTTCAGGAAAATCGGACCGAAACAAAATGGCTACGATTCATATGTCAATTTCTATTCATAACATCAGTCACCTTCATAAAGTGGTTGAGCGCATTAAGCAGCTTCGAGACATTTATTCAGTTCGCCGAATTATGCATTAAGAAAGGTCGTTATACATGAGAGTAGTCGTACAAAGAGCAAAGAATGCAAAAGTAACTGTTGCAGGTGAGACGGTCGGTGAGATTAAGCACGGATATATGCTTTTAGTGGGCATTACCCATGACGATACTGAAGCTGATGCAGAGTATGTAGCGGATAAAATTGTGAATTTGCGAGTGTTTGATGATGAGTCTGGCAAAATGAATTTGTCGCTTCTAGATGTAGAAGGAGAAATTTTATCGGTATCTCAATTTACGCTGTACGGAGATTGCCGAAAAGGCAGAAGACCAAACTTTATGGGAGCTGCTAGGCCAGATCATGCTGTAACGCTTTACAACTATTTTAATAAAATATTATCAGAAAAAAATGTTCGAGTAGAAACCGGCGCATTTGGTGAAATGATGGACGTATCATTTACAAATGACGGACCGGTCACGCTTATTGTAGAAAGCAAAGAAAAAACGCAGGCTCACAGATGAGTCTGCGTTTTTTCTTTGCTTTGAAAGTAGTGATTTAATCCTTCAGCGATAGCGGACGTAATCATTTGCTGATAACTGATGGAATTAATATACGTTTCTTCCCGTTCGTTGCTTAAAAAGCCCAGTTCAATTAATGTACTCGGGCGTGTATTTTCGCGAAGAACATAATAGTTTCCAAAACGTTCTCCTTTGTCTTTTAATTTTGCATGATTAATAAGGGACTGATGAATAGAATGTGTGAGTGGACTGTCCTGATGCTGATGGTAATAATACGTCATAAGGCCAGTTAGCTGTGAGCTGTTCGTACTGTTGTAGTGAATGCTTATAAAAGCATCTGCTTTAGTCGATTGCAGCGTGCGCTGTGAAAGTAGAAGGTACTCATCATGGGTGCGGGTTAAAATGACGTGTGCGCCTTCTTTTTGAAGTTTGTTTTGTAAAATAAGTGCTGTTCGAAGAGTGAGGTCTTTTTCATATGTGCCCTGTGTGCCGATGGCTCCTTTGTCTTTTCCTCCATGGCCTGCATCAATAATAATTGTTTTGCCCTTTAAGTGCTGCAAGCTTTTACTCAGCGTATAAACAGGCTGGCGCTGCGCTACCTGCATGCTAGGCTGAACGCTGCGAAGCGCTACGGTTTTCGTAAATTTTTTAAACACCCATCCTTGAATATCCGAGCTTTCTACATAATACCAATCTCCTTGACGGTCTGAAACGGATAGTCTTGTATTCTTCGTAAATTTATTTGTAATTGAAAATGAACGTCCTGGACCGCTGCGTACATGAAGAGAGTCAGCTGTTACAATAATGGGTTGATGGACCGGTACATGTGGGCGCTCAAATGAGGAAGAACACAGTAATAAAAGGATACTTGCAGCCAAAACAGATACAGACTTCATGTTTAGATGGCGAATAGATAGACCTCCTTTTTATAACAAAATAGAGTATTCGATGAAAATAAAAAAAATCCTTTTTCTTATGTAAAAACATCTTTTTTGGGCAATGCTAATAAAAGGATAAGTAAGTGTAGGCAGGGAGGAAGAAACGATGAAGTTTAGTGAAAAAGGTGAACAATCATTTCAGCAGGTAAATCCGGTATTTGGCATTCATTTTCATGATTTTATTGACAGAGAAAGTGAAGCTTCATCCCTTGAATTGGCTTCTGAATTTGGTTTAACGCTTCGAGATATTCAGAAACTAAGAAAACAATTAGACCGCTCTTAACATGAAAGGTGCTTGACAACTGCTCATTTCATTCGTAATATAGAAAGCAATTGCTAAATTAAAATGAATGTATAACATTTTTATATTGATAAGCCAAAGATCGAGAAAAGTAGTAAAGATGACACATGGCTAGAGAGGAAATGTCTTAGGCTGAAAGCATTTCTACATGATGACTTTATGAAAGAACACTCAGGAGGCTTCACTCTGAAAAGGGAAACTTAGTAGGAGATGAACGTGTTCGTGCGTTAACGAAATGAGTGGAAACATGTCATATGTTTCAATTAGGGTGGTACCACGTGAGATTAACTCTCGTCCCTACTATGGAAAAATAGTAGAGGCGAGAGTTTTTTTGTATTGTAAATTTAAAAAATAGGAGGCATATCACGTTATGTCAGTTCAAATACCTAGAGGCACACAAGATATTTTACCGGGCAAAGTAGAATATTGGCAGTTTGTTGAACAGCGAGCAAGAGAAATCTGCCGTGCGTTCAACTACCAAGAAATTCGTACACCAATGTTTGAACACACTGAATTATTTTTGCGCGGAGTGGGAGAAACAACAGATATCGTGCAAAAAGAAATGTACACATTTAAAGATCGAGGTGACCGCAGCTTAACGCTTCGTCCGGAAGGAACAGCTGCAGTTGGACGATCATTTGTTTCAAATAAGATGTTTGGAAATCCAACGCAGCCAACAAAGCTGTTTTATATTGGTCCTATGTTTCGCTATGAACGACCTCAAGCGGGACGTTTCCGTCAATTCGTTCAGTTTGGCGTAGAAGCATTAGGGGTAAATGATCCAGCTATTGATGTTGAAGTTCTTGCCCTGTTAATGAGCTTTTACCAATCGCTTGGATTGAAAAAATTAAAGTTGGTTGTTAACAGTTTAGGAGATACAGAAAGTCGTCAAGCTCACCGTCAAGCGCTTATTGACCACTTTGCACCTCGCATTGGAGAGTTTTGCAGCGACTGCCAAAGCAGATTGGAGAAAAATCCTCTTCGTATTTTAGACTGTAAAAAAGATCGTGACCATGAACTGATGGCTACAGCGCCGTCTATTCTTGATTATTTAAACGACTATTCAAAAGAATATTTTGAAAAAGTACAGCAGTACTTAACCGATTTAGACATTGACTATGTTGTAGATCCGACGCTAGTACGCGGGTTAGATTATTATAATCACACAGCATTTGAACTAATGAGTGAAGCAGAAGGATTTGGCGCCATTACAACTCTTTGTGGCGGAGGCCGTTATAATGGGCTGATTCAAGAAATCGGCGGACCTGAAACACCGGGTATCGGATTCGCTTTAAGTATCGAACGCTTATTATCTGCCTTGGAAGCAGAAGGAATTGAGCTTCCGGTAGAAACAGGCGTAGATTGCTATGTAGTAACTATGGGCGATGAAGCAAAAGAAAAATCCGTTTCAATTGTAAATACGCTTCGACGCGCAGGCTTTGTAGCCGATAAAGATTATCAAGATAAAAAAATGAAAGCTCAGTTCAAAGCAGCTGATCGTGTACAAGCAAAATTTGTTGTTGTTCTAGGTGAAGATGAGCTAGCAAAACAAGTTGTAAACGTAAAGAATATGGAATCTGGCGAACAGCAAGAAGTATCAATTGATCAATTGGTCAGCTATTTGCAAAAACAAGTATAAGGGGGAACCATGATGACAAAACGTTCATACTACTGTGGAGATGTAACAGAACAAGCAACTGGCGAAACAGTTCTATTAAAAGGATGGGTTCAAAAACGCCGTGATTTAGGGGGATTAATCTTTATTGATTTACGCGACCGCGGCGGAGTTGTACAGGTTGTATTTAATCCTGAAAAATCTGCTGAAGCGCTAAAAATTGCTGAAGATGTACGTAATGAATTTGTACTGGAAGTGCAAGGAACTGTTGTGGCTCGTGAAGAGGGAACCGTTAACCCGAACTTAAAAACAGGTAAAATTGAAGTTCATGCTGAGCAGATTACGGTATTAAACAAAGCCAAAACACCTCCTTTTGCTATTGCGGATCAAACGGAAGTATCAGAAGATGTTCGATTAAAATATCGTTATTTAGACCTTCGACGTTCTGAGATGTTTAACACGCTTAAAATGCGCAATGACATTACAAAAACAATTCGTGACTTCTTAGATCAAAATGACTTTTTAGATGTTGAAACACCTATTCTAACGAAAAGTACGCCAGAAGGCGCGCGTGATTATCTTGTGCCAAGCCGCGTGCACGAAGGGGAGTTTTATGCTCTTCCTCAATCACCGCAAATCTTTAAGCAGCTGCTAATGGTAAGCGGAGTTGAGCGTTATTATCAAATCGCTCGCTGCTTCCGCGATGAAGACTTGCGTGCAGATCGTCAGCCTGAATTTACTCAAATCGATATTGAAACATCATTTTTATCTCAAGAGGACATCATGACAATGACGGAAGAAATGATGTCTAAAGTAATGAAACGCGTAAAAGATTTAGATATAACGACACCTTTCCCGCGCATGTCATATGATGAAGCGATGAGTCGCTACGGTTCAGATAAGCCGGATACACGTTTTGAAATGGAGTTAGTCAACTTATCAGAGCTTGTGAAAGACTGCGGGTTCAAAGTATTTAGCGCAGCAGTTGAAAACGGCGGAGAAGTAAAAGCCATTAACGTAAAAGGTGCCGCTTCTAGCTATTCACGTAAAGATATCGATGCTCTAACAGAGTTCGTGAAAATTTACGGTGCTAAAGGGTTAGCATGGCTGAAAGTTGAAGCTGATGCCTTAAAAGGACCAATTGCAAAATTCTTCAATGAAGATGAGCAAAAGCAATTTGCTGAAGCTCTTCAAACGGAAGAAGAAGATTTACTTTTATTTGTAGCTGATAAAAAGTCAGTTGTAGCAGATGCACTTGGCGCTCTTCGTCTAAAGCTTGCAAAAGAACAAGGAATTATTGATGAAACGAAATTTAACTTCCTATGGGTAACAGATTGGCCTCTTCTTGAGCATGATGAAGAAGACAACCGTTACTACGCGGCTCATCATCCATTCACAATGCCAGTTCGTGAAGATTTACCAATGTTAGAAAGCGATCCTGGACAAGTCCGTGCACAAGCATATGACTTAGTATTGAATGGTTACGAACTTGGCGGAGGATCTTTACGTATTTACGAGCGTGATATTCAAGAAAAAATGTTTAAAACGCTTGGATTTACATTAGAAGAAGCATATGAGCAGTTTGGTTTCTTACTTGAAGCATTTGAATACGGTACTCCTCCTCACGGCGGAATTGCATTAGGTCTTGACCGTTTGGTTATGCTTCTAGCAGGACGCACAAACTTGCGTGATACAATTGCCTTCCCTAAAACAGCAAGTGCAAGTTGTCTATTAACAAACGCACCTGGTGAAGTAAGTGAAGCGCAATTAGACGAGCTGCATTTGCAGGTAAAAAAGCCAAAAACAGAAGCGTAATCGATTGAACCGTCTGTTAAATCGAGCTTGTCACGTTCCAGTCACAGGCTCGATTTTTTTGTTTTACTTATTAATTGCAAAGTGATTTTTTCTGTGATAAGATACTTTCAAGAACTAAATAGTCCTGATGTGTTCGTCCTTAATCCAGTTTTGACCGAACAATTTTTTGCTTGGGAGCTCGGAGTTTTTAACGAGCGTACATGCCTCATCTCGAGGACTTACAATGGTTAAAGCAGAGCACCCACCTGCCGAGAGCGGGTTCAAAACGAAGGCACTCGAGACGGCACGATCGGGACTAGCATACATATAAAAAATCCTCTATGTAATTATTTGCATAGAGTTTTTTTATGGATAAATAACGAATGCTCATGTTCGTTTTGCTAAAAATATGGTATATTCAATTTCGTTGTTTATTTGAATTAATCATACACGTTGGTGTATTTAATAGAGGAGTGTTTTAACATGTTGCATCAGTTTTCGCGTAATGAACTGGCGATAGGAAAAGAAGGGCTAGCTACTTTAAAAGGCAGTACAGTTGCTATTTTAGGGATAGGAGGAGTAGGGTCGTTTTCTGCTGAGGCTTTGGCTCGGTCAGGAGTAGGACGTTTAATTCTTGTAGATAAAGACGATGTTGATATTACAAACGTAAATCGTCAAATTCACGCGCTGCTTTCTACGGTAGGTCAGCCCAAGACAGAATTAATGAAAAAACGTATTTTGGATATTAATCCAGACTGTGACGTCGTTTCTCTTCAAATGTTTTATACGGAAGAAACATATGAAGAGTTCTTTAGTTACAAACCGGACTTCGTAGTGGATGCATCCGATACGATTTCGTATAAAATTCATTTAATGAAAGAATGTTTAAAACGTGATATTCCGATTATTTCAAGCATGGGTGCTGCGAATAAAATGGATCCAACACGTTTCAAAATTGCAGACATTTCAAAGACACATACAGATCCAATTGCAAAAGTAGTTCGTACTCGTCTGCGTAAAGAAGGAATTCGCAAAGGAATTAACGTCGTTTTTTCTGATGAACGTCCAATCGTTATTCGCGAAGAAGTTCGCAAAGAAGTAGGAAACGATCAAGCGCAAATTCGCAAAGCGAAAATGCCCCCATCTTCTAATGCTTTTGTTCCATCTGTAGCAGGATTAATTATGGGCGGTCATGTTATCAATGAATTATTAAGTGATATTAAGATTCGCCGCGTAGGTGATGAATAAAAAGAAGGCTATCGTAGCCTTCTTTTTTTTATGGAAATATCTGTTCTATTTATGCTTTGGATGGAATCTTCTGTTTGATATGTATAAAAAGTACTAATAAATTGAAAAATATGGCTTGATGGTGAATTTACACTGTATTAAAAAAAGAGATTTATGTAAATTTATTTAACGCTTTATTTACATAAAATTTACGTTTTGGCTTTATTTCTTTTATATCTTCTACAGCAATATTCAGAAAGTCTTATATATCAAGGGTTTTGATAGAAATAAGAAAAAATAAACCCCAAATAAGTAAGTTTACAGTAACTTAAAATTCACTTCATATAAAGACAACAATCTACTCGTATAATGTGTCTTGTACCTGTTGTTCGAGTACAAAGGACTAGTACTAATTACACATATATTTATTGGAGGGTAATGTAATGAAAACAAAGGGTTTTAAAGTAACATTAGCAGCTTTTTTAATGGTAGGAGCACTAGCAGCATGTGGTAAAGACGGAGCAAGCAACGACAGTGGTTCGGGCAGCAAAGAAGAAGTGTCAGGTACGTTAACAGCGGCGGGATCTACAGCTTTACAACCACTTGCAGAAGAAGCAGCGAATGGAATTACTGAAAAATATCCAAACCTTTCAGTAACGGTACAAGGTGGAGGTAGTGGAACGGGTGTTAACCAAGTAGCATCAGGAGCAGTTGACATTGGAAACTCTGATGTTCCAGCAGCCGATAAAATCGAAGATAAATCAAAAGCAGATAAACTTGTAGATACGAAAGTAGCGGGCATTGGGTTCGCACTTGTTGTAAATAAAGATGTAAAAGTAGAATCGTTAACAAAAGAGCAAATTCAAAAGATTTTCTCTGGTGAAATTAAAAACTGGAAAGAAGTTGGCGGAAACGACGAGAAAATTAACGTAATCAACCGTCCAGCATCATCTGGTACACGTGCTACATTCGAGAAAACATTAATGGGTGACGCAAAAGTAAATGACAGCGTTGGTACAGCTCAAGATTCAAACGGAGCGGTTGAGCAATCAGTAAACTCAACGCCAGGAGCAGTAAGTTACCTTGCTATGTCGTATTTAATTGGCGATAAAAAAGAAAGTTTAAAAATGCTTAATATTGATGGTGTAGAGCCAACAACAGAAAACATTGTTTCTAAAAAATATCCGTTTTGGTCTTATGAGTACATGATTACAAACGGTGAGCCGAAAGATGGTGCAAAAGAGTACATTGACTACGTAGCTGGTAAGGACTTTGCTAAGCAAGTAGAAGATATGGGATATATCCCAATGACTGAGTTCAAAAAATAAGAGTGTTTTTAAAAAGAATAGGGCTGACTAACACAGTCAGTCTTATTCTATTTGAATGTTAATAAAGTATATAGCGAATAAAAAGAAAAGCGAATATATACTGAATATGTAAGGAGACAGAGCGATGAAGGGGAAAAAATCCATTAATTATGTAAAAAGCGAATACATTGGCCGTACGCTTTCTACATTTTGCGGTATTCTAATTGTACTTGTTACGTTAGCTATTATCGTATTTATTTGTGAAAAAGGCATACAGTCATTTTTACAAAGTAATATATCAATCGGTGAAATGTTGACTTCAACAAAATGGAGCCCAAACAATAAAGAATACGGGGCACTTGTGTTTATTCTGGGTTCCATGCTTGTATCAATCGGAGCCGTGATTATAAGTGCTCCAATTGGAATTGCTATCGCCATTTTTAACAACTATATTTCGCCTAAATTTGGTTCAACGGTTTTACGACCGGTTTTAGAACTTTTAGTCGGAGTTCCTTCAGTGGTATACGGCCTTTTAGGGGTTACCATTTTAGTACCGCTTCTTCGCGATAACTTCGGCGGAGTGGGCTTTAGTTTGATTGCCGGAATTATTGTCTTAAGCGTCATGATTCTTCCGACAATTGCAAGTATTGCTGACGATGCAATTCGAAGCGTAGCACCTGAATATTTAGAAGCTTCTTATGGACTAGGTTCAACAAGATGGCAGGCAATTAGCCGAGTCATTATTCCATCTGCTAAAACAGGTATTTTAACAGGTATCGTGTTAGGACTTGCCCGCGCATTCGGAGAAGCGCTAGCTGTTCAAATGGTTATCGGAAACACGGTTAAGCTTCCTGAAAGCTTATATAGTCCAACGGCAACATTAACAGGTATTTTAACAATGGATATGTCTAATACGTTAAACGGAACGGCATGGAATAACGCATTGTGGACGTTAGCTATGATTTTACTGCTTATTTCTTTCGTGTTCATTTTAATTATCCGAGCAATTGGGAAACGAGGTGCTCATCAATGAGAAACAAAAATGCACGCACAGTAAATAATATATGGACAGGTATTTTTTATGGCATTGCCGCTCTAGTTGTGTTGCTATTAGTGTATTTAGTTGTTGAAATTATCGCTAAAGGCTGGGGATTTTGGGACCCGAACTTTTTATTTGGAAAGCCAAGCAATACGATGGCGGGAGGCGGTATCGGACCTCAGCTGTTTAACTCGTTCTACATGCTTGTTTTAACGCTGATCATTTCTATTCCTCTTGGTTTAGGAGCCGGAATTTACTTAGCGGAGTACGCGAAGCAAGGTCGTTTCTTAAATTTCGTCCGCTTATGTATTGAAACAATGGCGTCATTACCGTCCATTGTAGTTGGTTTATTTGGATTATTAATTTTTGTCACATTTTCAGGCTGGGGCTATACGCTTATCGGTGGAGCACTTGTGATTACAATTTTAAATTTACCGGGTTTAACGCGCGTATGTGAAAGTGCGATTGCATCTGTTCCTGCGAGTGTAAAAGAAGCGAGTTTAGGGTTGGGTGCGACTAAATGGCAAACAATTGTCAAAGTCGTCATTCCATCAGCGATTCAACAAATTATCACAGGCGTTATTTTAACTGCGGGACGAATCTTTGGAGAGGCAGCTGCGTTGATTTATACGGCTGGCTTAACCACGCCGATGTTAAATTCAAATGCTGACTTAACGAGTCCTGTAAACCCGTTTAATATTTTTCGACCAGCAGAGACGCTTGCCGTTCACATTTGGAAATTAAACTCTGAAGGAATCGTACCTGATGCAAGATTGATTGCAACAAAGTCAGCTGCTATTCTAATCATTATGGTTCTGTTGTTTAACATAATCGCTCGTTTAGTCGCTAAACTTTTAGACAGCTACTTTAAAGGTTCAACAAAAACGAAAAAACGCAAAGAAGTTAAAAGTGCAGCTTAATAGATAAAGACAAAAAAGAAAATGGCTTTGAAACTGAGCAACAGTTTCAGCCATTTTCTTTTTTTAATGTCTCTAAACGATTGAAAACTTTTGAAAAGTATTTTTCTTGTCCATTTTGTTTAGGATGAAAATATTGTTTGTTTTTGATGCGATCCGGTAAATACTGTTGAAGGACCCATCCGTTATCAAAATCATGCGGGTATTGATATTCAACGCCTCGGCCAAGGTTCTCTGCTCCTTTGTAATGAGCATCCTTCAAATGAGGGGGAACGTCGCCGGAAAACCCTTTTTTAATATCGCTTATCGCTTCATCTAATGCTTTGTAAGCAGCGTTGGACTTCGGTGATAGACAAAGCTCAATAACGGCGTTTGCAAGCGGGATACGTGCTTCTGGGAGACCTAATCGCTCAGTTGCTTGAATAGCTGCGAGAGTTCTCATGCCGGCATCCGGATCAGCTAGTCCAATGTCTTCATACGCAATGACTAAAAGGCGACGATTGATGCTGATCAAGTCTCCTGCTTCAATTAGCCGTCCCAAATAATGAAGAGCGGCATTTACGTCGCTGCCGCGAATCGATTTTTGAAAAGCCGATAATACATCATAGTGAGCGTCACCATTTTTATCATGTGAAAAATATTTTTGCTGCAGACATTCTTCTGCTGTTTGTAAGGTAATAACGATTTTACCATCGCTTTCACCTGTTGATAAAACAGCCAGTTCCAGAGCATTCAAAGCCGAGCGCACGTCACCGTTACAGCTGTTGGCAAAGTGGTTCATGGCGTCATCTTCTACGATGATTTTTCTATCCCCAAATCCGTTTGATGGATCGTTGAGCGCCCTTGTTAGCGCCATTTTGATATCATCTGGCGTAAGAGATTTTAATTCGAAGATTTGGCATCTGCTTCGAATAGCAGGATTAATTGCGTGATAAGGATTGCTTGTTGTCGCTCCGATTAGAATGATCATGCCGTTTTCTAAGTAAGGAAGCAAAAAGTCTTGCTTAGCTTTGTCAAGCCGATGAACTTCATCTAACAGCAGAATTACTTTGCCTGACATTTTGGCTTCTTCGGCGACAATTTCCATATCTTTTTTATTGTTTACAACGGCATTTAACTGACGAAACGCCGTGTTGGTTGTTTTTGCAATAGCTGTGGCAATTGTTGTTTTTCCAACGCCTGGAGGTCCATATAAAATCATCGAGCTTAAGTGATTTGCTTTTACCATTCGATAAATCATTTTATCTTTGCCAACTAAATGCTGCTGTCCGATAACGTCATCTAAATGAGTCGGACGCATTCGAAATGCGAGAGGTTTTGTAGCCATGTTTTTCTCCTTTCTTTTCTTTCACTGTATCACAAGCGGTGAATAGGTGGTGGAAATTTATCTTATAGGCATAGTATGTTATAATATCAACAGTTACATTTGCAAGAAATGCATATAGAGAAGTTCATATAGCTTAGTAAAAAACGACTCATCACAGCATTCAGTGACAACGTGAGGGTCTTATTTTTTTCATAAATAAAAAAAGTGTATTGAAGGAGTGTATCGTATGAAAATTTCAACAAAAGGACGCTACGGTTTAACGATTATGATTGAGCTTGCGAAGCGCTTTGGCGAAGGTCCTATCTCGCTTAAAACTATTGCTCAAACGCATGACTTATCTGAACATTATTTAGAGCAGCTTATTTCACCGCTGCGTAACGCTGGGCTTGTAAAAAGCGTGCGCGGAGCTTATGGAGGTTACATCTTAGCCCATGAACCTGCTAACATTACTTCTGGTGATATTATTTCTGTTTTAGAAGGTCCTATTAGTCCTGTAGAAGGAATTGAAGATGAAGAGCCTGCAAAACGCGAGCTGTGGATTCGTATTCGAGATGCGGTTAAAGAAGTGCTAGATAGTACAACGCTTGAAGATTTAGCAAATCATTCTGATGATGATCAAGCGTCTTATATGTTTTATATTTAATAATGAGCTAGGAGGCGTTTATTTTGGAACGTATTTATGTTGATCATGCAGCAACGTCTCCAATACATCCAGCAGTCGTTGAGAAAATGACGACATTTATGCATGAGTACTTTGGAAATCCGTCTAGTATTCATCACTATGGGCGGGAAAGTCGACGCTATTTAGACGAAGCTCGCCAAACGATTGCAGCAAGTATTGGAGCACACGAAAATGAACTGATTTTTACAAGTGGTGGGACAGAAGCAGATAATATGGCACTGATCGGAGTAGCTCTTGCAAACCGCCATAAAGGAAATCATATTATTACCACGCAAATTGAACACCACGCTGTGCTTCATACGTGTGAATATTTAGAAACACAGGGCTTTGAAGTGACTTACTTACCAGTTAATGAGTACGGACAAGTATCTGTAGATGAAATAAAATCAGCCCTAACCGATCAAACAATTCTTGTGTCGGTGATGTTTGGAAATAATGAAGTAGGTGCTATTCAGCCAATTGGGGAAATTGGAGTTCTATTAAAAGAGCATGGAGCATATTTCCACACGGATGCAGTGCAAGCTTATGGATTAATTCCGTTAAATGTGCAACAATTAGGTGTCGATCTTTTATCCGTTTCGGCTCATAAAATTAACGGACCAAAAGGGATGGGCTTTTTATATGCAGCTGCTCACGTTTCACTGTCTCCTTTGCTATTTGGAGGAGAACAAGAGCGCAAACGACGAGCTGGAACTGAGAACATGACAAGTATTGTCGGGTTTGAAGAGGCTGTGAAAATTTCGCAACAAACGCTGCAAACACGTGCAGATGAATATAGAAGATACAAAGAAATAATGGTAGCTGTGTTGAAAGAAGAAGGTATTTCCTTTGAAATTAACGGACATCTTGAAAATTCTCTGCCACATGTGTTAAATTTATCATTTCCAAAAACAAATGTTGAATCGATGCTCGTGAATTTAGACTTAGCAGGAATTGCGGCATCGAGCGGTTCAGCTTGCACAGCGGGAGCAATCGATCCTTCTCATGTGCTTGTAGCTATGTTTGGAAAAGGGTCTGAACGTTTAACAACTTCTATTCGATTTAGCTTTGGCTTAGGAAACACAGCTGAGCAAATTGAAAAAACCGCACGTCAAACAGCAAACATCGTTAAGCGACTAACGATGTAAATAGCAGCCATCAGTAGGGTCTTCATCCCTCACTGATGGTTTGTGTCGTTTCTTTCGCTTTTTAGCGAACAATTTAATTAAAATGAAGAAAACGGAGGTGGCGAAGTTGACAAAATCACCTAAAGATACACGTGTAGTAGTCGGAATGAGCGGAGGCGTTGATTCATCCGTAGCAGCTCTTTTATTAAAACAACAAGGATACGATGTGATCGGAATCTTTATGAAAAACTGGGACGATACGGATGAAAACGGCGTTTGTACTGCGACTGAAGATTATAACGATGTTATTCGCGTATGTAATCAAATTGGTATTCCCTACTATGCAGTCAACTTTGAAAAACAATATTGGGATAAAGTATTTACCTACTTTTTAGATGAATATAAAGCAGGTCGTACACCGAATCCTGATGTAATGTGTAATAAAGAAATTAAATTCAAAGCCTTTTTAGAGCATGCAATGACGCTAGGAGCAGATTATCTAGCGACAGGACATTATGCACGCGTTGCGTACCGCGACGGGGAGTATAAAATGCTTCGAGGCGTAGATGGAAATAAAGATCAAACGTATTTCTTAAATCAATTAGGACAAGATCAGCTTTCAAAAGTAATGTTCCCGATTGGTGAAATTGAGAAATCAAAAGTGCGTGAAATTGCGAAAGAAGCAGGCCTTGCTACAGCAACGAAAAAAGACAGCACAGGTATTTGCTTTATTGGTGAACGCAACTTCAAAGAATTTTTAAGTCAGTATCTTCCTGCTCAGCCAGGTGTAATGCAAACGCTTGACGGCGAAGTAAAAGGCAAGCACGACGGTCTCATGTACTATACAATTGGCCAACGCCATGGTTTAGGTATTGGAGGCAGCGGTGAACCTTGGTTTGTAGTCGGAAAAGATTTAGAAAAAAATGTTTTGTACGTCGATCAAGGCTTTCACAATGAGCTGCTCTATTCTACATCTCTCACAGCAACCAATGTCAGCTGGGTAAGCGAACGTGACTGGTCGTCACCAATGACGTGCACAGCAAAATTCCGCTATCGTCAAACTGATTCAGCAGTAACCGTTGAAAAAGTCGATGATAATACAATTAAGGTTATTTTTGCTGAACCTGTTCGCGCAATTACGCCAGGTCAAGCAGTTGTGTTTTACAAAGATGATGAATGTCTTGGCGGAGCAACAATTGACAAAGTATTTCAAGAAGAAGAGCAAATCTGGTACGTATAATTCATATAAGCAAGAACGAAAAACCTCGGCCGTATATAGCTGAGGTTTTTCTATGATATACTTTACTTATTGGGTAAACTAATAACTTACATATTCTAGATTTTCATGATGTGAAAATCTCTTAAATCATAACTAAAACAGTGGAGTGAACGAAAAAATGACAGATAAAAATCAGCTAGGAATTCAGTATATGCAGGAAGGGAAATTTGAAGAGGCTGCTAAAACATTTTCAGAAGCAATTGAAGATAATCCAAAAGATCCAATTGTGTATGTGAATTTTGGCAATTTGTTAGCGGCTGTTAGTGAGATGGATCGTGCTTTGAAATTTTATGAACGTGCGATTGAATTAGATGAAGAAACGGCAACAGCGTATTACGGAGCAGGAAATATTTATTTTAATGCAGAGCAGCTTGAGCAGGCAAAGCACTACTTTGATTTAGCAATCAAAAAAGGCTTAGATTCATCCGATGCGTACTTTATGCTTGGTTTAACGCTGTTTCATATGGAAGAAATTCGTTTTGCGATGCCTTATCTTCAGCGGGCGGTAGAACTAAACGAACATGATGTAGAAGCAAAATTTCAGTACGGTCTTTGTTTAGCACAGCTCGAAATGGTAGATGAAGCAATTGCTGAATTCCTTAAGGTAGTCAATCAAGAGCCAGAACATGCCGATGCTTTTTATAATTTAGGCGTAGCGTATGCCATGAAAGATGACAAAGACAAGGCGATTGAGATGTTAGATGAAGCTTTAAACGTGCAGCCAGATCACGTAATGGCAGCAAATGCCAAACAAGTTCTGTCTACATTAGAACATTAAGAAAGCGGGTAAAGGAAGGATAACATGAACGAAGAACAAGTGAACCCTTCACAGCCAGAACGTCATTATATAAGCGGCACGTCGATTGTAACCGTCTTTCATAACGAAGAAAACTTATATAACGTTACGCGGATACGGATCAAAAAAACAAATTTAGAGATTGAAGATAAAGAAACGGTCGTCACAGGTTATTTTCCTAAGCTGAATGAAGATGAAGTATACACGTTTTACGGAGACTTCAAAGAGCATCCAAAGTTTGGTCTGCAGTTTCATGTTGAACAGTTTAAAAAAGAACTTCCGCAATCAAGGCAAGGGGTTGTTCAGTACCTGTCTAGCGATTTATTTCACGGAATCGGTAAAAAAACTGCTGAAAACATTGTGGACGCTCTAGGAGAACGCGCTATTTTTCGTATTTTGCAAAATGAGTCTGTGCTAAAAGAGGTTCCGAGGCTTTCAGCCGACAAGGCAGAAGCTTTAGTCACGCAGCTTCGTGAACATCAAGGGTTAGAAGAAGTAATGGTAAAGCTGACAGACCTTGGGTTTGGACCGCAGCTTTCGATGAAGATTTTCCAAGCGTACAAACAAGAAGCGCTTGAAATTGTTCAAAATAATCCTTATCAGCTCGTAGAAGATATTCAAGGTATTGGCTTTAGCAGGGCCGATGAACTTGGAAAGAGGCTTGGTATGGCAACCAATCATCCTGATCGTTTGCGTGCAGGTATTTTATATGTCATTGAGCAAGAATGCAATCAAATGGGACATGTATACGTCACGGCAGATCAGCTGTATGGAAAAACAGCAGAGCTTCTTCGAAAAAGCAGGCATGAGAATCTGTCTGAAATGGATCTTACAAGAGAAGTGGACGCATTAAAAGCAGACAAAAAGCTTATCATTCAAGACGAAAAAATTTATTTTCCTCCCCTTTTCTATGCTGAAAAAGGGCTGGTTAAAGCTATTCAAAAAATTATGGCTCAAACGCAGTACGAAGAGCAGTTTCCAGAATCAGAATTCTTATTGGCACTGGGTGAACTAGAAGAGCGATTAGACGTGCAATATGCACCTTCTCAGCGCAAGGGCATACAAACCGCTTTAATGTCTCCGATGCTTCTCTTAACAGGTGGACCAGGTACAGGGAAAACAACGGTTATTAAAGGAATAGTCGAACTCTATGCAGAACTTCACGGATGTTCGTTAAATCCAGGGGATTATAAAAAAGATGAAGCTTTTCCTGTTTTACTTGTGGCACCTACTGGACGCGCTGCTAAACGAATGAGCGAAGCGACGGGACTTCCAGCAGTTACCATTCACAGATTATTAAAATGGAACGGACAAGAAGGATTTGATCATAATGAGGAAAATCCAATTGACGGAAAATTACTGATTGTGGATGAAGTATCAATGGTAGATTTGTGGCTTGCTCATCAGCTGTTTAAATCTCTTCCTGCTAATTTACAGGTTATTTTAGTTGGAGACGAAGACCAGCTTCCTTCAGTAGGTCCGGGACAGGTGTTAAAAGATTTACTGAGTTCAGAAGTAGTTCCTACCGTCCGTCTTACAGATGTATACCGGCAAGCGGAAGGATCGTCAATTATTGATTTGGCTCATGAAATAAAAAAAGGAAAGCTTCCGGAAGACTTATCAAGGCAGCAAGGAGATCGTTCTTTTATTCGTTGTCAAGGACAGCACATCACGAACGTCGTGCAACAAGTTTGCGGGAATGCGTTAAAAAAAGGCTATACGGCTAAAGATATTCAAGTTCTAGCTCCTATGTATAAAGGTCCTGCAGGTATTGATAAGCTGAATGAAGTTCTTCAGGAATTATTCAACCCGGCTTCCGAGCAAAGAAGAGAGCTTAAGCACGGAGATATCACGTACCGAGTGGGAGATAAAGTGCTGCAGCTTGTAAATCAGCCGGATAGCAACGTATTTAACGGAGATATGGGAGAAATCGTCTCGGTTTTCTTTGCCAAAGAAAATACGGAAAAACAGGATATGCTGGTTATTTCATATGAAGGAAATGAAGTAACTTACACAAAGCAAGACTTTAATCAAATAACTCATGCATACTGCTGTTCCATTCATAAATCACAGGGAAGTGAATTTCCCATTGTTGTGCTTCCAATTGTTAAAAGCTAT
Source organism: Priestia sp. VA7 (assembly GCF_055710015.1). Lineage (NCBI taxonomy): Bacteria > Bacillati > Bacillota > Bacilli > Caryophanales > Bacillaceae > Priestia > Priestia sp. VA7. The sequence goes on from NZ_JBVQPN010000001.1 coordinate 296,151, forward strand.
TACCGGATGCTGCGACGCAATTTACTTTATACCGCTGTTACGCGAAGCAAACAGTTTTTAATTTTATGCGGCGAAGACGAAGCGTTTCAGCTTGGCGTCAGCCGAAATGAAGACAGCATCCGACAAACGAATTTACAGCCGTTGCTTCGAGAAAGCTTGGATAACGACATAGAAGATCCCGAAATTCCATTTATGAAAGATGCAAATATTGGGATGGAAAACGTTACGCCGTATGATTTCATGTAACCTTTCGTATGCTAACAAAGAGTTAAATAAACTCCTTTGTTGCCATCCTTCTTTGCTAATTGTCAGAAAATAAAGTATGGACATGGAAAGAAGTGGACATAATGCGTTTATATAAGTAGAACGTATAAAGAGGTGTCGACTTTGTTTAAATGTCCAAACTGTAAAAGTATTGACGTTGGCAAAATTGGTGTAAATCAGTATTACTGCTGGAATTGTTTTATTGAAATGACTATTTCAAAAGGACAAATTAATACTCACCAAGTAGAAGAAGATGGAACATTGAGCTCGCTTGATGATTTGTTCTCAGACGACGAGCGCACAATTAATTTCTAATTCTTTTTTACCGGGAGGAAGAGCAATGGGCAGAATCATTCCGTCAGTAGTCGCTTTCGGTCTTGGAGCTTATGCATTTAAAATGGCAGATGATCGAGAGATGTTTACAAAAAGAAATATGAAAAAAATGCGTAAACGTATGATGAAAGCTATTCACTAATAAAAAAGCACTATTGCACTGAGCTGCAATAGTGCTTTTTTGCAGGCAGAAGAGACAACAGCATGTATAAACTCCTTTCTTTATCAAAAAATAGAAGAGAGGAGGAGTTTACGTTGAAAGATAGTTCATTCAAATGGTTCTATAGATTCGGACTGCTGTTATTAGCGCTGCTGTGCATATTAGTCTTTTTTAAAGTCCAGTTTTTATGGCTTCCTGTTATTTACATGTTTTTAAAAGCACTGCTGCCTTTTTTTATTGCAGCATTCATTACATATTTACTTCATCCGCTTATTGAAAAAACGCATGATAAAGGCGTGCCTCGTCCTCTAGCTATTTTACTGATCTACATCATCTTTTTTGGAGGAATTGGGTTTGGAGCCTATAAGTCGTACCCTATTTTTGTGGAACAAGTAAAAGATTTAAACGAACAGCTGCCTCATTTTACGAATACATATAGACATTGGGTAGAATCGATTCATGATCGTACAACTTCACTTCCAAACGGTGTACATGAGAAAATTGAAGGCAGCATTGATGATGTAGAGGCTACGCTCAACGTGTGGCTTACAAAAGTGGCCGAAGGATTAAAGTCATTGATTACTTCTTTTTTGATTTTAATCATTATTCCATTTATTGTTTTTTATATGCTGAAGGATTTTTCCTCTATTAAGAAAGCAACAGCTTATGTCACGCCTAAAAAGTGGCACAAACCAGGCGAACGTTTTTTATCGGATGTGAATGAATCGCTCGGCAATTACATTAGAGGGCAATTTTTTGTTTGTCTGATTATTGGTGTGATTGCCACAGCAGCACTGTGGTTCTTTCATGTACCTTATGCACTTCTTTTAGGCTTCATTATTGGCGTAACGAATATCATTCCTTATTTTGGCCCGATTATTGGTGCGGTTCCAGCGGCTATTATTGCAGCCACAATCTCGATAAAGTTGGTTATTACCATTGTCATTATAATCTTTGTGCTGCAATTTCTAGAGGGAAATGTGCTGTCTCCGCTTATCGTAGGAAAGAGTCTTCATATTCATCCTTTGTTTATCATGCTTGCGCTCCTTTTAGGAGGAGAATTTGGAGGAGTATTGGGTCTCATTTTGGCTGTGCCAATTTTAGCAGTCATTAAAATATCTATTTTGCATATCCGCTCTTATACGCTCAAACATTGACAAAGAGCGGTTAATTTGTCATAATATCGCCATAAGAAAACGCTACATATTTTAAACACAATGATGGATCGAGTACGTTGCACACTGGTTTTTAGAGAAGGGCTTCCTTGGCTGAAAGAAGCGCTAAACAAAGAGCAGCTGAACGCTAGTCCAGAGTGCAGGCTAAAACCTGCCGTGTCAGCAACGTTAACGCTATGAAGGTGATAAGTGCTTTAGGCATTTATAATCAGGGTGGTACCGCGAGTTCAACTCTCGTCCCTGCTACAGGGATGAGAGTTTTTTTGTGTGCAAATAACTAGCAATTGGTTTTGTACACAGAGAAAATAGATGCTTTTATGTCATCATTTTTTTGTCTATAAATAAGAAGAGTATTAAAGGAGGACCAATCATGAAAAAACTGACGTCAGCACAAGTTCGTCAAATGTATTTAGATTTCTTTAAAGAAAAAGGCCATGATGTAGAACCAAGCGCATCTTTAGTCCCGCATGAAGATCCATCTTTATTATGGATTAACAGTGGAGTAGCTACATTAAAAAAATATTTTGATGGTCGTGTTATTCCTCAAAATCCACGTATTTGTAACGCACAAAAATCCATTCGTACAAACGATATCGAAAACGTAGGTAAAACGGCTCGCCATCATACGTTTTTTGAAATGCTTGGTAATTTCTCTATCGGTGATTATTTCAAAGAAGAAGCCATCCAATGGGCATGGGAATTCTTAACGAGCGATAAATGGATTGGATTCGACGCAGATAAGCTATCTGTAACAGTTCACCCTGAAGATGAAGAAGCATTTAAGATTTGGAATGAAAAAATGGGCGTGCCTAAAGAGCGCATCATTCGTTTGGAAGGTAATTTCTGGGATATCGGAGAAGGTCCGAGTGGTCCAAATACAGAGATCTTTTATGATCGCGGAGAAGCATATGGAAATGACCTAACTGATCCGGAATTATATCCAGGTGGAGAAAATGAGCGCTATTTAGAAATTTGGAACCTTGTATTTTCTCAATTTAATCACAATCCTGATGGCACGTACACGCCGCTTCCAAAGAAAAACATCGATACGGGAATGGGCTTAGAGCGTATGGTTTCTGTTATTCAAGACGTGCAAACAAACTTTGATACAGATTTGTTTATGCCGATTATTGAAGCAACAGAAAACATTTCAGGCGCTAAATATCGTACAAATGATGAGCAAGATACGGCATTTAAAGTCATTGCTGACCATATTCGTACGGTAACATTTGCTGTAGGTGATGGCGCGCTTCCTTCAAATGAAGGCCGTGGGTATGTGCTGCGCCGTTTGTTACGCCGAGCAGTTCGCTATGCTAAAAAGTTAAACATTAATCGTCCGTTCATGTACGAGCTAGTGCCGGTAGTAGGTGAAATCATGGTTGATTTCTATCCGGAAGTAAAGGAAAAAACGGATTTTATCCAGCGCGTAGTAAAAAATGAAGAAGAGCGTTTTCACGAAACGTTAAATGACGGACTAGCTATTTTGGCAACCGTTATTAAAAAAGAAAAAGCGCAAAACAGTGATACGGTACAAGGGGAAGATGTTTTCCGTTTATATGATACGTATGGATTCCCTGTTGAATTAACGGAAGAATATGCAGAAGATGAGAACATGAAAATTGATCATGCAGGTTTTGAACGTGAAATGGAAGCACAGCGTGAGCGTGCGCGTGCTGCTCGTCAAGATTCTAGTTCTATGCAAGTTCAAGGCGGCGTACTTGGTGAAGTAACCGTTGCAAGTGAGTTTGTTGGCTATGATAAAAATAAAGTAGAAACAGTTGTTGAAGCAATTATTGTAGACGGTGAGCTTGTTGACCGCGCTGAAGCTGGAACAGAAGCGCAAGTCATCTTAAGCCACACGCCATTCTATGCAGAAAGCGGCGGTCAAATTGCGGACCAAGGTACGATCCAAAGTGCTGCAGGAACAGCGGAAGTAAAAGACGTTCAAAAAGCGCCAAACGGCCAAAATGTCCAAACGGTAGCTGTAACAAACGGTGAGCTTGTAAAAGGTGAAACATATACGGCGACGCTTGATGAAGAAAACCGCAGTGCGATTGTGAAAAACCATACGGCAACGCATTTATTGCATCAAGCATTAAAAGATACGTTAGGAACGCATGTTAATCAAGCGGGTTCTTTAGTAACAGCGGATCGCTTGCGCTTTGACTTCTCTCACTTTGGTCAAGTGACACAAGAAGAGCTCGAGAAAATTGAACAAATCGTTAATGAAAAGATTTGGGACAGTATCTCTGTACAAATTGAAAACAAAGCAATTGACGAAGCAAAAGCGATGGGTGCAATGGCGCTATTCGGTGAGAAATACGGAGATATCGTGCGCGTAGTACAAGTAGGCGACTACAGCTTAGAATTATGTGGTGGATGTCACGTGCCAAATACGTCTGTTATCGGTTTATTTAAAATTGTATCAGAATCGGGAATCGGTGCAGGTACTCGACGCATTGAAGCTGTAACTGGAAAAGCTGCCTATCAGTTAATGAACGATCAAGTAGGCTTACTAAAAGAAGCTGCGGCAAAAGTAAAATCCAACCCGCGTGATTTAGTAGGGCGCGTTGAAGGATTACTAGAAGAAATTCGTAATCTTCAGCGTGAAAATGATTCACTATCTACAAAGCTTGGCAATATTGAAGCTGGCAATCTCGTTGACCGTGTGCAAAACATTAATGGTGTGAATGTACTAGCAGCGAAAGTGAATGCAACGGATATGAATAACCTTCGTGCAATGGTTGACGATTTAAAACAAAAATTAGAATCCGCTGTAATCGTATTAGCTTCTCCACAAGGTGAAAAGGTAAATATTATTGCAGGTGTAACAAAAGATTTAATTGCTAAAGGCCATCATGCTGGCAAACTTGTTAAAGAAGTAGCGACGATTTGCGGCGGAGGCGGAGGCGGACGCCCTGACATGGCGCAAGCTGGAGGAAAAGACGCTAGCCAAATTGAAAAAGCACTTGGCACTGTAGAAGAATGGGTTAAATCCGTTTAATTCTCTTCTTTCTTGGTGTACAATATAAATAAGACTTAGCATAGTGCACAATGTGTTCACAAATTAAGAGAGTGAGGTGGGACCGTGAGTTCATTTGATAAAACCATGCAATTTAATTTTCAAGATGAGCCAGCTGAAACAAACGTACATGAAGTATTGTTTACGGTTTATGACGCACTGCAAGAAAAAGGCTACAACCCGATCAACCAAATCGTTGGGTATTTGTTATCAGGAGACCCTGCTTACATTCCTCGTCATAACGATGCGAGAAACACAATTCGCCAGTTAGAGCGAGACGAGCTCATTGAAGAACTTGTTAAATCTTATTTACAACAGCATCGAAAGGATTCATAAATGCGCGTATTAGGATTAGATGTAGGAACCAAAACAATTGGTGTGGCAGTTAGTGATGAAATGGGATGGACAGCGCAAGGAATTGAAACAATTAAAATTGCAGATGAGCAGATGGAGCAATCATATCCTCGTTTACAGCAGCTAATTGACGAATATTCCGTAGAGAAAATCGTAGTGGGTCTTCCTAAAAATATGAATGGTACGATTGGCCCTCGAGGCGAAGCGTGCATTGAGTTTGCTGACAACGTCAAAGAAAAACTTAACATTGAAACGATGATGTGGGACGAGCGCTTGTCGACGATGGCAGCAGAGCGAGTACTGCTGTCTGCCGATGTAAGCCGCAAGAAGCGCAAAAAAGTAATCGATAAAATGGCAGCTGTTATGATTCTTCAAGGATACTTAGACAGCAAGCAGTAAGAAAAGCAGCAGGCTTTGCCTCAGCTGAAAAGTTATGAATTTCCCTTTTGCATATTCTTTTGTACGTAAAAGGGAAGTGAAATAACTGAACGGCTTGCTTTTCACTGAAGAAAAAGTTAAGCTAAGAGCTTACAATATAAAATGAGGTGCAAACATGAGCGTAGAAGAAAATAAAATTACAATCGTCGATGAGAATGGAAATGAGCAGCTATGCGAAATTTTATTCACATTTGATTCTGATCAATATAACAAATCATATGTAATTTACTATCCAATCGGAGCAGACCAAGATGATGAAGAGGAAATTGAAATTCATGCATCTGCTTTCACACCAAGTGAAGATGGTCAAGACGGTGAGCTACAACCGATTGAAACAGAAGAAGAGTGGGACATGGTTGAGGAAATGGTTAATACATTCCTTGACGAAGAAGGCGAATAATTATAGTAAAAAAGCTGATGACAATCGTTATCAGCTTTTTTTTACATAGCGGCTGTGCTTTTTAGATATAAAAAGGTTTTTCCTTGCATTCTTAGGGCAGATTGTATGATAATGACGAAAAATAAGATAAATTGTAGTATAATAATTCCTGCGTGTGAGAGTGCATTTTAATAAAAGAATTCATTGTTTGAACGGATGAAACTAGACTTTGGGTAGACAATAACATAAATCATGGAAAAATTTTAGAAGAGGCGAGAGTTTAAGGAAGCGATACCATCTCACACCTATAGGCGATACGAATGAATCGCAATCTCATGTCTCCTCTCTGTTCATACTTATAAAAAATCAAGAAGAAAAGAGGTGAAACTGGTTGTATCTTCTTTTACAGAAGTAGATTTAACCAGGAAGCTGCTTGTCGCAACAAACATTTTTACCACCTAATCGTTCAAGAAAAAAACGAGTTATTTTTATTACAATTATCGTACTTCTTTTACTAGTTGGCGGTGCATTTTTCTATGCTCAATCCCGCTTAACGCCCGTGGATCGAAACAGCAATAAAAAAGTAAATGTGACCATTCCACAAGGTTCTTCCGTCCAATCGATTGGTACGGTATTGCAAAAAGAAGATTTAATTAAAAGCAAAAGTGCATTTCGCTATTACGTAAAATTAACCCATGTGTCTGGATTTCAAGCTGGAACGTATTTATTTTCTCCTTCCATGAGCTTAGGGGAAATGGTTGAAAAAATGGAAAAAGGCGAGGTTTCAAAACAACCTGATATTCGTGTCACCATTCCAGAAGGACGTCAGCTTGTCGAAATTGCTGATATCATTGCTAAAAATACAAAGTTTACAAAAGACGAAGTCATGAAAAAGCTAGACGATAAGGCATTCGTCAATAAAATGAAAGAAAAATATCCAGATTTAGTAACGGATGAAGTGATGCAAAAAGATATTAAACATCCGCTAGAAGGTTATTTATATCCCGTTACGTATGATTTTTATGATAAAAATGTGTCGTTAGATGAAATATTGGATAAAATGGTAGGGAAAACAAATAATGTATTAGGTCAGTACAGTGGGCAAATGGAGAAGAAAAAATTCAGTGCACATAAATTGTTAACCATGTCTTCTCTGATTGAAGAGGAAGCAACTGCAAAAGTCGACCGAGAAAAAATTGCCAGCGTCTTTTATAATCGCCTTGAAAAAAATATGCCGCTTCAAACGGATCCAACCGTCTTATATGCCTTAGGAGAGCATAAAGACCGCGTGTTCTATAAGCATTTAGAAGTGGACTCTCCTTACAATACGTATAAAGTAAAAGGGTTGCCTCCAGGACCAATTGCCAGCTCTGGTTTGATGTCAATCAAAGCTGCGTTACATCCAGCCAATACAGATTATTTATACTTCTTGGCCACACCTGAAGGGAAAGTTATTTTTACCAAAACGTTAGAAGAACATAACAAAGAAAAAGCCAAGCATATTACAGGTAAAGAAAAGCAAAATACCGAAAAATAAGTGGGAATTTAAAATTGGGGAATCGCGATACTTCGCATTCCCCATCTTTTATGTTAAAATATATCGGGTTTACGTAAAAACGAAAAAAACTTATAATAGACTAGTTGTCTTACTATTTTGCAGTAATGAAACGTTATGAAAACATAATGTAAAATGTACTTCTGAGAACGGAGGAAGTGTTTTGCTTTTACAAAACGTAGAGCAGTATGTGGAAAAGCTTATTCCTAAGCGCCAGGAGCTTATTGAAGAAATGGAAGCTTATGCAAAAGAACATCACGTTCCGATTATGGAATTGATTGGTGTTGAAACGCTATTGCAAATTCTTCGTCTTCATCAGCCAAAACATATATTAGAAATTGGAACAGCGATTGCATATTCGTCTATTCGAATGACCCATGCGCTTCCAGAGGCACGAGTGGTTACGGTAGAACGAAATGAAGAGCGTTACCAAAAAGCGCAAGAATTTATTGAACGGGCGGGAAAACAAGATAAAATTGTGTCGTTGTTTGGAGATGCACTAGAGCTTAGAGATGAGATTGAACGTCATGGTCCTTATGATGCAGTTTTTATTGATGCAGCTAAAGGTCAATATCAGCGTTTTTTTGAACATTATGAGCCGATGCTGTCTTCTAAAGGAATGATTATTTCGGATAACGTACTATTTAAAGGTCACGTAGCGACCGATTTGGCCGAAGTAGAAACACGTCGACGCCGCAGCTTAATTAAAAAAATTCAGGCATACAATACGTGGCTGATGAATCATCCCGATTATTATACAACTATTCTCCCTATTGGAGACGGAATCGCGATTAGTATTAAAAGAGGTGACCAAGAATGAAAAAACCAGAACTATTAGTGACACCCACTGCAGTTTCGGAAATTGAATCATTACTACAAGCTGGAGCAACAGCTGTTATGGTTGGTGAACAGCGCTACGGTTTGCGTTTAGCAGGTGAATTCAAACGTGAAGATATCGTAGAAGCTGTAAATATTGCTCATCAGCATAATGCAAAAGTCTACGTAGCGATGAACGGATTATTTCACAATGATAAAATCGCCGAACTAAATGAATATATTTTATTCTTAAAAGAAGCAAGCGTGGATGCGATTGTATTTGGAGATCCTGCTGTATTGATGGCAGTGCGTGAAACAGCTCCAGAAATGAAGATGCACTGGAGTACTGAAACAACGGGCACAAACTGGTATTCATGTAACTACTGGGGGCGTAAAGGAGCTAAACGCGCAGTTCTTGCTCGTGAGCTAAGCATGGATAGCATCATTGATATCAAAGAAAAAGCCGAAGTAGAAATTGAAGTTCAGGTGCATGGCATGACGTGTATGTTCCAATCAAAACGTTCACTTCTTGGCAACTACTTTGAGTATCAAGGAAAAGTCATGGAAATTGAAAATCGTAAAGTAGAAAAAGATATGTTTTTACTTGATAATGAGCGAAACAATAAATATCCAATTTTCGAAGATGAAAATGGAACGCACATTATGAGTCCAAATGATATGTGCATTATCGATGAGCTTTCCGAAATGATTGATGCTGAAGTAGATGTATTCAAAATTGACGGCGTATTAAAGTCACCGCAATATATTTTAGAAGTAACAAAAAAATATCGTCAAGCGATTGATTTATGTGTAGATGACCGTGAAGAATACGAAAACATTAAAGACGATTTGTTAGAAGAAATTGAAAGCTTACAGCCGATTAACCGTCCGTTAGACACAGGGTTTTTCTTTAAAGAAACGGTATATTAAAAAGCATGCAAAGAAAGATAAACAAAGGAGGTACAAACGATGGCTGTTCAAATCGATACTGTAGTAGAAGGTAAACGAGTTATTACTAAGAAGCCTGAGTTGTTAGCTCCAGCCGGTAACCTTGAAAAATTAAAAGTTGCCGTACACTATGGAGCAGATGCTGTGTTTATCGGAGGAAAAGAGTTTGGCCTTCGTTCAAATGCAGATAACTTTACATTTGAAGAAATGGCAGAAGGTGTTCAGTTTGCAAACAAATACGGTGCACGTATTTATGTTACAACAAACATTTTTGCTCATAATGAAAATATGGACGGACTTGAAGATTATTTAATGGGATTAGAGCGCGCTGGTGTTTCTGGAATCATCGTAGCTGATCCGTTAATTATCGAAACCTGTCGACGCGTTGCACCTAAGCTTGAAGTACATTTAAGTACGCAGCAATCACTTTCAAACTGGAAAGCCGTTCAGTTTTGGAAAGAAGAAGGATTAGAACGTGTTGTACTTGCTCGTGAAACGGGTGCTGAAGAAATGCGCGAAATGAAAGAAAAAGTGGATATTGAAATTGAAGCTTTTATTCACGGAGCGATGTGTATTGCTTATTCAGGCCGCTGCGTGCTAAGTAACCATATGACAGCGCGTGATTCAAACCGCGGAGGCTGCTGTCAATCATGCCGTTGGGACTATGATTTATTTAAAGTAGAAGACGGTAAAACGGAAACGGCTTTATTTGATGAGCAAGACGATCCGTTTGCAATGAGTCCAAAAGACTTAAATTTAATTCAATCTATTCCTCAAATGATTGAGCTGGGTATTGATAGCTTAAAAATTGAAGGACGTATGAAGTCGATTCACTATATCGCAACAGTGGTGAGCGTGTATCGCAAGGTGATTGACGCATACTGTGCAGATCCTGAGAATTTTGTGATTCAACAAGAATGGCTTGATGAGCTAGACAAATGTGCAAACCGCGATACGGCTCCTGCCTTTTTTGAAGGAGTTCCTGGAGTAGATGAGCAAATGTTTGGCGTACACGGCAAGAAAACAAAATTTGATTTTGCTGGTTTAGTATTGAATTATGATGAAGAAACAAGCATCGTGACATTGCAACAGCGTAACTATTTTAAACCGGGAGAAGAAGTGGAATTTTTCGGTCCGGAAATTAAAAACTTTACGCAAAAAATAGATAAAATTTGGGACGAAGATGGCAATGAACTAGATGCTGCGCGTCATCCGCTGCAAATTGTGAAATTTAAAGTGGACCAACCTCTATTTTCATATAACATGATGCGAAAGGGGATTTAAATATAAAATGGGGAAAAAGCCCGTTGTAATCGGTATCGCTGGTGGATCCGGTTCTGGTAAAACAACTGTAACCAAAGCTATTTATGAATATTTTAAAGGGCATTCTATTATGCTTCTTGAGCAAGACTATTATTATAAAGATCAAAGCGATGTACCGTTTGAACAGCGTTTGCAAACAAACTACGATCATCCTTTAGCATTTGATAATGATTTGCTGATTGAACACTTGCAAAACTTATTAAATTATGAGAGCATTGACAAACCGGTATATGATTACGCAATTCATACGCGCTCTGAAAAGGTAATTAGAGAAGAACCAAAAGATGTTATTATCTTAGAAGGTATTCTTGTACTAGAAGATCAGCGCTTGCGTAATTTAATGGATATCAAGCTATACGTAGATACAGATGCGGATCTTCGTATCATTCGTCGTATGCTTCGTGATATTAAAGAACGAGAGCGTACGCTTGAGTCAGTTGTTGATCAATACGTATCTGTCGTTCGCCCGATGCATAATCAGTTTGTTGAACCAACAAAACGTTATGCAGATATTATCATCCCTGAAGGCGGTCAAAACCACGTAGCGATTGACTTGATGGTCACTAAAATTCAAACAATTCTTGAACAAAATGCCATTTTATAATAACATAGCATAGATGCAGGAATTTTTTTGAAGACAATGCAGACATATTCTGCTAACTAAACACAAACATTATAAAGAATAGAGAAACGAGCAGCTTCTATTTTGAAGCTGTCATTTCTCTATTAACTGATTTTTCCACAGAGTGGAAAATTTTTTGTACATACAGAAATGGACTGTATACACTAGAGATTTTGAGTTCAAGAAGGAGTGAAGGGATTATGGCACAAGAAAAAGTATTTCCAATGACAGAAGAAGGAAAGCTAAAGCTAGAGCAAGAGCTAGAATATTTAAAAACAGTAAAACGTAAAGAAGTTGTAGAGCGTATCAAAATCGCCCGCAGTTTTGGAGATTTATCGGAGAACTCTGAGTACGATTCTGCAAAAGACGAGCAGGCTTTCGTAGAAGGACGTATTACAACGCTTGAAAATATGATTCGCAATGCGAAAATTATTGAAGAAGATGTAGAAAACTCTTCTATTGTATCATTAGGTAAATCTGTAACATTTGTAGAGTTGCCAGATGGTGATGAAGAAACGTATACAATTGTAGGTAGTGCAGAAGCAGATCCGTTTGAAGGGAAAATTTCAAATGATTCGCCAATTGCTAAAAGTCTAATGGGCAAACAAATTGGAGATCAAGTAACTGTTCAAACTCCTGGTGGAGATATGTCAGTGAAAATTGTATCTGTTAAGTAAAACATCTGGTTGGAAGCGTTCTACTGAATGCTCGTAAGTAAAAAAGCTGACACGCGTCAGCTTTTTTTATATGATTTTAAAAAGCGGAGAGAATAGAAAAGATATGTAAGAAAGGAAAGATGAAAATGAAAGATATCGATTTTGCTAAAACAGCGCTTGTTTTAATTGATTTACAAAAAGGGATTGTTCCAATTGGAGGAGACGAAATTGTGGAGAAATCTGTTCAGCTTGTGAATCGTTTCCGCGAACAAAATGGATTTATTAGTTTTGTACGAGTAGATTTTCAAGATGGAAAAGATGCGTTGACGCCAGAAACGGATCAAAAGCCATCTGCTCCTCAAGAAAGACCTGCAGACTGGGCGGAATTCGATCCAAGACTTAATGTTCAAGAGAATGATTATATTGTGACAAAACGTCAGTGGGGAGCCTTTTTTGGGACAGATTTAGACCTTCAGCTTCGCCGAAGAGGAATTGATACAATTGTCCTTTGCGGAATTGCAACAAATATTGGTGTGGAAAGCACAGCTCGTGAAGCATTTCAGTATGGGTATAACCAAATTTTTATCACGGATGCCATGGCGACATTTACAAAAGAAGAGCATGAAGCAACACTTTCTTACATCTTTCCGAAAATAGGAAAGCTAAGAACAACTCAACAATTTTTAACAGAAAATTAATAATAAAAACTTGCTGAATCAGCAAGTTTTTTGTGAAATGAAAAAAAGAATGAATATTTCTTAAGATAATGGTTTTAAAAGTAATGGCAACGTCGACACTTGTAAAGAGTGAGGTGTAGTCATGAAAATAATTCACAAGCGAATTTATATTACTCTTATTTTTATTTTATTATTAATTAGTGGACTGGGAGCACGGCTTGTTCAACTTCAGCTTGTCAGCACAGAATCTTTTACTGACAAAAAGATTAACTTAATTGAAGGAAGCGTAAAACAGCGTACGCAGGAAATGGTGGTAGATGACGGGCGAGGGAAATTTGAAGATAAAAATGGACAGTCTTTAACATCTATCACGCATAATCGCTTAGTCCTGTTTCCGTTTTTAGAAAAAATGAAGTGGCCTGTTCAGCAAGTAAGTGAAATCGTGGGAATGCAACCAAAGGAACTAACGAACAGACTAGCGAATGCTAAAACACCGGTTGTTATTACAAAAGAATTATCCCATGCACAAGTCGAAAAAATAAATGCATTAAAGGTACCTGGCGTATTTGGAATTCCTCTAAAAGATGAGCGTCCAGTTCCTCTTGCTGAACATTTAATCGGACTAGAGGCACAAAGCAGACAAATAATTGAAGAGAAGTATAGTGACAAATTGAAAAATGGAGCAATTAAATCAACTACGCCTGTAGGTATCTCAGGGATGCAGAGGGCTTTTGACGAGTTTTTGCTGCCGGAACAGGAGTCTAAGCTCCTTTATCATGTTGATCGCCTAGGTGGGCCTATGTTTGGCATCGATGTAAAATACACAGGCACAGCTAACCCTTATTATCCAGTCAGTGTGCGTACGACGCTTGATTTGTCTGCTCAGGAGCTAGTGGAGAATACATTAAATCATTATAAGTTAAAAGACGGAGGAGCCGTCTTAATTGATATAAAAAACAATAAAGTAATTGCGATGGCCAGCAGGCCTTCGATTAATAAGAAAGATCCATTTAAAAAGCAAAATGGTTCAGACAGCGTAGAAAATCGTTTGCTGACGCCACAAACTCCTGGATCTATATTTAAAACCGTAACAGCAGCTGCAGCGCTTGAACAAAATAAAATTCAGCCTTCTTTTACCTATAACTGCGATAAAAGTATTTATGGCAATAATGTAGAAGAAGATCATCAAAAAGGGCAGCTGACGTTTGAAGAAAGCTTCGCGCAAAGTTGTAATGCAACGTTTGCACAGCTAGCAAAAGAAATGATAATATCTAATCCGAATACCCTTGAACAATATGCCGATAAGTTAGGGCTTATTCAGCCTGTAGGATGGACGGGTGATGTGTTTCATTTTGAACATTTTAAGCAGTTTTTAGGAGAAAAATCGGGAAGAGTTTGGACAAATGAAAGAGAAAAAAAAGTACCAAATGCTGTAGCTCAAACGGCAATTGGACAGCTTGATGTAAAAGTGACTCCGCTTGCAGTAGCAAATATGATGGCGACAATTGCACGCGGAGGAGAAAAGAAACAGGTAAAAGCTGTAGATGCGCTAGAGTATAAAAACAACACGTCATTGTATACGTTTAAAGAGCATAAGCTAAAAGGAGATACCATTAATAAAGCCACAGCTGCTTCTATGCAGCAGCTTTTAAAAGGTGTCGTACAGAGCGAAAAAGGAACAGGAAGAAGATTTCAAACCCTTCCTTATGAAGTGGCAGGAAAGTCAGGAACTGCTGAAATCAATGTGAAAGACGATATCGTCAATAAATGGTTTGCGGGTTACTTTCCTGCAGATGATCCAAAATATGCTATGGTAGTAGTGGATTTAAATACAAAAAGTGCGATATCTCCCACAAACAGCGTATTTTATGATATTGTTAAAGGGATGTATGACTTAAATACACGTTAAAACAAGAAGAATTTGTAAAAAATATTACAAATATACTTCAAATAAATTTTGATGCTTCATGTATAAGAAAACACATGTTAGAATAAAGCATTATAAAAGTTGGAGGAAATTGTAGCAATGAATAACAATCGTTCTTCAAGACACGAAAACAAAGAAAAAAAAGTAAACCGATTATATAATCTGTTAATTGCTGTCGTAGCAGTTTTAATTGTATTTGTCGGTGGTACGATGATTCTTGGAAATAAGGATAAATCGGATAACCAAGCGGAAACAACTCAAAACAATCCGCAAACAAATGACCAAAAAACGGACAAGACGGCTAAAAAAGACGATGATTCTTCGAAAGATGATCAAGCAACAGATGATCAAGCAACAGATGATCAAGCAACGGACGATCAAAGTTCTGAAGATGACCAAAGCTCTGAAGATGATCAAGCAACAGATGAAGAATCAAATGACTCAGATTCACAGGCTGAAGTAGAGAAAAATCCAGAGCCTGGCGTGGCAGAACGCAAGGTAGATCCTTCATGGGATTCAGTAGGTACGTCACAAGATGCACCTGCAGCAACTTATAAAAAAGGATCAACGGATTGGAACGAAATGCTAAAAGCTGTAGGCGAAGGGTCAGGCATTAGCCCAAGCAATATGACCGTATGGCGTTTAGGGAATAACGGTGGCGTAGGTAAAGCCGTAGCTACGGTTAGTCCTAAAGGCAACTCATCAACAAAATATCGCGTTCAAATTGAATGGGTAGATGGAGAAGGCTGGAAGCCCGCAGTAGTGGATAAGCTTCAATAAGAAAAGCAGCGCGCTAGCGCTGCTTTTTTAGTTTGAAATGAACAACCGCAGAGTACAGTTTTTTACCTTGTTCATAGTCCACAGACATTTGATGAGATACGCTATGCACCTCAAGCAAAATCGCTTTATTTTGATCAATTTTTTCCGCAATTTGTTTCTCAAGCATTTTAACATCAGGCGCTTCAAAAAATTCTATTTTATCTTCAATCATTTCAAATTCAAAATTCATCTTACGACCTCCTTACCTCATTACTATAGTATAGCAAATAGAAAGTTAAAAGCTTAAAATATTTGTAAATGAAGAACAAACGATAGCTAAAAACATACTATATCCATAAGAATTATTAGTTATAAGGAGGCGTTTTTTATGGGTCTAGAGTTTTTAGATATCTTTGAAAAGTGGGCGAATGAGTATGATGCATCGGTAAGCGGGAAAGATGAACAGTATAGAGAAGTGTTTCGCAATTATAATGAAATCTTAGAGTATGTAGCAGACCGTTCAATAGGGCATGTGATAGAATTTGGAACAGGGACTGGAAACTTAACAAAAAAACTGTTAGAAAAAGAACTGACTGTAGTAGGAATTGAACCTTCAGTACCAATGAGACAATTGGCACACCAGAAATTAGGGACAGATGTTTTAGTCACACCAGGAGACTTTTTACAATTTGATACATCATTGTTTCCAGCAGAGAGCTTAGTTAGTACGTATGCTTTTCATCATTTAACAGATAAAGAAAAAGAAGAAGCTGTGATAAACTATGGAAAGTTACTTCAAACCGGTGGTAAAATAGTGTTTGCTGATACAATGTTTGAAACAGCGGATTCATTTGCTGATACCATTGTTCAGGCAAAACGAAAAGGGTATACGCAACTAGCAGAAGATCTAGAGAGGGAATACTATACAACCATTCCCGTCTTAAAGCAAATCTTTGAAAGCAATGGTTTTCACATAACCTTTACACAATTTAATCACTTTGTGTGGGTATTGGAGGCAACGAAACAATAGTAGAAAGAGGTTTTAAAATGAAAGTAGCAATCATTGGAGCAATGGAAGAAGAAGTGACGATTTTACGCGATAAAATTGAAAATCGTCAAGAAACAGTAATCGCAGGATGTGAATACTCGACAGGAACAATCAGCGGTGTGGAGGTTGTATTATTAAAATCAGGTATTGGAAAAGTAAATGCGGCGTTATCTACAGCCATCTTACTAGAAAAGTTCAAACCTGATTACGTTATTAATACAGGATCAGCAGGCGGCTTCCATCCGGAGTTAAACGTAGGAGATGCGGTTATTTCAACAGAAGTTCGTCATCATGATGTAGATGTAACGGTATTCAACTATGAATACGGTCAAGTACCAAACTTGCCTGCAGCTTTTAAAGCAGATGAAAAACTAGTTCGTCTTGCTGAAGAAAGCGCTCTTGAAGTAACGGATATGAAAATTGTAAAAGGACTAATTGCTACAGGGGATTCGTTCATGAACGATCCTGTGCGCGTAGAGTTTGTCCGCTCTAAGTTTCCAGACCTGTATGCAGCTGAAATGGAAGCGGCGGCTGTTGCTCAAGTATGCTATCAATTTGACGTACCGTTTGTTATTCTTCGTGCTCTTTCTGACATCGCCGGCAAAGAATCAAATGTTTCTTTCGAGCAATTTTTAGAAAAAGCAGCTGTTAATTCAACGAAATTAGTATTGAATTTTATTACAAAATTAAAATAAGCTGTTCGTAAAATATAGAGTTTGTTTTCGTCTACACTCTGCATCGTTTATCATAACATGGGGTGTAGACTATATTTTCACCTTAATTCCGACTTAATTTATAGGTTAAGTTATATTATTCTTTAGCGAGGTGTTCAAGATTATGAAGGTAGCCAAAAACGTTCATGAATTGATTGGAAACACACCTGTGATTGAGATTACACAATTTGATTTACCCAGAGAAATCAGGATATTTGCTAAACTGGAATATGTTAATCCAGGAGGAAGTGTAAAAGATCGTTTAGGAAAAGAACTGCTGAAAGAAGCTCTTAGCTCTGGAAGACTAAAGCGAGGCGGAACGGTGATTGAGCCTACTGCTGGAAATACGGGGATTGGGCTGGCTTTAGCTGCTCTTCAGCACGAAATAAACGTCATATTATGTGTTCCAGAAAAATTCAGTATTGAAAAACAGCAGCTTATGAAGGCTTTGGGGGCAACTGTGGTTCAAACACCTACTGAAGCTGGTATGAAAGGTGCTATAAACAAGGCTCAAGAGCTGCTGCGTGAAATACCTGGTTCTTATTGTCCTCAGCAGTTTGCTAATCCGGCCAATCCTCTGACTTATTACAAAACCTTAGGGCCAGAAATATATGAACAGCTTGATGGGAAAATCGACGTGTTTGTAGCTGGAGCAGGTACAGGTGGAACATTTATGGGTACAGCAAAATTTTTGAAAGAAAAAAATCCTTCTCTAAAAGCAGTCATTGTTGAGCCAGAAGGTTCGATTTTAAAAGGTGGGAAATCCGGCCCTCACTTAACTGAAGGAATTGGAATGGAGTTCATCCCTGATTATATGGATCGGTCTTATTTTAATGCTATTCATACTGTTGAAGATTTTTATGCTTTTCAAAGAGTGAAAGAGCTGGCTTTAAAAGAAGGGTTACTAGTAGGGAGCTCTTCAGGAGCAGCCTTCGAAGCAGCCCTGCTCGAAGCAAAAAATGCAGAAAAAGGCGCTCATATTGTCACTATTTTTCCCGATAGCAGCGAACGGTACTTAAGTAAAAATATTTACAGTGGAGGAAGATAAGATGAAACGTAAAACACAATTAATTCATGGTGGAATTGTTGGCGATGAACAGACGGGTGCTGTCTCTGTTCCTATTTATCAAGTGAGCACTTATAAACAAGAGGGAGCTGGAAAACATACGGGATACGAATATTCGAGAACCGGTAACCCTACACGACACGCCTTAGAAGAACTTATCAAAGAAATTGAAGGAGGATATGCTGGGTTTGCGTTTGGATCTGGTATGGCAGCTACTACTGCTGTATTCATGCTGTTTAACAGCGGAGATCATGTGCTAATTACAGATGACGTATACGGAGGAACGTACCGAGTGATTACAAAAGTGCTGAGCCGTATTGGCATTGAAGCTACTTTTATTGATACAAGCGACATCGAAAATATTAAGAAAGAAATTCGCCCTAACACAAAAGCTATTTATATCGAGACTCCCACGAATCCTCTCCTAAAAATTACTGACTTGCAGCAGGCTTCTTCAGTAGCTAAACAGCATCACTTACTTACCATCGTTGATAACACATTCAGTACCCCGTATTGGCAAAACCCTATCGAAAAAGGTGCGGATATCGTTCTGCACAGTGCAACTAAGTATCTAGGCGGCCACAGTGACGTTGTAGCAGGGCTAGCCGTTGTGAATTCGCTTAAATTGGCAGAAGACCTCCATTTTATTCAAAATGCGACTGGAGGCATTTTAGGACCCCAAGATTCTTGGCTGTTGATGAGGGGGATTAAAACATTAGGAATACGAATGGAAGAACATGAATTCAACACTGGGAAAATAGTAGAATTTTTACTTGCTCATCCTGCTGTTATAAAAGTATATTATCCAGGATTAAACACTCACCCAAACCACCTCATTGCTAAAAAGCAAGCAAGAGGTTTTGGGGGAATGGTTTCTTTTGATGTGGGAAGCGAAGAGAAAGCGGAACAAGTACTGAGCAAAGTGAAGTATTTTACATTAGCAGAAAGTTTAGGAGCCATTGAAAGCCTTATTTCCATTCCTTCTAAAATGACTCATGCTTCTATACCGAGCGACCGACGTAAAGAGCTAGGAATTACAGATGGATTAATTCGTATTTCTGTAGGCCTTGAAGATGTAGAAGATTTAATTGAAGACTTAGAAGAGGCATTGAAATAAGGGTGGTAAAAATAGGATTTTTATAGACCTATAGATCTATGATAGAGTAGAGTTATAACATTCTACTGAGAAGGTGATTGTATGAAAGCTCAACGCATCAAAGCAAAAATTGAAGATTACAGCCGCTTTATTTACGTCCTTCTAGCCGTAAGTACATTCTTGTACATTGGTGTTATGATTGGCCAAGGTGAAAAAAGTGATATGCAGCTTGGAATAATGGAAGCCATCGTTATTCTTTTTGCCGCCCTTGCCTTTTATTTTAGTTATCAAACTAAAAAACTGAAAAAAGAACTAATGAAAGAAAAAGAATAATAGATATAAAAAGGCGATCATACATCGTCTTTTTTTTATGAGGGTTGAAAAAAATAAAAAAATTCCCTATTTTTCAAAAAAACAGTTTACTTTTTATGAGTCCGTGGATATAATTACCATTGTAAGGAAAATACTTTATTAAAAGGAGGTCGAGTCATATGTTAAGACGTTTATCAGTTATGGGTCATCCAGTTTCAACTATGTTCAAAAATCGTCTATATACGTATACTATTCGGCCGTGTTCCTGTATCAAGTAACTTTCTTACTTTGATCATTAAAACACGTTAATTCACCACAGGTGCGAATAGTAGCCCTGTGGTTTTTATTATTTTTCAGCCACAGGATGCTTATGCATTACTGTGGCTTTTTTGTGTATAAGGAGGTGATTGTAATGACACTGAACATTTTCTTTTTAACTATTACCATAAAGTCTCGTCAATACTCTGAGGCAGAAATTAAGCATGAACAGTATGTAAGACAATTAGAAGAAGAAATAAAAGACCGCAAGTATGAGTTTTACCGTCATTTCTAATTTGAACAGTGGAAAGGAGTGGATGAATGATGATTAATCAAAAAGGATATATCGTTGTATGGCTGCTTGTGGAGAAAGATTCCACCTAAATGATTAGTAGGGGGAGTAATGATGTGTTTGCTACGGATTATTATTTGGAAATTATTTTAAAAAAAGAGCGGAAAGAAGGATTAATTCTCCTTCTTTCCGCTCTTTTTTTTCTCTTTTTCGGCTCTGTAAAATTCGTGAAACATTTTCATGAGCGCTCGCTTTTCAATTCGCGAAACATAACTTCTTGAAATATTTAATTCTTTTGCAATTTCTCGCTGGGTTTTTTCATCCTGCAGATCCAAACCGAAGCGACCAACAATTACTTCCTTTTCCCGATCATCGAGAATATCGATGTATTCTTTTATTTTTTCTAATTCCATATTTAGTTGAATCATATCAATTACATCGTCTGATTCTGATTTTAATACATCAATCAAACTGATTTCATTTCCTTCTTTATCCTGACCAATTGGATCATGCAGAGACACATCTTTTTTTGTTTTTTTGAGCGCTCGCAAGTGCATCAATATTTCATTTTCAATACATCGTGCGGCATAAGTAGCTAATTTTGTTCCTTTTCCCTGCGAATAACTTTCGATTGCTTTAATTAAACCGATTGTCCCAATTGAAATTAAATCTTCCGCATCCTCTCCCGTGTTTTCAAACTTTTTAACAATATGCGCAACGAGCCGGAGATTGTGTTCGATAAGAAGGTTTCGCGCTTCTTGATCTCCTTGTTCCATTAAAGATAAATATCTCTTTTCTTCAGCAGCAGACAAGGGTTGAGGAAAGGCATTGTTTTTTACGTAGGAAACAAGGAAAACCAATTCTTTAAAGAAATAGCCTAGTGCGGTAAATAATGCAGACATCTCTTCACCTCCATAAGGGGATATCAACTTGTGAGAGACTAACATTACACTATATGTAAAAAGAAGGATGTCTTTGCCTGTACGTTTAAAATTCCCCCCGGGGACAAGAGAGTTTGAAAAAGTCCACAGATTTTTCTTTATAGATAGTTACCAGCCTATACAGGGAAAAGGTATGTACATACGCTAGTAGTAGTTCATAGTGTAAGGAGGGAAAGTATGTACGGTTACGGAGGCTGCTGTTATCCTAATTATCCAGCTTACCCATGTGGAGGAGGCTTCGGCTGGGGACTTGGATTGTTGATTGTTCTGTTTGTCCTGTTATTAATTTTCGGAAGCTTCTATTGGTTTTTTAGCTGCTGGTATTAAAAAAACTCATGCATGCGCATGAGTTTTTTTAGATGACATATCCTACCGAATAGAACCATTCATTTTTAAGAATTCTTAAGGAATTTTCGCTTTGTTTCTTAAAGAAGATGATTTATTCTATAATTAAGAAAAGAAGCAAGACGATAATATTCCTCTGCAAAAGTAAATGGAGCTCTACACTTTTTTTAGCTTGAAAGTACTAATCATCAAGCAAGCGAGTACGATAATTAAAAACATATAAAAGTGTGAAGGCAAATAAGGGACGCCCAAGTAGCTAAGAGTTAATAAACAACCTGCTGCGGTAATAGGGAGCCCTGTAAAATACCCAGTATTTTCTGTGATGTTAAAGCGGGCAAGACGAAGTGCTCCGCAAGCAATGTAACAGATGGTAACAATTGAACCTGCAGCACCAAAGTGAGACAAAATACTTTGATAAAGTAGTAGAGCTGGAGCGATGCCAAATGATATAATATCGCACATGGAGTCCAGTTGTTTTCCAAGTTCAGATTCAATTTGCAGCTTTCTGGCTACCATGCCGTCGAATCGGTCTGCTAACGCTGCTAAAAAAATTAGTAATAAACTTAAGTTCAATTCATTTTTCATGACAAATAAAATAGCAAAGCTTCCTAAACTTAAATTAACAATCGTTAAGGAGTTTGCTGCTTGGGATCTCAGCTTTTTAATTGTATGATCTAGATACTCTAATAAAAACAATTTCCTCACTCCTTTAAAGGATGGAATGAACTAAAGGTAAAAATAATGGTAATTTCATTGTAGACGCAAACCTTATTCTAGTAAAGAACTATTCAGTATGTGGAGGTAAAATTATTGTTGCAGCACCTGTATCGAACATTTATTGAGCTTACGAATCATCAAGGATCATCGAAGCTCATTCGAAAATTCACTTTCTCTAAATGGAGTCGGTTTGTTATACCCTCCTATACAAAAGTTTTTAAAGTAAATAAAGAAGAAATGGACAAGCCTCTGCATCACTATCAAACCTTACACGAGCTATTTATTCGCCGTTTGAATCCTTCTGCCCGTCCGGTCGATCAGCAGAAAGACAGCGTTGTCAGTCCTGTAGATGCAAAGATAGAAGCATATGGAGTCATTACGCCTCAAAAAGAAATGATTGTAAAAAACAAACCTTATTCTATACAGGAAATGGTTTCAAATGATCTCATTCTTGAAAAATATATAGAAGGACAGTTTATTATTCTCTATCTTAGTCCGAAAGACTATCATCGCATTCACAGTCCTCTTAAAGCCCAAGTGGGGAATACGTGGACTGTTGGACAAAAGTCTTATCCAGTAAATTCATTAGGAATCAAGTACGGGAAAGAACCGCTGGTGAAAAATTTCCGGAAGCTCACGGAGTTAACATTTGAAAATGGTCACATGCTGATGGTAAAAGTAGGAGCCATGTTTATCAACAGCATTGAAGCGGTTTCTAAAAAAGAAGTAGTGGAAAAAGGGGAAGAAATGGCTTACTTCACGTTTGGTTCGACTGTCATTTTATTATTTGAGAAGAACTCAATCACTTTTGATTCTAACGTTCACTCAGGTTCTTATGTAAAGTATGGAGAACCAATTGCTCATTTGAAAAAATAGAGCCTATATAATAAAAGAGTAGATAGATAAATGAAGATGCAGCTTTCTTTTATTAAGAAGGCTCTTTTATTCGTTAAGAAGGAATTTGTATGCTAATCTTTAATGATCTTCTTTCAATTTCCTCTTCAATTAATTTTATAAAATCAGGGCTTAATTGCAGTTCGGTTGCTTTGCTGTATGATTCAATAAGCAGCTCATCTGATAATTTTCTCATAAGATTGCCGCCACCTCCTACTAAAATAAATATCCTAAAAAGTTATATTTAAATGCTACTAAATTCCTTATTTATAATCTAACATGAATCAAATAAAGGAACAATCGTTCTGTTATCCACAGCTTTCGGTGGATAAAATGTGGGTATGTTGTTTATAATTACCATTAATTGCTGAACTATAACAGAGGATAATGTGTATAAACTTATCCACATAATTAGGCTTATCATTTTTTGTCGAAAACTTTTAACAGAATTTGTTTACCCCTTACCCTATTTGATAAGTAATAAACGTTTTCTGCACTATTTTTTATTTTAAGTTTGCAGAGAGTGAATATATCGTAAGCCTACGAACAAATAGAGGTTTGCTACCTTTTGTCAATAACTTTCTGTATAAAGTTAAAGCATTCACAAGGCATATCCTTTATACTAAGAAAAGACCTGTTTTTGAAGAGAATAAAATTTTAGGTTGGAAAATAACAAGAAGTCGTTATAATGATAGACGGCGTTAATTTTAGTATGTAACTATATATTCGAGGTGCATGATACGTGTTGAAACTTTTTTTACCAAATGAACATGTGAAAAACGTGTTTCAAATTAAGCCAGACGATTTGAAAGAGCGCGGAATAAAAGGAATTATTACCGACTTAGATAACACGTTGGTAGAATGGGATCGCCCTGATGCCACTCCGGAATTAATTGAGTGGTTTCAGTTAATGAAAGATAGTGGAATTAAAATTACGATTGTATCGAATAATGTGGAGAAACGAGTCAAGCTGTTTTCAGATCCAGTTGGACTTCCATTTGTATATAAAGCACGCAAACCGATGCGTAAAGCATTTAGAAGAGCTCTTCGTGATATGGAGCTGCAAAAAGATGAGGTTGTAGTTATTGGTGACCAGCTTTTAACGGATGTATTAGGAGGAAATCGTCTCGGCGTATATACGGTTTTGGTTGTACCAGTTGCGCAAACAGATGGATTTGTAACGAAATTTAACCGTAAAATGGAACGAAGAATTCTAGGTTGGATGAAACGAAAAGGTATGATTAACTGGGAGGATTAAAACGTGAGTGAAGAAAAATTACAGTGCGTAGGATGCGGAGTGGAGATTCAAACAGAACGACCGGATGAACTAGGCTATGCTCCAAAATCAGCACTAGAAAAAGAAGTTATTATTTGCCAGCGATGCTTTCGCTTGAAGCATTATAATGAAGTACAAGATGTTTCTTTAACAGACGATGATTTTTTAAAAATCTTAAATGGAATTGGTCAAACGGACGGTTTAGTTGTAAAAGTTGTAGATATCTTTGACTTTAACGGCAGCTGGTTACCTGGTTTGCATCGATTTGTTGGAAATAACAAGGTTCTTTTAGTGGGAAATAAAGCAGATTTACTGCCAAAGTCTATAAAGAAAAATAAACTAATTCATTGGATGAAGCGAGAAGCGAAAGAGCTTGGGCTAAAATCAGTGGATGTGTTCCTCATGAGCGCGCAAAAAGGACAAGGAATTCGAGAAATTGCCGAAGCCATTGAACATTATCGCGAAGGTAAAGATGTATATGTTGTGGGATGTACAAACGTTGGTAAATCAACATTTATCAATGCCATTATTAAAGAAGTAACGGGAGAAAAAGATATTATTACTACATCTCAATATCCGGGCACAACGCTGGATATGATTGATATCCCGCTTGATAACGGCGCATCTTTATATGATACGCCTGGTATTATTAATCACCATCAGATGGCTCACTATGTAGATAAACGAGACTTAAAGCTGATTTCTCCTAAAAAGGAAATAAAGCCGAAGGTTTATCAGCTAAATGAAGGGCAAACGTTATACTTTGGAGGACTGGCGCGCTTAGATTATGTACAAGGAGGCCGCAAGTCATTAACATGTTATGTATCAAACGATTTGCATATCCATCGTACGAAGCTTGAAAAAGCAGATGAGTTGTATGAAAAGCAAGCAGGTGAACTGCTTCAGCCGCCGCGCCCAGAGCAAATGGATGAGTTTCCTGAACTGGTTGCACATGAATTTACAATAAAAAATGAAAAAACGGATATTGTTTTTTCAGGGCTGGGCTGGGTGACGGTTAATGAGTCAGGTTCAAAAGTTGTGGCGCATGCACCAAAAGGAGTCGGCGTATTTGTGCGCGATTCTTTAATTTAAACAAAAAGGGGAAAAAATCTTGAGTACATTATATGGGCTAGTTGGTTATCCGCTTGGGCATTCACTATCGCCATTGATGCAAAATGATGCCTTTAAACGTCTGAATATGGATGCTCATTATGAAGCTTTTCCAATTGAACCTGTTCATTTTGAGTCAGCCATTGGAGAGCTAAAAGATAAAAACATTCAAGGATTTAATGTCACTATTCCTTATAAAGTTGATATTATGAAGCATTTGGATGAAGTCGATCCATTAGCAAAGGCAATTGGCGCTGTAAATACAGTTGTTAATCAAGATGGCCGTTATATTGGATACAATACCGACGGAGAGGGGTATGTGACGTCTTTACTCAAAGCAGTAGAAGGAAGCTTATCCCAAAAAAGAATTTTAATTATTGGAGCTGGAGGAGCCGCAAAAGCTATTTTTTATACAATTGCAGCTCAGCATGCTCCCGAGGTAATTGCGATATGCAATCGTACCGTCGAAAAAGCAGCTGTATTAGCTAACGAGCTGCCTTTTTCGACGAAAACGGCGGCGATGTCTATTTCTGATGCAGAAAAACAATTAGATACATTCGATATTATTATTAATACCACTTCAGTGGGAATGTATCCTAACGTGGATGAGCTGCCATTAGCACTTACTTTATTGCAAAAAGAAGCCGTAGTCAGCGATATTATTTACAACCCTTTAAAAACAAAGCTTTTAAAAGAGGCTGAAGCAAAAGGGGCAGGCACTCATAACGGTGTCGGTATGTTTGTACTGCAAGGTGCACTTGCATTTGAAAAGTGGACGAACGTCCGTCCTGACGAAGAGGCAATGGAACACATTGTTCTTTCAACACTAACTAAGAGATAAGATACAACGGAGGTTTTTATGTTAACAGGTAAACAAAAACGTTTTTTACGTTCAAAAGCACATCATTTAAATCCAATTTTCCAAGTAGGAAAAGGTGGAGTCAACGAAAATATGATTGGTCAAATTGCTGATGCATTAGAAGCAAGAGAATTATTAAAAGTAAGCATTCTGCAAAACTGTGACGAAGATCGTGATACGGTTGCTGCTCGATTAACAAAAGGAACAAAAGCAGAGCTTGTACAAGTGATTGGAAATACAATTGTATTATATAAAGAATCACGCGAAAATAAGCAGTTAATGCTTCCAAAAGTGAAATGAAATAGAGCGGGGAAACCCGCTCTATTTAAAAATGAAGTAAATTAAAGGAGTCGGGGATTGTTGAAGAGTATTGGAATTTTAGGTGGAACATTCAACCCGCCTCATTTGGGGCATTTAATGATGGCAAATGAGGTTTTGCATGCCTTGAAATTAGATGAGATATGGTTCATGCCGTCGTACATTCCACCTCATAAAACAATCAAAGAGCCTATTGAGCCATATCATCGTTTACACATGCTAAAGCTAGCTATTGAAGAACATGATCAATTTACCCTGCAGCCGATCGAATTTGAGCGCAAAGAGCCTTCATATACATACGATACGATGAGAATACTAACGGAGAAATATCCAACGTATCAGTTTCATTTCATCGTTGGTGCTGATATGGTAGAATATTTGCCGAAGTGGTATGAAATTGATGAATTAGTCAATTTGGTTACATTTGTAGGTGTAAAACGCCCGGGGTATACCATTACGTCCCCTTACCCGATAAAAGAAGTAGAAGTTCCGCAGTTTGATGTCTCCTCTTCCTTTATTCGCGAACGAGTAGTAAAGAAAGAAACCATTCGTTATTTTATACCTGCTAGTGTTAAACAATATATCGAGGAGAATCAATTATATGAATCGAACTGAGGCATTAGAAATCGTAAAGAAACAGTTAACAGAACGCCGTTATATTCATACTGTCGGGGTAATGGAAACAGCAATTGAATTAGCTAAGCGTTTTGAAGCAGACGAAAAAAAAGCAGAACTGGCTGCTATTTTTCATGACTACGCCAAATTTCGTCCAAAGGAAGAGATGAAGCAAATTATTATTGATCAAAACATGAGCCCTTCTTTATTGGAATACAATACCGAATTATGGCATGCTCCAGTAGGCGCGTTTTTAGTGAGAAATGAAGTAGGGATTACGGATAAGGAAGTATTGGATGCGATTGCTTACCATACATCCGGAAGACCTGGCATGACGTTACTTGAAAAAATTGTGTACGTTGCTGATTACATTGAACCCGGAAGAAGATTTCCAGGTGTTGATGAAGTGCGGGAGTTAGCTAAAACGGACTTAAATGCAGCACTTATTCAATCACTGAAAAACACCATTTCTTTTTTAATGACGAAACATCAGGCCGTTTATCCCGATACGATGATGACATATAATGATTTAATCTTAGGAGGTCAAACACATGACTGAACGTGAATTGCTATCTCTTGTTGTAGAAGCAGCCGACGATAAAAAAGCAATCGATATCGTAGCGTTAAATATGGAAGGAATCTCACTTGTGGCAGATTATTTTGTTATTTGTCACGGTAACTCAGATAAACAAGTGCAGGCAATCGCTCGTGAAATTAAAGAAAAAGCACACGAAAAAGGCATTTCTGTGAAGCGTTTAGAAGGATTTGAGCAGGCTAAGTGGGTTCTTGTTGATCTTGGAGATGTTGTGGTTCACATTTTCCATAAAGATGAGCGCGGATATTATAACTTAGAACGCTTATGGGGAGATGCACCATTTGTAAGTTCAGAAGAGCTACAGCTATGAGCAGGTACGGAGAATTTGCCTACGTATATGATCAGCTAATGGCAGACGTTCCGTATGACGATTGGGCTGAATTTTTTAATCAGCAGGTGGCAAAAGCGAAAAAAAAGCCTGACAGTATATTAGACCTTGCCTGCGGCACGGGAGAACTCTCCGTTCGATTTGCACAAGAAGGTTTCTCCGTAGTAGGCGTTGATTTGTCTGATGATATGCTTATGGTAGCCCAGGAAAAGGCGGCAGAAGCAGGGTTAACGCTATCTCTTTTTCAGCAAAACATGGCGGAACTTGAGTTATTGAAAGAGTTCGACTGTGTAGTAATCTTTTGTGATTCTTTGAACTATTTGCAAAGTGATAAAGAAGTTCAAGAAACCATTCAACGTGTATATAAGCACTTAAAACCAGGTGGGCTCTTTATATTTGATGTTCATTCAGTGCACAAGATGAAAGACGTATTTGGAAATCAATCTTTTTCTTACGTAGATGAAGACGTGTCATATATTTGGAACTGCACCTATGACGATACAGACACGCGCGTAGAGCATGATATTACGTTTTTTGCTTATGATGAAGAAATGGATGCATATCATCGCTTTGATGAGGTGCATACTCAGCGCACTTGGTCGATTGACGATTATCAATCATGGCTGAGCGAAGCTGGTTTTATAAATATAGAAGTAAGTGCAGATTTCAAAATGAGTGAGCCTACTTCAAACAGTGAGCGCATCTTTTTCTCTGCGCAAAAAAAAGAAGCCGAGTAGAGGCTTCTTTTTTTGTTTCAAAGCAGGATTTCTACAGAAATTATGGAATAAGACTATCAAACTGATTGTGAACAAGCTCAATGTCTTCGTCAAATTTTTCATGTGTTTTTTGAAAGACGTGCACAAACATCTCTCCGAGTTCAGCTTCTAAAACTTTAATACCTTCTCCGGTTACACCGCCTTTTACGCATACTTTATCCTGCAAGGTAGGAAGCGTAAATATTTCTTTTTCCAACAGTTTTCCCATTCCAATAATCATATCACTGGCCATGACGGTAGCTTCTTCTTCAGAAATATTTGTTTCTTGAACTGCTGCATCAATAAAGCGTTGAAGCAAAAAGCTGAAGAATGCAGGACCGCAGCTTACGATATCGGATGATACACGCGTAATCGTTTGATCAATAGCCACAGGCTTTGACATAGATGAAAATAATTCATGTAAATAATTTTGGTAAAAAGGCGTACATCTTTCTCCAAACGTGAAAAGAGAAACACCTGCTAATGCCCGATTCGTAATGCTAGGGATAATTCTAGCTGCTTGACTCGGAATGAGGCGTTCGATTTGTTCTACGCTAATTGGACTGGTAATGGATACAATGCAATGATCTTTCGTCAGCAGTGGTTCTAATTTTATTAAAAGGGGGTGAATATCCAATGGCTTAACACAAATAAAAATGACTTTGGATGCGTGAACAACTTCTTCAGCTGTATCAGCAACATTAATTTTTTTATGCTGCTGTTGAATCTCTTTGGCTCTTTTTTTTGTGCGATTCATAATAGTAATTTTAGAAGGACGTACGGCTTTTGATTCAATAAACGCATCAATTAATATTTTCCCCATGTTTCCTGTTCCGATAAACCCTATGTTCACTGATTCATTCCCTCCTTCAAAAGCCTTTTCTTCTAAACACTATGAAGACGTAATGGAATTTATGACGTTACTTCAAAATTCAAAGGAGTGTACAATTTGACTTTTTCAAAAAAACAATGGCTAATTGGCTGTATTTGTTTAGCAATTGGGTTGGCTTTTTATATCTATCGCACAGGCGGAGAGAAATCGGAAAGTTCTCTTCAAACCTCAGATATGATAAAGGCAGAATCTTCTGCTGCAAGAAAAGAAGGAGAGTCGTCTGATCAAGTAATTTCGAGCCAAGATTCCCCATTTGTTATGGTGGATATTAAAGGAGCTGTTCAGAAGCCTGGTGTATACCAGCTTCCGAAAGACGCAAGGGTAAAAGATGCTCTAGCACAAGCCGGAGGCGCTACGAAAGAGGCGGACTTAAGACAGCTCAATTTAGCTAGCAAGCTACAAGATGAAATGGCTGTTTACATTCCAGCTGCTGGAGAAGAAATCCCGCCTTCATCTCCAGTTTCTTCAATCTCTTCCTCAGGAACTTCAAATGATCAGCCCCTGGTTAATATCAATACAGCGAACACTGATGAACTGCAAACGCTAAATGGAATTGGACCTTCAAAAGCGAGTGCCATCGTTTCATATCGAGAGGAAAATGGCTTGTTTCAAACAGTAGAGGATTTGGGGCAAGTATCAGGTATTGGCGAGAAGTCGCTAGAAAAAATCAAAGCTCAAATTACGGTACAGTAGAGACTTATTGACGAAAAAGGAAAAGAAACGCTACACTATGAAAGAGACAAGTATAATTATAATTATTGAGTTTTAAATAAAAAGGTAGGGAATGAGATGAACCGGATTTCATGGGATCAATATTTTATGGCACAAAGCCATTTGCTAGCCTTAAGAAGCACTTGTGAACGTCTGGCTGTTGGGGCTACAGTGGTGCGTGATAAACGTATTATAGCTGGAGGATACAACGGCTCGATCAGCGGAGGCGTGCATTGTGCTGACGAAGGCTGTTATGTGATTGATGGACACTGTGTAAGAACTGTCCATGCAGAAGTGAATGCACTCTTGCAGTGTGCTAAGTTTGGTGTGAAAACAGAAGATGCGGAAGTATACGTCACGCATTTTCCGTGTTTAAACTGCTGTAAAGCCCTTATTCAAGCGGGAATTAAAACAGTATATTACGCTAATGATTACAAAAATCATCCGTATGCTGTTGAGTTATTTCAACAGGCGGGAGTGAAAACAGCAAAAGTTGAACTTGATGACGCAATCATTGACTTAAAAAGTAAAGAAAAGCTTCAATTTGTGACGGATGTTCTCGCTCGTTTAGAAAAAAGCGGAGCGGACGAAGCAGAAGTGATGAATTTACAGCGTGAAGCTCTCGCTTTGTTTACGGCAAATTAAAGGTAAAAGAGGTTTTTTACTTGGTAACAGTAAGAAGCCTCTTTCTTTTAAGAAGAAAGGAGCTAAAAGTGAAAGGATATTATATTTACTGTGCTTTTAGCATGATGCTAGCTTTATATGTATATGATAATCATTCCGCTGTAAGCCTGTTTTTGCTAATCGTGCTTTTCATTTTTCAATGGCTACAATGTCCGAGGAAAGTGGTTATTACTTCTGCACTGTTGAGTGTTTTGTGCGTCTACCTATTAGCTGAGACAAATAAGCATAACAAAACGGTTCTTTTAACTGAATCTTCTTCTTTTACAGGTGAAATTTCATCTGTGCCGCATAGTGACGGCGACAAACTTACTTTTAAGTTTACGGTTCAAAATGAAGAGGTCATGGCTTTTTATAAACTAAAAACGTTGGAAGAGAAACAGCAGCTCGAAAAGCTAACGATTCATCAAGTTTGTCAACTAGCGGGGCAATTAACTTCTCCTTCACCTGCTCGCAACCTTCATGCATTTGATTATCAGCAATATTTGTACCATCAGTCTATTCATTGGCAGCTTAACGTCAAGAGACTTGATTTGGTAAAATGCCAGCTCCCCACTCTAACTCCACTTACGTACCTTACCTTTATTCGTCAAAAAGGAATTAATTATATTCAACAAAATATGTCGGATCCAGGCGCTGGGTTTATGCAGGCACTAATTTACGGCGAGCGCACCGGCATCGAAGAAGAGAGTATCAAGCGCTATCAGCAATTTGGTTTAATACACTTGCTTGCCATATCAGGTCTTCATGTTGGACTGCTGACAGCAATGTGTTTTTATTTGCTCATTCGGATTGGAATAACGCGCGAGCGAGCCATTACGCTTTTACTTTTGCTTCTTCCTGTATACATGGTTTTGGCCGGTGGCAGCGCTTCAGTTGTCCGAGCTGTTTTTATGAGTATGCTGATGCTTATATCGATAAAAATACAAAGAAAAATTCTTTTGGTTGATAGCATCAGCCTTGCTTTTATAGCCATGCTGCTTTTTAAGCCGTACTATTTATTTGATGTAGGGTTTCAGCTTTCTTTTGCCGTTAGTTTTGCATTGATTTTATCGAGTCAGACGATTTTACCTCGTTTTCATTCTTCTTTCAGCCAGCTCATGGTTGTTTCAGCGATTGCACAAGTCAGTTCACTTCCTTTATTGTTGTACTATTTTTATGGAGTATCTCTCCTCAGTTTGCCATTAAATATGGTTTTTGTACCGCTGTTTTCTCTTGTTATATTACCTCTTTGTTTGCTCATTCTTTTTGTTCGTATCTTCTTGCCGGGAGTGAGTGAACTGCTGGAGCAGATTCTTCATGTTCTTTTACTTTTTTGTGAAAAATTGCTTGGCTCTTTTGAGTGGATTCCCGCTGATTTTGTAACGGGAAAACCCCACATTGTGCTGTTTTTGGGCATGTACTTATGCATTTATGCTTTATTTGTGGCGTTCGAAGAAGGAGAATTTTTCGTTCGCTATATGTTTCTTCTCGTGGCATTGTTAGCCGCACAATGTATGTATCCTTATTTGAATCCAAAAGGAACGGTCACAATGGTCGATGTAGGACAAGGAGACTGCTTTATCATTGAGCTTCCTTATCGAAAAGGTGTGTATATGATCGATACCGGAGGAACCGTTTCATTTCCAAAAGAACTATGGCAAAAACGTCGTTCTTCTTTTGACGTGGGAGAAGATGTACTTGTTCCCTTTTTGCATTCAAAAGGAATAACAAGGGTAGATAAAATGATTATTACACACGGCGATTATGATCACGCAGGGGCGGCACAGCATTTATTTTCACAAGTGGCTGTCGGAGAGCTGGTGCTTGGGAAAAAAGCTGAATTAAATGATGTAGAGAATGGCTTGGTGATCGCTGCTCAAAAACAAAGCGTGCCTGTTCAAATTGTTCAACAAGGAGATAGCTGGCAAGAAGGAGGTGTGTTATTTCAGATTATTTCTCCGACAGGTTTCGAAGAAACGAGCAACAACGGCTCAATTGTAATAGACGCTAAGTTAGGAAATTTAAGATGGCTATTCACCGGAGATTTAGAAAAGGAAGGAGAACAAAGAATATTGAAAGACTTTCCAAACCTTAAAGCAGATGTATTAAAAGTTGGGCATCATGGCAGTAAAACTTCAACTTCAGAAGAGTTTGTTCAACATTTAAATCCTAAAGTAGCGCTTGTTTCAGCGGGGCAAAAAAATCGTTATGGTCATCCTCATCAAGAAATATTAGAGCTTCTGAAAAGCTACGGAGTGTATATTTATCGAACGGATGAAGATGGTGGGGTAATGTATGAATTTACAAAAAAGTCAGGAACGTTTTCGCAGCAACTTCCATAGTCTATAGTAAGAAAAACGAACTAAAAAAGACTGCTAAGAAGCAGCCTTGAAGCAATTTTACGAACCCAAGTAGTGAATCACAGTTGCAATAACAAATAAGGCAGTGAAAAAGCCAAATGAAACACCAAATCCTACGGCGGAATCGACAGCGTCGTTGCGTTTACTTTGGACACTTTCTTCAAATTGGTTCATTAACACCCCTCCTGTTTACAGTATAATCTAACTTTTTTTAAAAATCTAGACAATTTAAAAGCGTTTTCACAAACTGACAACAGTTAACAACTATACTTTACGAGCATGAGGAGAAAATAGAGATAAGGGTTTAATCATTAACAAATAAGTAACCTAGGGCTTATATTGTTAATGTTTATCATAAACTGAGGAATTGTCGTTTTAAGGCAATTCCTTTTGTATTGTTGCCAAAAACTCATAACACCTTTACGATAGAAATTGTATTTTGTTTATCAGTAACTATACATAATCAATATAGATGAATAAAAAAGAGGAGCGTATATACGTTGGCAGTTGATAGCTTAAAAAGTATTACCAAAAATAATATAGCCCCCGTTTATTTAATACACGGGGTCAATGCATTTATGAGTAAAAAGATTAGAGATAAAATCGTCGACTATACGTTAAATGAAGAAGATAAAGAATTTAACTTGTCACTATACGATTTAGAAGAAACATCGATTGATCAAGTTCTAGAAGATGCTGAAACGCTTCCTTTTTTAGGAGACAAGCGTGTAGTGGTTGCGAAAAATGCAGCGTTTTTAACGGCTGAAAAATCGAAAGATAAAGTCGAGCATGATCTAGCAAAACTGCAGCAATATGTGGAGCAGCCCCCGTCTTTTTCAACGTTAATTCTACTAGCCCCTTATGAAAAGCTGGATGAAAGAAAAAAAATAACAAAATTATTAAAAAAACAAGCAGCTTACATTGAAGCGAACGAATTTGGTGAAAAAGAAATGAAGCAGTGGATTCATAATTTACTTTCAAAAGATGGAGTGAATATGGATGAAGATGCTGTGACGCTGCTTATTCAGCTTGTGGGTCTTAATGTAACGCTTGTAACAAATGAAATTGAAAAAATGGTATTATACGTTGGACAAGACGGAGTCATTACAAAAGAAGTTGTGCTTAAGCTTGTGGCAAAAACGCTTGAACAAAATGTATTTACGCTTATTGACGCTGTTATTCAGCGAAAGGTTTCTACTGCTTTAAATATGTATCAGGATTTACTGCGTAATAACGAAGAGCCTATTAAAATTTTATCTTTGTTAGCGACGCAGTTTCGTTTGATTTATCATACGAAGCAGCTGTCTAGTCAAGGGTACGGTCAGCAGCAAATTGCTCAAACGATTAAGGTTCATCCGTTTCGTGTGAAAATTGCTTTGCAGCAGAGCAGAAGTTTTGAGGAACAGCAGCTTAAAGAAATTTTAAAGGATTTAGCAGAGGCAGATTATGAAATGAAGACGGGGAAAATGGATAAAGCGCTTATTTTACAGCTGTTTTTATTAAAAAGAGCGCAATAAAAAAACGATCCTAATGGGATCGTTTTTGTCTCAATTATGCAGATAAACCGTTAAGTTTTACTGCTAAGCGAGATTTTTGACGAGCTGCAGCATTTTTGTGGATAATACCAGATTGTGCAGCTTTGTCTAATTTTTTAGAAGCAACAGCAAATGCTGCTTTTGCGTTATCTACATCGTTGTTTTCAACTAAAGCTTCAAAGTTTTTGATTGCAGTACGCATAGCTGATTTAGCTTGAATGTTATGAGCACGGCGAGCTTCAGTAGTTTTTACACGTTTGATAGCTGATTTAATGTTTGGCATCCGTTTCACCTCCCGAAATGATAACAATCGAGATTATATAGAACTCGACATTCTTCACAATAAGAACAAAAGATATTTTATCAAACACAAGGACAGAATGCAATAGCCTTGAAAAGGAATTTTATATGACAGAGCTCTCTTTAAAAGCTTGTAGCTGATATTGCGCCCTTCCTTCCACTTTTCATTTCTTAAATGCATGAATCTGCCAGTCCTCGGTGACAATAATTTCAACAAAGATTGTCTAGGAGGTTAAGAAATGGAAAAAGAACTTAATTTAAGTCAATATAGCGTGCGCACGGATTTAGCCGTCGAAGCAAAAGACATAGCGTTAGAAAATCAGCCTAAACCGAATAATCAGTCAGAAATCAAAGGCGTAATTGTAAAAGAAAAAGAAGAACAAGGTGTCAAAATTTCAATGGTAGAAATTACGGAAGAAGGCGCAGAAGCAATCGGTAAGAAAAAAGGCCGATATGTAACCCTTGAATCGGTAGGCATTCGCGAACAGGATACTGAAAAGCAAGAGGCCATGGAAGAAGTATTTGCTAAAGAGCTGAATTTTTTTATTAAAAGCCTCAACATTCCAGATGATGCTAGCTGTCTTGTAGTGGGTCTTGGAAACTTAAGTGTTACACCAGATGCGCTTGGACCAAAGGCAGTAGATAATTTGTTGATTACAAGACATTTGTTTGAGCTACAGCCTGAAAGCGTGCAAGATGGCTTTAGACCCGTTAGCGCCATTGTTCCGGGAGTAATGGGAATGACGGGTATTGAGACAAGTGATATTATCTTTGGCGTTGTAAAGAAAGTGAATCCAGATTTTATCATTGCAATCGACGCGCTGGCCGCTCGTTCGATTGAACGGGTAAATGCTACCATTCAAATTTCAGATTCAGGTATTCATCCGGGGTCTGGGGTTGGAAACAAACGCAAAGAAATCAGTTATGAAACACTTGGCATTCCAGTTATTGCAATAGGTATTCCAACGGTGGTGGATGCTGTTTCCATTACAAGCGATACAATTGACTTTATCTTAAAACATTTTGGCCGAGAAATGAAAGAGCAGGGAAAGCCGTCTAAGTCGCTGCTTCCGTCTGGTATGACGTTTGGAGAAAAAAAGAAGCTCACGGAGGATGATTTACCTAATGAAGAGCAGCGTCAAACATATCTCGGTATGATTGGCACCCTTCACGATGAAGAAAAAAGACGTCTTATTCATGAAGTGCTTGCACCTTTAGGCCATAATTTGATGGTTACGCCAAAAGAAGTGGATATGTTTATTGAAGATATGGCTAATGTAGTTGCAGGAGGACTTAACGCTGCTTTGCATCATGAAGTGGATCAAGAGAACTTTGGGGCATATACTCATTAATACGCTTTTAGATGAATGAGTTCTTCACAATATAGTCATAATGGTTAGTACTACAGAAGATAAAGAAGTAAGGGGCCTAATAATATGATTAAATTTACTTTAAAATCAGTAGTGCTAACCATTTTTTTACTGTGCATTGTATTTTTAGGGATGCAGACGGCTCAGCAAGGGTTGATTAAAATGAAGGGATATAATGACCCTTCGATTGAACATGTTATTAATGTTTCTAAAACGTCAGATGGTCAGGTGGAAGCTGCTGTTTTAGGTTCAAAAAAAGTCGTGAATATTGATGAAAAACAGCAGTTTCTAGAAAAACGAAAGGCTTTTAACTTTTTCTCCTCGCTAGGTCAAAGTTTAGCGGAAGGCGTAAAAAGTACAATAGGAAAAGCTTTTAAGGCTATCCATCATCTTCTTAATTAAAAGCAGAATCTCTTTCTGCTTTTTTGTATGGAAAAATCCCCAATGGAATGCTTATTGAATGTTGACGA
Source organism: Priestia sp. VA7 (assembly GCF_055710015.1). Taxonomy (NCBI): domain Bacteria; kingdom Bacillati; phylum Bacillota; class Bacilli; order Caryophanales; family Bacillaceae; genus Priestia; species Priestia sp. VA7. The sequence continues at coordinate 333,398 of NZ_JBVQPN010000001.1, forward strand.
ATGTGTTGTTATAATTTAGTTTAGTGTATTTTGCCGATTTTCAGTAGGAGTGAAAAAAATATGGATAGAGAAGCAAGATTGAAACGACAATCGAAAATCAGAAACTTTTCGATTATTGCTCATATAGACCACGGTAAGTCAACATTAGCAGACCGTATTTTAGAAAAAACAAATGCGTTAACACAGCGAGAAATGAAAGCTCAGCTTTTAGATTCGATGGATTTGGAACGTGAACGTGGAATTACCATTAAATTAAATGCTGTGCAGCTTCAATACAAAGCAAAAGATGGAGAAGAGTATACTTTTCATCTAATTGATACACCGGGACACGTCGATTTTACATATGAAGTGTCGCGAAGTTTAGCCGCGTGTGAAGGTGCAATTCTAGTAGTAGATGCAGCTCAAGGTATTGAAGCTCAAACACTAGCAAACGTATATTTAGCGCTTGATAACAACCTTGAAATTTTACCTGTCATTAATAAGATTGACCTGCCGAGTGCAGAGCCAGAGCGAGTGCGTCAAGAAGTTGAAGACGTAATTGGATTAGATGCGTCGGAAGCTGTATTAGCTTCAGCTAAAGCAGGAATTGGAATCGAAGAAATTTTAGAACAAATTGTTGAAAAAGTTCCTGCTCCTGAAGGGGATCCAGATGCACCGCTTCAAGCACTAATCTTTGATTCATTTTATGATGCATACCGAGGTGTAGTTGCATCTATTCGTATCGTACAGGGACGAGTAAAAGTAGGCGACAAAATTAAAATGATGGCAACAGGAAAAGAGTTTGAGGTAACGGAGCTAGGTGTGTTAACGCCAAAAGCCGTTGCTAAAGATGAACTTTCTGTTGGCGACGTAGGGTTTTTAACAGCAGCTATTAAAAACGTTGGAGATACGCGAGTAGGGGACACGATTACACTTGCTAAAAATGGAGCAAGTGAACCTCTTCCTGGTTATCGTCGTCTGAATCCAATGGTATACTGCGGACTGTATCCAATTGATACAGCAAAGTATAACGATCTTCGTGAAGCACTAGAAAAGTTAGAGCTAAATGACTCTGCACTTCAGTTTGAACCAGAGACGTCTCAGGCCTTAGGGTTTGGTTTCCGATGTGGATTCTTAGGGTTGCTTCACATGGAAATTATCCAAGAACGTATTGAACGCGAATTTAAAATTGATTTAATTACAACAGCTCCAAGCGTTATTTATGACGTGTATTTAACAGACGAGACTCATCTGTCTGTAGATAATCCGTCTAATATGCCGGACCCACAAAAGATTGAACGTGTGGAAGAACCGTATGTAAAGGCAACGATGATGGTACCAAACGATTATGTAGGTGCTGTGATGGAGCTTTGTCAGAAGAAGCGAGGCAACTTTATTGATATGCAGTACTTGGATGCTAATCGTGTGAGTATTGTATATGAAATTCCACTAGCTGAAATTGTATATGATTTCTTTGATCAATTAAAATCAAATACAAAAGGCTATGCTTCGTTTGATTACGAGCTTATTGGATATCAGCCTTCGAAGCTTGTGAAGATGGATATTCTCTTAAACGGCGAAACGGTCGATGCACTGTCCTTTATCGTACACAGAGATTCGGCGTACGATCGTGGTAAAGTCATTGTAGAAAAGCTTAAAGAGCTTATTCCACGTCAACAGTTCGAAGTGCCGATTCAAGCGGCAATCGGTCAAAAAATCGTCGCGCGTTCAACAATTAAAGCTATTCGTAAAAACGTTTTAGCAAAATGTTACGGAGGAGATATCTCTCGTAAACGTAAACTTCTTGAAAAACAAAAAGAAGGTAAAAAACGTATGAAGCAGGTTGGTTCTGTTGAAGTACCGCAGGAAGCATTCATGGCTGTGCTTCGCATGGACGAAGATTAATAGCTGAAATTCTATTATTTAACATGTCAAATTAGTTTTGAAAATCAAGCTAATCTGATACGATAGTAAAGAGTTTTGAGCGCTGTAAATAAGTGTGAACGAACATAGATAAAAATACCGCAGAGAGACTCTGCGGTATTTTTATCATTTATAAATGTGATTGAGGTGGAAGTCCATGGTGAAGGCAGCATATCTGCATATCCCGTTTTGTCATCATATTTGTCACTATTGTGACTTTAATAAAGTGTTTTTCAAAAATCAGCCCGTTATGCCGTATTTGGAAAGCATGCGAGAAGAAATGAACCAAACAGTCGAACGTTATCCAACAACCAATTTAAACACGATATTCGTTGGGGGTGGAACGCCCACAGCCTTAGATGAACAGCAGCTGGAGTATTTTTTAGAATCGATTCGTATGTACCTCCCTTATGACGAAAAAGGTGAGTTTACATTTGAAGCCAATCCGAATGAATTGACAAAAGAAAAGCTTCAGCTTCTCCATGATTATGGCGTGAATCGTTTAAGCATTGGTGTACAAACGTTTAATGAAAGATTATTGGAGAAAATTGGACGTGTGCATTCAAACAGACAGGTATTTGAATGTGTTGAGCAAGCGAGAAAGATTGGAATGTCGAATATAAGCTTAGACTTAATTTATAGCCTGCCAGAACAAACGGTAGCTGATTTCTCTTCGACGCTTCAAACGGCTTTTTCATTAGAGGTAGAGCATATGTCTGCCTATTCGTTGATTATTGAACCTAAAACGGTATTTTATAACCTAATGAACAAGGGGAAGCTGCCGTTGCCTGCTCAAGAAGAAGAAGCAGCGATGTATGAGCTGCTTATGAAAGAAATGGACAAACAAGGTTTTCATCAATACGAAATCAGTAATTTCGCAAAGCCAGGCTACGAGAGTATTCATAATTTAACATATTGGAACAACGACGATTATTACGGAATTGGCGCAGGCGCACATAGCTATATAGACGGAATAAGACGAGCAAATATTGGACCATTAAAAAAGTACATTGATTCGGTCGAGCAAAACGGAAATGCATATCTCAATGAAGTGAGCGTGACCGAGGCTGAAAAAATGGAAGAAGAAATGTTTTTGGGCCTTCGTAAAACGAAAGGAGTCTCAAAAGAGGAGTTTAAGAAAAAATTCAATCGAGAATTAAAAGATGTATTTGGAGAACCTATTCAAGAATACAAAGAGAAAGGACTTCTGGGTGAAGACAATAGCTCAGTCTTTTTAACACACAATGGTCGATTTTTGGGGAATGAAGTTTTTCAAGCCTTTATTGGGATAATCTAATATCAAATCGTTGACATCGCTATAGTGATTTGGTAATTTATTATTAGATTTAGCACTCAGAGTTTTAGAGTGCTAACAGAGGTGATGAAGCGTGCTTACTGATCGACAGTTATTAATTTTACAAGTCATTATTGATGATTTCATTCGATCTGCGCAGCCGGTAGGCTCTCGAACATTATCTAAGAAAGAAGAGTTTAATTTTAGTTCGGCTACGATTCGTAATGAGATGTCAGACCTAGAAGAACTTGGATTTATTGAAAAAACTCATACTTCTTCAGGGCGCGTTCCGTCTGAGAAAGGTTATCGTTATTATGTTGATCATCTAGTGTCCCCGCAGCACTTGAAAGCAAGCGACGTTTCCACGGTGCGTTCGGTATTCGCTGAACGCATTGTAGAACTGGAGCAGCTCGTTCAAAAGTCAGCGCAAATTTTATCTGATTTAACGAGTTTAACGTCTATTGTGCTAGGACCAAAAGCGGTCAGCCATAAGTTAAAACAGCTGCAGATTTTACCTTTAACGGCTCAGTCAGCTGTTGCCATTATTGTGACCGATACAGGGCACGTTGAAAGTCGGACGATTACGCTGCCGAGCAGTATTCAACCTTCCGATATTGAAAAAATGGTTAACATTTTAAACGAAAAGCTCATCGGCGTTCGCATTACTGATTTACATGATAAAATGTACAAAGAAGTAGCGACGCTCTTAAAAAGCCACATTCAAGGGTATGAGCAGACGATGGATATACTCAATGATGCATTAAAGCTCAACATGAATGGCAAATTAGTAGTTGGCGGCAAAACGAATATGTTTGCTCAGCCGGAATTTCATGATCTTAATAAAATTCGCGGGCTGTTTAACATTATTGAACATGAACAGCAGTTTTATAAGCTGTTAAGCCCAAATGAGGCTGGCATACATGTGAAAATTGGTCATGAAAATAAATTGAATGAAATGGTAGGGTGCAGCTTAATTACAGCTAGTTATTCCTTTGGTCACGAACAGCTTGGCACAATTGCTATACTGGGACCGACCCGCATGGAATATGCGCGTGTGATTAGTTTGCTTACACTGCTGTCATCAGATATGTCTCAAGTATTAACAAACTTGTATAAAGAATAAAGGAATCGGGTGGAATATATTACTTCCATCCTTTCCCTGTGATAAAATAAAAAACGTTGTTTAAAATGTGAAAATGTGTGTAAACATTTTGTGTAAACATTTAAGGGAGGTGAATGAATTGTCAAACGAAAAGCAAGTAGAAGAACAAAACGAAGAAGTGGTTGAAGAAGTTCAAACAGACGCTGCTGAAGCAACTGAAGCTGAAGTGTCTGAGGAAGTAAACCCTCTTCAACAAGAAAATGATCAATTAAAGCAACAGCTTGAAGAAGAAGAGAATCGCTACTTACGTCTACAAGCTGATTTCGATAATTTCCGTCGTCGTTCACGTCTCGATGCAGAAGCTGCTCAAAAATACCGTGCTCAATCATTAGTTTCGGATATTTTACCAGCACTTGATAACTTCGAACGTGCATTACAAGTTAACACAGCGGACGAACAAACTAAATCTGTGCTGCAAGGTGTAGAAATGGTATACCGTCAATTAGTAGAGGCACTTCAAAAAGAAGGTGTTGAAGCAATTGAATCAGTCGGGAAAACATTCGATCCATACGAGCATCAAGCAGTGATGCAAGTAGAAGACGATGAATATGAACCGAACACGGTAGTAGAAGAGCTTCAAAAAGGTTACAAATTAAAAGATAAAATCATCCGCCCTGCGATGGTTAAAGTGAATCAATAACACTACATATTATGAAGGAGGTCATTGTCAATGAGTAAGATCATTGGTATCGATTTAGGTACAACTAACTCTTGTGTCGCTGTATTAGAAGGCGGCGAACCAAAAGTAATTCCAAATCCAGAAGGAAACCGTACAACGCCATCAGTTGTGGCATTCAAAAACGGTGAGCGTCAAGTTGGGGAAGTAGCGAAACGTCAAGCTATTACAAACCCTAACACAATTATTTCAGTTAAACGTCATATGGGTACAGACCATAAGGTGGAAGCTGAAGGCAAGCAATACACGCCTCAAGAAATGTCAGCTATCATTCTTCAACATTTAAAAGGTTATGCTGAAGAGTATTTAGGTGAGCCTGTAACAAAAGCTGTTATCACAGTTCCTGCTTACTTTAATGATGCTGAGCGTCAAGCAACAAAAGATGCTGGTAAAATTGCTGGTTTAGAAGTAGAGCGTATTATTAACGAGCCTACTGCAGCAGCACTTGCATACGGATTAGAAAAAACAGATGAAGATCAAACAGTTTTAGTTTATGATCTTGGTGGCGGTACGTTTGACGTATCTATTCTAGAACTTGGCGACGGCGTATTTGAAGTTCGCGCAACTGCAGGTGACAACCGCCTTGGTGGTGACGACTTTGACCAAGTAATCATCGACTATTTAGTAGCTGAATTCAAAAAAGAAAACGGCGTTGATTTAAGCAAAGATAAAATGGCGCTTCAACGTTTAAAAGATGCGGCTGAAAAAGCGAAAAAAGATTTATCAGGTGTAACATCTACACAAATTTCTTTACCATTTATCACTGCTGGAGAAGCTGGTCCTCTTCACTTAGAGGTATCTTTATCACGTGCTAAATTTGACGAGTTATCAGCAGGTCTTGTAGAGCGTACAATGGCTCCTGTGCGTCAAGCTTTAAAAGATGCAGGTCTTTCTGCAAGCGAACTTGATAAAGTAATCTTAGTTGGTGGTTCAACTCGTATCCCGGCGGTACAAGATGCAATCAAAAAAGAAACTGGTCAAGATCCTCATAAAGGTGTAAATCCTGATGAAGTAGTTGCACTTGGTGCAGCAATTCAAGGTGGCGTATTAACTGGTGATGTAAAAGACGTTGTATTACTAGACGTAACCCCTTTATCACTAGGTATCGAAACAATGGGTGGCGTATTTACAAAGCTAATTGAGCGTAATACGACGATTCCAACAAGTAAATCACAAGTATTCTCAACGGCTGCAGATAGCCAAACGGCTGTAGATATTCATGTTCTTCAAGGTGAGCGTCCAATGTCTGCAGACAACAAAACGCTAGGTCGTTTCCAGTTAACTGATATTCCACCTGCACCACGCGGAGTACCTCAAATCGAAGTATCATTCGATATTGACAAAAACGGTATCGTAAACGTTCGTGCAAAAGATTTAGGTACAAACAAGGAGCAAGCTATTACAATTAAATCTTCAACAGGTTTATCAGATGATGAAATCGACCGTATGGTAAAAGAAGCGGAAGAAAACGCAGATGCTGATAAGCAACGTAAAGAAGAAGTGGAACTACGCAATGAAGCAGATCAATTAGTGTTTACAACTGAAAAAACATTAAAAGATCTTGAAGGAAAAGTAGAAGAAGCTGAAGTAACAAAAGCTAACGAAGCAAAAGATGCTTTAAAAGCAGCGATTGAAAAGAATGACCTTGAAGAAATCAAAGCGAAAAAAGATGAACTTCAAGAAATCGTTCAAGCGTTAACTGTAAAATTGTATGAGCAAGCTCAACAAGCTCAACAAGCTCAGCAAGCAGGTGAACAAGGCGCTCAAAATGATGATGTTGTAGATGCAGAGTTTGAAGAAGTAAACGACGACAAAAAATAATGCATCTTGACGACTAACGTGAATGACGCCATAGTGCGATTCACATCTTTTTAAAAAGTCAAAGTCAAGCTTATTTCTTGGCTTTGACTTTTTTAACGTGGAAAAGCGAAAGGGAAAGTTTTTCACTTGGCTCTCTGCGTGCACGGGAGCAATAGAAAGTAACTTTTATGTTGCTATGGAATTATTAATAATGATACAATTACGTTTATGTGAAACGATTCGGGAGTGAGTATTGATGAGTAAGCGAGATTACTATGAAGTACTCGGTATCAGTAAGAGCGCTACAAAAGATGAAATAAAAAAAGCATACCGCAAGCTTTCTAAACAATATCATCCAGATATTAACAAAGCGGAAGATGCTGCTGACAAATTTAAAGAAGTAAAAGAAGCATATGAAGTATTGAGTGATGACCAAAAAAAAGCACAATACGATCAATTTGGTCATACTGATCCAAATCAAGGCTTTGGCGGCTTTGGTGGAGGCGGCTCAGACTTTGGCGGCTTCGGCTTTGAAGATATTTTCAGCTCGATCTTTGGTGGTGGTGGTCGCAGACGTGACCCTAATGCTCCGAGACAAGGTGCCGATTTACAATACACGATGACACTTTCTTTTGAAGAAGCTGTTTTCGGAAAAGAAACAACAATTGAAATTCCACGTGAAGAAACGTGTGAAACATGTCACGGTTCAGGTGCAAAACCTGGAACAAAAGTCGATACATGTTCGCACTGTAATGGTTCAGGTCAGTTAAACGTTGAACAAAACACGCCGTTTGGCCGCGTGGTAAATCGACGTGCGTGTCATCATTGTAATGGTACGGGAAAAATCATTAAAGACAAATGTGCAACGTGCCACGGTGACGGTAAAGTAACAAAACGACGTAAAATTAATGTTAAAATTCCAGCTGGTGTAGATGATGGTCAACAGCTGCGCGTAAGTGCTCAAGGAGAACCAGGGGTAAATGGTGGTCCTCCGGGAGATTTATACGTAGTGTTCCACGTGCGCACTCATGAATTCTTTGAACGTGATGGAGACGATATCTACTGCGAAATGCCTTTAACGTTTGCTCAGGCAGCGCTAGGTGATGAAGTAGAAGTACCAACTCTACACGGCAAGGTGAAGTTGAAGATTCCTGCTGGTACACAAACGGGAACGAAATTCCGTTTAAAAGGAAAAGGTGTGGCAAACGTACGAGGATATGGTCAAGGAGATCAGCATATTCACGTTCGAGTTGTAACTCCAACAAAAATATCAGAAAAACAAAAACAATTATTGCGTGAGTTCGCTGAACTGAGCGGTCAAGAAGCCGTTGATGAGCAGCATGATTCCTTTTTTGCAAAAGTAAAACGAGCAATTAAAGGAGAATAATTGTCTTTCATAGTAAACAGAGACAGGTTGGTAAAGGTACTTTGCCAACCTGTCATCTGTCATGTTCATATTTAAAATCCTATATTACTGAAGGCAGAAAGGATGAAGTTGGTAGCAATGAAATGGTCTGAAATTTGTATTCATACAGCGCAAGAAGCAATTGAACCCATCTCTCATATTTTACATGAATCAGGAGCTAGCGGGGTAGTCATTGAAGATCCTGCTGATTTAGTGAAAGACAGAGATACAACTTTTGGTGAAATCTACGATTTAAACGTAGAAGACTACCCAGAAGAAGGTGTAGTGATTAAAGCATATCTTCCAGTTAACAGCTTTTTAGCAGAAACTGTGGATGGTATCAAAAAAGAAATTAATGGACTGCTTGTTTACGACTTTGATTTAGGAGCTAACAAAGTTACGATCAGTGAAGTGAACGAGGAAGAGTGGGCCACTGCTTGGAAAAAATATTACCATCCCGTGAAAATTTCAGAGCGTTTTACGATTGTACCAACTTGGGAAAACTATGAAAAAGTAAGCACAGATGAATTGATTATCGAGCTTGATCCCGGAATGGCTTTTGGGACAGGTACGCATCCAACAACGGTTATGTCTCTTCAAGCATTGGAAAGAACAGTGAAAGCAGGAGATACCGTTATTGACGTGGGTACAGGTTCAGGAGTGCTAAGCATTGGCGCAGCTCTGTTAGGAGCAAGTAATGTACAAGCTCTAGACCTTGATGAAGTAGCGGTACGTTCTGCTCGCGAAAATATTGAACTAAATCAAGTTGGGAACGTCGTAACAGTAGGTCAAAACAACTTATTGCAAGGTATAGAAGGACCGGTTGACATTGTTGTGGCGAATATTCTAGCTGAAGTAATCGTTCGTTTTGTAGACGATGCTGCAAAGGTATTAAAGCCAGGAGGCATGTTCATTACATCAGGTATTATTAGTGCGAAAAAAGAAGATGTCAAAAAAGCGTTAACGGGAGCGGGCTTTGTTATTCAAGAAGTAACGCTTATGGAAGACTGGGTAGCAATTATTGCGCAAAAACAAGCTTAACAAGTGAGAAGGTGTCAAGATGCAACGTTATTTTCTGCCAAATGATCAATTTCAAGAGCAAAGTGTCATAGTGACACAGGATGATGCCCATCATATCTCACGCGTCATGAGAATGAATGAAGGATCACAGTTTATTGCCTGTAATGAACAGGGGCAAGCTGCTTTGTGTGAAATTGAAAATATTTCCGCTAACGAAGTGAAAGCATCTATTATAGAATGGATAAGCGAAGAAAAAGAGCTTCCAGTCCATGTTACAATTGTGAACGGTCTGCCTAAAGGGGATAAGCTCGAGCTTATTATCCAAAAAGGGACAGAACTTGGGGCGTATAAGTTTATCCCTTTTATTGCGGCTCGTTCAGTTGTTAAATGGGATGATAAAAAGAGTCAAAAAAAAGTAGATCGCTGGAACAAGATTGCTAAAGAGGCTGCAGAACAATCTCATCGTACGATTGTACCAGCAGTAGAAGCCCCAATTTCTTTTAAAAAACTAGTAGAAATTAGCGGTGACTATACTCATAAAGTTGTAGCCTATGAAGAAAGAGCAAAGCAAGGAGAAACATCTCATCTGCACGCTGTTCTTTCGGCTTTAAAACCCGGCCATTCCGTGCTTGTGGTTGTAGGCCCCGAGGGTGGTTTGACCGAGCAGGAAGTAGGAGTATTAGAAGAAAATAAATTTACAATAAGCGGATTTGGTCCGCGAATTTTACGAGCAGAAACAGCTCCTTTATATGCGCTGTCTGCTATATCTTATCAAACTGAGTTAATGAGGTGACGATTATGTCAACAGTTGCTTTTCACACGCTAGGGTGTAAAGTAAATCACTATGAAACAGAAGCAATTTGGCAATTGTTCAAAAGCCAAGGCTATGAGCGTGTTGAATATGAACAAGCTGCCGATGTATATGTAATTAATACATGTACGGTAACAAATACAGGAGATAAAAAAAGCCGTCAAGTTATTCGCAGAGCTGTGCGGAAAAATCCAGATGCGGTTATTTGTGTAACTGGGTGTTATGCTCAAACTTCGCCAGCTGAAATTATGGCCATTCCTGGTGTTGATATCGTAGTAGGTACACAAGATCGCGTTAAGATGCTTGATTATATTGAACAATTTAAAAAAGAGCGTCAGCCGATTAACGGCGTAGGAAACATTATGAAAACACGCGTATATGAAGAGCTAGATGTACCGGCTTTTACAGACCGTACGCGTGCTTCATTAAAGATTCAAGAAGGCTGTAACAACTTCTGTACATTCTGTATTATTCCATGGGCGCGCGGTTTAATGCGATCTCGTGATCCTAAAGAAGTAGTAGCACAAGCACAGCAGCTAGTGGATGCGGGCTATAAAGAAATCGTGTTAACAGGTATTCACACTGGCGGATACGGAGAAGACATGAAAGATTACAATCTTGCCCAGCTTCTTCGTGATTTAGAGTCTCAAGTAAAAGGATTAAAACGCATTCGTATTTCGTCAATTGAAGCAAGTCAAATTACGGACGAAGTGATTGAGGTACTAGATCAATCAGAAATGGTTGTACGTCATTTGCATATTCCTCTTCAATCAGGTTCAAATACGGTATTGAAGCGCATGCGTCGTAAGTATACAATGGAGTTCTTTGGTGAGCGCTTAAACCGTCTGAAAGAAGCTCTTCCAGGATTAGCGATTACATCAGATGTTATTGTTGGCTTCCCAGGTGAAACAGAAGAAGAGTTTATGGAGACGTATAACTTTATTAAAGAGCATGGTTTTTCAGAGCTTCATGTATTCCCGTATTCTAAACGTACAGGTACGCCAGCGGCTCGTATGACCGACCAAATTGATGAAGAAGTAAAAAATCAACGTGTGCATCGTTTAATCGAACTTTCAAATCAATTGGCAAAAGAATATGCTTCAACGTTTGAAGGAGAAGTACTAGAAGTAATTCCGGAAGAAAAATATAAAGAAGACCCTGAAAGTGGTTTATACGTAGGATATACCGATAACTACTTAAAGGTTGTGTTTAAAGCGTCTGAAGAAATGGTTGGAAAGCTTGTAAAAGTTAAAATTACAAAAGCTGGATATCCTTACAATGAAGGTGAGTTTGTTCGCGTGCTAGATGAGGTTCATCTTCAAGATCAGGTAAAAATGAGCTCATAACACTTATTGGAAAGCTGCGTGTTTACGCAGCTTTTTTCATACGTATAAAACAGCTGAGCGAGTAATGTTTTATCAAGAAAGTTCATAAAATAAAGGGGGAATAACTGCATTACTTTATGTAAAGCGGTTGACCTTAAGGAATCATTATATTATAATTGCAAAAGACATGTCTAACATGTCATTTCATTATGATGTTAGTGGTTTTGTTCGGAGGGAGGGAATTAGAATGTCAAGAACAGTTGTTCGTAAAAACGAATCGCTTGAAGATGCTCTTCGTCGCTTCAAACGTTCAGTTTCAAAAACTGGTACGTTACAAGAAGCAAGAAAGCGCGAATTCTATGAAAAGCCTAGCGTAAAGCGTAAGAAGAAATCTGAAGCTGCTAGAAAACGCAAGTTCTAATAAGAGGGTGGATTTATGAGTCTTCTCGAGCGTTTAAATAGTGATATGAAACAAGCGATGAAAAACAAAGAGAAAGAGAAGCTTGGGGTCATTCGTATGGTCAAAGCATCTCTTCAAAACGAAGCCATTAAGTTAGGGACTGACCTAACTGAAGCAGACGAGTTGACGGTTATTTCTCGCGAATTCAAACAACGTAAAGACTCCCTCCATGAATTTGAGAAAGCAGGTCGTCAAGATCTTGTTGATAAAATTCATTCTGAATTAGCGGTTTTAGAAGTTTACGCTCCTAAACAGCTAACCGAAGAAGAGTTATCTGAAATTATTAAAACGACGATTGAAGAAACGCAGTCTTCCTCTAAAGCTGATATGGGGAAAGTTATGGGAGCGCTTATGCCGAAAGTAAAAGGCAAAGCGGATGGCTCTCTTGTTAATAAGCTTGTCCTTCAACACTTATCATAAAAAACACCTTACCTTGTGTAAGGTGTTTTTTATATGGATAATAATCGAACTTATGTTTTGTGTTTCGAGTGTAAAGAAGAAATAGATAAATTTTAAAAAATTTGAAACTATTGTTAAAGTTATACGTATATACAGGTACATACTCATACTATCTATGGAAGGAGGGAAGTGTATTCGGTGAAAACCTTATTTTCTTTCGCGTGCTTTCTTATTTTAGCCACTGGGTTATTCCCCACTATTAGCACCGCTGACGTGAAGCGCGTACACGTTATTCCTGTCAATAAAACGGTAGAAAATGGATTGCTTTCTTTTTTAAACAGATCCATTGAAGATGCGGAAAATGACGGTGCAGATTTGATTATATTAGACATAGATACTCCTGGAGGAGCTGTAGATGCAGCTTCTGAAGTAGCTAAAAGCTTAACCTCAACACCTATTCCTACCGCTGCTTTTGTCGATAAAAAAGCATTATCAGCCGGAGCGTATATTGCACTTAACGCCGATCAAATTTATATGACACCCGGTTCTACAATGGGATCGGCAGCTGTGATTGACCAACAGGGAAATGCAGCAGGAAAAAAAGCTCAGTCTTATTGGTTATCGGCTATGAAGAGCGCAGCAGAACAAAATAACCGAAACCCTAAATATGCAGAAGCGATGGCAAACACAAAGATGGTAATACCTGAGCTCAACTTAAAAGGAAACGAATTGCTGACGCTCACTCCGAAGCAAGCCGAGCAAGTTGGTTATTCAGAAGGAACTGTAAAAAATTTAGATGATCTCCTGAGCGTACTTGGCTATGAAGATGCTAAACTGACGTATGCAAAAATGAGTGTAAGTGAACAAATTGCTCGTTTTCTTACCCATCCGCTTGTTGTTCCCATTTTATTATCCATTGGTGCTTTAGGAATTGTAATTGAATTGTTTACGCCTTCATTTGGTATTGCGGGCTCTATTGGAATAGCTTCACTTCTTTTATTTTTCTATGGTCATATGGTAGCAGGATTAGCAGGAATGGAAGCCCTAGTTTTATTTATAGCAGGAATTATACTGCTTCTGTTAGAGATTGTAGTACCAGGCGGAGTTTTAGGACTGCTAGGGCTTGGAGCTATCATTTTAAGTTTTTTTATGTCAACAGATAATAATATCGAAATGGGAATTTCTCTTGTAATTGCAATAGTGGTGGCACTGGGAGGTGCGTTTGTGATGATGAAATTTTTTAAAAGAAAGCTTACACCTTTCAAAAAAATGGTGCTTAATGATTCACTTAATACTGAATCTGGCTACGTGTCGAATCAAAATCGTTATGAATTAATAGGAAAACAAGGTAAAACAACAACACCGCTTCGTCCTTCAGGTACCGTGCTCATCGATGAAGAGTATGTGGATGTAGTCACTGAAGGCGGATATTTAGACAAAGATGTGTTAGTAAATATTATAAAAGTAGAGGGATCAAGGGTTGTGGTGCGGAAGCTTACAGAGCCTTTGAAAAAGGAGGACCTTAATTAATGGAAGTAGGTAGCGTATTGTTTTTTGTAGTTATTGGTCTAGCAATTATTGCTTTAGCTGTTTTTTTCACTTTTGTACCGATTATGCTATGGATTTCAGCATTAGCAGCAGGCGTTCGTATTAGTATTTTCACACTGGTCGGAATGAGACTTCGTCGAGTGATACCATCTCGCGTTGTGAACCCGTTAATTAAAGCAAGTAAAGCAGGTTTAGGTATTACCATTAATCAATTAGAAAGCCACTATTTAGCAGGCGGTAACGTTGACCGTGTGGTAAATGCGTTGATTGCAGCGCACCGAGCAAATATTGAGTTAACATTTGAGCGCGGAGCAGCTATCGACTTAGCGGGCCGTGATGTGCTAGAAGCTGTACAAATGAGCGTTAATCCAAAAGTTATTGAAACACCTTTTATTGCAGGGGTGGCTATGGATGGAATCGAAGTCAAAGCAAAAGCTCGAATTACCGTTCGTGCAAACATTGATCGACTAGTAGGGGGAGCCGGAGAAGAAACGATTATTGCCCGTGTTGGCGAGGGGATTGTTTCTACAATCGGTTCGCAAAAAGATCACAAAAAAGTATTGGAAAATCCCGATATGATTTCTCAAACGGTGTTAGGAAAAGGACTGGATTCAGGAACAGCGTTTGAAATCTTATCCATTGATATTGCTGACATCGATATTGGGAAAAATATTGGGGCAGTTCTTCAAACAGACCAAGCGGAAGCAGATAAAAATATTGCACAAGCAAAAGCCGAAGAACGTCGTGCTATGGCCGTTGCTCAAGAACAAGAAATGCGTGCAAAAGTAGAGGAAATGCGTGCAAAAGTAGTAGAGGCAGAAGCAGAAGTACCGTTAGCGATGGCAGAAGCACTGCGCTCTGGCAATATTGGCGTCATGGATTATATGAATATTCAAAACTTGACTGCTGATACGGATATGCGTGATTCAATTGGAAAAATGTCTAAAGAAGACGATGAGAAATAATGAATCAGCTTAACAAGGAGGTTTTCTCCTAATGAATATCGTTGAAACGCTTATTAAACTAATTATTAATAATGCTTTCATTTTTGTCATCGTTGGAGGGATTATTTTTAACGTTGTGCAGCGTTTTATGGCTCAGTCAAAAGAGGAAGAACAGCAGCGTTCTAAAAGAGCTCCTATGCCTCCTGTAAACAATCCTTCAAGGCGGGAAAGACCTAGATATCGACCTGTCAAAGAAGAGCCAAAAACAGCTCGTAGGGAGCCGGAAACTGTTCTTTCAGCAGAAACAAATCCTTTGCAAGAAAAATTGGAAGAGCTAAAAAATCGTTCGTATCATGAACCGTCTATTCAAAAGAAAATCACAGTTGACAAACCAAAAATCACGGGTGAGAAAAACGTTTTCAAGCCCATTTCTCGTAAAGAAGCTGTTCAAGGAGTGGTATGGTCCGAAATTCTAGGGCCTCCAAAATCGAAACAACGTAAATATAAACGATAAATAGATGTGATACATTAACCTCCTTTCTCATAAACATGAGATGAAAGGGGGTTCTTTTTATGAGCAAAAAGTGGAGACACCAAATGAAAAGATGGATGACAAAAACAATGGAACTACCCGCTGATGTATTAATGGATCTTCCCCGTATTACGTTAGTTGGACAAATACACATTTATATTGAAAACCATAAAGGTTTATTAGCCTTTTCTGATACTGAAATACGCGTGTTACTAAAACAGGGACAAATGTTAATTCGAGGTGAAGGACTGGTCATTAAAGTAATACTGCCAGAAGAACTGGTTTTAGAAGGTAAAATCAATCAAGTTCTTTATTTAGAACAATAACACAAGGAGGAAAAAAATGAAGAATGGATGGACAAACTTTGTTATTGGTACCGTACGTATTCGAATTGTTGGAAAAGGAATTGAACGTTTTTTAAATAATTGTGTGAGACAACAGATTATGATTTCGAATGTCCATAAAGTTGACGGTCAACTAGCAACAGCAACGATATTATTGAAAGATGTAAAGAAAATTCGTATACTAATTCGCAACGCAGATTGTAAAATTTATTTTATAAGAGGCAGAGGTTTTCCTTTTTTAACAAAACGAGTGATCAAAAATAGTGGATTTGCTTTAGGTTTTCTTTCTTTTTTTATTATTCTTGGTTTGCTTTCCAACATGGTGTGGAAAGTGGAAATTAGCGGTGCAGAACCACAAACAGAACATCAAATGACTAAGCAGCTTGCCAAAATAGGTGTAAAAAGAGGAGAGTTTCAATTTCTGTTAGAAAGTCCTGAAAAAATTCAGCGCTATTTAACGGATAATATGAACAATATTACCTGGGTGGGAGTAGAAGTGCGCGGCACTTCTTATCACTTCCAAGTGGTTGAAAAAAATGAGCCCAAGCCTCAGCAAAAAACACCTTACCAACATTTGATTGCTAAAAAGAAAGCCATTATTACGAATTTGTTTGTCGAAAAAGGACAACCTTTAGTCAAGGTTAATGATTTTGTCAATGAAGGCGAGGTCCTAGTTTCCGGTATTATTGGAAACGAAAAAAATAAAAAGGTAGTAGCTGCTAAAGGGAAAGTCTACGGTGAAACATGGTATAAGTCTGAGGTGGAAGTGCCTTTAAAAACTGATTTTCAGGTATTAACGGGTAATGGATATACGAAGCACTATTTAGATTTTCAAGCTTTTAAAATGCCTCTTTGGGCTTTTAACAAAGAAAAATACGCCTCAAAGGTGACAGAAAAAGTGGAGCATCCACTCTATTTTTTTAAATGGAAATTACCTCTGTCGTATGAGAAAGTTGCTGTACGAGAAGAACAAAACTCGCAGCGCGTCTATTCTAAACAAGAGGCGGTGGAAAAAGCTTTGGAAATTGGTCGAAAAAAATTACTATCAACTTTAGGTGAGGATGCTAAAATAAAAGGTGAAAAAGTTTTGCACCAAGAACAGGACAATGGTAAAGTTAGATTATCAATACATTACCAAGTTATAGAAAATATTGCGAACACTCAACCAATTATTCAAGGAGATTGATGAATGTCAGAACAGCTAGTAACAATTAACGTACAACTTGATGATTCAAACGAAGCCATTTCATTATTTGGCGTACAAGATTCGAATTTAAAGCGAATTGAAGAAGAAATGCAGGTCTCTATCATTTCAAGAGGTGAGACTGTTGTAGTCTCCGGAAGTACAGAAAATGTTCAGCTAGTGGAAGAAATGCTTAAAAAGTTACTGAACATTATCCGAAAAAATATTTCCATATCTGAACGAGATGTTGTGTATGCGATTCAATTAGCTAAGAAAAATTCTCTTGAGTTTTTTGAAGATGTATATGAAGAAGAGATTGGTAAAAATGTAAAAGGTAAGACTATTCGTGTTAAGACATTAGGACAAAGTCAATACATTTCGTCTATTAAGAAAAATGATTTGGTATTTGGAATTGGGCCTGCTGGTACCGGTAAAACGTATTTAGCCGTTGTCATGGCCGTTAATGCTCTTAAAAATGGTCACGTACAGCGTATTATTTTAACACGTCCTGCTGTTGAAGCAGGTGAAAGTCTTGGCTTCTTGCCAGGAGATTTGAAAGAAAAAGTAGATCCGTACTTGCGGCCTCTGTACGATGCATTACATGATGTATTAGGAACAGAACATACGCAACGCCTAATCGAACGCGGAGTTATTGAAATAGCACCCCTTGCTTATATGCGAGGTCGTACACTAGATGATGCGTTTGTTATCTTAGACGAAGCGCAAAACACCACGATGGCGCAAATGAAGATGTTTTTAACACGACTAGGATTTGGGTCTAAAATGGTGATTACAGGAGATATTTCACAAATTGATTTACCAAAAGGAGCTCAGTCTGGTCTAGCGGCTGTCTCGAAAATCCTGACCAATGTTAAAGGTATTTCATTTGTTCATCTAGAACAGTCAGATGTTGTGCGCCATCCACTTGTGGGACGCATCATTCAAGCGTACGAACAAGCTGACCAAAAGACCCTTTCTTAATAGGGTCTATTTTTTGTAAAAGGGGGTACGTTTGTGTCAACGTTTCGGATAATCAAGCAAACAATGGCACAGATCGAGCGATTACGGTTAATTCAAATTGGGTTATATGCCTTGTTAGGTGTAATGATGTTTGCGTCTATGTATAGCAATGTAAAGCCGCAGGAATTAGATCTCAGATTACTATCTATTTCCCCGCAAACCATTTACTCACCCGTTACCATTGAAGATAAAGAAAGCACAGAGAAAAAACGGGCAGAGGCAGAACAAGCCGTTGAAGATGTGTATACACAAAAAACAGAATACGCACAGAACCAAGTCGATCTTGTTGCATCTATTTTTGATGCGATGATGGAAGTTAATACAGAATATGAAAAAGAAGATCATGAAGATGACAGTATCGATGCCGTATTAAAAACCAAACAAAAAATGCTAGAGGACAAGCTTCCTGAAGACATTCAAAAAAACTTGCCAAAAGATACCATTAAGCAGCTGCTTCAGTCTTCTAACAGTGATTTATCGATTGCGAAAGATGCTGTAGTCACGGCCGTTCATCATGTGATGAAAGATCAAGTGAAGATTAGCGATGTAGAAGAGAAAAAAGATCAAGTAGAAAGTCAGCTTGTTTACACCAATGTCAGCAATTCTCTAAAGGATTCAATGAATGCAATTGCTAAATTCGCTATCATTCCAAATGTGATTTATGATCCACAAAAAACAGCTGAAAACCGTCAAGCAGCTGTGGAAAAAGTGGAGCCTGTCCGAATCAAACAAGGCCAGATTATTGTAGAAGAAAATCAGCTTATTAATCCTGATATATATCGTCAGCTCCAGCTCGCGGGATTGTTGAATAATAAAGACTCTATTCAGCCTTTTGCAGGGTTAGCTTTGCTGATTGTAATGATGATAGCGGGCCTCATTTACTATTTGCGTGAATTTCACACCAAGACGTATCAGCCCTTGCTGTTGTATGTATTGGTAGCAACCATTACGATTGGCCTCATGAAAATCTTAAGCTTGTTTCAGCAAATTGATTTATCAGAAATTGGTTTCTTAGCTCCTGTTGCGGTGGGAGGTTTGCTGATTCGAATTTTAATGGATGAACGTATTGCTATTTTATCAAGCGTTGTATTTGCTATTTGTGGAAGCATTATTTTTAATGGTGAATTGACAACCTCGTTTAATATGAACATTGGGATCTACTTTTTAATTAGCAATATTGCTGCTGTTTTATTTTTAAGCAGGCAGCACAGACGTTCACGGATTTTGCAGGCAGGTCTATTTGTGGCTATGGTAAACGTAATTATCAGCTTTGCTATTATTTTCATTAAAAATGGCCAAATCGGCACTGTAGAGCTTGGCTATTACAGCATGATGTCAATTGCATCTGGTGTTATTGCTTCCGTTTTAACTATAGGTTTGCTTCCGTTTTTTGAAAGTGGATTTGGCATTTTATCTACAATGAAGCTGATTGAATTATCGAGTCCTAATCATCCGCTATTACGCAAAATCTTAACCGAAACACCCGGAACATACCATCACAGCGTAATGGTGGCAAACTTATCTGAAGCGGCGTGCGAAACGATAGGAGCTAACGGTTTATTAGCGAGAGTCGGGGCTTATTACCACGATATTGGTAAAACGAAGCGACCGCAGTATTTTATTGAAAATCAAATGAATATTACTAATCCGCATGATAAACTAAGTCCTAAGACTAGTAAAAATATTATAATCGCACATGCTACAGATGGAGCTACCATTTTGCGAAATCACAAGTTTCCAAAAGAGATTGTAGATATTGCAGAGCAGCATCACGGAACGACTCTGCTCAAGTTTTTTTATCATAAGGCACTTGAACAAACAGAAGAAAAAATTGATGAAAAAGAATATCGCTATCCTGGACCAAAGCCTCAGTCGAAAGAAGCAGCGGTTATTTGCATAGCTGATAGTGTAGAAGCAGCCGTAAGGTCAATGTCCAATCCGACTCCGGAAAAAATTGAGAACTTGGTGCGAAATATTATTAAAGATCGCTTGCAGGATGAGCAGCTTAGCGAGTGTAACGTAACGCTTAAAGAGCTAGAGTTAATTCGCCAAGCACTATGTGAAACTTTAAATGGGATTTTTCATTCCCGAATCGAATATCCAGAGATAAAAAAAGAGAAGGTGAAGGTATGAGTTTAGTTATTGATTTTATTGATGAAACAAACGAAGTAAGTGAAGAACAGCAAAAAGAGCTTGAGCAGCTGCTTGAAGCAGCTGCTATATATGAAAATCTGCAAGAGGATGCAGAAGTATCCGTTACATTTGTGGATAATGATCGAATTCAAGAAATCAATCATCAATACCGCCATAAAAATCAGCCAACGGATGTAATATCGTTTGCGCTAGAAGAAATGGGCGAAGATGAAATGCAAATTATCGGAGATGAGATGCCAAGAGTCCTAGGGGACATTGTCATTTCGATTCCAAAAGCTCATGAGCAAGCAGAAGAATACAATCACTCGTTTATGAGGGAGCTAGGATTCTTAACGGTTCACGGTTTCTTGCACTTGCTTGGATATGACCATGAAACATCAGAAGATGAAAAAGAGATGTTTACACGTCAAAAAGATATTTTAGAACAATATGGACTCTCGCGATAAAAAAGGGATAGCTAAAGTTGTCAGTAGCTTTGGTTATGCAATAGAAGGGTTTCTCTATGTTTGTAAAACACAGAGAAATATGCAAATTCACGTAGCAGCTTCTTTCATCGTCCTTCTCTTAGGCGCCGTGCTGTCAATTACAGCTGGTGAATGGACGGTTGTGCTGCTTCTGATTGCAGGCATGTTCAGCTTGGAGTTAATGAATACAGCAGTTGAAAAAGTTGTCGATCTAGTTTCTCCTGAATATCACATACTAGCAAAACACGCAAAAGATGCAGCCGCAGCCGCGGTGTTGGTCTATGCGTGTTTTGCTGTCCTTATAGGAGGAATTATTTTCTTAAAGTATTTGTTTTAAGAAGGATTCTTTTTGGTTCTTTACACCCCCGTGGTATAATAAAAAAGGACAAGTTAAAAGACATGTAGAAGCGCAAAAAGGAGAGCGGATAAATGGATAAGACCGGACTGATTGATGAGGCGAAAAAAGCTCGCGAAATGGCTTATGTACCGTATTCAAAATTTAAAGTTGGTGCAGCTTTATTGACGAAAGATGGAAAGGTTTATCGCGGCTGCAATATTGAAAATGCAGCTTATAGCATGTGCAATTGTGCTGAGCGTACGGCTTTATTTAAAGCCTATTCAGAAGGAGATAAAGAGTATGCAGCACTTGCTGTAGTAGCTGATACTGATCGTCCTGTTTCTCCGTGTGGAGCATGCAGACAAGTAATCTCTGAGCTTTGTCCAAAAGAAATGAAAGTTATATTAACTAATTTAAAAAATGACATACAAGAATTAACTGTGGAAGAATTACTTCCAGGAGCATTTTCATCGGAGGATTTACATGAGTAATAATGAATTTAAGTCAGGTTTTGTTTCAATTATTGGAAGACCAAACGTAGGGAAATCAACTTTTTTGAACCGAGTAATTGGTCAAAAGATTGCGATTATGAGTGACAAACCGCAAACAACTAGAAATAAAATTCAGGGTGTGTACACGGAAGATCAGGCGCAGATTGTGTTTATTGATACACCAGGAATTCATAAACCAAAGCATAAATTAGGCGACTTTATGATGAAGGTAGCGCAAAATACGCTTAAAGAAGTAGATTTAATTTTATTTATGATTAACGCAACAGAAGGCTTAGGTCGAGGCGATGAATTTATTATCGAGCGTTTAAAGGACACAAAAACGCCTGTTTTCCTTGTGATTAATAAAATTGATGAAATTCACCCAGACGAATTGTTTTCAATTATCACGAATTATAAAGACTTATATCCTTTTGCTGAAATTGTGCCAATTTCAGCTTTACAAGGAAATAACGTGGGGCGTTTGCTTGATCAAATTAAGCAGCGATTGCCGGAAGGTCCGCAATATTATCCGGCAGATCAAGTAACTGATCACCCAGAGCGCTTTATTATTACGGAATTAATTCGTGAAAAAGTACTGCATGCAACGAGGGAAGAAATACCTCATTCTATTGCCGTTGTGATGGATTCTATGCAAAGACGAGATAATGGTGCTGTTTACGTGGGCGCTACAATTATCGTTGAAAGAGATTCACAAAAAGGCATCGTAATTGGAAAGCAAGGAAAGATGTTAAAAGAGGTAGGAAGAAAAGCAAGAGCAGACATTGAAGCCCTCTTAGGTTCAAAAGTATTTTTAGAACTATGGGTAAAAGTTCAAAAAGATTGGCGAAACCGAGCGTCGCATCTCCGTGACTTTGGATTTAGAGAAGACGAATATTAATCATTTGTGTTCTTGTTTGCGTCGATTTATATCCCTTCATAAAAGAAGGTAATTTGTAAAAAATTGTGTTACATGATTTTACGTCGGAAGGCTATTCTAAACATAAGGAATTGAAATATGTATCTGATCTTTATGGTTAGAAAGGTGGGAGTTCTATGTTGAATTTTACTTGGAACATTTTTTCACAAACAGGTAGCATTGATACTTATCTCATTTTTAAGGAACTTGAAAATGAAGTGAAAGAAAGACCCGAAACATATGAGGACAACAGCGAAAGTCTCAATTCTCCCTTGTCTTAGCCTTCTGTAAGATGGCGGTGATGATGATTGTTTAAAAAGTGTGAAGGAATTGTCATTCGAACGAATGATTACGGTGAATCAAATAAAATTGTCACCATTTATTCACGTGAACTCGGAAAAGTGGGTCTCATGGCAAGAGGGGCAAAAAAGCCCAGTAGTCGCTTAGCTTCCGTCACACAATTATTTACGTATGGATACTTTTTTATACAAGCAGGTTCAGGAATGGGCACTCTCCATCAAGGAGAAGTTATCTCATCTATGAGAAGCATACGCGAAGATATCTTCACAACAGCGTATGCTTCTTATATTCTTGAATTAACGGATAAAGCTACTGAGAACAATAAACCAAATCCATTTCTATTTGAACTGCTGCACCAAACCATTCATTATATGAACGAAGAGTATGATGCAGAGATCTTAACATTTATTTATGAAATGAAAATGTTAAACGTTCTAGGTCTTCATCCTACATTAAATGAATGTGCAGTCTGCCATCGAGGTGAAGGAACATTTCATTTTTCCATTCGAGAAGGCGGGTTTATTTGTCATCGATGCTTAGAAAAAGATCCTTATCATTTGAAAATTAGTTCGATGACGGTTAAACTATTAAGGCTATTTTATTACATTGATTTAAAGCGATTAGGTTCTATTTCTGTTAAGCCCGAAACAAAAAAACAATTAAAGTTCGTAATTGATCAATATTACGAAGAATATTCAGGATTGTTTTTAAAAACAAAGCGGTTTTTGAATCAGATGGAGTCTTTAAAACAATCGCTGTCTGATGAGAAATAGAAAAGATAATCAGTGATATGCAAGGAATTGCTGTCGCTAGGGTGCCTCGTAGTGTGTAGGGGACACCCTTTTTACTGTGGAGCGAAGGGGTAGCTTCGCTTATTGTAAGCGTAATGCCTGCTTTTTTTGAGAAGCCGTGGTAAAATAAACGGCATTCTAAAAAGATAAAATGCTAAAATTAATCAGTTATAGCTTTTACTTTTGCTTAAAAAGTATATAATGTTTTATAAATAGTATGTCACATTTAATGATTAGGTGGTGAGTACAATCGAACTGAACAAACGACAAGAACAAATTTTGCAAATTGTCAAAGACGAAGGCCCTATTACAGGCGAGCATATTGCAGATCAGCTTAGCCTTACGCGGGCAACACTAAGACCGGACTTGGCTATTTTAACAATGGCTGGTTATTTAGAAGCGCGACCGCGCGTAGGTTACTTTTACACAGGTAAAACAGGAGCACAGCTTCTTACAGATAAAATAAAAAAAATACAGGTGCAAGAATATCAGTCTATCCCGGTGGTTGTGAACGAAAATGTGTCGGTATATGATGCTATTTGTACAATGTTTCTAGAAGACGTGGGGACCCTTTTTGTAGTGGATGAGAAATCCCAGCTAGTGGGAGTACTGTCGCGTAAAGATTTATTGCGCGCGAGTATCGGAAAGCAAGAGCTCACATCTATTCCTGTTCATATTATTATGACGAGAATGCCCAACATTACATATTGCTATCGCGAAGATTTGTTAATTGATATTGCTAAGATCTTAATTGAAAAACAGATTGATGCTATGCCCGTTATTAAAGAGGGAGACGGCAATTTTGAAGTGGTGGGACGCATTACCAAAACAAATATTACAAAATTACTAGTAGCATTAGCAAATGATGAAGTATTATAAGTGAAAAAGGATTAAAAAGGGGATGCACAAAATATGAACAACCCATGTCTTTATGTCATTTCGGATTCTGTAGGTGAGACAGCTGAACTAGTTGTAAAGGCTGCATCAAGTCAGTTCAATATGACGGACTTTGTAATTAAAAGAGTGCCTTACGTAGAGGACATCGCAACACTTTCAGAAGTGGTTTCAGTAGCGAAGATGAACAATGCTATTATTGGCTTTACGCTAGTAAAGCCCGAAATGAGAGAATTTTTAATTCAAGAAGCGTCCAAGAACGGGGTAGAGGTATTTGATATTATTGGACCTTTAATTGATAAAATTCAATCTTCTTATCAACTTTCTCCTCGCTATGAGCCTGGAATGGCTAGAAAATTAGACGAAGATTATTTTAAGAAAGTAGAAGCAATTGAATTTGCAGTGAAATATGATGATGGTCGTGACCCGAGAGGCATTCTTAGAGCGGATATTGTATTAATCGGTGTATCAAGAACATCTAAAACACCTCTTTCTCAATTTTTAGCACACAAGCGTTTGAAAGTAGCCAATGTTCCGATTGTACCTGAGGTAGATCCACCAGAAGAGCTGTTTCACGTATCACCTGAGAAATGTATAGGACTTACTATTAGTCCTGAAAAGTTAAACGATATTCGTAAAGAACGTTTAAAGTCTCTTGGGCTAAACGATAAAGCAATTTATGCTAATATTGGTCGTATTAAAGAAGAACTTGAATTTTTCCAAGGGATTGTAGATAAGATTGGCTGTGAAGTGGTGGACGTATCTAACAGAGCCGTAGAAGAAACAGCTGGTATCATTCTTAATACCATCAAAAAGAAATAAACGATAGATCTCCTCTGTGCGTAACATAAAGGAGATTGCTTTCTTATGTTTGTATGCTGTAAGCCTAAGAAAATATCCCAAAGATGAATATGACAGAACTTTTAAAAACAAGTGACTTTAGTATAGAAAATATAGGTTGTTTATATTATAATAAAAAATTGTGATAAAAAAGAATAGTTTTAGGTTTAGACTTTGTTAAGAACGAATAAACTATTTATATAAAAGTCAAGTCAAAATCGAAAAAAGTATTCGACAAATGCCATCTACAGGAAATAACAAATTGTTAGAAGGAATCTCTGGAGGGATGTAGAATACAGAGTTATAGCAAAAGAAAAAGTAAAGTTTTTGTCGATGCTGATGCATGCCCTGTTAAAGCAGAAATCGTTGAACTTACACATACATATGACATCGATCTTGTGTTTGTTGCTTCCTATGCTCACATGCAAACAAATCCTACACCAGGAAAATGGGTCTATGTGGATGCAGAAAAGGAAGCCGCAGATTTATATATTTTAAATCACGCAGTCAAGCAGGATATTGTGGTAACTCAAGATACTGGCTTAGCAAGCATGTTAGTAAGTCGAGGGGTTTACGCACTGTCTCCTCGTGGAAAGTACTATAATGACGACGAAATGAATACGGTGCTTTTCTTTCGTTATGTTTCTGCAAAAGAGCGACGGTCAGGCCGTCATACTAAAGGCCCAAAGGCATTTAGTGAAGAAGATCGCCAGCATTTCATTCAAGCTTTTGAAAAAATGTTGTCGAAACTTGCAGGAATTTAGCACTTAGTGAAGAATATTATATGAAATACGGAGCTGTTACTATGGCAAATCGAATTCCTGATGAAGTAATCGACCGTATTCGGCATTCAGTAGATATTGTCGACGTCATAAGCGATTATGTACAACTAAAAAAACAAGGGCGCAATTATTTTGGACTCTGTCCGTTTCATGGGGAAAGCACACCGTCTTTTTCAGTATCGCCTGATAAACAAATTTATCATTGCTTTGGATGTGGTGCAGGGGGGAATTCATTTTCATTCATAATGGAATTAGAAGGACTATCCTTCACAGAAGCAGCTCAGCAGCTTGCTGAAAAAGGAGATATTCCTTTCGAACATGAGATACATCCTCATGAAGAAGATAATCAAAAGCCTAGCAATAAAATGATTGAAGCACACGAGCTTTTAAAGAAATTTTACCATCATTTATTGGTAAATACAAAAGAAGGCCAAGATGCTTATGATTATTTAATAAATCGAGGGTTTTCACGAGAAATTATCGATAAATTTGAGATAGGTTTTGCTTTAGATTCGTGGGAATTTGTAAGTAAGTTCTTAACAAAACGTGGGTTTAATCCGCAAGAGATGGAACATGCAGGTTTAATCATTAAACGCAACCAAGATGAAACGTACTTTGATCGTTTTCGTGATCGAATTATGTTTCCTATTGCTGACTTGCAAGGAAAAACAATTGCATTTTCAGGTCGCCTGCTAAAAGAGATAAAAGGGCAGCCTAAATATTTAAACAGTCCCGAAACTTCTATTTTTAACAAAAGTCGCACACTCTACAACTTTCACCGCGCTAAAAAACATATACGCAAAAATCAGCAGGTTATTTTATTTGAAGGATTTGCAGATGTTATTTCGGCTGTTAAAGCTGGGTGCCCGAATGCAATTGCAACAATGGGAACTGCCTTAACAGTAGAACAAGCCAAGATTATTCGCCGAAATGTAGAGTCCGTTATCATTTGCTACGATGCAGATTCTGCCGGAATTGAAGCAGCGCACAAAGCAACTGCTATCTTAACAAATGTAGGTTGTACCGTTAAGATTGCTGTGATGCCGGATGGTTATGACCCGGATGATTATATTAAAGAATATGGGGCAGAGAAGTTTCAAAATGATGTTATTAATAGCAGCTTGACCTTTATGGCATTTCAAATGAGGTATCTCCGCCGAAAACGAAATCTACAAAATGAATCTGAACGTATGCAATACATTGAAGACGTTTTGAAAGAAATAAGCCTCCTTACGAAAGCTGTAGAGCGAGATCATTATTTACGCCAATTGGCACAAGAGTTTTCCATTTCATTAGATGCGCTTAAAGAACAGCAGTATCAAGTGTATCGAACTGAAAAAAAGAAAAAGGATAATGATTCTCCAAATCGAAATAATATAAATAGACAACCAGTCGTAAAGAGAAGCTTATTACCGGCTTATCAAAATGCAGAACGTTTTTTGATCGCTCATATGTTGAAAGATAAGGATGTAGCATTTAGAATTCAAGACCGACTTCAAGGTCAGTTCAATGTTGAGGAACATCGTGCGCTTGTTCTATATTTGTATGCTTATTACGAGGAAGGACACGAGCCTAATCCGAGCGGATTTATCGAACGGTTGCCCGAGTCTTCGTTGTCTAGTCTAGCTTCAGAATTGGCGATGATGTCAATCAATGATGAATTGTCGGAGCAAGCTTTAAATGATTATATCCAAACGATATTGATTTACCCACAAAGGGTAGCGATAGAAAAAAAAGAAGCAGAAAAGCAAGAAGCAGAGCGTCAAAAAGATTATTTAAAAGCTGCGACAATAGCAATGGAAATTTTACAGTTAAAAAAAACGTTAAAATAAACGATATTGCGTATTAGTCCCACTTTTAGAAGGTTTTCCTTAAAATTTTGGAAGGAGGGGATCTGATGGCTGAAAAATCAGCTCAATCAAAACAACTTGATTCAGATTTAACAATTGAACAAGTAAAAGATCAATTGACCGAAATCGGAAAAAAACGTGGTGTGCTCACATACGAAGAAATTGCAGAGCGTATGGCAAACTTCGAAATTGAATCCGATCAAATGGATGAATATTATGAATACCTTGGAGAACAAGGTGTTGAAGTAATGAGTGAATCTGAAGCAAATGATGACGATGCCGATCCCGATATTCAAGAACTGTCAAAAGAAGAAGAGTTTGATTTAAATGATTTAAGTGTACCTCCTGGTGTAAAAATTAATGATCCAGTTCGTATGTACTTAAAAGAAATCGGACGCGTTGACCTATTGTCGGCAGAGGAAGAAATCAATTTAGCAAAACGTATTGAAGAAGGCGATGAAGAAGCGAAACGTCGTCTTGCTGAAGCAAACTTACGTCTTGTTGTAAGTATCGCTAAACGCTATGTCGGGCGCGGTATGCTGTTTCTTGATTTAATTCAAGAAGGAAACATGGGTCTTATTAAAGCGGTAGAAAAATTTGATTATCGCAAAGGTTATAAATTCAGTACGTATGCGACATGGTGGATTCGTCAAGCTATTACTCGTGCAATTGCTGACCAAGCAAGAACGATTCGTATTCCCGTTCATATGGTTGAAACGATTAACAAGCTAATTCGTGTTCAACGTCAGCTTCTACAAGATTTAGGTCGCGAACCATCTCCTGAAGAAATTGCAGAAGATATGGACTTAACACCTGAAAAAGTTCGTGAAATCTTAAAAATTGCTCAAGAACCGGTTTCCCTTGAAACACCAATTGGTGAGGAAGATGATTCGCATTTAGGTGACTTCATTGAAGACCAGGATGCAACATCACCTTCTGAACATGCTGCATATGAATTATTAAAAGAGCAGTTAGAAGACGTCCTTGATACGTTAACAGATCGCGAAGAAAATGTTCTTAGACTCCGCTTTGGTCTGGACGATGGACGTACGCGTACCCTTGAAGAAGTAGGAAAAGTATTTGGCGTAACGCGTGAGCGTATTCGTCAAATTGAAGCTAAAGCGCTTCGTAAGCTTCGTCACCCTAGCCGAAGCAAACGTTTAAAAGATTTCTTAGAATAGATAAAAGCGTAAATAACGCTTATGAGATAGCTTCTTTCCTAGAGGAAAGGGGCTATCTATTTTTTTGTGGAATAAATTTCATAAAAACGCATTTTGAAGAAGTATATTGATTTTTTTACCAACTTTTCTTCTTGCATATATTTTACTGAATTGTCCTTCGTTTTGCAAATGCTCCTTTATATTCTTTTGTTACAGAGCATAAGCTGTTCAAATTCCTTTTAAATATCCGAAAAATGGAATCGCTATCATTTTATTCTTGCTTTGATTGATACTTCTCTATTATAACATGAAAAAATTAAAACGTTTTAAAAGTTGAGAAAATTTACAAAAATGAATTATAATTAAATAATGTAAGCGTATACATTTTTTTTAGGGGGAATAAAAATGAATTTTGAATTAACCAATGAACAAAAGATGATTCAACGGACGCTGAGAGAGTTTTCAGAGGCGGAAGTAGCACCGAATGCATTAGAGCGCGATCGAAGTAAGCAATTTCCGCTTGATGTTTTTAAAAAGTTAGGTGAGCTTGGGGTAATGGGTCTTCCTTTTCCTGAAGAGTATGGAGGCGGAGGAGCAGATACGGTTAGTTTTGCTATCGTCGTAGAGGAATTAAGTAAAGCTTGTGGCTCTACAGGAATTACATACTCAGCTCATGTATCGCTCGGGGGCGCACCTATTTATTTATTTGGAACAAAGGAGCAAAAAGAACAGTACCTACCTGCTTTATGCTCTGGGGAATCTTTTGGAGCGTTTGGTTTAACCGAACCGAACGCAGGAAGTGACGCGGGTGGAACGGAGACAGAAGCAGTGTTGAAGGATGGAACATTTAGGATTAATGGAAGTAAATGCTATATTACGAATGCCAGCTATGCAAAGTTTTTAGCTTTAACAGCTGTTACAAATCGTACAGAAGGTAAAAAAGAAATTTCAGCTATTATCGTGCCTACAGAAGCTCGAGGCTTTACTGTAATAGACAATTACGAGAAAATGGGTCTACATGCTTCAAATACAACTGAACTTGTTTTAGAGGATGTTGAAGTGCCTGAAGAGAATTTACTCGGTGTAAGAGGAGAAGGCTTTAAACAATTTCTAATGACGCTTGACGGGGGGAGAATTGGAATTGGCGCAATGGCCGTTGGAATCGCTCAAGCGGCTTATGAAAAAGCACTGTCATATGCGCAGGAAAGAAAGCAATTTGGAAAAGCTATTTCATCGTTTCAAGCGATTCAGTTTAAATTAGCTGATATGGCGATGAAAATTGAGTTAGCAAGAAATATGGTGTATAAAGCAGCGTGGTTAAAAGACCAAGGAAAGCCATTTACGAAAGAAGCTGCTATGTGTAAACTGTATGCTTCTGAAATTTGTATGGAAGTAGCCAGCCAAGCTGTTCAGATTCATGGAGGATACGGCTACATGAAGGAGTATCACGTGGAGCGATATTTACGGGATGCCAAGCTTTTAGAAATTGGAGAAGGAACTTCAGAAATTCAGCGCTCGGTTATTGCAAGACAAATTGGCTGTTAAGATACGCAATAAGAAATTAGTTAATTATGTAAATAAAACCCTTTCACTTATGAGCATTTTCAAGTAAAATAAAAGTGCTTATACTATTTTGTTATTTCTAGGGATGGGAATACATAAAGGGGGTATAGTGAGTGAAGCGAAATCCGCTAATACCATTTTTACTAATTGCGGTAATTGGGATTGCTTTAATGTTAACGCTTTCGTTCAACGGATTGAATAATGCAAAAGAAATCGCGGCTGAAAAAGAAGGCGGTGGCGCGGAACAGCAGGCTTCAGCTAAACCAGAAGAAATTTATCAAAAAACTTGTATCGGTTGTCACGGTGATCAGTATCAAGGTGGAGTAGGTCCTTCCTTAAAAGGAATTGGGAAAAAAGTTTCTCAAGACGAAATTGCAGATATTGTTGTAAACGGTAAAGGAAACATGCCGGCCGGGCTGGTTCCTCCGGAAAAAGCGAAGGAAATGGCTAAATGGGTATCAGAAATTAAATAGAGTTCAGAAACATGATTTTCTGGAAAGCCGCTCATTTATAAAGCAGGCTTTTTTTTTGTGATTTTTTATAAGCATTCAGCTAGAAGGAAAACATGAAGAGAAATAGGAATCATGCAGCTATCTATGTTAAAATAATGAACAGTAATCACATAGAGAATAGGTGACAAAATGAATGAATTAAACTTATCAACAAGACTTGAAGAAGTAGTAAAGTCGATTCCTTTGGGAGCAAAGATAGCAGACATTGGCTCAGATCATGCATACTTGCCGTGTTTTGCTTATTTAAATGGATATATTAGCGGTGCCGTAGCAGGAGAAATTACAGAAGGGCCTCTTCAATCTGCTATTCAGCAGGTGGAAAAAACAAGCTTAACGGACGTTATTGACGTTCGAAAAGGAAACGGCCTAGAAGTAATATCACCGAATGAAGTAGACTGTATTACAATCTGCGGAATGGGCGGAACGCTTATTACGATGATTTTAGAAGAAGGAAAAGCAAAGTTAGAAGGAGTAAAAAGGCTTGTACTTCAGCCGAATATTGGTTCACATCATATTCGCAGCTGGCTGATTGAACACAACTGGGAAATCATTGATGAAAAAATCATCGAAGAAGACGGTCGTATGTATGAAGTCATCGTCGCTGAACCTGGAAACGCCTTAGCTCCTTATAACGGTGAAGTGGAAGCCGGTGTGTTAATGGGCCCTATTTTAAAAGAAAAGCGCTCTTCTGCTTTTATGACAAAGTGGACGCATGAACTAAATCATCTTAAACAAATTGTCAGCCAAATGGAGCAGGCTCAGTCCGAGGAAAGTAAAGCAAAACTTCAAAAACTTACCCAAGACATCTCATTAATTGAGGAGGCGTTAAAATGAGTAAAATCCCTAACGGATTTCAAGTAATTGAAGCATTTGAATCATTTTCTCCCAAGCATTTAGCGGTTGAAGGAGATAAAATTGGTTTACAGATTGGAACGTTAAACAAGCCTGTAAAAAAAGTAATGGTAACATTAGATGTTCTTGAAACGGTCGTAGACGAAGCGGTTGAAAAACAAGTGGATTTGATTATTGCTCATCATCCTCCTATTTTTAGACCTCTAAAACAAGTGGTTACAGATCGTCCTGAAGGGCGTATTTTAGAGAAATGCATCAAACATGATATTGCTGTATATGCTGCTCATACAAACTTAGATATAGCTAAAGGCGGAGTAAATGACTTGTTGGCCGAAGCATTGGGGCTACAAGAGACAAAAGTGCTGGTTCCAACAACGTCTATTCAGCTGAAAAAGCTTGCTGTATTTGTTCCTTCAAATCATACTGAAGCAGTGCGCACAGCTATTTGTGATGCCGGAGCTGGACATGTGGGTCTTTACAGCGACTGTACGTTTTCAACTGAAGGGGAAGGCACGTTTAAACCTTCTTCAGAAGCCAATCCATACATTGGCTTGAAAGGAGAGTTAGAACGTGTAAATGAAACAAAAGTTGAAACTATTTTTGAAGCGGGTCAGCAAAATAAAATTATTCGTGCCATGCTCAGTGCTCATCCTTACGAAGAAGTAGCCTATGACATTTATCCAGTGGAACAAACGGGCGAGACGCTTGGACTTGGACGAATTGGTAAGTTAAAAGAAGAGATGACGTTAAAACAGTTTGCCGCTCATGTTAAACAAGCATTGGACGTGGATGGTGTTAGAGTAGTAGGGTCTATGGATGCCGCGGTGAAAAAAGTAGCTGTTCTTGGCGGAGATGGAAACAAATATATTACAAACGCAAAATTTAGCGGAGCAGATGCCTATGTAACAGGCGATTTGTATTTCCACGTTGCTCATGATGCAATGGCAATGGGATTAAACGTTGTAGATCCTGGTCATCATGTTGAAAAAGTCATGAGACAAGGTGTAACGCGTGTATTAACAAGTCTTTTTGATGCGAAAAATTTTGATTGTGAAGTATTTGATTCAAAAGTAGACACAAACCCATTTACGTTTATGTAACAAAGAAAGAAGGTGTTGACAAATGTCAACACCTTCTTTTGTGTCTATTAAGACGATTTTTTTGTTCGAACTTTTGGTAAAATCTTTGAAAGAGGCACGCTTTTTTCACGTGTCCACGTTGTTTCATCTTCTGGATCGAACTGATCTAGAAAATTGATGACCTCTTTTGTAATTGGAGTAGGGGTAGATGCGCCTGCCGTAACAGCTACCGTTTTCGCATTCATCAACCATTCAACCTGCAGCTCTGAGATGTCACCGATACGATATGCCTCAGTGCCGGCAATCTCCATTGATACTTGAGCTAAACGGTTTGAATTGTTACTTTTAGGATCTCCTACAACAATTGTAACATCTGCTTCACCTGCTTGCTCGGCTACAGCTTCTTGGCGAACTTGTGTAGCTAAACAAATTTCCTTGTGAACTTCAGCGTGGGGATATTTTTCTTTTACCTTTTCCATTACTTCTGCAACGTCCCACTGACTCATTGTTGTCTGGTTTGTTACAATGATTTTCTCACGTTGAATATTTAAATGGGCTACGTCTTCTGCTTTTTCAATTAAATGAACGATATCTGGCGCGATACCAAGTGCACCTTCTGGCTCAGGATGATTTCGTTTTCCGATATAAATAACGTCATAACCTTCTTTTTCTTTTTGGCGAATAAGGTCATGGGTTTTTGTAACATCCGGACATGTAGCATCGATTGTTGTTAACCCTTTTTCTTTTGCTCGTTCTTTTACTTCTGGAGATACTCCGTGCGCAGTAAAAATAACGGTTCCTTCATTTATTTGGTCTAAGATTTCCAGGCGATTAGCACCGTCCAGTGTGATAATGCCGTCCTCTTCAAACGCATCTGTAACGTGTTTATTATGAACAATCATCCCTAAGATATAGATTGGTCGGGGCAATGATTTATCTAAAGCGGCGTTTCGTGCAATGACCATTGCGTCTACTACACCATAACAATAGCCGCGCGGTGCAATTTTAATAACTTTCATTTCACTTTCCTCCTCATCATAATCCTGACGAGCAATTCAACTCGCTTCTATTATATAAAAGAGGAAGGAAGAATACAAAGATATTCTTTTTTTGCTCACTGTATTTCCTTAAGGAATCAGCAGATTTATCAAATATAAAGTTTTGGTTTAGACACCCGATCTCTGGATGAATGTTCAATTTCTTCTTCAAAGAAATCCAGCTCATCATCGGATGAATCCGTGCTTTCTGCGCCTGCTGATAAAACCTTACTATCTTTACTTTCATCAGTTTCAGAAACCTCTGTTCCTTCTGCTTCGAGTACTTCATCTGTGTTATCACTTGAGCGCAAGGCCTGATAGATTTTCCACAGAGAAGGAGCATTTTTGACAAGAGGTCCGTATTGTTGAATCATAGGTCCCATCGTTTCCGCTGCTTTTAGTACTCGCTGAACATTTCCCATCATGGAGCTCAAGTTAGCAGGGTTCGCTAATCCTTGCAAACCTCCAAGCAGGGAAGAAGAGTTAGTCGCTCCTGCAGCACCTTGGGCTCCTGAAAGGCCAGAAAACAAAGAACCTCGAGGAGCAGCTGCAGCCGCCTGTTGAAATGGTATGTTTCTATTTCCGCCTCTTCGGAATAGGCGAGTTAAGAAGTTACCTCCTCCACGGTTCAGGCCTTGCTGATTCGGGTAAAATGATTGTTGAGCATTTGTTTGCTGGGCAAAGTTACGAAACTGCTGTAATGGATTAAATTGGCCAAAGTTACCAGGTTGTTGCCCAAAGCCGTTTTGTGGTGGCATTCCTGGCATCATTCTTCTTTGCATACCGGGTGGAAATGGTGGTCTTCGCTGTAGCAAAGGACGCACCTCCTTTAGTAAAGTAGATTTTCTTTTACTATCGTATGCAACTCGCGATAAAATGTTTTTGAAACAGGTAATAAGTTTTAGTAATATGAATGAGAAGTAGTCACAGAAGGAAAAATCGATTATAATCATATATTGTGCCTTAAAAGATGAACGTGAATGTAAAAAAGGAGACTATTATGGAAAAAACAAACTTTGAACGTTTTGAGTTTCAACCATTTTTAATAGAAGCAATTAAACAATTAGGTTTTTATCAGCCTACAGAGATTCAGGAGCGCTTAATTCCTTCTGTTTTAAAAGGGGAAAGTGTAATTGGTCAGTCGCAAACAGGGACCGGCAAAACACACGCTTATTTATTACCTTTACTTGAAAAGGTAGACCCTAAAAAAGAAGAAGTACAAGTTGTAATCACCGCTCCAACTCGTGAGCTTGCTTCTCAAATTTATCAAGAAGTATTAAAGCTAACAAAACACAGTGCTGAAGGAGAAGAAATTTCAGCAAAATGTTTTATCGGAGGTACAGATAAGCAGCGTACAATCGATAAATTAAAGAAGCAGCCTCAAGTTGTTGTAGGAACACCGGCTCGTTTGTTTGATTTAGTAAATGAAAAAGCGTTAGTTGTGTATACAACAAAGGCGTTAGTAGTAGACGAAGCTGATTTAATGCTTGATATGGGATTTTTAGAAGATGTGGACCGTTTGGCAAGCAATATGCCTGAAAAATTACAGATGCTTGTTTTTTCAGCAACTATTCCTGAAAAATTAAAGCCATTCTTAAAAAAATATATGGAAAATCCAAAATTTACGCATGTTTCGCCGAAGCAAGCAGCAGCAGCTAAATTAGAGCATGTATTAGTTCCACTGCGTCATCGTAACAAGTTTAAGCTACTGCATGATATGCTTATTTCTTATAATCCTTATTTAGCTATCGTCTTTACAAATACAAAGAAAATGGCGGACGAAGTAGCAGATGACCTACTGTCTAAAGGATTAAAAGTAGGAAGAATTCACGGAGACTTATCTCCTCGTGACCGTAAGAAAATGATGAAGCAAATTAATAATTTAGAATTTCAATACGTAGTAGCGACAGATTTAGCAGCTCGCGGTATTGATATTGAAGGAATTTCACACGTCATTAACTTTGAGCTTCCTTCAGATCTAGATTTCTACATTCACCGCGTAGGACGTACAGCTCGTGCCGGTCATTCTGGAATTGCTGCTACAATCTTCGATGTGGAAGATGAAGATGCAGTAAATAAGCTAGAGAAAATGGGAATCGAGTTTGTAAACAAAGATCTTCAAAAGCAAGAATGGGTTTCCATCGATGACCGTAACCGCCGTAAAAAGCGTGTGAAGAAAGCGGATGAAGTGGGAGAAGAGGCACATCGCTTTATTCAAAAGCCGAAGAAAGTAAAGCCTGGCTACAAGAAAAAACGTGCTCGTGAAATTACAAAGTATGTGCAAAAGAAAAAGCGTAGTGAAAGACGCAACAATCGTTAATCGCAATAGGTTAGAGGTGTAAAAAGGAATGTTGAAAATTGGTTCTCATGTATCAATGAGCGGCAAAAAGATGCTTTTAGGAGCAAGTGAAGAGGCAGCTTCTTACGGAGCAAATACGTTTATGATCTATACAGGCGCTCCACAAAATACTCGTCGCAAAAAGATTGAAGAGCTTAATATTGAAGCTGGTCTTTTGCATATGAAAGAGTATGGAATGACAGATATTGTTGTACATGCTCCCTATATCATTAATCTAGGAAATACAACAAAGCCCGAAACATTTGAGCTTGGAGTAGATTTCTTAACGTCTGAAATTCAGCGCACCCATGCTCTTGGCGCAAAGCAAATTGTTCTTCACCCAGGAGCTCATGTCGGCGCTGGAGCAGATGCCGGTATTCAACAAATTATCAAAGGTCTAAACGA
Source organism: Priestia sp. VA7 (assembly GCF_055710015.1). Lineage (NCBI taxonomy): Bacteria > Bacillati > Bacillota > Bacilli > Caryophanales > Bacillaceae > Priestia > Priestia sp. VA7. The sequence continues at coordinate 369,988 of NZ_JBVQPN010000001.1, forward strand.
AGTGTTGACAGCTGATCAAGAAGTTCAAATTGCGCTTGAGACAATGGCTGGAAAAGGAACAGAGTGTGGAAGAAGATTTGAAGAAATTGCCCAGATTATTGATGGCGTGACGCACAATGAAAAGCTCTCTGTTTGTTTTGACACATGTCACGTTCATGACGCTGGTTATGATATCGTTCAAGACTTTGATGGTGTATTAAATGAATTTGACAAAACCGTAGGAATACAGCGAATTAAAGTGCTTCACATCAATGATAGTAAAAATGTACGCGGTGCTCGAAAAGACCGCCATGAAAACATTGGATTTGGTGAAATCGGATTTGGTGCACTGAATTATATTGTTCATCACCCAGCGTTTAAAGAAGTTCCTAAAATTCTAGAAACTCCTTATGTAGGAGAAGATAAGAAAAATAAAAAAGCGCCATATCAGTTGGAAATTGATATGATTCGTGCACAAAGCTTTGATTCAGAGCTAAAACAAAAGCTTATGTAATTTCATATGTAAAAGAAGAGGTCATGTCTATAGACATGACCTCTTCTTTTACATTAACTGCTGAAATAATTCGTTCACTCGTCTGGCAGTTTCACGATCTGTTACTTGAGCAATTTGTTTGATTAAATTTCGGCGCTCTTCAAGGTTATAAATATTTACGGGCTGCTGTCTAATGACGGATACAAGTGTGTGTGCCTGCTGATCTGTAATGGGGATGTTGTATTGTTTGCTATACTTTAAAAGCTCTTTCGGGGTAATGTTGTTTACTTTCTTATTGACAATCTGCTGTACAATTTTCATATGATTACCTCCTCGTCATATACAGTTTATGAATAAAAAAGAAAGATGTGACTATATTGTGTAATAAAACAACATTTCGAGCCGGATGAACTTACGGAGGCAAGAAAGCGAAGGAGTGAAACGGCTTAGTTTACAAATAAAAGACAATCCTGTATACTACATTAATGACTAAATCGTAATGATTCTGAGAAAGTAAATGGGTAACGGAGTATACGATAGAAACCGTGCCCTCTTTTGTATGGAGAAATATAAAAAAAGAATGGTGAGGCGCATATGAATACACCTGATATCATTGAAATCGATCATTTATCATTTCAATATGATGGAGTGAATGTATTAGAAGATATAAGTTTTTCAATTCCAAAAGGAGCTTTTTTGGGTCTCGTTGGGCCAAATGGGTCTGGGAAATCAACGCTAATCAAATGTTTGCTTGGTTTGCAAAAACCATCTCAAGGTGCAATTCGTTTATTTGGAAAAGATCAGAGAAGGTTTAAAGAACGAAGTAAAATTGGATATGTATCGCAAAAAGCCAATAGTTTCAACAGCGGCTTTCCTGCTACCGTTTTTGAAGTGGTTTCCACGGGTCTTACTTCAAAATTAGGTTTGTTTCGCTTTATGAATGCTTCTCATAAACAAAAAGTGAAAGAAGCGGTAGAAGCAGTGGGGATGAGCGAATTTTTAAATCGAAACATAGGAGAACTATCTGGTGGCCAGCAGCAGCGAATTTTTATTGCGCGCGCGCTTGTCAGCGAACCCGAGCTGTTAATTTTAGATGAGCCAACAGTCGGAGTGGATGCACAAAATGTGTACACTTTTTATGAGCTTCTTGAAAAGTTAAATAAAGAAAAAGGAATTACGCTTGTGCTTGTTACTCACGATATTGGCACTGTCTCAGAAAAAGTAACCCACGTTGCTTGTTTAAATAAATTTCTACACTTTCATGGGAATGCCAAAGAATTCGAACAGCTTTGTGAACATGACGTATCTATGTTTTATGGTCATAATGTTCATGTGTTAACCCATGATCATCATCATGGAGGGCAGCACGTATGATAAGCAGTTTATTTCAATTTGAGTTTTTACGAAATGCATTTTTAACCGGTATGATTATTGGCGTCTTAGCTCCTTTATTGGGCACGTTCATCGTAGTAAGACGTCTTTCTTTAATTGCAGACGCGTTAAGTCACGTGACGCTAGCGGGGATTTCTGCGAGCTTGCTTCTTAGTCAGAAAATAGGGTTTATGCAAGGAGTGAACCCCGTCTATTTAGGGATGGTATCTTCCGTTACAGGCGCTCTTTTTATTGAAAAACTTCGAAGCGTCTACAAACATTATCAAGAGCTGGCCATTCCGATTATTTTATCGGGCGGAATTGGTATTAGTGCAATTTGTATCTCGCTAGCGGACGGTTTTAATAATGATTTAATGAACTATTTGTTTGGAAGCGTAAGTGCGGTGAGTCGTTCGGATCTTTGGACAGTTATTGTCATAGCCGTATTTGTTATAGCTATTGTTTTTTTCTTATATAAAGAATTGTTTATTTTATCTTTTGACGAAGAGCACGCTTCTGCTTCTGGGATTAAATCGAAGTGGATGCACTTTTTATTTATTGTGATGGTTGCTCTTGTCATTGCTGTATCGATGCGTATCGTCGGTATCTTATTAGTGTCATCTCTTATGACTCTTCCTGTAGCAGCAAGCATTCGCTTAGCTAGAGGCTTTAAACAAACGATTCTGCTTTCGGTGATTTTTGGTGAAATATCTGTTTTAGGCGGATTATTTTCAGCGTACTACTTGGATTTAGCACCAGGCGGTACAATTGTTGTCATTGCTGTTGTTATTTTAATCATATCTATTATGATTAATAAAGGACGGAAGGGGAAACAAAAATGAATTTAACTGAAGCCATTCATTTATTAAAAGATCAAGGATATAAACATACAGGAAAGCGTGAAGAAATGCTTGCCTTGTTTTCAAAATCAAATAAGTACTTAACGGCAAAAGATGTATTGGAATATATGAAGCCTGATTATCCCGGTCTGAGTTTTGATACAATTTACCGTAATTTATCATTGTTTGTGGAGTTAGGCGTACTTGAAATGACGGAGCTTTCGAGCGAAAAGCACTTTCGATTTAAATGTGCGACCGCCTATCATCATCACCACTTCATTTGTTTAGATTGTGGAAAAACAAAAGAAATTGAAGCTTGTCCGATGGAGTATGTAGACGAGGATTTGCGAGGGTACAATATTACAGGCCATAAATTTGAAATTTACGGTCAATGTATAGAATGTAATCAATAAAAAAGAGAGGGCGTTATGCACCTCTCTTTTTTATTTTTGCTGTTCTTTTAACCAGCTGGCTACCCACTGATCTGCTTCTAGCCAATTGTATACGCGAACCACTCCTTTTGGAACAGGTAAGCGATTATAAGGAGTATCAAATAAGATAACGGGGATATTGCATTCTTCACTGATTTCACAAGCATTATCATGTTTGTCTTCAAAAAAGATATCAACATCATATCGTTTTGCTGTCTCAACTTTAAAATGAGAACCGACTAACTCAATGTGATGAAACGATAGTTCATTTTTTTGAAACCATTCTTCCGTGACGTCCAATAGCTTATCGTGCCTTGCACTAATAAAGAATAATTCGTGCTTTTGATGCCATTTTTGCAAAACAGCTTTTGCATCGTCTGCAAGTGGAGAGGTTTCGTAAATAGAGCGTTCATTTGCTTTAAACCATTTCCCGAGTTCTGCAGGTGATACATTTACAAAAGGGCTGAAATCATATTCTGTAATGTCTTCAAGTGTTAAATTTAAGTTAAAGGCTTTATTTAAATGAGGAACAAAAGTTTCAGGAGAAGTAACAGTTCCATCAATGTCAATTCCAAACTTTTTCGTCAACTACGTGCACTCCTTTAATACGTTTATTCTACTTAGGTGCTTGACTATTCTTGTCTAGTGTAACATAAAGCCCAAAGAGAAACAGTAATACTTTTTATACGCCTTTGGCAAAGCGTAATGATCACTGCATAGCCTGGTGATATTGCGTCTATACCTATTTCTTGTAAGAGAGTGAGCGGCTGTATAAGATTGACACTTATAATTTTTTCTCGCATTCAGATACTATAAATGCTCCTTATTTACGAAAGCGAGGGATTAAGCATGGAGAATGAAGAACAAAGGCGTAGAAAAGATGTATATGAAGCTGATTTCATGGAAGAAACTGCAGCTGAAGTGGGCGTTCCTTACCGAGTAGGAGAGCCTCATGCAGAGCGTGAAGTTATAGATATTGATCGCAATCGCAATCATGAAGTCGCTGGGCGAGGAGAAGGAACGGGATACGGTCGTTTCGCATTCGTGCTTTCGATTCTTTCACTATTCTTTTTACCAATTATTCTTGGTGCCGCTGGGATTATTCTAGGGTTTATCGCACGCAGAAAAGGAGCACTTACGCTAGGAGCATGGGCAATAGGGATCGGAGTTGTATCGATTATTGTCGGTACGTTTATATTACCGTTCTTTTCATAAAAAAAAAGCGAGGCGCATATGCGCCTCGCTTTTTTTAGTTATGATTTAGCTGCAGCTTTTTCAGCTTCTTGCTTTGCGTGATATTCAGCAGCAATTTTATCAATTTCTTTTTTTAGTTCCTCAACCATTGTTTCTTCAGGAACTTTGCGTACGATTTCGCCTTTGCGGAATAGTAGACCTTCACCGCGCGCTCCCGCAATCCCGATATCAGCTTCACGAGCTTCACCAGGACCATTTACAGCGCAGCCAAGTACCGCTACTTTAATCGGTGCTTTTACAGTTGAAATATACTCTTCAACTTCATTAGCAATGCTAATTAAATCAATTTCAATACGTCCGCAAGTTGGGCAAGAAATAAGCGTTGCGGCATTGGAAGCTAAACCGAATGATTTTAGCAATTCGCGCGCAACTTTTACTTCTTCTACAGGATCCGCACTTAAAGAAATACGTAATGTATTTCCGATTCCTTTAGATAAAATAGCGCCAAGACCTGCTGCACTTTTTACAGTTCCCGCAAATAATGTACCCGATTCTGTAATTCCTAAGTGAAGAGGGTAGTCAAATGCTTGAGCAGCTTTTTCATAAGCTTCAATTGCCAAGTTAACATCCGATGCTTTCATTGAAACGATGATGTCATGGAAATCAAGGTCTTCTAAAATTTTAATGTGATGAAGTGCACTTTCTACCATGCCATCTGCTGTCGGATAGCCGTATTTATCTAAAATACGTTTTTCAAGTGAACCAGCGTTAACTCCAATGCGAATTGGAATATTTTTAGCTTTTGCAGCATTTACAACAGCTTCCACTTTTTCACGGCGACCGATATTACCAGGGTTGATACGGATTTTATCCGCTCCGCCTTCAATTGCTTTTAATGCTAAGCGGTAGTCAAAATGAATATCCACAACTAATGGAATGTTAATGCGTTTTTTAATTTCAGGGATTGCATCTGCTGCGCGCTCGTCTGGACAAGCAACACGAACAACTTGGCATCCTGCTTCTTCTAAACGTTTAATTTCTGCAACCGTTGCTTCAACATCATGTGTCTTAGTGGTTGTCATACTTTGAATAACTAACTCGTTGCTGCCTCCGATTGTTAAATCTCCAACTTTAACCGGGCGTGTTTTTGTACGATGTATAATTTCACTCACGTGATAATCTCTCCTTCAAAATGAAATCAAGAATTTGAATTCATTAATAGAATAACTCTTTATGAACAAAATAACTAGTAGAAAGTGCTACCTTAGCTATTTTAACAATGACTATCCCATCTTGACAAGAAGAATGCTGTCATTACTTGTAAATAGGGAACTTATACGTTTTTCCAATTTGAATATCCTCAGGCGCTGTACCGTTATTTAACTTTTTGAAGTCTGTAATCATTTGGTTCATAGAAACCGGTATCGATTTTTTTGTAAGCTCCTCAATGATGGACAAAACTGTATCGCCTGGCTTAATTTTTATTTTTGTATAGGTGGAAGAAGAGCTGGCGGCTTTTGTTTCTGCAGGCTGCGCTTTGCTGACTTGAACTGCTTCAGTAGCAGTGGGAATGGTCCCGTATTTAATGTCGTAGTGACAAATATATCCGATAAAAGCGAAAGCGGCTAATGCACATAGCTTTTTCATTATGCTCCTCCTTCATTCTTTTGCTTATGTGTAAAGCCTATGCTTGTCTTACTTAAATATGATTGGAGAACGAAAATTGAAAGAAAAATTAATGATTGTTTCATTAGGCTTATTGCCTTTAATCATGGTGCTGGGAAATTCCATGCTCATTCCTCTGCTGCCAAGCATTCAAAAGTCACTTCACTTAAGCGGAGTTCAAACCAGTTTGATACTGAGTGCATTTTCGATTCCAGCTGCATTGTGTATCCCTGCCGTAGGGATTTTATCAGACCGGTATGGGCGTAAAAAGTTAATCATATATTCACTCGTCATGATGATAATAGGTAGTGTCATCGCTGCTATTAGTGCTTCATTCTCTTCTGGAAGCTTTGCTGTGTTGATGGCAGGCAGAGTCATTCAAGGGATTGGAGCTGCAGGTACTACAACGTTGGCAATGGCATTAACTGGAGATGTATTTACAGGGGAAAAAAGAGCAAAAGTCCTCGGGATTTTAGAAGTGTATAACGGAGTTGGAAAAGTGGTTGCGCCGATAATTGGAGCATCGGTAGCACTCGCTGTATGGTATGCCGCGTTTTTTGTCTATCCTTTAGCTGCAGGTGCTGCTTTAGTAGGTATAGTACTGTATGTGAGAGAAGGGAAAACAGGTTCGGATTCAGTATCTGTTCAAGAATATTTAAAGAGAGCCAATGGGATTGTCTATAATAAAAGAAAATCGCTTTTTCCTTTATTCTTTGTCGGGGGATTGGGGTTGTTTTTATTATTTGGTATTTTATATTATTTATCTTTTCTAATAGAGGAAACGTATCATATAGACGGTTTTTTTAAAGGAACCGCTTTTTTATTTCCTCTTGGTGCGATGACGCTCGTTTCTTATTGGACCGGTCAACGCATCAAAACAGATGTAGAGTTCATGAAAAAATTAATGATAGTAGGAATAACTCTTTTATTCCTGATGTTTGGAGTATTAACGATTATTTATACGCTTCCTGTTCTGATGTTTTGTTTGACAGTCGCCTTTGGCGGCTTAGGATTTGTTCTTCCGTGTATTAATATGATGATTACTTCAGCGGCTTCAGACGAAGAAAGAGGGTTTATTGTATCCATTTATGGAACGGTGAGATTTTTAGGAGTAGCGTTGGGACCTGTTGTTTTTGAAGTGTGGATGCATGCTGAAAGGCTGATGTTTGTTTATAGCTTTATTCTGCTCACAGCAGGAGGTTTGTGGGTTTTGTATCAGTTGAAAATTCTTCCTTGTGCAATGGGAAGAAAAAAAGTTGTACCGAAATAAAGAGGCTGAGACTTAACTAAATCACTCCAATCACCAGCTAGAAGCAGCCGCATACATGAAACCTGCGTTCACCATATCAATAAAAAAATCCAAAAGAGGTGGATTCTCTATCAAGAATCTAGATTCCTCGTTTGGATTCTCCTTCAACTAAAATACGTTTGTCCCAGCATCTTTATTAGGTTTTACCTTTCTTCTTATAGGAACCCTTGTGACGAGCAACAAGTAAATGAAGAATGTTCCTATCCAGTAAAGAGAGCTATGTAGTGCTAGAGACAAAGAAAAAGCTTCAAAAAGCGTATAAAGCAGCGTGAAGGCTACCGTACTATAAGCGCTCAGTGCCCATAGCTGCTTGAAAGGAAGCTGCTTTTTAGCAATGAGTGCAATCAGCTTTCCAAGATAAGCAAGGCAGGTAATAGAAAGGAAGTTTAGTCCAGATGTTAATACGTACAGTAAAAGCATAGCGATAGGGACAAGTATGTATAAAGAAAATTTTTGTTCGTGCAGCAAGTTTAACAGTTCATTTTTATCTTTATGATGCCAGTTTAGCAACTCATATGAATACGTTTGTGTTTGTGAATTAGTCGTGATGTAAATTCCATCCTTTAAAAAACCAATGGCATGAGCAGGGGAATGAAATCGTTCAATAGACTGTGAGGGGTTTAAGATAAAAGCGGTACCGTTTACTTTTTTTGTGAAAGGTTGACTTGACGTAAGCTGTGAGTTTGAAATAGAAAAAGAAGAAACAGATTTCGGAAGATCTGTAGTAGCGATATGATAGCCGTTTACAATCGTCAAAGTCATAAAGAAAAATGTAGGCAGCAAAGAAATAAATGTTAGAAACAGCACAAAGCCAATTGTTTTATTCGTATGCTCAAAGCGAAGCGACCTTATTTTTTTGAAGGAAATAAAACTCCATGCCATCTTTTTCAGCATGCTCATTGTAAAGCCTCCTCTTATTGAAGATTCTTATTATACCTTATTTTATAGCGAAAATTTAAGGTTTACAATAGATTTTAGAAACCGTTACCAATTACGATGATGCGGTGGAGCGTTATGTTACAAGCACATTTTATGCGTATATGTACAGGTTTTGCCGTCATTGTTTTTTTTTGATATTACGGGCACCTTGAGGACCGTGCTGTTAATATTGCAGAGGTACACTCGAAAATTATTATTTGAAGAGGTATTCGAAAGTAAAATAAAGGAAGTACTCGTCGTGCAAGGTCTTTCTTTATAGGAGTGGTTATTGTATGATAAATAGTAATAATAAAAAGGATAGGTGCGGGCATGGCTATTTTATGTTGGGCATTAATTATCGTTAGCTTTGTTGTATCGTTTGTTGGGTTGGTTTATCCCATCATCCCGAGCGTGCTATTTGTAGCTCTAGGATTTGTTATATACGGTTTATTTTATGATTTTAGCTCCTATAGCTGGTTATTTTGGGTGATACAAGGATTGTTAGTTGTCGCACTTTTTTTAGCAGACTATATAGCTAATATTATTGGTGTGAAAAAATTCGGAGGCACTAAAGCAGGTGTTTGGGGAAGTACAGTTGGGCTGCTTGTAGGTCCGTTTGTCATTCCGGGATTTGGAATTATTTTAGGGCCGTTTATCGGAGCGATTGTAGGAGAACTGATTGTTCATCGGACCACAATTAGCAACGCAGTAAAAATTGGAGTAGGTTCGGTTATTGGCTTTTTTAGTGGCGCTATTTCAAAAGGATTTATTCAACTGCTGATGATTGCCTATTTTTTATACGCTGTTTTAAAATAATATATTGACTTTAGACTAGAAACATGTTAAATTTTTAATGTCGCTAGTAAATGTTATATTGTTCCACAGTAGCTCAGTGGTAGAGCTATCGGCTGTTAACCGATCGGTCGTAGGTTCGAGTCCTACCTGTGGAGCCATGGCGGTGTAGCTCAGCTGGCTAGAGCGTACGGTTCATACCCGTGAGGTCGGGGGTTCGATCCCCTCCGCCGCTATTTTCCAATTTACGTTTGTGACTTACATAATTCATATTGTTCCACAGTAGCTCAGTGGTAGAGCTATCGGCTGTTAACCGATCGGTCGTAGGTTCGAGTCCTACCTGTGGAGCCATGTGGACCCTTAGCTCAGCTGGTTAGAGCAGACGGCTCATAACCGTCCGGTCGCAGGTTCGAGTCCTGCAGGGTCCACCATTTATAAGGTTGGAGGAATACCCAAGTCCGGCTGAAGGGATCGGTCTTGAAAACCGACAGGGGTGTTAAAGCCCGCGGGGGTTCGAATCCCTCTTCCTCCGCCATACTATTGTCTATTCAAAGCTTCTTTTGAGAAAAAGAAGCTTTTTTTATGTTTAAAAGAATAGCGAATGGGAATTAGGTAAATATAAATCATGGATTAGGAACTTTTTATTTGAAACAGTAGGGTAAATTTGCTAATCTAAACGTATATGGTGCTTTCGCGCCAAAATGCTTACATATTTTGAAGGAGGAATTATTCATGGCTTACAAATTACCAGAACTACCTTATGCATACGATGCACTGGAACCACATATCGACAAAGAAACAATGAATATTCATCACACAAAACATCACAACACATATGTTACAAATCTAAACGCTGCTGTTGAAGGCAAAGCGGATTTAGAAAGCAAAAGTATTGAAGAGTTAATTTCAAACTTAGATGCTGTTCCTGAAGATATCCGTACAGCAGTACGCAATAACGGTGGCGGTCATGCGAACCACTCATTATTTTGGACAATCCTTTGCCCTAACGGCGGCGGTGCTCCAACTGGTGAATTAGCAGACGCTATCGCTAGCAAATTCGGCAGCTTTGATCAATTTAAAGAAGAATTTGCAAATGCAGCTAAAACTCGCTTCGGTTCTGGCTGGGCTTGGTTAGTTGTAAACAACGGCGAATTAGAAGTAACAAGCACACCAAACCAAGATAGCCCATTAATGGAAGGTAAAACGCCAATTCTTGGTCTAGACGTTTGGGAGCACGCTTACTACTTAAATTACCAAAACCGCCGTCCAGATTACATTTCAGCATTCTTTAATGTTGTAAAATGGGACGAAGTTGCTAAGCGTTACGACGCTGCAAAATAAGCTAAAGACGTATTTAAGAGCCAGTAAAGTAATTATTACCTTTACTGGCTTTTTTGTTTTCCAATTCTTTTACATATCTCCTTTTCTTTTTCACACACTAGGTGTAGAAGAGAAAAGGAGTTTTTTGATATGCCTTTATTAAAAAAAGTAGTTGGAGATGTAGAAGTTAGTAAAGATTTACTTTTGCTTTTAATTATAGGCGGTCTTTATGCCTTGGCTATTTCAATTTCCAATTCGTTTGTTAACATTTATCTGTGGAAACAATCAGGCGAATTTTCGGATCTCGCTATTTATAATTTAGCGGTAGTGGTGCTTCAGCCGCTTACGTTTATTTTAGCAGGTAAATGGGCCAAACGAATTGACCGGGTTGTGGTTTTAAGGTTAGGTGTATCTTTTTTAGCTGTTTTTTATATCGCTGTATTAGTCAGTGGAGCTAACGCAGCCGAGTATTTAGTATTGCTTGGTGGGCTGCTGGGTATAGGATACGGCTTTTATTGGCTAGCTTTTAATGTGCTAACTTTTGAAATTACAGAACCGGATACAAGAGACTTTTTTAACGGATTTTTAGGGATCTTAAACTCTTTTGCAGGGATGATTGGTCCTTTAGGAGCGGGCTTTGTTATTTCCGCTTTGTATGAATCACTCGGGTATAAAATTGTGTTTGGTGTATCGCTGCTATTGTTTATAGGTGCCGTTGTGCTTAGTTTTTTTATTACAAGACGCGCAGCGGAAGGAGTATACAAATTTAAAGAGGTATGGGCTGAACGAAAAGTCAATAAAGACTGGAATCGAATATTGCAGGCTCATTTCTTTCAAGGGTTGCGTGAAGGTACGTTCATTTTTGTTGTATCCGTCATGGTATTTATTACGACGGGAAGTGAATTAGCTTTAGGAACATATGGACTGGTAAATTCAGCGGTTGCATTTGTGGGATACTATGTTGCCTCAAGGTTTATTAAGCAAAAAAATCGCCTTCGGTTTATCTTCACAGGGGGCCTCCTTCTCTATGGAGCAGTCTTTTTGCTTATCTTTAACTTATCGTATCCAAAGTTAATTATATATGCTGTTTGTATTGCCATTGCCTATCCTATTTTATTGGTTCCATTCATTTCTCTAACGTACGATGTGATTGGACGAGCAAAAGACGTTGTTTCAAAAAGAATTGAATACATTGTTGTCAGAGAAGTATTTCTGAATATCGGGCGCGTCGTTTCTATATCTTTATTTTTAATAGCTGTACTATTTTTTGATGAAGCAAAAAGTATTCCCATTTTATTAGCTATTGTTGGAGCAGGGCATACGATCATTTATTTTTGTGTGAGACATATCTCACAGCCTCTGCACAAAAAAGAAACGACTGTTACTCCTCCGGTATTAAATGAAGGAGACGGAGAGTCTCCAGCTTAGAGTGTTGTCAGCTCCTTCATTTGTACTATGGAAAATGCTTCGCTTTTCTTTTAGAATAAATACGTTGTGTAAATAGGCACCTGCCAGGTGTCTATTTATTTGCTAAATGGCTGATTTTATGGTGTTATGGTATATATGTTTTATAAAGTGTAGGTGTTGGTATGAAAAAGAAAAAAAGAAGAAAAAGTCACGTGCCTTTTCGTGTGAACTTACTTTTCTTGACCGTATTTGCCCTATTTTCCGTATTAATTTTGCGGTTGGGACTTGTTCAAATTGTATACGGTGAGAATTACGAACGAGAAGTGGAAAAAACACAGGACGTTACGGTCAGTACGCCTGTTCCTCGAGGGAAAATGTACGATCGTTATAACCGCGTAATTGTAGATAATACCTCTTTAAATACGATTACATATACTCGTTTTCAAGGAAATACAGCTGAAGAAAGGCTGCGCATCGCTAAAAAGTTAGCCACTATGATCGATGTTCCTTACACCACAAATGTGATTGATATTCCGGAAAATAAAAAGAATAAAGATGCTAAAAATGTGGTAAAAATTACAGAACGCGATATGAAGGATTATTGGATTATGATTCACCCTAAAGAAGCGGAACAGAAAATTACGCAAGCTGATCGCAAAAAAGTTCAAGATGGTGAAATGACTGATGACGAACTGTATCAACGTCAGTTAGACCGCATCTCTAGAAAAGATTTAGAAAGTCTAAAGAGTGATTTAGAAGTTCTCGCTATTAAGCGCCAAATGGAGGCAGGTTACTCTAACACCCCGCAAATTGTTAAGAGCGGTGTGACAAATGAAGAGTATGCCGTTGTAAGTGAACACTTAGATGAACTTCCAGGTGTTGATACAACAACGTATTGGGATCGCTCATACCCAGAAAACAGTACTCTTCGTACTTTGCTTGGAAATGTATCATCTGCCAACGAAGGACTGCCTAAAGATAAAGTACAGTATTACTTGTCAAGAGGCTATAGCCGAAATGACCAAGTTGGGACGAGCTATTTAGAGAAGCAATACGAAGCTCAGCTCAGCGGTCAAAAAGAAAAAGTCCAATATGTAACAGATAAAAAAGGAAATCTCCTTGATACAATTCAAGTGTCTAAAGGTGAACGCGGCAGTGATTTGGTTTTAACTATTGATATGGAGCTTCAAAAAGCGGTAGAAAAGCAAATTACGGACCAGCTTTTAGCCAAAAAGCAAATGAAAGGAACGCAATTTTTAGACCGTGCTTTTGTTATTATGATGGATCCTCACACAGGAGAAATTTTAACAATGGCAGGTAAAAAATACACCATTGATAAGAAGACTGGAGCGCCTAAAATAGAAGATTTTGCATTAGGAAATATTTCAACATCTTATACAATGGGCTCTGTTGTAAAAGGAGCAACGGTTTTAGCCGGCTTAGATTCAGGAGCTATTAAGCCAAACACAGTGTTCGTTGATGAACCGTTAAAAATTAAAGGAACACCGGTTAAAAAATCAGCTGAGGCCGAAGGGTTAGGACCCTTAACGTATTCATCTGCGTTAAAATATTCATCCAACGTATTTATGTTTAAAACGGTAATGGCTATGGCTGGGTTACAGTATCATAAAAACATGACTTTACCGATTAAACCTGATACATTCAGCGAACTGCGTTCTTACTACAGTCAGTTCGGCTTAGGCGTATCAACAGGCATAGACCTTGATAACGAATCAACAGGTGTCCAAGGTGGAAGCGATGTTCCAGGTACGGCGCTTGATTTAGGAATTGGTCAGTATGATACGTACACGCCGCTGCAGCTTGTTCAATATACTTCTGCAATAGCTAATGGAGGGTATCGTATTAAGCCGCAGCTAGTAAAAGAAATCCGAAAACCAACGATTAAAACCGATGAAATTGGCGGTACGCAGCATTCATTTGAACCTGATGTGTTAAATCGTATTACGATGAAAGAAGAATACATTAAAGATGTTCAAAGTGGTTTTAAGCGCGTTACGCAAGAACAAGGCGGTACAGGGTATGCAGCTTTCCATACAGCGAACTATAATCCTGCTGGTAAATCAGGAACGGCACAAGCCTATGAGAAAAACCCTAGGGGAGGGGACCCTATTAAAGTTAATAATTCAAACTTTGTGGCCTTTGCTCCGGCAAATAATCCTGAAATTGCAGTAGCTGTGGTGGTACCATCGGCATTTGTGCCAAGTGCACCAAATACCATTACAAAAGAGCTTGCTCGTTCTGCGCTCGATACGTATTTTGATTTAAAGAAAAAAGGTGAACAAGAAGTAAAAGATCAAGAAGAGAACCAACAGGCTGTCATTGCAAACGACGCCAATTAAAGAGGCTGGGACAAAAGCATATTAGTTGAAGTAAGATCCGAACAAAGTTGATTAAGAATCAACTTTGTTCGGATCTTTTATTTATAGGATGAAAGTAGATTTCGTGTATGTAGGTGCTTTTAGCGGTTGATTGGAGGGCAAGGTGAAGACTTCTGCAGGAAAAGCGAAGCGACGAGGAGACTCACCGGCCGCCCGTGGAACGAAAATCAACAGCGGTATCGGAAGTAATTCATACTGGATTATTTATCCAATCCATCCATCTTTAGATTGAATTAATTTAGTAATGTCTCTACCTCTTCTTTTTGTTAGAAATCTTTACATATATGGTTTTTTATTGAATTTAAGGGTCGTAAGAACTAGTTTTTTACCTAAAAAACACGCAGATAGACCTTTGTTTACAAAAGCTTTACATTGAGTTAAAACACAATTAATAGTCGGCTATTATTCTGTAAGTGTAAGGGTTAATAGAAATGATCAAAATAAGGGGAAGCGTTTCTGCTTCTCGTATTTATTTACAGTGATAGTAAACAATAGACATTAAATAGACATAGAGAGACTTTTATTGTGCTCAAAACGGTTGAAGACGATGAAGGAGGATTATCCAATGGCAATAACAATGGAATTGACTAACAAAGAAAAAGTAAATACTCCGCAAACAAAAGAAATTGTATATAAAACAAAAGGTTTAAATTTATGGTATGGCAACACACATGCCTTAAAAAATATTGATTTAGACATTCATGCTAACGAAGTTACCGCGATCATCGGTCCATCAGGCTGCGGAAAATCAACATATATTAAAACGTTAAATCGTATGGTAGAAATGACTCCAATTGTCCGTACATCAGGTGAGATTGAGTATAGAGGGAAAAATATTTTTGATAAATCGTACCACGTGGAAGAGCTGCGCACGCAAGTAGGAATGGTTTTCCAAAAGCCAAATCCGTTCCCGAAATCTATTTATGATAATATTGCGTACGGTCCAAGAATTCATGGTGTTCGCAACAAGAAAAAACTAGATGAAATTGTTGAAAAAAGTTTACGAGGAGCAGCTATTTGGGACGAAGTTAAAGATCGTTTGAATCAAAATGCAAATGGGTTGTCAGGTGGACAACAGCAGCGTATCTGTATTGCGCGATGCTTGGCAATTGAACCTGACGTTATTTTAATGGATGAGCCTACCTCTGCGCTTGATCCAATTTCAACATTAAAAGTAGAAGAGTTAGTACAAGAATTAAAGAAAGACTTCAGCATTATTATTGTTACCCATAATATGCAGCAAGCGGCACGTATTTCAGATAAAACAGCATTTTTCTTAAATGGAGAAGTGGTAGAGTACGCAGAAACAGATAAAATCTTCTCAATGCCATCTGATAAACGCACAGAAGATTATATTACAGGTCGTTTTGGTTAAGACATACAAGGAGATGGGATGAGTGGTTGTACGCGAAAAGTTTCATGGTGATTTAAAGATATTACGTGAAAAATTATTAGAAATAGGGCGCTTAACGCATGAGGCGCTATCAAAATCAATTGAAGCGTTGCAAACAAGCAACGTTGAGCTGGCGCTAGAAATTATCGACGGCGATTCATACGTGGATGACTTAGAAGAAGAAATTAATGACCTAGCTATCTTACTGATCGCAAAGCAGCAGCCGGTGGCTATCGATTTAAGACGTATCATTGTGGCAATTAAAATTGCTTCGGATGTTGAGCGTATGGCAGATTTTGCGGTTAACGTAGCAAAATCAGCTATACGAATTGGAAACGAAGAATTAATTAAGCCGTTAGAACACGTAAAGAAAATGCACGATATTTCGATTGAAATGTTGAGCCTTTCGTTAAAAGCTTATCACGAGGAAGATCTTGTGCTGGCTAAAAAAGTAGCGGAAATGGACGATCAAGTGGATGAGCTCTACGGAATAACAATAAAAGAACTTTTAAGTCTTGCTAAAGAAAAGCAGGAGGCTATGAACCAAATTACGCAGCTTTTATTTGTAGCCCGCTATTTAGAGCGTATGGCTGATCATACCACTAACGTAGCAGAAAGCGTATTTTACCTTGTAAAGGGCAAACGCTACGACTTAAACGAATAGTAGAAAAACCTCTTCTAATAAGCGAAGAGGTTTTTTTGTTAGTAAATTATAATTACTATGTTAACCTGAATTTTTAACACAAATCGACAAATTGCGTTTATTGTGGCAACTTTTTCTGAATGGTAAGATGTTAATAAGTTTATACGGCATTTATATGTAGAAAAAACATTCTAAGAAACGAAGTGATAAAACAGTGGCTGCTAACCTTATTCAAAACTTAAATGTGTGTATAGCTACTCAGCTTGACTCATCTCGTATTTATGTTCACTGGTCGTTTTCTGAGCATATTCGAGAGATGGTAGAAAGTATGTTTTCGACAAGGTGGGAAGAATTGAACCTAGCTATGTGTACGTATGATATAACAGGTCTTCATTTTAACGGCCATGAATCAAACCGCTATTATATGAAGGGTCTTACTTCTAAGCAAGACTTCATGTTTATGAACAGCTTGGAAAGTGAGCGCACGTATGTAATAGATATTGGTATTCAAGATAAAGAAGGAAGTTTTTTTTCCCTTCTTCGTTCGAATCCAGTTTATTTGATGAAAGAAAAATATGAACAAGTGAATGTAACTTCGTTAGGCTGGATGTACGAACCTGTAAAAGTTCACCAGGGTGTTCAAAATGAATTTAGCACATATTCCTTATATTCAAATGACTTGGAGCAGGTGAAGAAGCAATATGAATAGTGATGACTGTATTCTTTTAACTTATATGCATTGTCCGTTGCTACATGTACTTCAAACAGAGAATGAGTATCTGCTGTTTGAACAAGTAACGAATGAGTTCATCCCTTTTTTAGATCAAATTGAGTCTAAGAAGTTGATAGGTGCAACAGTTGTGATGTCTTGTGTGTTTTTGAACACATTAAACGACGAGGAGTTTAATACTCGTTACGCTCAATATTTACACCAGTTTTCAAGCCGGCAGCATCAGAGAGCACTCACCTTTTTAAAAAAGTGGAACGGGAGCTTGTTCTCAGCCTGCAAATATTTTTTTCAGCATGACATGATGGAGTGTATTCCTACTACCGTAACGAACGCGTTCGTTTCCACCCTTAAAACCGAACAAACATTAAATCTCCAAACTACAGAAGCAATACGTGTTTTTCAACAGTTTTTTGAAAAAAAGCCCGTCGGTTTTTTTATACAGCAAGGAGAGTATACTCATCAAGTAGATATGCTCCTAAAATCTCATGAAATGTGCTATACCTTTGTGAAGTCATCAACAGATGAACTAAAAAAGTCGCCTGCTGGCATTATCTTGTTTCCATATCCTAAGCAAGGAAAACAAGTTGAGGAAGGAACAATCAATAAAGCGAGCGTTTTTTTAGATTTGAAGGCTAAGGACACGCTTGGCTTTCAGCGAATGCAAGCAGCAAGCGGTATATTTCAATATCCTTTAGATTACGCGAGGGATATAGAGTTTCATCAAAACGAAACTCTTGCACTCTACGGTGCAACAAAAAGCGCCGAATTTGTCAGTGAGAACAATCAATTGTTTATTTCAACCGTACAGAAGTCAGAGGCGATGCTAGATGTTATCGATTCTAAACATCCTAGCGTGGTGAATGCTATCTACCGACAGTGGCTCCTTTTAAGTAGCAGCGATTGGCTTTATAATTTTGAAAAAGTCAAAAATGAATACGAAAGGCAAGTAAAACTATTTGATTTTCTTTGTCACGAAGAGAATCCAAGGATGGATAGCGAAAACAGTTTTCTTTCAGGAAGTTCTTTTTTATACCCTGCAAAAGAGATAGAGCCGGCGGCTTTATCAGTAAATCAATATAAAGGCGGTCTCTCCATTTTAATGCTTGCATGGGAATTCCCTCCTCTAGTTATCGGAGGACTTGCACGACATGTATTTGATTTATCCAGAGCGTTAGCAAAGGCGGGCCATCACGTTAGTGTATTAACAACGTATGTAGAGGGGCTGCCGGAATATGAGCGTTTATACGGTGTTCACGTTTACCGAGTTAAAAGCCTGCAGCCTCATCATCCGGATTTTTTGACATGGGTAAACAGTTTGAACGTGGCTATGGCTCTTAGAGGACTGCAGTTAGGCTACAAGCTGTCTTTTGACGTTATTCATGCTCATGACTGGCTTGTTGCCTCCGCTGCAAAATGTTTAGCAGATAAAACGGATAGACCGCTAATTACGACCATTCATGCGACAGAACATGGGCGCAATAATGGTATTCATAATGACATGCAGCAAAAAATTCACTTGCAAGAAGAGGAGCTGATTCGACAATCAAGCTCAATCATTGTCTGCAGCGACTATATGAAGAAGGAATTAATCACTTTATTTCACGTAGAGCAAGATAAAATTGCTATATTTCCAAATGGAATTGACAAGCAGCTGGTAGTCGACGCAGTAAATGAGCGGTTAAAAGAAAGTTTACAAAAGAAATATAATTTTAGAAAGGCCCCTATTATTTTTTCAATTGGACGAATTGTATATGAAAAAGGATTTCAGCTATTTATTGAAGCAGCGGAACTATTTAAGAAAAAACAAATAGATGTTCAATTCGTTGTAGCAGGAAAAGGGCCTTTACTTCATGAGTTTCGAACACAGGTAAGTGAAAAGCAACTAGACAAATACGTGTATTTTATTGGATACATTACCGATAACGAACGAAATCAGCTTCTTCAAGCTTGCAAAATGGTTGTTTTTCCAAGTTTATATGAACCTTTTGGAATTGTGGCTTTAGAGGGGATGGTAGCCAAGAAGCCAACTATCGTTGCCGATACAGGAGGTCTAAGCGATATTGTTTCACATTTCGACACGGGCCTGACGTTTGCCCGAGGAGATACGCTCGAATTAATCAACTGTATTGAATTTTTGTTAAAAAATGAAAAAACGGCTGCAAAAATCAGCGAAAATGGGTATAGAAAAGCAACAACTATGTTTAGCTGGGAAAAAATCGCTATTGATACAAGTAAGCTGTTTCAACATCAGATTTGCCAGGATAAAAAAAGAAGGGAGGCAAAAAATTGAAAGCCATTATACTTGCTGGCGGTAAAGGAACAAGACTGCAGCCCTTGACCTATACGATTCCAAAGCCTATGCTGCCGCTTTACGATAAACCTGTGATGGAATATAGCATTGAACTGCTTAAGAAACATGGAATTACAGAGATTGGGATTACGCTGCAGTATAGGCATGAACAAATTATTGAATACTTCGGGGATGGCTCTCAGTGGGGAGTGACGCTTACTTATTTTATCGAAAAAGAGCCTCTTGGAACAGCGGGCGGAATTAAGCGAGCAGAGGCCTTTATTGAGGAAGAATGTATTATTATTAGTGGAGATGCCTTAACAGAAATTAATCTTCAAGACGTTATTCATTTTCATTATGAACAAAAAAGCGAAATGACCATTGTTACAAAAGAAGTAAACGACGTGCGGGGTTATGGAGTGGTGACGATAGATGAAGGGCATCGAGTCACGGAATTTGTAGAGAAACCGACCTACGAACAGGCCAATAGCCGATTGATTAATACGGGAGTGTATGTGATCAAAAAATCCGTTCTTGATTACGTGAATTCTTATGGTCCTACAGATTTTAGCTTTGACATTATCCCGCTTCTTTTGGAATATAATCATACTGTGTGCAGTTTTGTAACGGAAGATTATTGGATTGATATTGGGCAAATCCACCATTATCGTCAAGCACACTATGATTTGTGGAGGAAGTGGTTTGGCAATAGACAGGAAAGTGTTGTCTCAGATGACGCCCTTATAGAAGAAGGGGTGACTATTTACGATCCGGTTTACGTAGGAGAAAATGTGGTGATTAGAAAAGGTGCTTCAATTGGTCCTTACACGATTATCGGAACCAATAGTATCATAGAAGCACATGCTGCAATCGATAAAACAATTTTGCTTCAAAACGTAACGGTGGGGGCAGAATCGTTTTTATACAATGCTACGATAGGTCCCTATGTAAATGTTCAAGCAATGACTACGTATGTCCAAGATACAGTAGCTGAAAATCAAGTACTACCTCAACTTTCTGTAAAACCAGATGTTTCTATCTTCAAAAACGGTCGCCTGTATGTACATTCATCTGTTGATCGAGAAAGACTGTACAATGCGTTATTACTTGTATGCAAACACCAAGGGGCGTTCTGTCTAGCAAGCGATGATGAAGGAGAAGCCATTCAACTTCGCAAAGAATGCTTTTCTTTTTTACGGAGTAATCATTCAGCTGTGTATGATATTAAAAAAGAAGCTCTTCCGGTATTTCGATATTACATGATGACTTCACAAGCGAGCATTGGTATTTATATTGGTGTGGATAGCAAAAACAGCGGCCTCTTTTTAGAAATATATGACAAGAAAGGGCAATTAGTTAATCAGCTTATTGAAAAAAAGATTGAGCGGATGTACCTTCAAGCTAAACAAGCAAACACAACAACTTCTGTTTCACTTAAAAAAACAAGCATAAGAAATATCAGGGAAGAATATTGTGATGCTTTAGTAAAATCAATTAATCAGCATGTTTTGTTAGAAGACAGTACGCGGATTGGCGTGATTTGTTCGCCGTTTATACAGAAAGTTGTCGAACTATTATGTAAGCGTCTTCGTGTCCATGTTTTATTTTTAAACAAATGGGAGAAAACAGAAGAAATCAAACGAATAATTAAACGAAATAAGCTGTCTTTTTGTATTCAGATTAAAGAAGATGGAGAAACATTTGCTCTATATGATGAAAAAGGCTGCAGCGTAAATGACTCAGAAATTATGTCGCTCTATATTTATAGCGTATACATGACAAAAAAAGCAGCATTCGTTCCTATTCCTATACACTATTCATCCACACTAGAAACATTTGCTCAATCTCTCAATCAATCATTTATGAGGACAAAAGCAAAAAAACGTGATTTGCTTAGTCTTTTGGGGCCCGTTCAATTTCAGTTGGATGCCATGTACGCTTTATGTCAGCTGATCGAATTAATTATGGTGCAACAGCGGAAAATTTCTGAAATGATTCAATATGTCCCGCACGCTTATATGAACTGGCGGTACATTTCATGTCCGCTAGAAATTCAAGAACAAGTGATGAAGAAACTATTAGAAGAAGCAATTGGTAAACAAGTGTATGTCATTGATGGCTTAAAGATTTACCATGATCCCCATGAATGGACGCTTATTTTGCCCGATGGTCACTTGCCTGTATTAAATATTTATTCAGAGGCGTTGAACACTCAGACTGCCAAGAAGCTGTCGGCATATTTTGTAGAAAAAATACAAGAGTATCAAAGAGTGTAAATAATGGCTTTTATTTAAAAGAAAGGAATTACGCCTCTCATAAAAAGAGTTCCGCTTATTTCAAGAAACTTCATCTATATATAAGGCGTAGCAGAGAAGGGGCTCAGGGATCTAAGAGGAAAGAAAAAGTGAAGAAATGAAATTAAATGACTTTCTTCAAAAAAACAGACTGGCATTTCCTTTCGAAAAATGATATTATATTAAAGTCTGATTTATGTTTATAATGTTTGGAGGGAAAATAGATGCGCGTAAACGTTACATTAGCTTGCACTGAAACTGGTGACCGTAATTACATTACAACTAAAAACAAGCGTAATAACCCAGATCGTCTTGAGTTAAAAAAATACAGCCCAAGACTTAAAAAAGTTACACTTCATCGTGAAACAAAGTAAGCAGTAGGAGTACAATCCTGCTGTTTTTTTTATAGGGGGGATTAAAATGAAATCTCATCTGCGCAAAGAGATGAAGCGGGTTCTTAATTTAATTTCTGAAGAGCAGCACGAGGTACATTCAACAAGCATAGCAAATGCACTGTATGAAACTTGTTTATGGAAAGAAGCTAGAGTCATTGCAGCTACGGTTTCAAGAAATAAAGAAGTTAATACGAAAGCCATCATTGAACGTGCTTGGAAAGATGGAAAGAAAGTAGCTGTTCCAAAATGCAACCCCACAACATCTCAAATGGTTTTCTACGAGATTACGAATTTTTCACAGCTTGAAACAGTGTACTACGGGTTAGCGGAGCCAATTGTTGAAGAAACTGTTCCCGTTTCAAAATCTTCAATTGATTTACTCCTTGTGCCTGGCGTGGTATATAGCAAAAATGGATATCGTATCGGCTATGGAGGCGGCTATTACGATCGTTATCTAACAGATTATAGCGGACAGAAGCTAAGCCTTGCGTTTGATTGTCAAGTCGTTTCAGAGGTCCCATATGAATCTCATGATATTCCCGTTGAATATATTTTGACAGAGAAGGAGCTTATTTGCTGTGAATCCGTTTGATGCTGTCATGATAATTGTAATATTACTCATGGCAGGAGCAGGCTACATAGCAAAAGCACTGACAGTATCGGGAGCCTGCATGTCTTTTATCGTAGGAGCGAGCGTTTATATCGGTTTTTCGCTTCAAGGTTTTTTACTCTTACTCTTATTTTTTAGCACTTCTACGTTGTGTAGTAAGTACAAAAAAGAAAAAAAACGTGCATTAGAAGAAAAGTTAGAGAAGCACGACAGGCGAGATTATATTCAAGTCCTTGCTAATGGAGGTGTAGCTGCTGCTTGCGGTTTGTTATATGCTGCAACAGCTTTTCCTGTTTACATGTGGATGTTTATGATCAGCATCTCAGCTGCTAATGCGGATACGTGGGCATCTGAAATAGGGTCTCTTAGTAAAAAGCCGCCGTTTTACCTTTGGACGTTAAAGAGAGTAGAAGCGGGTACCTCAGGAGCCGTTTCACTTTTAGGTACAGCAGCCGGAGCAGCCGGAGCTTTTCTTATTGCTGCCGCTTGTTATTTTGCTTTTCCATCCGTATCGCTAAGTAGTATATTGCTAGTCGGGTGCTTTGGTTTTATTGGAAACGCTATAGACACTCTTCTTGGAGCAAGTGTGCAAGTTCGCTTTCACTGTCAAAGCTGCGGTATTGAAACGGAACGGAAAGATCATTGCCGTAAGCCAACGATAAAAGAGAAAGGAATAACTTTCTTTAACAATGATGTTGTAAATCTTGCCGCTATTTTGCTTGCTTCTTTTACAGGCGGAATCCTTATCCTGCTTTTACCTATATAAGAGCATAAAATGTTCATCATAGGAGCAAAGTAAACGTAAGGAGGCTTGAAAATGAGACATATTGTATTAGTACTTACGCTTTTAGTTGTTGGAACGCTGGGCTATCAAATGAGATACCGTGTTTTAAATTCGCTGTTTGGAAATTCATTTATCCGCAGTCTAGCTGTTCGTTCATTTTTTAATTTGCCGTTTGTTCGGGATCGTTTAATGAAGCAGGTCTTCCGCTAAGAGCGAAAGATACATAAAAAAACACCTTACAGACCTGTAAGGTGTTTTTTTGTAGAAAAAGAAAAAGGGAAAATCGTTGCTTTTTTCCTGGCTTTCTGCCATCTTTACATATAGAGAGTATGAGGAGGTGACTATTTGTCTAGGCAAGATTTTTATTATTTGCAGCTGGCACAGCAATTGCTTGGCCATTCTTCATATGAGTTGATTTCGATGAAAGCTGATGCTTCAGAGCTATGGTTTCAATCTTCGCATCGCAAAGATAAGTCAATTGTCCGCATAGTCCGCCGGAATTTTAAATCAGCCGTTGAGCAGCAAAAAGATGTATTGTATGCATTACAAAGAGCTGAGAATTTGCGAAAGCAAAGAGGTAAATCAACGCTTACTCTTAACACGATTTACTTTGCTGATTTTGATCCTTTTTATACAGAGCAGTCCTTAGAAAGTACGCCAAGTCCCTCTAAGGTGAATAGTTACGTTGAACAATTAACGGCAGAGAAAGCAAGCGCTTATGAACCTCTATTCGAACGGCTGGGTCTTATATTAGAAAGCGCAGACAATTTCTCTTCCGAAGAAGAAGCACAGCGAATAGAGCAGTGGAAACATAAAATTGTGCTTTTTGTACAGAAAAAGCAAAGCGAAGAACAGCAAATAGCTGGATACGGGAAGCCTATTTTTACATATATATTTTTAGCGCTGCAAATCTTAATGTTTTTATTTCTGGAATGGAAGAGCAGTACACAAAATACGCTCACTCTGATTCAATACGGAGCTAAATACAACCCCTTAATTATGGAAGGCGAATGGTGGCGTTTTTTTACACCTATAATTTTGCATATAGGACTTCTGCATTTGCTTATGAATAGTGTAGCCCTGTATTATTTAGGAACGCTTGTAGAGAGGATATATGGCAGCGGGCGTTTTGTCTTTATTTATATATTTGCCGGGTTTGCAGGATCTCTAGGAAGTTTTATATGGAATACGTCCATTTCCGCAGGAGCCTCAGGGGCCATTTTCGGTTGCTTTGGAGCTTTACTGTTTTTAGCAAGAACAAATCCACGCTTCTTTTTTCGAACAATGGGATCGAGTTTCATTGTCATCATTGTGATTAACTTGATTTTTGGATTTGTTGCGCCGAACGTCGATAATGCAGGGCATATTGGCGGTTTGGTTGGCGGATTTTTAGCTGCGAGCATCGTCAGTTTACCGAAACAAAAAAAGCTGTATGTTCAGATTCCGGCTTTCATTTGCACGCTTTTATTAGTAGGAAGTCTGCTTTTTTATGGATATCATGAGCGTTCTGTTTATCAAGATGAGCCCTATGCACTTAGCGTAGCGGCCACGTATCTTCAGCAGAAGCAGTATGAAGAAGCAAAAGATGCCATTAAGCTTTTTGTTGAAAAAGGAACAGGAAATAGTAACGTTTATTTCGTCAGTGCTAACGCAGAATTTTATCTTGAAAATTATAAAGAAGCTAAACAGCAATTGAATCAAGCTGTAAAGTATGATTCAACTTTTCATGAGGCGTATTACAATTTAGCTCTGGTGAATATGAAACTGAATGATATTCCAGCGGCCACACAAAATATCGATAAAGCAATTGCGCTTGAACCGCAAAATGAAAAATACGAAAAGCTGAAGCAAGAGATAGGAAATTAAAACTGTTGAATGACGAATTTAATATTTTATACTTTACTATTGTGAGAACGTTTACTAGAATATTAATATGTAGACCTAGCAGTGGGCGTTAAATACGGCCGCTGTTTATGACTGAATGACTGTTGAGTTATCTCAAAATAAATGAATCATATCACCTAAAAAATAGGATAAAGGTGACAGAATGAATACGTTATATGATGTACAACAATTATTAAAGTCCTTCGGCATTTTTATATACGTGGGCGATCGTATTGCTGATTTAGAGCTGATGGAAGCGGAAGTAAAAGAGTTATATCAGTCTAACTTGATTGATGTACGTGATTACCAAATGGCAATTCTTTTGCTTCGTCGAGAGTTAAAACAACAAAAAGAGAAAAAGGATGAATGAACATGGATGACAAATGGTTAGTTGGAGTTGATTTAGGCGGTACAACAATAAAAATGGCCTTTATTAATCATTATGGAGAAATCATTCACAAGTGGGAAATTAATACGGATGTGAGCGAGCAAGGCCGTAAAATTCCAACGGATATTGCAAAAGCAATTGATAAAAAGTTAAACGATCTTGGAGAAGTAAAATCAAGGTTAGTAGGAATTGGTATTGGTGCACCAGGGCCTGTTAACTTTGCAAACGGTTCGATTGAAGTAGCTGTCAATTTAGGTTGGGAAAAATTCCCTATCAAAGATATCTTGGAAGTAGAAACTTCTCTTCCTGTTGTAGTAGACAATGATGCAAACATTGCAGCGATTGGAGAAATGTGGAAGGGTGCTGGAGACGGAGCAAAAGATTTACTGTGCGTTACGCTTGGCACAGGCGTTGGCGGTGGCGTCATTGCAAACGGTGAAATTGTACAAGGCGTAAATGGAGCCGCTGGTGAGATCGGGCACATTACTTCTATTCCTGAAGGCGGGGCACCGTGTAACTGCGGCAAAACCGGCTGTTTAGAAACAATTGCTTCAGCAACTGGAATTGTACGTTTAACAATGGAAGAATTAACGGAAACGGACAAACCAAGTGAGCTTCGCAAAGTGTTAGAACAAAATGGACAAGTTACATCTAAAGATGTATTTGATGCAGCTCGTTCAAAAGACGAGTTAGCTATGCATGTTGTAGATAAAGTTGCTTTTCATTTAGGTCTAGCACTAGCAAACTCTGCTAATGCATTAAATCCTGAGAAGATCGTTCTAGGCGGCGGTGTGTCTCGTGCAGGCGAGGTATTACTTGCACCGGTAAGAGATTATTTCAAACGTTTTGCATTTCCTCGCGTAGCGCAAGGTGCTGAACTAGCAATCGCTACTTTAGGAAACGATGCGGGAATTATTGGAGGAGCTTGGTTAGTTAAATCTTATTTTGAATAATAAGCAAGAATCTAACTGAGATAAAAAAGCGCTTTGACATTTAGTCAAAGCGCTTTTTTATCATGCATCTTTTCAATCTTTACATATACATAGTGTAAAGGAGTGAAGATTATGCAAATTGTAGATATTCAAAAGCCCTACGATTACATGCGAACAATACAAGATATCCAAACACTTTTGACGTACTACCCCTATGGTTCTCTTGAATGGATAGGGTGCAGCGTGCTTGGAAAGCCGATTCCTCATATTTTAATTGGAAACGGAGAAAGAAAGGTTCATATTAATGCGTCTTTTCATGCCAATGAATGGATTACGACAAATGTTCTTCTACAGTTTGTTGAAGATTATTTAGCTGCTCTTCATTACGACAAGGCGTTGAACGGGCAGGAAGCAAGAGCTCTTTTTAATCAAATTACGCTTTCTGCGGTTCCGATTGTTAATCCAGACGGAGTAGATTTGGTCTTAAAAGGTCCTGCTGTAAGTGAACCTTATGCGTCTTTTCTTTCTAAAATAGGAAGAGATTTTCCTGATTTTCAAAGCTGGAAAGCAAATATCCGAGGGGTAGACTTAAACAATCAGTTTCCGGCTTATTGGGAAATTGAAAAAAAGCGCAAAGAACCTAAAGCTCCACATTATCGGGACTTTCCAGGCTATGAATCTCTGTCTGAACCTGAAGCGCAGGCAATGGTAAAACTCGTTGAGCGTCATGATTTTGATTGTGTGATAGCTTTACATACCCAAGGAGAAGAATTTTACTGGGGGTATATGAATGAAGAGCCGAAGGAAGCGGAGGAAATAGCCAATTATTTTGAAAGGGTAAGCGGTTATAAAGCAGTCAAAACGATTGATAGTCACGCTGGATTTAAGGATTGGTTTATTTTAGAAAAGAAAAAGCTAGGGTTCACTTTAGAACTGGGGAAAGGAATTAATCCGCTGCCTCTATCTCAAATATCGCGCGTATATAATCCGACTAAAGCTATTTTAGTTGCAACAATGGAATATCTATCTATTTGAAAAGCCACGCAAAGCATATGCTTTGCGTGGCTTTTTTAATGATGTACCGCCGGATAACCGTGATGTATAATGGTCATCACGGTAAACCATCCGAACACACCGAATGTTAGTACCGAAAAACCAATGCCTAATATGTTTTTATTTCTAAAAGATGAAATAGCTGCAAATACGCCTAGCAATGTTGTTAGTGCAAAAATAATCATAAGACCCACTCGAAGAAACCTCCTTTAGGCAACTTAAAATTAAAGCGCTATCATTAGCTTATCCCTTCAATTGTAAAACTTTTCTAACCGTTTGTCGAGATGAAAACCAATCTTTCTTTCGTCTTATTAGCTTAGAAAGGTCCTTACTTTCATTTATAAGATGATGTGTGTATGATAATGCATATAACGGAAATAAATTTTACAAGGAGGATACATTATGAACTATCATCGTATACCGCTAGGACCTATTCAAACGAATTGTTATGTCGTTGCTAACGAAAAAAAAGAGTGTTTAGTTTTTGACCCGGGAGCTCAGGGGAAACAGCTCGTTGAATTTCTAGAAAAACAAACGTATAAACCGTTGGCTATTTTGTTGACACACGCTCATTTTGATCACATTGGAGGAGTAGATGAAGTGATGAATCACTACTCTATCCCGCTTTATGTACATAAAAATGAAAAAGAATGGCTTCATAATAGTGATTTAAACGGTTCGAAATTTTTTGATTTAGGAGAAATTACGGCTCCAGATGCAACTGATATTATTTCAATCGAAGGCAATTTAACAATTGGCTCATTCCAATTTGAGGTGTACGAAACGCCTGGCCATTCTCCGGGCAGCGTTTCATATTATTTTAAACCGGGTAACTTTGTAGTATCTGGTGACGCGCTTTTTGCAGGCGGCATTGGACGCACAGATTTACCTGGAGGCAATCAAGCTCAGCTGTTAGAAAGCATCGAATTGAAATTGCTGTCCCTTCCAGAAGATACGCTTGTACTAAGCGGTCACGGACCTGAAACAACTGTGGGACACGAAATGGATCAAAATCCTTTCCTAAATGGTTTTTAAGAATACAAAAAGCGATGGAAGCCCATCGCTTTTCTCTTTACTGTCCTGGTGTCATCATAAAAGTTGACCAGTACGTGAACCCCACAAAAAAGACGGTCAAATATGCTCCGAAAACGTAAATGTACATTCTTTCAGACAGCTTTAAATAACTAAGAATTACAAAAAAGCCTGTTTGAGCTAAAAAGAGTAAAGAAGTCTTATGCATGTGACCGAGGTAAAACATTACAGTGAAAATTGCTGTCCAGAACCCCATTACACGGTACATTCGTTCCACGTCCATTTCCTCCTTTATCAAACTTAGTTAGTGTCATGATGAATGTCATCGCTGTGTAAGCACTAGAAAGCACTTATGAAACTATATCGATACTTTTCCATTATAATACATCCTTTCTTTCCTGAAAACGCTATCTTTTCCTTGAAATACGACAGAAGAAAAAAAGTTATACAAAACATGTGCAAAATAATATACAAAAGTTATACAAAACGTGTACAATGTATATAAACAATCTATAACTAAAAAAACGGGAGGGTTTCATATGGAAGAAATTAAATTTTATACGTACCCGAGCTGTACATCTTGTCGTAAAACGAAAAAGTGGCTAGTGAAGGAAGATGTAAATTTTAAAGAGCGTCATTTATTTAGAGAAACACCTACTCATAAAGAAATGCTTGAACTTCTTTCTATGACAACAGAAGGGATGGATGAACTTCTTGCTAAAAGAAGTCAAGAATATAAAAAGTTAAATGTTGATGTGGATAGCATGACGCTATCAGAAGTGGTCAATCTATTAATTGAACATCCTCGTTTGCTTCGCCGACCAATTTTAACAGATGGTAAAAAGCTTGTAGTAGGCTATAACGAATCTGCTCTTAAAAATTTAGTCAAGAAAAAAACAAGTCTTGCTTCTCTAGTTGTGTAAGCGTACATGATGAAGAAGCTCAATTCAGTAAATAATGAATAAAACGACAGCGTCGAGTTTTACATCACGTTGTCTTTTTTTATGTAGTCGTTTAGAGATGTACAGAAGTTGTACATCGTGTACAAGGACTGAGCGAAGAAAAGAAGCGTATACTAAAAAATTATAAAAAATGAAAAAAGAAGGAGGAAAATCTCGAAAAAGGTCGAAATTACTGTTTCTAGATGTTTTACCAATCATCTTGATTACAAATAAAGGAGTGATGATCGTTTGACCGAAATTGAACAGTTTGCTACTTACGTTATACGAGATGCATATGAGTGCCAAAGTTCTGATGTGCATATTGTGCCCCGAAAGAAAGATGCTGTGATTCAGCTGCGAATTGACCAAGAGCTTATTTTAAAGAGGGTTATTTCAAAGGAAATGTCTGAACGGCTCATTTCGCATTTTAAATTTTTAGGGGGAATGGATATTGGCGAGCGCAGAAAACCTCAAAATGGTGCATTGACCACTTCCATTGATCACTATCAAGTAAATTTGCGTTTATCAACTCTTCCTACTTCTCATGATGAAAGTCTTGTTATTCGGCTTTTGCCTCATCAACAATCTACATCTCTCAAACATTTATCTCTTTTTCCTGAACATACTAAAAAGCTTATTTCTCTCTTGAAATTCTCTCATGGATTAATTATTTTTACCGGTCCTACAGGATCAGGTAAAACCACTACTCTATATACTCTTTTACACGAAGTAAAGCACCTTTTTAATCGAAATGTTATTACATTAGAAGATCCTATTGAAAAACCGAGCGAAACCGTCCTTCAAGTACAGGTAAATGAACGGGCAGGGATTACGTACACGACTGGTTTAAAAGCTATATTGCGCCATGACCCAGACATTATCATGGTGGGAGAAATAAGAGACAGTGAGACTGCCCAAATTGCTGTGAGAGCAGCGCTTACCGGACACTTGGTTTTGACAACGATGCATACTAAAGATACAAAAGGATCTTTGTACAGGCTGCTTGAATTTGGCGTTAGCTTTCAAGAAATGGAACAGACCCTTGTAGCAGTAGCTGCACAGCGCCTTGTAGAAATTCGCTGTCCGCTGTGTTCCGGAAAATGCCACCCCGCTTGTAAAAAAATGAGAAAACATCGTCAGTCCAGCATATACGAATTGCTTTATGGCAAGGAGCTTAGCGCAGTAATGAGAGAAGTGAAAGGAGAAAATGCGGATTATGATTATAAGACGCTCCGAGATGTTATTCTAAAAGGAATCGCGCTAGGCTATTTATATCCGCATTCGCTAGACGGATGGGGGTAAAGACAAATAGACAAAAAAGGTGGTCTCTTGCTCAACAAGCGAAAATTCTTAAGCAGGTCTCTAAGCTCTTAGAAAAAGGCTACACTCTTTCTCAAGCTCTTTCGTTTTTGACGTTTCAAGTATCTAATAAAGAAAAAACGGATATTGAAAAATGTCTTGAGCAGTTAAAACGAGGAGAATCTTTGCACGATGCTTTTGTTAAACTTCAGTTTCACCGTGATATTTTAAGCTATTTATATTTTGCGGAGCAGCATGGAAACCTTCAATTTGCTTTAAAAGAAAGTAGCTCAATGATTGAAGAAAAAGTAAGGCATCGTAAAAAATTTCAAAAGCTTGTTCAATATCCCGTATTGCTACTGCTGTTTATTCTTTCCATTTTATTTGTTTTAAGTACGGTTTTACTTCCACAGTTTGAAGCTCTGTACTTATCCTTTGGAAACAAGCAGTCTTCGTTTATCCTCTTATTTATGCAGGCGATGTCTTTCTTTCCTTTTGTGTTGCCTGCAGTCATCAGTATGCCAATCATCCTGTATTTGTTTTATGTGATGTACATTAAAAAATTGCCTCCAGTAGTTCAAATGCAGCTTTTTATGAGAGTTCCCGTTATCCGAACGTTCACACGGCTATTTAACTCGTACTTTTTTTCTGTTCATATGAGCAATTTACTAAATGGTGGTTTATCTATTTATGAATGCTTTGCTCTTTTTCAAAAGCAAGAGCATCATCCGTTTTTTCAAGTGGAAGCTTTTGCTTTTACAGATCAACTTTCCTCAGGAATGCGATTAGATCATATCGTTTCAGGTAAATCTCATTATGAAAAAGACTTGGCTCATGTTATTGTGCATGGTCAGCAGAACGGTGAGCTTTCTCAAGAACTGTATGATTACAGTCTATTTATGATGGAAAGAATGGAACAGTTTATTTTTCGTATTTTAAAATATGTACAGCCGCTTACATTCTTATTCATCGGAATTGTCATTCTGCTTATGTATATGTCCGTTATGCTTCCGATGTTAGAAGTGATGTCGAGCTTGTAGAAAGGGGAAAGAATATGATTCTAAAAGGTAATAAAGGATTTACCCTTATTGAAATGCTCATTGTTATGCTCGTTATTACCGTGCTTTTGCTCATTATGATTCCAAATGTATTAAAGCATAATACGGTTATTAACAACAAAGGCTGCTCAGCTCTTGTCAAAACCGTAGAGGCTGAGGTACAAGTATATGAACTTGAAAACGGCGAAAAACCAAGTCTAGAAGAGCTTGAAGCAGGAGGCTACTTAAAAGAAGGCACCGTGTGTCCAAATGGTCAAGCTATTCAAATTGACGGTACCGGAAAGGTTACGGCTAGTGGTTCTTCTTAAGCAAAAAGGATTTACCCTCATTGAGATGCTGATGGTTTTATTTATTGTGCAAGTGATGATGTTTTCCATTATCGTAACCATTCGGCCGCTTGTGGAATATTACAAAATCACATTATTCTTGCGACAGCTGCAAAGTGACACGTTTTATGTGCAGCAGACAGCCATGAACCGCGAATCTCCAATTAAAATTAACTTCGCACCAAAGGGAACAGAATATATTGTTTCTGATTCTCGTGCCGTTCTTTATAAGCGTGCCTATGACTCCACCATTCATATCACGTTTGGAAGCGGTAATTCCACGATACAATACAACAAAAACGGCAATATTTCTCAAGCAAAGACCATTTTTATCAGCAGCCAAAAATTTAAATACAAAGTTACTTTTCAAATAGGTAGAGGACGTTTTTATGTGGACAAGATGTAAGGGCCAGCAGGGCTACACCTTGTTAGAAATGCTTGTGTCATTTAGCATGCTTTTACTCCTAACCGGTACAATTATTCCTTTGTATGTTCAGATGAAGGAAGCAGAAAAGAAGCAATATGTTTCGTATCAAGCCGATGCTATCTTGCACGAAGAGCTATTGAAATATAAATATGAAACAGGATATAAACGGCGAGAAAAAATCGTAAAGGAAAACGTTGCATTTTATTTGAAATGGAACGGAGAAAGTGCTCAAAAGCTTTGTGTAGAATGGACAGATTCCGCTGATAAAATGAAAAAGAAGTGTGATGTGATGTTGAAGTGAAAAGTGAAAAAGGCTTTACGCTTGTAGAGATGTTAGTCAGTTTTACTCTTTTTTTGCTCATTGTTTCATTTTTCCCCATTATTATTCCGCTAGCTAAGCAAACATATAATCCAGACTTTAGTATGAATGAAATGGAGTGGGAAATTTTTGTGAATCAACTTGCTATGGAATATCGAGAAGCAAAAGAAGTGAGAATTCATGCGACTACTCTTACGTTAAAAATGGAAAATAATCAGGTCATCACGTATGAACGATATGAAGACAAGATAAGAAGACGAGTGGATGAAAGCGGTCATGAAGTTGTGCTGCAGCATATTAAGAATATTATGTATGAACAGCAAAAAGAAAGGCTGTTGATTCGTTTAACAGACGGTGTTAACAAAGGTAGAGAAGAAACCATTACGACGTTTTTGATGCTTGCTTATGAAACATAATGAGCAAGGGTTTGTTCTCCCGGTTGTTTTGGCATTTTGTGCGCTTTTTCTTCTGTTAGTAGCTCAGCAAACCACTTATTTTGTGACGAAAAGTTCATTTTATCAAGAAGTAGAGCAGAAAAATCGTCTGCAGCATCTTTTAGAAAACGCGGTTGTACATGTGAAAAAAGAAATAAAAGAACATAGTAAATCTCCATCTACACCCCTCATATTAGAAACGGGTACGGTTTCATACGAAGTAGTAAGTGAAGATGAACAGATGATTATCCTAAAAATAAAGTGTCAAACACTGCAAGGAAGAGCATTGACAGAAACCGCATATATTCAAAAAAAGGATCAACACATTGTGAAGTGGACGGATTAAGTCTCTTTCTCTACGGATATAATAGTGCTGAGGAGATGATTATATGAAAACGAATGATTATGTAAAATATATGACTCAGCAATTTGTGCAATATATGGATCAGCCAAAAGAAGAGAGGAAAACGAAAAAGATTCAAAAAAAAGAAGAGCGAGCACCTTTTGCAAACAGATGGTTTGGAATGATTCCGCTGTCGTTTATGCTGTGGTACCGAAAGAAAAAAGAAAGATGAGCATAGCATATGCTCATCTTTTTTTAACCGGCTTGTGTTTTATTAAATTGACGAGACATCGTTTCGGGCGATATGTAAAATAAGCCACCGTTTATAAACTTAAATAATATAGTCGGTTCGTACAGCTCTTGAAGCGCTGTTTTTTCGGTCACATATATTTCTGGCAGCTCTTCTGCTGTTTCGTAAAAATGATCAAGAAGCGCTAAGTCTTCATACCATCTTTCCTGCGCTTTTTCTGCCCATTCAGTCGGCTGAGCTTTAACATAGTCAGTCACGTATGATGTGAGTCGTGCAATCGCACTTTTCGGCCTAATAAAAGGTGAAAGAGTAAAGCAATAGTCTGAGATTTTAGATGATAAATTTTGATGAATGATTAATTCATGAAAGGATTCAATAATTTGTCCATTGATTAAATTAATGCCAAGCGACAAGAGCTCATCTTTTTTACGATCGCATTTGTACGAGACTTTAATATTTAACGCAAGCCAAGGGTGTAAAGGCTGATTTGTTGGCTGTGCTGATGCAACTTGTTCATACAGATGAATAAATCCGCCTAGCTTTTGAGTAGAAGCGAAAATTTGATGCAGCCTAGGTGAACCAAAATGAATTCGTTCTCCTTGAACAGAATCATCTTCAAACGCTGGGTCTGTAATGAAAGTGAGTGAAGCAGGATTTGCTTCTCCGCCTGTCTTTTCAACATAATGCCAATAAAATGGACGATTCATCAACTCTTTGTCAAGTTCGATCGTTAATTGAACCGTTAGATAAGATGGCGTTTCTGTGATAATAGAACAATTATTAGCTAGAAAGTAACGCTTTAAAAATTGATGAATATCAGTTTGCTGCATGCTGATCCTCCTCGCTGTCTTCGTATTGAATAATAGACGTCAAGTTCTCCATTTTGATTTTTATTTCTCCTTCACTCCGTGAATGAAATAAAATATCTTGAATATGCTCTTCGATATTTTTTAAATCAAGCTTTGTTAAAATATCATCTAACTCTCCAACAACTCGTTCAAAAAGATTTATTTTTTCGTATAATAATTTTAAAATATGTTCTTCGACCGTATGTTGAATGGCTAAATTGTAAATGTGAACATCATGTTTTTGACCTAAACGATGGACCCTTCCAATTCGCTGTTCTAGACGCATTGGATTCCACGGCAGATCATAGTTAATAATATGATGACAAAACTGAAGATTGATTCCTTCTCCGCCCGCTTCAGTGGCAATAAATACTTGCGCGTGGCTTTCAAAAAGCTGCTTCATCCAGTCTTTTTTACCTCGCTTAAATCCTCCTCTAAACGGTACAGAGGTAATTCCGTGCTGTTTTAAATACCACTGTAAATACAGTTGAGTTGCTCTGTACTCAGTGAAAATAATGACTTTGTCATCAATTTTTTGAACGAGCTCCAGAACTTTTTCTGCTTTTGCATTTTGCGGCACTTGCTGAAGTAGTTCCATTAACGGAGTAATCATATGTTCCGTTAATGCGCTGTTTGGATCTTCCTGACGTTCCAGCATGTTTTTTAATGTCATATACACCGCTTCACGGCTGCTGCAGGCCTCTCGCTGCAGGGTTAAAATTGAAAAAGCGCTTGAAGGGTGGAGTCCGTTTCCTTTAAAAGATGTAATCGCATCGTATAGCTCCCGTTCTTTCGGCGAGAATTCAACAGGAATGGTTTGAACAATTCGCTTCGTCCATTCGATACCCGTATCGTGGCGGCGATTTCGAATCATAACTTTGTTAACAAGCTCTTTTAAGTGTTCATCGTTTTGCAAAGAGCGTTTTTTAGCGGAAAATAATTCTTCGAAATAGTCTTTATTGCCGAGATGACCAGGCTTTAAAAGAGAGACTAAGTTAAAAATTTCTTCAATTCGATTTTGAATCGGTGTTGCGGTTAGCAACAGACAAAATTTCTTTTTTAGACTTTGCACAAATTCATAGTTTTTTGTTTTGTTGTTTTTAAGTTTATGAGCTTCATCAATGATGATGAGGTCGTAGTCTTGTTCTAGCACAATTTCTCGATGAGGAGAACGTTTTGCTGTATCAATTGAAGACACAACGATGTCACACTGATCCCACACATATGATTTTCTTTGAGGGACTGCGGGAATATAAAATTTTTGGTTCAATTCCATAGCCCACTGGGAAACAAGCGAAGCTGGAACTAAAATGAGAACTTTTTTAACAAGTCCGCGAATCATATATTCCTTCAAAATTAACCCTGCTTCAATCGTTTTGCCCAGTCCTACTTCATCTGCTAAAATGGCTTTTCCATTCATTGTTTCAACTACTTGTTTGGCTACCTCGAGCTGATGAGGAAGCGGCGTTAAATCGGCTAGATGTTTTGGGCTTTGTAGTCCTTCAAATTCTGAGATAAGCGTTTGGTCTTCTATTTCATAGGCAAGTTTATACAAATCCCATGCAGACCAGGGTCCGTCTTGCTCCAATTTAGTTGAGAAGGCTGCTTCCCATGTTTCATCGATGTTTAATTTCACTTTCATGATAAAAATGCTCCTTTGTAAAAAATTTTTATTGAACAAATGATAAGAATCAGGTAGGATAAAAATATATTTAGAAAATTTTAAAAAGAAAATAGATTAGCACTTTACAAATGATTGTGTGAATAAAGATAGATACATCTTTCAGTAGTATGCCCAACTTTACCAATTTTATAGAAGCGAATGACGACACGGGGAGAGACTACTTGAATGTAGCGCCGAAGGAGCAAGCAATAAAATTGTGAATCTCTCAGGCAAAAAGACTCTTGTTTGACGCAGCTCTGGAGAGTGTCTATACGTTTATAGACCACCCACGAGGCAAACCTATTCGTTTATAGGTAAACTTTCAGGTGAAAAGGACAGAGACTTCCTACTAAATACAGTAGGGGGTTTTCTGTCCTTTTTTGTTTGGATACATAGTGATCCCCACACTATTTGAAAACTCCCCGTTATGAAAAGTTTCACGTGAAAAAGAGGAGGACATAAAAATGACAACAGAATTACACAGAACGCCGCTTTATGATACCTATCAAAAATATGGTGCCAAAACAATTGATTTTGGAGGATGGGCTCTTCCCGTTCAATTTTCTTCTATTAAAGAAGAGCATGAAGCTGTACGTACAAAGGCAGGCCTTTTTGATGTCTCTCATATGGGAGAAATTCTTGTAACAGGAGCTGATAGCTTAGCCTTTCTTCAGCACACGATGACAAATGACGTTTCTGCCCTCGTAGATGGAAAAGCGCAGTATACGGCTATGTGTTATGAAGACGGAGGCACGGTAGATGATTTGCTGATTTATAAAAAAGCAGATCAAGAGTATTTGCTAGTCGTAAACGCTGCTAATATTCAAAAAGACTATGAGTGGCTGGTATCTCACAAACAAGGAGATGTAACGCTCGTTAATCAATCTGATGAAACTGCGCAGCTAGCTTTACAAGGTCCTGTAGCAGAAAAAGTTTTACAAACGTTAACGAACGAAAATTTATCTTTATTAAAGCCGTTTACATTTGCTGATGATGTAGAAGTAGCGAATGTAAAAGCTCTCGTTTCACGTACTGGGTACACCGGAGAAGATGGCTTTGAAATTTATTGTTCTTCAGCTGACGCCTCTCACTTGTGGACGGCTATTTTAGAAGCTGGCAGTGATGAAGGTGTGTTGCCTTGCGGATTAGGCGCTCGCGATACGCTTCGTTTTGAAGCCACTTTGGCTTTATATGGTCAAGAGCTTTCAAAAGATATTACGCCCATTGAAGCTCGAATTGGATTTGCAGTAAAAACGAACAAAGACAGCTTTATTGGAAAAGAAGTGTTAAAAGAACAGCGTGAAAGCGGGGCACCTCGTAAGCTGGTAGGAATTGAAATGATTGATAAAGGTATACCAAGACACGGTTACGAAGTATTTGCAGATGAAGAACAAATTGGATTTGTGACAACAGGTACACAGTCACCGACATTAAAGAAAAACATCGGTCTAGCACTATTGTCAGCAGAGTATACAGAGCTTGGTCAAGAAGTGGAAGTGCAGGTTCGGAAAAAACGCTTAAAAGCAAAAGTGGTTTCAACACCTTTTTATAAACGTTCAAAGTAAGCTTTGGGGAGGAATTTAACATGTTACATCGCTATTTACCAATGACAGAACAAGATCAGCAGCAAATGTTAGCAGCAATTGGTGTTTCATCTGTTGATGATTTATTTTCAGATATTCCGCAGCGCGTTCGTTTTCAAGGAGAATACAATATAAAAAAAGCGGCTTCAGAGCCTCAGCTGTTAAAAGAATTAAATAGTATGGCTGCTAAAAATGCTCATTTAAAAGACTATGCTTCTTTTTTAGGAGCAGGAGTTTACGATCATTACATGCCGGTTATTGTTGATCATGTTATTTCTCGTTCGGAATTTTATACGGCCTATACTCCGTATCAACCGGAAATTTCTCAAGGAGAACTTCAGGCCATCTTTGAATTTCAAACAATGATTTGTGAGTTAACGGGGATGGACGTGGCTAATTCTTCTATGTATGACGGAGGAACTGCTTTAGCAGAAGCCGCTATGCTCAGTGCGGGTCAAACAAAAAAGAAAAAAGTACTTGTCTCTGCGGCTGTTCACCCTGAGTCAAAAGATGTGTTAAAAACGTATGCGAAGGGTCAATACATTGAAGTGGTAGAAATCCCTTCAGCAGACGGCGTAACAGATATGATTGCATTAGAAAAAGAGATGGGGAGTGACGTGGCAGCTGTTATTGTCCAATATCCAAATTTCTACGGACAAATCGAGCCGTTAAAAGAAATTGAAGAAATTACCCATCAAGAAAAATGCATGTTTGTGGTTTCAAGCAATCCTTTATCATTAGGTTTACTTACGCCTCCTGGAGAATTCGGAGCTGATATTGTCATTGGAGATGCACAGCCATTTGGTATTCCAAGTCAATTTGGAGGCCCGCACTGTGGATACTTTGCAACTACGTCTAAGCTTATGCGAAAAATCCCAGGACGATTAGTAGGGCAAACGGTCGATGAAAACGGTAAGCGAGGGTTTGTTTTAACCCTTCAAGCGCGTGAACAGCATATACGCCGCGATAAAGCGACGTCTAACATTTGTTCAAATCAAGCGTTAAATGCTTTAGCAGCATCAGTTGCAATGACAGCTTTAGGCAAGCAAGGGGTAAAAGAAATGGCGCTGCAAAACTTATCAAAAACGCATTATGCATATGAAGCGTTAAAGGTAAAAGGGGTAAATGTAGCATTTGAAGGACCGTTTTTTAACGAATTAGTCGTGAAGCTTCCGGTTTCGGTAACAGAAGCAAACAATCATTTATTAGCATCAAAAATAATTGGCGGTTATGATCTTAGCCGTGATAACCAAGCGCTTGAAAATCACATGCTGCTTGCTTTTACAGAGCTCCGTACAAAAGAGGAAATTGACCAACTTGT
The DNA here is from genome assembly GCF_055710015.1 of Priestia sp. VA7. Classification (NCBI taxonomy): domain Bacteria; kingdom Bacillati; phylum Bacillota; class Bacilli; order Caryophanales; family Bacillaceae; genus Priestia; species Priestia sp. VA7. The sequence continues at coordinate 409,345 of NZ_JBVQPN010000001.1, forward strand.
AAATGAATTGGGGGATCTTCATGCTTAATCAAAATCAATCACTTATTTTTGAAAGCAGTAAAGAAGGGCGAATCGGCTATTCATTGCCAGAGTTAGATGTGCCGCAAGTAAATGCTGAAGAACTGCTTGGGAAAGCGTATGTGCGTACCAAAGCTCCTGAGCTTCCTGAAGTATCAGAACTCGATATTATGCGTCATTACACCGCGCTTTCAAAACGAAATCACGGGGTAGACTCAGGGTTTTATCCGCTTGGTTCATGTACGATGAAATATAATCCAAAAGTGAATGAACAAGCAGCACGCATTGCTGGGTTTGCGCATATTCATCCGCTTCAAGATGAGCAAACGGTTCAAGGTGCTCTCGAACTTTTATATGATTTACAAGAGCATTTAACAGAAATTACAGGAATGGATGAAGTAACACTTCAGCCAGCAGCAGGTGCTCACGGCGAGTGGACCGGGCTTATGATGATTCGTGCCTATCATGAAGCAAATGGTGAGACGCAGCGAACAAAAGTCATTGTTCCAGACTCAGCTCACGGAACGAACCCGGCTTCGGCAACAGTTGCGGGATTTGAAACGGTAACGGTAAAATCAAACGAACATGGTTTAGTGGACTTAGAGGATTTACGCCGCGTAGTAGGAGAAGATACAGCCGCTTTAATGTTAACAAACCCAAATACGCTGGGATTATTTGAAGAAGATATTTTAGAAATGGCTGAAATTGTTCACGCAGCAGGTGGAAAGCTTTATTATGATGGTGCAAATTTAAACGCAGTATTAAGTAAAGCCCGTCCTGGAGATATGGGGTTTGACGTTGTTCATTTAAATCTTCATAAAACGTTTACAGGCCCTCATGGAGGAGGCGGTCCTGGCTCTGGTCCGGTAGGGGTAAAAGCAGATTTAATTCCGTATTTGCCTAAACCAGTGCTTGTGAAAACAGAACAAGGCTATTACTTTGACTATAACCGTCCTCAGTCAATTGGACGTGTAAAGCCGTTTTACGGCAACTTCGGTATTAACGTTCGCGCTTATACGTATATTCGTTCAATGGGTCCAGACGGCTTAAAAGCGGTGACGGAAAACGCTGTGCTAAATGCCAACTATATGATGCGTCGTTTAGCAGAACACTATGAGCTTCCGTTTGACCGTCACTGTAAGCACGAATTTGTTTTATCTGGAAAACGTCAGAAAAAGCTTGGCGTGCGCACCTTGGATATTGCGAAACGACTGCTTGATTTTGGCTATCATCCGCCGACTATCTACTTCCCGCTTATCGTAGAAGAGTGCATGATGATCGAACCAACGGAAACGGAGTCGAAAGAAACGCTAGATGCGTTTATCGATGCGATGATTCAAATTGCAAAAGAAGCAGAAGAAACGCCTGAAGTCGTACAGGAAGCTCCGCATACAACGGTTGTGAAGCGCCTTGATGAAACGCTGGCAGCGAGAAAGCCAGTTCTTCGCTATCAGAAAGAACAGGCTGTTCAAAACGTCTAACAAAAAACCTCGCCCAAAGGCGAGGTTTTTCTATATACATACCATTATTTTTTCTTTTTCACTTTACCGTTCCACATTTTGAAGCCGCCTTTTAAATCATAGATTTCTTGAACACCGTGGCGACGAAGCATTTGTGCTGCGCGTCCTGTGCGCATTCCGCTTTGACAATAGATGTAGACAGGCTGATCTGGACGAAATTCTTTAATGCGCATACGGAACTGTGAAAGAGGAATATTTCGTGCGCCTAAAATATGTCCGTTTTCGAATTCATTCGGTTCACGAATATCAACTAGCTGTGCCTTGCGGTAGCCGCTGCGGAATTCTTCTTCAGTTAACGTTTTCATAATGCGACGTTGGACAAAGAACATAACGACAGAGTATATGATGATTACTCCAAGTAAAATGAGTACTGCTGTAATTGCTGACATGCTGATTCTTCCTTTCTTCGACAAAATCCATACTCTTATTATATAAGTGAATGAAATTAGAAGTAAAGCGATTTTGCCTTGAATCTAGCGGATTTCTTCCCGAAAATGAAAAAACTACCACATTTGAATTCACAGTTTTATGTTGCTCTTTGCTTTTCCTTAGCTCAATCTTTTGGTAGACTAAAAAACGGATTTATTTTTTATATTACATATAGCTGAGGATGAGGTAGATGAAAGCAAAGTGGAGATTTATTGATTCCAACAACCGTTCGCCTTATTACAATATGGCGTTAGATGAAGCGTTATTAGAATGGCATAGTAAAGGAGAAATTCCACCTACGATTCGTTTTTATGGATGGAACCCTCCAACGCTGTCAATCGGTTATTTTCAAAAAGCTGAAAAAGAAATTAACTTTGATAAAGTAAAAGAATTAGGACTAGGCTTTGTAAGACGTCCAACGGGCGGCAGGGGCGTGCTTCACGATGAAGAGCTTACTTACAGCGTAATTGTATCTGAAGAGTATCCTAACATGCCCAAGACAGTTACAGAAGCATATCGCGTAATCTCTGAAGGTTTACTGGAAGGATTTCGTTCGTTAGGGCTCGAGGCTTATTTTGCTATTCCTCGTTCAGAAGAAGAAAAAAATAGCTTAAAAAACCCTCGTTCGTCCGTGTGCTTTGATGCTCCTTCTTGGTATGAACTAGTTGTAGAGGGCCGCAAGATTGCTGGAAGTGCCCAAACTAGACAAAAAGGAGTTATTCTACAGCACGGCTCTATTCTATTAGAGATTGATGAAGATAAATTATTCAGCGTGTTTAATTATCCAAATGATCGCGTGAAAGAAAGAATGCAGCGCGCATTTCGTTCTAAAGCGGTAGCCATTAATGCAATTGCGGGCCGCAAAATCTCTATTGAAGAAGCAAAAGAAGCGTTTTATAAAGGGTTTGCTTCTGCTCTTGATATCGATTTAGAACCGTATACACTGTCTGAAGAAGAGGAAGCATATGTAGAAGAACTAGCGCGTACAAAGTACGGATCGGATGAATGGAACTTTAAGCGCTAAACGGATGCCCATGGGAAATAGATAAAAGTGCAACTTCTTATAAGTTGCACTTTTTATTGGAATTTTTAGAAACAATGCTTGGCTAATAGAATACATAGGGAAGAAAAGTCAAACACTTTTTTTACGAAAAAAAAAATATTTCACTTGACACCCTTCTATATGTAGATGTTTGGAGAAGTGCCAAATACTATATATTGAATTCGTCCAAGCCGTGTGGTAAGTTATTGATAGTTGATTGAAAAACTCTATTTCCTTTAAAAGGAAATAGAGTTAATAAATTTATAGATGTTCGATAGGTAAGGAGTTGTGAGAATGACTGTTTTGTTAAATCAAAAAGTGAATATGAATGTTGAAAAGCTCAATTCAGATATTGAACGCTTTCCGCAAGTACATCCGATTACACCGGATATGAAGTTGACTCATAAAGGTGTTTCAAGATTGGTAATGTTAGACCGCTATGCGTTTAAAGATACGGAAAAATTAACGTTATCAGAAGGAGATTTTGTTGTTCTAACTGTAAAGGAAGATCCAAAATTTCCAGCACGAGGACTTGGCTATGTGGAAAGCATTAATTTTGAGCAAAAAAACGCTGTTGTCAAGGTAGAAGATGAGTTTAGAGGAGCTTTATCGCCTGAAGAAGCAGAAAACGGATTAATCACTCGTTCTTTAGATGTCATTGAAAAACCTCTAGAAGTCTTCTACGAGCAAATTGCAAAACGTAATGCAACAGGTTTAGCTTCTGTGGAAAAAACAGAAGAAAAGCGCAAAGAGTGGTTTGAAAAGTTCTATCAAGAGCTTGTTCAGCTAAACTTTGTACCAGCTGGCCGCGTTCTTTACGGTGCAGGTGCTGATACGGACGTAACGTACTTCAACTGTTATGTAATGCCTTATGTAAAAGATTCACGTGAAGGTATTTCAGAACACCGCAAACAAGTAATGGAAATCATGAGCCGTGGAGGCGGTGTTGGAACGAATGGTTCAACTCTTCGCCCCCGCAACACGCTGGCTCGCGGTGTAAACGGCAAATCATCTGGTTCGGTTTCATGGTTAGATGATATTGCTAAACTGACGCATCTTGTTGAGCAAGGTGGGTCACGTCGTTAACAAACCGGCGACGTAATCTCGTGAATTGCTGGAACACCCTTAGAGCTTTCTTCACCACAACGTGATCGGCAACGATGAGCGTGATGGTTAGAAAAGAGGAAAGATTGGGCAATCAGCAGCCAAGTGTCTTTGGAAACGAAGATAAAGGTTCAACGACTATTGAAACTTCCTAAAAGTTCTAATGTAATAAAACTTTAGTGAATAAAGTAGATGTTATGATGGAAGCAAAGGAAGGAGTAAACCATAGCAAACGGCAACGTCGCTATGGGGCACGAGACAAAGGAATTTTCTTCTTTGATGATATAGTCTGATCTTACATGAAAGTGTAAGAGTACGGCAGAAATGACCGTACCCTTCTTAACGAAGAGTAACAAATTGGGGGCCCAAATGATCATGCTTGCCGACTGGCATCCTGACATTGTAGAATTTATTATTTCTAAAATGCAAAACCCTCGCATTTTACGTTTCTTAATTGAAAACACAAATGACGAAATGATTAAAAAACATGCGCAAGATAAATTGAAGTTCACGCCGCTAACAGAGTCTGAAGAAGCGATGTACCAAGGAATCATTAACTATAAACAAATTCCTGGTCTTGGTGGGTTCAGTGAAAAAATCATCAAAGATGCAGAAGAAAAGCTGCAAACAGGCGGAACGTACAGCGTTCATAACTCAGAGTTTTTAACAGGAGCAAACATTTCTGTATGCTTAACAAAAGATTTTATGGATGCTGTTGAAAACGACGGAGAATACGAACTTCGCTTCCCAGACGTAGAAAGCTATTCAAAAGAAGAAATGGCTAACTACAATGAAAACTGGCACGAAGTAGGCGATGTGCGCGAATGGGCAAAACAAGGAAATAAAGTTCGTACGTATCGTACTATCCGTGCAAAAGAGCTATGGAACTTAATTAATATTTGTGCAACGTACTCAGCTGAACCAGGCATTTTCTTCTTTGACAATGCTAATGATATGACAAATGCTCAAGCATATGGTCAGCACGTTGTTGCAACAAATCCATGTGGTGAACAACCACTTGCACCATTCTCTGTCTGCAACTTAGCTGCTGTTAACCTAGCGCAAATGGCAGATAAAGAAACGAAAACTGTTAACTTTGAAAAGTTACGTCAAACGGTTGAAACAGGCGTTAGAATGCAAGATAACGTTATTGATGCAACTCCTTATTTCTTAGAAGAAAACCAAAAGCAAGCGCTGGGCGAACGCCGCGTTGGCCTTGGTGTAATGGGTCTTCACGATCTTCTTATTTATTGTGAAACAGAGTACGGCTCTGACAAAGGCAATGAGTTAGTAGATAAAGTGTTTGAAACAATTGCAACGACGGCTTACCGCGCGTCTGTAGAGCTTGGAAAAGAAAAAGGAAGCTTCCCGTTCTTAGTGGGCGAAACAGATGCTGAAACGGCTTCTTTACGTGAAGCATTCACAAATACAGGCTTCATGAAAAAAATGCCTGAAGATATTCGTGAAAACATTAAAGAGAACGGTATCCGAAACTCTCATTTATTAACAGTAGCGCCAACAGGCAGTACTGGAACAATGGTTGGAGTATCAACGGGTCTTGAACCTTATTTCTCATTCTCATACTTCCGAAGCGGCCGTTTAGGTAAATTTATTGAAGTAAAAGCTGATATCGTTCAAGAGTATTTAGATCAGCATCCAGAAGCAGATCCAAACAACCTTCCTGAATGGTTCATTTCAGCTATGGAACTTGCCCCACAAGCTCACGCGGATGTGCAATGTGTGATTCAGCGCTGGATTGACAGTTCAATTAGTAAAACAGTAAACGCTCCTCGCGGTTACACAGTAGAGCAAGTTCAAAAAGTGTACGAGCGTCTGTATAAAGGCGGAGCAAAAGGCGGTACGGTGTATGTAGACGGCAGCCGTGATGCACAAGTCTTAACGCTAAAAGCAGAAGAAAATACGTTTGATGAAGAAATTGAAGCGCCAAAAGAAGAAACGAAACCGCACGTTGTGTTAGTTGATACAATTAATGAAATTCGTTCAACTGATGTAACAATCGGTTCTGAAGTAGGTAATACGTGTCCGGTTTGCCGTCAAGGAACGGTAGAAGAAATGGGCGGATGCAACACATGTACAAACTGTGGTGCACAGCTGAAATGCGGCCTTTAATTTTGAACATGATTGACTAGTAAAAGCTGACTCAAACGAGTCAGCTTTTATTATGTATAAAAATGGGGCATAAATAAGAAGCGGGATCGAACGGTTCTTGTATTTGAATAAGCATTGTAGTATGATTTTAATTGAATGTCTTTTATCCAGTTTTATCTTATGACATCGCTTTATTTACACGTTTTTTTCACATAGATTATCAAACATGAACACGATATCACTATAAGAAACAGACATTTATGACTTATTATTAGCAATACATAATATTAATTGGGGGAGATTTCATGCCTACACCGAGTATGGAAGATTATATTGAACAAATATATATGCTAATTGAAGATAAAGGATACGCTCGAGTGTCTGATATTGCTGATGCATTGGCGGTTCACCCCTCATCTGTAACGAAGATGGTTCAAAAGCTAGACAAAGATGAGTACTTAATTTATGAAAAATATCGAGGCCTTGTTTTAACAGCTAAGGGGCAGAAGATTGGAAAACGTCTTGTTTATCGCCACGAGCTTTTAGAGCAGCTGCTGCGCATCATTGGCGTAGATGAGAAAAATATTTATGATGACGTAGAAGGAATTGAACATCATTTAAGCTGGAATTCCATTGATCGAATTGGAGATTTGGTTCAATACTTTGAAGAAAATCATAACCGTATTCAAGATCTTCGCAATGTACAAAAACAAAATGAAGAAGAGCAGAAATTATAAGAAAAAAGCAGCGGCCAATAGCGTCACTGCTTTTTTTCTTTTTATCATAACTTATTGCTGAGTCGACTACAAATGTAGAGTGGGTAGTTTGGAGGAGAGGCTGTGTACGTCGACGGAGTGTTTTCAGGTGGCGGTATTAAAGGGCTTGCACTGATTGGCGCGTTACAAGCTCTAGAAGAAAAAGGCTTGATCTTTCGGCGGTTAGCCGGAACGAGTGCGGGTTCCATTATTTGTGCATTTGTAGCAGCCGGTTATACAAGTGAAGAAATTGTTGAAATGATGAATGAAATTGAGTTATCGTCTTTTTTAGATCAAAGAATGTCTTTTTTACCATCAAGCTTGACAAAGTGGTTGTTTTTATATTGGAAAATGGGATTGTATAAAGGAGAAAGGCTTGAAAAGTGGATTGCTGAGAAATTGCGGAGCAGAGGAATTCGTACATTTGCTGATTTGCCTGATCAGTCGCTACGTATTATTGCGTCAGATTTGACCAACAGTACGATGCTTGTTCTTCCGGATGATTTGCCTAAATATCAAATCGACCCGAATCGCTTTTCTGTAGCAAGAGCCGTTCGAATGAGCTGCAGCATTCCATATTTTTTTGAGCCGGTTAAATTAAAATCTACCCCAAGCAGTTTAATAGTCGACGGGGGCGTGTTAAGCAACTTTCCAATTTTTCTGTTTGATGATGATAAAAGTCTTAAGAAGCGACCGGTAATTGGTGTGAAGCTGAGCCCGAAGGACGAAGAAAGGGAACGGAATAAAATTAAAAATGCCGTTGGTTTATTCAGCGCGCTTTTTGAGACGATGAAAGATGCGCACGATGCAAGACATATTTCAAAACGTCACGAAAAAAATATTATCTTTTTACCTGTTAATCAAGTTTTTGCGACAGAATTTACCCTCACAGAAGAACGGAAGGAAGAGCTGATTGCGTTTGGAAAAAAGCGTACAAGGGCATTTTTGAAAAAATGGTGCTATTAAAAAAACAAGGAGGCTTTTCTCCTTGTTTTTTTAAAAGAATGCTCTATTTTTCTTTTTTCCTTTTTTACCTTCGATGACGGTCAAGTGTGAGTTGTTTTTCTTTTTCTTTAGCGGTTTCGTTGATTTGGATACCGGGCGCTTGTTTGAGCTTCGGTACGTATGCATATCAACTTTGTTGCTTCCTCGCTCTTTTTCTTTTTGACGCAGTTTTGATTGTTTTACTGCGCGCACATAGCCTCTATCTTGACCTTTTGTCTGAGAAGGGCGGAGAATAAACCGATAAACTAAGTAAAACAAAATGATAAACAGAAAAATATAACCTGCTTGACGTAATAAAACAGCTGGATCTGTAATCAACGTAAATGCAAAGCCAATGACTCCTAACCCGATTAGACCATATACAAGTGGTTTCACGAATGGACGTCTCATTTTGTTCACCTCCTAAAATAGTAAAAAAAGAAAGCAAAACGGTGTGGATTAGACAACTTGTTCGTCAGTGGTAGAAGAACGTTCATTTTCAACGCGTAAAAGTTCTTTAAATGAAGCAATCGCAACTTCAACTTGATCATCTTTTGGTTCTTTGGTTGTTAAAAGCTGAAGCCATAAACCGGGATAACCTAAAAAGCGAAGAAGAGGGACATGACGAACTTTATTGGTTAACTGTAACACTTCAAATGATAAACCAAGGACAACTGGGATTAATGCAAGGCGATCCACAATTCGTAACCAAAGAGGATCCGTTGGAACGAGTAGGTAGACAAACATTCCTACAACTACGGTAAAGAGGATAAAGCTACTTCCGCAGCGATAATGAAGTCGAGATTGTGCTTGCACGGCTTCTACCGTAAGTTCAGCATTGTTTTCATATGCATTAATGACCTTGTGTTCTGCTCCATGATATTGAAACACCCGTTTAATAAGTGGCGTTTGTGAAATCACATAAATATAGCCAAGGAGCAATAATAGTTTAAATACTCCTTCAATAAAAACCTGAGCTACACTTGAAGTGAAAACAGGACGTGTCAATTGTGCTAAAAACACAGGAATCAATGTAAATAGTACTTTCCCGAAAAGAAAGGATATTACACCAATAGTTGCAACGCCAAATATTAAAGATAGTTTTGATTCTTTTTTCTCTTTTTGTTGTTCTTCTGCTACTTGAGCATCATCTTCTGGATTCACGTCATAGCGTTCAGAGGAAAAGTTCAAGTGCTGCGTACCGTTTGCACTGGCTTCAACAATAGCAGCAATTCCTCGTAAAAAAGGAATTTTTTTAAAAGCAGTGAGTACGGAATTTGATTTTCTTTTTGAATGAAAATAATCAATAGATTGATCTTTGCGGCGAATAGCCGTCACCATCATACGTTTGCCGCCGAACATGACGCCTTCTATAACGGCTTGACCACCATACGCAGGTTTTTGTAATTTAGACATTTCAGGCACCAACCTAACTTAACTAGACTAGACTTCTTAGTATTTTATATTCTACAGCAAAATCAAATAAACCTCTAGGCGGATGCATGTTATCTAGTTTAGCCAATATTTTTCATCTCCACACCCTTGTTATGAATTTTTTTCCTTTCACTTATAAAATTTGTTTATGAAACTCTGTGCGAAGTAGTTTTAAAATGTCTCTTTGATATCAGGCTCTCTTCTTGCGTATAGGAAGAGTAATAAACGTAAAAACTTAGAAATGAGTCAGTAGGAAATGAGAAAAAAGTTCATACTACATCAAGAGGTGATTAATATGTCAGAACCTAAAGAACAGCATGAAAAAAAACAGGATAACCACCCTACGCATAAACAGGAAATGTCTTTTTTATTTAAAGCCATCTTTATTTCCTTTTTTGGAGGGATTTTCTGGAGCTTTATTGGCTATTTAAATTATCTGTTCAGCTTTAGTGTTATCAATCCAAATATGCTTTTAGATCCTTGGGCATTAGGTGATTGGAAGGACAAAGGAATAGGTGTTATCGTCAGTATTTTTCTTATAGGGGTATTATCTATTGTTGTCGGGTTGTTATACTACGTCCTATTAAAGAAGTTTAAAACAATTTGGATAGGTTTTGCTTACGGCTTATTATGGTGGGCAATTGTATTCGTTGTTTTGAATCCGCTCTTTCCTAACTTAAAAACAATTGGAGAGCTTCCAGCTAACACGATTATTTCATCCCTCTGTATTTATATTTTATATGGTGTATTCATCGGATATTCCATTTCTTTTGAAGCTGCAGAGCTTCAAACAAAAGATGAATCTACAGATTTTCAAACGGCGAATAAGTAGTGTGAATGTTCCAACGTATGCTAATATATTCTATATAATGATTTAAAAAGAAAAATAAAGTGCAAATTCACATGAGTGAGCTGCATAAAGGGTTCGTAGTAGGGGAGAGTGTTGAATTAAGATGAATAAGATTTTAGTAATAAACGGTCCTAATTTAAATCGTTTAGGCGTACGCGAACCAGCGGTATATGGGACAGATAATCTTCAAAATCTTGAAGAGAAACTTCAGCGAGCAGGCAGAGACCATGGGGTAGAAGTTGAGTGCGTACAGTCTAATCACGAAGGTGTAATTATCGACTGGATTCATGAAGCGGATGAGAAATTTGATGGGATTATGATCAATCCTGGTGCTTTTACTCACTACAGTTATGCCATTCGAGATGCGATTGCTAGTATATCTGTTCCTGTTATTGAAGTGCATATTTCGAACGTACATAAGCGTGAAGAGTTTCGCCACCATTCGGTGACGGCACCTGTTACACATGGTCAAATTGTCGGGTTAGGTTTATATGGATATGAGCTTGCCCTGCAGGCACTTTTACAATTAAGGGGGAAATAAAATGAAAATCGAAAAACTACGCGAACAGTTTTCAAAGTTGAATGTGGACGGTGTTGTAATTACAAGTGAATATAACAGGCGCTATATGACCAATTTCACAGGATCTGCTGGTGTCGTTATTATTTCTGAAGACAAAGCGGCATTTGTAACAGATTTTCGTTATGTTGACCAAGCAACTAGTCAAACAGAAGGTTTTGATATCGTTCAACACAAGGGTCCTATTGTAGAAGAAGTAGCGAATGTAGTGAAACAATTTGGAATTAAAAAGCTTGGTTTTGAACAGAATTATGTTACATATGGACAGCATCAATTATTTGATAAGCATATCGGCGCGGAACTTGTTCCAATCTCGCACGCAATCGAAAACTTACGCTTGATAAAGAGTGACTCAGAGATTAAGATATTAAAGGAAGCTGCAAAAATAGCAGATGCAGCATATGAACATATTTTAACCTTTGTTCGTCCTGGTTTAACAGAGCTTCAAGTATCTAATGAACTGGAGTTCTTTATGAGAAAACAAGGCGCAACATCTTCATCTTTTGATACAATTGTTGCTTCAGGGCATCGCGGGGCTTTACCCCATGGTGTTGCTTCTGACAAAGTCATTGAAAAAGGCGAACTTGTAACGCTTGATTTTGGCGCATACTATAATGGTTACTGTTCAGATATCACACGAACATTTGCCGTCGGTGAAGTAAGTGATAAGCTAAAAGAAATTTATAATGTCGTACTGCAAGCGCAGCTTAACGGAATGAGCGGCATCAAAGCAGGTATGACGGGTAAAGAAGCAGATGCGCTAACACGTGATTATATTACAGAACACGGATACGGCCAGTATTTTGGACATTCGACCGGTCACGGCGTAGGGTTAGAAGTACATGAAGGCCCATCACTTTCTGTGAAATCTACAGATGTACTGCAGCCAGGTATGATTGTAACCGTTGAACCAGGTATTTACATACCAGACTTAGGGGGCGTGCGTATTGAAGATGATACGATCGTCACAGCAGAAGGTAATGAGGCATTATCGCACTCATCAAAAGAGTTCATTATTTTATAAAATGTAGGAGGATTTCTTCATGATTTCAGTAAATGATTTTCGTACAGGTTTGACAGTAGAAGTAGACGGAGGTATTTGGCGTGTAATGGATTTCCAACACGTAAAGCCTGGTAAAGGCGCTGCATTCGTTCGCTCAAAACTACGTAACCTTCGTACAGGAGCTGTGCAAGAAAAAACGTTCCGTGCAGGTGAAAAAGTAGGGAAAGCCCAAATTGATAACCGTAAAATGCAATATCTATATGCAAGCGGCGATCAGCACGTATTCATGGACAACCAGTCTTATGAGCAATTAGAGCTTCCGGCAAGTGCAATTGAATATGAGCTAAAATTCTTAAAAGAAAATATGGAAGTAGCAATTATGATGTACCAAGGTGAGACATTAGGTGTTGAACTTCCAAACACAGTTGAGCTTAAAGTAACAGAAACTGAACCTGGTATTAAAGGTGACACAGCTTCTGGCGGTACAAAACCGGCAACTGTGGAAACTGGCTTAACAGTAAACGTTCCGTTCTTCGTAAACGAAGGCGACGTATTAATTATCAACACAACAGACAGCAGCTACGTATCACGCGCGTAATTGGATCGTGTAAGCAAGCTGCAAACATACAAAAAAGGCAGAGAATCATTCTCTGCCTTTTTTGTATGTTTTTTTGTGCTAACTCTTCCTTATTTTGCATAGGTTGTACTAAACAAAGCAGAGGTATAGGAGGAGCTTATGAAGCAGTGGTTGGATCATTTAAACGGTACGGTATTAACGATGGCGTGCCTTCGATTTATTTCTTCATTTATTGAGTTTATTGCCGCTATTTTAATTGTCACAAACAATGATGTGAAAAAAGCGTTAATGATTAATGGAATGTTAGCGCTTGTTGGTCCGATTGTAATGGTGAGTTCTTTTACCATAGGTTTAGTGTCCGTAGCCGATCAATTATCTTTTGGGAAATTAATCATGATTGTAGTAGGAGTGCTCTTCATTTTAATCGGTGTTTTTAAATAAAAGGTAGGCATAAAATGGTCAAGCTTATAATACATTGAAGTGAGTTCAAATATGAGGGGATGAATATGTTAAACGAAATACTTGCAATCTTTCCGCCTAATTTAAAAAAGACTGTTGAATTTTATGTCACAAACCATTCTCATCTACTAGAAGAAATTCGAGTGCGCATAGGAAGACCTGTCGAATTTACAATCAACAATCAGCCATATTTCGAATCGTATCTTCCAAGTGCAGAAGATGCTTTATTTATCTTAAATAAATTAAGCCAGTTTTCGATTTATATGATTGAAGAAGAATTGAAAAAAGGATATGTCACCATTGAAGGCGGGCACCGGGTTGGGCTAGCGGGAAAAGTTGTAACGGAAAATGGACAGGTTCGTGTGATTCGAGATGTATCATCCTTTAATATCCGGATTGCTAAACAAAAGATTGGTATTTCGAATCAGCTTATTCCTTTTTTATACAATCGCTATTGGCAAAGTACGGTCATTATAGGACCTCCTCAAACAGGAAAAACAACCATGATTCGCGATTTAGCCAGAGTAATAAGTACTGGCATAGAGCGCTCTAAAATTCCTCCGTTTAAAGTCGGAATTGTAGATGAACGATCAGAAATTGCTGGGGCTGTTAAAGGGGTTCCTCAGCATACATTCGGATCTAGAATGGATTTATTAGACAGCTGTCCGAAAGCTGAAGGCATGATGATGATGATTCGCTCCATGAGCCCCGATGTGCTGATCGTGGATGAAGTGGGAAGTGAAGAAGATTGTAAGGCCGTACTTGAAGCGGTTAATGCTGGCGTTCGTGTCATTATGACTGTTCATGGCTATGACATTGACGATTTAATGAAGCGTCCCACTTTGCAAGCTTTAATGAAACTTCACGTATTCAAAAGGTATGTTGTGCTATCGAACAGCCGAGGTCCTGGAACACTTGAGGCTATCTACGATGAGCACTATAATTCCATGAAAACGTCCGCTGAAAAGTCGCTTATTGAAAATAGTAAAGGGTGATGGTGTATGAAACTGTTTGGTGCCATCTTTATATTATTTGCTTCCACTTACACAGGATTTGAGTTTGCAAAGCAGCTTAGTGCAAGACCTAGGCAGCTCAGGCAATTAAAAACGGCTCTGAGGTCGTTAGAAGCAGAAATTATGTACAGCAATCGGCCTCTTCAAGAAGTTGCTCATTTGTTATCTCTACAGCTTCCTAATCCTTTGGCTTCTTTATTTAATGAGTTTTCTATGAAATTAAAAGAAGGTACTGAAAGTGTCAAGGAAGCTTGGGAAAAGACGTTGGACCAATTTTGGAAACAAACCGCACTTAAAACGGGAGAACTAGAAATCTTAAAACAATTTGGTGAAACGCTTGGTCAGCATGATCGTTATTCGCAGCAAAAGCATATCTTACTGACGCTGAATCATCTTGAACGCGAAGAACAAGATGCAGTTGATAAGCAGAATCGCTATGAAAAAATGGTTAAAAGTTTAGGCTTTCTATCTGGGTTGCTACTGGTCATTCTATTGATGTAGCGATAGAGGAGGATTGAATGTGGGAATTGATATGAACACCATTTTTCAGATTGCTGGGATTGGTATCGTCGTAGCTTTTTTAGTCACCGTACTCGAACAGATGGGAAAAAAAGATTACGCGAACTGGGTTACCCTCATCGGTTTTATTTATATTTTATTTATGGTTGCTTCGATTGTAGAGGACTTATTTCAAAAAATCAAATCGGTTTTTTTATTTCAAGGGTAGAGGGGTGAGTTGCCATTGAAATGCTTCAAATTGTGGGCTTAGGGTTAGTAGCTACGTTTTTGGCTCTTATTTTAAAAGAACATAAATCACCTATTGCTTTTTTACTTGTTGTATTCGTGGGATCCGTGATCTTTCTGTTTTTAATTGATCAAATCTACGAAATTATTAAGATGGTCGAGCGGCTGTCGATTAATGCCCACGTTAACATGATTTATGTGGAAACCATTTTGAAAATTATTGGTATCGCCTATATCGCCGAATTTGGTGCTCAAATTACGAAAGATGCAGGGCAAGGTGCCATTGCTTCTAAAATTGAATTAGGTGGAAAAGTGCTGATTCTCTCCATGGCAATTCCTATTTTAACGGTCATTATTGAAACGATTATTTCAATGCTGCCCAATTAATTTTACTTAATATGAGGTGACGAAATGAAGCGGTGGACGTTTAAAGTGAATATACTCGCTCTTCTTTTGTTCCTCTTTTTTTTCTTTCCAGAAAATGTACAAGCTTCCGAACCCCCGAAGCAGCAAGAACTTGTCAATGAACAAATTGATAAGCTCGGTATCGATGAAGTCAAACAGTTTTGGGACGATATTATTACCCAATACGGCGGCTTTTTACCGGAGAGTCAGAAGGGAAGTTTAGTCGATTTTTTAAAAGGAGAAAAAGAGTTCTCTCTTAAAGAATGGCTAGGAGGTCTTGTAAAGTTTTTATTTCATGAAGTATTAGCGAATGGAAAGCTCCTCGGTACACTCATTATGCTAACGGTTTTTAGCGTGTTTTTACAAACGCTCCAAAGTGCGTTTAATCAGCAAACCGTAAGTAAAGTAGCGTATGCGCTTGTATATATGGTTTTGATCATCATTGCTCTTAATAGTTTTCAAATTGCTATCTCTTATGCAACGGGAGCGATTGAGACCATGACCAAATTCATTTTAGCTCTGGTGCCGCTGCTGCTTGCCTTAATGGCATCATCAGGAGGAGTTGTATCGGCAGCCTTTTTTCATCCGATGATTTTGTTTTTAATGAACACAAGCGGTTTGCTTATTCAATACGTAGTGATGCCGCTGCTTTTTCTTTCAGCACTGCTTAGCATTGTGAGTACGATTTCAGATGAACATAAGGTTACACAGCTTGCGCAGCTGTTGAGAAATATAAGCATTGGCGTGCTCGGAATATTCCTAACTGTTTTTTTAGGAGTGCTGTCCGTTCAAGGGGCTACCTCAGCTGTTGCCGACGGTATTACAATTCGAACGGCAAAGTTTGTCACAGGGAACTTTATACCTGTTGTAGGGCGTGTGTTCACAGATGCGGCTGATACAGTCATCAGTGCCTCGCTTCTATTAAAGAATTCAGTAGGGATTGCTGGAGTAGCAGTCTTACTGTTAATCGTCGCGTTTCCGGCTATTAAAGTGTTAACGCTTGCTTTTATCTATAAGCTAGCAGCAGCTCTTCTTCAACCCATTGGAGGAGGACCGGTTATTTCCTGCTTGAGCATTATCAGTAAAAGCGTCATCTATATTTTTGCGGCGCTTGCGGTTGTCTCGCTTATGTTTTTCTTATGTTTAACGGTCATCATTACAGCGAGCAACGTCACAATGATGGTGAGGTGAAGAAATTGCAGGCCTTAACGACGTGGATTACTAATATCGTTCTTTTTATCTTATTAGCTACCATTATTAATTTACTATTGCCCAATTCTAGTTTTCAAAAATATACAAAGCTGGTGGTTGGACTTCTTTTAATGTTGATTATTATTACACCCGTTTTTCAAATTTTCAAAGTGGATGTTAATCAAATGCTGAAATCACTTAGCTTATCATCTATTCGATCCGATCAGCAGGTAGAAAATTCAATAGAAAATCAGAAAAAAGAAATACAAGCTTCACAACGTGCATATATTTTAGAACAAATGGCTGTCCAAATGGAGGCAGATGTAAAAGAGGAGTTGATGGATCAGTATGGTGTAGCAATTGATCGAATTCACATTGAAACAAAAAAGCCGAACGACGAACCTACCGCTGATAATATTAAATCCATTTCAGTTGCCGTAAGTAAAAAAGCATCGGATGATTCCGAGGTTGTTTCAGCTGTGAAAGTTATTTCTATTGATACCTCCACACCGATCGAAACAAACAAACCAACAGAATCCAAGAAATTATCCAACTATTTAGCAGCAAAATGGGATGTAAAACAAGGCCAAGTTGTTGTGAATATGGAGGAGGGAGACACGAAATGAGTCAAAAGCCAGAAAAAGGTGACCCATCATTTTTTCAGCGGTTCTTTTCACTTAAACAGTCATCAACTACGAAGAAACCTTCAAAGTTAATGTATATAGGCATTTTACTAGCTGCAGGCGTTATCTTTATGGTATTTAGCAACTCACTCACAACATCTATGAATTCAGGCGGATTACTAAAGAGTGCAAGCAAAGAAACCAGCGCACCACCGGTATCACAGGATGTTCCCGCTTTTAGCTCTAAAAAGACAACAACAATGACAGGCTATGAAGAGCGGTATGAGGAAGAATTGAAAGATATTTTGGATCAAGTTAGAGGCGTAAGTAAGGTAAAAGTAATTGTGAACCTAGATGCAACAGAATCCAAAATATATGAAAAAAACAGCGTCACAAAATCGCAAACGACCAACGAAACAGACCGTGAAGGAGGGACTCGTAAAGTTGAAGATTCCTCAACAGACGAACAGCTGGTCATTGTAAGAAGTGGAGAACAAGAAAAGCCTGTTGTAGTTAAAACCGAAAAGCCAAAAGTAAGAGGCGTGTTAGTTGTCGCTAAAGGAGCTGATAATATCGAGGTAAAGAAATCTATTATTGAAGCCGTGACAAGAGCGCTCGATATACCAAGTCATAGAGTAGCAGTATTAGCGAAAAAAGGATGAGGGGGAAATGAATATGTTATTAAAAAAGCAAACGGTTTGGTTATTAACAATGTTAAGTTTAGTTGTTGTGTTATCGGTGTATTATATGACAACGCCAGAAAATCCTCAGAGTAATGTTGCGCTAGTAGACAATGAAAAACAGAGCGAAAAGCAGGCTGATGACAAGGCTCCTGCAGAAGATACAAAACAACAGACAGATGAGAAATCAGGAACAAAAGAAGATTCAAAAACTGAAGGTTCAGCAGGAAATGTAAAGAAGGAAACGGCTAAAAATGCAAAAGAATCAGCGGTTGTATCAAGCACAGATAGCGACGAGCTATTTACGGCTCTTCGTTTGGAATTAAATGATGAAAGAAGTCAATTAAAAGAAGAGTATCAAGAAGTAGCTGCATCAAAAAATGTGACGCCTGCGGAAGTAAGCAAGGCGATGGATAAAATTGATGAATTATCAAAGCTTGGGGAAAAAGAAGCCACGCTGGAAACATTAATTAAAGCAAAAGGATACAGTGACGCGCTAGTAAGAGCAGACGGAAAGCAAGTACAAATTACGGTTAAGACAGAAAAACACTCAAAAACAAAAGCAAATCAAATCATTCAGCTAGTCAAAAAAGAAATGGGTCCAAAAGAAGTAGCGGTAGAGTTTCAACCAACTAAATAAAGGGAATAAAAGAAGTGTGAAACAGCCGTAAATTGGGGTTGTTTACACTTCTTTTTTTATGAAATGACTAAAATCTAAGCGAGACGGTAAAAATTTTAACATGGCTTTCTTTTTTTACTTCGGTTATAATAGGTTTCATAATCTTATATTAGTACTAGGTGACAAACGTTTTCATAAGTGTTGTCATCTGTAAAGCTATGTTTCCATTTATAAAACGATAACGCTAAAAAGTTATTATAGAGTAAGTGGAACTTCTTTTTAATGTTTGCCAAACGAATTGAATGGCTGTAGCCATCTGTCGTATTATTAACATTGTAGAGAATTCTATTTTCATGAGGTAGGAGTGTTCAATATGTTAAAAATTCAAGAGATCCGTGAGATCATTAAACTAGTTGATCAATCATCAATCGAGGAGTTCACCTATGAGCACGAAGGCTCCAAAATCAAGATGAAGAAAAAAGACGCAATTGTTTCCAAACAAGCGCAGCAAGTAGTGGTTTCGGCACCTGAACAAGTGGCAGCACCTGCACCGCAGGCAGCAGCGGCTCCAGCGCCAGCCCCAGCAGCACAGTCTGCTCAACCAAAAGAAGAACAAGCGGCCCCAGCGGTTGATGAAACCTTACATAAAATTACATCTCCGATGGTAGGGACTTTCTATGCGTCATCATCGCCAGAATCAGATGTATACGTGACTCCTGGAGATAAAGTACAAAAAGATTCGGTTGTATGTATCGTAGAAGCAATGAAATTATTTAATGAAATCGAAGCAGAAGTTAAAGGTGAAATCGTTGACGTATTAGTTGAAAGTGGACAACTTGTAGAATACGGTCAACCTCTTTTCTTAGTAAAGCCTGAATAAGGAGCGGTAAATATGATTAAAAAGCTATTAATTGCGAATCGAGGAGAAATTGCGGTTCGAATTATTCGAGCGTGTAAAGAGTTAGGTGTAGAATCAGTAGCTGTTCATTCTCAAGCTGATCGCGATTCTTTGCATGTACAATTAGCAGACGAAGCGTATTGTATTGGACCAACGTCATCTAAAGACAGCTATTTAAACTTTACAAACATTATGAGTGTTGCGATGCTAACGGGCTGTGACGCTATTCACCCTGGATACGGCTTTTTAGCTGAAAACGCTGATTTTGCAGAGCTATGCAGAGAGTGTAACGTTACATTTGTAGGACCAAGTCCTGAAGCCATTAACAAAATGGGAACAAAAGACGTAGCGAGAGAAACGATGCGTGAAGCGGGTGTTCCAATTGTTCCTGGTTCAACTGGAATTGTAGAGTCAGTGGAAGACGGTATGTCAATCGCTAATGATATTGGCTATCCTGTTATTATTAAAGCAACGGCAGGAGGCGGAGGAAAAGGAATCCGCGTTGCGAAAAATGAACAAGAGCTTATTAAAGGTATTACAATTACACAGCAAGAAGCTGCTACAGCTTTCGGTAACCCTGGTGTGTACATTGAAAAGTTCATTGAGGATTTCCGTCACGTTGAGATCCAAGTGTTGGCTGATTCTCATGGGAATACTGTACATTTAGGAGAGCGTGATTGCTCGATTCAACGCCGTCTTCAAAAGTTAATTGAAGAAACGCCTTCTCCAGCGTTAGACGAAAAAACGCGTGAATTAATGGGCGACGCTGCTGTTAAAGCTGCTCAAGCCGTTAATTACACAGGAGCCGGAACAGTGGAATTCATTTATGATTACCGTGAAAACAAATTTTACTTCATGGAAATGAATACGCGTATCCAAGTAGAACACCCTGTTACAGAGATGGTGACAGGAGTTGACTTAATTAAAGAACAAATCAAAGTGGCAAATGGTGAAACTTTACCGTTTACGCAAGAAGAAGTGACATTTAACGGATGGGCAATTGAGTGCCGAATCAACGCGGAAAACCCAGAGAAAAACTTTATGCCATCACCAGGTACGATTCAAATGTACTTGCCGCCAGGTGGCTACGGAGTGCGCGTAGACTCTGCTGCATACCCGGGCTATGCAATCCCGCCTTACTATGATTCAATGGTGGCTAAATTGATTGTTCATGCGCCAACTCGTGAGGAAGCTATTGAACGAATGAAGCGGGCGTTAGATGAATTTGTTATCGACGGCGTTGCAACCACTATTCCTTTTCACCAAAAACTATTAAATCATGAAAAATTTGTTAGCGGTGAATTCAACACGAAGTTTCTTGAGCTATATGACGTAATGAATTCTTAGTATAATATAAACTATAGGAGGTGCTGTACATGAATGAAAATCATGTATTAGAAATGGAAGAACACCCAAATTCTCTTGGCAAAGTAGAAATTGCTCCTGAGGTTATTGAAGTCATTGCGGGTATTGCTGCTTCTGAAGTAGAAGGCGTTTCTGCAATGAGAGGAAATTTTGCAGCTGGCGTTGTGGAGAAACTAGGAAAGAAAAACCACGGTAAAGGTGTAAAAGTGGACTTAACAGAAAACGGGATAAAAGTAGACGTATTTTGTATGATGAAGTTTGGAGTGTCTATTCCAAACGTAGCGCAACAAGTACAAGATAACATTCGTCAAGCCCTTAAAAATATGACAGCTATTGATCTCGATGAAGTAAACATTCATATCGTAGGGATTCAGTTTGATACGCAAAAAACTGATATTGAAGAAGTTGAATAAAACAAACGTTTACCTAACGGCTGTTGCTAAAATGGAATAACGTATGATTACTTGTTCCTTTTCAGCACAAGCTATGGTAAAGTGAAAAAGACTGTCTCGTCATAAAGACGGTCTTTTTCGTGTTCTACAAACTTCGTCTAAGAACAATGAAGTATCGTATCATAAACTATGCTATTATCTAGGTATACTAGTTGAAGAAGATAAATAAAGGAGCAAAAATAATGAAAAGACATACAGCACGCCAAAAAGCATTACAAGCACTATTTCAGCATGATTTAGGGCAGACCGAGCCAATGGAGGCAATCGGAAATGTTGTACAAAATGAAAAGTCTGATCAATTTTTAGAAAGTCTCGTGCTAGGTGTGGCTGAACATCAGCAAGAAATTGATGAACTTTTACGCAATCATTTAGAAAAATGGACGTTAGATCGTGTAGCTACTGTAGACCGCGTTATCCTACGTATTGCCGTATACGAAATGAAGTATGAAGAAGAAATTCCTACGAGCGTTACGTTAAATGAAGCGATTGAATTAGCGAAAACGTTCGGCGATGATCAATCAAGCAAGTTTATCAATGGCGTATTGTCTAAAGTGTTAACAACTTTATCTAAATAAAGGTTCATCTTGCCAAATCAAGTGACCAAAATGCTTCTCTCCTTTATATAAAGGGGAGAGGGTGACTGCAAAGGAGGCAAAACGATGAGTGAAGTGCGTTATCTAACCGTTACGGCTCTTACACGATACATTAAGCGCAAGTTTGATGTAGACCCTCACATGCAAGATGTATGGATTAAAGGAGAAATTTCCAACTTTAAACGTCATAGTCGGGGACATATGTATTTCACCTTGAAAGATCAAAATGCTCGTATCGCAGCCGTTATGTTTGCTGGGCATAACCGGCTGCTTAATTTTCAGCCTGAAGAAGGAATGAATGTACTCATTCGAGCTGAAATTTCGGTTTATGAACCAAGCGGAAATTATCAAATGTACGTAAAAGAAATGCAGCCTGACGGCGTTGGGAATTTATACTTAGCCTACGAACAGCTGAAAAAAAAGCTGGAAAAAGAAGGCTTATTTGATCCTGCTAGGAAACGAAAACTGCCCAAGTATCCAACAACAATAGGTGTTATTACATCTCCAACTGGAGCAGCCGTACGTGATATTATTACGACATTAAAGCGCAGATATAATGCGAACATTATTGTTATGCCCGCTCTTGTTCAAGGAGTGAATGCGGCACCGTCTATCATTAAGGCAATTGAAGAAGCAAACCGTCGTAAAGAAGCAGACGTATTAATTGTTGGCCGCGGTGGTGGGTCAATTGAAGAGCTTTGGGCTTTTAACGAAGAAAGCGTTGCTCGTGCAATTTTCACTTCTACTATTCCTGTTATTTCAGCGGTTGGACATGAAACCGATTTTACAATTGCAGATTTTGTAGCAGATCTTCGCGCTCCTACTCCAACAGGTGCTGCGGAATTAGCTGTGCCTCATATCAGTGAAATTACAGAAAGATTGACTCAGCGAAACATCCGTCTTCTTCGTTCAATGAAAGAAATGCTTCAGTCTAGTAGCCGCAGGCTTGAACGATCCCAGAAATCATATGCTTTTCGTTATCCTCAAAAGTTGGTCGAGCAAAAAGAGCAGCAGTTAGATCAGTTGATGGAGCGTTTTTATCGTGAAGGTAGAAGGTACATTGAACATAAACGGACGAACTACGAGCAGCTAACAGCCGCTTTGTTGCGCAATCACCCCGAGCATCAGTTAACGAAAGCGGCGGAGCGTCAACAGCAGCTGACGAAAATGCTGACAAAAGAGATGCAGCAGCTGCTAAAGCAAAAACAGCTTTTATTTGCAACGGCAACGTCAAAATTACATACGCTTAGTCCATTAAAAACAATGGAAAGAGGCTACAGCTTAGTATACGATAAAGAAAAAGAGTTAATTAAATCAACCAAACAAGTATCCAAAGGCGATGTGGTAAACGTTCGTTTGACCGATGGACAGTTGCAGTGTGAAGTTTCGAAAATAGAGGAGCGATGAAAAATGGCGACAAATAAAGAGTATACGTTTGAAGAGGCGATGGAGCAGTTAGAAACCATCGTAAACAAGCTAGAAGAAGGCGACGTGCCTTTAGAAGAAGCAATTCAACAATTCCAAGAAGGAATGACTCTTTCAAAATTCTGTCACGATCGTCTTCAGCATATTGAAAAGCAAATGGAAACTATTTTACGTGAAGACGGAACGCTTGAGCCATTCTCGGTGCAGGAGGAAGAGTGATGGTGAATGAAATGAATTTAAAAGAGTATATTTCTTTTACAAAAGATCGAGTAGAAACACGCTTGCCTGAAGTGGTAAAAGCATTACATGCTCCGGTTAACTTAAAGGAATCCATGCTTTACTCGCTTACGGCAGGAGGAAAGCGACTTCGCCCAGTGCTGTTGTTTGCAACGCTACATGCGTTTGGAAAAGACGAGAGCATGGGATTAGAAACAGCATGTGCAGTGGAAATGATTCATACATATTCTCTCATTCACGATGATTTACCTAGCATGGATGATGACGACTTAAGAAGAGGTAAACCAACGAATCACAAGGTGTACGGCGAAGCAACGGCTATATTAGCTGGAGATGCTCTTTTAACAAATAGTTTTCAGCTCATTTCTGAAGCGGCACATCCCGAGATTACATCACATATGAAGCTTCAGCTCATTACAGAACTGGTAAAAGCAAGCGGAACAGAAGGTATGATCAGCGGACAGGTTGCGGATATGGAAGGCGAAAAAAAGCAGCTCACGCTAGATGAGCTGGAATATATTCACCTTCACAAAACGGGGAAGCTGCTAGGTTTTTGTGTAAAAGCAGGAGCTATTCTTGCAAAAGCTACGCCTCTACAGCAAGAATTATTAGAAGAATTCAGTAAGCATGTAGGGTTAGCGTTTCAAATTCAAGATGATATCTTGGATGTGGAAGGGTCTGAAGAAAAATTAGGAAAGCCAATTGGCAGTGATACAGAAAATGAAAAAACGACATATCCTTCTGTGTTAGGTATGGAAGCGGCCAAAGAAAAGTTACAGTATCATGTTGAACAAGCACTTCTCTCGTTACGTCAAGCTCAAATTAAGCACGGATTACTAGAAGAAATTTGTTTATATATAGCAAAACGTGATAGTTAATGACGATCTCTGTCAGGTTTTTTGAGTGATACAGTAAAATAAGATTGAGTCCCAATAGGGGCTATGCTATAATGATTTTACTACTGTATAAAAGCGTAGTGCATAGGTTTGAAAGACATATACAATATCTTGGTGGCCGTTATCACATTTGTGTTAGCGGCTATTTTTTCACTGTTTTCCTTTGAATATCACTGGTTTACTGATAGAATATCAAAGGTATTGTAAGTAATAAGGAAATACTAAAAATTGACTATACGTATAAAACAATAGACAATGTATTAAGGTAACTTTATAACAAGTACGAAAGTGAGTGATCCACCTTGGATCTTACAACGATAAAAAATCCTGAGTTTTTAAAGAAAATGTCAGTAACACAATTAGAAGAACTAAGTGAAGAGATTCGTCGTTTTTTAATTACAAAGCTTTCTGCAACTGGTGGTCATATAGGGCCGAATTTGGGGGTTGTTGAGTTAACGCTTGCACTCCATAAAGTGTTCGACAGCCCAAAAGATAAATTTTTATGGGACGTGGGGCATCAGTCGTATGTCCATAAAATTTTAACAGGACGAGCGGGAGAGTTTGATACAATCCGTCAATATAAAGGATTATGCGGTTTTCCAAAGCGTGACGAAAGTGAACATGATGTATGGGAAACGGGACATAGTTCTACATCTCTTTCAGC
Organism: Priestia sp. VA7; assembly: GCF_055710015.1. Classification (NCBI taxonomy): domain Bacteria; kingdom Bacillati; phylum Bacillota; class Bacilli; order Caryophanales; family Bacillaceae; genus Priestia; species Priestia sp. VA7. Next base: position 434,011 of record NZ_JBVQPN010000001.1, read on the forward strand.
CGCAATGGGAATGGCTGCTGCAAGAGATTTGCAAAAAACAAAAGCTCATATTGTTCCCATCATTGGTGACGGAGCTTTAACAGGTGGTATGGCTCTTGAAGCGCTTAACCACATCGGGCACGAGCAAACGGATATGACCGTTATTTTAAATGACAATGAAATGTCTATCGCTCCTAACGTGGGGGCTGTACACAGTATTCTAGGACGGTTGCGCACGGCAGGCAAATACAACTGGGTAAAAGATGAGCTTGAAGTCTTGCTGAAAAAAGTGCCTGCAGTAGGCGGTAAGCTTGCGGCAACGGCAGAACGTGTAAAAGATGGTCTAAAGTATATGGTCGTGTCAGGCATGTTCTTTGAAGACCTTGGCTTTACGTATTTAGGCCCAGTTGATGGCCATAGCTATGATGATTTATTGGAAACGTTACAATATGCAAAGAAAACAAAAGGTCCGGTGCTGATTCACGTTATTACGAAAAAAGGGAAAGGCTACTTGCCGGCGGAAAGCGATAAAAGCGGAGCATGGCATGGTACAGGCCCTTACAAAATTGAATCCGGTGACTTTATTAAAGACAAAAATGTTCCGATTGCTTGGAGTAAACTAGTAAGTGATACGGTATTGAAGATGGCTAGGGAAGATGATCGCATTGTAGCTGTAACGCCAGCAATGCCTGTGGGTTCAAAACTCGAAGCATTTCAAAAAGAGTTTCCGCATCGCATGTTTGATGTTGGGATTGCAGAGCAGCATGCAACAACAATGGCAGCGGGTCTTGCAACTCAAAATATGAAGCCCTTTTTAGCTATTTATTCTACGTTTTTACAGCGTGCATACGATCAAGTGGTTCATGATATTTGCCGTCAGAAGCTAAATGTATTTATTGGGATTGATCGCGCTGGGCTAGTAGGTGCTGATGGTGAAACGCATCAAGGCGTGTTTGATATTGCATTCTTACGTCATTTGCCTAACCTTGTTATTATGATGCCAAAAGACGAGAATGAAGGCCAGCACATGGTTCACACTGCTTTGACTTATGAAGAAGGTCCGATTGCTATGCGCTATGCTAGAGGAAACGGATTAGGTGTTGAACTAGATTCGGAATTGAAAAACATTCCGATCGGTACATGGGACGTATTAAAAGAAGGTTCAGATACAACCATTTTAACGTTTGGTACAACGATTTCAATGGCGATGGATGCAGCAGCAGAACTTGAGAAGCAAGGAATCAGCGTCAAAGTGGTAAATGCTCGTTTTATTAAACCGTTGGATGAAAAAATGCTTCATGAGATTTTCCAAACTAGTAAGCCTGTGATTACGGTAGAAGAAGCGGTACTTCAAGGCGGTTTTGGAAGCGCGGTGTTAGAGTTTGCATCAGAGCACGGCTATTATGATACGCGCGTTGAACGTATGGGGATTCCAGATCGCTTTATCGAGCACGGCAGCGTAACAAAACTTTTAGAAGAAATTGGCTTAACCAAAGAAGAGATTATAAATCGAGTTAAAAAACTCGTAACACCAACACAAAAGAGGCTTGAAGTTAAGTGACAAAAAAAGAACGAGTAGATGTATTATTAGTAGAACGAGGTTTGATTGAAACAAGAGAAAAAGCAAAGCGTACAGTGATGGCAGGACTCGTTTATGCGAATGAAGTCCGTTTGGATAAGCCGGGAGAGAAAATTGAACGCGATACGCCGCTGACAATTAAAGGTGCAGTGATGCCTTACGTCAGCAGAGGCGGCTTTAAGCTTGAAAAAGCGATTAAAGAATTTAATGTCCATGTAGCGGATAAAATCATGATTGATATTGGTTCTTCTACTGGAGGCTTTACCGATTGTGCGCTTCAAAATGGAGCGAAGATGTCCTATGCGCTAGACGTAGGCTATAATCAGCTAGCTTGGAAGCTTCGTCAAGATGAACGAGTAGAAGTAATGGAACGAACCAATTTCCGTTATGTGACGCCAGCTGATTTATCAAGAGGCTTGCCTGAATTCGCTTCTATTGATGTATCATTTATTTCCTTAAGACTCATTCTTCCTGTGTTAAAAACACTTCTTGTTCCACACAGCGATGTTGTTGCGCTCGTTAAGCCACAGTTTGAGGCTGGAAGAGAGCAAGTTGGGAAAAAAGGAATCGTGCGTGATTCAAAAGTGCATGAAGAAGTTCTTCAAGGCATGGTGGATTTCTCCCTTCGTCAAGGATACGATGTATATAACATGTCGTATTCACCGATAACGGGAGGAGATGGAAATATCGAATTTCTTCTCCACTTGCGCTGGAAAGGCGAGCGTGAACTTGGTGAAAATCAAGCTCCGCTTACTGTGAGCGAAGTAGTCGAAGAAGCACATAAGACGTTAAAAGAGAAAAAGTAATAATGGCCAATGTTAAGCAAAGACTTAGCATTGGCGATTTGATTATGACTCTTTATACAAAAGGTGCATAATCAAGTTGAACACATTATGATACTTAATTAGTGAAAGACTTATAAACAACAAAACAAAAAGAAGATTACATATTAATGTGAGGTGCCAACATGAATAAAGGGCAAAGACATATTAAAATTCGTGATATTATCACGAATAATGATATTGAAACACAGGATGAATTGGTAGATATTTTAAAAAACCAAGGTTTTAATGTAACACAGGCAACAATCTCTCGTGATATTAAAGAACTGCACTTAGTCAAAGTGCCTTTGATGGACGGTCGATACAAATACAGCTTGCCTGCAGATCAGCGTTTTAATCCCTTACAAAAGTTAAAGCGCTCTCTTATGGACGCATTTGTAAAAATTGATTCAGCGGGGCATATGTTGGTGATGAAAACATTACCGGGAAATGCAAATGCGATTGGCGCGTTAATTGATCATTTGGATTGGGATGAAATATTAGGAACAATTTGTGGAGACGATACATGTTTGATTATTTGCCGTACTCCTGAAGATACGCAAATTATATCAGACCGATTCTTAGAAATGTTATAAAGGTGAGTGAAGCAGGTTGTTAGCTGAATTATCCATTAAAAACTTTGCGATTATTGATGAACTTTCTGTTTCATTTGAAAAAGGCTTAACGGTTTTAACAGGCGAAACAGGAGCGGGGAAATCGATTATTATTGATGCCATTTCATTGTTAGTAGGTGGAAGAGGCTCTTCGGAGTTTGTACGCCACGGAACAGACAGAGCCGAAATTGAAGGACTTTTCTTATTTGATGAAGAACAGCATCCGAGTCACGAAAAAGCCAAACAAGTCGGTTTGGAAGTGGAAGATGGAATGATTGTGCTTCGCCGAGATATCACTACAAATGGGAAAAGTATTTGCCGCATCAACGGTAAGCTCGTAACGTTAGCTATCCTACGTGAAGTTGGACAGACGTTAATTGATATACATGGACAGCACGAGCACCAAGATTTAATGAATCAAGATCGTCACTTAACTCTTCTTGATCAATATGGAGGAGAAAAAGTAGAAGAGGCTTTGACGGAGTATCGAGAGGTATTTTCTAGGTATACATCGCTAAAAAAGCAGCTTGATCAATTAACTGAAAATGAACAGCAGATGGCACATCGCCTCGATCTTATTCAATTTCAATTAGATGAAATCAAAGCGGCAAATTTGCAGCTGAACGAAGACGAGGAACTAAATGAAGAGCGTTTGAAGATTTCTAACTTTGAAAAGATCTATACGTCGCTAAACGATGCGTACAATGCCCTGCACGGTGAACACCAAGGTTTAGATTGGGTCGGTGTAGCAATGAATCATACGGAGGATATTTCGTCACTGGAAAAAAACTATGCCGAAATTTCTGAGATCATTTCATCGAGCTTCTATCAGCTAGAAGACGCATCTTATAAAATTCGTCAGCAGCTTGATTTATTAGAATTTGATCCCAAACGCTTAGACTTTATTGAAGCGCGTTTAAATGAAATTAATCACTTAAAGCGTAAATACGGTCAAAGTGTAGATGAAATTCTAGAATATGCAGCGCAAATTGAAGATGAAATTGATCGTATTGAAAATCGAGATACGCATGTGAGCAAGATCAAAGAAGAGTTAAACAGTGTAGCACAGGATTTATTAGTAGAAGCTAATAACGTTTCAGCTATTCGAAAAAAACTTGCTCAGGAGTTAACGGACAGTATCCATCATGAGCTTCAAGAACTGTATATGGCTAAGACCGTATTTCAAATTAAATTCTCTGTTGTAAATGCAGGTAAAAATGACGTGGAAGTAAATGGAGAAAGAATAAAATTCACCAAAGACGGCATTGACAACGTAGAATTTTATATTTCTACTAATCCTGGTGAACCTTTAAAGCCTCTTGCAAAAGTAGCATCAGGAGGAGAACTGTCAAGAATTATGCTGGCGTTAAAAAGCATCTTCTCTAAGCATCAAGGCGTGACGTCCATTATCTTTGATGAAGTTGATACAGGCGTAAGTGGAAGAGTAGCTCAATCGATCGGTGAAAAAATACATGCTATTTCTGTTGATTCACAAGTTCTCTGTATATCTCATCTGCCTCAGGTAGCTGCGATGGCAGATACTCATCTCTTTATTGCTAAAGAGATAAAAGGTGATCGTACAACGACGTCTGTTCTTCCGTTAACTGTTGATGAAAAAGTAAAAGAAATTGGTCGAATGATTGCAGGAGCTGAAATTACAAGCTTAACGAAGGAACATGCCAAAGAGCTTTTAGATTTAGCGGATAAGATGAAGCACACCATTTAAAAAAACACCTTTTAACACGTAACAGTATGTGTTAAAGGTGTTTTTTTATACAAAATGGAGGAACTGAAAATGTTTCCTTGCACTTCTTTTCATTTTTCTCTGAACTTCTGTTATAAATGCGCTCTAAGAAGGCTAAATTAAATGTGTAGCCATTTAGGCGAGGAAGCGAGGAGAGTGAAAACATGCAAAATCGATACAGACATATAATTGGTGCGATTCTCCTTGTTTCGTTCATTTTTGTAGGATTTATTCCAGTTGTGCAACAATATATACACATTCCAAAACAAATCGTCTTATTTGAACAGCAAAAAGAAAAAATTAATACGACATTACCGCTTAGCGTAGAAGCTTCATCACCTGTTTACGATGTAACAAGTAACAAGGCGAAGCTGACCGTAGCAGGCAAACAAGTAGGCAAAGAAGAGTTGATGCTTCATTTGGCCGGTATTCCTGTAAAGCGTGTAGACGTGCAGGTATTATCTGATTTTAAAGTCATTCCAGGTGGACAATCAATCGGTGTGAAATTAAATTCAAAAGGTGTTCTTGTTGTAGGCTATCATCAAGTAGATACAGCAAAAGGTAAAAGATCTCCTGGCGAAATTGCGGGTATTCAAGTTGGAGATATGATTACGAAGATTAATGGTAAAACCATTGAAAAAATGAGTGATATTACACCGTTTATTCAGCAGGCAGGAAAAACGGGTGAACCATTAAATCTGCATATTTTAAGAGAAAAAAAGCAGTTTGACACTAAGCTATATCCGTTAAAAGATAAGCAAGATTATGCTTACAGAATCGGTTTATATATCCGTGATTCAGCTGCAGGAATTGGCACAATGACTTTTTATGATCCAAAATCTAAAAAATACGGCGCTTTAGGTCATGTTATTTCAGATATGGATACAAAAAAGCCAATCGTAGTAGAAGATGGACAAATTGTCCGTTCGACCGTTACATCAATTGAAAAAGGTTCTAACGGCGTTCCCGGCGAAAAGCTAGCAAGGTTTTCTGAAGATAGACAAATCATTGGAAATATTACACGAAATAGTCCTTTTGGTATTTTTGGAAAATTGTCTTCAACGATGGAAAACGGAATAATGGATAAAGCAATGCCAATTGCCCTATCTCATCAAGTAAAAGAAGGACCGGCTAAAATTCTAACGGTAGTAGATGATGATCAAGTGGAAGAATTTGATATTGAAATTATGAGTACTATACCTCAAAAGTTTCCGGCTACTAAAGGAATGGTTATTAAAATTACAGATCCTAAATTGCTAAAGAAAACAGGTGGAATTGTTCAAGGAATGAGCGGGAGCCCGATTATTCAAAACGGTAAAGTCGTTGGAGCGGTTACCCATGTTTTTGTAAATGATCCTACCTCGGGTTACGGTGTCCATATTGAATGGATGCTTAACGAAGCAGGAATCGATATTTATAAAAATAATCGAAAAAAAGCGAGCTAATGTTGTCATTAGTTCGCTTTTTTTGATAAAAATTATTGTCGTAAATGTAAGAGAAAAACGTCGAAAAACAAAGAAAATAAGAGAAAATCGAATAAATTCCATTTAAAAGACTTTTTTCTAAAAAAATAAAGGAAATAATGTTGCATTGTCGAATTTGTCCTTTAGAATAAAGAATAGAGACACGTAGGAAACGACGTATAACATAAAGGACTGAGGAGGAAGCTGCATTGAAAAAAATTAAAGTATGCTTGGTTGATGATAATCGGGAACTAATTGGTTTGCTTGAAGATTATATTTCAGAGCAAGAAGACATGGAAGTAATCGGAGTAGCTTACAATGGACAAGAGTGTTTATCCATTTTAAAAGATAAAGATCCGGATGTTCTTGTATTAGACATTATTATGCCGCATCTAGATGGATTAGCAGTTTTAGGTCAGTTAAAAGAAATGAAAAAAGAAAATTATCCAAATGTCATTATGCTAACAGCATTTGGGCAAGAAGACGTAACGAAAAAAGCGGTTGATTTAGGAGCTGCTTATTTTATTCTAAAGCCGTTTGATATGGAAAACTTAGTGAATCATATTCGTCAAGTTAGCGGACAAACATCTTCATTTATGCAACGTTCATCTTCTTCCATGCGTTCACATCGCGACAGCAAACCAGCAAATTTAGATGCAAGCATTACGAGCATCATTCACGAAATTGGTGTACCGGCTCATATCAAAGGCTATTTGTATTTGAGAGAAGCCATTTCAATGGTATATAAGGATATTGAGCTGCTTGGGTCGATTACAAAAGTACTGTATCCTGATATTGCAAAAAAATATAATACAACGGCAAGCCGCGTTGAGCGCGCCATTCGTCATGCCATTGAAGTAGCATGGAGCCGAGGAAACATTGATTCCATTTCTTCATTATTCGGATATACTGTCAGCATGTCAAAAGCGAAGCCAACAAACAGTGAATTTATCGCCATGGTTGCGGATAAATTACGCCTTGAACATAAAGCGAGTTGAAAGGGATAGGACTGCTGGAATTACGGGGTTTTGAGTGAGCTGATACCTTTTGTAATACAGAGTACATGCCGATAAATTTTTGGGATTTACACTAGATAGTAAACTGAAAACCAATAAACTTTTTACTGCAGGGCCGATGAATTTTACTCATTCATTGGTCTTTTTATTTTGTTTTAAGAGGTGAAAATATTGAGGTTAATGGAACGTGCATCTTGTTTTTCTTCATATCTATAATGGAGTATTTTATTGAAATAATTTATTTAATTGTTATGAGGATTTTGTGTTTGAAAGAAGATTTAGAAGATGCATTGAAAAATTCATCTCTATATTTTAAATGGGATATAGATAAGTAAATTATAAAAAAGCAGCCTTCAGAAAAGGCTGCTTTTTTTAATCCATTAATTTAGCAATCGGTTTTGAAAGGAACAGAACAATAATTCCAAGTACAATTGTTACAGCTCCGATTAAGCTGAAGATATCGAAATAACCTAAAGACTGGGTATAAGATGCAAGAACACCCGCTAGCTTATTAGCGACAGCAGAGCTTGCCATCCATACGCCCATTAAAAGAGAAGCAAGCTTTAATGGAGCCAGTCTACTTACCATAGACAGCCCTACTGGCGAAATCATAAGCTCAGCTAGCGTGTGCAGGAAGTAAGTGAAAATCATGAACAGGATATTTACTTTTAAAGCTGGGTCATTACCAGTATACATAACGGCTGGAATTAAAATTAAGAATCCTAATCCCACTGTCACAAGTCCCATACCCATTTTTGTTGGCGTGTTGAAATCACCGCGTTTTGAATTTCCGAGCTTGTACCAAACTAGTGACATAATTGGTGCTAAAATCATGATAAACAGCGGATTCAATGATTGGAACCACTCTGTTGGAACCGTGAAACTACCTATTTGACGATTAATTTGATCTTGAGCATATAGCGTTAAAGAACTTCCGGCCTGTTCAAAAGCTGTCCAGAAAGCAATAACAACGAAGGCTAGAATAACGATAGCAACCGTTCTTTTCTTTTCTCGTGCTGACAGCGGAGCAGTTGATGTTTGAGATGCCGCTGCGTGAACTTTTCCTGTAGGCTCTTTCCCGATATCACCTAAGTAGCGGTTAGCCAGTAGGTTAAATAAAATTTGTCCAACAACCATTCCGATAGCTGCTGTTAAAAATCCGTATTTGTAACTCATTAATCCAACAACTAACGGTGCGAAAAATGCACCAAAGTTAATACCCATATAAAAAATGGTAAAAGCACCGTCACGGCGAGGATCATTTTCTTCATAGAGATCTCCGACCAATGTGGAGATATTTGGTTTGAAAAATCCGTTTCCGATAATTAATAAAGCAAGTCCGATATACAAAGCGGCTACACTTTGATGAATGAAGAGGGAAAAATTCCCGAGTGCCATAATCACACCACCGATAGTGATGGCTAGCCTTCTTCCGAGGAAGCGGTCTGTTAAATATCCGCCAATCATCGGCGTAATGTAAACAGCACTAGTGAATGTTCCATATAAGCTCAGTGCAGTTGCTTTATCTACCCCTAGTCCACCTTGAGCAGCGGTAGCAGTTAAATAAAGAACCAGAATGGCTCTCATTCCATAATAACTAAATCTTTCCCATGCCTCAGTAGCGAATAATAAGTACAGTCCAGGAGGGTGTTTTTTCCTAGACCCATTTGGCTGCTGATTTTCGTGTTGTACAGCTGCTTGCATAATGAAGTCCCCCTAAATTTTTCTCATACTATTTAATTCTTTTGTTTGAATTAATAAAAAAATCAGAATATAAGTACTGGAATAAATATAATGTCTTTTTATTTTAGTGGAAAAACAATAATTTCGTCAATGAAATTATATGGAAAAATCAAAAAATAATTAAATATACACAAAAAAGTATTAAATTACTTATTTAAAAGCATTTTTAAAAATACATTTATATTATTAAATATTCTAATATATGTTATGGGGAATGAAATGAGAAGGTAATACTATTTTTGGAAATGAAAATTCAAAAGAAAAAAGGATCTGTTATTCAGATCCTTTTTTATCTTCGCTCGCATTTAATTCAGCAAGTTTCTGCAGCAAAATATGCTGAGGCATATGCATTAATTGCTCGAGGGGGATATTTAATTGTTCCGCTAATTTTACGGCTGTATCCGGTGAAATTTGCAGTGGTCTCATACACAACAACCTCCTTTTGCATATAAAGTAATGAAAGTAAAAAAGTATAAACAGTAAATTCGTGCTTTCACTATTAAGTAATGCTAAAGTTAATAATAAGTGATAATAGAGGAGTTGAGCAAGTATGTTTGTAATAGGTCATCGCGGCGCAGCTGGAACGTTTCCTGAAAATACGATGATTTCCTTCAAAGAAGCAGCGAGAGTTGGAGCACACGGAATTGAACTTGATGTGCATATGACAAAGGATGGAGAACTTGCTGTAATTCATGATGAAAAAGTAGATCGAACGACGAATGGAAAAGGGTATGTAAAAGATTTTACGTATCAAGATTTAAAAAAATTAGATGCGAGCTATAAGTTCAAAAAAAAGTATGGAGTATGTAAAATCCCCACGTTAAATGAAGTAATGGAGTGGGCTTCAAGTGAAGGAATTAGCGTAAATATTGAGTTGAAAAACAATATATTTGACTATCCATACTTGGAAATGAAAGTCTTGGATTTAATTTATTTATACAAGATGAAGGATCGAACGATGATTTCATCTTTTAATCATAACAGCTTAGCCCGAATTGGTTCTCTGGATTCTACGATTGAAACAGCTATTTTATATTCTTATCCGATGTATGAGCCTTGGGTATATGCGCAGCATCTTGGCGCAAAAGCTCTTCACCCTAATCAGCGTACCGTTAATGAAGTAAATGTAGCGGCTTCAAAAGATTGTCAAATTCCAGTGCGACCTTACACAGTAAATGATGTAAAAGTAGCTGAGCAGCTTCGAAAATATGGATGTGAATCCGTTATTACTGATTATCCAGAAAAAATGGTGAAGCAATTTGGAGGACGCTTTTCGTAAAAAAACATCGCATTAATGCGATGTTTTTTTATCTTTTTGAAATCTGTTTTGAACTTTGTTTCGCTTGCGGTCTCTGTGCAGAATAAAGCCAGCAACAAATCCAAGGCCGATTAAAAATAATAGAAGGCCGACTGAAAATTGCAAAAATAAAGAAGGGAACGGGGATTGCAGGATGCCAAAAATCATATCTCTCATAAGTTTAATGCCATAGCCAGCGAGTATACCGGGAATAAGTAAGATTAGCAGTGCGATAATTCGAACCATAAATGCTCCTTTCGCTTCTCTTTTTTTAAAATGAATGCGTTTACATTGTGAAACCGTTATACTTGAATCATAAAAGAACTAAATAAATTGTCAAGAGCGTTTCTTTTTTTATATGATAGGTATATGCAATATTTTGCACGGGATATGTACATATTAAGTAGAAAAGGTGAAAAAATATGCAAAATGTGTTGATCGTTGGAGGAGGAAAAGGCGGATTAGCTATTCTGAAAATCTTGTTGGAAACAGAATTTATGAAAGTGATTGGTGTAGTAGACGTACGAGCTAACGCGCCGGCTGTTTTGCATGCGCAAGAACAAGATATTTCAACAGGAATGAATTGGGAGCCTTATATGACAAAGCAGCTCGATGTCATTGTTGAAACAACAGGTAAACAAGGCGTCTTTCAACAATTGCAAAGAAGCAAACCCGCTGATGCACTGGTAGTGCCGGGATTGGTTGCTGAAATTATGGCAAATCTGATGGAGGAAAAAGAAGAGTTAATTCAGAGGTTAAAGCAAGAATCGTATAAATATGATCTTATTTTTAACGCAGCTCATGATGCGATGGTCGTGATTGATAGGAATGGATATATTACGCTATTTAATCAAAGTGCCGAGCGTTTGACGAACTTTTCACACAGAGATGTAATTGGTAAGCATCTTCATGAAGTCATTCCAAATAGTAAACTTGTTGATGTTCTTCATACAAAAACGATTGATCAAAATAGTGAATTTGTGTTAGATAGCGGACGGAAGGTAATTACGACTAGAATACCAATACTCGACGAGAATGGAGAGCTGTTTGGGGCCTTTTCGATTTTTAAAGATATTACGGACGTTGTCGGATTGGCAGAAGAAGTTACGAACTTAAAAGAAGTACAAACTATGCTTCAAGCTATTATTCAATCTTCTGAAGAAGCTATTTCGGTTGTCGATGAAGAAGGAAGAGGAATTTTAATTAATCCTGCTTATACAAGAATTACGGGTTTAAAAAAGACGGATATTATTGGTCAGCCCGCGACTGCCGATATCTCTGAAGGAGACAGTATGCACATGAAGGTACTGCAAACAAGGCGTCCTGTCCGAGGTGTAAGAATGAGGCTCGGTCCGAGTAAAAGAGACGTGGTTGTCAATGTTGCCCCCGTTATTGTTGATGGAAAATTAAAAGGCAGCGTTGGTGTTATTCATGATATGTCTGAAATTCAAGAGCTTACAAATGAACTCAAAAGAGCGCGTCAAATTATCAGAACGCTTGAAGCGAAATATTCATTTGCTGATATCATTGGTCAATCTGAGGAGTTTCAGTTAGCGATTGAGCAGGCTAGACTTGCTGCCAAAACACCAGCTACTGTTTTGCTTAGAGGTGAATCTGGGACGGGTAAAGAGCTGTTCGCACATGCGATTCATAATGCGAGCAGCCGAAAGTTTAATAAATTTGTCCGGATTAACTGTGCTGCGCTTTCTGAGTCCTTGCTTGAAAGCGAACTTTTTGGGTACGAAGAAGGAGCTTTTTCCGGGGCAAAAAGAGGCGGGAAGCGCGGCGTTTTTGAAGAAGCCAATAACGGTAGCATCTTTTTAGATGAAATCGGGGAGCTCTCAGCTCATATGCAGGCTAAGCTGCTTCGGGTGCTTCAAGAAAAAGAGCTTATTCGCGTTGGAGGAACGACTCCTATTCCGGTGAATGTTCGCGTTATTGCAGCTACGAATGTGAATTTAGAAAAAGGAATGGCTGATGGAAGCATCAGACAGGACTTGTATTATCGGCTAAACAAAATTCCGATTCACATACCTCCTCTTCGGAAGAGAAAAGAGGATATTGGTGCGCTTGTTACACACTTAATTACAAAAATTAATCAAGATTACGGCCGGCATGTTGAAGGAGTAACAGAGCGGGCTTTACATTCATTAAGATCATACGACTGGCCAGGAAACGTTAGAGAGCTTGAAAATATATTAGGTAGAGCGATTATTTATATGCACTATACAGAAACAATGATTGATTCTGTTCATCTCCCTTCACTTGAAGGCAAGGGCAAAAAAGAAAAAAATCAGGTGAATGAAGAGGTAATGTTCGATGGGAAGACTTTAGCGCACATGATGGAAAATTACGAAGCGGAACTTATTCAAAAAGTGCTGCTTGCAAACGAGTATAACCGAACGAAAACAGCAAAACAGCTCAATATTTCCCTGCGTTCTTTGTATTATAAGTTGGAAAAATACAATCTTGCAAATAACAGCATGCAATAAAATGCATGGTGTGCAATTTATTGCATATAAATAGAGAGGTATTCTTTTTTTCTATTTGTCGTTAGAATCAATAAAAAATTTTTTTTGTGCGTAAGAACGGATATAAGCAGCTATATTATGTAATATATGCAGTGGATGGCACAAATCTTGCATGTATTTTAGGTGACTGCATAAACGCGCAGTATGCTCTTTAAAACGGAGCAAAAGAAAGAATGAAAAAGGAGAGGTCGAACATTCCATGACTCTTGCTACCATCTTATCTCGGGTTGCTAAGCAGTCTTCTTTGACTGTTGCCATTGCTGCAGCTGAAGACTTAGAAACAATTGAGGCAGTGTATGAAGCTGTGTCAAGGGAAGTTTCTGAATTTATTTTGTTTGGCAACGAAACGACAATTAATGAATTATTCAGGCAGTACCGCCCATCCTTACTCACTCATAAGGCTGTGATGGTCGTACATACGGAGTCCGTTTTAGAAGCGGCTCAATTGGCTGTGCGTTCAGTTCAGCAAGGTCAAGCTCATATCGTAATGAAAGGGAATTTATCCACATCGCTTATTTTAAAAGCTGTGTTAAATAAAGAGCATGGTTTGCGTACGGGAAATGTTTTATCACATGTAGCTGTATTTGACGTTCCTCACTATGATCGTCCGATTCTTGTAACAGATGCAGCTATGAATATTACGCCGTCTCTGGAAGAGAAAGTTCAAATCATTCAAAATGCGGTGAACGTTGCCCACTCGATTGGGATCGAGATGCCAAAGGTAGCTCCTATTGCAGCGGTTGAAGTTGTGAACCCTTTGATGCCTGCAACAGTAGAGGCTGCACTTCTTACACAGATGAACCGCAGAGGACAAATTAAAGGCTGCGTTATTGATGGACCTTTAGCACTTGACAATGCCATTAACATAGAAGCAGCCAAGCAAAAAGGCATTCAAAGTGAAGTTGCCGGTCAAGCAGATATATTACTCGTTCCAGCAATTGAAACAGGGAACGTCTTATATAAATCCCTCATTTATTTTGCTAAAGCAAAAGTTGGAGCTATTCTAGCAGGAGCAAAAGCTCCGGTCGTCTTAACATCCAGAGCAGATTCATCAGAAAGTAAATTATACTCACTGGCGCTTGCTATCAGCGTCGCTCAACAGAATTCTTAGGAGGCACTAACAATGAAAATTTTTGACTATATGGAAACATACGATTACGAGCAGTTATTATTTTGCCAAGATAAAGATTCAGGCTTAAAAGCCATTATTGCCATTCACGATACAACAATTGGACCAGCTCTAGGCGGTACGAGAATGTGGACATATGAATCAGAAGCGGCTGCAATTGAAGACGCGCTTCGTCTATCACGCGGAATGACTTATAAAAATGCAGCAGCAGGCTTGAATTTAGGAGGAGGGAAAACGGTTATTATCGGAGATCCTCGCAAAGACAAAAATGAAGCGATGTTCCGTGCATTTGGTCGCTTTATTCAAGGGTTAAATGGTCGATATATTACAGCAGAAGATGTGGGCACAACGGTAGAGGATATGGATATTGTATATGAGGAAACGGATTATGTAACGGGTGTATCTCCTGCTTTTGGTTCATCAGGCAATCCATCACCAGTCACAGCCTACGGCGTATACCGAGGAATTAAAGCAGCAGCAAAAGAAGCATTTGGAACAGATATGCTTGAAGGAAAAGTAGTAGCTGTCCAAGGCGTAGGAAACGTAGCATATAATTTATGCCGCCACCTTCACGAAGAAGGAGCGAAACTTATTGTAACGGATATTAATAAAGAAGCTGTTCAGCGTGCGGTAGAAGAATTTGATGCGCAAGCAGTAGACCCGAATGATATTTATGGTGTAGAATGTGATATCTATGCTCCTTGTGCACTCGGAGCAACGATTAACGATGAAACGATCCCTCAAATAAAAGCAAAAGTTATTGCAGGGGCAGCTAATAATCAATTGAAAGAAACGCGTCATGGTGATTTAATCCATGAATTAGGCATTGTATATGCACCGGACTATGTTATTAATGCAGGAGGCGTTATTAACGTAGCTGATGAGCTAGTTGGATATAACCGTGAGCGTGCGCTGAAAAAAGTTGAAGGTATTTATGATAATATTGAAAAGGTAGTTGAAATCTCAAAGCGAGATGGCATTCCAACCTATCTAGCAGCAGATCGCTTAGCTGAAGAAAGAATTGAAAAGCTGCGTCGTTCACGCAGTCAATTTTTACAAAATGGACAGCATATTTTAAGTAGACGTCATACGCGCTAATGTTTGAGCTGAAGGCTAGGCAAAAGGAATAAATGAAATCCTTTCGACCTAGCCTTCGTTTATGAGAATGATAAGGTAGGAGGACATTTGTTGGATATGCACGAATATCGAATGCTGATAATAAATCCGGGTTCAACGTCCACAAAAATTGGCGTGTTTCACAACGATAAACCAATTTTTGATCGAACAATCCGCTACGATTCACAGCAAATGAATCAGTTTGAGACGATATATGCACAGTATGAGTTCCGTAAAAACTCGATTTTAGAGGCACTTGATGAAGAAGGGATTAATTTATCTAAATTAAGTGCAGTATGTGGAAGAGGAGGGCTTTTACGCCCGATTGAAGGCGGCACATACGAAGTAAATCAAGCCATGCTCAAAGATTTAAAAGACGGTTATGCCGGCCATCATGCTTCAAATTTAGGCGGGATTTTAGCATTTGAGATTGCGTCTGGATTAAATATTCCAGCATACATTGTTGATCCAGTGGTGGTAGATGAGCTAAGTGACATCGCTCGTATCTCAGGAACTCCTTTTATGGAAAGGAAAAGCATCTTTCACGCGCTGAATCAAAAATCGGTTGCTCGAAAAGTGGCTAAAGAAATGAATAGCACATATGAACAAATGAACGTTATTGTTACCCATATGGGTGGAGGCATTACAGTCGGAGTTCATCAACGCGGAAAAGTAATTGATGTGAACAATGGCCTGCACGGTGACGGTCCTTTTAGTCCAGAGCGCGCTGGTGGTGTACCGGTTGGTGAATTAGTTCGTCTTTGCTTTTCAGGTCAGTATTACCGCGAGGAGATTATGAAAATGCTTGTAGGAAAAGGCGGGCTTGTCGGTTATTTGGGCACATCTGACGTGCAGAAAGTCGAAGCGCTAGTGAAAAATGGAAACGAAAAAGCTAAGCTTATCTATGAAGCAATGGCTTATCAAATTTCGAAGGAAATTGGAGCTGCCAGTACGGTATTGCATGGAAAAGTAGATGCCATTATTTTAACAGGAGGCATTGCTTATTCAAAAGCGTTTGTTGAGCTGATTATTAATCATGTAAAGTGGATTGCAGATGTCATTGTTTATCCTGGAGAAAATGAGCTTCAAGCGTTAGCTGAAGGGGCTCTCCGAGTGCTTACAGGTGAAGAAGAAGTGAAGGAATATAAAGGCGCTTAATAGCGTTTGCAGAAAGGTGTGAAGCAGTGTGGCAAAAGAATATGATTTGGTCATTCTCGGCGGTGGAACCGGAGGGTACGTAGCAGCTATTCGTGCCTCTCAGTTAGGTCTATCGGTAGCGGTTGTAGAAAAAAATAAGTTAGGCGGCACATGCCTGCACGCAGGGTGTATCCCAAGCAAAGCTTTACTAAGAAGTGCAGAAGTCTACCAAACGGCTAAGAAAAGCAGTGAATTTGGCGTAGAAACGTCCAATGTACTATTGAACTATGCACGTGTACAAGAACGAAAGTCAGAAATTGTTTCACAGTTACATAATGGTGTTAAACAGCTAATGAAAAAAGGTAAAATTGACGTATATGAAGGAATTGGACGTATTTTAGGACCTTCTATTTTTTCTCCTATGCCAGGAACTATCTCCGTCGAATTAAAAAGCGGTGAAGAAAACGAAATGCTTATTCCAAAGAATGTAATTGTCGCAACCGGGTCTCGTCCTAGAACATTACCTGGTCTAACGATTGACGGAGAGAAAGTAATCACTTCAGATGAAGCATTAAAGATGGAAACACTTCCTGCTTCTATTATTATTGTGGGAGGCGGCGTCATTGGAATTGAATGGGCGTCAATGCTCACAGATTTTGATGTTGATGTAACGGTTGTGGAATACAGCGATCGAATTTTACCAACAGAAGATCAAGATATCTCCCGTGAAATGACGAAGCTTTTAAAAGCAAAAGGAGTTAACATTATTACTTCTGCTAAAGTAATGGCTGATACACTGTCTATTGATGGTCAGGTGAAAATTTCAGCTCAAGTAGGAGACGATATGCAAGAATATGAAGCAGAAAAGCTGCTTGTATCTGTAGGGCGTCAAGCGAATGTCGAAGGAATTGGTCTCGAGAATACCGATATTGTAGTAGAAAACGGTGTGATTGCCACAAATGATTTTTATCAAACGAAAGAATCTCATATCTACGCAATTGGAGATGTGATTGGCGGACTGCAGCTTGCACATGTAGCTTCTCACGAAGGAATTGTAGCTGTGGAGCATTTACATGGTGAAAAGCCTTTGAAGATTGATTACACAACAATCTCTAAATGCGTATACAGCAGCCCGGAGGCAGCAAGTGTAGGATTAACAGAACAAGAAGCAAAACAGCAAGGGTTTCAGCTGAAGGTTGGAAAGTTTCCGTTTAAGGCCGTTGGAAAAGCTCTTGTATATGGAGAGGCAGAGGGATTTGTTAAAATTATTGCTGATGCCGACACAAATGATGTCCTTGGTGTGCATATGATTGGACCTCACGTGACGGATATGATCTCTGAAGCAGGTCTTGCAAAGGTATTGGATGCTACACCATGGGAAATTGCTCATACCATTCATCCTCACCCTAGCCTTTCAGAAGCGATGGGAGAAGCTTCATTAGCTGTAGATGGAAAAGCGATTCATTTTTGATGATTAAAGGAGGTTTAAACATGACAAAAAACCGTCATGAATCATTAGGATTAACTGATGAACAAGTACTTGAAATGTACCGCACTATGCTGCTTGCACGAAAAATTGATGAGCGTATGTGGCTATTAAATCGTGCAGGGAAGGTGCCTTTTGTTATTTCATGTCAAGGTCAGGAAGCCGCTCAAGTTGGCGCAGCTTTTGCCTTAAATAGAGAGAATGATTACATATTACCTTATTACCGCGATTTGGGTGTTGTGCTAGCATTTGGAATGACTGCGCGCGATTTAATGCTTTCTGGGTTTGCTAAAGCAGAAGATCCAAACTCAGGAGGTCGTCAAATGCCAGGTCACTTTGGCCATAAGGAAAAGCGAATTGTAACAGGATCTTCTCCAGTTACAACACAGGTGCCTCATGCTGTAGGAATCGCTTTAGCAGGACGATTGGAGAAAAAAGACTTAGTAACGTTTGTGACGTTTGGAGAAGGATCTTCTAACCAAGGAGATTTCCACGAAGGCGCGAACTTTGCAGGTGTTCATAAGCTTCCTGTTATCTTTATGTGTGAAAATAACAAGTATGCGATTTCTGTTCCGGTTGAAAAGCAGCTAGGATGCGCAAAAGTATCTGATCGTGCAATTGGGTATGGTATGCCAGGCTACACAATTGATGGAAACGATGTCCTTGAAGTATACCGAGTGGTAAAAGAAGCAAGAGATCGTGCATCCAGAGGAGAAGGGCCTACTCTTATTGAAACTGTTTCAGAGCGTTTGACTGCCCATTCAAGTGATGACGATGATCGTGCATATCGCGGAGCAGAAGAATTGTCTGAAGCTAAAAAGAGCGATCCGCTGGCGTATTTTGCGACTTATTTAAAAGAGGTTAACGTGTTAACCGATGAACGAGAAAAACAAATGCTTGATGATATTATGAACATCGTTAATGATGCAACAGATTATGCTGAAAACGCTCCTTATGCAGAAGCGGAATCGGCTTTAAAATACGTGTACGGTGAGTAAGGAGGAGAACATATGCCCGTTATTTCATATATTGATGCAGTAACAATGGCCATTCGTGAAGAAATGGAAAGAGATTCCCGCGTGTTTGTATTAGGAGAAGACGTAGGGAAAAAAGGCGGCGTATTTAAAGCGACCAACGGACTATATGAACAGTTCGGGGAAGAAAGAGTCATTGACACACCTCTTGCAGAGTCTGCTATTGCAGGCGTAGGAATCGGAGCGGCAATGTACGGCATGCGTCCGATTGCTGAAATGCAATTTGCTGATTTTATTATGCCTGCAGTCAATCAAATTGTGTCAGAAGCAGCGAAAATTCGCTATCGTTCTAATAATGATTGGAGTTGTCCAATTACAATTCGAGCTCCTTACGGCGGTGGAGTTCACGGTGCTCTTTATCATTCTCAATCTGTTGAAGCCCTATTTGCCAATACGCCAGGGTTAAAGATTGTGATGCCTTCTACGCCTTATGACGTAAAGGGATTATTAAAAGCAGCTATTCGTGATGATGATCCAGTTCTTTTCTTTGAGCATAAGCGTGCGTACCGTTTGATTAAAGGAGAAGTCCCTGAAAATGATTATATACTTCCGATTGGCAAAGCAGATGTAAAGAGAGAAGGAGACGACATCACGGTTATTACATATGGTCTTTGTGTACACTTTGCTCTTCAAGCTGCTGAAAAACTGGAAGCAGACGGTATTTCAGCACACATCTTAGATTTAAGAACGGTCTATCCGCTTGATAAAGAAGCTATTATTGAAGCAGCATCTAAAACAGGTAAAGTACTGCTTTTAACGGAAGACAACAAAGAAGGCAGCATCATGAGCGAAGTAGCAGCTATTATTGCTGAACACTGCTTATTCGATTTAGATGCGCCAATTCAGCGCCTTGCTGGCCCTGATGTTCCAGCTATGCCGTATGCACCAACAATGGAAAAATATTTTATGGTGAATCCCGATAAAGTAGAAAAAGCAATGAGAGAATTAGCTCAATTTTAAAAGGAGTTGTATCAATTGGCTATTGAAAAAATTACGATGCCGCAGCTCGGTGAAAGTGTAACAGAAGGTACAATTAGCAAATGGCTCGTTTCTGTTGGAGATCACGTAAATAAGTACGACCCGTTAGCTGAAGTCATGACGGATAAAGTAAATGCTGAAGTGCCTTCTTCTTTTAGTGGAACAATTAAAGAGTTAATTGCAGGTGAAGATGATACTTTGCCTGTAGGAGAAGTGATTTGTTTAATTGAAGTAGAAGGAACTGTACCTCAAAAAGAACAGAAAACATCTGATAAGACTGTAGAAGAATCAGCGTCAAAAACAGCGGACAGTCAATCCAATAAAAGTCGATACTCTCCAGCTGTTATGCGTCTATCACAAGAGCATAATATTAATTTAGATACCGTGACAGGAACAGGGGCGGGCGGCCGCATTACGAGAAAAGATATTTTAGCTGTTATTGAAAAAGGCGGAGCTGCTGAAGTGAAAGAAACACCTGCATCAACAGTTCAGCCAGAAGCACCTGTAGCAGCAGCTGCTCCAAAAACGCAGCAGCCCGCGCCGGTTGTGTCTGCAGCAGGAGATCAAGAAATCCCTGTTACAGGCGTGCGTAAAGCTATTGCAGCAAATATGCTTCGCAGCAAGCACGAAATTCCGCATGCATGGACAATGGTTGAAGTTGATGTAACGAACTTAGTTTCTTATCGTGATGCATTAAAGACGGAGTTCAAACAAAAAGAAGGTTTTAACTTAACGTATTTTGCGTTCTTCGTAAAAGCAGTGGCTCAAGCTTTAAAAGAATTCCCTCAAATGAATTCAATGTGGGCAGGAGACCGTATTGTTCAGAAAAAGGACATTAATGTATCCATTGCTGTTGCAACAGACGATGCTTTATTTGTGCCGGTTATTAAACAAGCCGATGAAAAGACAATCAAAGGTATTGCGCGTGAAATTACAGAGCTCGCGCAAAAAGTTCGTACGGGTTCATTGAAGTCTGAAGACATGCAGGGCGGAACGTTTACTGTTAACAACACAGGATCATTTGGTTCCGTTCAATCAATGGGGATTATTAATTACCCGCAAGCGGCTATTTTACAAGTAGAATCTATTGTAAAACGTCCGGTTATTATTGATAACATGATTGCTGTTCGAGATATGGTTAACTTATGTTTATCACTTGATCACCGCGTGTTAGACGGCTTGGTGTGCGGCAGATTCTTGGCAAGAGTTAAAGAGATTTTAGAATCTACTTCTAAAGAGAATACGTCCGTCTATTAAAACAGAGGCTGGCACAAAAATATTTTAGCTGAAGGAAGATCCGAACGATGAATTGAGATTCTTGAAAGAGAATCCAACTCGTTCGGATTTTTTTATGGTGATGGTAAACGTAGGTTAATTATGTCTCGGCCTCTTTTTATTTTGAAGCAATGATTGAACAATTTGTAAAAGATGTATTAAAATAAAAGAAGAATCATCAAACTTCAAAGTGTAATCATCTCGGTTTAGCAGGCAGCTATTAACTGTAAAGGGGCATGGAAATGAAAACAAATACATTATCATTTCATGAATTTACACGTACACCTAAAGAAGATTGGGCACAGGAAGTTAGCAAAAATACCGCGATCTCTTCAAAAGAAACGTTGGAAAATATCTTTTTGAAACCGCTTTATTTCGAAAGTGATACGGCACATTTAGACTACTTACAGCAGAGTCCGGCGGGAATAGATTGTTTAAGAGGAGCCGGTAAAGAATCATACATACTAGGGGAATGGGAAATCACCCAAAAAATCGACTTACCTTCTATTAAAGAAAGCAATAAACTTCTTTTACACAGTTTGAGAAATGGACAAAATACGGCCGCTTTTACATGCAGTGAAGCAATGAGGCAAGGGAAAGACGCTGATGAAGCAACTGAAGCTGAAGTAGCCTCAGGCACTACAATTTCTACCTTAGAGGATGTTGCTCATTTGTTTCAGCATGTAGCTCTTGAAGCGGTGCCTTTATTTTTAAATACGGGATGTACATCCGTTCCGCTTCTTTCGTTTCTAAAAGCATACTGTGTTGATCATAACTTTAATATGAGACAGCTAAAAGGAACGGTTGGAATGGATCCGCTCGGCACCCTTGCTGAATATGGAAGAGTTCCACTTTCTACTCGAGATTTATACGATCATTTAGCTTACGCAACGCGTTTGGCTCACAGTAATGTTCCAGAGCTCAAAACGATCATTGTATCAAGCATTCCTTACCATAACAGCGGTGCAAACGCTGTTCAAGAACTAGCTTACATGCTTGCTACAGGTGTGCAGTATATTGATGAATGCATAAAACGCGGTTTGTCCTTACATCAAGTTTTACCTCATATGACCTTTTCTTTTTCAGTTAGCTCACATTTATTTATGGAAATATCAAAACTTCGTGCTTTTCGCATGCTTTGGGCAAATGTGGTTCGTGCTTTTGATGACACGGCCGTTTCAGTGCCGTTTATCCATACAGAAACGTCACATCTTACACAGTCTAAAGAAGACATGTATACAAATGCATTAAGGAACACGGTTCAAGCATTTGCTTCTATTGTAGGAGGAGCGGATAGTCTGCATATTGAGCCATATGATTCTGTCACGTCTTCATCTTCTCAGTTCGCTCATCGCCTTGCCCGTAACACTCACTTAATTTTGCAGCACGAAACACATATATCAAAAGTAACGGATCCTGCCGGAGGCTCTTGGTACGTTGAAGCCTACACACATGAATTAATGACAAAAGCTTGGGAGTTATTTGGCAACATTGAAGACCACGGCGGAATGGAAGAAGCTTTAAAACAAGGGCGAATTCAAGATGAAGTTGAACAAATGAAAGTAAAAAGACAAGAGAATATAGAGTGCCGAATTGAGCGCTTGATCGGAGTCACACACTATGCTCCTAAGCAACAGGATGTATCTCAAGAGATACAAAGCACGCCGTTTAGAAAAGAAGAAATAAAAATGGATAAATACAGTGATCAGAACGCTTCGGAATTTTCATCAAATCTTTCCCTAGAGGATTATACAAAGCTAGCATCTAAAGGGGTAACAGCAGGGTGGATGCTAAAACAAATGGCGAAGCAGACACAGCCTGACAGTGTTGTGCCGCTCACTAAGTGGAGAGCAGCAGAGAAGTTTGAAAAAATACGGGTTTATACAAAGGGAATGAGCATTGGCATTATGGAGCTCACCGATCCTAACAGCCGTAAAAAAGCTGAGATTGCCCGATCTTTATTTGAAAGTGCAGGCTTTGCGTGTGAAACAATTAAAAACATAGATTCCTATGTCGAGATAGCAGATTGGATGAATGAACAAAAGCACGAAGCATATGTGATCTGTGGAAGTGATGAACTCGTGGAAAAGCTCTTAACAAAAGCGATGACTTATTTTGAGGAAGATTCCGTTTATGTGTACGTAGTAGGGGAAGAACATGTATCACGCAAAACGCAGTGGCAGCAAAAAGGTGTAATGAGCGTCATACATCCTAAGACGAATGTTATTCAATGCGTTAAGAAGTTATTATGTGCTTTGGAGGTAGAAGTTCATGTATAAAAAGCCTTCTTTTTCTAATATTCCATTATCATTTTCAAAGCAGCAAAGGGAAGATGACGTGACTCAAAGTTCATTCACTGCTTTTCAAACAAATGAACAAATTGAATTAAAATCAGTATATACAAAAAAAGACAGAGATAGCCTC
The DNA here is from genome assembly GCF_055710015.1 of Priestia sp. VA7. Lineage (NCBI taxonomy): Bacteria > Bacillati > Bacillota > Bacilli > Caryophanales > Bacillaceae > Priestia > Priestia sp. VA7. The sequence goes on from NZ_JBVQPN010000001.1 coordinate 457,377, forward strand.
GATTTTATTCACTTTGCACCTGGTGTCCCACCGTTTGTGAGAGGACCGTATGCAACGATGTATGTGAATCGGCCTTGGACTATTAGGCAGTATGCAGGATACTCAACGGCGGAGGAAAGCAATGCCTTTTACCGCCGAAACCTAGCTGCTGGACAAAAAGGGCTGTCTGTTGCTTTTGATCTTGCTACCCACCGCGGCTACGACTCTGATCATCCAAGAGTTGTTGGAGATGTAGGGAAAGCAGGTGTGGCAATTGATTCAATGATAGATATGAAGCAGCTGTTTGAAGGGATTCCGCTTGATCAAATGTCTGTGTCGATGACAATGAACGGGGCGGTGCTTCCTATTTTAGCTTTCTACATCGTAACAGCTGAAGAACAAGGCGTAAAAAAAGAAAAGCTGGCTGGAACGATTCAAAATGATATTTTAAAAGAATATATGGTGCGCAATACGTATATTTATCCTCCTGAGATGTCAATGCGAATCATTGCGGATATTTTTAAATATACAGCGGAGTACATGCCGAAATTTAACAGTATCAGTATATCAGGCTATCATATGCAAGAAGCAGGTGCTCCAGCAGACTTAGAGCTTGCTTATACGCTTGCAGATGGACTTGAATATGTACGAACCGGCTTGAAAGCGGGAATTACAATTGACGCATTTGCTCCGAGGCTATCCTTTTTCTGGGCAATTGGAATGAACTATTTTATGGAAGTAGCGAAAATGAGAGCAGGGAGGCTGCTATGGGCAAAACTAATGAAGCAGTTTGAGCCGGATAATCCTAAATCTTTAGCTCTTAGAACGCATTCTCAAACGTCCGGCTGGAGCTTAACGGAGCAGGATCCATTTAATAATGTTATTAGAACATGCGTCGAAGCTTTGGCTGCAGTATCAGGACATACGCAGTCGCTTCATACAAACGCACTGGATGAAGCGATTGCTCTTCCAACTGATTTTTCAGCTAGAATTGCCCGAAATACGCAGCTTTATTTACAAAATGAAACGGAGATTTGTTCCGTTATTGATCCTTGGGGAGGCTCTTATTATGTGGAATCATTAACGAATGAATTAATGATAAAAGCGTGGAAGCACCTTGAGGAAATAGAGAAGCTCGGCGGAATGACAAAAGCAATAGAAGCAGGCGTACCTAAAATGAAGATAGAAGAAGCCGCTGCGCGCAGACAAGCAAGAATAGACTCGCAGGCAGAAATTATTGTAGGTGTGAATCAGTTTCAGCCGGAGCAAGAAGAACCGCTTGATATTCTTGATATTGATAACACAGCAGTTCGAATGAAGCAGCTGGAAAAGTTAAAGAAAATACGCAGTGAACGTGACGAACAAGCGGTAATCGAAGCGCTTAATCGACTTACCAATTGTGCCAAAACAGGTGAAGGGAATCTCCTTGCTTTTGCGGTTGAAGCTGCGAGAGCTAGAGCTACACTAGGTGAAATTTCAGAAGCTATTGAGAAAGTGGCTGGAAGACACCAGGCTACTTCTAAGTCAGTCAGCGGGGTATACAGTGGGGAGTTTGTGCATCGAGATCAAATCGAAGAAGTTCGAAAGCTCACGGCTGAATTTTTAGAGGAAGAAGGAAGACGCCCAAGAATTTTAGTCGCAAAAATGGGGCAAGACGGTCACGACAGAGGATCGAAAGTTATTTCAACAGCCTTTGCTGACCTTGGATTTGATGTTGATATCGGTCCTTTATTTCAAACGCCTCAAGAAACAGCAAGGCAAGCTGTAGAAAACGACGTACATGTGATTGGCATAAGCTCTTTGGCAGCCGGGCATAAAACGTTACTGCCGCAGCTTGTTGATGAGTTAAAGAAATTAGAGCGCGACGATATCGTTGTTATTGTCGGAGGCGTTATTCCTAAACAAGACTACTCATTTCTTTTAGAACACGGCGCTTCTGCAATCTTTGGACCTGGAACAGTAATCCCAAAAGCGGCCGTTTCCGTTTTATATGAAATAAAGAAACGGTTAGAAGAATAGTTGGTGAAGACAATTGGTGAAATTAAAAACGGTACAAGATTATAAACAAGGGCTGCTTGAAGGAAAAAGAACAGCGTTAGCTCAAGCTATTACTTTAATTGAAAGTAAAGCGCCGAAGCATAAAGTAATAGCACAACAGCTGATTAAAGAAATCTATCCTCATACGGGGCATTCAGTGCGCATTGGTTTTACAGGCGTACCCGGAGCGGGAAAAAGTACGCTGATTGACAAATTTGGGTCGTACCTATGCAAAAATGGCCATTCCGTTGCAGTTTTGGCAGTTGATCCAAGCAGTACCTTGTCTGGAGGAAGTATTTTAGGAGATAAAACGAGAATGGAGCTTCTTACCAAACAAGAGAATGCTTTTGTCCGTCCTTCACCTTCTCAAGGAACGCTTGGAGGTGTTCATCTTAAAACGAGAGAAGCCATTTTTCTTTGTGAAGCGGCTGGGTATAACATCATATTTGTCGAAACGATGGGTGTTGGCCAAGGTGAAATGATTGTAAAAGAGATGGTAGACTTCTTTGTTTTGCTTGCTTTAACCGGAGCAGGAGATGATTTGCAAGGAATTAAAAAAGGGCTGCTTGAATGGGTTAATTTAATTTGTGTAAATAAAGCAGACGGGGATAACCGGCTAAAAGCAGAAGTGACTGCAAAAGAATACGAAAGCATCATCGGCTTCCTTCACGGTCATTCTGGAGGATGGAACCCACAGGTCATCACAACTTCTGCTTATGAAGAAGCATCATTTCAAGACTTGTGGAAGATAATTTGTGACTATAAGGAATGGATGAATAAAAATGATCTGTTTTATACAGTAAGGCAAAAGCAAATGAAGGCATGGTTACAAGCAAGTGTTAATGAATATTTACAAGAATCATTTTATGAACATCCTTTAGTTAAGCAAAAACTAGGGGGTGTTGAAAAACAAATGATGACGGGAGATGCCACAATGGCTGAAGCTCTCGAACACTTGATTAAAATCTATCAGCAGGCGATGAAAGAAATGTAAAAAAGGATCCTGCATTTTATGCGGATCCTTCTACACTAGGGAGTTAAGAGTATGGTTTTCTAGCTGTAAAAATAGTATCACCATTTTTTTTCTTGTTTAATCTTGATTACCAACAAAAAATGAGTCAAAGCAATCGCCTTTTTAGTTTTCGTTTGCTATGATAAAGAATAGATAGCAAAAGGGAGGTATGAAAATGAATATCGATTTTAACTTGTTTATGAACGACGTTGTTCGTCAAGCCCGTAAAGAAATTACAGCTGCTGGTTATACAGAATTAACGACGGCTGAAGCGGTAGATGAAACGTTTAAACAGCCTGGTACAACGCTTGTAATGGTGAATTCAGTTTGCGGTTGTGCAGGAGGTATTGCAAGACCTGCTGCAGCGCACGCTGTACATTATGATAAACGTCCAACAAACTTGGTTACAGTATTTGCTGGGCAAGATAAAGAAGCAACTGCACGTGCACGCGAATACTTCGAAGGTTATCCGCCTTCATCTCCATCTTTCGCCTTATTAAAAGACGGAAAAATTATCACAATGGTAGAGCGTCACGAAATTGAAGGCCACGAGCCAATGTCAGTTGTGATGAAGCTGCAAGAAGCATTCGAACAGCACTGTGAAGAAGTGTAAGAGAGAAGCCGTTTTGAACGGCTTCTTTTTTTATGCGTTTTTTTACCTATCTTTATGCAGACTTTCTAACGAGTGGAAAATGTTGAGAAAAGGTATTTTCAAATAGTGAAACTTATATTTAAAAAAGATATTGCATATTTATAATGTTGTGTTAAAATACATTTATATGAATATATATTTAAATTTCGACATTTACTTGCAATAGCAAAAAACTTATTTCATAATATTATTAATTTTTAAAAAATAATGTAAGGAATAAACTAGGGGGAACGAAGATGAAATTGAAGAAGTGGTTATCGGTAACGGCAATTGGTCTTTTAACAGCAGGCGTTTTAGCTGCATGCGGAGCAGGAGAAGGAACGTCTAATGGCGGAGCAAGCAGCGACGACAAAGATAAAAAAGTACTAGTAATGGGAACATCAGCAGATTACCCACCATTTGAATATATTGATACGGCAAAAGGTGATAGTGAAGCAATCGGATTTGACGTAGATTTAGCAAAAACAATCGGTAAAAAGTTAGGCTATGACGTACAGGTGAAGGATATGGAATTTGGCGGATTAATTCCAGCTTTACAATCTAATAAAGTCGATTTAGTTTTAGCTGGTATGACGCCAACTGAAAAGCGTAAAAAGAACGTGGACTTCTCAGACGTATATTATGAAGCAAAAAACATGATTGTATCGAAGAAAGATGCGCCAATTAAAAATGCAGAAGAACTAAAAGGGAAAACAGTCGGTGTACAAACTTCTTCTATCCAAGCAGACGAAGCAAAAGAAATTGCAAAAGAAGTTGACGGAGTAAATGTAACAACGCGTGACCGTATTCCAGAACTAATTCAAGAAATGAAATCAAATCGTATCGATGCAGCGATTATTGAAGATACAGTAGCTAAAGGGTATGTGAACAAAGACAAAAGCTTGCAAATGTCTGATACAGGACGTCCAGATTCAAGTAAAGGATCAGCAATCGCATTTCCTAAAGACAGCAAGCTAACGAATGACTTTAACCGTGAATTAAAGAAAATGAAAGAAAACGGTGAATTAGATAAATTAATCGTTAAGTGGTTTGACGACCAAAAATAAGAATGATAGTTAGAGAGGAATGGAACTAGGCATGAATTTGGATTTTTCGCAAATCGTGCCTTCTATGCCTTATATTTTAAAAGGGATAGGGGTAACGATACAGATAGTCCTAGCTTCAGCAATTTTAGGGTTTGTGCTGGGAGTTATTTTATCTTTATGTAAAATCAGCCGCAATAAACCTCTTCAATGGTTTGCGGATGCATATACGTCCGTGTTTCGCGGAACACCGCTAGTATTGCAATTATTATTAATATACTTTGGATTACCTCAGCTGCTCGGGTTTGATATTGCCCCGTTTCCAGCGGCCGTTGCTGCGTTCGGGCTAAACTCTGCAGCATATATATCTGAAATTATTCGCGCTGGTATTTTAGCTGTTGATAAAGGACAGCGTGAAGCGGCATTAGCGTTAGGAATTCCTTATCGCCGCATGATGGGACAAATTATTTTGCCACAGGCACTTAAAAATATTTTACCTGCTTTAATGAATGAGTTCATTACATTAACAAAGGAATCAGCTATCGTTACAGTTATTGGAGCACTCGACATTATGCGCCGTGCTTACATTGTAGGTGGAGAAAAATTCGCCTACCTTGAACCGTTAATTTTTGCAGGGTTGATTTATTATGTAATGGTAATGGGCTTAACGCTCCTTGGTAAAGCAGTCGAGAGGAGAATGAGAAAAGGTGATTAACGTTGAAAATTTACACAAATCATTTGGTAAAAATGAAGTTTTAAAAGGTATTTCAACTACGATTAAAGAAAAAGAAGTCGTAGCTGTTATTGGCCCTTCTGGTTCTGGTAAATCTACTTTTTTACGCTGTATGAACCTGCTTGAAGAACCGACGAGCGGAGTAGTTTCAATTAACGGTCAAGTGATTACAGATAAAAAAACAAACATTATGCGTGTGCGTGAAAACGTAGGAATGGTATTTCAGCATTTTCACTTGTTTCCACATATGACAGTGCTTGAAAATTTGACGTATGCTCCGATGACGGTAAAAGGCGTGTCAAGAGAAACGGCTGTTGCTAAAGGCAAAGAATTACTCCAAAAAGTGGGACTTGCTCAAAAAGCCAACGAGTTTCCAAATCGCTTATCGGGCGGTCAAAAGCAGCGTGTAGCTATTGCCAGAGCACTGGCAATGGAGCCGAAAGTGATGCTGTTTGACGAACCAACCTCAGCATTAGATCCAGAGATGGTAAAAGAAGTACTAGATGTAATGAAGTCGCTAACAGAAACAGGAATGACGATGGTCATTGTAACGCATGAAATGGGATTTGCACGAGAAGTAGCGGATCGTGTGCTGTTTTTAGACGGCGGTGTCCTTGTTGAAGATGCGCCTCCGGCTGAATTTTTCTCAGCTCCTAAAAGCAAGCGTGCTAAAGATTTCTTAGAAAAGATTTTATAATAAAAAAGTGCAGGAAGAGTACGATCTTTTCTGCACTTTTTTTATTGGAATTTATACAGTACAGCAAGATTTAAGGTTGTGTTATTTTTCTATTCGTGTTAATAAAGAATAGAGTATTTTATCACACTAAAAAGAAACCAACATGTAGGAGTCTAGAAAATGAAATTTAAAATTGGGTACCGGACAATTAAAACAGCCGTCGGTACATCACTGGCTATTATTATAGCTCAGTTCTTTCACCTCGAGTTTTTTGTATCAGCTGGAATTATCACCATTTTGTGCATTCAAAATTCAAAGAAAAAATCGTTGCGAAGTGCAAGCGATCGTTTTATTGCTTGTTCTTTATCCATTCTGTTTTCGTTTATATTCTTTGAAGGGATTGCTTATCATCCACTTGTTATAGGACTGATGCTGCTTTTGTTTATCCCGGTTACGGTTATATTCAAAGTTAATGCAGGCATTGTTACAAGCTCCGTTATTTTGCTTCATATTTACTCCAAAGGCAATATGACATGGGGAATCGTCTTTAATGAACTTGGCTTAATTGTAATTGGGATAGGTGTTGCCCTGCTTGTGAATTTATACATGCCAAGTTTAGATCAAGAGCTTCGCACGTATCAGCAAGAAATTGAAGAAAATTTCCGGTCGATGTTAAAAGAAATTGCCCTGTATCTCAGAACCAATGACAGCAGCTGGGACGGTAAGGAAATTGCAGATACGGTAAAAATTTTAGAAAAAGCAAAAAGCCTTGCGTTTCGTGATGTAGAAAATCATTTTGTGCGTGGGGAAAATTATTATTACCGCTATTTTAAAATTCGTGAAAAACAGCTTGAAATTATTGAGCGTACCCTTCCTCTCATTACCGCTATTGATTTGGTGGTAGAACAGCGCTACATGATTGCCGATTTTATTGAAGAATTAAGTCTATCCATCCACCCCGGTAATACAGCAAAGCTATTTTTAGCCAAACTTCAGCATTTACGAGAAGCGTTTGCAGAGATGCCGCTTCCCAAAACGCGGGAAGAGTTTGAAGCGCGTGCCGATTTACTGCACGTAGTCAAAGAAATTGAACAATATTTGGTTATTAAACAAACCTTAAAAATAAGTTAAACAGTATGCATGTTGTTTATCTTGCTTACGAACACTAAATAAGACAAGAGATACCTCTCTTATCTTTTACTTAGGACTAACGTAAGGTGGTGGATTACGTGCATGTGTTTGCTTTTATCCTTTTACTACTATCTCCGGTTTGGCCATTAGGAGAAAATCCGTTGCCAAATGATCCTTATATTATTATTAATAAACAAAGCAATGAGCTTGCTTATATTCAAAATAAAGAAATTAAACAAATTATTAAAGTAGCAACGGGGAAAGCAGTTAATCTGACGCCCGAAGGGGAGTTCACGGTAACAGTAAAAGCTGTTAATCCTTATTATCGGAGAAGTAACATTGAAGGAGGCGCTCCTCAAAATCCTCTAGGTGTAAGGTGGATTGGATTTGATGCAAGAGAGACTGACGGACGTATTTATGGCATTCATGGTACAAATCAGCCGGATTCCATCGGTAAATATGTATCGAATGGCTGTATTCGCGTAGAAAATCGTGAAGTAAGCCATCTATATGATCAAGTCCCGTTAGGTACAAAAGTATGGATTGTATCTACAGATCAATCTTTTGAAGAGTTAGCCGCCCAAAAAGGGATTGTGAATATACAGCAAAAGACTGGTGACTAGTCACCAGTCTTTTTATATGTTTGCATTGCACACAGAAACAGCAGTGCAGCTATGTTTTTCGTCATCAGTCCCGATTAAAACCACATGGCAAGTCCCGCTAAAAGCGTAGATATTAACATGACAAGAAGCATTAAAAACACAATGGTTTTTTGGATTTTCTTATTAGACATACAACCAAAGTCCTCCTACACGTTTTTTTCTTATTTTACATGTCTTCCGCTGCTTAGACAAGCAACTTTCTGTAGATACGCGAGCAGGAGATTTCTTTTGTTTTCAAGAATATGTGTAAATGAAAACGCTTTTTTAAGAGGTGAGAAAGTGATAAAAGGAATTGACCACATAGGAATAGCTGTAAAATCAATTGAAGGCAGCCTCCCATTTTATGAAAAGGTATTAGGACTGTCTCTATTAAAAGTAGAAGAAGTAGAAGAACAAGGAGTAAAAGTTGCTTTTATTCAGTGCGGCAACGTAAAAATTGAATTATTAGAGCCACTCTTTGAAGACAGTGCGGTCGGCGCGTTTATCAAAAAGAGAGGTGAAGGTCTTCATCATGTTGCTTTAGGTGTGCGCACGATTGAAGAACGGATTAACGAGTTAAAGGAAAAGGGTGTACAAATGATTGACGATGTTCCGCGAAAAGGCGCAGGGGAAGCATCCATTGCTTTTTTGCATCCAAAATCAGCAAACGGTGTTCTTTATGAGCTCTGTGAAAAAACACTAGAGGAGGAGAAGAAACATGGTTGACATTTATGATAAATTAAATGAATTGTACGATAAGCGTCGGAAGATCGAGTTAGGCGGTGGAGACGAAAAAATTGAAAAACAGCACCATAAAGGAAAGCTAACGGCGCGCGAACGAATTGAAATTCTTTTGGACGAACATACATTTGTCGAATTAAATCCGTTTATTGAACATCGGTGTGCGGATTTCAGTATGAATAATCAAGTAGGACCAGGAGACGGGGTAGTAACAGGTTACGGCAAGATAAATGGTCGCTCAGTCTACTTGTTTTCGCAAGATTTTACAGTATTCGGAGGCGCGTTAGGTGAAATGCATGCTAAAAAAATTGCGCACGTAATGGACTTAGCGGCTAAAACAGGCGTGCCGTTTATTGGCTTAAATGATTCAGGCGGGGCTCGTATTCAAGAGGGCGTCATGTCTCTTGATGGATACGGTCATATTTTTTATCGAAATGCCATTTATTCGGGTGTGATGCCTCAAATATCTGTTATTATGGGTCCTTGTGCAGGCGGAGCCGTGTACTCACCGGCGATTACGGACTTTGTTTTTATGGTAGAAGAAACAAGTCAAATGTTCATTACAGGACCAAAAGTAATTGAAACGGTAACGGGAGAAAGCATTTCCTCTGAAAATCTTGGAGGAGCAGCTGTTCATAACGAAATTAGCGGTAATGCCCATTTTAGAGGTGCAACAGAACAAGAGGTGCTAGAACAAGTACGAACGCTCTTAAGCTATCTTCCTCAGTCTAGTCAAGAGCAGCCTCCTTTAGCCTCAAAAGCAGAGTCTGATCATTATCGTCCGGATTTATTAGACGTTGTCCCGTTTGATGCCGTGCGCCCTTACGATGTGCGTCAAGTTATTCAGCAAGTAGTGGACGAGCGCTCATTTTTTGAAGTGCAAAAAGACTTTGCAAGAAATATTGTCATTGGTTTTGCTCGCATAGATGGAAAAGTTGTCGGACTTGTGTGTAACCAGCCTAAAGTAATGGCAGGCAGTTTAGATATTAACTCCTCAGATAAAGCAGCAAGGTTTATTCGATTTTGCGATTCATTTAATATCCCACTTATTACATTTGAAGATGTTACAGGTTTTTTCCCAGGTATCAAGCAGGAACATGGCGGAATTATACGTCATGGTGCTAAAATTTTATATGCATACTCCGAAGCTACCGTTCCGAAAATCACAGTGATTTTGCGAAAGGCGTACGGAGGTGCATACGTAGCTTTAAATAGTAAATCGATTGGAGCGGACCTTGTGTATTCGTGGCCGAATGCAGAAATCGCTGTTATGGGTCCTCAAGGTGCTGCAAATATTATCTTTGCAAACGACATTCGAGGCAGTGAAAACCCAGATGAAACAAGACATGAAAAAATTGAACAGTATCGCGAGAAATTTGCTAATCCTTACGTAGCAGCAAGCGCTGGAATGGTGGATGATGTTATTGATCCTCGGGAAACACGAATAAAATTAATACAAGCGCTTGAAATGTTGCACAATAAAAAGGAAGAGCGTCCAGCAAAAAAACATGGTAACATACCATTGTAGGTTATTTTTGGAGGGATTACATATTATGATTAATGAACAACGAATCGTTGATTTATTTATTGAATTAGTACAAGTAGACTCAGAAACAAAGCATGAAGAAAAAATTGCTGTTGTACTAAAAGAAAAATTTACTGCATTAGGCGTCGAAGTAGTAGAAGATGATGCCAAAGAAAAAACCGGACACGGAGCCAACAACTTAATCTGCACACTGCCAGCTACAAAAGAAGGAGTAGACACAATCTACTTTACTTCTCATATGGATACAGTCGTACCTGGAAACGGTATTAAACCGTCTATTGAAGATGGCTATATTAAAAGTGACGGCACGACAATTCTTGGAGCGGATGATAAAGCAGGCTTAGCAGCAATGCTAGAAGCCATTACCGTATTAAAAGAAGAAAATATCGCGCACGGCAAAATTGAATTTATTATTACAGTAGGAGAAGAATCTGGCTTAGTGGGTGCTAAAGCTCTTGATTCTAGTCTCGTAACGGCAAAATTCGGCTATGCTTTAGATAGCGATGGCAAAGTGGGAGACATTATTGTTGCTGCGCCGACGCAAGCAAAAGTAAATGCAACAATTTATGGAAAAACAGCTCATGCGGGTGTAGCTCCTGAACGAGGCGTTTCTGCTATTACGATTGCTTCAAGAGCCATTTCTAAAATGCCGCTTGGACGTATTGATGAAGAGACTACAGCGAATATTGGACGTTTTGAAGGTGGAACGCAAACGAATATCGTGTGTGACCGCGTCGATATTTTAGCAGAAGCTCGTTCATTAATTCCAGAAAAAATGGAAGCACAAGTAGCGAAAATGAAAGAAGCGTTTGAAACAGCTGCACAAGAAATGGGCGGACGTGCAGAAGTTGATATTAAAGTGATGTATCCAGGCTTTAAATTCGGTGAGGGAGATCATGTTGTCGAAGTTGCTAAAAAAGCCGTGGCTAATATCGATCGTCCTTCACGCCTGCTTCAAAGCGGAGGCGGAAGCGATGCAAATGTAATCGCAGGCTTTGATATTCCAACAGTAAATTTAGCAGTTGGTTATGAAGACATTCATACAACAAATGAAAAAATTCCGGTAGAAGAACTGGTGAAGACATCTGAACTAGTAGTGTCGATTATTAAAGAAGTAGCAAAATAATAGTTGCAGCCTTGCTTTTATATAAAAGCAAGGCTTTTTACATAGTGAATAGTAAATAGTCTGAATTTTTTAACATAATGTATAATGAAGAAAAGACGGTCGTTTTGTACAATAAAGTTAGTAATACATTTTACCAAAGTAGAAGTTGAAAATAACGTATATAAAAAATATGTAAGCGCTTTCAATTTGAGCTTTATCAACAGATATCCTTGGGAGGTTGATGCAATGCGATCACAGGAAAGTTTGCAGTCCATCATTCAAAACTTTAATGAAGTAGAAAAAGGGTTGTCAAATAGAGAAGCAGTCGAAGAATCTAATCGATGTTTGTACTGTTATGATGCACCCTGTATTCAGGCATGCCCTACAGGAATTGACATCCCGACGTTTATTAAAAAAATTGCATCGGGCAATTTAAAAGGGTCTGCCGAAACGATTATGTCTTCTAATCCCGTAGGAGCAAGCTGTTCGAGAGTCTGTCCGACTGATGAACTTTGCGAAGGAGCGTGCGTGCTTAATCATTCAACTAAACCAATTATGATTGGAGATTTGCAGCGCTACGCCACGGATTGGGCTATTCAAAATGAACAGGTGCTGTTTGAAAAAGGAAAAGCAAACGGCAAAAAAGTAGCAATTGTTGGTGGAGGTCCGGCGGGTCTCTCTGCAGCAAGAGAACTGGCGCGATTTGGATATGATGTAACCATTTTTGAAGCGGAAAAACAAGCAGGAGGGTTAAATACATATGGAATCGTGTCGTTTCGTCTTCCTCAAGCGATTTCATTCTGGGAAGTTGAACAAGTAAAAAGATTAGATGTAAAAATTAAAACAAACGTAAGAATTGGAGAAGATATTCTTCCGAGCGAATTGCTGCAGTCGTATGACGCGGTTGTATTAGCTATTGGTATGAGCAAGGTGCCTTCCCTACATGTTGAAGGTGAAGAGCTAGACGGTGTGTATGATGCGATTGATTTTGTGAAAAAAACGAAGTCAGAAGCGTTATCAACAGAATTTGTGGGTAAGCGTGTTGCCGTCATTGGTGCGGGAAATACTGCGATTGATGGTGCTACATGTTCCGTGCGCTTGGGGGCTGAAAATGTTCAAATTTTATACCGTCGTACACGAGAAGAAATGACGGCTTATGATTTTGAATTTGAATTTGCAAAACAAGATGGTGTTGAATTCCGCTGGTTAACGGCTCCTATACGAATTATTGGAGATGAAAATGGTAAGGTGAGCGGGATTGAATGTGTAAAAATGACTCTAACAGATCCAGATGCAGACGGCCGAAGAAAGCCTGTTCCTGTTGAAGGTTCAACGTTTACCATTCCAGTCGATGCTGTTGTTAAAGCAATTGGTCAAGAACGGTACCTGTCTTTGATTCAACAATTTCAGCTGCATCATGAAGACGGAGTTGTCTTAATTAATCAAGAGACGTTTCAAACATCAAATCCAAAAGTATTTGCTTGCGGAGACGTTATTTTTGGTAAAGGGCAGGGAGAAGCAATGGTTGTGACCGCTGCTCAGCAAGGAAAACAAACGGCGTTAAATATTCATATGCAGTTAACAAAAGAAACAATGGAAACAGCTTAAAATCAGGAGGAGGAGAAATCTATGGCAGATTTAACAACAAATTTAGCAGGTATTCAATCACCAAATCCGTTTTGGCTGGCATCCGCACCGCCAACCAATTCAGGTTATCAAGTGCAGCGTGCATTTGAAGCAGGATGGGGAGGCGCAGTTTGGAAAACGCTTGGTGATCCGATTTTAAATGTTTCCTCTCGATTTGCTGCCGTTGGCTTCAACGGTCAGCGCGTAGCCGGCTTTAACAATATTGAGTTAATCACCGATCGTCCGCTTGAAGTTAATTTGAAGGAAATCTATGAAACGAAAAAGAAGTTTCCTAACCACGCAATTATTGCCTCTCTTATGGTAGAGCCTCAGCAAGAAAAATGGCATGAGATTGTCAAAAAAGTAGAAGACGTAGGAGTGGATGGACTAGAGCTGAACTTTGGCTGTCCGCATGGAATGGCAGAACGAGGGATGGGTGCTGCCTCTGGGCAAGTCCCTGATTTGGTTGAAAAACAAACGTATTGGGCTAAAGAAGTTGCTCAAACACCGGTCATTGTTAAATTAACTCCAAATATCACAGATATCACCGTTACAGCAGAAGCAGCGGTTCGAGGCGGTGCTGACGCTGTGAGCATGATTAACACTATTAATAGTTTAGCAGGAGTAGACATTCATTCATGGAATACGATTCCACACGTAGCAGGAAAAGGCGCTCACGGAGGTTATTGCGGCCCGGCTGTTAAGCCGATTGCATTAAACATGGTTGCTGAATGTGCGAGAAGTCCGTTTATTAACGTTCCAATATCAGGTATGGGAGGCGTTTCGAACTGGCAGGAAGCCGTCGAATTTATGCTCATGGGTGCTACAGGTGTGCAAGTATGTACAGCTGCAATGCATCACGGGTTCCGCATTGTAGAGGATATGATTCAAGGTCTCAATTATTATTTGGATGAAAGAGGAATTGAAAAAGTAAGTGATATTGTAGGGAAAGCCGTTTCAAAATATTCCGACTGGGGCAACTTAGATCTCAATTATAAAGTAGTGGCTCGCATCGATCCGGATACGTGTATTAACTGCAATAAATGTCATATTTCTTGTGAAGATACTTCTCACCAATGTATTGATATGCTGAAAGACCCTTCAGGAAAATCTTATTTAAAAGTAAGAGAAGAAGATTGTGTAGGCTGTAATTTATGTTCGATTGTATGTCCGGTGGATGGGGCTATATCCATGGTTGAATTACCGAATGAACAGCCTCCAATGACGTGGAATGAACGCCAAGCTGCTTTACAAGCGACGGCTGCACAGCGATTAGACGTATAAATACAAAGGGGATGAAGAAATGAAGAAAATCGTTAAAAATGGTGTGGTAGTCACAGCAACAGATACGTATAAAGCCGATATTTTAATTGAAAATGGAGTTATTTCGGCAATTGGCTCGGCATTTGAAGAGCAGGGTTGTGAAGTGATTGATGCAAAAGGCAACTATATATTTCCAGGAGGGATCGATCCTCATACTCATTTAGATATGCCGTTTGGAGGCACCGTTACAAAAGATGACTTTGAAACAGGTACAAGAGCAGCAGCTTTTGGAGGTACGACAACTGTTATTGATTTTTGCTTAACCAATAAAGGCGAACCGCTGCAAAAAGCGATCGGCACATGGCATGAAAAATCAAAAGGAAAAGCGGCTATCGATTATAGCTTTCATCTAATGATTGGAGAAATCACGGAAGATGTATTAAATGAGCTTCCTACGATTATTGAAAAAGAAGGAATTACTTCTTTTAAAGTATTCATGGCCTATAAAAATGTTTTTCAAGCAGACGATGCTACCCTTTATCAAACGCTAGTGCAAGCTAAAAAATTAGGGGCGCTTGTGATGGTACATGCTGAAAATGGAGATGTTATTGAGTATTTAACGGCAAAAGCACTAGAACAAGGACAAACCGATCCTATCTATCATGCACTGACTCGCCCTCCAGAAATAGAAGGAGAAGCTACGGGAAGAGCCGCGGTGCTAACGGAGCTGGCTGACTCACAGCTCTATGTTGTTCACGTGTCGTGCGCTGAAGCAGTTAAAAAGATTGCTGAAGCAAGGGAAAAAGGCGTAAATATCTGGGGCGAAACGTGTCCGCAGTATTTGATGCTTGACCAAACCTATTTAGAAAAACCGAATTTTGAAGGAGCAAAATACGTATGGTCGCCGCCTTTACGTGAAAAATGGAACCAAGATGTTTTGTGGAATGCTCTGCGTAATGGCGACTTGCAAACGATTGGATCAGACCAGTGTTCGTTTGATTTTAACGGTCAAAAAGATCTGGGAAAAGGAGATTTTACGAAAATTCCAAACGGAGGCCCTATTATCGAGGATCGCATGAGTATTTTATTTTCAGAAGGAGTAGTGAAGAAACGAATTAATATCAATCAGTTTGTAGATATAACATCAACAAAAATTGCTAAGCTGTTCGGACTGTACCCGAAAAAAGGAACAATAGCGGTTGGCGCAGACGCGGATCTGCTTATATTTGACCCTTCTGTTGAACGTACGATTTCAGCAAACACGCATCATATGGCAGTTGATTATAGCGCATTTGAGGGAATGAAAGTCACGGGTGAGCCGGTTTCAGTACTTTGCCGCGGGGAATTTGTCGTAAAAGATAAGCAGTTTGTCGGTCAAAAAGGCTACGGACAATTTACAAAACGAGCAAAGTTTAATGAGTTAAACACGGCTAACGAAGCTGAAAAATTAATGTTATAAAAACAGATGAAGAAATAGATCGGGGGCAGGGAAATGTCAAGTTACCATGAATATATGGCAGAGCGAGAAAAGATTGATTTTTTGCTGCAAAAAGGATTTAAAATAACAGCCGTAACGGAGAATCTAAGCGGGGCATTTGTGACGTTTGAACGCACCGAAAATAACCAAACCGAACAAGAAACCCTTCATATATTGACGGCGGATGCTAGAAAATATTTTTCATCCGTACTGATTCAACAAGTATAAAAACGGAGGCTGGGACAAAATTAATTTAGCTGAAGGAAGATCCGAACGGTGAATCGTTCGGATTTTTTTATTGGCAGGGTGAACGTAGGTTTCATATACGAAGGTGCTTCTAGCTGTTGATTGGAATTTTAATTATGTTTCAATCTCTTTATTTGTTTACTAATTCCTATAAGTTATTTACTATATTGGCTGACAAAAGTGATCCGTTTTTGTGTTTTTTTCGTTTTGGATGTGAAACAAAATAACTAGATATTATCCATTGACTGTATTACAGTTGTTACATTTCGTTTACATCGAAAGAGAAAAGGTTTAGTTATCTAGTAAATTGTAGTAAATATTATAGTAGAACGTTTTCAAACTAAATCTATTAAATACGAAAAGGGTGTGACACGGATGGATCAAGCTATGCAGTGTATGACACAGGAAGAAACAAAAATTATTGATAAATTAAAAATGGAAATGTTAAATGCAGTGTCACTACAAGATTTGCGTTTTTATAAAAAAGAAATTCACCGAATTAAAGAACAAGCGGTTAAACGCCAAGGTTTTTTTAATAAATTACAGCAAACAGCTCAGAAGCTGTAACGATCCATTATCGTTACAGCTTTTTTCGTTTCTTTCATTAAATATTTTATTTCTTCTAAATATTTAATATAATGTAAGAAGATATAGCTTTTGTTCTACACATATGCGAAATACGCGTTAATGATCCAGGAGACATGATGTGAAATTCGCTAGGGGCGGTGTTGACTTGAAATCATATTTAACAGTAACAGAGATTTTAACAAGGAAACATTTTGTAAACTGTGAAGTAATAGCTGGAGAGAGAGGGCTTACTAATTCTGTTAAGTGGGTGCACGTGATGGAAGTGACGCGCATTAATGAGCTGCTAAAAGGAAACGAGCTCATTTTATCAACAGGGGTAGGCTGGGGAGAAGATTCTCAATCTTGTTTATCATTTCTTCAGCAATTAATTTCTTGCAAGGCATCAGGACTGTGTATTGAACTTGGCACTTATACTTCTAAGATTCCGCAAATTGTAATTGATAAAGCGGACGAATGTGATTTTCCGATTATTTTATTTCACGAGGAAGTTCCGTTCGTTGAAATTACGCAAGATGTTCACTCGCTTTTAATTAATCAGCACTATCAAATGATTTCCGATTTAGAACAGTATTCTCATAGGCTAAATCAGCTGCTGTTAACAGTTAATGATCCGGCCCTCATCTTACAGTGTTTATATGAATCTACGGGGCTTCTTGTCGGCCTTAAAGTTTCAAATGAATTGATTACCTTTGCTCCTGAGATGGACTTGCTTAAACAGCAGCTCCTACTTCATTATATAAGCAGGGAAAATGAAAGTCTGCATTTTACTGAGCAGCCTATTCATTTATTAGGACAAGATTATGCTCAGCTATATGTTGCTTCTATAAATGAAGCGTTAACAGAACTTGAAGTGCTCACCGTTGACCGAACGGCGACTGCACTTGCTCAGCATTTTTTGAAGGACCTGTATGTCGAAGAGAAAAAAAGAGTAGATGAAACCGAATGGATGACAAAATGGATGAACGGAGAGTTAACTCTTGAACAAATAAAAGACTCTATGCACGAAGTGTGTTCAGATTCGCCTATTCGCGGAGGTGTCGTTGTTTGCTGTAAGTGGCAAAGGCGGGAGAAGTTTGATCGAACGTATTTTAAGCTGATCTTGAGAAGCATTTTTGAACAAGAAGGCTTTCACTTATTAGTCTCCGAGCGAAATCGCGAAGTATTATTTATTCTTTTGAACAAACGAATGGTTAGCACGTGGAGAGAGAGATTAGAAAACAGCCTTCATCGCTGGATGAATCAATATGAATCGGATGAAAATTCAAAGAGGAACGCCATTAGCTTTATCGGAATTGGCCAATACTGTGAACAGCTTGACTGCATGCATAAAAGCTATGAAACGGCTAAAGAAACGATTTCGATTCAAGAAATGCTACAAAAACAAACCATTATTCATTTTTATGATGATTTGCATATGTACCGGATTATTTCGCTTTTACATCAACATGAAGACTTACAGGAAGTGGTGTTTGAATATCTGCAGCCCGTTATTACATATGATGAAACGTATAATGCAAAACTTATGGAAACATTAAAAATTTATTTAGCATGCAACGGATCTAAACAAGAGACGGCTAAGCGTTTATACATTGTCCGGCAAACGCTGTATCACCGTATCGAAAAACTAGAAAAGCTGCTGGGTGAAGACTTTATGGAGCCGGAAAAACGACTGGCAATTGAGTTTATGATTATGGCATATGAATATTTGTTTATGATGAAAAAGTCGCGCGCGGAATTTATAAACGGATAAGTAAGCAGCTGGAAACAGCTGTTTTTTTATGTCGAGGCTGATTTTACTATATGTTCATTTTAGTTCATGCTTTCTCCGAGTTCACTGCGCAAAATGTGAAACGAGAATCTAGAGTTGTTTCACATTTTGTCTAATGCAACCACCATTTATTTATTCAATAATAAAGGTAGATTTGTCATTTCTTATTTTTTGAGGAGGCCAAGCGATATGTCAGTTGTGAATAATGATACGCAAGTTTTAAAAAATTACGTGGGCGGAAAATGGGTTGATACGGCAGGGGAAAAATTTGGAGAGGTAATTAATCCATCGACGGGCGAAGTCATTGCAAAAGTACCACTTTCTACAAAAGAAGACGTAGCCAATGCGGTGGAAACAGCTCAAAAAACATTTGAAACATGGCGTAACGTGCCTGCTCCAAAACGAGCAAGGTTAATGTTTGCGTTTCAGCATTTACTAGTTAAGCATCATGAAGAGTTAGCTAAATTAGTGGTACAAGAAAACGGCAAGGCTTTTAAAGAAGCTTACGGTGAAGTACAGCGCGGTATTGAATGCGTGGAGTTTGCCGCGGGTGCTCCTACTTTATTAATGGGGGAATCATTAAATAACATAGCGGAAGAAATTGATTCTGAGATGTTCCGTTTTCCACTGGGTGTCGTTGGCGGCATCACACCTTTTAACTTTCCGATGATGGTACCGCTTTGGATGTTCCCTCTTGCAATTGTATGTGGAAATGCGTTTGTATTAAAACCGTCTGAGCGAACGCCGCTTTTAGCAACGCGACTTGCTGAACTTTTTACAGAAGCAGGAGCACCGGATGGATTATTAAATATTGTGCACGGGGCACACGATGTTGTGAACGGATTAATAGAGCATGAAAAAGTTAAAGCGATTTCATTCGTCGGATCGCAGCCGGTAGCAAAATATGTTTATGAACAAGCTGCAGCTCAAGGGAAACGAGTTCAGGCTTTATCTGGAGCTAAAAATCATCATGTTGTGATGCCAGACTGCGATATGGATAAAGCAGTATCACATATTATCAGCTCGGCTTATGGAAGTGCCGGCCAGCGATGCATGGCGTGCAGCGCCGTGGTCGTGGTTGGTGAAAAAGGCGATGAATTCGTCGCAAAATTAAAGCAAAAAGCAGATGAATTAATTATGGGAAGCGGCTTTGATGATGAAGTGCTTCTAACGCCTGTGATTCGAAAAGAGCACCGTGATAAGGTGCTGGATTATATTGAACTGGGCATGAAAGAAGGGGCGGAACTCATTCGTGACGGACGTAAAGAAATGGATGAACATATGGAAGGCAATTTCTTAGGAGCAACAATTTTTGACCGCGTAACTCCTGATATGACCATTGCTAAAGAAGAGATTTTTGCACCTGTACTAAGCTTGCTTCGCGCTGACACATTAGATGAAGCACTTCGCTATATGGAAAAATCTCGTTTTGGAAATGGAGCAACGATTTATACAAAAGATGCAAAAGCGGTACGTCAATTTAGAGAAGAAGCAGATGCGGGTATGCTCGGTATTAACGTAGGAGTACCTGCTACAATGGCCTTCTTCCCATTCTCCGGTTGGAAAGACTCTTTTTACGGAGATTTGCATGTCAACGGCAAAGACGGTTTGAACTTCTTTACACGTAAAAAGATGGTTACATCACGCTTTGACTTTTAACATATAGATGAATATAGCAAGTGGCTTCGGCATTTTGTCGAAGTCTTTTCATACAGAAAAAAATACCGCGCTAGCGATTTGGGAGTGGATAAGATGGTACAGGTCAGTCAAAATGAAAAAGATCTGCGTGCAAAAGATGAGCAGTATGTATGGCATGGAATGAAACCATACAGTCCGGATGCAACGATGGTAGCTACAAAAGCAAAAGGTGCTTGGATTACAGATGAACAAGGAAATCGCTATTTAGATGCAATGGCAGGGCTTTGGTGTGTAAATACCGGGTATGGACGGGATGAATTAGCGCTCGCAGCCTATGAGCAGCTAAAAGAACTGGCTTATTTTCCACTCACTCAATCTCACGTACCTGCTATCAAACTGGCAGAGAAGCTAAATGAAATGTTAGGTGATGACTATGTTATTTTCTTTTCAAATAGCGGATCTGAAGCAAATGAAACGGCTTTTAAAATTGTGCGTCAGTACCATCAGCAAAAAGGAGAGCATTCTCGCTACAAATTTATTTCGCGTTACCGAGGGTATCACGGAAATTCAATGGGCGCACTAGCAGCAACGGGCCAAGCTCAGCGTAAATATAAATATGAACCGCTTGCCCCTGGCTTTATTCACGTTGCCCCGCCTGATTCGTACCGAGGGCAAGATGACTACGATGCACCCAAAGAACAGCTTCAATCTGTAAAAGATATTGACAATGTTATGACGTGGGAGCTAAGTGAAACGATTGCCGCTGTTATTATGGAGCCAATTATTACAGGAGGAGGAATTCTTTTACCGCCTCAAAATTATATGAAAGGCGTAAAAGAAACGTGTGAAAAACACGGTGCACTTTTAATTGCAGATGAAGTTATTTGCGGCTTTGGACGTACAGGAGAAGCCTTTGGTTTTATGAATTACGATGTAAAACCAGATATCATTACCATGGCAAAAGGAATTACAAGCGCATATCTTCCGCTCTCTGCAACTGCTGTTAAAAAAGAAATTTATGAAGCGTTCAAAGATAGCGATCAGTACGAGTATTTTCGCCATGTTAATACATTTGGAGGAAGCCCGGCTGCATGTGCACTGGCATTAAAGAATTTAGAAATTATGGAGAGAGAAAATCTTTTTGATCGTTCTAAACAGCTCGGAGCTTACGTATTAAGTGAGCTAACGCCGCTTATCGATAGCCACCCATACGTTGGAGACGTAAGAGGTAAAGGGCTTTTAATTGGAATTGAACTTGTAGCTGATAAACAAACGAAAGAACCGTTAGACGTTAATCTTGTAAATGAAGTGGTTGCTAAATGCAAAAGCAAAGGAGTCATTATTGGGAAAAATGGAGCAACGGTGGCCGGCTATAATAATGTTCTCACGCTCTCGCCGCCTCTCAACATTGAGGAAAGTGATATTGAGCTGTTATTAGCTACTATTACGTATGCGCTTGACAGCATCAAATAGGTAAGTTTGCAAAAAGCCTGTATAATATACTTACAGGCTTTTTGTGCGTATGAAGGAGGAAGTAGAAAATGGAATTGTTATTTTTAGGAACGGGTGCAGGAGTACCGGCGAAACAGCGGAATGTTTCATCTCTTGCGCTCGAACTTTTGCAAGAAAGAGGGGCGGTGTGGCTTTTTGATTGTGGAGAAGCAACTCAGCATCAAATTTTACATACAACCGTTAAACCGAGGCGAATTGAGAAAATTTTTATTACGCACCTTCACGGTGACCATATTTACGGATTGCCTGGACTCCTTGGAAGCCGTTCGTTTCAAGGCGGAGAATCGCTGCTTACTGTATACGGGCCAAAAGGAATTAAAGAATTTATTGAAGTCACGCTGGCTGTAAGTCAAACTCATCTGCAATATCCTCTAGAGATTGTTGAAATAGAAGAGGAAAGTGAAAGTGGAACGATTTTTGAAGATGAAACTTTTTCAGTGGAGTTTGGCAAACTTGAACATGGCATTTTATCTTATGGATATCGAGTTGTCGAAAAAGATTTGCCAGGATCACTGGACGTTCAACGTTTAAAAGAGATGAATATTCCCCCGGGGCCTCATTATCAGCAGTTAAAGGAAGGGAAAGAAGTAGTATTAAAAGATGGGCGTATAATCAATGGTCAAGAGTTTTTAGGAGAGCCTAAAAAAGGGAAGGTCATCACGGTTTTAGGAGATACAAGAAAGTGCATGCAAAGTGTTCAGCTTGCTATGCATGCAAGTGTTTTAGTCCATGAAGCTACTTTTTCAGCGGGAGACGAGGAGCTTGCTTACAACTATTTTCATTCTACTGCAAAAGAAGCCGCTGAAATCGCTAAAACAGCATCGGCTGAGCGTCTTATTTTATCTCATATTAGTTCGCGTTACCAAGGAGACGCAGTCAGCCGGCTAGCAGAAGGAGCAAAAGAAATTTTTCCAAATACCGACATAGCAGAAGACTTGAAACGGTTTACGATTTCATAAAAAAAGACGAGGGTATCCTCGTCTTTTTTTACCATCCGCGTTCGTACTGCACGGGTGCTGAAATTGTTTCATTTAGTTCTTTTGCCGCCGTGCGCGGGAAGTACGGATCACGCAGAAGTTCGCGCGCAACAAAAATTAAATCAGCGCGTTCGCTTTGTAAAATCTCTTCTGCTTGTCGTCCTGTTGTAATTAATCCAACTGCGCCTGTATCAATATTTGCCTGCTGCTTAATTTTATCTGCAAACGGCACTTGATAGCCAGGGTATACGTTGATTGGAGCGTGTACAAGAGCACCGGAACTAACATCAATTAAGTCGACGCCTTGTTCTTTCATCCATTTTGCAAATGCAACGTGATCATCGACTGTTAATCCGCCTTCTGTATAGTCAGAAGCAGAAACACGGACAAATAAAGGGCCGTCCCACTCTGTTTTCACAGCTTCAATAATTTCCTTTAAGAAACGATAGCGATTTTCTGCGCTGTCGCCATATTCGTCGCTGCGTTTATTGCTTAGCGGCGATAGAAATTGATGTACTAAATAACCGTGTGCAGCGTGAAGTTCGATAATATCAAACCCAGCTTCTTTTGAGCGTCGAGCGCTTTCTTTAAAGGCAGAAATCGTTTCATGAATTTGTTCTTTGGTCATTTCCACAGGTTTTTTACTTTTATCATCAAAAGCAATAGCGGAAGGAGCATAAATATCGCCTTCAACAGTTGCTTTACGTCCTGCATGTGCAAGTTGAATGGCCGTTTTTGCACCGTTTTCTTTTAGCTGTGTCACAAGTTTCGTTAATCCATCTCTTTGCTCATCATTCCAAATTCCCAAGTCTTGAGCTGAAATACGACCTTGTGGCACGACAGCTGAGGCTTCAACCATAATGAGACCTACTTGTCCAACCGCACGAGTTGTGTAGTGAACCATATGAAAGTCAGTTATTACGCCGTCTTCCTTTTCGCATGAATACATACACATTGGTGACATCACAATTCGGTTTTTTAATGTTACATCTTTCACTGTATAAGGTGAAAATAGTTTTGTTGTCATTCGGTTTAACCTCCAATTATTTCGATACTCTAAACAAAAGTTATTATATCACCGCATTGAATTTTCTTTCACATAATCTGCTTATCCATTTTTAATCATAAAAAAACCTCTTTCTTTTTTTAGAAAGAGGTGAACCTTTACGAACGTTTACTCGAGATTTTTTCGTCAATCGTATCTCCTAAATATTTGGAGCGAATTGTAGCTTGTTCAATACACTGCATCATGGCTTCTTGGAAGTTATGAGAAATAAGCTGTTCGATTCCTGCTTCTGTTGTGCCGCCCGGACTCATCACTTCTTTTCGAAGTACGGCTGGCGTTTTAGGTGACTGTTTCAGCATTTCTGCAGCACCGATAAGAGTTTGAAGAATTAGTTCATTTGACACTGACGTATCCAAGCCTTGTTTTTCAGCTGCTTTTTCCATTGCTTCTACTAGATAGTAGACATACGCTGGGCCGCTTCCAGATAGTCCTGTTACAGCGTGAAGCTGCTCTTCCTCTACAGTTGTAACCGTACCAATCGTTTCAAATAAAGCAGTAGTAACGTTCATATGCTCTGCTGTAGCAAACTTGCCGGGTGCAATGGCTGTAGCCGATAATCCAATAGAGGCCGATGTATTTGGCATAGCTCTTACAACCGCTACTTCTTGGTCAAACAAGTTTACAATTGTGGCAGTCGATACACCTGCTAAAACAGAGAGAACGAGGTGGTGCGGACGAATATAGGACTTAATCGTATCAATGCTTTCCGCTACGTCTTTTGGTTTAATAGCAAGCACGACGATATCGCTTTTTTCGATTAACAAGGCATGATTACGCGTAATGTTAATTTCATAGGCGTTTCGAAGTTCGTGAAGTCTTTTATCGTTGCTATGATTTGTTACGGTGATTTGATTGGGGCGAAGCTTTTTATCTGACAGCAGCCCTGAGATCATAGCTTCAGCCATTGATCCAGCTCCAATAAAGGCGATGTTTAAATCCGTTTTCATTAAAAGTTCCTCCAGTCATTTGCTATCCAATGAAAACAGATACTGAGATTTCAGTATCTGTTAAAGGTTTGTGTTTGTGTATCTCTTCTTTATAAAATGCATAGTTATCTAAAGATATGAATAAAACTTCACTATATTTCTGTCATTATGCAATGAAAAAGAGAAGGATGTCAATGTAATTTTCAGAAAACGAATGCAATTGTATAAATAACAGGAAAAATCGTGTAAACTTAAAAGAAAATGCGATGGTAAAGGAGCAAAAATACAGATGAATGAGCAATTATATAAAATTGTGCTGCCTACTCCTTTTGCGGTAGGAGATGTGAATGTTTTTGTTATAAAAGGTCAGACCGTTACGTTAATCGATGCTGGTATTAAAACGGAGGCGGCGTGGTCTGTATTTAAAGAAAAGCTTAATGAAATAGGATTAAAACCAGATGATATTAAGCAAGTTGTCCTAACTCATCACCATCCTGATCACGTAGGAATGCTTGATTTTTTTGATAAAGATATCGCCATAGTCGGTCATGCAAAAAATCAGCCTTGGATCTCCCAAAATCCAGATTTTTTTGAGTGGTACGATGCGTTTTTTGAAGACCACTTTATGAAAGCCGGCGTAGATGAAAGGTTTCGCCCTTATTTAAAACGTTTAAAAGCATCAATGAAGTATTCATGTCATCGTTCTCTTACAACTTCTGTGCAGGAAGGAGATTACATTCCGGACCTAGAGAGTTGGAAAGTACTTGAAGTACCAGGTCATGCTCAAAGCCATATTGCATTATACAATGAAAGAACAGCGGTTATGATTGGAGGAGATTTACTGTTAAAGCATATTTCATCTAATCCGCTCATTGAACCTCCTATGAAACCAAGCGGCGAGCGACCTAAAACGCTTCTTCAATATAATCATTCCTTAAGACGTCTGCTTGATTTAGAGATAAACTGTATCTATACAGGTCATGGAGATGAAGTGTTACATGTTCGCGAACTTGTACAAGAGCGGTTACAAAAGCAAAGCGACCGAGCGGATAAAGTGCTTGGCATGATAAAAGAACGTCCTCAAACAGCGTTTGATATTTGCAAACAGCTCTTTCCTACTATTTATGAAAAAGAACTAGGGCTAACTCTTTCTGAAACAATTGGTCAGCTCGATTTTTTAGAAGATGCCAATAAAATCAGTACACATGAAAAAGAAAGTACGCTTATTTATTCTGTGTGCTCTTAACTTATAAAAAAGGTGTGTTATATTTGAAATCCTCGTTAAAGAACCAACATGTCGTGATTACAGGCGCTTCAGGAGGTCTTGGAGAGCATTTAGCTTATGAAGTGGCCAAAAGAGGGGGCGTCCCCGTTTTACTTGCACGTACAGAAGAAAAGCTGCACCGAGTAGCCGAGCAAATTAGTCAAAAATATGGGATTACCTCTTACATATACAAAGCTGACGTAGCGAACGTAGAGGAAGTCAATAGAGTCGTTCAGAAAATGATGAGTGAAATTAAGCGTGTTGATGTCCTGATTAATAATGCAGGCTTTGGTGTATTTGAAGAAGTGAAAGAAGCATCGATTAAGACAATTGCCTCAATGTTTCAAGTCAATGTTATTGGATTGATTGCATGTACACAAGAAATTTTAGCTTATATGCTAAAAGAAAACAAAGGACATATTATTAACATTGCTTCTCAAGCAGGCAAACTTGCGACACCTAAATCCAGTGGCTATTCAGCTTCTAAACATGCCGTGCTAGGGTTTACCAACAGCCTGCGAATGGAATTAGCGAAAACAGATATCTATGTAACGGCAGTGAATCCAGGTCCTATTCAAACCAACTTCTTTTCAATAGCAGATCAATCAGGAAACTATGAAAAAAGTGTAGAAAAGTTTATGTTAACCCCTCAGTACGTAGCTGAAAAAACGGTCAATATTATTGGGAAACCAAAACGAGAAGTCAACTTGCCTAAGTGGATGAATATAGGCTCGAAGATGTATCAGCTTGCCCCGGGGCTCGTAGAGAAATTGGCAGGGGATGCGTTTAATAGAAAATAACCTGTGCTTTAACCACAGGTTATCAATGTTTTTCGTTAATGGTTTCGTTCAGTAAGGCTGTATTTCTATGAATTTACTGCTCGTCTAAAATTTTTGCAGCGCGCACACAAGAGTCAAATTTTCCTTTATGATTTCCGTCGCAAAAGGGCATCTTTTGCGACTGGCCACATCGGCATAGTGAAAATGTCGGCTTTGTTTCAAATTTGTTGCCGTCTGCATCAATTAATTCAACGTCTCCAGTGACACGGAAAGAGCCGTTATCCATTACTTTAATTTGTACTTTTGACATAAAAAAACCTCCTTTTTGTACACATCTATATGAAGCGCCAGAGTTTAATGAAAGCGAGATGTGTATTATACTCATTATATAAGCAATTTTCGTTTGTTTATACAATTAGTTTAAAAGGAGTTAAAGGAAAATGAATATTACCTTTACTGATAAAGCGATAGCAAAAGTACAAGAAAAGTACGGGAAAGATTCTTCACTATATTTAAAATTAAAATACGATACAGATGGATGCGGCTGTGTTGTGAGCGGTGTAACGACGCTATGGATTGTTGATGAAAAAGAGAGCGATGATGTAATCATTGAGACGAATTTTGTTCCTGTTCTTGTCGAAAAAACAAAGCAAGTATTTTTAGATGATAATATGACGATTGACTACAATGAAAGTGCCTATGCGTTTATGCTAAAATGTCCTTCTCAAATTTTAAATCCGCGCATGTCATTTATCGATAAAACAAAAGAAGCGCTTTAAAGCGCTTCTTTTTGTATTTTTTCTAAAAATGATTCAATAACTTGTTCATATTCCTCTGGATTATCAGCATACGAGCGGGCATGAGTGCCTACAGGTGCTAAATACATCCGTTTTGCTCCCATTTTTTTGGCATGCAGCTGCTCCGTCATTTTAGGAAGAATATAGTCATCTTCTTTACTATGGATAAACAGAACAGGATGTTTGATTTGATCTACGACTGAAATAGGTGATACGTCTTTAAATGAGTAGCCTTCTCGCCATTTTAAAATAATATTAGCTGCTGGCATCACAAGCTGTTTTGGTAAGTGGAAATCTTGTTTTAAGCGATAGGCAAGAAGTTCTTCTAAGTCAGAAAAAGGGCAGTCGACAATATAAAAATCAGCTCCGTCTTCCATTCCAGCATACAAAAGAGTGGTCGCAGCTCCCATAGATTCCCCGTGAATCCCGAGGGAAATAGTTGAACCGAATTGTTCTTTTACCCAGTGAACAACGGATTGAAGGTCCAGTTTTTCATAATAGCCGTAGCTCGTTGTTTTCCCTTCAGACTTGCCGTGGCGGCGATGATCATAAAGAACGACGTTCCATCCAAGCTTTAGAAAAAGCCGAGCATATTTCATAGAGTTCAGTGAATGAACTGTAACTCCGTGCGAAAGAATCATAAATCGGTTGTTTTCGTATTGTTTAATAACGGTCCCAGCTATGTTATAGCCTAGAGAAGAAGGAAGCACAAATGCTTCTTTAGGAAGAGTGCTATAGACTTTCTCATCATAAAAGCCATCTTCCGTATCGCGGTCAATAATAACTTTGTCGGTCTTTTTACGGATGTACATCATTTGATTTGTAAAAAAGATGCCAAGAGCGGCAAATGCTCCGAAAACACTTCCTATTAATAATAGCCATTTTTTCATGATTAGCGGCTCCTTTTGTTAATATAGCTATTATTTATTATAGCATCGCTCTCATAAAAACCTAATTTTTAACGCTGTGCAAATAAAGAGTATTGCTTGCTTTCAATCGGTCTTGAAATGTGAGGAGCGATAAAAGCGACCGCTTCGAGCAGCTTTTCTTCATTAATAGAAGTGGAAATATCCATTTCATGAAGCATAAAGACGAGATCTTCCGTAGCTACGTTTCCCGTTGCTCCCTTAGCGAATGGACATCCACCTAACCCCCCAGCGGATGAATCGAACCTGTTAATACCGGCTTGCAGAGCTGCATAGATATTTGCAATGGCTAATCCTCTCGTATCGTGAAAGTGCGCAGCAAGTAGCGTGTGGGGAAAGTTTTGTTTTAATTTCGAGAAAAGTGAAAATACATCTTTAGGGTTTGCCATGCCAATTGTATCAGCAACGCTTAGCTCATTCACTCCAGCCTCCACAAAGCTTTCGCAAAGGGCCAGCACGTCGCGTTCATGTATTTTTCCTTCATACGGGCAATAAAAGGCGGTGGAAATGCAAGTTCGAATAAAACATTCTTGCTGCTTGAGCTGCTGAATGAGAGGAAGCAGCGTTTGTACAGCTTCTTTGGTGTTTTTGTTAATATTTTTTTGATTAAAGGTATTGCTTACGCCAATAAACAGCGCAACGGAGCGGCAATTAGCTTGCAGTGCTTTTTCCAAGCCTTTTTGGTTCGGCACAAGCACAATGTTTCGACATGTATCAGGCTGAAATGTATCTGCAACAGTAGAAGCATCTTTCATTTGAGGAACCCATTTTGGAGAAACAAAGGATGTAATTTCGATTTCGGATAGTCCAGCTTCTTTTAATTTTTTGATAAAATTAATTTTTTTTTCAGTTGGAACAAAATTTTTTTCATTTTGAAGGCCATCTCGTGGACCAACTTCTATAATTGTTACTTTTTCAGGAAATCCCATAAACCGCTCTCCTCCTACATTGTAAACGCTTACTAATATTTATTTTAATTCTAAAAAATTAAAATTCAATAAAAATTATAAATTTTTACAAAAAAAGAGGAATTTCGCAAGCGATGTCGAAATTAATACAGGTGACAGTTAATCACAGTAATCAAACAGTAAGGAGAGGTTTTCGACATGGGTCAAACAGAAGTAGTCATTGTAAGCGCTGTACGTACAGCAATCGGCAGCTTTGGGGGAAGCTTACAAAATGTATCCGCAACAACTTTAGGTGGTACTGTAATTAAAGAAGCTTTAAACAAAGCAGGGGTATCAGCAAACGAAGTAGATGAAGTTATTATGGGAAATGTCTTACAAGCAGGTTTAGGACAAAATCCAGCACGACAAGCAACTTTAGCAGCAGGTTTACCTGAAACTGTTTCAGCATTAACCATCAATAAAGTATGCGGATCAGGACTAAAAGCAGTACATCTCGCTACACAAGCGATTCTTGCTGGGGATGCTGATGTGATTGTTGCTGGTGGAATGGAAAACATGAGCCAAGCACCATACTTATTAAAAAATGCACGCAACGGGTTTAAAATGGGCGACCAAAAAGTAGTTGACAGCATGATTCAAGATGGATTATGGTGTGCATTTAATGACTACCATATGGGCGTTACAGCTGAAAATCTGTGTGATAAATATGAAATTACTCGTGACGAACAAGATGCGTTTGCAGCTTCAAGTCAGCAAAAAGCAGAAGCAGCTATTCAATCTGGTCGTTTTAAAGATGAAATCGTGCCAGTAGAAGTGCCTGGAAGAAAAGGTCAAGTAACTATTTTTGAACAAGATGAGTTCCCGCGCGCAGGCACAACGGCTGAAAGCTTAGGGAAACTACGTCCAGCCTTCAAAAAAGACGGTTCTGTAACAGCTGGTAATGCATCTGGTATCAATGACGGTGCAGCGGCAGTAGTGGTAATGAGCCGTAAAAAAGCAGACGAGTTAGGCCTAACACCATTAGTGTCAATTAAAAGTAATGCAACTGCCGGAGTAGACCCAAGCATTATGGGAATCGGTCCTGTAAGCGCAGTGAAAAAGGCGCTGGAAAAAGCTGCTGTTTCATTAGAAGATGTTCAATTAGTAGAAGCGAACGAAGCATTCGCTGCACAGTCAATCGCTGTGGATCGTGAACTTCAATTTAATCATGATATTTTAAATGTAAACGGTGGAGCAATTGCGCTTGGACATCCTATTGGTGCAAGTGGTACACGTGTCCTAGTTTCACTTATTCATGAAATGCAAAAACGCGACGCAAAACTTGGGTTAGCAACGTTATGTATTGGCGGAGGCCAAGGCGTTGCAACAATCGTTGAACGTCCTTAATTTGATATAGTTTTAACAAACATTAAAGCTATATCACAACGCCACAGATTCCAAACATACAGCTTTGGAACTCGTGGCGTTTTTGTTTTTCCTTTAATTTGTCTAGTAATATAACTTTTTTGACAAAAAAATGATTAAATTATAATTTTCAGTTATATATATATTTAAAAAGAAATAAAAATCTTTTATAATAGATTAGAAAGCGTTTTCAAAAATAACGAAGGGGTGGTTATGTATGAAACAAGTACATACGTCGTTTAAAGAAGCGGTGAAAGATATTCACGACGGTGCTACGATTATGGTCGGTGGTTTTGGTTTATGTGGAATTCCGGAGAATTTGATTTTAGCGTTAGTTGAAACAGGGGTAAAAGATTTAACCGTAATTTCAAATAACTGCGGCGTAGACGACTGGGGACTTGGACTGCTTCTGAAAAACAAACAAATTAAAAAGATGATTGGTTCTTACGTGGGAGAAAATAAAGAGTTTGAAAGACAAGTATTGTCAGGAGAAATTGAAGTAGAATTGCTACCTCAAGGCACGCTAGCTGAAAAGATTCGCGCCGGCGGAGCGGGCATACCTGCATTTTATACACCAGCGGGAGTGGGAACACCCATTGCTGAAGGAAAAGAAGTTCGCGTGTTTGATGGAAAAGAATATTTACTAGAAGAGGCGTTAAAAGCTGATTTTAGTTTGGTTAGAGCTTGGAAAGCCGATCATATGGGGAACTTAGTGTATAACAAGACAGCGCGCAATTTCAGCCCAATGATTGCAGCAGCAGGAAAAGTGACGATAGCAGAAGTGGAGGAACTTCATTCAACAGGCTCACTTGATCCAAATATTATCCACACACCTAGTGTATATGTTCAATCGTTAATTATTGGTGAACAAGAAAAACGTATTGAGCGTTTAACCGTTCAAAAATAACAAAAGGGGAGAGATTTTTCATGATTGAAAACGGCGTGAACGTGAGAGAGCGAATTGCAAAACGTGCTGAAAAAGAAATTTTGGACGGATTTTATGTAAACCTTGGAATTGGTATTCCAACGCTTGTGGCTAATCATATCTCAGATAATAAAACGGTGGTGCTTCAGTCCGAAAACGGTCTGTTAGGCATTGGACCATATCCGAAAGAAGGAGAAGTAGATCCTGATTTAATTAATGCAGGTAAAGAAACCGTCACGGCGACAAAAGGGGCTTCTTACTTCGACAGTGCTGAATCGTTTGGCATGATTCGGGGAGGGCATATTAATATTGCGATTTTAGGAGGCATGGAAGTCTCAAAAACTGGTGACTTGGCTAACTGGATGATTCCTGGGAAAATGATTAAAGGAATGGGCGGTGCAATGGATTTAGTTCATGGAGCGCAGCGCATCATTGTCATTATGGAACATGTGACGAGAAAAGACCAACCTAAAATCTTAAATGAGTGCACTCTCCCTCTGACAGGAAAAGAGGTAGTAGATCGTATTATTACAGATCGAGCGGTCATTGATATTACGGCAGAAGGCCTAAAACTTGTCGAAGTAGCGAAAGGTTATACGGTAGAAGATATTCAACAATCTACAGAGCCAACTTTAATCATTGATGAACATGTAAAACTAGATGCATTTTGATTTTTGGTAACAAAAGCAAGAATATGATACAATATCTCTCAATTAAAGTAGCGGGGGAATTGTGATGGCTAAAAAAAAGCAAAAACAATCAGCACAAAAACAAAGTGATCAGCTCAGTATCAAAGATCAGCTAAATGATAGCTTATTAAAACAGCTTCAAGCTAAAAAACAGGCGCTTTCTTTAAAAGAAGAAGAGCAGAAAGAAACAGAGCGTAAAGAAGCTGCTCGAATTCGAAAAGAAAAAGAAAAAAATAAGTCGTTTGAAGAACTGTTAAATGAAAGTGATATGAACTGGTCCGAGTTTAAAAAATAAAAGCGCCTTTACCGGCGCTTTTATTTTTTAACGGTGAGCTTCATATTGATTTGTTTTAAAGATCGATTGCAGCTTGTTAACTTCAGTAGGCTGTAGCGGGGAAGCCTCGACAGCTTTGACGTTTTCGCGAAGCTGTGAAGAAGAGCTTGCTCCTGCTACAACTGAGGCTACCGCAGGATTAGCTAAACAGTATTGAAGTGCAGTTGAGTTTAGAGAGTGAGTTGGTCGTACGTGACGAAATTCTTCTAGAGTTTTTGCTAATTCCGTACCGCTATAATCTAAATAGCCCTTGCCCTCGAATGCAGCAAGTTTTTGCTCTCCTTTTTCGGTTAGCAGCCCTTTGGCTACTGGACCTCGGGCTACAACGCTAATGCCGTTGTCATGTAAAAGAGGAAGTGCACTTTCTTCAGGGCGTCTGTCTAACAAGCTGTATTGCATCATGACGCTAACAATAGAAGAATTTTGCACATACTCTCGAATCACATTTGGGCGGATAGATGAAATGCCATAGTAGCGAATGACGCCTTCTTGTTTTAATTCTTCAAATGCTTCAATCGTTTCCTCAATATTGTCTTCAACGGTTCCTCCGTGCAGTTGATATAAATCGATGTAATCTGTTTGAAGACGGCGCAGGCTTTCTTTTACTTCTTCTTTTATATAAGCTTTAGACGGATCCCATGTCCAGCTGTCTTTTGCATCATTCCAGCGATTCCCCACTTTTGTGGCTAAAATAATATCATTTCTGCGTTTTTTTAGGGCTTGTCCCACAAACTCCTCGTTTAAGCCAAAATCATATAAATCTGCTGTATCGAAATAATTAATGCCATATTCGAGAGCTTCATCAATCATATTGACAGCGTGTTTTTGTTCCGTTCCAAGAGACATGCACCCTAAACCTAATGTACTGACAAGCAAGTCTGAAGTACCTAAGTGTCTTTTTTCCATATATGTCACTCCTTATTTTTTACTGGTTTCTATCTATTGTAGCGCTATGATAGAGGGAAACTCAAATAAGAAGATTAGAAAACTGCAGCACAATTAGTGTCTGCAGTCTGCTTGTTTGTAAGAATTAAAATTTTGAGAGATAGCGTTCGTCCATTCATCGACATACTGAAATTGTTCGCCGTATTCTTTTAACTTTTGCTTGATTTCCCATGCTTTACCGACCAAAATTATTTGCTTCTCGTGAACATAAACTTTCATTTTTTCTACCTCCCAAGGTTCGTATGATAGAATATATGTAAGAGTCAAAAAAATAGAACGAGGTGTAGAAAATGGATCATTTAACAGAAAAAATGCTGTCTTCTGAAAAGCTGTTTGGAGGCAGAGTGATTGATTTGTACTTAGAAGAAGTAGAGCTTCCAAACGGAAAAACGAGTACAAGAGAAGTAGTTAAGCACCCTGGAGCCGTAGCTGTCATTGCGTTAACAAGCGACCATAAAATGGTTATGGTCAAACAGTATCGCAGGCCGATGGATCGTATTTTAGTCGAAATTCCAGCCGGCAAGCTAGAAAAAGGAGAAGAGCCGATTGTGACGGCAAAACGTGAGTTAGAAGAAGAAACAGGCTATACAACAGATTCGCTTAGCCATATTATTTCTTTTTATACATCACCAGGTTTTGCGGATGAGTTGGTGCACCTTTATTTAGCGGAAGATTTAAAAGTGATGACCACCAAAGCGGAATTAGACGAAGATGAATTTGTTGAAGTGATGGAAGTTACGGTAGATGAGGCGCTTACTCTTATTCAAAACAAGGAAATTTATGATGCAAAAACAGCCTATGCTGTGCAGTACTTACAGTTAAAAAGCGGATTAGGAGAGTAAGAGAGTTTTTTCTTTTACATACGAACGGCAATCTAGCAATTTAGAGGTTTACATTGAAACGTCATTTGATGTGAGAAAAAACAGGCATGCGTGTATCTCTAACTAAAAAAATGTTTGACAACCATATTTTAGTTGAAGGAAAATCTGAACGATGAATAGAGATTCTTGATGGAGAATCAAATTCGTTCGGATTTTTTTAAGGTGATGGTGAATGTAGATTTCATTTATATAGTTGGTTCTAGCGGTTGATTGGAGGGCAAGGCGAAGACTCCTGCGGGAAAAGCGGAATAGGTGAGACCCCGCAGAAGCGTACGCGACGAAGAGGGTCACCGGCGGCCCGCGGAAAGCGAAGCCTTGCATGGAAATCGACAGCCGTTTCACAAGCCATCCATACTATCTCATTTGATCTTATTTAGATTGGGTTGATTTTATTATGTCTCATTCTCTTTTTTTATTTGATAGATTCAAAAGATTCTTGGCATAGTTTTTGTACTCTATCATACACTCTATTAAGCGATTAATAGGAGGAAGACGATGAGAAAAAAACAATTGCCATTATCGTATGCAAGACATTTTCAAGAAAACAGTTCTATTTATTTGTTTGTGACCGTGCTGTTTTTAATGGGAATCATTTTTGGGGCTATTGTTGTAAATAGTTTGACGCTTGATCAAAAAGAAGACCTGTACTTCTATTTAAACCGGTTTTTCGGACAGGTAAAGAGTGGAGAAGTAGCAAGCAGCGTTGAAATGTTTCAGCAAAGTTTTTTTCATAATGTTAAATACTTAGGGCTCATTTGGATATTAGGAATCGCCATTATTGGTTTGCCTGTAGTGTTAATTCTGCTGTTTTTAAAAGGAATGGTGATTGGTTTTACCGTAGGCTTTTTAGTCAATCAAATGGGACTCTCTGGTTTTGCGCTATCTTTTGTATCTGTTATGCCGCAAAATATCTTTCTCATACCGGCATTTCTGATCTTGTCTGCAGCTTCAGTTGCCTTTTCTTTGAAGCTTGTGCGGCAGCAGTTTTTTAAAAAAGCAGCGGAGCCTATTTCCGCCTCATTTTTACGCTACAGCGGAACCATGATTGCTATGATATGTTTGGTTGCCTGTGCAGCTACAATTGAAGCTTACGTATCACCTACTTTAATGAAAAGTGTAATGGCTCTATTAAATAAGTAAGAATAAGTATTAAGTAAAAAGAATTCTTTTTTCTTATTAATAATAACTTTATTTTGACACCCTCGACACATCTGATATAATGGATTAGTGAATGGCGAGGGAGGGAATAATTATGGAAAGTCGAATTGAGCGAATTAAGCAGCAGTTGCACTCAGCTAGCTATAAATTGACACCTCAACGTGAGGCGACTGTAAGAGTACTTCTTGAACATGAAGAGGATCATTTAAGTGCCGAAGATGTATATCTCCTCGTCAAGGAAAAGTCTCCGGAAATTGGATTGGCAACTGTTTATCGTACGTTAGAATTGTTAACTGAACTTAAAATTGTTGATAAAATAAACTTTGGCGATGGCGTTTCTCGCTACGATTTAAGACAAGAAGGAGCCGCACACTTTCATCATCACCTTGTGTGTATGGAATGTGGATCTGTGGACGAAATTCAAGAAGATTTGCTTGAAGACGTTGAAGAAATTGTGGAAAAGCAATGGGATTTTAAAATTAAAGATCACCGCTTGACATTTCATGGCATTTGCCATCGCTGTCAGGATAAAGAAGACAAGCAGTAAAAGCCTTTTCCCTAATGGAGAAGGTTTTTTGTTGTACATAAATAAAAAATAACGAGTTTATAAGCTACATAGTTTTATAGAAAGAAAGGAAATGATCAGGAGAGAACTCAGTGTATAAAGGCAAGAAACATGTATAAAACCTGTCCTAATTGGCATATCTTCTAATAGAATCAAAAATTGGAGGAATTGTTTCATGAAATCATGGGCTGAAATAGTATATAATACATGTAAAGTATTTATCTTATTTACCGGGTTTACTCTTTTGTTTTATTTTGGAATGATATGGGTATCTCAAGAGTATCAAAATTATAAACGTTATGATGAGCCGTCGGGTTCAGCAGTTAAGGTCATGCAAGCAAGTGTGAACAAAGATCAGACGTGGCTAGAGCGTTTATTTATGTTTTATCAAAACGGGGAGTAGAGGCTATTGAATGATCAAATTCAAGATTTTATTCATTATTTAGTAGTAGAGCGGGGACTAGCTAAAAATACAATTGATTCGTATGAACGAGATTTAAAAAAGTATGCTCAATATTTAGAGCATGTAGAGCAGCTGAAATCATTTAATGAAGTAACAAGACTTCACATCGTTAATTTTCTGAAATATTTAAGTGATCAGCAAAAGTCATCTAAAACGATTGCGAGACATGTGGCTTCAACTAGATCTTTTCATCAATTCTTACTAAGAGAAAAAGCAGCGGATACAGATCCATCCGTTCATATTGATACCCCGCAGCTTGAGCGCAAGCTGCCAAAAGTGCTAAATGCAGAAGAAGTAGAGGCGCTGTTAAATGTGTTTGATACTTCGACGCCTTTTGGCATACGAGACAAAGCGATGCTTGAGTTGCTTTATGCTACTGGAATTCGTGTGTCTGAACTCGTTAACTTAAATATTGATGATGCACATTTGACGATGGGATTTATTCGTTGTATCGGAAAAGGAAATAAAGAAAGAATTGTCCCCATCGGAAGGTTGGCAACGGAGGCTATCGAAGAGTATTTACAGCATAGCCGGAGTGTTTTAACAAAGCAAAAGGAACAGGACAAAGCACTCTTTGTTAATCATCACGGAAGGCGTTTAACAAGGCAGGGATTTTGGAAAATATTAAAAAAGTTAGCTTCTGAAGCAAAAATTGAAAAAGAATTAACTCCACATACGTTACGGCATTCGTTTGCTACTCATTTGTTAGAGAACGGCGCGGACTTGAGAGCCGTTCAAGAAATGCTCGGGCATGCGGATATTTCGACCACTCAAATTTATACACATGTTACAAAAGCACGTTTAAAAGATGTATACAATCAGTTTCATCCGCGAGCATAGGAAGATTCCAATGTCCAATGAGTTCATAGACATTGGTTTTTTTGATTGAAAACACTTTCATTCATGTGTACAAAAAAATAAAAAGCGTCTATACTAATAGAGAGGTCAGACTTCTGACCAATAAGAGAAGATGGTTAAATTATTTCCAAACGGGAATTTTATAGAGAATAAATAAATTGATATTTGGAGGGAATAAAATGGCGCATACATATAAACGCGTATTTTTAATTGTCATGGATTCAGTGGGTATCGGTGAATCACCGGATGCTGAAAAATACAATGATAAAGGTGCTGATACGTTTGGTCATATTGCAGAGCACTGCAACGGTCTTCGTATGCCTAATATGGCTAAGCTTGGCCTAAGCAATATCCGTGAAATTAAAGGAATCGATAAAGCCGAAAAACCGTTGGCTTACTATACAAAAATGCAGGAAGCTTCTGCAGGAAAAGATACAATGACAGGCCATTGGGAAATTATGGGCCTTAATATTGATACGCCTTTTAATGTATTTCCAGATGGATTTCCAGAAGAGCTGATTTCACAATTAGAAGAAAAAACAGGTCGAAAAATCATTGGGAACAAACCAGCGTCTGGTACAGAAATTTTGGATGAGCTAGGAAAACAGCATATGGAAACAGGTGACTTAATCGTCTATACATCAGCAGATTCTGTTTTGCAAATTGCTGCTCATGAAGAAATTGTTCCAATTGATGAATTGTACAAAATTTGTGAGATTGCTCGTGAATTAACGCTTGATGATCCATATATGATTGGACGTGTTATCGCTCGCCCGTTTTTAGGTGAACCAGGTAATTTTACACGTACATCCAATCGTCATGATTATGCATTAAAGCCTTTTGGACGTACTGTAATGAATGAATTAAAAGACAATGACATCGATGTTATTGCTATCGGTAAAATTTCTGATATTTACGACGGAGAAGGGGTAACAAAATCTCTTCGTACCAAATCGAATATGGACGGCATGGATAAGCTAGTTGATACATTAAACATGGACTTCACAGGCTTAAGCTTCTTAAATTTAGTTGATTTTGATGCTCTCTATGGTCATCGCCGCGATCCACAAGGATATGGGCAAGCACTTGAAGAATATGATGCACGCTTAGAAGAAGTATTTGATTTATTAAAAGAAGATGATTTATTGATTATTACAGCGGATCATGGAAATGACCCTGTTCATCATGGGACAGACCATACGCGTGAATACGTGCCGCTTCTTGTGTACAATAAAGGCATGCAAGAAGGAAAAGAACTTTCTATTCGTCAAACGTTTGCGGATATTGGCGCAACGGTAGCAGAAAATTTTGGCGTAGCAATGCCTAAGCATGGAAAAAGTTTTTTAAAAGAGTTGAATTAAGCAGGGGGAATGGAGTATGAAAAAAGAATATATTGAAAAAGCAGCAGCATATATTAAAAATCAATCAGCTGTTACACCAACAATTGGGCTTATTTTAGGTTCTGGACTAGGGGTATTAGCTGACGAAATTGAAGGCGCGGTAAAAATTCCGTATAACGACATTCCTGAGTTCCCGGTTTCAACAGTTGAAGGTCACGCAGGCCAATTAGTAATAGGTACTATTCATGACGTACCAGTTGTAGCTATGCAAGGACGTTTTCACTTTTATGAAGGGTACGCTCTTGATAAAGTAACATTTCCAGTGCGCGTAATGAAAGAAATCGGTGTAGAAACGTTGATTGTAACGAATGCAGCGGGCGGAGTAAACGAATCCTTTAATCCAGGAGACTTAATGATTATTTCTGATCATATTAATAATTTTGGAACCAATCCTTTGATTGGACCTAATGACTCTGATTTCGGAGTAAGGTTCCCGGATATGTCAACTGCTTACTGCAAGGATCTTCGTCAATTAGCGAAGAAAGTAGGAGCTGATTTAAATATCGCCTTACAAGAAGGTGTATATGTAGGAAATACAGGTCCAACATATGAAACGCCTGCTGAAGTGCGTATGCTTCGCATTATCGGGGGAGACGCGGTCGGTATGTCTACAGTGCCAGAAGTTATTGTGGCACGCCATGCAGGTATGAAAGTGCTAGGTATTTCTTGTATTTCTAATATGGCAGCTGGTATTTTAGATCAGCCGTTAAATCATGAAGAAGTAATTGAAACGACTGAAAAAGTAAAACAGCAGTTTTTATCGCTTGTAAAAGAAGTAGTAAAGCAGCTTCCAGCTTATCAAAAATAAGAAGAAAATATGACTTCAAGCATCGAGAATTTCTCGATGCTTTTTTTATTTCCCTTAGTATAAATCGATTATACCTTGGAAAAAATAGGTTGTATAAAGAATGGAGGTTTGTGGAGATGAAGCGAACTATTGTAAAGTTACTCGTTGTCATATTTTTATTTCCACTTATGACGCAACCTGTTTTAGCCGCAGAAAAAAAGAATTCCGAGCTTGCTGACAGTGCTAGGTCAGCTATTTTAATTGAACGGGATACAGGAAAAATTCTATACGAAAAAAATAGTAATCAAGAACTTCCCCCTGCCAGTATGACTAAAATTATGACAATGATTTTAATTATGGAGGCTTTAGATAAAGGGAAAATTACCTTAAAAGATAAAGTGCGGGCAAGTGAATATGCCGCTTCAATGGGAGGCTCACAAATCTTTTTAGAGCCCGGAGAAGAAATGACGGTAAATGATTTGCTGAAAGGGATTGCGATAGGTTCCGGTAACGATGCTTCTATGGCAATGGCTGAATATTTAGCTGGATCAGAAGAAAAATTTGTAGCAAAGATGAACCAAAAAGCGAAAGAGCTTGGTTTGACTCATACAAAATTTCAAAATCCGACAGGCCTGCCCGTAGAAAATCACTATAGTACAGCTCATGATATGGCCATGATGGGCAGAGAGCTGCTAAAGTATGAAAAAATTATTAACTATACAAGTAAATACGAAGCTTATTTGCGCACGGATACAGATAAGAAGTTTTGGTTAGTAAATACAAATCGCTTAGTAAAGTTTTATCCCGGCGTTGATGGACTCAAAACCGGATTTACAGGTCAAGCTAAGTATTGCCTGACAGCTACCGCTAAAAAGGGAAATATGCGTGTGTTAGCGGTTGTATTCGGTGCAAGCACGCCAAAAGATCGCAATAATCAAGTAACCAAAATGTTAGACTACGCATTCAGTCAATATACAACGAAGCCTTTATACAAAAAAGGAGACGTTATTGCCAAGATAGATGTAAACAAGGGTAGCGAAGATCAGGTAACAGCTGTTACGTCCGAGCCTATTTCGGTTTTATTGAAAAAAGGAAATGCAGCCAAAGACGTTAAAACAGAAGTGAAAATGAACGAGAAGCTAAATGCGCCTATTCAAAAAGGCGACAAAATTGGAATGTTGACCATTAAGAAGGATAACAAAGTAGTTAGTTCTTCACCGCTTCTTGCAAAAGAAGATATTGATGCTGCTTCTTGGTGGAAGATATTCAAACGTACATTCTCTATTTTCTCTCAAACATCTTAAACAGCTAAATGTGACGAAATAGAACTAGTTTTGTCGGTGAGAAGGATTCTATTCTGTCGGCAGCGAAAGACTGACTATAAGATTTCCGAGGAGGTTTGTATAGTGAGTCTTTCGATTGAATTGGAATTCAAACAAGATGTCTTGTTGGTTCGATTAACAGGAGAATTAGATCATCATACGGCAGAAGAGCTAAGAAGCAAGATCACCGAAGCGATAGAGAAGGAATCTATCAGCCATTTGATTTTAAATTTACAGCATTTAACCTTTATGGACAGCTCTGGCTTGGGGGTTATTTTAGGGAGATACAAACAGGTTCATAATAACGGCGGGGAAATGGTTGTATGCGCTATTTCTCCCGCCGTAGAACGTTTGTTTAATATGTCAGGCTTATTTAAAATTATTCGTTTTGAACCTAATGAAGAAAACGCGCTTCAAAAATTGGGGGTGGCATAATGAAAAATCAAATGAACCTCCAATTTTCCGCGCTTAGTCAAAATGAATCGTTTGCCCGCGTCACGGTAGCATCATTTATTACGCAGTTAGATCCAACAATGGATGAGTTAACAGAAATTAAAACAGTCGTATCTGAAGCAGTAACAAATGCTATTATTCACGGCTACGAAAGCAATCCGGATGGTGTGGTATATATTTCTGTGACGCTTCATGAAGACGGTGTAGTCGAGCTGATGATTCGTGATGAAGGAATTGGTATCGATAACGTGGATGAAGCCAAGCAGCCTTTATACACAACCAAACCAGATCTAGAACGTTCTGGAATGGGTTTCACCATAATGGAAAACTTTATGGACGAAATTCGAGTGGAGTCTACTGTATTAGAAGGTACGACCTTATATTTAAAAAAGCACTTAACAAATAGTAAAGCGCTATGTAATTAAGGAGACTTGCCAATGGATGTGGAGGTCAAAAAAAATAAAAACGAACCGTATTTAAAGGATCATGAAGTTAAAGACCTCATCAAGCGCAGTCAGCAAGGTGATCAAATTGCACGAGATACAATCGTCCAAAAAAATATGCGGCTCGTTTGGTCGGTTGTTCAACGTTTTATTAACCGTGGTTATGAGCCCGATGATTTATTTCAAATTGGGTGCATAGGGCTATTAAAGTCCGTTGATAAATTTGACTTATCGTATGATGTTAAATTTTCAACATATGCTGTTCCAATGATTATTGGTGAAATTCAGCGATTTATTCGTGATGATGGCACGGTAAAGGTTAGCCGTTCTCTGAAAGAAATGAGCAATAAAATACGTAAGGCAAAAGACGAGCTTTCCAAATTACTTGGACGCGTCCCTACAGTCGCTGAGGTTGCAGAACATTTGGATCTCACTCCTGAAGAAGTAGTGCTAGCTCAAGAAGCTAATCGTGCTCCTTCGTCTATTCACGAGACCGTCTATGAAAATGATGGAGATCCAATTACCCTTCTTGACCAAATTGCTGATCATACGGAAGCGAAGTGGTTTGATAAAATTGCCTTAAAAGAAGCAATTGAAGAACTTGATGAGCGTGAAAAGCTCATTGTCTATTTGAGGTATTACAAAGATCAAACTCAGTCCGAAGTGGCCGCAAGGCTGGGAATTTCTCAAGTTCAGGTATCGAGGCTTGAGAAGAAAATCTTAAAACAAATGAAGCTGCATATGAATGATACGTAATACTTAAGAAGCAATCCGTTTTGCTATTCAAAGAAGAATAGTGAAACGGATTGCTTTTTTATTTGGTAATTAATGGTCTGTTCAGAAACGTGAATTAGAAAATTTAAGAAAATCCATACTACACGTACAGGGAGATAATGAATCGTAAGGTGTGATATGAATGGAAAACGTTCTTTATCTTAAAATGAGACATCGTATTCAAGTAAAACCTGATGAAGCTGTAAATATTGGACAATTAGCAATGGTTATAGCAGGAGATTCTGTTCAAAAGCAAATTGAAAAGCTAGTTGTATATCAAGTAAGTATGAGTGATCGAAATATTATCATTGTTGATTTAATGAAGGTAATTGAAAAAGTTGCCTCTCGGTATCCGCATTTAGACATTCAGACGATTGGACCCGCTCAAACGATTGTAGAGGTCATGTATAAAAAGAAACAATATTCCTTTTTGTTTTTTCTAGCTGTTTGGTTTCTTCTCTTCATCGGAGCTGCTTTGGCAATTATGAACTTTCACGAAGATGTGAGCATGAGACAAGTACATCAAAAATTGTTTTACATGCTGACCGGTCTGAGAGATAAGCAGCCTTTGCTGATTCAAGTGCCTTACTCTATCGGTTTAGGCCTGGGAATGATTCTGTTTTTTAACCATGTCTTTAGAAAACGAATTAATGAAGAGCCTAGTCCTCTCGAAGTCGAAATGTTTAATTACCAGCAAGACTTAGATCAATACGTCATTATGCACGAGAATAAAGAAAGTATGAAAAAAATTGATGATCATTAACATTGTGATGACCATTGTAATTGGACTTGCGGGAGGACTGGCTGCAGGTGCTGGGTTTGTAGCATTTTTAACGGTGCTGGGCATCATCCCGCGTTTAATGCAGCTGACTAAAACCATGAAATACATTCAAGCATATGAGTGGGGAGTCGTAGGTGGTGCTGTTACAGGCGGATGGTGCAGTCTTCATCAATACACGTGGCAGTTTCCGGGGTTGCTTATTATGATCATAGGTTTAACCAGCGGTA
The DNA here is from genome assembly GCF_055710015.1 of Priestia sp. VA7. Lineage (NCBI taxonomy): Bacteria > Bacillati > Bacillota > Bacilli > Caryophanales > Bacillaceae > Priestia > Priestia sp. VA7. The sequence continues at coordinate 500,822 of NZ_JBVQPN010000001.1, forward strand.
TTTTTATTGGGATGCTGGCAGCAGCGTTAACAGAAGTGCTTAATGTATTGCCGACGTTAACGAAACGAATAGGAATGGAAGGCAAGCTTATTTTATTGTTAATGGCCATTGTACTAGGCAAAGTATGCGGATCATTATTTCATTGGATTTATTTTGTTAATCAATAAGAAAAGGATGTATGTAACATGGCAAATAATCAAAAATTAAAAGATAACTATCAAGAAAGCATTAAACCATTTCAGCCTAAACCTTCATATGTGGCAAATTGCCTAAAAGCCTTTTTGGTGGGGGGAATCATTTGTACATTAGGACAGGCAATTCAAAATTTCTATATTGCATTTTTTGACTTTAATGAAAAAAATGCAGGTAATCCTACCGTTGCAACCCTTATTTTAATATCTGCGCTCTTAACCGGGTTTGGGATATATGATCGTATTGGTCAATTTGCAGGTGCAGGTTCAGCCGTTCCTGTTACGGGTTTTGCCAATTCCATGACGAGTGCAGCGCTTGAACATCGAAGTGAAGGAATTGTTCTTGGAGTTGCGACAAACATGTTCAAGCTGGCTGGAAACGTCATTGTATTTGGAACGGTTTCGGCTTACATTGTAGGAATTATTCGCTACCTTTTTAAAACTTATTTGCTATGAAAAGAGGGGGATTATGAGAAAAACTGGAAAACAAACGTGGGTTTATGAAAATCCTATTTATATTAATGCGACAGGAACAGCAGTAGGGCCAAAAGAAGCAGATGGACCGTTAGGAGAAACATTTGATATTACACATAAAGATTTGCACTGTGAAGAAGACAACTGGGAGTTGGCTGAAAGAAGACTGATGACGGAGTCCATTGATTCCTGCTTGCAAAAAATAAATTTATCCTATGAAGACGTTGATTTGTTTTTGGCTGGAGATTTATTAAATCAAAACGTAACGGCTAATTTTGTAGCGCGGCATAACCAAATTCCATTTCTATGCATGTTTGGCGCTTGCTCCACATCAATGGAAACGCTTGCAACAGGAGCAGCTCTTGTAGATGCAGGGTTTGCTAATCGTGTTATTGCATCAGCGAGCAGTCATAACGCAACGGCTGAGCGCCAATTTAGAAATCCTACCGAGTACGGAGGACAAAAACCAGATACAGCAACGGCAACCATTACGGGAGCAGGGGCAGCGCTGGTCTCAAAAGAAAAAGGTATTGTGCGTCTGACTTCTGCAACGATTGGTCGGGTAATGGATTATGGAATTAAAAATGCAAACGACATGGGTTCTGCTATGGCACCAGCTGCTGCAGATACCATTCAAAGACATTTGGAAGACTTAAACGTTGCTCCAAGCGAGTATGATCTTATTTTAACAGGAGATTTATCTGGTGTAGGAAGTCCAATCTTAAAACAGCTGCTCAAGGACGAAGGCTACGATATATCAACCAACCATAATGATTGCGGATTAATGGTATACCGTCCTGATCAAAATGTATTTGCAGGAGGAAGCGGCTGCGGCTGCTCCGCTATTGTCACGTATGGGCATATTTTAAATGAATTAAAATCAGGAAACTTAAAGAAAGTGTTTATGGTAGCAACAGGAGCTCTTTTAAGTCCAACGATGATTCAGCAAAAAGAGTCAATTCCAACAATTGCTCATGGCGTCGTCTTAGAACATATTGGGGAGGGGGATGATCAATGGAGTATGTAATAGCTTTTGTTGTAGGAGGAATCATTTGCGTTATTGGGCAGCTGCTGCTTGATCTTGCTAAGCTTACTCCAGCGCATGTTATGAGTTCGTTTGTAGTTGCAGGAGCGATTTTAGATGGATTTGGTCTTTACGATAAGTTAATTGAATTTGCTGGCGCCGGAGCAACGGTTCCAATTACAAGCTTTGGTCATTCTTTGCTGCACGGAGCGATGAAGCAAGCGGATGACCATGGATTTATCGGGATTGGGATTGGGATTTTTGAACTTACCTCGGCTGGAATTTCAGCAGCTATTTTATTTGCTTTTATTATCGCGTTAATCTTTAAGCCGAAAGGATAAAAGATTATGAAAAAAAGAAGGATCATTATTGTAACCGATGGCGATGAATATGCACGCAAAGCAATTGAGCATGTAGCTAAATCGGTTGGTGGCAGATGCATTTCGAGATCATATGGAAACCCTACTACGTTAACAGGTAGTCAAACGGTAAATTTAATCCTTCAAGCACCATATGATCCCGTCTTTGTAATGTTTGACGATAGCGGTTTCTTAGAGGAAGGACCTGGGGAAATTGCTTTGCTCCATGTAGCAAAGCATCCTCAAGTAGAAGTTCTTGGAGTGATTGCTGTTGCGTCACGTACTCATCAAAGCGAATGGACAAGAGTGGATGTGACCATTGATCGTTTTGGGGAAATATCGCATTACGGCGTGGATAAAAGCGGAATTCAAGAGTTAGAAGTCGGACGAATTAATGGAGATACAGTTTACTGCTTGGATCAGCTCGATATTCCCTTAGTTGTAGGAATAGGGGATATCGGCAAAATGGCTAGGATGGATGATGTTAAACTGGGATGTCCTATTACAGAAAAAGCAGCAAGACTTATTTTAGAAAGGAGCGGTTCGTTTGGGTAAGCTAGCAGAGCAGAAAACAGCTATTTTTTCGAAGGTACAAAAAAACGATCAGTGGTTCAAAGAAAACGCTAGTATGAACACAAGTTTTGATGTGGGCGTGCGTAAACTACTTATTTTGGATCGAGAAGTTCATGTTTACTATGTAACAGGATTATGCGACAGTTCATTTATTATTGAAATTACAAAAGTGCTCGTTCAAATTAATGATAATGAAGTTGAACGAGCAAAGCTAAAGGATATTGTTGAAAACCGTCTTATTCATCAGCAAGTCAAGCCTTTAAAGACGCTGGATGATGGAATGGTGTCGGTTTTATCAGGACTGCTATTCGTTTTAATTGACGGTGAAGAAGTTGGCTTTGAAGTCGATGTGCGTACGTATCCCGGCAGATCGCCTGAGGAAGCGGATACAGAGAAAGTGATTCGCGGAGCAAGAGATGGATACACTGAAAATATCATTATCAATACAGCGTTAACGAGAAGACGAATCCGTGACGGAAGGTTTCGTTTTGAAATTATGAAGGTAGGCGAACGTTCGAAACTGGACGTAGCGATTGGGTACATAAAGGGGGTAGCTGATCCAGGACTGGTTAAACTGATAAAAGATGAACTGGAAGCTATCGATGTAGATGGTTTGCCTATGGCTGACAAATCCATTGAAGAGTTTTTAGTCAAACAAGGAATTAATCCTTTTCCAATGGTACGCTATACAGAACGCCCTGACACAGCAGCAGCCCATGTACTAGAAGGGCATGTGATTATTATTACCGATACGTCACCAAGCGTTATTATTACACCAACTACGCTGTTTCATCACGTGCAGCATGCAGAAGAATACAGGCAGGCTCCTTCTGTCGGTACCTTTATCCGCTGGATACGATTTTTAGGAATTCTTGCATCTCTTTTCTTATTGCCGTTATGGCTGTTATTTGTACTTGAACCAGATCTGCTGCCGGCAAAATTGCAATTTATTGGGCCAAACGAAACAACAAACATTCCGACAGTTATCCAGATTTTCTTAGCCGACCTAGGGGTTGAGTTCCTGAGGATGGCCGCCATTCATACGCCGACACCGCTTGCCACGGCGATGGGCTTGATTGCTGCAGCACTAATTGGACAGATTGCCATTGATGTAGGATTGTTTGTTCCAGAAGTGATTCTTTATGTAGCTATTGCGTCCATTGGTTCTTTTTCAACGCCAAGCTACGAGTTAGCAGTGGCAAATAAAATGCTGCGATTATTTCTGTTAATTTTTGTGGCGGCCTTTCATACTCCAGGGTTTCTTATTGCAACAACGTGTATCATTCTCTATATGGTGCGTCTAAAATCATTGAATACGCCTTATTTGTGGCCGTTTCTTCCATTCAACCCGCAGGCTTTATGGCAGATTATCATTCGTACACCGGTTCCTGGAGCAAATCCGCGTCCTAGTATTGTACATCCGCAGGACAAAGACCGCCAGCCTGCAAAACCTTAAACAAAATATGTGGTTGAAACCTGTATGAAGATGTGATAGATTTGTTTTAAATATGGAAAATAATAAATATTTAGACAGTTAGCAGCGAATTGCCGTTAACTGTCTTTTTTACACTATACACAGGAACGGGGTCTAAACATGTTTTTACACGGAACAAGTCGCATAAATAAGCAGGGTCATCTTGAAATTGGTGGAGTTGATACGGTTGAATTAGCATCAAATTTTGGAACACCCCTTTACGTATATGACGTGGCTTTAATTCGGCAGCGTGCTAGAGGATTTAAAGAAACATTTGAAAAGCATGGGGTAAAAGCACAGGTCGCTTATGCAAGCAAAGCTTTTTCTACAATTGCCATGGTCCAAGTCGTTCATGAAGAAGGTCTTTCGTTAGACGTTGTTTCGGGAGGAGAACTGTATACGGCTTTAGCAGGTGACTTTCCGAAAGAACGTATTCATTTTCATGGAAACAATAAAAGCCGAGCAGAACTAGAAATGGCCGTCAAAGAAGATGTAGGTTGCATTGTAGTTGATAATTTCTATGAAATTGCATTGCTTCAGGAAATAACGGAACAGTATCAAAAAAAGATGCCTGTTCTTCTCAGGTTAACACCCGGAATTGAAGCTCATACACATGATTATATCTTGACAGGGCAGGAAGACTCGAAGTTTGGGTTTGATCTTCAAAACGGTCAAGCAGACGAAGCTGTGCGTCTTGTACAAAATAGCAAGGAGCTAGAACTTTTAGGTATTCACTGTCATATAGGATCTCAAATTTTTGAAACAACCGGATTTATTATGGCGACTCAAAAGCTTTTTGCAAAAATGAAAGAGTGGAAACAACGTATAAAATTTGTTCCGCAAGTACTAAATTTAGGCGGCGGCTTTGGCATTCGTTATACGGAAGAAGATCAGCCTATTCCTGTTTCGCAGTATGTGGAAGTTATTATAGAAGAGGTCAAAAAGCAGTCCAAACAGTTAGAGGTAGAAATTCCTGAAATTTGGATTGAGCCCGGCCGATCTCTTGTAGGAGATGCTGGAACGACCCTGTATTCAATTGGTTCTCGTAAGCATGTACCTAATGTACGTGAATATGTAGCGATTGATGGAGGAATGAACGACAATATCCGTCCTGCGCTGTATCAAGCGAAATATGAAGCGGTCATTGCCAATCGAATGAATGATGAAAGTGATGAGCTCGTGTCCATCGCGGGTAAGTGCTGCGAATCGGGGGATATGCTGATGTGGGATGTACAACTCCCAAAAGCAAACCCAGATGATTTATTAGCGATGTTTTGTACGGGCGCATACGGTTATTCTATGGCAAGTCACTATAATCGTTTGCCAAAGCCAGCTGTCGTGTTCGTAGAAGATGGAGAAGCACAGTTAGTCGTAAAACGGGAAACGTATGAAGACCTTGTAAAAAATGATGTGAAATACAAAGTGACGGTAAAAAAGTAACGAGTGATTAACGTAAAAAAGAGCCTCTTGTTCAAGAGGCTCTTTTTTTTATGAGAATAACGATTTAATAGCATTAATAATATCAACAAAGAATTGCTTTAATTTATCAAGAAATGATTGGCCTTCTTCTGACTGAAGAAATGTTGTTACTTTTTCCTTTGTCGCGGAAAGTTGGTCTTTTACTTGATTCCAATCGATGTTCATATCTTTTAAACGATTGAAAAAATCAACAAGTGTATTAAGCTCTGAATCTGTTAATTTAATACCTAAATCATCAGCCACTCGCTGAATTAACGTGCGTAAATCGTCCTTTGTTTGAGGATTTTCTTTGGCAATTTCTTCTTTAATCGTTGCCATAAACTGCGCTGCTTTTTCTTTACCGATTTTTTCACCAAGCTCAGAGGTCTGGACCATCTCTTCATTGGCTGCTTTTTTTACTTCTTCTGGGATTTTTTGATCTGTTTGAACTTCATATGCTTTCATAATACCTGTTAAAGCAGCTGTACCAGATACTTCAAATGGAGCGGTAATCTGGATTTTTGCATCTTTAACACCGGCGGTCATCAAAGCATTAATATACATGTCGTCTGTAATACCATTAATATTTTGAGTTGATACGCTTAAACCTGAATCTTTTGAACCAAGGGTAATACTAGAAGATGAAATAGCACGAGATCCAATAGTAGCCTTTGGAATAAAGTCACCTAAATATTCATGCTCTTCTTGGTTTGTCACGGTTACTGTTTGAGCATTGCTTGGTGCATCAAGGTCATTTAATACTTGTTGCTTCTGAGAGCTGGTTAAGTCCTGACCTAATGTAATAATAACATCGCCCGGAGCAGCATCTGCAAAACTTTTTAAGGGTGCGGTTAGGAATAGAAGAAGACCTAATGTCACCATCATTGCTTTTATCGTTAATTTCAAACCTTTTTCCTCCTTTAATCCCATACTTGCCCTATTATAATACGGGCAGGTCTGAAGTAACAGAGTCAATTCATCATTTTCCCATAAATCAGTCTAGAGGCGTAGATTTCTATATGAAATGAAATCTATGTATCTTTATCACTGTATTAGACGGATGATACTATAAAAAGTTTCATCTCACAACTACTATTTTTTATTTAGAGCCCTACGAGAAGAAAGTGAAGAAGTGCATTCATTGAATTCATGAGCTTGTTTGTAGTAGAATAGAGTGAGTTTATAAATGTAAGTGTTCTACTCTAGGTGGCACTTACAACTTTTACGTTTTGCCGCTTTGATAGGGGAAACAGAGCCTATAGCGGTACTAATACATATATTGGAGGTCATTTATATGAAAAAAGCAAGTATTCTAATGGAAAATGGCGAAAAAATTCTAATCGATTTATTTCCTAACGAAGCACCAGGAACAGTAGAAAACTTTGAAAAGTTAGCTAATGAAGGATTCTACAACGGCGTAACGTTCCACCGCGTTATCCCTGGATTTGTTTCTCAAGGAGGAGACCCAACTGGTACAGGTGCTGGCGGCCCTGGCTACTCAATTAAATGTGAAACAGAAGGAAACCCTCACAAACATGAAGCGGGTTCTCTATCAATGGCACATGCTGGTAAAGACACAGGCGGCAGTCAGTTCTTTCTTGTTCATGAGCCACAGCCTCATTTGAACGGTGTTCACACTGTATTTGGAAAAGTAACAGAAGGACTAGATACAGTGTTAAAAATGAAAAATGGCGACGTAATGAAAGAAGTAAAAGTCTGGGAAGAATAAGAGTATACTGCTATAAATGGATATTAGCTGATAAAACGTCATAACAACCTTTTACAGGGGGTTACGGCGTTTTTTCTTCGCGCAACAGCTCAAAAAGCGTAATAGATTAGGTTTCTCATACACGCATGACATAGGACAAGCTTTTGTGTAATATTGCTATTTACTTATAAATTTTGTATGATAAAAGCAGTAAAAAACGCAGCGCATTAATTTGTAGGAAAGTTTGAGGACGAGGGAGAATCGTATGCTTATTCGCTATAAACGAAACTATGAAAAAATTGCCATGGGTCTTCTATCGTTTGTACCTACGGAAAAAGATTTAAAAAAACTTCAACAAACGATGAAAGAATATGAGCAAAACGAACATTGGCAGCTGTATCTTTGGAAGCAAGAAGAAGATATTATTGGGATTGTTGGCATTTCCATGCTCGATAAAAGTTTGATTGAGGTTCAACACGTCAGTGTAAACCCTTCACACCGCCAACAGGGTATTGGCAAAAAAATGATTAAAGCTCTTAAAGAAATGTACACGACTGCACAAATTAAGCCGAGTGAAATCATCGCTCCGTTTTATGAAAAGTGTCAGGCGGATGAATAAAAAAAAGCATGATTAGGTGAGGTGTGAAAGCTTCTTTCACATCTTAGTCATCATAAAACAACAGGTAGCTAGAAGCTACCTGTTGTTTTGTTTTGCCAATAAGTTCGCTTGTCTTTCCGCAATCACATCTGACCGATCTCGCGTGCTGTGACGATGAACAATCGCATCATTTTGCAGATTAGAAGCTGATAACCAGACAAGCTGTTTATCAGTGCTTCTTTGTTTGCAAGCTCGTAATAATGCTGGATCTTCAATGGGCAAGTTAATACTTTTATATGGCTGATAGGTATCGATTAAAGCTAATTGTTTGCGAAGAAGTTTAAGCAGTGAAGGATAATTAAGTCCAAGCTGCGTAATATTTTCTTCTTCCTTCGTTAAAATTGCCAGCGCCTTTTGCATCGTTCTTTTGGCTCCAGCGAAATTTTGGCGTCGATGATGATAGAGTGAAACAGCAATTTGAATAAGGCCAACCCAAATAATATTGCGGTGTCCTCTTTCGTCTTTTTTCCAGTGTTCTTCTAGCAGTTCATGACATTCAAAGTAATCCCGGTCGCCATGAAAATGAACTAAATAATCAATATAGGCTTGTGAATACAATCTTGTTCCCTCCTGGTAAGGCTCTATATGTAGTGTATCACAAAAATTAGCTATTCATCAGCGCGGTGCCTTTAAAGAGACAAACGTGCTCAAGGTATGGCGAACACGTTTGTTTTTATTCAATATGTGTGGTTAGAAGCGTAAGCAAGAACAACCAACAATAATTAATAAAATAAACAGTACAACAATTAAAGCGAAACCGCTACCGTATCCACAAGATTTTTCACCCATGCGAGTTCCTCCTTCAGCCATTTCAAAATCTTATTACCTTGACATCATATGTATGTTTGAATTTTTTGTATGGGCAAATGACCTATTTTTACGTTAATTTGTATTGGACATGTGTCTATAATCCTCTATACTAATGATAGTAACGTTATATAAAGCAGCAGAAATGATAAGCAATTGAAAAGTGTTGGTGAGATAAAAGTGGAGTATAGTGTAAAAGTAGATGCGTTTGAAGGACCTTTAGATCTTCTTCTGCATTTGATTAACCGATTTGAAATTGATATTTACGATATCCCAGTAGCGACAATTACTGAGCAATATATGATGTTTATACATACAATGAATGAGCTTCAGCTAGACGTTGCCAGTGAATATCTAGTCATGGCAGCAACTTTGCTTCAAATTAAAAGTAAAATGCTTCTGCCTACGTATGAAGAAGATATGGATGAAATTGAAATGGTCGATGAAGAAGATCCGCGTGAAGAATTGATGCAGCGCTTAATTGAATATCGAAAGTTTAAAGAAGCGGCTGTAGAGCTTCAAAAGCTGGAAGAAGACCAAAGTCATGTGTATACAAAACCTCCAAGTAATGTGCAAATAAATGCAGAAGAACGTACGCAGCCTCAGGATGAAGGATTGGATATATCACTGTATGATATGCTAAGTGCTTTTCAAAAGTTGATGAAACGAAAGCAAAATAAAAAGCCTATGCAGACGAAAATAGCAAGGCAAGACATTCCAATTGACAAGCGCATGAGTGAAATTGTGAATGAATTAAAAGCCTTTAAAGGGAAAAAAAGTTTTTATCAACTGTTTCCTTATCAAGAGCGTGATCATATTGTTGTAACGTTTTTAGCTGTGCTGGAATTAATGAAAGAAAATGAAATCGTTGTGGAACAGCAGCACAATCTAGACGAGCTTTATGTATCGTATCGAGAAAGGAATGAAGAGGAATGACAACGAATAATCTACAGGCTATTATTGAGAGCTTACTTTTTGTTTCTGGTGATGAAGGTCTATCTATTAGCCGGTTAGCTGAGATTATAGAAAAGCCTCATGAAGACATTCAAGGTGCTTTGGAGAGCTTAAAACAAGAGTGTAAGTTCAGAGGAGTTACACTTGTTGAAATAGGAGGGGCCTATCAGCTTGTCACAAAAAAAGACTATGCACCATATATTGAGAAGCTCGTAGAAGCTCCCGCTAATCAATCATTATCACAAGCAGCGCTTGAAACGTTAGCTATTGTAGCGTATAAGCAGCCAATTACAAGAGCTGAAATCGAAGAGATTCGCGGAGTGAAAACGGAAAGACCTCTTCAAACTTTAATTGGAAAAGTTTTATTAAAGGAAGTGGGACGAGCGGAAGGCGCGGGACGGGCCATCTTATACGGAACGACAAAAGAATTTTTAGGCTATTTTGGCCTTAAAAGTATCGAAGAGCTGCCGCCGCTTCCAGAAGATTTATTACAAGAAGGAACCGATCAAGAAGCAGATTTGTTTTTTCAATCGTTTCAAGAAATGAAGTGAAAATGTAAAAGAACATAGAGTTTTTTCTATGTTCTTTTTTGTATGGACAAATCTTTTCATTCATAACCAAAAAAGACGAGCATAAACTTGTACAAACAGGTAGAGGGACGGGGATGACATGAAAAGAAGCAAAAAAAGTATCATCTATCTATTTATTGTATTGCTATGTCTCAGCGGTTGGCCTTCCATATCATCTGCAGCGGGGAGCGTAAGTGCTCATAGTGCTATTTTGATGGAACAGAAATCAGGGAGAGTGTTATATGCTAAAAATGCAGATCAAGTTAGCCGAATTGCTAGCATTACAAAAATTATGACAGCAATACTGGCGATTGAATCTGGCAAAATAAATAAAACAGTTACCGTGAGCCACAGCGCAGTTGGTGTTGAAGGTTCTTCTGTGTATTTAGTTGAAGGTGAAAAAATAAAATTAAAAGATTTAGTATATGGCTTGATGCTTCGTTCAGGTAATGATGCTGCTGTAGCTATCGCAGAAGCCGTTGGAGGAAGCGAAGATGGATTTGTTTATTTGATGAATAAAAAAGCAGAAGAAATTGGCATGACAAATACAACATTTCAAAATCCGCATGGATTAGACGATCATGAAAATCATCGCTCAACCGCGCACGATATGGCTCTGCTCATGCGCTATGCAATGAATAATAAAATTTTCAAAGAGATTTCAGGAACAAAAGTCTATCGAATGAAGCATCCTGAAGAGAAATGGGATCGAGTGTGGAAAAACAAAAATAAACTGCTGACAACACTATATGCATACTGTACTGGCGGAAAAACAGGGTATACAAAATTAGCAAAACGAACGCTTGTGACAACTGCTACAAAAGATGGAATGGATTTAATTGCCGTAACGATTAATGCTCCAGATGATTGGAACGATCACATTTCCATGTATGAAAATGCATTTGATAAATATGATATGACCAGTTTAGCTTCAAAAGGAGAATTGGCCGATATAAAAAATTCTTTCTATAAAGATCAGCTGTATATTAAACGAAATGTCGTCTATCCGCTCACAAAGAAAGAACAAAGCTCTGTAGAAGTAAAAACAACGTTAATTCAGCCTAAAAAGCAGTGGAAAGAAACAGGGGAAGTTCCAAATGTGGTAGGAAAGCTCGATATTTATAGAAGTGGAGAGACGATTGACAGTGTTCCAATTTATTTCGAAAAGCAGTCCGAGCAGCAAAAAGGTTTTTTTGATAAAGTGAAGCGATTAATGTTTATTCAGTCTGGAGCCAAAACAGATGGTTAATATTATTTGGATGCTGCTGACCATTATCGGAATTGTTTTTGCGATTATAAATGGAAAAATTGGTGATGTAAACAAAGCAATTTTTCAAGGAGCAGGCGAAGCAGTGACCATCAGCATTGGGTTAATCAGCGTGCTGGTCTTTTGGTTAGGGATGATGAATATTGCTCAAAGTGCAGGACTTCTCGACAAGTTAGCGAAACTGTTTCGACCCATCATTACAAGACTTTTTCCTGATGTTCCAAAAGATCATCCGGCCTTAGGGTATATATTGTCCAATATGATGGCGAATATGTTTGGGCTCGGGAATGCGGCAACTCCTCTTGGCATTAAAGCGATGGAGCAGCTTAAAAAGCTAAACGGGGATAGAGACGAAGCAAGCCGTTCTATGATCACGCTTTTAGCACTTAACACAACCAGTTTAACACTTATACCAACCACAGTTATTGCCATTCGGATTACGTATAACTCGGCTAATCCTACTGAAATTGTCGGTACCACGCTTTTAGCAACTGTTGTAGCTACGATAGGAGCTATCATCATTGATCGCTTCTTTTATTATCGACGTACACGAAAAGGAGGAAAACGAAAATGACTATGCTTAATCAAGTATCATTGATGTTTATTCCTCTTATCGTAGGATGCATTTTACTTTATGGAACCTATAAAAAAATTCCTACGTATGAAAAGTTTGTAGAGGGAGGGAAAGACGGATTACAAATTGCTTTTTCCATCATTCCTTACTTAGTCGGCATGTTAGTGAGCATCTCTATTTTTCGAGCTTCAGGAGCGCTTGATTTTTTCTTATCTGTTTTAAAACCTATGCTGCAAGCAGTCGGCGTTCCGGCTGAAATTGTACCTTTAGCTCTTATCAAACCGATATCTGGAACGGCTGCTCTTGGTATCACGACGGATCTAATTTCTACATACGGACCTGATTCTTTTATCGGTCGTTTGGCATCGACCATGCAAGGAAGTACAGATACCACATTTTATATTTTAACGGTTTATTTCGGAGCGGTTGGCATTAAAAAAATGGGAGATGCGCTGAAGGTTGGTTTACTGGCAGATTTGGTAGGAATTATTGCCTCAGTTGTCATTGTAATCCTTGTGTTTGGCCGGTAAGAAATCGAAAATTCTACCTCTGGGTGGCAAATACACTTGTGTATTACTTCGTAAACAAGTAAGATGTTACAAGAGGTGAAGTGTTAATGGAACGATTACAAAAAGTGATTGCTCACGCAGGTGTAGCATCAAGACGTAAAGCTGAAGAATTAATCGGCCAAGGCCGAGTGAAAGTAAATGGAAAAGTTGTAAGAGAATTGGGCACGAAAGTAGGTCCTAACGATAAAATTGAAGTAGACGAAGTGCCTGTAGAAAGCGAAGCGCCCGTTTATTTTATGTTATACAAACCAAGAGGCGTAATTTCAGCTGCTAACGACGACAAGGGAAGAAAAACAGTCGTTGACTTCTTTCCACATGTAGAAGAAAGAATTTATCCAATTGGACGTCTAGACTATGATACGTCGGGTTTACTTCTTTTAACAAACGACGGTGAATTTGCTAATCAGCTAATGCACCCTAAATTTGAAGTGGACAAAGTGTATGTGGCTAAAATTAAAGGAATTCCAAGTCGTGAAAAAATCAGACAGCTGCAGCGCGGTGTGATGCTAGAGGACGGAAAAACAGCACCAGCTCGTGCAAAAGTTCTTTCTATTGATAAAAGCAAGCAGACGGCGATTGTGGAATTGACGATTCATGAAGGGAAAAATCGTCAAGTACGTCGCATGTTCGATGCAATTGGGCATTCTGTCTTAAAATTAAAACGTGAACGCTACGGACCTTTAGATTTACGCGGATTAAATGCAGGAGAAGCTCGTGAGCTTACAGCGCATGAAGTCAAACAATTATATTCAATGTCTCAAACAGGTAAGTAATTTTCACTTACCTGTTTTTTTTATGAAAAATGTCGTGAATTAGAAAAACAAGCAAGGTTTTTTGAAAAAATGTCGAACTTGTAGAATGAGAGGAAGACTTCACAGAAACGTCGAAATATTATTGGAAAGCCACTACCAAAAAAATGATATAATGGTAGAAAAAAGCGTATTGAAAGCGGTTAAAAGGAGTTCATGCCATGAAAAAAAAGCGCTTGATTATTCGAACAGTTATATTGGCAGTTTTGCTGTGCGCGGTTGGATATACCCTTTATGCTCAATTTTTTGCTGATAAACAAAAGGTATCAGTAGGAGATAAGGCACCTGACTTTATATTAAGAGATGTTAATGGAGAAACTCATCAGCTATCAGATTACAAAGGCAAAGGAGTTTTTTTGAATTTTTGGGGAACATGGTGCAAGCCCTGTAAACAAGAGATGCCGGCTATGGAAAAGCAGTATGCATCATATAAAAAGCAAGGTGTCGAAATTCTAGCTGTTAACGTTGCAGAAACGAATATAGCAGTAGAGCAATTTGCTAAACAGTATGAGCTATCTTTTCCGATTTTGATGGATAAAGATTCACAAGTGTTGGGTGCATACGGAATAGATCCTCTGCCGACTACATTTTTAATTGATAAAAACGGAAAGATTGTAGACAGTTTTATTGGGGGATTGGAAGAATCTAAAATAAAAGAATATATGGAAGAAATTAAACCATAGGGAGTGTTGACAATGAAACACGTAAAATGTGAATGTGGACACGTTAACCCGCATGGTACGATTTTGTGTGAAGCCTGTGGTAAGCCGATTGCAGAAGAAACAACTGATAAATTAGTAGATATGCGTTATGAAGGAAGCGCAAGGCGATCGCAAACGTACAATAAAACAGTTATCGATAAAATATGGAACTTTTTCTCTTCTGTAAAAGTAGGTATTTGGATCATTATCGTGACGCTTGTTGCGTCTGCAGTCGGAACCATTTATCCTCAAGAAGCTTACATACCTCCTAATGTGACAGCAGATGAGTATTACCAAAAGGAATATGGATGGACAGGAGAGCTTTATTATAAGTTAGGTTTTCATCATCTCTACGAATCGTGGTGGTACTTGCTTTTAATTGCTGCTTTAGGAATGTCGTTAGTCATTTGCAGTTTAGATCGAGTATTGCCTTTGTACCGAGCTCTAAAAAGGCAGAGTGTAACAAAACATCCAAACTTCTTAAAAAGACAGCGTTTATATACCACTTCATCATCGTGGACGGATCAAGATTATGAACATGTAAAAAGTATGCTTAAAAAAAGAAGATACTCTATTCGTGAAGAAAACGGCAATCTGCTGGTTGAAAAAGGACGCTTCTCAAGATGGGGTCCATACGTTAATCATATCGGTCTCATTATCTTTTTACTAGGTGCTATGCTTAGGTTTGTACCAGGTATGTATATAGATGAAGTTCTTTGGATCCGTGAAGGTGAAACAAAGGTTATTCCTGGGACGAACGGAGAGTATTTTTTGAAAAACCATCGTTTTACTGTTGAAATGTATGATAAAGATAGCGAAAACGCTGTGTTTCAAGAAGCAATTGATCGTGCAGGGAATAATAAAGTAGCCAAAAAATATGAAGCGGATGTTAGTCTGTATAAGCGCGAAGGAAAGCTTATACCGGGAGCAGATCCAAAGTTAAAGAAAATAAAAGATTCAGAGATTCGTGTGAATCAGCCGCTTAAGTTTGAAGGATATGCCATGTATCAAGTGGATTTCAAGTTAAATGAATTTAGCTCTATGTCTTTCCATTTAACAGATAAAAATGCAAATAGAAACGTTGGTTCACTTACAGTAGATTTACATAATCCAAAAGAAATATATGATCTAAAAAACGGATATAAAGTCAAGCTCATGAGTTACTTTCCAGACTTTTTCTTTGATGATGAAGGAAATCCAAATACAAAGACCAGAGTGCCTAACAATCCGGCTTTTGTATTTAAAATGATTACCCCTCAGCATAAAAAAGGTGAAGTTGCTTTTGTTGGAATTAGAGAGAACTTGGAGCCCCTAGGAAATAACGATTATAAAATGACCTTTGCTGGTGTGGAAACGAAAAATGTAACGGGATTAACTGTTCGCAGAGACTATACGCTTTGGTTTTTAGGAGTTGGCGGAGCCATCTTTATGATTGGTGTAATTCAAGGGATGTATTGGAATCATCGCCGCATGTGGATTCAAAAAGTCAATAATGAGATATGGTTGGCCGCACATACAAATAAAAACTGGTATGGGCTTAAAAAAGAACTAAATGGTTTATTAGAATCAACATCCCTTACACAGCTGAAGGACCAAAATGATAAAGAAACAAAATAGGAGGAAAAAGCATGGATTACGCGAGTATAAGTAGTAATTTACTGTATGTGGCGTTTATTGCTTATTTAGTTGCAACCTTTTTTTTCGGAGGAGCTATTCGAGATAAGAGAGCAGCTCAAAAGAAAACAAAGTGGGCAACGTTTGGAATTGCGGTTACCATCATCGGCTTTATTGCACAGATTGGCTACTTCATTACAAGATGGATTGCATCAGGCCACGCTCCTGTTAGTAATTTATTTGAATTTACGACGTTTTTTGGCATGATGCTTGTTGGCGCATTTATTGTTATTTACTTTATTTATCGTCTTAGCATGCTTGGACTTTTTGCATTGCCGGTGGCTCTTTTGATCATTGCTTATGCAAGCATGTTTCCAACTGAAATTACGCCGCTGATACCGGCTCTTCAAACGAATTGGCTGCATATTCACGTTACAACCGCAGCTACGGGTGAAGCCGTGCTTTCTATTAGCTTTGTTGCAGGATTGATTTATTTAATCAAAACGATTGACCAATCCAAGCGAAATAAAAAAGCATTTTGGTTGGAATTCATCCTGTATACGCTTATTAGTACGCTTGGGTTTGTAGCGGTGACGCTGGCTTTTAATGCGGCACACTACGAGTCATCATTTAATTGGATTAATAAAAGTGGAGAACAAGAGCAAGCCGTGTATCATATGGTTCCGCTAGTGGGGCCGCATCAAAGTGAATGGACAGATGGGAACGATATACAGCCGCTTATTGATATGCCCGCTATTATCAATGCTAAAAAATTAAATACGGTCATTTGGTCGTTAGCTGGTGGATTCGTCTTATATTGGCTGATTCGTCTTATTTTACGGAAGCGAATTGGAGCTGCGCTGCAGCCGCTTGTGAAACAGGTAAACAGCGACTTGCTTGATGAAGTAAGCTACAGAGCAGTGGCGATTGGATTTCCTATTTTCACACTAGGAGCACTTATTTTCGCTATGATTTGGGCTCAGATGGCCTGGACGCGTTTTTGGGGGTGGGACCCTAAAGAGGTGTGGGCGCTGATCACCTTTTTATTTTACGCCGCTTTTCTTCATCTTCGGCTGTCGAAAGGGTGGCACGGTGAAAAATCAGCTTGGCTGGCAGTTGGCGGATTTGCCATCATTATGTTCAACTTAGTGGCTGTGAACCTAATTATTGCAGGTTTACATTCATATGCGTAACCTTTAATAATAGCATAGAGCCTGAAACGAAGATATTTTAGTTGAAGAAAGATCCGAACGAATGAGCTTCTTGATGGAGAATCTCATTCGTTCGGATTTTTTCATTGAGATAGTGAACGCAAAGTTCGTGTATGTAGGTGCTTATAGCCGTGGAACAAGCGATCCCTACTAGCTTCTTTATTTTATTTATTCAGCTGTAGATTGCATGGATTTCGTTGCGTCTCAACCTCTTTTTGGTAAAAACAGCTGTTTTTCGTAAAGGTGTTCACGAATTGTCACATTGTTTGGGTATCATAAGTAGAACTCGCTGGTTTTTTTTTGTACACTAAGACTAGGAGGTTGAAAATACATGCAAAACGAACAAAGATTACTGCTAGTAGACGATGAAGATCGCATTAGACGATTGTTAAAAATGTACTTAGAAAAAGAAGGATACATCATTGAAGAAGCAGCAGATGGGCATGAAGCAATCGAAAAAGCGTTACACATAGACTATGATTTGATTGTATTGGATTTAATGATGCCCGGCATAGATGGTATTGAGGTTTGTAAACAAATTCGGGAGAAAAAAGCAACTCCTATTATCATGCTTACAGCCAAAGGGGAAGAAGTAAACAGAGTCCAAGGGTTTGAAGTAGGTACAGATGATTATATCGTTAAGCCGTTTAGCCCAAGAGAAGTGGTTCTTCGCGTAAAAGCACTGCTTCGACGTTCCTCTCAAGCAACGTTTATTCAACCAGAAACGAGCGTGAAAAATCTTATCGTCTTTGATCACTTAACGATTGATAATGATGCACATCGCGTTACAGCAGACGGAAAAGAAGTTAACTTAACTCCAAAAGAATATGAATTATTATGCTACCTTGCAAAAACGCCAGATAAAGTATATGACAGAGAACAGCTGCTGCGTGAAGTATGGCATTATGATTTCTTTGGAGATCTTCGTACGGTAGATACGCACGTCAAGCGTTTGCGTGAAAAGTTAAATCGTGTATCGTCACAAGCGGCGAAAATGATTGTAACCGTATGGGGAGTAGGGTATAAATTTGAGGTTGAAAATAACTGATGTTTTGGAGAAGTGTAGTTGGTAAACTATGGTTTACTATCCTATTGCTCGTCACGCTTGTTTTATTTATTTTGACTATTTTATTGCTTCAGTTTTTTGAAAATTATCATGTTGTAGATGCAGAAAACCGTTTAACTAAAACGGCTGCTAAAATCTCTACCATTGTGCAGGAAACGGACGATGAAAAACTAGGACTATCCATTGCTCGTGAACTTGCAGACCAAGCAAGTGTAGTTATTGTTCAAGACAAAGATTTTTATTGGCATTCCACCCATCCTGATAAAGAAAATAAGAAAGCTATTTCGGCCATTGTTAAACAAAACGATCAGCTAAATCAAGTGGTTGAAAAAGGTAAAGTAATACGGGAAAAAATGTACATGACCACAAAGAAAGACACGAGTGATGAACCTTTAATGTTTGTTGTCGGTGTACCTTTAATGAAAGATAACAAACCGACAGGCGGCGTTTATTTGTATCAATCTCTTTCTGAAATTGAAGAACCCGCTCAGTATACGACTAAGTTCATTTTATTGGCTGCAGGTATTGCTATTATTTTAACTACTATCTTTGCTTTTTTCTTATCCACTCGAATTACAGCGCCTCTTAGAAAAATGAGGCAGGCGGCATTTGAAGTAACAAAAGGCAACTTTGATACAAAAGTACCTATTTTAACTCACGATGAAATTGGAGAGTTAGCGATTGCTTTTAATCAAATGGGCAGGCAGTTAAAGTTTAACCTCAATGCGCTTAATCAGGAAAAAGAGCAGCTTTCAAGTATTTTAAGCAGTATGGCAGACGGTGTTATTACGTTTAGTAGAGACGGATCGATTTTAATTACCAACCCCCCAGCGGAGCATTTTCTTCAGACTTGGTATTATGAGCAGGATGTCAACAATCAGCAGGTGCCGGAGCTTCCAGCAAACGTTGTCCATTTGTTTCAAACGGTAGTAGAGACTGAAACCGAGCGAAGTGCAGAATTGAAAATTCAAGGGAAAACGTGGGTCATTTTAATGTCACCGCTCTATAATCAAACGAAAATTCGCGGTGCTGTAGCCGTACTACGAGATATGTCTGAAGAGCGTAAACTTGATAAATCGAGAAAAGATTTTATTGCAAACGTGTCTCATGAATTGCGTACACCTATTTCTATGCTTCAAGGTTATAGTGAAGCTATTATTGATGATATTGCAAGTACGGATGAAGAAAAGAAAGAAATTGCACAGGTGATTTATGATGAATCACTCCGTATGGGCCGGCTTGTAAATGAACTTTTAGATTTGGCGCGAATGGAAGCGGGACATGTGCAGCTTCACTTAGAATCTGTAGCAATGGTTGAATTTACAGAACGTGTTTTGCGTAAGTTTCAAGGGTTAGCTAAAGAAAAACATATTAAATTGTCTCTTAATGGAAAAGTAGAAGATGAATTTGAGGCGATGATTGATTCAGACCGTATGGAACAAGTGCTGACAAACTTAATTGATAATGCTATTCGTCATACGGATGACTACGGAGAAGTAAAGCTGCATCTTGATAAAAGTCAATCTGAAATCCATCTTTCTGTTCAAGATACAGGAGCAGGCATTCCGAAAGAAGATCTTCCATTTGTATTTGAACGATTTTATAAAGCGGATAAAGCCAGAACAAGAGGGAAGTCAGGAACTGGTCTTGGGCTTGCAATCGCCAAAAATATCGTGGAGGCACATCAAGGGGTCATTGCGGTTGAAAGTGAATTAAATGAAGGAACAACTTTCTTTATCAAACTGCCAAAGTAAACACATGCTAAATAACAGCTTGTTCCGCTGAAATAATAAGAATAACAAAGAGATGTGATTCAGTGGAGAATCACATCTCTTTATTTTTTCTATAAACAAGTCTAAAAGAGAAGGAATTGGCATATAGTATGTTTTGTGTGCAATGATCTACATAGGAGGTTCTTTCTTCATGATTGACGTGTTAAGAAGAATATTGGTTGTATTAGTAATGGGATTGTGTATAGGTCTTTTATTTTTGGGCGGGCAAATGGTAAAAGCAGAAGAGAAGCAGTGGGAGTGGCCGGTTGAAGGAGTCTTAACTGATATATTTGGTTCACGTCACGCCAAACACTTTGGAATTGATATAGCAGCACCTGTTGGTACACAGGTGTATGCTGTTGCAAAAGGAGTGGTGAGCCGCTCTTATTATTCAAATACATATGGACAGGTTGTTTTTATCAAACAAACAAATGGATACGAAACGGTCTATGCTCATCTAGAGGAACGTTTTGTTGCAGAAGGAAATCGTGTAGCGGCAGGTCAAAACATTGGACGAGTTGGCAATACAGGGCGATCTTCAGGTGCACATTTGCATTTTGAAGTTCATCAAGGAAGGTGGAATCCGGATAAAACCAATGCAGTAAACCCACTTGCCAAATTGGACAAGCAAAAACTATCCGCATACGTAAAAAGCGATTTAGCTGCCACGGTTTTTCAGCAGTTACATCAGACTTCTGATAACTGTATTCTTATCCATCAAGGAGATACATTATCTGAGCTCGCAGTCAAATATGAAGTAGATATGGATCAGCTAAGAAAGTGGAATCATTTAGAAAATACGATGTTAAATGCAGGACAAGTGTTAAAAATAAGTCCATAAAAAAAAGAGCCGCTCAGGCTCTTTTTTTCAATGTCACAATTCAATACGCTGTATGGTCACAATTTCGCTTGTTTGTTTTAACGAAGCGATGACAGAATCATCTAAAAGTTTATCAAACGTAAGCATCATAATGGCTTCTCCGCCTTTTTGCTTACGGCCCACTTGCATGGTAGCAATGTTAATACGTAAATCTCCAAGTACTTTCCCTACATTTCCAATAACTCCAGGCTGATCACTATGACGGATATAAAGAAGATGTCCTTCCGGATAAAAATCAATATCAAACGAATCAATATTAACAATTCGAGGTCCATAGCCGGCTATATAGGTGCCCGTAATGGTAAATGTACGCTGTTCGCCTGTTACGGTAACGTCAATCATATTGGAATATCCTTGCGTATCTTCCGATGTTTTTTCACCAAATGTAATTCCTCGTTCTTTGGCAATCATAGAAGCATTGACTTCGTTAACAGGTGAGTCGATACGATGAGTTAAAAAGCCTGATAATAAGCTTCGTGTAATATAAGTGGTTTCCAAATCCGTCACTGTACCTCCGTAGGAGATAGAGATATGCTGAACAGGTTCTCGCATGCATTGAGATAAGATAGCTCCCATTTGTTTAGTAAGGCTCGTAAACGGCTGAATTTTTTCAAAAACTTCTTTAGAAAGCGTTGGTAAATTAATGGATGAGCTTACAGGATTACCTTCTAGAAAACGCAAAACGTCATGTGCCACGTCTTCAGCAACGTTAAGCTGGGCTTCTTTTGTAGAAGCTCCTAAATGGGGAGTTGTAATAACTTGATCAAAATGTAACAAAGGGTTATCAATCGGCGGCTCAACTTCAAATACGTCAATAGCTGCACCTTGAACATGGCCAATTTCTAAATAATGGACTAAGGCTTTTTCATCAATGATCCCGCCGCGTGCGCAGTTTAATAAAAACACACCCTTCTTTGTTTTGGCTAACGTGTCACGATTGAGCAATCCCTTTGTTTCTTTGGTAAGTGGAGTGTGCACGGTAATAACATCCGCTGCTGCTAGTAATTCATCCAGGGATAATAGTTCTACGCCTAGCTTTTCAGCTCGGGAAGAGGTTAAAAAAGGATCGTAAACGTGAACGCTCATATTGAAGGCTTTTGCGCGTTTGGCAAGCTCTGAGCCAATTCGTCCAAATCCGATAATGCCCAGGTGTTTGCGATTAAGCTCTGTTCCAACAAATGCTGAGCGGTTCCATTCGCGCGCTTTGACTGAAGCATTTCCTTGGGGGATATGCCGAAACAAGCTAGCCATCATAGCAAATGTATGTTCCGCCGTTGAAATGGTATTTCCGTTCGGCGCGTTAATAACGACAACCCCTCGTTTGGTTGAGGCTTCAATATCAATATTATCGACACCTACTCCAGCGCGAGCAACAATTTTTAAATTCGGCATTTTTGCCAGCAAATCCTCTGTAACCGTCGTAGCACTCCGTACTAAAAGCGCATCGTACGTATGCAAATCATTCTCAACTTCTTCAACTTTTTTTCGCGTAAGATTCACATGAGGAGCTTCAAGTAGTGGAGCAAGACCTTCATTGCTAATTGAATCAGCTACTAATACATTATACATGACGTGAACATCTCCCTTGGATTTTACTATCATCAAATATTTGATAATTTACCATGTTAAAAAAATTCTGTCAATTATATTTTTCAAACTTTACGATTAGTTATCAAATACACAATTATAAACGTAAAATTGAAACTATAAATATGTCATAATGCTGTTGGTTATGCACTTATTTCCTTATTTTACATATAAAACAGTAATGAAGTTTATAAAAGACATCAATTTAATAGGAATTAAAAAACTTCTTTATTTACTTTTAATTCGAGATAACATATAATAAATTCATAATTAAATATTGGTCTATCTTCGGGGCAGGGTGAAATTCCCGACCGGCGGTAAAAAACAAATTGTTTTGAGCCCGCGAGCTTATATGTAATACATACGAGCAGATTTGGTGAAATTCCAAAGCCGACAGTACAGTCTGGATGGGAGAAGGTGGAGGTTCAGCGTTCAAAACCTAATGTGATGAACGTTTATTAAATATGCCTGCCATGTCTCCTCTCAACGAATCATTTGTTGGGAGGTTTTTGCGTGGGGATATAAAGTTGAACCTTTCTTCTTTGAAGAGTGGATCACAAAGAAGGAGAGAGGCAAGATGCAACAAAGTAAGAAAACTCAAAAGCTGGTCATACTAGGAATGTTAAGTAGTATTGCTTATATTTTAATGATGATTAATTTTCCAATTCCTGGATTACCTCCGTTTTTAACAATTGATTTTAGCGAAATTCCTGCACTCGTAGCAGCACTTGTATTTGGACCGATGGCTGCTGTTATAGTAGAAGGAATAAAAAATTTATTGAATTATTTAATTCAAGGAAGTGCTACAGGGGTTCCAGTTGGTCAAGTGGCGAACTTTGTGGCTGGTTTACTGTTCGTTCTTCCTGTATCATACATGTTCAACCGATTTAAAACGGCTAAAGGTGTAACGATAGGTTTGGTTACGGGTACGGTGGTAATGACGGTACTCATGGCTGTCTTAAATTATTATGTCTTCTTACCAGCGTATACAATCTTCTTGCAATCGCCAGAAATGTCTAGTGAACAAGCACGTCAATATATCGTTGCAGGTATTTTGCCGTTTAACTTAATAAAAGGAGCAGCAACAGGGGTTATCTTTGTCTTATTGTTTTCAAAAATGAAGCAATGGATCACGCGTCGCATTGCTGTTTAATTCAATCGCTCTCCCGGGGAGAGCGATTTTTATATATAAAAAAACCTGCAGCATGTACACTACAGGTTTGCTCCATACTTATTCGAATTTATTAGCATCGCCTTCGAATTTTTCATCCGCTACGCGAATTGAATCCGTAGGGCAGCCTTCCATTGCATCCATCATATCATCTTCTAGATCTTCTGGAATTTCTACTACACCTTGGTTATCATCTAATGTTACGAATGCAATACCTTCATCATCATAATCATAAATGTCTGGTGCTGCTGCTCCGCAAGCGCCGCATGCGATGCAAGTATCTTTATCAACAATTGTATATTTTGGCATAACAAGACCTCCTGTAAAGTGTTCGAAAATTTCTCATTATATAATCTCTTGGCGAATCAAGAGTGAAATTTCTCCTTATTCATTGTAAAATGATTTATAAAACTTTTCAATAGAAAAGTCACTGAGAATGCTTATCAAATCAAGGTTTCTTCACTTACCCAAACGTTTTGATACATAAAGGAAAGAGCTAAAAAGCCTTTATCTCACATGCTATTGGTCACTTTTGGTACAATGAATGAGAAAGGAAGTTGACACCTTTGAATTATATTCAAGTTAGCATTTTATTTTGTATAAAACAGTTAAAAGGTGAGCGAACCGCCTATGGTATTTATCATTTATTAACAGGTAAAAAGTCAGCTCAAACGATTCAAGACGGAAAAATTTTTGGAATTTCGTTTCTTTTTCAGTCATTTGTTTACTTAGATAAACGGTCTTTTGAAGCCTGCGTTGCATATCTAAAAGAACAGCAGTATATTGAAGAAACTGAAAATCAAAAGTATGTGATGACAGATAAGGGACAAGCACGCCTTGAAGATGAACTGACGGCTCGACCCTTTCATCCAGCTTTAGACGGATGGAAATTCGCAAGCAGTACTCAATTATTTTTAGCAAGAATCACTTTGTTCATTCAGACCTTATCAAACCTACAGTATTTTCAAAAAGGGTTTTTACCCATTTCCAAAAATGCCGAGGTCATTCAATGGGTAAAAACGTATATTATGTCTCAAAAGCAAACGCGTCAAGAGTTAGCCGCCGAGCTATTCGAAGAGCTCCGAATGTGTTTGAAAGGTTGCACGGAACGGGACGCGTCTCTTTTTGTTTTGCAGCTGACTGGATACCAAAGAGTAGGCTTTACAAAAAATCAGTTAGCATATCAATATGAACTCGATGAGCATTATGTTCATATTCAACTTTTAGGGGTTATTCACCATATCATTGAAAAAGTAAGTAAAAATAATGAAAGCTTTCATGTACTGTCTTCTTTTTTACGTGATCTATATTTAGAATTGCCTTTGACAAGCTCGACGTTAAAAACGTATAGCTGGCTTCAAAAAGGCAAGACGCTTGAAGAAATTGCTTATATAAGGCGTTTGAAAGAAAGTACAATTGAAGATCATATTGCAGAATTAGCTCTGTTTGTTCCATCTTTTTCAATCGATGCATACGTATCGCCTAAGCAGCAGGAAAAAATTATCTCAGCTTTTGAAGGTTTGCGTACAAATAAATTAAAGGTGATAAAAGAAGAAGTAAAAGACGACGTTACCTATTTTCAGATTCGTCTCGTATTAGCAAAACATTTTACCTGATACTAAAAAAAGTGGTGTTTGATGTGAAGATAGAACAACTTCTACAGAAACAATTTGGCTATAGCCAATTTCGAATAGGACAAAAAGAGATTATTCAAGATATTTTAACCGGTCATAATGTGTTAGCGGTTCTGCCTACAGGAACAGGAAAATCATTGTGCTATCAGCTCCCAGCTTATTTGTTGAACCGACCGGTGCTGATTGTATCTCCTTTAATTTCACTGATGGAAGATCAAGTTCAACAACTAAAGGCAAGCGGAGAAAAGCGAGTTATTGCCTTAAATAGTTTCCTACAACAAGAAGAAAAACAACGAGCGCTAAAAAATTTAGCTTTTTATCGTTTTATTTATGCATCTCCTGAAATTTTGCAAAATGCTGTTGTAGTAGAAGCATTAAAGCAGGCAAAGGTAGGCCTTTTCGTTGTGGACGAGGCGCATTGTATTTCTCAGTGGGGACATGATTTTCGTTTAGATTATCTACAGCTAGGAGATATATGGAAGGAACTTGGCAGTCCGCTATGTCTGGCACTAACGGGAACTGCGACTAGGGAAGTAGTGGAAGATATTAAGCGCTACTTATCGCTTCCTGCTGTCAACGAGCACATCTATTCCATGAATCGAAGTAATATTGCGATGGAAGTTGATTTTGTTGCAAGTATTGAAGAAAAAAAAGAGAAATTACTGATGTACGTTAGTGAACTGCAAGGTCCGGGAATTATCTATTGTTCCAGCCGATCTTGGACAGAAGCATTAACACAGCTTCTAAAGGAAAATGGGATACAGCGAGTGCAGTATTACCATGGGGGAATGGAACCGAATGAAAGAATGCTTGTTCAACAGCAATTTTTAGAAAATCAGCTTGATATCATTTGCTGCACAAGTGCATTTGGAATGGGGGTTAACAAATCGAATGTTCGCTTTGTTATTCATTTTCATACACCTACGCAGTTAGAAGCATATGTACAGGAAATTGGAAGAAGTGGACGCGATCAGCGAAACAGTATTGCGATCTTGCTTTATGCTGAAGGAGACGATGATTTTGCTCATTCTTTACTTGAAATTGAGCTTCCTTCTTCAGATACCATCTTATACTGCTTGTCGTATTTACGAAACCATGATCAGGCCATTCCTTTAAAACAAGTAGAGTCTCACTTTCTTTATACAGTGGGTGTTCAAGAAACACATTGGCGATTTATTCGTTATTATTTGTACAAAGAAAATGCAGTGAAAAATGAATATGTAAAACCCTGGGAAATTCCTGCATCGCTGCATGAAACGATTGTTGCGGCTGTAAATAAACGTCTTCGAAACAAACATGACAAGTATCGTGCGATGAAGGGGTTTATTGAGACAAAAGAATGCCGTCGTCACGTGCTGCTTGGCTATTTCGATGAAACGGGAAAATCAGAGCATGAGAATTGTTGCGATTGCTGCGGCTTGGATTTAGAAAACTATAAAAAAACAAATGGTGAGCAGGAGCAATGGACATTTCAAGGCTGGGAATTAGAATTAGCTCGTTTGCTTCGTCAAGGAGAGATATAATGGCAAAATCACAGCAAGAGCTTATTTCATCCATGACAGATGCAGAGCTAGTTAAAAATTTATATGTAACACAGCTGCTCATCTGCTTCATTGCTTTAGGCATCGGTTTTTTTACATTCGATTCGTGGAATTCCTTTTTGCAGTTTTTTCAGCTGGATTGGTCTTCTATTTTATTGTACGGGGGAGGAACGGCTCTCTTTGTAGTAGGAGGAGATATACTTCTAATGAAATGCGTACCTGAGCATTTATACGATGACGGAGGGATCAATGAACGTTTATTTGCTAAACGTTCTGTTCCTCATCTGATCCTTATTTGCCTAATCGTTGCATGTTCAGAAGAAATATTATTTCGAGGGGTTATACAAGTTCAGTTTGGCCTCTTTTGGGCGAGTATTGTATTTGCACTCGTTCACATTCGATATTTAAAAAAGTGGTTTCTTTTTATTTCGGTTGTGTTTTTAAGCTTTTTAATAGGGTTGCTTTTTTGGTGGACTGAAAATTTATATGTCACGATTTTTACTCATTTTCTCATTGATTTTTTATTGGGCCTGCAGATACGAAAATTAAAAGGGGAATCTGCACAGCCAGAAGAATTAATGCAGTAAAGGTTAAGGAAACAGTCATTATTTTCAATACTCCCCACATAATCTTTTATGTTCCCTCATATGTTGTACTAGCATAAGAGGGGGGGTGGAATAATGGAAAACAAAGTGGTAGACTTTGAAAACGATGAAACACTTCAATATATATTAGCTAGCGTTATTAAAAGAAAAGAGACAGTCAATAAGCTGAAAGCTAAAGAGAAAAAATGGAAGTTTTTGTTTTTAGCCAGTGTAACGGCTGTTATTAGCTACTTTTTTTTCATATTTCAAAGCGGTTTTTTTAGGACGTTTAGCGAATTTTTTTCATTTTTGTTAGGCAACATGGGACATTTGATGTTTCTATTGCTTACCGTCTCACTTTACTTTTATACTGTACAGCTGCAGAAAAAAAGCGAGAAAGCAGAAAAGACTTTTCAAGATTTGCGCTGTGAGATTATTAAAAGAAGCAAAGAGCTATGGGCGACGCCTGAAACATGGGAGCACCGAAAAGAAACGTTCCGCTGGATGCAGTCAACCTATGGAATTAATTTATATCATGAAAACAAATAGAATCGCATGAAAAAGCCTCTTTTTACATAGAAGTTTAGTGAAGGGGGTTTTTTTGTGAGGGATTGGTTTAACTTGCTGGCTGCGTGGTTATGCAGTTATTATATCAGCAGTTTAACGGCTGTAGGCTCAAAAGCTTCGTTAACCTATTTACTTATTCAAATGATTTTACATCCGTTAGAGGTGTTTAGTGTTATAATCTTGTTTTTTACGGCTCTTTTTTGTCTGTCGGCGGCAGTTCGTAAAGTGTTTCTGCAAAGTCGGTTGCTTCTAAAAGGCTATAAGGTAAAATGGCATGAATACCTTGTTTCATGTCTATGTGTGATAGGAATTTTATCGTTAAGTGCCATTGCACTTTATCAAGTAGTAGGTTTGTTAACAATTGCGATAATTTATGCCCTTTCTTCTTTAAAGGAAACACATCGGGTATAAAATGAAAAGAAGGAGAATATATGGTTATTCTTTTAATTGTTTTAGCGTTAGGCATAGGCTTGCTGATTTTTATGTTTTCAGAAGCCCATCGTACATATGTCGAAGAAAGAACGATTCATTTATCAAGATTTCCTGAAAATAAGCAGCCTTTGCGCCTGTTTTTTATATCGGATATACATAAGCGAACAGTTTCGTCGAAGCTGTTGGAAAAAATACCGGGCGAAGTAGATTTTGTGATCATAGGCGGTGATTTACTAGAAGGAGGAGTCCCTTTAGTGCGGGCTCGTCAAAATATTCAACAGCTTAAAACGCTAGGACCCGTCTATTTTGTGTGGGGAAATAATGATTACGAAGTAAGTCAGATGCAATTGAAGCAGATGCTTAAAGATGAAGGAGTTATTGCCCTTAAAAATGAGCATGTCTTTGCCGTTTCTAAATATGGTACTACATGCCACTTTGCGGGGGTAGATGATTTATCAGAAGGTCAGATGAATCTAAAGAGAGCTGTTTCTTCCATTGAACCTGAACAGCTTACCATTCTTCTAAGCCATAATCCTGATGTTATCTATTATGTAGATAAAGAATCAAAAGTAGATTTAATTTTGAGCGGGCATACACACGGGGGACAGATACGCTTATTTAATTTGGGTATGTATGAATTAGGAGGGCTGAAAGAAAAAAGAAAGATTCCTCTTTTTGTCAGTAACGGATATGGTACAACCTCTTTGCCTCTCCGTTTACAAGCTAGAGCCCAAACGCATTATATCACTTTAAAAAGGAAAGAATAGCCTTGAACAAACTCTTTACATAGCATATACAAATTTTACACACAGGATAACTTATCCTATAATTCAATTAATAGATACAGTTCACGAAGAGTAGTTGGAGGTTACGTATGGCTCACGAAGGGAAGTATAATATTAAAGCCATCTCAAATATGGTCGGAATCCAGCCGGGAACTTTGCGTGCATGGGAACGACGTTATCAAATTTTAAATCCTGTCCGCAACGATTCGGGGCATCGGTTATATACAGAGGAAGATTTGCGGAAATTAAAATGGCTCACGGAAAAAGTGAGCGGAGGTTTTACCATCAGTCAAGCGGTTTCGTTATTAGAAACGGAAAGCAGTACAGTAGGAACGTTTGAAGAAGAAGGAGAAGTAGATTCCCCTCAAAAAATTAGGGATGAGCTGTTAACGATGCTTTTATCTTTTGAAGAAGGAAAAGCACAGGATTTAATTAATCATGCTTTTAGCCTGTATTCGGTAGAAAAAGTGGTTATTGATATTTTGGGTTCTCTACTCGTGACGGTTGGAGATATGTGGGAAAAAGGGCAAATTACAAGTGCTCATGAGCATTATACGACTCAAGTATTAAAAACGCGTATCAGCATGATTTTTTATTCGCTGCCTTCAAATGGCTTATTACCTAAAGCGATTGCTGTATGCGGACCTAATGAGACACATGAAGTGGGACTCCTAGTCTTTACGCTATTTTTACGCCGTAAAGGGTTTGAAGTTATTTATTTAGGAAGCAGCATTGAAGATAAAGATGTCGAGTTAATTGTTAAAGAAGTAGACCCAACATTTTTATTTATGTCATGCACAATGTTGGAAAATGCCGAGAAAACACTAAACTTGACGAACCAAATGATAAAGAAATTCCCCCATCTTAAAGTAGGATTAGGCGGTTATGTGTTTGATGTTTTAGATAGCAAAAGAAAAGGCGAGGCCCAGCCGTTTATTTTAGGAAATACAAAAGAAGAGTGGAACAGCTGGCTAACAAAAAAATTAGCAGAAATTGATTGAGAATAGCTTGTCTTTCCTATCATAAACCTGTAAACTCGTAAGTAAACATCACGAACCGTTTTCCAAAAAATACATATACTGCATTATCGAACCATGTGGTTATGAGTGCAAGCGGGGAGGGACGCTAATGAGGCTTGAACGATTAAACTATAATAAGCTAAAAGTTTTTTTGACCTACGATGATTTAAAAGAAAGAGGGTTAACAAAAGAAGATCTATGGACAGATACATTCAAAGTAAAACAGCTTTTTCGTGAGATGATAGAGCAAGCTTCTCAAGAACTGAACTTTGAACCTACAAATTCTCTTTCGGTAGAAGTTTTTTCACTTCAAGCACAGGGAATGGTTGTATTTGTGACAAAGCAGTATGAAGAAGAAACCAGCTACGGTGAGTTCGATGAAGACGAGTTCGAAGACTTCATTGAAATGCAGGTCATGCTAGATGAAAGCGAAGACATGTTTTTTGAGTTTGATTCATTTGAAGATGTCATTCAGCTGACCAAACGCATGTCAAACTTTTACGATACGGATAGCGTGCTCTATTCATTTGAAAAACGTTTTTACGTGCTGTTGGATTATCACATGCTGCCACCGGCTGAAGTTGGGAATATGATTGCGGTTTTGGCGGAGTATGGAAATCCCTCTACAATTACAAAGCACCGCGTCAATGAATATGGAAAAATGTTAGTAGAAAAGAGAGCTTTGGAGTATATTAATTCTGTCTTTTCTTAATTGTTTAATTGAAATAATTACACCCGTGAAGGATAAAGCACTTTTATTAAAATAAGAGTGGCTGCACTTTCAGCTTGTACAAAGTTGTTGAAAGTGCTCTTTATCACCGGGTGTTTTTTATTTTTTTTAGACGATTAAAGCATACTAGAAAAGAGGCAGACTTAAAACATTGTAGCATACCTTGTAAAGTTATTGGAAGCGTTTTCTTAGAAGAACACAAAAAATACTAAAAGTTCGATATTTTCCTTTGCAATGTAAAACTAAGGGTGTATACTATGTCATGAAAGAAGCACCATTCAATTAAAAACGAATAATTTTCGATACATTTTAGGAGGTTTACAGATGGTAGCCGACAAGATGCAAGACAGTAAAAATAGTCAAGAAGAGAAGCATGATGTTTTAAAATCTACACAAACAGTGATACATAAAGCGTTAGAAAAACTAGGCTATCCTGATGAAGTGTATGAACTATTAAAAGAGCCATTACGAATGATGACAGTAAAAATTCCTGTTCGTATGGATGACGGATCAGTTAAGATTTTTACAGGTCACCGAGCGCAGCATAACGATGCAGTTGGTCCTACGAAAGGCGGAATTCGTTTTCACCCAAACGTAACTGAAAAAGAAGTAAAAGCTCTATCTATATGGATGAGTTTAAAATGTGGAATCGTTGACCTTCCTTACGGTGGAGGAAAAGGTGGAATTGTTTGTGATCCTCGAAATATGTCTTTTGGAGAATTAGAGCGTTTAAGCCGCGGATATGTTCGTGCGATTAGCCAAATTGTTGGACCAACAAAGGATATTCCAGCGCCGGATGTGTTTACAAATTCACAAATTATGGCTTGGATGATGGATGAATACAGCCGGATTGATGAATTTAACTCCCCGGGCTTTATTACTGGAAAGCCCCTTGTCTTAGGTGGTTCACACGGCCGTGAAACAGCGACTGCAAAAGGAGTAACTATTTGTATTCGTGAAGCAGCGAAAAAACGAGGCATTGAATTACAAGGTGCACGGGTAGTAGTACAAGGGTTTGGAAATGCAGGAAGCTTTTTAGCTAAGTTCATGCATGACGCTGGGGCTAAAATTGTAGGGATATCCGATGCGTACGGAGCGCTGCATGATCCTAACGGTTTAGACATTGATTATTTATTAGATCGACGCGATAGCTTTGGTACAGTAACGAAATTATTCAATAATACAATCAGCAATAAAGAGCTGCTTGAACTTGACTGCGACATCCTAGTTCCAGCTGCGATTGAAAATCAAATTACAGAAGAAAATGCCCATAACATTCAAGCGAGTATTGTAGTAGAAGCAGCAAATGGACCAACAACTCTTGAAGCAACGCGCATCTTGTCAGAGAGAGGAATTTTATTAGTTCCAGACGTTTTGGCAAGTGCCGGCGGTGTAACAGTCTCTTATTTTGAATGGGTGCAAAATAACCAAGGTTATTATTGGACGGAAGAAGAAGTAGAAGAAAAGCTTGAAAAAGTAATGGTTAAATCATTTAATAACATCTACGAAACCTCTACAACTCGAAAAGTCGACATGCGTCTAGCTGCTTATATGATAGGCGTAAGAAAAATGGCAGAAGGCTCTCGTTTCAGAGGCTGGATTTAAAAACAGAACAGCAGAACAATTGCGTAAATAGAAAAAATCTCCTATCATTAATGAGGAGATTTTTTTGTTTTACACTGCGTTAAAATAAAAAAAAGGTGCGTTTACAACTGAAGGAGTGACAGGCATGAAGAAAGAAAAAGTAATTATTGTTGGCGGAGGACCATGCGGCCTTTCAGCAGCTATTGAGCTTCAACATACAGGTATTGATGCCCTTGTAATTGAAAAAGGAAATATCGTGAATGCAATTTATAACTATCCGACCCACCAAACGTTTTTTAGTTCGAGTGAAAAACTGGAAATAGGGGATGTCCCTTTTATTACCGAAAATCGTAAGCCTATGCGCAACCAAGCTCTTGCTTACTACCGAGAAGTGGTGAAGCGCAGGCAAGTTCGAATTCAGCCGTTTGAACGTGTCTTGCAAGTAGACAAACAAGCGGAAAACCAATTTATTGTCACAACATCTAAAGAGACATATGAAGCGGAGAATGTCATTATAGCTACGGGCTATTACGATCATCCTAATTATATGAATGTGCCTGGTGAAGATTTATCAAAGGTATTTCATTATTTTAAAGAAGCGCATCCGTACTTTGATAAAGATGTAGTCGTTATAGGCGGAAAAAACTCTAGCGTCGATGCAGCTCTGGAATTGGTGAAGTGTGATGCAAGGGTGACGGTTATTTATCGTGGCTCAGATTACTCACCTAGCGTAAAACCTTGGATATTGCCTGAATTTGAGGCTCTGGTTCGAAATGGAACAATTGGGATGCATTTTAATGCTCATGTAACAAAGATAACGGATGAAACGGTAACATATGAACAGGAAGGGAAAGAATCTACGATTAGTAACGATTTCGTTTTTGCGATGACTGGATATCATCCTGATCATTCGTTCTTAATAAAAATGGGTGTGGAATTAGATGATGAAACAGGCCGCCCTTCTTTTAACGAAGAGACGATGGAAACAAACGTGGAAGGAATTTATATCGCTGGTGTGATTGCTGCAGGAAACAATGCTAATGAGATTTTTATCGAAAATGGACGTTTTCATGGAAAATCAATTGCTTCTCATATTATCAACAAAAACAACGCATAGGCTTCTATGCGTTGTTTTACTAATGATTAAATAGCTGCTGCAGTTCATCATGATTCGTTGTTACTTGGAGAGCAACTAACAGTTTAATGCGTGCTTTAGGACCATTTAAGCCATTTGAAAAAATAACGCCCATCTCTTTCAACTGCTTGCCGCCGCCTTCATATCCATATACATCTTGAGCAATTCCATTAAAACAGCGGGAAACGAGTACGATGGGTATCTTTCGCTCCAAAAGCAATTGAATGCCTGGAATTGTGAGAGGAGGTAGATTTCCTTGGCCGAGGGCTTCAATTACAAGTCCATCAACATTCATTGAAGCCACTGCTTGAAATAAATGGTCGTCCATTCCTGCATAAGCTTTTAATAAAGTGATTTGTTTATCTATCTGATTGACAGGATAAAATTCGTGTTCTGTAGGCATGTGGTGAAAAGATACGCCGCGTTTTGTGATTAATCCTATTGGCCCGTACTGTGGGCTTTGAAATGTCGCCACGTTGCTTGTGTGGGTCTTGGTCACATTTTCAGCGGTATGAATTTCATCGTTCATCACAACTAAGACACCTTTTCCTTTTGCACCGTCACTAATAGCCACCCGAACCGCAGATATAAAATTATAAGGACCGTCTGAACCAATTTCATTGCTTGATCTCATGGCTCCAGTTAAGACAATTGGAATATCTGTATGCACTGTTAAATCTAAAAAATAAGCGGTTTCTTCCAGGGTGTCCGTACCGTGAGTTAACACGACTGCATCAATTTTGCCTTCATTAATTTTATCGCGTATTTTTTTTGAAAGTATAAGCATTTCCTTAGGAGTAATGTGAGGAGAAGGCAGATGAAATGCTTCTTCTACGATCACATTGGCCATACCTGAAACAGATGATGTGGAGCGGTGAAGCGGGTTTTGAATATCTGGTGTTACCGATCCAGTTGCCATGTCTTCTTTCATAGAGATTGTGCCGCCGGTGTGAAGAATATAAACAGTTTTCATAGAGAGCTCCTTTCAATTTTTCATATAAGTATGATACATTTTTTGGTATACTTGTTTAAGGTCTTTGTTAGGCTTTGTAAATCGACAGCAAGTTATGTGAGCATTTACATATAAAGATAAGGACATTATAGACGGAGATTTTCATCCTAAAGATAACATGTTACTATTAAAAAAAACAGAGGAGATGAGGCGCTATTTATGTTGGCGATTGTATCTGCAGGCATTGCGCCAGGATTGGCATTGTTAAGTTTTTTTTATTTGAAAGATGAATATGAAACTGAGCCTATTTCAATGGTATTAAAAACATTTATTTTTGGAGCAATGCTTGTTTTGCCAATTATGTTTATTCAATATGTATTTGGTGAAGAACACGTTTTTCAATCACCTTTTCTTCAAGCATTTTTTACGACAAGCTTTTTAGAAGAATTTTTCAAATGGTTCATTTTATATTTCACGATTTATCAGCATGTGGAATTTGATGAGCATTATGATGGAATTGTTTACGGGGCAGCTGTTTCATTAGGTTTTGCTACCGTTGAAAATATTTTATATTTATTTGCAAATGGTCTAGAATCAGCGCTAGGAAGAGCCTTTTTACCCGTATCTAGTCATGCTTTATTCGGCGTCATTATGGGGTATTATTTAGGGAAAGCAAAGTTTTCTGAAGGAAAGGAAAAAACGAAGTGGACGCTGTACTCCGTATTTGCGCCGCTCATTTTACATGGAACATATGATTATATTTTAAAAACAATGGATCATTGGGTATTTATTATTATTCCATTTATGATTTATTTATGGTGGCTAGCATTAAGAAAAGTAAAAAAGGCCAAACAGCCCTCGATTGTCTAGGCTCAGCTTGTAAATCTTTTTTGAGAGATTTACGAGCTGAGTTTTTTTCATTTCGGTAAATTTTGCGCATCTTGTATAAAAAAACAACCTTTACAAAAAATACTCCTATCATCTTATCAGTTACATACGATGTAGGAGGTTTTGTCATGTTATCATTTCGATGTTTTAAAAAGTATGCATGTCTCATATGCATATGTTCATTTATTGCAGCGTCCGTTGTGAGTCCAAAGGCCGCTCACGCGTTTTCAAATCAAGTCATTCAACACGGAGCAGTTGGAGATGACGTTATTGAGCTGCAGTCGAGACTTCAGTATTTAGGTTATTACAATGGGAAAATTGACGGTGTATTTGGATGGAGCACATACTGGGCACTGCGCAATTTTCAATATGAATTTGGCATTAAAAAGATTGACGGTTTAGCAGGCTGGCAAACAAAGATTAAATTAGCCAACGCAACAAAATATCACGAAAACTATGTGAAAAATCAAATTAGAAAAGGAAATAAGTTTACGCACTATGGGGGTCGGCCTCTTGATCAGCAGTCTAAAGGAAGCAGTACCAGCGGGAACAATGGTCAGCAAAAAGCACAAAGCGGATCTTCTCAAGCAAAAAAACCTGCCAGTCAGCCGCAGCGTAATACGTCTAAAGGAAATTCTGAACAACAGAAAGAAAAAGCACAAAAGCCAACAGCGGTGAATGTACCAAGCGGCTTTTCACAAAATGATATTCAGCTCATGGCAAATGCTGTGCATGGTGAAGCACGGGGTGAACCATATAATGGCCAAGTAGCCGTAGCGGCCGTTATTTTGAACCGAGTTAACAGTCCGTCATTTCCAAATACAGTTGCTGGAGTTATTTTTGAACCGCGTGCATTTACTGCCGTAGCAGATGGACAAATCTGGCTTGAACCCAATCCAACATCTAAAAAAGCGGTTATGGATGCGATTAACGGATGGGATCCTACTGGGAATGCTATCTATTACTTTAATCCGGATACAGCAACAAGCGCATGGATTTGGTCACGTCCTCAAATTAAGCAAATCGGGAAACACATTTTCTGTCGATAAAAAGAGGTGAAGGAAACATGATTCGCACAATTTTAATTGTATTATTAGCTATTGGTGTTGTAGGTGTAGGCTATTGGGGGTACAGCGAACATCAAGAAAAAGATGCTGTGCTGCTTCAAGCAGAGAATACGTATCAACGAGCATTTCATGATTTATCATATCAGCTAGATTTATTAAATGATAAAATCGGTGGCACGCTCGCCATGAGTTCGAGAGATCAGCTTTCGCCCGCGCTTGCAGAAGTATGGCGTTTAACTTCTGAAGCTCATAACAATGTAGGACAGCTGCCTTTATCGCTTTTGCCGTTCAATAAAACAGAAGAGTTTCTTTCAGATGTTGGTGACTTTACGTACAAAGTGGCGGTAAGGGATTTAAGCAAAGCACCCTTAACAGATAAAGAGTATAAAACGTTAAATTCGCTTTATGATCAGTCAGGTGAAATTCAAAATGAAATGCGCCAAGTACAGCATCTAGTCATTGATAATAACTTGCGCTGGATGGATGTTGAACTAGCCCTAGCCACAAAAGAAAAGCAAGGTGACAATACGATTATTGACGGATTAAAAACCGTGGAAAAAAGTATGGATTCTTTTGCCGAAACAGATTTGGGCGTTATGAATGCAACGAATGAGCAGGAAAAAAACGCTTTTCATCAATTAAAAGGTAGAGAAGTTAGTGAAGATGTTGCAAAACAAGTGGCGCGTTCGTTTTTGAATTTAAAAGGAAATGAACAAATTCATATTGTAAAGAGCGGAAAAGACGCTGATTATGAGGTGTACAGCTTAACCATTACAGATCCAAAGACTAAACAAGAGACGTATATGGATATTACACAAAAAGGTGGTTATCCGCTTTGGGTGCTCGAAGATCGAGATATTAAAAAACAAAATATTAGTTTAAACGATGCTATGAACAAAGCGACTAAGTTTTTAAAAGGTCATCGTTTTGAAAGCCTAGTAATGGCTGAAAGCGCTCAATATGATAACATGGGAGTCTTTACATTCGTAGAGCAAACGGAAAGTGGAGTTCGGATTTATCCGGATTCAGTTAAAATGAAAATGTCTTTAGAAGATGGATCTGTGATTGGTTTCTCAGCTAAAGACTTCTTATTAAAACATCGTACAAGAGATATTCCAAAACCTAAAATTTCGAAAGAACAGGCAAAAACCAAGCTGAATTCGAATGTAAAAGTGATGGAAGACCGCTTGGCAATTATTACGAATGATTTAAACGAAGAAGTGCTATGCTATGAGTTTTTAGGGACAATAAAAAATGATACGTATCGTATTTTCATCAATGCCGATACGGGTTTTGAAGAAAAAGTCGAAAAACTGCAAAACTCAGAACCTTTATATAATGAAGTGTAAAGTTGATAAAAACCGGTGTCTATAGACACCGGTTTTTTGTGTTTTTTAATATTTTATTGAGTCTAAATGACTAATTTGTATTTACAAAATAAACATATTTAACTATGTTTAAATAAAGGGAAAAAGTGTATATAGTGGAACTGAAGGAGAGAGAAGATGATAAAAGCGGGAATGAGGCTGACGTTAGAGAGCGGGCACAGAGAGTCTATATTACAACAAACATATCGATGTAAAGTAGTTGAGTTTACGGAAGACGTGATTTATATTAGCTATCCGCTAAATGAAGAAACGCAGCGAAGTGCTTTTTTACTAAAAGGTACAAAATTGCTTGCTACGTTTATTGGATATGATCAAAATGTATATACTTTTCCAACTGAAGTAACAGGGCGTGAAATAAAAGGCATGCCTGTTGTGAAGCTCTTTTACCCGGGCGATAAAAAGTTAAAATCTATCCAAAGAAGAAATTTTTTCCGTGTGCCGCTTACAGTGAAGGCGGTGATAGAAAGTGAGCAAGAACAACAGGATGTAATGGAAATCATGACTAAAAACATCAGTGCAGGTGGAATAGCCGGCTCCTTCCATCACTCGCTGCTTTTTAATGAGAAAGATTCGGTTGTTGTACG
The DNA here is from genome assembly GCF_055710015.1 of Priestia sp. VA7. Classification (NCBI taxonomy): domain Bacteria; kingdom Bacillati; phylum Bacillota; class Bacilli; order Caryophanales; family Bacillaceae; genus Priestia; species Priestia sp. VA7. The sequence continues at coordinate 539,182 of NZ_JBVQPN010000001.1, forward strand.
ATTAAGTCTTCCTAATCGTGAGGGAGCTTTGCAGCATCTTGAATTAAAAGGGGAAGTTGTACGAATTACCGCCCCGACTTCTTGTAAAGTAGGTCAGCTATCTATTAAATTTATGGACATGGAAAAACAAACGAAAGAAATGATGATTCGTTATACCTTAAAGCGTCAGCTCGACCTAAGAAGAAAAGGTCTTCTTTAGCGTATAAAAAAAACTTCTCTTTCCTAAACTGTAAGCAAAGGTATTACTTCTTACAAAAGGAGAAAAAAGGTGAATCGAATAGAACGAATTTTAATTAAATTAGTGGTTATTCAATTTGTGTTTTTAATAATTGCTCAATGTATTTTACTATCTAGCAGTCACAGTACATATTTCTCAAAGGTTATTCAGTATGAGGGAGTTAGCAAAAATAATTTTAATAAAATTATTGAAACATTCGACCAGTAGTCGGACGTATGGTAGAATAACTAGGAAAGAAACATGCAGTGAACACCAGGCAGGAGAAGACCCCCTGCTCTTTTTTTCGTTTATAAACGCTTCATATAAAATGGCTCATTGTATAAAAGATGAAAGTGGTTTGTTCCTGTTTTGAAATTAAGGGAGGCACTTATGGAAAAACAAATTTCAATCGCGATTGACGGTCCTGCAGCTGCTGGGAAAAGTACAGTGGCAAAGATTATAGCAGAAACCTTATCATATATTTATGTTGATACAGGAGCGATGTATCGTGCTCTAACGTATCAAGCGCAGAAAAACCAGGTAGATTTGCAAAATGAAGAAGAGCTATTGCATTTACTTAACGAAACAGTCATCGATTTAAAGCCGTCTGAATCTGGACAGGTAGTCATCTTAAATGGGCAGAATGTTACAAGTGAAATTCGTTCCGCAGAAGTAACTAACTCTGTATCCCTCGTAGCGAAACATCGTGCAGTTCGTGAAGAGATGGTAGCGAGACAGCAGGGCCTTGCTAAAGATGGAGGCGTTGTAATGGACGGACGTGATATCGGTACACACGTGCTTCCTCACGCAGAAGTTAAAATCTTTTTATTAGCGTCTGTGGATGAAAGAGCACAGCGACGCCATGACGAAAACATAAAAAAAGGTTTTGAATCAAATTTAGAGCGTTTAAAAGAAGAAATTGCCCGCAGAGATAAGCTGGATTCTGAGCGCGAAGTAGCACCTCTTAAAAAAGCTGAAGACGCAATTGAAATCGATACAACTTCCTTATCGATTGAAGGAGTTGTAGAAAAAATACTTTCTATTACAAAAGAAAGGATTGGATGATTTTGAGCTTTTATATGTTTGCACGTGCCATTGTAAAAGGCATTTTAACACCAGTTTATCGTTATGAAGTAATCGGTGCAGAAAATATCCCTTCAGAAGGCGGAGTTTTACTTTGTTCAAATCATATTGACAACTTAGATCCGCCTACTGTAGGTGTGACATGTCCAAGGCCTATTTCGTTTATGGCAAAAGCAGAGCTGTTTAAAGCACCTTTTCTGAAGACGGTTCTGCCAAAGTTAGAAACATTCCCTGTAAAGCGCGGGATGGCAGATCGTGAAGCTTTGCGCCAAGGGTTAAAGATTTTAAAAGAAGGAAAAGTGCTTGGATTATTTCCCGAAGGAACAAGAAGTAAAGATGGGGAATTAGGCAAAGGGATGGCTGGAGTAGGCTTTTTTGCTTTGCGTTCAAAAGCAGCTGTTGTGCCTTGCGCTGTTATTGGTCCATACAAGCGTTTTGCAAGGTTAAAAGTAGTGTACGGACCGCCAATTCAGATGGATGAGCTTCGCGAACGAAAAGCATCAGCCGACGAAGTGACCGAAGTTATTATGAAAAGCATTGGTGAATTAATTGAAAAATATCAATAGTTTGTAACCTTATGACTTGACAAAAGATTCTATTTATTAGAAGTTAGTAACAAAGAGAGTTTTTTCTATACAGAGCTATATACAATAATGATGAGCTAAAAGAGTGAAGAACTCTTACAAGGGAATACATATTGTAGATGGATATTGGAGGAGGAAAAGACGATGACAGAAGATATGAATCAAGTAGAGGTAACGTCATTAGAAGTAGGAGAAACAGTAAAAGGTACTATTACAAAAGTAGAAGAAAAGCAAGTGTATGTAGATGTACCTAACAGCAAACTAGACGGTATTATTCCAATTAGTGAATTAGCGAGCTTACATATTGAAAAAGCAGGCGATGTAATCCAAGAAGGTGCCGAAGTCGAAGCGAAAGTAATTAAAGTGGAAGACGATTTGCTTGTGCTATCTAAACGAGCTGTAGATGCTGAAAAAGCATGGGATGGTTTAGAAGCAAAACTTTCTTCAGGTGAAGTGTTTGAAGCGGTAGTCAAAGAAATTGTCAAAGGCGGATTAGTAGTAGATATTGGTGTAAGAGGGTTCATTCCAGCTTCTCTTGTTGAAACTCATTTCGTTGATGATTTTGCAGAGTATCAAGATCAAACTCTTACGGTCAAAGTAGTGGAATTAGATAAAGAAAAAAATCGCGTGATCCTTTCGCATCGTGCAGTTGTAGAAGAAGAGCTTGTACAACAAAAAGAAAATGTTCTTGAGTCATTAAAAGAAGGTCAGGTTTTAGAAGGAACCGTTCAGCGCTTAACAGACTTTGGAGCGTTTGTAGATGTAGGCGGAGTAGATGGGTTAGTGCACATTTCTCAGCTTTCACATACGCGTGTAGAAAAACCTTCAGATGTAGTAGCTGAGGGAGATGCTGTGAAAGTCAAAGTATTGTCTGTTGACAAATCAACGGGGCGTGTTTCATTATCTATTAAAGATACGTTAGAAGGTCCATGGTCCAACATTTCTACGAAGCTTCGCCAAGGTGATGTAGTAGATGGAACCGTTAAAAGACTTGTATCTTTTGGAGCTTTTGTGGAAGTTCTACCTGGAGTAGAAGGACTTGTACACATTTCTCAAATTTCCCATAAGCATATCGGGACACCGCATGAAGTGCTTTCTGAAGGCGAAAAAGTGACGGTGAAAGTACTTGATGTGAATGAACAAGAACGACGCGTTTCGTTAAGCATTCGTGATCTTGAGGAAGAAGAACAAGAAGATTACGGTGACTATGAATTACAAGAAGAGTCAAAAGGTTTCCAATTAGGTGATATGATTGGGGATCAATTAAAAAAATTAAGATAAGTAATGGTGATGATTTGTGAGCAGAGCAAAACGTAAAATTGATCACATTCATCATGCGATTCAAACGGGACAGCATCGGCTACACGGGCTGGATGATATTTGCTTCGTTCATAATAGCTTGCCAAATACTGGCGTGCACGATGTTCATATTGATACAAAAATTGGCGAACTTTTGTTAAGTTCGCCAATTTTTATAAATGCTATGACGGGCGGAGGCGGACAAGAAACGGAACGGATTAACCGTTCGTTTGCTCAAATTGCTCATCATGGTCAATTAGCAATGGCCGTTGGATCGCAGATGGCTGCGATTAAAGATGAAAAGGAAGAACAATCATACAGAGTAGTGCGTCAAGAAAACCCTAACGGAATTATTTTTGCCAACCTAGGCAGTGAAGCTACAGTTGAACAAGCTAAAAAAGCAGTTGATATGCTTGAAGCAAATGGACTTCAAATTCATTTAAATGTTATACAAGAACTGGTCATGCCGGAGGGAGATCGTGATTTTACCGATGCATTACGTCGTATTGAACGCATTGTCCAAGAAGTAACCGTTCCTGTAATTGTCAAAGAAGTAGGTTTTGGGATGAGCGCTCAAGCAGTGCAAAAGCTTAAAGATGTTGGTGTTGAAATCGTTGATATTGGTGGGTACGGTGGTACCAATTTTTCGAAAATCGAAAATGAAAGACGAGCAAAACATTTTCACTTCTTTAATGATTGGGGAATTTCCACAGCAGCTTCTTTAGCAGAAGTATCTCAGCACGTAGAAGGTATGTCCATTATTGGTTCGGGAGGTATTCAAACCTCTATGGATATTGCTAAGTCTATTGCGTTAGGAGCTTCTGCAACGGGAATGGCAGGATATTTTTTATCCATTTTAATGAAGTCTGGTTTAGAAGCAGTTGTAGAAGAGATAGCCGAGCTGCATGAGGAGTTAACGTTCATCATGGCTGCGCTAGGAGCAACCTCTATTGCTAAGCTTCAGCAAATGCCTCTAGTTATTACAGGGGATACCCATAGTTGGCTGACTCAGCGAAATGTATCTATAGAAACATTTAATAACAGATCATAAAAAAGCATGCAGTTGACTGCGTGCTTTTTTATTTCTTTAAAAGATGAATGATCGCGTTTTCATTTAAAAAAACAAAAAATGTTGGCAGAAGAAGTGACAAAAAGCATGAAGTCCCAAACGTTAGCCCCTTATAATAAGTAAAATAAACAGAAAAATCAGAAAAAAGAGGTGGCGTGATGAAAAAGGGACATCCTATATTTACAATTTTTCTTTTCTTTTTAGGTTGGGTTTTCATGTATGCAGATCGTAATATTTTATCTCCGGTTATGGGAGATATCGGTGCGCAGTGGGATCTTAATAAAGCTGAACTTGGGCTAATGTCTACCGTATTTTTTGCAGCATATGCAGCTATGCAAATTCCAACGGGTTTTTTGGCAGATCAATTTGGTCGCGTTAAGATCTTAGTAGCTGGATACATCTTGTTTGGAGTTGCCACATTTTTTACAGGACTTACAACTACTTTCGGTATGTTCTTACTTATGCGGGCGCTGACAGGACTTGGAGAAGGAACGTATTATGGTTCACAATACGGAATTTCTTCGAGCATCACATCTGAACGATACCGAGGTTTAGTGTCGGCGCTCATTAATAGTGGAATGGCTTTTGGTATATCACTTGGTTTTATCGGTTCTACATACATTACATATACGTTAGAAAAAGACTGGCAGTTTACTTTTTACTTATTTGCTATTCCAACTATAGTAATAGCTATTTTAATAGCTTTCTTTGTAAAAGATAAGCAGAGGAATCAAGAAAAAAATTCGCTAAATAAAGAAACAAAGCAGTCGCTAAAAGTATTATTTACAAAAAATCATATTTTCGTATACATTTTAATCTTCTGCTCTCTTTACGGATTTTTTGGGATGCTGACTTGGCTTCCTTATTATTTGCAGCACTCGCGAGGCTTAGAAGGGTCTCAAACAGGCATCATAGCATCTTTAGTACCTTGGGCGTCTATTCCAGGAGCAATCTTCTTTGGGTATATATCTGATCGAATTGCAAATAAAAAAGCATTAATTGTGAGTTTGTCAGTAGCGGGCGCTTTGTGTCAATTTTTTATTCCCTATACAGAGAGTTATTCTTGGCTATTAATCGGCTTAATTGTGTACGGTTTGATAGGTAAATTAGCATTAGATCCGATTTTGATTTCGTATATGGCGGATATTACTCCATCGTCCATGTACTCTAAAGTGTACGGTTTTTTCAACTTCAGCGGCATGCTGTCATCGATCTTTGCACCTTACATTACCGGATATTTTGCAGATAAACTTGGAAGTATGGAATTCGGGTTTTATTTGTCAGGAGCACTATTGTTAGTGGGAGGAGTTCTCTTTTTGTTTACAGGAAAGAAAGAACGTTCCTATCCTGTTTCACATCCAGTTTTAAAATAAAAAAATGCGCTGACTTAGTCAGCGCATTTTTTTATTTATGCTCATTTAACTCGCGCGCTTCTTCAGGACTTTGCAAGCTAGTTGCTCCCGGATAGTGAAGTCCTTGATCACGGTCAGATTCAACTCGTTTTGATTCTTTTAATTTTTTCTCTTGACGATCTTTTCCCATTTTAGATTCCCTCCTTTTTTCTGATAGGTTGTCCAAAATAAGAGGTTCTATTCTAAAACTCCGATTAAGTTTTACCAAATTGATACATACTGATGACAGGTAGAGGAGGTGCCATATTCAGTGGACGGAATTTTCTTTTATTGGCTTTCGTGGATGGGATGGATTGTTGCGACTTTTCTTATGCCCAAAACACTTAGGCGTTGGAAGGTAGCAGCCATTATATTAATCAGTATACTCCTAAGTGGAATGAACATGCATATGGCTCAGTTTTCATGTAGCTATACCGCTTTGTTTTTAGTGGGGGTAGCGTGTGTTTATGCTTCAGGCTACAGCAGGTTTCAGCAGTTATATTATGTTATTGTATGCGGCATTATAATAATTGCCTATGCTGGTTTTTGTTTACTTGAGCTCTATGATCCTGTATGGATTTTTATTGACCGTAAGTGGATTTTGACTGGACTTATCTTATATATTTGCTTTATGGTGATTAAAGATGCTGAAAAAAGATTCGCAGCGCTCATTTTAGGTGTAGTTGGAGGAGATTTTTTATACGCAGTTGTCATTCGAGATATTGCATCTTATGAAGTAGGGTCTCTTCGGACACTCGACGTTTTAGCAACAGCAGTAGGAGCTATGTTTATTTGGGAGATGCTGGTTTATTTCTCTGCTTATTTAGATTTGTACGTGCTGAAGTCTCACAGGCAAAAGCAAAGTACTTACAAATAGAAGAAGAGATTTCGTAAAATTATATTGTTGTTACCGGTGATTTTTGATAAAATTGTTTGATTGAAAGAGTAATGCTTATTCAGCGGATAGGCAGTTAATCAGCTTGATGTAAAATAGAGCTGATAAAAAGCCTGCTTTATCGCTTATGATCGATTAGTAGAGGTCATGCCACGCTGCATGGCCTCAATTTTTGAAAAAAGAATGATCTTATTTATTTGTACATGTAGATAAATACCTTTAGTCGATTAAAGACTGGTTGCCGATACATAAAAAAGATCAAGGAAAGGGAAGAATCGTATGCCAAAACCAATTATTGCGATTGTTGGTCGTCCCAACGTAGGAAAATCAACAATTTTCAACCGAATTGTAGGAGAGCGAGTATCTATTGTAGAAGATATTCCGGGTGTAACTCGTGATCGTATCTATAGTTCAGGTGAGTGGCTGAATGTGGACTTTAACATTATTGATACCGGCGGTATTGATATTGGAGATGAGCCATTTTTAGAACAGATCAAACAGCAGGCAGAAATTGCAATTGATGAAGCGGACGTAATCATTTTTCTAGTAAATGGACGCGATGGAATTACTGCAGCTGATGAAGAAGTGGCGAAAATTTTATACAAATCCAAAAAGCCCGTTGTCCTAGCTGTTAATAAAGTAGATAATCCTGAAATGAGAGAATTAATCTATGATTTCTACGCACTAGGATATGGAGAACCGTTCCCAATCTCTGGAACGCATGGTTTAGGTTTAGGTGACCTGCTAGACGAGGCAGCTAAGCACTTTCCAAAAGAAAAAGACGAAGATTACGGAGAAGAAGTCATTAAATTTTCATTGATTGGTCGTCCTAACGTAGGGAAATCTTCATTAGTTAATGCTCTTCTAGGTGAAGACCGTGTTATTGTCAGTGATCTTGCCGGCACGACACGCGATGCCATTGATACAAAGTTTACAAAAGAAGATCAAGAATATGTTGTTATTGATACAGCTGGAATGAGAAAGCGTGGAAAAGTGTACGAGAGTACTGAAAAATACAGCGTACTGCGCGCATTAAAGGCAATTGAACGCTCAGATGTTGTCTTAGTTGTATTAAATGCTGAAGAGGGTATTATTGAACAAGATAAGAAAATTGCTGGCTATGCACAAGAAGCTGGAAAAGCTGTTGTCATCGTTGTAAACAAATGGGATACAGTAGAAAAAGATGAAAAAACAATGAAAAAATTTGAAGAGAATATACGTGAGCATTTTCAGTTCTTAACATATGCTCCAATTGTATTCCTTTCAGCTAAAACGAAAAAACGTACGCATACGCTATTGCCAATGATTGATCTTGCAAGCGAAAGCCATGCGGTACGTGTAGAAACAAGCATCTTAAATGATGTGATTATGGATGCAGTAGCAATGAACCCTACGCCTACTCACAACGGCAACCGCTTAAAAATCTATTACACAACTCAAGTAGCAATTAAGCCGCCAACTTTTGTTGTGTTTGTAAATGATCCTGAGCTAATGCATTTTTCATATAAACGTTTCTTAGAAAATAAGCTTCGTGAAGCTTTTGGATTTGAAGGAACTCCAATTAAAATTATTGCAAGACCAAGAAAATAACAGAGGATGTGATCGGCGTGGAAAGAATAGCTGTACTAGGAGCAGGAAGCTGGGGAACTGCATTAGCTTTCGTATTGGCGGAAAATGGACACGATGTTCGCATTTGGGGACATAGACAACAAGTCATTGATCAAATCAACGAGACGCATAAGAATGAAAAATATTTGCCTGGTGTAGAGCTTCCTCATCAGATTAAAGGTTTTACGTCATTAGAAAAGGCAATAGAAGGTGTTGAAACCCTTATTTTAGCTGTTCCAACGAAGGCCATTCGTGAAGTGTTGCAGCAGCTAAAATCCCTTACCGATGAACTATTTACAATTGTTCACGTAAGTAAAGGGATTGAACCGGATTCTCTTTTACGTATATCTCAAATGATTCAACAAGAAATTGATACAAAAGACATCGTTGTCTTATCAGGTCCGAGTCATGCTGAAGAAGTAAGTAGAAGGCAGCCGACAACTGTGACGTCAGCTTCAACAAACATACAAGCAGCAGAAAAAGTGCAGGATTTATTTAATAATCAGCAGTACTTCCGTGTTTATACAAATCCTGATGTGATTGGTGTGGAAATTGGGGGAGCGTTAAAAAATATTATTGCTCTTGCTGCTGGTATCACGGATGGACTTGGATATGGTGACAATGCGAAGGCCGCTCTTATGACTCGTGGCTTGGCTGAAATCGCTCGTTTAGGTACTGTGCTTGGTGCTAATCCTCTGACGTTCTCAGGTTTAACGGGGATTGGAGACTTGATTGTAACGTGTACAAGCGTTCATTCTCGAAATTGGCGCGCTGGTAATCTTCTTGGAAAAGGCAAAAATTTAGACGAAGTATTAGAAAATATGGGAATGGTTGTAGAAGGTGTACGCACCACGAAAGCAGCTTACCAGCTATCTCAAAAATATGACGTAAAAATGCCGATTGCTGATGCTTTATATAATGTACTGTTTAATGATGTGAAGGCAAAGGATGCAGTAGACGCGCTTATGTCTCGTACTAAAACACATGAAATGGAAGATTTAGCGAATGTTTTAGGAGAAAAATTAAATTAAGTGCAAAGAAATATGAAAAAATAGGCAATTGGTGATACCCAAAATCATTTACTTGCATAAAATAACGTGTAAATAAAGATGAGTAGAACTGTTAGTATGGGAATATTTAGTTATGATCGAAGCGAAGAGCCCCCTTCGCTTCGATTTTTTTTATGTGAAAAAGCAGGAATTTGTCAATTTAATAGGAAAGTAATTACTATAGACCATGAATCACTGGAAGGTAAATAAATAGTTAATTTAGAAAGTTCTATCAATATCCATCTTAACTATAAGTCCTTATGTTATAATAACGGTGAAAAAAGGAGTGGATGCAATTTGTCGCCAGGTTTGTTAAAGATGTGGATTTCATTGGGCTCCATTGTATTTATGTTTATTTCGGTATTTTCTATTTACTTTAGTCGTTATAAAATTACGAACCGCATTGGTAAAATTGTACTCGCTTTCATTGCCTATGCGCTTATGATTGTAGCAGGTCTTATTATGGTAATTGTTGTATTCAGCGGGCCGACAGATGCTTAATGTACATATGGTAGGGTGAGAAAAATGAAAAAAATCATGCTAACGTCTATTGTTGGGTTAACCATTTTTGTATTATCCGGTTGTTTGTACCCGACGGAAAGAATGTCTCAAAATCAAGTTCCTTATAAAGATCAAGTTGCTTCCGTGCAAACGGCGGTTGATCAATTTAAACAAGAAAGCGGAGGCTTATTGCCAATAAAAACGAAAGATATGGACACGCCGATTTATCAAAAATATCCGATTGACTTTACGAAAATTGTTCCTAGATACATGCAAGACGCACCTGGAAATTCGTATGAAAGCGGAGGGGTATTTGCGTACGTACTTGTGGATGCAGAAACAAAGCCCACGGTTAAATTATTAGACTTACGGATGGCCGATACGATTCAAGATGTTAACGTACATTTGAATATATACCGTCAAAATCATAAAGGGTACGTACCGTTTAAAGACGTCATCGCTCCCGGCGTATTCTCTATTAATTATAAAAAATTGAATATGAAAGAGCCTCCTGTCGTTACTAGCCCATATACAGGGAATAGTCTTTCTTTAATTGTTAATGGGCAGGGAGATGTATTTGTAGATTATCGTCCTGATTTGTATGATGCCATTCAAAAGCATAAAAGCTCCTACAAACCTGGTGAAGATATACGAAAGCTCCTTGTGGAAAACAGTGATTTTGTACCTGCTTACTCTCTTCCTTATACAGTTAACGATAAGAATGAACCAATATTTTTTAAAAAATAAGTCATGAACCCCTTCTCCTTGAATAATATTCAGAGAGAAGGGGTTTTCTCTTTCTTGTACACCAATAATGATAATCAGAATGACTAAGTCAGCATGTGCATGAAAAAAATCATAAATTTTTCTATCAAAAGTCATATTTTAATAGGACAACGTCATAACTATATAGTGTCCTAATTTACTCTCGCAATGGATGTCATATTCCATGAACTCATAGATCGGAGGGGATCTTTTGGAAAAGGTGGATGTATTTAAAGATATCGCTGAACGTACAGGAGGCGATATATATTTAGGTGTGGTGGGAGCAGTTCGAACAGGAAAATCTACATTTATTAAAAAATTTATGGAGCTGGTGGTCCTGCCTCACATCGAGAACGAGGCAGAAAGAGCTCGCACACAAGATGAACTACCACAAAGTGCAGCTGGAAAAACGATTATGACAACTGAGCCGAAATTCGTACCGAATCAAGCAGTTAATGTTTTGGTAGATGACGGGCTAGAAGTTAACATACGGTTAGTAGATTGTGTAGGATATACGGTGCCAGGGGCTAAAGGGTACGAAGATGAAAACGGACCTCGAATGATCAATACACCTTGGTATGAAGAACCCATTCCATTTCACGAAGCGGCTGAAATTGGAACGAGAAAGGTAATTCAAGAACACTCAACGATTGGTGTCGTCATTACAACAGATGGCTCAATTGGAGATATACCTCGTCAAGATTACGTGGAAGCAGAAGAGCGCGTCATTAATGAATTAAAAGAAGTAGGCAAACCATTTATCATGGTTATTAATACCGTACAGCCATATCATCCTGATACAGAAAAGCTTCGTGCAAAGCTTAATGAAAAATATGATATTCCAGTATTAGCGATGAGCGTGGAAAGCATGCGCGATACTGATGTGATGAACGTATTAAGAGAAGCACTCTACGAGTTCCCTGTATTAGAAGTCAACGTTAATCTACCAAGCTGGGTAATGGTTTTAAAAGATAAACATTGGCTGCGTGAAAGCTATCAAGAAGCCGTTAAAGAAACGGTAAAAGATATTAAGAGGCTGAGAGACGTTGAACGGGTAGTAGAGCAATTTAGCCAGTTTGAGTTTATCGATCAGGCTCGATTAGCCGGAATTGAGATGGGGCAGGGAATTGCTGAAATTGACTTATATGCTCCAGATGACTTATACGACCAGATTTTGAAAGAAATCGTGGGAGTAGAAATTCGCGGAAGAGATCATTTGCTGCAGTTAATGCAAGATTTTGTGCATGCAAAAACCGAGTATGATCAAGTCTCTGATGCCCTTCGTATGGTTAAACAAACGGGTTATGGTGTAGCTGCACCTTCGCTTTCGGATATGAGCCTTGATGAACCTGAAATTATTCGCCAAGGATCGCGTTTTGGAGTTCGTTTAAAAGCAGTGGCACCTTCTATACACATGATTAAAGTGGATGTAGAATCAGAATTTGCGCCGATTATCGGAACGGAGAAGCAAAGCGAAGAATTAGTTCGTTATTTGATGCAAGACTTTGAAGATGATCCGCTTTCAATTTGGAATTCAGATATATTTGGCCGCTCTCTAAGTTCAATTGTAAGAGAAGGAATTCAAGGAAAGCTGTCGCTGATGCCTGAAAATGCACGATATAAGTTAAAAGAAACGCTAGAACGGATTATTAACGAAGGATCCGGAGGTTTAATCGCGATTATTCTATAAGCATGTAACGTTAGGCTCCTCATAAAGGAGCCTCTTCTTTTTGGATAGATCATACAAAACTTTACATATATTGTGATAGATCGCATGGTTATCCTATTCCTGCGTTATTTTCTGCTTGCTATGCCTTGTTCAATATGTTAATCTTTTAACAGAAATCGATCGATCATACTGTTTTCACTACATACATACGGCAGATGAATGAAAAACATTGAATTATTTAGTTCAATCGTTTATGATTAGGCTTGTCGATACATAGGTTATGTATAATATCCATTTGTTTTGTTAAAGAATGAGATATAACGAATTACTAGATTCCTTTTCTAACAAGGTTTTTAGTTATTATATGATCCGATTTTGGGAGGAGGTGAATGGCATGAACAAGACAGAATTAATTAATGCTGTTGCAGAAGCAAGTGAGCTTTCAAAAAAGGATGCTACAAAAGCAGTTGATGCTGTTTTCGATACAATTTTAGAAGCTTTAAAAGCTGAGGACAAAGTTCAACTTATCGGTTTTGGTAACTTCGAAGTACGTGAACGTGCTGCTCGTAAAGGACGCAATCCACAAACTGGCGAAGAAATCGAAATTCCTGCTAGCAAAGTTCCTGCATTCAAACCAGGTAAAGCTCTTAAAGATGCTGTAAAATAATATCTACATAAAATGGCTTTATTCATAGCCGTTGATGAAGAGCTTTGAAAGGTCGCATATTTGCGACCTTTCTTTTTTGCCTTTGGTATATACATATGCTAGAATTTTTTTCATAAAGTCGTAATGCAACGAATTGGAGGGCAACAACATGTCATCTGTAAATAAACCACAGATCGAACAAGCCGTGAGACTAATTTTAGAAGCAATTGGCGAAGATCCAAACCGTGAAGGATTATTAGATACACCAAAGCGAGTAGCTAAAATGTATGAGGAAGTCTTTTCCGGGTTGAATGAAGATCCAAAAGAACATTTTAAAACAGTTTTTGGAGAAGATCATGAAGAGCTAGTGCTTGTAAAAGATATTCCTTTTTACTCTATGTGTGAACATCACTTAGTGCCTTTTTATGGAAAAGCTCATGTTGCGTATATTCCAAAAGGCGGACGAGTGACCGGTTTAAGTAAGCTGGCAAGAGCAGTAGAAGCTGTTGCGAAACGTCCTCAGCTTCAGGAGAGAATTACATCTACAGTGGCGGATTCTATTGTAGAAACATTAGAGCCGCACGGGGTAATGGTAGTAGTGGAAGCAGAGCACATGTGTATGACCATGCGAGGCATTAAAAAGCCTGGAGCTATGACAATCACTTCTGCTGTACGCGGAGTGTTAGAACACGATGCAAGTTCTAGAGCTGAAGTTTTATCACTGATTAAATCATAATGTGGATGATGAAGGAGAAGAGAATATGACACAAAAAGGAACGCCGGAGTATATTGTCATTAAAGCGGTCGAAGATGGAGTTAACGTAATTGGCTTAACGCGAGGAGCAGATACGCGATTTCATCATTCAGAAAAACTAGATAAAGGCGAAGTAATGATTGCGCAGTTTACTGAGCATACATCCGCAATTAAAATTCGTGGCAAAGCCGTCATTCAGACTGTTCACGGAGAAATTGAATCCGATACGAAAAAATAAGCAGGGATTTTCCTGCTTTTATTTATATTTAAAATAAATGAATAAGAACAGGAAAAACATGGTGAAACTAAAAGCAATATCTTAAATTACTGTCTAAGAAATCCAGATGGTATGTAGATGAACGGTGTTCAAGCGGATGAGCAGCTAAATGATTTAAACCGTGAAAAAGCTTCAAAAGAATTTAAAGGATATTTTATAATGTAATTATGTTATAATTGACACTATCGATTTGGAGTTAAAAGAACTTTAAACAAATAGTGATGGAAAGGGAGACAAGGATGATGAGCGTAAAAACCATCTATGATATTGTGGCCAACATGAAAGAACAGCTTCATGTTGAATTAAGTCATCCATATGTAAAAAAATATATTCATCATCCGCGTATTGATGAAAATAGATTACTGTACATGTGTTCGTTCTTAGATACTCTTTCAATGGAAGAAGAAAAAAAGAACAGCTCTGTGCTATCTGTGATGCTCGTTCAAACCGCACTTGATACCCACGATCTAGTCTCCACTCAAAATGTTAGCGGAAATGAAGGAAAGCTGCATGAGCGGCAGCTGGTAGTTTTGGCCGGAGATTATTACAGCGGCCTGTACTATTACTATTTAGCTCAAAGCAACCAGCTGAATTTAATGAAAGTTATAGCATCTGCTATTAAAGAAATTAATATCGCTAAGATACACATTTATAACAATCGCTCTACTAATCCACACGACGTTATGAATAGTTTTTTAGCAGCAGAATCATCGTTTGTAAGATGCTTATGTGACTATTTTGAACGTGAAGAGTGGAAAGAACTTTTAAAACATGCAGCGTATTTGAACGGGATATTAAAGCAATTAAAGTCATTGCAGCATAAAGAGTCTACTCTCTTGCTAAACTATTGCAAACAAATTGGTATGAATCAAGAACAAATAAAAGAATACCTTTATTCGTATACTCAACAGTCTGTAAACATTGTTAGAGGATACTTACGAAGTGAATTTGTGATGAATGAGTTTTTAAGAGAGCACTTAGATGAACTTACATCTAGCTTAGAAGTGCTGAAAAATGTCGTAGGAGAAGGATAGAGATATGCAGCAATCAAAAGAACAGCGTGTCCATGGCGTATTTGAAAAAATATACAAAAATTATGATCAAATGAATTCTGTTATTAGTTTTCAGCGTCATAAGGCATGGCGCAAAGATACGATGAAGCGAATGAATGTTCAAAAAGGAACAAAAGCTTTAGATGTTTGTTGCGGAACTGCGGATTGGACGCTAGCTATGGCTGAAGCAGTTGGAGAAACAGGAGAGGCAGTTGGCCTGGATTTTAGTCAAAATATGCTAAAGATTGGTGAAGAGAAAGTAAAAAACTCACCTTTTTCAAATATTACCTTACTACATGGCAATGCAATGGAACTTCCTTTTGAAGATAATTCATTTGACTATGTAACGATTGGATTCGGACTGCGCAACGTGCCCGATTACCTTCAAGTTTTAAAGGAAATGCAGCGCGTCGTGAAACCTGGCGGAAAAGTGGTTTGCCTTGAAACGTCTCAGCCCACGATGATCGGCTACCGACAAATGTACTTGCTTTACTTTAAGTATATTATGCCTGCGCTTGGAAAGATGGTCGCTAAAAGCTATGATGAATATTCATGGCTTCAAGAGTCAGCAAGGGACTTTCCAGGTCAAAAGCAATTGGCTGATATGTTCCGTGAAGCCGGTTTGACAGATGTTGAAGTGAAATCTTACACAGGTGGAGTAGCAGCGATGCATCTAGGGTACAAACGATAAAAGAGAAAAAGCTTGTCCTACAGGTGCAACAGCCTGTAGGATAAGGAGTAAAGAATGAATATATAATGCAAGGTGAGTCCAATGAAACTAAAAATGATGTACGCTTTTTTGAATACGGATATTACCCTTATTGAGAAAGAACTTGAACAAACTGTTCATACCGATGAAACACTTATCACAGATGCTTCTCTTCACCTTTTACAAGCAGGGGGGAAACGAATTCGCCCTGTATTTGTTTTGTTGGCAGCTAAATTTGGGCATTACAACATCGACCAAATCAAACACGTGGCAGTAGCGCTTGAGCTGATTCATATGGCGTCTCTTGTTCATGATGATGTTATTGATGACGCTGATAAGCGACGCGGAAAACCAACAATTAAGGCAAAATGGGACAATCGTATTGCTATGTATACAGGGGATTACATCTTTGCTCGTGCGCTTGAAGTTATGAGTGAGGTTAAAGATGTGGAAGCACATAAAATTTTATCTAATACGATGGTGGAATTAACGCTCGGTGAAATTGAACAGATTAAGGACAAATACAATCTAAACCAAAACTTACGCGTGTATCTGCGTAGAATTAAACGTAAAACGGCACTGCTAATTGCTGCAAGCTGTCAGTTAGGTGCAATTGCAGCGGGAGCTCCTGAAGATATACATAAACGTTTATTTTGGTTTGGATATTACGTGGGAATGTCATTTCAAATTACCGATGACATTTTAGATTTTATCTCATCAGAAGAACAGCTTGGGAAACCAGTTGGCAGCGACTTACTGCAAGGAAATATTACGCTGCCAGTTTTGTATGCCATTGAAAATGCTGAGTTTCGAGATAAAGTAGAACAGCTTTTCGAGAGGGAATATGAGCAAGAGCTGATCAATGAAATTATTTCTGATATTAAATCTTCTAACGCCATTGAACGTTCATTTGAGATGAGCGATCGTTATCTGCAAAAAGCGATGAGTATTTTAGAAGAACTGCCGCCAAACAAGGCGAAAAAAACGCTGCATCAAATTGCGAAGTACATTGGAAAACGGAAATTTTGATTTATTTACTTTCATAAGTTGTAAACTGCTCGAAACAATGTTAATATCTTCATGAGGTGTGATTGCGCTTTCAAAACTTGTTTACATATCATGAACTTCAGGGGTGGAGAGTAAAATGATACAAAAAACGTTTTTAATGGTCAAACCAGACGGGGTACAAAGAAGCATTATTGGTGAGGTTATTTCTCGCTTTGAGAAAAAAGGTTTTCAATTAGTCGGAGCTAAGCTTATGCATATTTCGCAGGAATTAGCTGAAACACACTACGGTGAACATAAAGAGAAACCTTTCTTCGGTGAGTTAGTGAAATTTATCACATCAGGTCCAGTTTTTGCTATGGTATGGGAAGGTGAAAACGTGATTTCAGTATCACGTCAAATGGTGGGGAAAACTAACCCTCAAGAAGCGCTTCCTGGAACTATTCGAGGTGATTATGGACTGATTGTTGATAAGAATATTATTCACGGCTCAGATTCACCAGAAAGTGCGGAGCGTGAAATCAGCTTATTCTTTGAAAGTGAAGAGCTGACTTTCTATAAAAAAGACGCAGACGCTTGGATTTACTAATTTAGATAGCGCAAGGAGACGAATGAATTTTCATTCGTCTTTTTTATTGTGTTTATACATAGGTCCTAGGCTATTGATTGCGAATATCTCTCTACATAAACATTTTCACAATGTATTCCGATATATTAATTAAGAAGATAAGCGTATATAAAGGTTTTATTTCCTTATACGTCTAACATAAACGTATAGAAATGAGAAAGGAGAGTCGAAAATGATAGACGAATACGACGCGTTTGTGGAGAAAATAAAAATAAAAACAGGCATTGATTTATCACTATATAAGCAGTCTCAAATGAAACGCCGCCTCACCTCCCTTTATGAAAAAAAAGGTTTTTCTAGTTTTTTTGAATATTATCGAGCGATGAGCAGTAACAGCGAACTGCTTGAGGAGTTTTTAGATCGGATGACGATTAACGTTTCAGAGTTTTATCGTAACTATCAGCGGTGGGATATATTGGAGCAAAAAATTTTACCGGCTCTTGTAAAAGGAAAAACAGACCTGAAAGTGTGGAGCGCTGCCTGTTCAACAGGGGAAGAGCCATATACACTAGCGATGGTTTTATCAACATTGTTTCCTCTTTCGCGTATTTCTATATTAGCGACTGATTTGGATGAAAAAGTGATAGAAAAAGCAAAAATAGGCTTTTATGATGAACGTTCACTTCAGGAGATGCCTGTTTCGATGAAAAATAAGTACTTTCAAAAAAGAGGAACCGGGTACTTATTAGATGAAAAAATCAAAAAAACAGTTGTTTTTCAGAAACATAACTTACTGTCAGACTCTTTTCCAAAAAACGTTGACTTGATTGTTTGTCGAAATGTGCTTATTTATTTTACAGATGAAGCAAAGCATGCTTTATATGAAAAATTTAGCAGAGCTTTAGCACCTGGCGGCATCTTATTTGTAGGTAGCACAGAGCAGGTTTTTACTCCGCAAAAGTATGGATTTGAAACGGCTGATACGTTTTTTTACAGAAAAGTAAAGACCATTTAATCGAGACAACCTGAAGCGGTTTCTTAAAAGCTGAGGTGAAACTTTTTGTACATTCTTATGTTATAGTATGGTATAGTCATATTTAAAAATGGAAAAATTCTGACGAATAATACATATTAAGCGGAGGTACGATTATGCGATATTTAACAGCAGGAGAATCACATGGTCCACAATTGACTACTATTTTAGAGGGTGTTCCCGCCGGGCTTCCTTTAACAGCCGAAGACATCAATACAGATTTAGCGCGAAGACAAAAAGGTCATGGTCGCGGAAGACGTATGCAAATTGAAAAAGATCAAGCGGAAATTTTAAGCGGTGTCCGCCACGGCTATACGCTAGGATCTCCTATTACGTTAGCGGTAGAAAATAACGACTGGAAACACTGGACAAAAATTATGGGCATCGAGCCAATTTCTGAAGAAGAATCAGAAGAAGTAAAGCGTAAAATCTCAAGACCAAGACCAGGGCATGCCGATTTAAACGGCGCTATTAAATATGGTCATCGCGATATGAGAAATGTATTAGAACGTTCTTCAGCTCGCGAAACAACTGTAAGGGTAGCAGCAGGTGCTGTCGCTCGTCAAATCCTTGCTCAGTTCGGGATTTCTGTAGCTGGACATGTATTAGAAATTGGCGGCGTACAGGCAAATCCGCCTCAATACAAAAGCTTAGAGGAACTTCAAGAAGTCACTGAAGCTTCTCCAGTAAGATGTTTTGACTCAGCTGTTGAGAAAGACATGATGCAAGCAATCGATGATGCTAAGAAAAATGGCGATTCTATCGGAGGCGTAGTAGAAGTTATTATTGAAGGCGTGCCAGCAGGAGTAGGCAGCTATGTTCATTACGATCGTAAATTAGATGCGAAGATTGCTGCAGCTGTTATGAGCATTAATGCATTTAAAGGCGTTGAGTTTGGGATTGGATTTGAAGCGGCTCGCAGACCAGGAAGCGAAGTTCATGACGAAATTCTATGGGATGAAAAGAACGGGTATACCCGTAAAACAAACAACTTAGGCGGCTTTGAAGGCGGCATGACAACAGGTATGCCAATTGTAGTACGCGGAGTAATGAAGCCTATTCCAACGCTTTACAAGCCGTTAAAAAGTGTTGATATTGAAACAAAAGAAGCCTTCGAGGCAAGCATCGAACGTTCAGACAGCTGCGCTGTGCCGGCGGCAAGCGTTGTAGCAGAAGCCGTTGTAGCTTGGGAATTGGCTGATGCGCTAATCGAACAGTTTGGACAAGACCGAATTGATTTAATTGCTGAAAATATTGAGAAAATGCGTGCACATGCGAGGGAGTTTTAATGTTGCAAATTGATATTCAAACTTTATCCAAAACATATCCTCTTTATTTAGGAAATGGATTAATTGAAAAGCTGCCTTCTATTATCGAGAGTGTAAAACCTAATCTGTCGTCCGTGTTAATCATCACCGATTCAGCTGTAGATTCATATTATGGAGAAGCGGTTGTAAAAGCGATCGATACAAAGTTTAAAGTGGCTAAATACGTAGTGCCAAGCGGTGAACATGCAAAGTCATTTCAACATTACTACGATTGTCAGACATTTGCGCTCGAACAGCAGCTTGACCGCAATGCGCTCGTTATTGCTTTTGGCGGAGGGGTAGTAGGCGATTTAGCTGGATTTGTAGCCGCTACTTATATGAGAGGAATTTCTTTTATTCAAGTGCCAACGACGCTTCTTGCTCACGATAGTGCTGTAGGCGGTAAAGTAGCCATTAATCATGAGCTTGGAAAAAATATGATTGGTGCTTTTTATCAGCCTGAAGCGGTTGTTTATGATATTGATCTTCTTAAAACGCTTCCCGAAAGAGAGTGGCGTTCCGGTTTTGCAGAAGTGATTAAACACGCTTTTATTCACGATGAAGAATTTTATAAATGGCTTCAGCAAAATATACAATCGCTGACTGATTTAAAAGATGAAAAATTAATTTATGCTATTCAAAACGGTATTTTAGTCAAAGCATCTGTTGTAAAAGAAGATGAGACAGAAGCTGGCGTTCGCGCTCATCTGAACTTTGGACATACGCTAGGGCATGCGATCGAAGCGGAGTGCGGCTATGGAAAAATCAGTCACGGAGAAGGCGTAGCGATTGGTATGCTGTTTGCTATGAAAGTCAGCAATGTTCTTGAAAAAAGTCAGTTCTCTGTGGACGACATTGCGAAATGGTTTGAAAAATTTGGCTACAAGACGTCTGTCCCAAACCATCTTTCAGCTGAAAAACTGCTTGTAAGAATGAAAGCGGACAAGAAGTCTAAATCAAGCAATGTTCACATGGTACTGCTTGAAGGCATAGGCAAACCTTTTGTTCAACAAGTAGAAGATGAAGTGATTCTTAAACTGCTGAATGAAGAGCTTAAAGCTTAGTTTCGTCTAAAGTCAAGTAGATAGTAGTTGACAAATGAATTTGAAACGTACTACAATTGGTAACAAGTTAGTTTAGAGATTTTAGTTATGAGAAAACAATAGACAGTTTAGTTGAGATTAGGGTAGACGAGAATGAGACAGTTGAGCAGAGTTTAGTTGAGTGAATTTTACCATTCGTATACCCAAAGGCCCATTTTTGATGTGTCTTTGGGTTTATTTATTATATCCTCTTTTATATAACCTCATCTATTCTCATTCTCCATGAAATGGAGGATTGAAAGATATGACGAACACGTATACTTCTTTTTTAGAAGACTCTACAGAGTATTTAACCATTCCAATTATAAAAAAAATATTTATCGATAGCATGACACCTGTTGATCTTTTTCAACAAGTAAAAGATGAAGCCGTATATTTGCTTGAAAGTAATGATGAATCATCACCATGGTCCAATTATTCTTTTATTGGCTTAAATCCATTTTTGTATGTTGAGGAAGAAAACGGAAGCTATCTAGCAAAAAACAAGCAGCTTCAGCCTATGCTGCAAGGAGACAGCTTTAAAGAGGTGTTTTGTAAAATTCAGCAAGAGCTGAAAGTGAAAGTACCAGACCTTGCACTTCCTTTTAAAGGAGGAGCAGTAGGGTTTATCAGCTACGACGCCGTATCGCAAATTGAAAAAGTGAACGTACATGCCCAAAATGATTTGAACATGCCTACTTTTCACTTTATCTATTGTCAAACGATGCTTGCGTACAATCATCAAACAAAAGAGCTTATGGTGATTCACTACATTCAGCTTAATGAGCAAGACAAAGAGCAGCAGAAAAAAGAAAAATACCGTGAAGCTCTAGCAGAGATCAATAGATATGTTGAAAGAATAGCGCAGACGGTGAAAGAAAAGCCAATGATGTTTGAAAGCGAGCAGCGCGAAGTTAGCTTTGAAGGCGTGACATCGTCATACCAAAAAGATAAATTTGTGCAAGATGTGGAAAAAATTAAGGAATACATTAAAAGCGGAGATGTTTTTCAAGCCGTATTGTCGCAGAGATTTCAAATTGATACGACCGTAGCTGGATTTGATATTTACAGAGTATTGCGATTAGTTAATCCCTCTCCTTATTTATTTTACGTGAAAGTAAAAGGCGTGGAGCTAATTGGAAGTTCTCCTGAGCGGTTGATTCAAATTGAAAACGGCCATTTAGAAATTCATCCGATTGCAGGAACGAGAAGACGTGGCAGGGATGCAGAAGAAGATGCGCGCTTATACGAAGACTTAATTAACGATGAAAAAGAGCGGGCAGAACACTATATGCTCGTGGACTTAGCAAGAAATGACATCGGCCGAGTTGCACAGTATGGAAGTGTCCAAACACCAGTATTAATGCAGCAGGTTAACTTTTCGCACGTCATGCACTTGATTTCTAAAGTGACAGGGCGCCTTGACGAAAAAGTACATCCCATTGATGCGCTGCTTTCTGCATTTCCAGCGGGTACCGTATCTGGCGCTCCAAAAGTGCGAGCGATGCAAATCTTAAATGAAATTGAACCAGTGGCGCGAAATGTATATGCTGGAACCGTAGCATATCTCGGATTTGATGGAAACATTGATTCGTGCATTGCGATTCGGACCATTCTTTTGAAAGATCAGACCGCTTATATCCAGGCTGGAGCAGGAGTGGTTGCTGACTCAAAACCGGAGCTTGAGTGGAAAGAAACCCGCAATAAAGCTAGCGCTTTAATCAAAACAATTCAATTAGCCCAAGACATCTACGATAAAAAGGAGGATGTATATGTTTAAAGAATTGTTAAAAAAGTGTTTGCGCGGTGAGTCACTTTCAGCGGAAGAAGCAGAAAAAATTATGAATGATATTATGAACGGTAAAGTCCCGGCAGCTCAAATTGCTAGCGTACTAACCATCTTAACGTACCGAGGAGAAACCGTCGATGAAATTGTTGGTTTTGTCCGAGGTATGAAAAATAATATGAATGCTATTTCTCTAGAAGAATTAAACGTAGTAGATACATGCGGTACCGGAGGAGACGGGGCCTCTACGTTTAATATCTCAACGGCTAGTGCAATTGTGGCATCTGCTGCGGGAGTAAAGGTTGCGAAACATGGGAATCGAGCCGTATCTTCTAAAAGCGGAAGCGCCGACGTGTTAGAACATCTGGATATATGGATTCAAGGAAATGAAAAAGAAGTGAAAAATGCGGTGGCTGACCTCAATATGTCCTTTTTATTTGCGCCGCTTTATCACCCTGCTATGAAACACGTTGCTGCTACTCGAAAGGAATTAGGATTTAGAACGGTTTTTAATGCATTAGGTCCATTAGCAAACCCTACTAACTGCACAAAGCAAGTAATTGGCGTTTATTCCATTGAGCTTGCACGAAAATTAGCAGAAGCGCTTGTTGTACTGGGAGCTAACCACGTCCTTCTGGTTGCGGGCAGAGACGGTTTAGATGAAATCAGTGCCACGGCTGTAACGGATGTTGTAGAAGTACAGGGCAATGTCATTACAGAATATACGCTTGCACCAGAGGATGTACACTTACAGAGAGGGAAGCTTGAAGACTTAGTGGTAGAAGATGCGAAATCGAGTGCCGAGCTTATTGAATCGCTATTTTTAAATAAAAGCAATGTAACTGCTAAAAACGCAGTCGTATTAAACTCTGCTGCAGCTATTTACGTTAGCGGAAACGTTTCTACTTTTGAAGAAGGAGTAGCTGTAGCTTTAGAAACAATTGAATCAGGTGCTGCATACACACAATTACAACGATTGAAATCGAAAAAGGTGGTTGAACATGCTCAATAAAATTATTGAAACAAAAAAAGAAGAAATTCAAAACTTACAGTTACCCGAACAGCAAAATGTTGCAAAACGATCATTCTTAGACGCTTTATCAAATCCGAATCGAGAGCTGGCTCTTATTGCAGAAGTGAAAAAAGCTTCTCCTTCCAAAGGATTAATAAAAGAGAATTTTCAGCCTGTGGAAATTGCTAAAGCCTACGAGAAAGGGAAAGCAGATGCTTTGTCTGTGTTAACAGATCAGCACTATTTTCAAGGAAACCGAACGTTTTTAAGTGACATTAAACAGCATGTCTCTATCCCTGTGCTTCGCAAGGATTTCATCATTGATTCCATTCAAGTGGAAGAAAGTGCAAGAATCGGTGCTGATGCTATTTTACTCATTGGAGAAGTACTTGAACCATTAAAATTGCAAGAGCTTTATCTTCAAGCTGCTGAAAAAGAGTTAGATTGTTTAGTAGAAGTGCATTCTCTAGAAACGCTTGAAAAGCTGCTAGCTGTATTTACCCCGAAGATTATTGGTATTAATAATCGAAATCTTCACACGTTTGAAACCAGCGTGCAACAGACCAAAGAAATAGCCAAGCATGTTCCGAAAAATCAGCTGCTAGTGAGTGAAAGCGGAATTTACTTATACGATGATGTTTCCTACGTAAAAGAAGCGGGAGCAAAAGCTATTTTAGTAGGGGAATCGCTTATGAGACAGGATAATCAAACCAAAGCGATTGAAAAGCTGTTTGGGGAAAGTGAATATGCTCATTAAGTACTGTGGTATTCGATCAAAACAAGATATAGCTTTAATCGAAAAGTCGGCTGCTACTCACATTGGCTTTATTTTCTATCCTAGAAGTAAACGATATGTAAAGCCTGAACGAGTAAATGAGTTTGTAACGGATGAAATAAAAAAACAAGTCTCGCTAGTAGGGGTATTTGTTAATACACCGGTAGATCAAATACTTGAAATTGCCTCCGTAACAAATTTAGATGTAATTCAGTGCCACGGGCAAGAAACAGCTGCGGACGTACGTCGGTTAAAGCAGCGTGGATATGAAGTATGGAAAGCGCTCCCTCACAATAAAGAAACGGTGCAGCAAATGCATGTATATGAAAAGGCTGACGGGTATGTAATTGATAGCAAGGTTAAAGAACAATTTGGAGGAACGGGCGTCGCTTTTGATTGGAGTTTCGTTCCTCAGTATGAATCAGCTGCCCAAAGGTTAGGTAAAAAATGCTTTATTGCTGGAGGAATCAATGCTTGTAACATTGAGAACTTGTTACCCTACAAGCCTGGGGCGATTGATATTTCTGGCGGTATTGAAACAAATGGAACGAAGGACTATACAAAAATTATAGAGATTGAAAGGAAGATCATACTATGACATACAATCATCCTGATGAATTTGGCCGCTTTGGTGAATTTGGCGGAAAATACGTACCTGAAACATTAATGAAGCCACTTGAAGAAGTAGAAGCAGCTTTGAATCAAGCAATGAAAGATCCGGCATTTAAAGATGAGTATCTATCCTTACTTGTTAACTACTCTGGGCGACCAACAGCTTTAACATATGCTGATAATATTACCGAAACGCTCGGCGGGGCAAAAATTTATTTGAAACGTGAAGACTTAAATCATACGGGTGCTCACAAAATCAATAATGCCATTGGACAGATTTTACTTGCTAAACGTATGGGAAAAACAAAAATTATTGCTGAAACAGGAGCGGGTCAGCACGGGGTAGCCACAGCTACAGTAGCTGCAAAGTTCGGAATGGAATGTAAAGTATTCATGGGAGAAGAAGATATTGAACGTCAGGCGTTGAACGTCTTTCGCATGAAGCTTCTAGGAGCGGAAGTCATTCCTGCAACTTCTGGGACAAAAACGCTAAAAGATGCAACAAATGAAGCAATCCGCTACTGGGTTCAACATTGCGAAGATCATTTTTACTTAATTGGTTCGGCCATTGGACCGCACCCTTATCCTAAAATGGTTCGAGATTTCCAAAAAATTATTGGAGAAGAAGCAAAAGAACAGTTTACAGCGGTAGAAGGCAAACTTCCGAATGCTGTCGTGGCATGCGTCGGAGGCGGCAGTAATGCAATCGGAATGTTTTATGATTTTATTAAAGAAGAAAATGTACGCTTGATCGGCGTAGAAGCAGGAGGGAAAGGACTAAATACAGCCCTCCATGCTGCTAAAATGGCTAAAGGCACAAAAGGTGTTATTCACGGAACGCTCACGTATTTACTTCAAGATGAAAATGGTCAGATTACAGAGCCTTATTCTATTTCAGCAGGTTTGGATTATCCAGGTATCGGTCCAGAGCATTCTCACCTTTCATCTATTGGACGAGTAGAATATGAAAGTGTAACGGATGATGAGTCAATCGAAGCTCTTCAGCTGCTGGCGAAAACAGAGGGAATCATCCCGGCTATTGAGTCCGCCCATGCGTTGGCAAAAGCATTTGAACTGGCCAAAAGCATGACGAAAGAAGAAACCATTTTAATTTGCTTGTCAGGTCGAGGAGATAAGGACGTTCATACATTAGTAAACTTGCTAGAAGGGAAGGAAGAAGAACATGAATACGTTTGAAGCGAGACTACCTAAACATGAAACATTGTTTATTCCATTTATTACGGCAGGAGATCCTCATGAAGATGCAACGGTGGAAATTGCTTTGTCTTTGCAAAAGCAAGGTGCTTCTATTTTAGAGCTGGGCGTACCATATTCTGACCCTTTAGCAGATGGTCCAATTATTCAAGAGGCGTCTAAAAGAGCTTTATCTGGCGGCATGTCTATTTCAAAAGCCATTAAGCTTGTATCGGTGATGAGAAAAAAAGGTGTGAAAATACCGGTAATTCTCTTTACCTATTTTAATCCTGTGTTACAATTAGGTTTAGAATCCTTTTTCGCGTTAATGCGAGAAAATGAAATAGATGGAGTGCTAATTCCGGATTTACCGTACGAAGAGAGTGGCCGTATCCGAGAGCTTGCCGCTGAAAATGAAGTTGCCTACATTTCAATGGTTGCTCCTACATCTAAAGAGCGTATCCAAAAAATCGCTGCAGATGCAACGGGCTTCTTATATTGCGTGTCGTCTTTAGGCGTTACTGGGGTTCGCTCTACGTTGCCAGCTGATATTGGCACCTTTTTAGAAGATGTGAAAGCAGCAGCTTCTATACCGGTTGCCGTCGGTTTTGGGATTTCAACAAGTGAACAAGTAGAGGTATTAAAAGAACATAGCGACGGCATTGTAATTGGAAGTGCAATTGTTAATAAAATTGGCCAGCTTGAACAAGTTCTTTTAAATAAGGATACACGCCGAGACGGATTAAATCAAATTGAGGAGTATGTTGCATCCATCGTTTCGCCTATACAAAAATGCGAGGTGTAACACGTTGAAGGTAAAAGAACAATTACTAACTTTATCTCCATATAAACCAGGTAAGCCAATTGAAGAAGTAAAGCGTGAATTTAATTTAGATCGCGTTGTAAAATTAGCGTCTAATGAAAATCCTTACGGCAGTTCTGCTTTAGTAAAAGAGGCGATTGCTGCAGAAATCGAAAATATGGCGCTTTATCCAGACGGCTATGCAGCTGAACTGCGTGCAGCAGTAGCAAAGCACGTAGGCGTAGTGCAAGATCAGCTGATTTTTGGAAATGGGTCTGATGAAGTCATTCAAATTATTTGCCGAGCTTTGCTATCGGCTGATACCAATACTGTCATGCCGACGCCGTCATTTCCTCAATATAAGCACAATGCCGTAATTGAAGGCGCAGAAATTCGTGAAGTACCGCTGCGCGGCGGAGATCATGATTTACATGCTATGCTTCGTGCAATTGATGAAAATACGACAATTGTGTGGGTATGCAGTCCTAATAATCCAACGGGAACGTATGTGAAGGGCGATGAGTTAATTTCTTTTATGAAACAAGTTCCTAAGCATACATTAATCGTTATGGATGAAGCCTATTTTGAGTATGCAGCAGATCAAGCCGACTATCCGGATACGGTAGAGTTTTTGAATGAATACGAAAACTTAATTGTACTTCGCACATTTTCAAAAGCATACGGCTTAGCTTCTTTGCGCATTGGTTACGGTATTGCAAACGAATCATTGCTACAAAAAATTGAGCCGGCTCGTGAACCTTTTAATACAAGCCGCATGGCTCAAAAAGCAGCAATCGTTGCTCTTGAAGACCAAGCGTTCATTGAAGAGTGTAAAAAGAAAAATGAAGAAGGTTTGCAGCAATACTATGCTTTCTGTGATAAGAATGGCTTAAACTATTATCCGTCTTTCACTAATTTTGTTCTAATCGATTTTGGCCGTCAAGGCGATGAAGTGTTTCAATTTTTATTGCAACGCGGATTTATTGTTCGTTCAGGGAATGCATTAGGCTTCCCAACTTCCGTTCGTATTACAGTGGGAACAAAAGAACAAAATGAACAAATTATTGAATTGCTTCAGCAGTTTGTTAACCAAGCAGCAGCGAAAGCTTAATACCTAATATAGTAAAAGATGAGAGTGTGATTTCACACTCTCATCTTCATATGTACAATGAGGTGAAGGAAAGTGAAAGAAAATGTTTTTGTTATAGGTTTGGGGTTAATTGGAGGATCGCTGGCACTTAATATAAAAAAGACGCATCATCATCTTGATGTAATAGGTTTTGACATTAATCAAGAGCAGCTGGAGCTTGCCAAAACTCTAGGTGTAATTGACCAAGCGGCTTCTTCTTTACAACAAGGCGCGGAGCAAGCGGATTATATTGTTATTGCCATTCCGGTCACTCAAGCAGCAGAAGTGCTAAAACAGTTAGAATATTTTACGCTTAAACAGTCTGTTATCGTCACAGACGTAGGAAGTACAAAAGAAGAGGTCGTGAAAACAGCGGGAGCTCTTATTGCTAAAGGTATTGAGTTTATCGGCGGTCACCCAATGGCTGGGTCTCATAAAAGCGGAGTAGCTGCTTCTAAAGCTCATTTGTTTGAAAATGCAATGTATGTATTAACACCTTCATCTTCTACTTCTTCGCAGGCTTTAGGCAGTTTAAAGGAATTGCTAAGTGGTACAAAAGCTAAAATTATTGTGATGTCACCAAAAGAACATGATAAATTAGCGGGTGTCATCAGCCATTTTCCTCATATTATTGCTGCAAGCCTTGTTCATCAAGCAGAATATTACCAACAAGACAACCAGCTAGTTTCGCAGCTTGCAGCTGGAGGGTTTCGTGATATTACACGTATTGCTTCAAGCAGTCCAGCGATGTGGAGAGATATCTTGCTTCATAACCAGGATGCGCTTCTTTCAATGTTTGACCACTGGCTTGAAGAAATGAACGACGTGCGAAATATGATCGAACGAAAAGACGCGAACGATATCTATACATATTTTTCACAAGCAAAACAATTTAGAGATCAGCTTCCTGTACGAACCAAAGGAGCGATTCCATCCTTTTATGATCTCTATGTGGATGTTCCTGACTATCCGGGGATTATTTCAGAAGTAACGGGTTATTTAGCAGAAGATGAAATCAGTATTACAAACATTCGAATTTTAGAAACACGAGAAGACATATACGGAGTATTACGTTTGAGCTTTCAAACAGAGGAAGATAGAAAGCGGGCAAGAGCGTGTCTCCATCAGCATCAATATCAGACGTTTATTTCTTAATGTACGAAAGGTGTGAATGAAATGAGTGGAAAACAATTAAAAACTAATCTTTCATCTCTCCAAGGAGAAATTTCTATTCCTGGAGATAAATCGATTTCTCACAGAGCTGTGATGTTCGGAGCGATGGCAGAAGGGAAAACAACGATTAATCATTTTTTAGCAGGGGAAGATTGCTTAAGTACGATTTCGTGTTTTGAAAAGATGGGCGTATCGATTAAAAGAGAAGACGAGTATGTCGAAGTAGAAGGTAAAGGTATCGAAGGGTTAAGTGAACCTGCTTCTATCTTAGATGTAGGAAATTCAGGAACGACTACTCGTTTAATGCTTGGGATTCTTGCAGGTGTGCCATTTCATACGTCTCTAATTGGAGATGAGTCGATTGCCAAGCGTCCTATGAGCCGCGTTACGGTGCCCCTGCGCTCTATGGGTGCAAAGATTGATGGGCGTGAGCACGGCCAATATACGCCTTTATCCACTCGAGGAGGAGCTTTAAAAGCAATTCATTACCATTCTCCTGTAGCAAGTGCACAAGTAAAATCAGCGATTTTACTAGCGGGACTTCATGCGGAAGGCACAACAAAAGTAACCGAGCCTTTTACATCACGGGACCATACAGAGCGTATGCTTCGCGCCTTTGGAGTAGACGTAGAGGTAGATGGAACGACTGTAAGCATTGAAGGAGGACAATCTCTGCGCGGAACGGATGTATACGTACCTGGTGACATTTCTTCAGCCGCGTTCTTTCTTGTTGCAGGAGCCATTGTTCCAAACAGCCGAATCGTTTTGAAAAACGTCGGACTCAACCCTACAAGAACAGGTATTATTGATGTGCTTCAGCAAATGGGTGCACGCCTTACAATTTCTAATGAACGTATTCAAAATGGAGAGCCTATTGGCGATTTGACGATTGAAACGTCTCAGTTGAAAGGGATTGAAATTGGAGGGGATGTAATTCCTCGTTTAATTGATGAAATTCCAGTAATCGCTCTTTTGGCGACTCAGGCCAATGGGAAAACAGTTATTAAAGATGCCGAAGAATTAAAAGTAAAAGAAACGAACCGTATCGATACGGTTGCAACGGAGTTAAGCAAGCTCGGTGCCTCTGTTACTCCAACAGCTGATGGCCTCATCATTGAAGGCAAGGCGGCTCTAAAAAGTGGTGAAGTAGACAGCTATGGAGATCATCGAATTGGAATGATGCTTGCGGTCGCAGCAGCCATTGCAACGGGAGAGGTAACACTAATGAGAAGTGAAGCTATTCACGTCTCCTATCCTACTTTCTTTGAAGATCTTGATAAACTAAGCGAATAAGAAAGAGGCTGGAACAAGCGCATTTTGGTTGAAGGAAAATCCGAACGATGAATTGATATTCTTAATAGAGAATCAAACTCGTTCGGATTTTTATTCGAAAAATGTAAGCGTATTCAAATTGATTTGTTGAACAAACGCTCAAACTATTTTATCATGGTGTATAGAAGCATGTGTTCTTGCTTCGGTTTGAAAAGAATAGAAAATTAATTCGTTTTATTTGTATATAAAAAGTGAATGTAATAATAAAGGAGAATTGTGTGTGAAAGAACTAGACCGCGCGATAGGTTACGTAGAATCCAATGAAATTGAAAAAGGTCTTGCCCTTATTCATGAATTGAAAGATAAAGCTACAGACGAAGAAAAATTTTTAATGGCTGAACAGCTTCAAGAGTGGGGACTAGTAAATGATGCGCTGCCTTTAATAGACGAGCTCATCGCTAAATACCCAGAAGAAGGCGAGCTGTATTTATTAAAAGCTGAAATGCTTATCGATTTAGAAGAAGAAGAAGAAGCGATTCATATTTTAAATCAAATTAGCAGCGAAGATGATAACTACGTGCCAGCTCTGCTTCTTGTAGCTGACTTATATCAAATGCAAGGCCTTAGTGAAGTAAGTGAGCAAAAGTTAATGGAAGCGAAAAAAATGCTTCCAAATGAGCCGGTTATAGATTTTGGGCTCGGTGAATTTTACAGCAGTCAAGGAATTTATCAAAAGGCGATTCCTTTTTATCAAACGCTGCTAAAAACAGAAAAAGAATTTAACGGCACAGATCTTCGTCAGCGATTAGCTGAAAGTTTAGCAGGTATCGGTCAGTTCGAAGAAGCGCTTCCTTACTTTGATCAAGCGCTAAAAGATAAGCTTGAGATTAACACACTATTTGAATATGCGATTTCAGCGTATCAAGCAGGTCATTATCAGACCGCTATTGAAAAGTTCACAGAACTAAAAGAGCTAGACCGTGAGTACCATTCTCTTTATTTATATTTAGCAAAATCATATGAGCATGAAGAGATGCTAGAAGAGGCTGCGGTGGCTGTTAACGAAGGTATTGCGCAGGATGAATTTCAAAAAGAACTTTACTTTTTTAAAGGGAAGATAGCATTAAAGCGCGGTCTAGAAGAAGAGGCTGAATCGGCATTTCAACAAGCGATTGCACTAGATCCAGGGTATATTGAAGCCATTTTAACTCTCTCTAAACTTTATATGAGTCAAGAGAGATATGAAGATGTAGTAGAGAATATCGAGCACGCCAAAGAATATAATGAGCATGACCCTCATTTTGAATGGGATTTAGCAAAAGCTCACCAAGAATTAGAAAATTATGAAGCAGCGCTAAAATACTACGAATCTGCATACACTGTTTTTAAAGAAGAGTATGGGTTTTTAGAAGAGTATGGCTACTTCTTATTAGAAGAAGGACAGCGCTCGAAAGCGAAGGGGATTTTCCAAGCCTTATTAGCAATGGATCCAACAGTAGATGAAATTCAAGACATATTATTTCAATTAGAAGAATAAATAATAGTTCAGAGGATTTTATTGCTGCCGTGTGGAATAAATAACTGTAAAAGGTGTTTTAACTGAGAGTTTAAACACAGAGGAGGGAAGTGAGAATATGACGACCCCTGTTACTGTCAACGAGAAAAAAGAATTTGTTCGCTGGTTTTTAACGAATTATCAGCTGAAGCGAAGAGAATGTGTATGGATTTTAAATTATTTGATGAGCCATGATCAATTGATGAAACGAGTTCACTTCGTTGAGCAAGCACAGTTTTGTCCTCGCGGGATGGTGATGTCTACGCACTGTGTGGAAGACCCTCCATTTCGTTTCTATAAAGAAAATATCATGACAACTGATGCAGAAAAATCATTTCATGATATTCGTTTGAATCGAGAAGAAGACATTTATATTCAATTAAACTTCCGATCGTTGTATTCATCGCCTCAATATGTGGCTGTACTGGAAGACAATCCGTATATGCCAAAAGCTAATCAAACAAATGAAAAAGACAGAGTATTAGCTGAGCAAATATTGGAAGAATCTATTCAGAAGTTTCAGCGATCAAAAATCATGGAACTAATTGATAAAGCATTAGATGAAAACGATAAAGAGGAATTTCAGCGCTTAAGCGAATATTTAAATAACCATTATGTACAGTAGATAAATGAGGGATTGGCTAGCTTCTTAGAAAAAGGTCAATCTCTTTTTTTATCTCCTTATTCATTTTGGAAAATAAATAAGACAAGCTTTAGCGGGCTTGCTGAGAGGAGAAGGAAGTTGAAGCTTCAGGCCAAGGAAATGGATGTATACTTACAATCCAAAAGTTATGTTGATACTGTATTGGTTCCACTCATTCCGATTGATTTCGGAGAAGATTTAAAGCTTACTGCATCTATGAGTGAATATACGACTGCTCTTACTGAAGAGTTAGAGAGGCAATTTAAAGGAAGAGTGATTTTAACACCTAGTTTTACATATTTAAAAAAAGATGGAGTAGCTGCTGTTTATGAAACATTACTTCGTTGGAATGAGCATATAAATGACAATGAAGTCAAACATCTTTTTGTGCTTACTAGCGACCGAGACTGGCTGCAATATGAAAAAGAAATAGGGGCTCACTGCATTTGGATACCTGCTTTACCGCTTGAGCATATAGACGAGTCGCATAAGTATACGCTCATACATGAACAAGTTCAACAGCTCCTGCCGATTTTTTTAGAGAAATGGAGTGTTTAAAAAGACTGTAGAATAAGTAATGGAAGCGCAAACAAAATAATGACGAAAAATTTAGAAAAATAAAGATTATTTCCATGTTTTAGGTTTTTATTGTATTGACCTTCCAGAAATATTAATATATCATGATTATGTCCTAGTTTAATAGAATGGTCCATCATGTGTCCAAAATTCTCTGGACTGAACTTTTTTAAAGGGGGGAAAAGCATGGGTGATCGGGTATCAAGACGACAGTTTTTAAACTATACGCTCACTGGTGTAGGGGGATTTATGGCTGCTGGAATGTTAATGCCAATGGTGCGCTTCGCAGTAGATCCAATTTTAGAAAAAGAAGCGGGTCAGGATTTAGTAGCTGTGGCGCAGGTTAAAGACATTACAAAAGAGCCGAAACGTGTCGATTTTAAAATCAAGCAAGTGGATGCGTGGCATAAATCAGAAGAGCCAAGATCGGCTTGGGTGTACAAAACTGATAAAGGTGAAATCGTCGCGCTGTCACCAATTTGTAAGCATTTAGGCTGTACGGTTAACTGGGCTGGTGACAAAAACTATCCACACCGTTTCTACTGCCCTTGTCATGGGGGAATGTATGAAAAAAGCGGTAAAAATGTACCGGGGACACCACCGATGGGACCGTTAGATGTATACGTTCAAAAAGTAAAAGGCGGTACGTTATATCTAGGAAAAGCCAAACCACAAGGAGGGGCATAGAAAATGTTGAATAAAATCTATGACTGGGTGGATGAACGGCTAGATATTACTCCTTTATGGCGAGATGTGGCCGATCATGAAGTGCCAGAGCACGTAAATCCTGCACATCACTTTTCAGCATTTGTGTATTGTTTTGGTGGATTAACGTTTTTTGTTACCGTTATTCAAATTTTATCAGGCATGTTTTTAACCATGTATTATGTACCAGATATAAAAAATGCATGGGAATCCGTTTATTATCTGCAAAATGAAGTCGCTTTCGGACAAATTGTTCGAGGTATGCATCACTGGGGAGCAAGTTTGGTTATCGTCATGATGTTTTTACATACACTGCGTGTTTTCTTCCAAGGAGCATACAAAAAACCCCGCGAGTTAAACTGGATTGTGGGTGTGTTAATTTTCTTTGTTATGTTAGGTTTAGGTTTTACAGGTTATTTGTTGCCGTGGGATATGAAAGCGCTATTTGCAACGAAAGTAGGTTTGCAAATTGCTGAATCCACACCAATTATAGGCCAGCAAGTGAAGACATTACTCTCAGGACATCCAGACATCGTTGGTGCTCAAACACTAACTCGCTTTTTCGCCATTCACGTATTCTTTTTACCCGGAGCTCTACTTGGCTTAATGGGTGCCCACTTCTTAATGATTCGTAAACAAGGAATTTCAGGACCACTATAAAATTTTATACACTTTATTCAAGTATTCAATCACACTAGTCATCATATGCATCAAGCACATACTCCGTTGTTAGTACTTTCACTAGAACAGTGAGAAAAAGGAGGGAGAACATGCATCGTGGTAAAGGGATGAAGTTTGTTGGAGATTCACGTGTTCCTGCAGAACGAAAACCCAATATTCCAAAAGATTACTCTGAATTTCCAGGGAAAACAGAAGCATTCTGGCCAAACTTTTTACTAAAAGAATGGATGGTAGGGGCAGTTTTTTTAATCGGTTATCTATGTTTAACCATCGCTCATCCATCTCCTCTTGAACGTATT
Source organism: Priestia sp. VA7 (assembly GCF_055710015.1). Classification (NCBI taxonomy): domain Bacteria; kingdom Bacillati; phylum Bacillota; class Bacilli; order Caryophanales; family Bacillaceae; genus Priestia; species Priestia sp. VA7. Next base: position 573,959 of record NZ_JBVQPN010000001.1, read on the forward strand.
GCCGATCCGACTGATACGGGGTACTTGCCTCTTCCTGACTGGTATTTTTTGTTCCTATATCAATTGCTTAAATATTCATTTGCTTCTGGTCCATATAATATTATAGGTGCATTTATTATTCCAGGGATTGCATTTGGCGCATTAATGCTTGCTCCGTTCATTGATCGAGGGCCAGAAAGACGACCAGCTAAGAGGCCGTTTGCAACAGGATTCATGCTTTTGGCTATAGCAGCAGTCTTTTTCCTAACGTGGCAGTCAGCGACACAGGTGGATTGGAAAGCGCGTGAAGAGCAAGGGAAAATTAGAGAAGAAGTAGCGATTGACAAAAATTCAGAAGGCTACAAAATCATGCAAGAGCAAACGTGCTTGACCTGTCATGGTGATAATTTACAAGGAGGCCCTGCGGCTCCAGCTTTAACAGGAATTGATTTATCTCCTGAAGAAATCGCCAATATCGCAAAAAATGGTAAAGGCAATATGCCAAAAGGTGTTTTCAAAGGTTCAGATAAAGAATTGAAAACGCTCTCGGAATTTGTCGGCAACTTAGGGAAAGAATAGTAAAAATCAGCCAAAGGGCTGGTTTTTTTTTTGAATTTATTTAATGCTGTGTTTTACATCAATAAGATAGGTGCTTGCTATTGTTCAAAAACTGTACATAATAAAGAAGAGATTAAATGTAAAGGAGACTTTCTAAATGGCTTGGTTATGGTATACCTTAAAAGATAAGCGTTTTTTAACGCTTTTGCTGATTGTGAATATACTAGGAACAATCTATGGATATATTTGGTATGGAAGTCAATTAGCGGAAACACCTAAGAAGTTTTTATTATTTGTGCCTGATAGTCCAACGGCAAGCTTGTTTTTTGTTATTGTACTTATCGGTCTTTTACTTGGAAAGCATTTTTCACTGTTTGAAGCTTTAGCCATGATCACGCTGTTTAAATACGGGATTTGGGCCGTCATAATGAATGTATTGGTCTATGTGTTAACAGGATACATTGATTGGATGATGCTTATGTTAATGGCTTCTCATGCAGCAATGGCTTTTCAAGGGCTTTTATACGTGCCGTTTTACCGGATTAAATTATGGCATTTAGCTGTTGCCGCTGTATGGGCCGTACATAATGATATCATTGATTACGTTTTTTCTATGATGCCAAGATACAGCATGCTCAATGCGTATATGTCTGAAATTGGCTATTTTACATTTTGGCTAAGTATTTTATCTATTTTCATTACATACTGGTTCACAGTTCGTGCTTCTTCGAAAAAACAGCTATAAAAATTTTTTGAAATAGGTGCACGAAACGAGCTCTCTTTTTCTAAGATATAGTAGGCTATATTTAAGTATGAGGTGAGTGACTGTGAAGGAAACCAAACGAGAGCTTCATCCGTCCGTTGTGGAATTTAAACAATTTGTAAAATCACATCCAAAATTAGTAGAACAGGTTCGAAAGCAGCAAAAAACGTGGAAAGAGTTTTATGAAGATTGGTATTTATTCGGTGCAGAAGATCCAATGTGGGAGGCATATCGTTCAGAAGAAAGTGCAAAGACTGAACCAGCTGCTGCGACAGAGGAGAAAAAAGATATTATGGGTACAATTGTATCCTCGCTGAAAAACATGGACTTGAATCAAATGCAAAATCATATCACAAATGTAAATTCAGCTATTTCGAATATTCAACAAGTACTGCAGCAATTTCAGCCATCTAAGCCATCCGGTGGAGGAGCAGCTTCCGGGCCAGGGAATCCATTTGGCTTTAGGAAAGATTAAACGCAATGAGAAAAGATATATACGAGTATATGCAGTCTCGTCCTAAACTCAACGACTTTGTTCGTGAACAGCCAATGTGGTACCGGCGTTTATCTAGAAATCCTGAAGAACTGGAGAAATTTGAATTAGAATCTAAGCACTACTACAAACAAACGATTCCTCATAAAGTCGAAAAGTTTTCGAATTCGATTCAAATGGCAAACATGATGTTTCATATGTTTCAGTCCATGAAAAATCAATGATCTCTGCATACATAGCGATGCAGAGATTTTTGCACGTCATGAGTAAAAACAAAGAGTTTGTAAACACTATGGAGAAACGAATGATAAAGGAATGGTATTATGCGCTTACTATTAACGACGGCCTTATGTGTAGTTTCTCTGCTAGGATGCAACCATGATAAACCAAAACCTGAAACTAAAATTTCCTCTCAACCGCGGGCAGCTGAAACGTTTGGTACAATGAATACAAAACCTTCACTGATGGTACACCAGCATGTGAAAGGACAGAATGTATACGTCGAATGTATTCTAAGCGGGTTTTCATTTTCAACAGAGAGTGGATTCCTTCAAATTACAGTAGATGGAAAACCATTTAAAGAAATGAAGCAAGCAGCCTTTGTTTTAAGTGATCTTTCAAAAGGATCTCATACTGTTACGATTGAACTGATGAAATCTAAAGAAGAAAGTTATCAAGTGAGGAATACCTTTACGGTTGAAATTATATAGTTAAAAAGTAGAACTTGTAGTAAATCAGTGTAAGCTGTTTTAGCAAGTTCTTTTTCTTTAGATCCAAAACGTGATAAGATAAAAACGGAGGTGCACAGCCATGCTGACAACAATGAGAACTGTTGAATTACTCGATGAGTCTGATCACGTAGCGAACATGGTGCTACAATCAGACGTAGCCGAGAACTATCGTCAATGTTTATATAGATTAAATAAAGATTCACATGCACAGGCATTAATTGCTGAATTTGTGAAAATAAAGGAACAGTATGAGGATGTTCAGCGATTTGGAAAATATCATCCTGATTATAAAACCATTACGAGACAAGTACGTGATGTAAAGCGTCAAGTTGATTTACACGCGACAATCGCTGCGTTCAAAAAAGCAGAAAGTGAATTACAAAAGCTGCTTGATGAAATTAGCGTTATCCTTGGTCAAGCTGTTTCAGAGCATGTGAAAGTACCAACGGGAAATCCGTTTTTTGATACGGGAAGCAGCTGCGGCGGTGGCTGCGGATCTGGTGGAAGCTGTGGGTGCAGCGCATAAGCCGTTCACTGTATAAATCGAACGCAATCAGCACAGGAATTTCCGCAGCAGGCCATTTTACGCTGTGGAACGTAAAACCTGTGCTGATAAACATAAGTAAGATGCTGACTTCTGACAAAAGTTGAGCGCCACGTAGCATTTGTATTGGATGTAGCAAAAATAGATGAAGCTTCTAGAAGCTCATCTATTTTTCTACGCTTAATTGATGTGTTTATATACAAAAAGGGTATATTTGTGATTTTTTTGAAAATGACTTGTTCAATAGCTCTCTGCTCGTTAAAATGAGTAAGAAAGAACATCCAGATATCATCTAAATTCATACATAAAGCACCTACTTCATATAAAAGAATTTATGATAAAGAAAACCAATATAACGTATGCAAAAGGGGAACTAAATATGTTTGTTGAACGTCAAGGAATTGTGGCGTATGTGCATTCTGTTAAGCAAGCAAAAGCATTGCGAAAGTACGGAAATGTACATTACGTATCTAAAGAATTAAAGTATGTTGTCTTATATTGCAACCAAGATGGCATTGAAAAAACAATCCATAAACTTCAGTCTCTACCTTTTGTGAAGAAAGTAGATCCTTCTTATCGGCCGTTTTTAAAAACAGAATTCGAAAATTCAAAGCCGGATAAGGCGAAGGAATATGACTATAAGATAGGAATTTAAACAAAAAAGGAATGTTATTTACATTCCTTTTTTTATTTTACTTGCCCTTCGTAAACGAATAGCCAGGGATCAGATGAGATTATTGCATTGGCGGAATAAAGCGGTTCATTCGCAAAATGCCAATAAGGTGCTGATAGTAGAGTGCTGTTTCTGGAAATGTAGTAGATGGTTTGACATCGAGTACCACAATTTCTTTTCCCGCTTCCTCAGCAGCTCGTTTAAATAACTCAACGCGCTTGCTGTCGTTTTGTTTTAAAACAATTCCTTCTCGGCAAACGTAAAGCGGTTGGAAATTCCCTTCAGCTGTTGGGTGCAAGACAGCGACAAAAGAAGCTACTTGTCGATCTTCTTTTACTGTTCGCAGCATAATAAGATGAGCAAGACGGTGTTTGTTGCTTTTGACAATCTCTAACAGCTCATAAATATCTGAATACCCTTCTCCGAGCTCAATAAAACGCTGAATCATATGTATTTCCCCCTTTATGTATTAAAAAAGCAAACTCACGTAGTTTAATGTATCACTGAATATTTTAAGAGTAAATAAAAAAATCCCTACAACTACTCATTGTAGGGCCCTTCAATAAAGGGGTATAATCACCTCTGCGATTACAAGCACCTTGATGAAGGCAAAGGGAGAGGAGAAACCGGAGGAAGAACTTATGGGGAAACGTAAGTCTTCTCCGCGGTTGGCAACAACATCGGTTAGATGATGTTGTTACTAGTCAGTATGTCCGTTTTAAATGTTCATATACCTGTCTCGTGAAATTCACTTTTTAATACATAAAAGACTGATAACATAACAGAGAAAAAGGGTAAATTTACGTTTGTTATGACATATTAAAGTAAAGGAATTCTTCTATGAACGAAATGCCGAATAATCTTCATAGGTGTATCTTTTAGAAAAGAATCAGTGTATCTAAGGACACGGCTGTAAAAGTCCAGCATAAAAGCAAGCTGCTGGGTTATTGCACAGAATGTATACAGCATTGAATAAATTGAGGATTTTTGCTAGTCTTTGTAATTCAAAATATGTTAGGATAATGAAGAATAAGGAAGTAAAAGTAAGGTAGTGATAAGGATGAGAGTAGTAGCAGGTTTATATAAAGGCCATGCGTTAAAGGCGGTTCCAGGATACTCAACCCGCCCTACAACAGATAAGGTGAAAGAAGCTATTTTTAATATGATTGGACCGTTTTTTGAAGGTGGAACAGCTCTTGATTTGTTCGGTGGAAGCGGTGGCTTGGGAATTGAAGCTCTAAGCCGAGGAATAGATAAAGTCATTTTTGTGGATCGGGATGGCAAAGCGATTCAGACGATTAAAGCAAACTTAGCATCTTGCCGGTTAGAAGACCGCGCTGAAGTGTATCGAAATGATGCAGAACGTGCACTGAAAGCGATAAAGAAAAGGGAACTGACTGTCGATTTACTTTTGCTTGATCCACCGTATAAAGCACAAAAGTTGAAAGCGCTTATCGAAACGGTAAGTGAAGAAAACCTTCTAGCAAAAACAGGAATTATTGTAGCGGAGCATTCTCATGATATACATTTGGATAATGAGATTGGTTTATTTGAAAAAATAAAAAGCGAAACGTACGGTATCATTGGTGTTTCTATTTATACATACAAAAAAGAAGAATCAGTTGAATAAATCAATGAGCTGTTAGATGTAGAAAGGGGATACGTATGGGCAGTATAGCTGTTTGTCCAGGAAGCTTTGATCCAGTTACAAATGGGCATTTTGATATTATTAAACGAGGCGCAAATGTATTTGATACGATTTATGTGGTTGTTTTAAATAATTCTTCAAAAAGTCCTCTATTTACAGGGGAAGAGCGAGTAGCTTTGCTGAAAGAAGTAACAAAATCACTTCCTAATGTGGTAGTAGAGTCGTACAGCGGATTATTAATGGAATATGCAAAAGAAAAGCAGGCAAAGACCATTTTAAGAGGTTTACGTGCAGTATCGGATTTTGAGTACGAAATGCAAATTACATCTGTAAATCGCGTATTAGATAAAGAAATCGAAACGTTATTTATGATGACAAATAATCAATACTCGTTTTTAAGTTCTAGTATTGTAAAAGAAGTAGCTAAATATGGGGGGAATATTTCTGAATTAGTTCCTCCTCCTGTTAGAGAAGCGCTTGCGGAAAAATTTGAACAGCTGTCTCAAAAATAAGATAAAAAAGAACGTGACGTTTTCTTTGCCGATAAGAAAACGTCGCGTTCTTTTTTTACTGGGAACGATGAAGAAACGTTCGTTTTGAATATATATAAATATAGCAGCACAGCGTAAAAATCGTTAAAAGCGGACCGTACACGTTTAGCCACTGCGATAGAATCGTAACGGACTCCAAGTGAGAAAAAACCGGCAGTGCTCCTTCAGATGCTTGAAAAGTAGTAATGGATTCTCGAAGAGGACCCCATAGAAAGATAGTGAATACTACCGCAAAACAGCCGTGAAAAATGCGTGCAATAAAAAACGGGAAAAATCGAATATCTGTTTCGGCGAGTATGCTAGCCACTTGTGCTTGAACGGAGAAACCGCTGAAGCCTAATACAAAACTAACGATGATAATTTGATGAAACAGCAGCGTGTCTGGTGCTTCACTTGCTAGACGGCTTCCTAGTGTGATTTCAAAAAGCCCTGAAATAAAGGGAAGGCTCAGTTCAGGCCCTATATGACACAGGGAAAATAAATAAGCTAGACCGCTGCTTAAAACGGCCGTGATATGAGTAACATATAAAAGTTTGTTTAATACAGAAAATAAAATGATAAAACCGCCAATCATTAAGAGAGATTGAACAGCAGAAGTAACCGCATCTCCTAGAAGCTTCCCGATAGGACGCTTATCTTTTAAACGCGTTTTATGCATTTCATGAAAAGCTAACGATAAAGAAGGTTTTTGAGTTACTTGTCCTTTCGGTTTTGCTGATCCATAAAACCGCATCACCAATCCTACACAAATATTCCCTATGTAATGTGAGAGAGCTAATATGATACCGACAGCTGGATTGTGGAAAAAGCCAACTGCCACAGCTCCAAAAATAAAAATAGGGTTAGATGAGTTAGTAAATGATACGAGTCTTTCAGCTTCGATAGCTGTTAGCTGCTTTTCTTGACGCAGCCGGGAAGTGATTTTTGCACCTGAAGGAAACCCAGAAGCCATGCCCATTGCTAAAGCAAAACCCCCTACTCCAGGTACTCGGAATAAAGGCCTCATAAACGGCTCTAATAAGATCCCAATGAACTTCACTACGCCAAACCCAATAAGCATTTCTGAAACAATAAAAAAGGGCAGCAGAGAAGGAAAGACGACCTTCCACCATGTGTTGAGACCTCTTACTGAACCTTCTAGCGCTTCTTTTGGATATACAATAAGCGCAATAGCGAGAAGCGTTACGCTCGTCCCGAGCAGAAGTGTTTTCACCATTGATTTATTCAACGAACGATTCATCTCCTTTTCTAAGCTCACGTCATCTTGATATGAATGAAATGAGGAGTTTTAGGCGAATGTACAAGTTCTTCTATATATCAATATACGAAGCTATGCATCGACTTTATGCCTATGAGTAAGGAGAAAATAAATTCATATTGAATAAAAAGGCGTCTTGTCACATTTGGAAATACAATTCATATACATAAATCAATGCACTCCTAGGATAGTCAAGGAGTAAAAAAACGTATATGCAGCAAGCGAAGAGTAAGAATTTCTTAAAACAACCTTCAGTATAGTATAATGCTTAATAACCACCGTGTATTGAGCAAAACATATCTTTAGCTTCATACTAAATGAACAAATAGAAAATGAAGAATAGTCCTACCGAATACAGGGCAACAATGATAGAGAAGCTCATCAAATGTTTTTACATTTTTAGAAGTCTATAAGGTAAAACGAGGGGGCAGGTAAAGTGGAAAGCCCAAAAATAGGAGTTGCGTTAGGCTCAGGTGGAGCTAGAGGTTTTGCACATTTAGGAGTAATCAAAACGCTAACAGAAAATAACATTCCTATTGATTTTCTAGCTGGCAGCAGCATGGGAGCTTTAGTTGGTGCACTATATGCGTCAGGTATTGAACTGGCAACTCTTTATAAAATGGCGCTAACGTTCAAACGAAAGTATTATTTGGATTTTACCGTGCCTAAAATGGGATTTATTACGGGAAACAGAGTAAAATCGTTGGTTCGCACCTTTACGCAAAATAGAACCATTGAACAGCTATCTGTACCGTTTGCCATTGTAGCGACAGATTTGAAAACAGGAGAGAAAGTGGTGTTTAAAAAAGGACCTATCGCTGAAGCGGTGAGAGCAAGTATTTCAATTCCAGGAATCTTTGCTCCCGAAGTAATTGATGGACGATTGCTTGTAGACGGCGGGGTAGTGGACCGTATTCCTGTATCGGTTGTAAAAGAAATGGGATCTGATATTGTCATTGGAGTCGATGTATCAAAAGCGAAAGTGAATGCAGAAATCAGCTCTATTTTTGATGTCATTATGCAAAGTTTAGATATTTTGCAAGATGAGCTAGTAGCTCATCGGACCATTGCTTCAGACATTATGATTCGTCCTAATCTCGATACTTTTAGTTCCAGAGCGTTTACAAACATTCAAGAAATGATTTCAATTGGTGAACAAGCAGCACATGAGCAGTTGCCTTCTATCCTGCAAGCAATTGATCATTGGAAGGAGAACAGAAAAAGTGAAATCTAGAATTAGAATTTTGGCATATTTGGCTGTTATTGCAGTGGTGGCAATGCTTTGTTTTTATCCTTTGCCGTACTACATTACAAAGCCTGGAATGGCAGAAGAACTTGCGCCTATTATTAAGGTAGAAGATGGATACCATGAAAAAGGGACGTTTATGCTGACAACTGTAAGAATGGGCAGAGCAACTCCTCTTTCATATGGTCTTGCGAAAATACAGGACTTTCATGAAATTTTCCCTACAAAGCAAATTTTGCAGCAAGGTGAAAGCGATGAAGATTACTCGACAAGGCAATTACATATGATGGATACGTCAAAAAATGCTGCTATTTCAGTAGCATACGAAGCAGCTGGAAAGAGCGTTTCCTATCTCAATAAAGGCGTATATGTTACATATGTCGTAGAAAATATGCCTGCACATGGAAAACTTCATGTTGGAGACGTAGTGACGAAAGTAGACGGGGAAAAAATTCAAACTGCTGAGGACTTAATCAACTACGTATCGACTAAAAAAGCAGGAGATTCAGTATCAATTTATGTAAAAAGAGATGGCAAAGAAAGCAAACATACTCTAAAAGTTAAAGCATTCCCTGACGAGCCGAAACGAGTAGGCCTAGGAATTGCCTTAGAAACGAACCAAGAACTAAAAGTTAAGCCCGATATACATATTGATACTGAAAAAATAGGAGGGCCTTCAGCTGGACTGATGTTCTCGCTTGAAATTTATAATCAGCTTGTTAAAGAGGACATGACAAAAGGCCATCGCGTTGCAGGTACAGGGACTATCAATGATAAAGGAGAGGTAGGACCAATCGGAGGTATTTCGCAAAAAATTGTAGCCGCAGATAAAGAAGGAGCAGAGATTTTCTTTGCACCAAATGAAAAAGGGGCTGCGGGCTCTAACTACCGAGAAGCAGTGAAGACAGCTAAAAAAATAGACAGTGATATGAAAATTGTACCCGTAGATTCATTTTCGGACGCCGTAACGTATTTGGAAAAGCTGAAACCATAAAAAATCGTCTCTTGCAGACGATTTTTTTATGGCCAAATGATAGGAGGCTGCGTGTATTCTTGTTTCATAAATTGAGAGCGCAGAGGCTCTTGAAACGGCATACTATAAACATGTGTCGCTTTAATATCGGTATCAATTTCTTTTAGTTTACATTGCGATACAGTGGATACAATAGGAAGGGACAGCTTTTTCTTAATCGTTTTTAAATAGCCTTGTCCTGTCTTTGACATTCCCAATAAGCGAATATAAGGATCAGCTTGTTGCATCTCACTTTTTGTTGTATTGGTTAAAAGGTGAACGCACATGCGCTGTAAACGGGTTCTCGTATATCGCTTCGTTTTAACATTTGTTAAAAAATCTTCAAATGAAGTAGCTGAAGAAATATAAGATAGGAGCCGATGTTCAATACCTTCTTCTATTTCATAAATACGCTGTAAGTCATAAAGTGGAGTAGTTAATAATTTGTATTTCAAAAATGGGAAATAATGCTCCCAATGATGAAACTGTCCGTGTGCTTGCTTGTAAGCTGTTAATTCATTTGCCGTACTAACTGGCATGTGCTTGCTCAGGTCCCCATGGCTGCTGCTGTCAAAAATAGCTTTACGTATGCTTGTAGCACTTGAAATAAAAGAGGAAGACAGGGAATCATCGTGATAATGTGATTGAATTCGAGTGATTGTATATGGTTTAATAGATGCATGCTGTTTTTTAATGGCAGCTACATAGCTCATTCCAAGCACATTATTTGGCTGAGATAGATCAATAGGAGCCTTCGTGAAAAGCTGTAAGAAAGCATTGGAAGCTGCTTTTGGATAACTGTTCCCTTTTTTCATCTCTTGTTGAATTAAAGCGGATAGTTCTGATTCATGAGCTTCGAGCAAATCAGCGGTGCGGGTAAATGAGTCAATATTGCCATTTTCGCTGCCAAAGCATATAAAGTCAGCGCGAAGGGATTCTAAAATAGAAATAGCGCCGCTTGCGAATGTTTCAGCTTTCTGAGTAGAAAAAGCATAGGGTAATTCAACGACTAAGTCTGCACCAGCGGCTAAAGCCATTCTTGTGCGGGACCATTTTGATACAAGAGCAGGCTCTCCGCGCTGCAAAAAGTGCCCGCTCATCACAGCAATCACACAATCTGCTCCGGTTTGTTGTTTCGCTTGCTGCAAATGATAAGCGTGTCCGTTATGAAAAGGATTATATTCGACAATTATTCCAACTGCTTGCATAATGTCTCCTTTTAATTTATTATTTTTAGTCTAGCTCTTTGTTTTAAAAACATTTTTTTATGAAAGTAAGAAATTTTTACAAAAAAGCATATTTAAGTACATTATAGTGTAAAGAAAAAATATTGACAAATAATCTTGTGAAAGCTATAATAACCTTTGTTGCCTTGAGGTGATTAACAATGAAATGGACAATACATCAATTGTATCAGTTGCAAAATAAAGGTCTAACATTTGACGAAGTGATTGACGGCAAAGAGTTTATGAATGCTGATCCTCAAATTCGTAGAATGTCAGATGTAAACGTGAAAGGAAGAGCCGACATTAGTTCTTCGAAAGTAACGTTTCACCTTAAAATTTCAGGAAAAATGACGTTGCCTTGTGCTCGTACATTAGTTGACGTTCCGTATCCGTTTGAAATTAACGCAACTGAAACGTTTTTATTGAATGTGAATGCTGATTATGAAGAAGATGCTGAAGTACGCATTGTAGAGGGAGAAACGGTTGATTTACAACCTTTGATTCAAGAGTTAATTATTGTTGAAATTCCTCTGCAGGTATTTAGTGAAAATCAGCAAGCGGCAGGAGCAGCTCCACAGTCAGGAAAAGACTGGGAAGTTGTTACCGAAGAAGAAAAGCAGGAAAAAGTAGATCCCCGCTTAGCCGTACTCGAAAATTTCTTTAAAGACAAAAAGAAATAAAAATGCGAAGATCCGGCTTTCGGGCCTTCATATGATTTTAAAATTCTTTTAAGGAGGTGGGAATAATGGCTGTACCTTTTAGAAGAACATCTAAAATGAAGAAAAGAACGCGTCGTACGCACTTTAAATTACAAGTTCCTGGTATGGTAGAGTGCCCAAATTGTGGTGAAATGAAACTATCACACCGCGTATGTAAAGCTTGTGGTACTTACAAAGGAAATGACGTAGTAAGCAAATAATTGCTTATTTAAATAAAAGACCCTCTTAAGGGTCTTTTATTTTTTTTTGCCTTTTTTCCTTCTCTGTCCTTTGGAAGAGAAGGATTTTTTTTATAGAACAAGAACTCTTTTTAAATAAACAATTACTGTTGTAAAAGGATTTATATCTTTTCTATAAGGAGGAAAAAGCATGAAAAAAAGCGAGCTGTTTACTACAAGCCAAGGCATTGCTACGTTTGTGATTAATCGTCCTGAAAAGCGTAATGCTATTGATTATGATGTTATGAATGAACTGCAGCAAGCTGTAGATTATGTGAAACATGATCAGTTAGTAAAAGCTTTTGTAATTACAGGTGCTGGTTCAGACGCATTTTGCAGCGGAGGAGATTTAAGCGTATTTCATGAGCTAAAGACTTCGAAAGAGGCGTCTCAAATGTTAACGAAAATGGGGAAAATTCTTTATGAGATTTTAACACTCCCAAAACCAACAGTTGCTCTTTTGAATGGAACATCGGTTGGAGGAGGATGTGAGCTTGCGATTGCATGTGACTTCCGTATAAGTGCAACACATAGCGAAATGGGCTTTATTCAAGGGAATTTAGGAATTACAACAGGCTGGGGAGGAGGAACCATTCTTCTTGAAAAGCTGCGTTATCAAGAGGCGATGGAAATGATCTACAGTGCTCAGCTGTATGGAGTAGAACGAGCAAAGCAAATTGGATTTCTTTCCTATGTCACGTCGTTTAAAGAGCTAACTATGAGGTGTGAGGAGTGGTTAGCGCCTATCACTCATAAACCGACCCAGGTATTGCAAGCTTACAAAGAAATCGCTATTGAGAAATGGGAGCAAAGCCGGGTTTGGAATCGGATGGAACAAGAAATTCATCGCTGTTCGATATTGTGGGAGTCGCCTGAGCATGAAGAAGCGGTTCAAAAGGTCATCGTTAAAAAAACATAGTTATGAACTGCATTTCCATAGCAATATAGTGAATAAGCGAAAGATGAAAGAATCACGGGTTTCCCATTTTGCTTCCAAGTATATGAAAGATTTTCTTGATTGAGAAGAGGAACAATAGTCTATCTTATCTAGTAGGTGCATATTCATTTAATAAGTACGGATAAGGAGGGATAGAAAAATGACTTCTTCTCGTCAAGATGCATGGACTCATGATGAAGATTTATTACTCGCAGAAATTGTACTGCGTCATATACGTGAAGGTGGCACTCAGCTAGCTGCATTTGAAGAAGTGGGGAAGAAACTTACACGAACATCAGCAGCTTGTGGCTTCCGCTGGAATTCTTTTGTGCGCAAACAATACAAGACTGGTATTGATCTTGCGAAAAAACAGAGAAAAGAATTAAAAGCAAGAACTGTTTCAAAAGATGACGAGCAGCCTGCACGCTTATCATATATGGAAGCAGAGAAACATATTTCGCTTAATGAGGTAATTAAATATTTAGAAAATGTAGATCAAGGGCAAAGGCACTCGTCAGAGCTTCTCGAAGCTAATGAAGAACTGCAGCAAAAGATTGAACGTTTACAAGAGAAAGTAACGATTTTGGAAAAAGAAAAAAAAGCTTTGCAAAACAACTTGTTAATTGTAGAAGATGACTATAAAGCTCTTATTGAAATTATGGAGAGGGCTCGTAAAATGGTTGTATTAAAAGAGGATGAAAAAAGTAGAAAAGTGAAATTTCAAGTGGATAAAAATTTAAATTTAGAAAAAGTTCAAAAGTAAAGCGACAGTTTGAATGCTCCCTACTTCATGTTGATCATATATACCACATAGATATAAAATAAACAGCTGGAAATCAGCTGTTTATTTTTGTTCGCTTACACCGTTTGGTAGCCAAATAAGAGGGTTTTCTCCCAAATCACGATCGATATCATACGTTACAGGTACGAACCCCATTTTTGACCAAAAATCACTCGATTTTACTCGTGGGCTTGTTTTGATAGGTAATTGAAAGGATTTGGCGTATTCAACGAGCGTTTGACCCAATCCTTTGCGCTGAAAATCGCTGAGCACTTCGAGTTTCCACACTTCAATATACGTTTGAGGCGGCTCGAAATATTGATCGTACTGTTTGTTTCGCTTATAGAGACTCATCCGAGCCACTAAGCTATTTCCAAAATAAATACCGTAAAACGGAGAATTTATTTCATTATCGGAAATTTTGGCATGTAATTCTTCTAGCATTGAAAGTTCTTGAATGCCATATTCTTTGAATTTCTTGAACTCTTCTAGCGTTTTAAAATTAATTTTTAAATGCTTCACTTCGTAATTCATCCCATATCCCCCTTGTTATGTCTCCTTGCTAGACAAACGAACTGGCTTGGTTCGTTCATCTAATATTATATAACAAAAACACAAAATATTCTGTTTTCGTGATTGGTGAACGAATATTCAATGCGCATGAGGAAAAATGAATTCTTTCAGTTAAATACGAAGAATACATTACTATAAGCATCACTTTTTAGAAAGGAAGCAAAAGGAAAGTGAGACTCAAATAGAAAGCGTTTTCAAAAATTGTAGAGGAGTTTTAAAATTATTGTAGAATTATATGGGGGAAAGTAGAAATTTGAGGAAAGGGGAGAGAAAGGTGAAAAAAATACTGATTGCAAATCGAGGAGAAATTGCTCTTCGTATTATTCATACATGCAAACAAATGGGCATTGAAACGGTGGCTGTCTATTCCGATGCAGATGTAGAGCTTCCTTATGTTCAAGCAGCTACAAAAGCACGTCGAATTGGAGAGCCTCCTGTGCAAAAGTCATATTTGAATGTAGAAGAATTGCTGCGAATTAGTCATGAAGAAAAAGTAGATGCCATTCATCCTGGGTATGGATTTTTATCGGAAAATAGTGCATTTGCTAAAAGAGCGATTGATGAAGGTTTTTGTTTTATCGGTCCTTCTCCCGAAATCATTTCGATGATGGGCGACAAAATTGCTGCTCGTGCCGCGATGAAAGAAGCGGGTGTACCTGTTGTCCCCGGCAGCGAAGGCGATGTGACGTCAGTTGAAGAGGCTTGTAAAGTAGCGAGTCTAATTGGATATCCCATTATGTTAAAAGCAAGCGGAGGCGGCGGAGGAATTGGGATGGTGCGCTGCGATAACGAAGAAGCAGTAAAACAAGTGTATGCCTCAACAAAAGCAAGAGCAAAAGCATATTTTGGTCAAGAAGGAATGTTTATTGAAAAGCTTATCACAAATGCAAAACATATCGAAGTACAGGTGTTTGGAGATCAGCATGGTAATGTCGTTCATCTTTTTGAACGCGATTGTTCCGTACAAAGAAGAAATCAGAAAGTGATTGAAGAAGCCCCTGCGCTTTCTTTAAAAGAAAGTACGCGACAAGCCATGCAAAACCAAGCCGTTCAAGCGGCTAAAGCAATCGGATATTATAATGCAGGTACGGTGGAGTTTATCGTGGATGAAGACGAAAATTTTTATTTTCTTGAAATGAACACGCGGCTGCAAGTTGAGCATCCGATCACCGAGCAAATTGCAGGGGTCGATTTAGTTAAGTGGCAGATCTTAGCTGCGCGCGGAGAAAAGCTTCCTCGTCTGCAAGAGGAAATAGCAGCAAATAACTATGCCATTGAATTTCGAATTTATGCAGAAGATCCGTTTACTTTTTTACCGGCTCCGGGAAAAATTACGGGTTATCACTTGCCGGAGCGAACCTATGCGCGCGTAGACAGTGGCTACAGTGATATGAATGCGGTTACACCTTTTTATGATCCAATGATTGCAAAAGTTATCATTACTGGTCGTACGCGTTCAAATGCAATTGAACTAGCTAAATCATATTTTACGGAAGCTGTTGTAGAGGGAATCAAAACGAATATTCCTCTATTTAAGCAGTTGTTAAATGAAGAGTTATATGAAAAAGGCACCTATAACACATCGTTATTATCAACCGTATTAAATAAAGGAGGAGCACCACAATGAGTGAAATTAAAGCGACAATGGCAGGCATGGTATTTAATGTGTTTGTTCAGCAAGGTGCAAGTGTAGCCAAAGGAGAAGTTGTTGTTGTATTAGAATCTATGAAAATGGAAATTCCTATTGAAAGCGATCAAGCTGGTATTGCAGAGACTGTCCATATAGCCGTGGGGGATTTTGTGAACGAAGGCGACGTTTTGGTGACTATTTCATAACTCATAAAGGAGAGATATCATGATACATACAGGTGAATCTCAGAAAAAATATGATGAAAATCGTCAAAAAGTAGAGCGTGGCAACGCGGAGAAGTACAAAGAGAAACTTGCAAAACAACAGAAGCTTTTTGTAAGAGATCGTTTAGCGCTTTTATTTGATGACGGGAAATATGAAGAAGACGGCATGTTTGCAAATAATAAAGCCGAAGGGTTGCCGGCAGACGGTGTTGTAACCGCAATTGGAAAAGTAAACGGTGAAACAGTTTGTGTAATGGCTAATGACTCTACTGTAAAAGCAGGGTCTTGGGGGGCCAGAACAGTAGAGAAAATTATTCGTATTCAAGAAGTAGCAGAAAAACTGCATGTGCCTTTGCTGTACCTAGTGGATTCTGCAGGAGCACGTATTACGGATCAATTAGATATGTTTCCAAACCGTCGAGGCGCTGGACGGATCTTTCACAATCAAGTAAAACTTTCCGGCGTCATTCCTCAAATTTGTTTGCTCTTCGGTCCGTCAGCAGCTGGAGGAGCATATATCCCTGCATTTTGTGATATTGTTGTGATGGTAGATGGAAACGCTTCTATGTACTTAGGTTCGCCACGTATGGCCGAAGCTGTTATTGGAGAAAAGGTTACGCTAGAGGAAATGGGAGGAGCACATATGCACTGCAGCGTTAGCGGATGTGGAGATGTGTTAGCTTATTCTGAAGAAGAAGCTATTTCGTATGCCAAATCTTATTTAACCTACTTTCCACAAAACTATCAAGAGAAGCCTAAAGTACAAAAAGCTAAAGAGCCTAAGCAGACAAAGGGTTTAGTAGAACTAATTCCAGAGAATCAAAATGTTCCATTTGATATCTATGAAGCAATTGATACCCTTATTGACGAAGGGAGCTTCTTTGAAGTGAAAAAACTGTTTGCCGCCGAATTGGTAACAGGGCTTGCACGAATAGATGGAAAAGTAGTAGGGATTATTGCCAATCAGCCGAAGGTCAAAGGAGGAGTGCTGTTTGTAGATTCAGCAGATAAAGGCGCAAAATTTATTCAACTGTGCGATGCCTTCCATATTCCTTTGCTATTTTTAGCGGATGTACCTGGATTTATGATTGGAACCAAAGTAGAAAGAGCAGGCATCATTAGACATGGAGCAAAATTGATTGCAGCGATGAGTTCAGCTACAGTTCCTAAAATTTCCGTAGTTATGCGCAAAGCTTATGGCGCAGGGCTTTACGCTATGGCTGGTCCAGCTTTTGAACCGGATTGCTGCCTTGCATTACCTACTGCTCAAATTGCCGTAATGGGTCCTGAAGCGGCAGTAAATGCCGTCTATTCTAATAAAATTAATGAAATTGAAGATCCGAAAGAGCGGTTTATGTTTGTTAAACAGAAACAGCAGGAGTATAAAGAACACATTGATATCTATACGCTGGCTTCTGAACTTATTATTGACGACATCGTTCCTGCTAACGAACTGCGTCGAACTTTAATTGACCGCTTTCGATTATATGAAACAAAGAATGTGACCTTTAGCCGTCGTAAACATCCGGTGTATCCCGTATAATAGAAAAAAACGGGATCACTCTAAATAATTTATAACAAGCCCGGTGATTTTTAATCACACGGGCTATATGAATAGGTAAAATTTTAAGAATGCATTTAATTCAAAGCATTTTTTTGCTAAAATGAAACTCAATAATAGAAAGAGGAACAAAAAATACGATGAAAACTATAGGTATTATTGGAGGCGGATCATTAGGTCTGTTGTTTAGCGCGTATTTATCAGATTGTTATGATGTAACCTTGTATACGAAAACAAAAACTCAAGCAAAGTGTATTAACGAAAATGGAATTACCTTACATAGACAAGGGGAACATCACACTAAAAAAGTCAGTGCTATCCCTCTAGAAAAAAACATAAAAGAAGCAGATTTAATCATTGTTACTGTAAAACAGTATCATTTAAAAGAGATTATTCCTTTTATCAAAACCCTTACTATACATACTCCCCTTTTGTTTATCCAAAACGGTATGAGCCATATTGAAATTCTTAAAAATCTCCCCCAGAGCACTCTCTATTTGGGTACAGTTGAACACGGGGCAATGCGTACAAATATGGATAGCGTCCATCATACAGGAATAGGAACAACTCGTATTGCTTCGTACAGAGGAGAAATGGAGTCTATCTTGCCAATTGTGAATTTTCCTTGGGTGATTGAAACAGATTGGTATGCGATGCTGGTGAAGAAATTAGTTGTAAATGCGCTTATCAATCCTCTTACGGCGCTGTATCGGGTAAAAAATGGGCAGCTGATTCACAACAGCTACTTTTATAAAACGATGCGTCTATTGTTTGAAGAGATTGCGGCTGTGTTAAAACTGGATTCAGCTTTTAATTATTGGGAAAATGCGCTGGGGGTTTGTTCGCGCACGAGTACAAATCAATCTTCTATGCTAAAAGATATACAGGAGGGGCGGCAAACAGAAATTGATGCTATTTTAGGCTATATTCAAACACAAGCTGCTGAAAAAAGAACGTCGACGCCTATTGTTGACTTTTTATATGGGTCAATAAAAGGAATCGAAGAAGAAAAGGGTGATTAACATGGGAAGTTTTATTGCTGGAGTTTTTGCGACGTTTGTCACTCTGCCGCTCGTTGGTTTTTTTATTCTATACATGCTTTTACGCAAACTGACGAAAAATAAAAGGAAATCTGTCCACATAGCAACGTACGTTACTACGGTTTTTCTTATTTTTTCCGTGCATTATGCAGCTGTGGAAATTTTCGGGCACTCTTTTTTGTGGTTGATTGCGTTAGTCCTTTTAGTTGTAGCAATGATTATGATGTTTGTACATTGGAAAGTCAAACATGACTTAGAAATGAAGCTTATCGCGAAAGGGTTCTTTCGGATGAATTTTGTTTTGTTTCTTATTGCACATATTGTATTAAATATAGGTGGAATCGCTTTTCGTATTTCCTCTCTGTAAAGCATGTTACTAGACGTGGGCAGTTACATTATGGATAATGAAGCTATATGTAGAGAATATAAGTATTAGGAAAAGAAAGGAAGTTCTTTCATGGAGATTACAGACGTCTCTTTAAAGGCGGGAAACAAACTAACGAACGATTACATAAAAGGTGAAAAGCAAGCACTTTCCTTTTTTCATTATAATATACACGAAAAAGACGTATATGAAAAACGTTTAGCGGATGTTCAAAAGCAGTCTTATCCAAGAGAACAGCTTGCTGAGTATCTGCTTGATTTTAATAAGCGCTACGGAGCATCTTCTAAGACGATTGAAAATATTGAAAAGCTAAAAGATCCTAACAGCGTAGTGGTCGTTGGAGGTCAGCAAGCGGGGCTGCTTACCGGTCCTTTGTACACCATTCATAAAGTGATTTCAATTGTGCTCCTAGCTAAACAACAAGAGGAAGCTTTAAACGTGCCCGTGCTTCCGGTATTTTGGATTGCTGGAGAAGATCATGATTTTGCTGAGACCAACCATGTATACACAGAGCATAAAAACCAGCTTTTAAAGAAAACGCTAAAGCATTCTTTAAAGAAAAAGCAAATGGTTTCTCAAATTGACCTAGACCATGAGGCCTGTAGAAGCTGGGTTCGTGATGTATTTCAAACGTTTAACGAAACGGCGCATACAAACCAGGTATTACACTTTGTTTTAGAAGCGTTAGATAAATCACGTACCTATGTCGATTTCTTTGCTCATTTGGTTACCACAATGTTCGCAGAGTCAGGTCTTATTTTAATGGATGCAGCTTCTAAAGAAGTGCGCAACATTGAATCTTCTTTCTTTGTGACGTTAATTGAACAAAATGACAAATTATCGTCAGCCGTTATGGAACAGCAAACAGAGATTCAAAAACAATACGGACGAATGATTGAAGTGGGAGAAGAAACGGCTCATCTCTTTTATTCACACAATGAAAACAGAGTACTTTTAGAAAGAGATGCAGAACAAGAGCAGTTTGTTGGAAAGCAAAATGAACTCGCGCTGTCTAAAGAAGAGCTGGTTCAAATTGCTAAACAAACGCCTGAGCTTCTTAGTAACAACGTTGTGACTAGACCCCTTATGCAGGAGTACTTACTTCCTACCCTTGCATTTATTGCAGGTCCGGGGGAAGTAGCGTATTGGGCAGAGCTTGAAAAAGCATTTTCTTTATTTAGCTTTAAAATGCCTCCCGTGGTCCCTAGGTTATCCTATGCAATCGTAGAAAGACATATCGAGAAGTATATGGATGAACTTCAGTTAGACCTTTCGAACGTAGTGAACGAAGGTGTAGATGCAGAGAGGGAGCACTGGCTTAAGACAGAAGTTCACAACCCATACGAAATGTATTTTGAAAAAGCGAAAGAAGATTTCGAAAAAATTCATAAAACTCTTCGTGAAAATATTCAAAAAGAAGACAAAACATTTGATGAAGTCATGCTTAAAAATCGAGCGATTATTCAAAAGCAGTTTGAAACCATTCAAAAGATTGTCGAATCCAAACAGCTAATTAAGCACGATGTGAAGCATTCAAAATATGCTCAAATTGAACTTGCTCTTCGTCCCTACAATGCTCCACAAGAACGCATGTGGAATATTATGTATTATTTAAATGGTTATGGTATGCAATTTGTGTCAGATTTACTAAGTGCTGAAGTCGAATTAAATCACCAGTTAAAAGTCTGTTATGTCTAATAAAATCCTGCTGAAAAGCAGGATTTTTATTTTGGAAAAGAGAAAAAGTCTACAAGGTGAATGTTAACCAATTGAATCCTTATAAGGTATTTATTTCTAATTGTGTAAAAAAACCTTATATTCCTTACATTTTATTCTACGAATATGTCCTACTTTTAACAAAATGACACTATTTGTGACAAAAAGACAAAATTCTACTTAATTCTTATATAAATAGCTGAAATAATGTTGAACTTTGATATATAATATAAACGTGTATATATATCAAAGAAAAACACCGTTTTTTGCTTTTTGTATACATAACTAAGTAGTTTAGAAAGAAGTAGGTGTCATAATGTTTAATCACACAACTGTTTTGCTTAAAGAAGCAGCGGAAGGCTTAAATATTAAGCCGGATGGAGTATATGTCGACTGCACGCTTGGCGGAGCAGGTCATAGTGAATATATCGTAAAACAGCTATCAGAAAAAGGGAAATTAATTGCGTTTGATCAAGACGATGTCGCTCTTGCAAATGCAAAAGAGAAATTGGCCCCGTATCTAGACAGAGTTATTCTAATCAAAAGTAATTTTCGCTATTTAAAAGAGCAGCTAATGGAACACGGAATTGAAGAAGTAGACGGAGTATTGTTTGACCTCGGAGTCTCGTCTCCTCAGTTGGATACACCAGAGCGAGGGTTCAGCTTTCATCATGATGCCCCGCTTGATATGCGCATGGATCAAAACTCAATGTTTTCTGCGTACAACGTAGTAAATGAATGGCCTTATGAAAAACTTGTGAAAATCTTTTTCCAATACGGAGAAGAAAAGTTTTCAAAACAAATTGCCCGCAAAATTGAAGCATATCGAGAGTCTAAACCAATTGAAACAACGCTAGAGCTTGTTGATCTTATTAAAGATGGTATTCCAGCGCCAGCTAGACGAACGGGTGGACATCCCGCAAAACGAATTTTCCAGGCTATTCGAATTGCTGTAAATGATGAGCTCCAAGTATTTGAAGATGCAATTGAACAGGCTATGGATGTGATCAAAAAAGGTGGACGTGTAAGTGTTATTACCTTCCACTCACTTGAAGATCGAATTTGTAAAGTGGCGTTTAAAAATGCAAGCACGGTTCCGCAGCTTCCGCATGGACTGCCGATTATTCCAGAAGAATTTAAACCTAAAATGAAAGTTATTACAAGAAAACCTATTTTACCTTCAGAAGAAGAGATAGAAGAAAATAAGCGCGCGCGTTCGGCAAAGCTTCGAATTGTTGAGAAATTAGTGTAATTAAAGGGTTTTATCAAAGAGGAGGGGACGAGAATGAACAATGTAGCATACAAAGTAAGAGAGCAAGATCAGCAGCAGAAGCAGCAAAAGACGGTACGTCAAGTTGTTCGGAAGACAAAAAGAAAAATCACGGTTGGTGAAAAAATTGTGTATTCTGGATTTGTCGCACTCATGCTGTTTGGGTCTGTGCAAATCATTTCAAATCAATCTTCGCTTTATAGCATCAGTGAAGAAGTGCAATCACTCGATGGAAAGATTGACAAGCAAGAAGCAAAAAACAATGAGTTAAAATTACAGGTAACAGAGTTAAGTGCATACGATCGTATTTGGACAAAAGCAAAAGAACTTGGACTAAAATTGAATGAAAATAACGTAAAAGTCGTTAACGATTAATTGCGATGACTACGCCAAGAAAAAATAGCAATATTAGTACAGGAGCAGCAATATTAATTTTAATATTTGCATTGCTCTTTTTTGTATTAGCCATCAGGTTCTTTTACATCCAAGCGACGGGCAAAGCAGACGGAGAAGCTTTAGCCGAAATTGCACAAAAACAGCATACGCGAACGTCTAAAATTGAAGGACAGCGCGGTACGATTTACGATCGAAACGGAGAAGCAATCGCCCAAGACACAGGTGCTTATACGGTTGTGGCGATTTTGAAGGAATCGCAATCAGAAGATAAAGATCATCCACAGCACGTGGTAGACCCAGAAAAGACGGCTGAAAAATTAGCCCCATTATTAAAGATGGACGAATCAAAAATTGACAGCATGTTAACAAGAGGAATTAAAAGGGGAGCATTCCAAGTCGAACTTGGTCCCGGAGGCCGTGACATTGATAACGTGCTAAAGCAAAAAATTGAAAAACTAAATCTCCCAGGCATCACGTTTTTACGCGATTCGAAGCGCTTCTATCCAAACGGTGTATTCGCCTCAAGTATTTTAGGGTACGCACAAAAAGATGATACGGGTAAAATCGTAGGGAAAATGGGAATTGAAAAAGTATTTGATAAGCAGCTTTCTGAAGAAGATGGATATGTAAAATACGAAGCTGCTAAAAATGGAATTAAGCTTCCGGATCCAAAAGAGTCAATTGTAGCTCCGAAAAATGGAGACAGCGTCACGCTTACGATTGATGAAAAAATTCAAACGTTTTTAGAGGATGCAATGACAGCTGCTGCTAAAGAATATAAACCAGAAGAGCTAATGGCAACGGTAGTGAATCCGAAAACCGGTGAAATTTTGGCGATGTCAAACCGTCCTTCATTTGACCCGAATATTCGTGATATCACTTCTTACCGTAATCCGTTTGTTGAAAACAGCTATGAACTTGGTTCAACGATGAAAATCTTTACGCTAGCAGCCGCGATTGATGCAGGCGTCTATAACGGCGAAGACCGCTATCAGTCGGGATCTTATAAAGTAACGAAAAACAGCGTTCCAATTAACGATCACAACGGCGGAGTCGGCTGGGGAGCTATTACATTTAATGAAGGAATTCAAAGGTCTTCAAATGTAGCGGTAGCCATTTTAGCCAACGAAAAATTGGGCACCGACCGTTTGTATAAATACTTGGACAAGTTTGGCTTTATGGATAAAACGGGAATTGACTTGCCAAACGAAGCTTCTAGCAAGTTAGTAACGAAGTACCCGAGAGACCGCGTAACTACTGCATTTGGACAGGCGTCCGCTTTTACGCCTATTCAAGAAATTCAAGCGGCTACTGCGATTGCAAATGACGGGAAAATGATGAAGCCTTACGTGATTAAACAAGTAGTCGATGAAACAAATAAGAAAACGATTAAGAAAACAAAACCTACCGTAGTAGGACAACCTATTTCTAAAAAAGCAGCGAACGAAACGCTAGATATTTTAGAAACCGTTGTTTCTTCTGATGACGGAACAGGGAAACCTTACGCGATTGAAGGATACGATGTCGCTGGAAAGACGGGAACAGCTCAAATTCCTGGTCCTACCGGAGGCTACTTGCATGGACACGGGAAAAATTTCATTTCCTTTATGGGCTTTGCACCTGCTAAAGATCCAAAGCTGCTTGTCTATGTAGCCGTTAAAAATCCAACTCTCACGCCTCAAGAGACGGGTACTGCGCCGCTTACAGCCGTATTTAATCCGGTGATGAAAAACAGCCTGCAGTACTTAGGGGTGGAGCCTGAAAAAACAGACGAAGACGGAAAGAAAACAGAAGATAAAAAAGTAGATTCAGAAATTACGCTTAAGTCTTACGTTAACGAATCAGTTGATAGTGCCGTGAAAGACTTAAAACAAAAAGGACTTGTTCCTGTTGTAATAGGTAAAGGAGATACGGTAGAAAGCCAATCACCGACTTCTGATACCATTGTCACTGGTCAACGCGTGTTTATTAAGACAAATGGAAAAGCCACAATGCCTGATTTAACAGGTTTTTCACATCGTGATGTTATACGCTTTAGTGAATTTGTCAACGTTCGACCTAGCGCACTTGAAAATGGTTATGTTGTAAGTCAAAGTATTAAAGCAGGCGATCCGTTAAAAGCAGGAACGTACCTGAAAGTAGAACTTGAAACGCCTAAAGAATTTTCAAGCACGTTAAATAAGTTAAAAGAAACGGAAAAAAGTGAGTCTGATAGTAAAAAAGACGATAAGCAACTTGACTAGAAATTAAGTTCTAGTGAATCCTGTACAAGCATATATTGGAACGAGCCGATTCAGAGGAGGTTCTAATATATGCGGGTATCAGGAGTCACAGTTCGTAAAAGGCTAGCCATTGTTTTGTTTGTCGGTTTTATTGTGTTTTTGATTATTGATACAAGGCTTGGATATGTACAGTTGCTGACTGGGGATACGCTAACTGAAAAAGCCAAAGACTTATGGAGTCGGAATATTCCTTTTGAACCTGAAAGAGGAAAGATACTAGATCGCAATGATGTGGCACTTGCTACAAATAAAAGTGCACCGACCGTTTTAGTTATGCCAAGACAAGTTGAAAATCCAGCTGTTACAGCTGAAAAGTTAGCAAAAGTGCTGGGAGCATCAAAAGAAAAAGTATATGAGCAAATAACAAAAGCTTCTTCTAGCGTGTATTTGCGTCCTGAAGGAAGAAAAATTTCACATGCGAAAGCAAATGAAGTGCGAAATTTAAATTTAAAAGGCGTATATATAGCTGAGGATTCGAAGCGGTACTATCCGTTTGGAAGTTATTTGTCGCATGTATTAGGCTTTGCGGGAGTAGATAATCAAGGGTTAACAGGCCTTGAATTATATTATGATAAAGAGCTAAAAGGACAAAAAGGTTCAGTTAAACTGTATTCGGATGCTAAAGGTAAAAAGATGCCCAATATAGCCGATGACTACACAGCACCTGTGGACGGGCTGGATTTGAGATTGACCATTGATTCACGTGTGCAAACGATCATGGAGCGTGAGTTGGATAATGCTCAGACAGCTTATAATCCAGATGGTATGATTGCCATTGCCATGAATCCTAAAAATGGTGAAATCTTAGGTATGTCTAGTCGTCCGGGCTTTGATCCTACGGATTTTAAAAATGTGAAGCCTGAGGTGTATAATCGCAATCTTCCAATCTGGAGCGTATATGAGCCCGGATCGACGTTTAAGATTATTACACTGGCAGCTGCTCTTGAAGAAAAGAAAGTGGATTTACTAAAAGATCAATTTTACGATGATGGAGCCGCGGAAGTTGGCGGAGCGAGACTTCGCTGCTGGAAAAAAGGCGGACATGGACAGCAGTCTTTTTTAGAAGTTGTACAGAACTCATGTAACCCTGGTTTTGTGGAGCTTGGGGAACGTTTAGGAAAAGAGAAATTGTTCAAATACATTAAAGAATTTGGCTTTGGTCAAAAAACAGGTATTGATTTACAAGGGGAAGCAAAAGGAATTTTGTTCCCACTTGAGCGCGTAGGGCCGGTTGAACAAGCTACAACAGCTTTTGGGCAAGGGGTTGCTGTTACGCCTATTCAACAAGTAGCTGCTGTTTCTGCAGCCGTAAACGGTGGAACGCTTTATGAACCTTATATTGCCAAAGAGTGGGTGGATCCAACTACCGGAAAGGTTGTAAGCAGTCATAAGCCGGTTGCTAAGCGAAAAGTTATTTCCGAGGAAACGTCTAAGCAAGTGCGTTTTGCTCTTGAAAGTGTAGTAGCACAAGGAAGCGGAAAAGGAGCTTTTGTGGAAGGGTACCGCGTTGGAGGAAAGACGGGTACGGCGCAGAAAGCTCAAAATGGAAAGTATTTAAAAAATAATCACATCGTTTCTTTTATCGGTGTTGCACCAGCAGATAACCCTGAAATTGTCGTGTATGTTGCGGTTGATAATCCAAAAGGCACCATTCAGTTTGGTGGAGTTGTAGCAGCTCCGATTGTAGGTAAAATGATTGAAGACAGCTTGCGTGTGATGGACGTTAAACCGCGTAAAGGACAAATTGAAAAAGAGTTAACGTGGCTGGACACACCAATGATAAAAGTACCAAATGTCGTAGGAATGTCAAAAAAAGAGTTACAAGAACAGCTACTTAATTTAAAATTAGATGTGAGTGGCGAAGGAGATAAAGTGGTCAAGCAGTCTCCTGCAGCCGGAACGAAAGTTAAAGAAGGCGAAACGGTTAGAATTTATATGGGAAAATAAAAATCTCTATAAACCATTATTCTTCCTTGCATGATAATCAGCAGGTTACTCTGCGTGTGAACATGAAATCAACAAATAAGCCTTGGGGGTGTTCCCTCCGGGCTTCTTTTTCTGTAAAATGTAATAGGTTAGGTGCTAGAAAAAGAAGAATAGTTGCCATAGCGTCTTATAACAAACGTTTCACTTTACAAATAGAGAGGACATGGTAGGAATGGATTTACGAGAACTACTAACACATTTACATGATTTTGTTCAGCTTCCTGAACAGAATATTGATATTACGTCAATTGAAATGGATTCAAGAGAAGTTAAGCCGGGAGCATTGTTCATTTGTATAGACGGCTATACGGTTGATGGCCATAGCTTTGCACAGATGGCTGTGGAAAAAGGGGCAGTAGCAATCTTAGCAGAAAAGCCTGTGGATGTAGAAGTGCCTGTTGTACGTGTGAAGAGTACAAAACGAGCAATGGCAGTGCTAGCGGATGCTTTTTACAATCAGCCCACACAAAAAATGCATTTAATTGGTGTAACAGGCACAAATGGAAAAACAACGATTACACATTTAATTGAGCATATCTTTAAATCACAACATAAAAAGACGGGTCTAATTGGAACGATTGAAATTCGTATTGGTGATACGTCTTATGATGTGAAAAACACAACGCCTGAATCGCTGACGCTCCAAAAAACATTTCACCAAATGGTGGAGGAGAATGTAGAAGTAGCGATGATGGAAGTATCATCTCATGCACTTGACTTAGGACGCGTACACGGGTGCGACTTTGATGTTGCGGTATTTAGTAACTTAACGCAAGATCACCTGGACTATCATCATACAATGGAAGATTATCGTCGTGCGAAAGGGTTGCTATTTGCACAGTTAGGAAACGCTTATAACCATGATCGTCCTAAATTTGCTGTTCTTAATGCTGATGATGCGGCAACCGAGGAATATATTAAAAACACGGCTGCTACAGTGATTACCTATGGTATTGACCGTGAAAGTGATATTCGTGCAACCAATATTCAAATTACAAACAGCGGCACAACGTTCGACTTAACAACACCGACAGAAACGGTTCGTGTAGAGATGAAGCTTATTGGGAAATTCAGCGTCTACAACGTATTAGCGGCTACGGCTTCATGTTTAGTATCAGGTATCCCTCTGTCAGTTATTGTCGAGGAAATAAAAGTGTTAGAAGGCGTGTCTGGGCGTTTTGAAGTGGTTGATGCGGAGCAAGATTTTACGGTTATCGTTGATTATGCCCATACGCCGGACAGCTTAGAGAACGTGTTAAAAACTGTAAAAGAATTCGCAAAACGCAATATATATGTTATTGTTGGTTGTGGCGGAGATCGAGATCGTACAAAACGACCAATCATGGCTCGAATTGCAGCTGAATACAGTACACAAGCTATTTTGACATCTGATAATCCACGAAGTGAAGATCCATTGGCTATTTTAAAAGATATGGAAGAAGGTTTGGATACAGATAACTATGTGACGATTGCTGATCGTGCAGAAGCTATTCGCTATGCAGTGGAAACAGCGCATGCAGATGATGTTATTGTCATTGCTGGAAAAGGGCACGAGACCTATCAAATTATTGGTAAAAAAGTATTCGATTTTGACGATCGAGAAGTAGCACGCAAAATGATTGAGGAGCGAAAGTAGTAATGAAATGGGTAGAGAACAAAATGAGTCGGAATGAGTTGGAAGTTAAGGAGGGAACATCGTGCTAGAACAATCAATTTTATTGACAATCGGCGTAGCCTTTTTGATTACGGTTGTATTGTCGCCGATTTTTATTCCCTTCTTAAGAAGATTAAAGTTTGGTCAAAGTATTCGTGATGAAGGCCCGAAATCTCACCAGAAAAAATCAGGTACACCTACAATGGGCGGTATCATGATTTTATTATCTATTATTGTGGCAACTCTTATTATGGTCAATCAGTATGCAGAACTTACATATAAGACGTTTCTATTATTATTTGTCACAATCGGATTTGGTTTATTAGGATTTTTAGATGATTTTATAAAAGTAGTGTTAAAGCGTAACCTTGGATTAACATCTAAACAAAAGTTTTTAGGTCAGGTTGTCATTTCAATTATTTTTTACTTTATTGCAAGACAGTTTGAGTTTTCAACTGAAGTGACGATTCCTGGAATTAAAGACCCAATCGATTTAGGTTGGTTTTATGTTGTTTTCCTCATCATCTGGCTTGTTGGTTTTTCAAACGCGGTTAACTTGACGGATGGATTAGACGGACTTGTATCTGGTACAAGTGCGATTGCTTTTGGTGCATTTGCAGTTCTTGCTTGGAATGCAGAGCAGTTTGAATTATCTATTTTCTCAGTTGCTGTAGTAGGAGCTGTGTTAGGATTTTTAGTTTTTAATGCCCATCCTGCAAAAGTATTTATGGGAGATACGGGTTCTTTAGCGCTAGGAGGAGCTATCGCTACGGTGGCTGTTTTAATGAAAATGGAATTCTTGCTTGTTATTATCGGTGGTGTGTTTGTTATTGAAACACTATCTGTTATTATTCAAGTCGCATCTTTCAAAACAACAGGAAAACGTGTGTTTAAAATGAGCCCGCTTCATCACCATTACGAGCTAAGCGGCTGGTCGGAATGGCGCGTAGTTATGACTTTTTGGGCTGTAGGACTATTATTTGCAATGCTTGGAATTTATATCGAGGTGTGGATTTAAATGAAATCAGTCAATACGTATCAAGGTAAACAAGTACTTATTTTAGGGTTAGCCAAGAGCGGTTTAGCAGCCGCTCAGTTAGTTAAACAGCTTGGTGCTAAAGTAGTCGTTAATGATCAAAAACCGTACGAAGAGAACGCAGCAGCACAGGAATTAGAAAAAACGGGCATTGAAGTTGTGTGTGGACATCATCCGCTTGAGCTTTTAGACAAAGCGGATGTTATTGTAAAAAACCCTGGGATTCCGTATTCAAATGTTCTATTGCAAGAAGCATTAAAGCGAAATATTCCGATTTTAACAGAGGTAGAATTGGCTTATGAAATTAGCGAAGCTCCTTTTATCGGAATTACAGGAAGCAATGGGAAGACAACAACAACAACGCTAATTTATAAAATGTTAGAAGAAGATCAAAAGCAGCCGTTGATTGCTGGAAATATTGGAACAGTAGCTTGTGAAGTGGCGCAAAAAGCAACAAAGGACAATGTAATTGTAACGGAGCTTTCTTCTTTTCAGCTGATGGGAATTGAAAAATTCCGTCCGAAAATCTCTTTATTATTGAATTTGTTTGATGCCCACTTAGACTATCATGGCACAAAAGAGGAATATATCAAAGCGAAAGCAAATCTCTTTAACAATCAAACAAGTGAAGACTTTGCCGTTATTAATGCGGATGATGAGCTAGTGATGAAAGCTAGTGCAGATGTTAAAGCGACAAAAGTACCTTTTTCTGTTACAGCTCAAACGACAGAAGGAGCGTATATTAAAAACGAAACCATTTTCTTTAAAGATGAAGAAGTGATGTCTTTAAAAGATGTGGTGCTGCCAGGCAAACATAATCAAGAAAACATTTTAGCAGCTGTATCCGTTGTGAAGCTGTACGGTTGTTCAAATGAAGCTATCTACCGAGTGCTCACAACGTTTGCTGGTGTTAAACACCGCGTTCAATATGTCACAACAATCAACAAACGCAAGTTTTATAATGACTCTAAAGCTACGAATATGCTTGCTACAAAAGTAGCTCTTTCCGCTTTTTCGCAGCCGACGATTTTACTTGCAGGTGGACTCGATCGCGGCAATGAGTTTGATGATTTAAAAGAAGAGTTTAAAAATGTGAAAGCTGTGATTACGTTTGGTGAAACGGCTCCTAAAATTGAACGCGTAGCAAAAGAAGCGGGAATACAAATTGTAAAACGTGTCGATAATGTTAAACAAGCAGTTTCAGAAGCATATGCTTGTTCAGATGAAGAAGATGTTATTTTATTATCTCCTGCTTGTGCAAGCTGGGATCAATTTAAAACTTTTGAAGAACGTGGTGACATCTTTATTGAATCTGTGCATAAACTGAAATAAGGGCTTGTCTAAACACCTAGAAAATACACTAGCCCTAATCTATTTTTAGAGGTGTGTGACAGTGTCGACAAAAAGGTCTACCCCAGATTTTTTTCTCATAATCGTTACGCTTTCCTTGCTAACCATCGGCCTTATCATGGTATACAGCGCAAGTGCGGTATGGGCTACATACAAGTTTAATGATTCTTTTTTCTTTGCTAAACGCCAGCTCTTATTTGCAGGGCTTGGAGTATGCGCGATGTTTGTCATCATGAATATTGATTATTGGATGTGGCGTACGTGGGCGAAGCCAATTGTAATCATTTGCTTTGTTATGCTGGTACTTGTATTGATTCCGGGAGTAGGGCTAGTACGGAATGGGTCGCAAAGTTGGATAGGAGTTGGAGCGTTTTCGATTCAGCCTTCAGAATTTATGAAGTTTGCTATGATTATATTTTTAGCGAAATATTTATCAGAAAACCAGAAGAAGATT
Organism: Priestia sp. VA7; assembly: GCF_055710015.1. NCBI lineage: Bacteria > Bacillati > Bacillota > Bacilli > Caryophanales > Bacillaceae > Priestia > Priestia sp. VA7. The sequence continues at coordinate 604,853 of NZ_JBVQPN010000001.1, forward strand.
ACATCTTTTAGAAAAGGCATGTTACCGGCGTTATTACTGGTTTTCTTACCGTTTGGCATTATTATGATGCAGCCGGATTTAGGAACGGGAACGGTGCTTGTTGGAACTTGTTTAGTCATGATTTTTGTTTCAGGAGCAAAAGTAAGTCACTTTGCAGGTCTTGGGTTGCTTGGCGTTGCCGGTTTTGTAGGGCTTGTTTTATCGGCTCCTTATCGGATTAAACGCATCACTTCATTTTTAAATCCTTGGGAAGATCCGCTTGGAAGCGGGTTTCAAATCATTCAATCTCTTTATGCAATTGGGCCAGGGGGATTGCTTGGATTAGGGTTAGGGCAAAGCAGACAAAAGTTCTTTTATTTGCCGGAGCCTCAAACTGATTTTATTTTTGCTATTCTGGCAGAAGAGCTCGGTTTCATTGGCGGAACGCTTGTTCTTCTTTTGTTTAGCTTATTGCTTTGGAGAGGAATTAAAGTAGCGCTCGGAGCTCCTGATCTTTACGGAACGTTTTTAGCCTTAGGAATTATTTCAATGGTTGCGATTCAAGTCATGATTAATATAGGCGTGGTAACAGGTCTTATGCCTGTTACGGGAATTACGCTTCCATTTTTAAGTTACGGCGGATCATCACTGACGCTCATGCTGGCAGCAGTTGGAGTTTTGTTAAATGTTAGTAGATATTCTCGCTATTAATTGAAAAAAATTGTATAATGTCAAGTAGGCAATGGTCTACTGAAGTAAACCGTCATCTTAAATCCAAGTGCACGCCGGATTTTGTTGGCGGTTTATTTTCGATTTTTTACAGGTAGATGATATTTTTGTATGAAATGTTTTTAAAATGTAATGTTGTGATAACCAATTTTGAGTCCAACTATGGTATGATGTGTAAGGTTAAATGTTTTATCTTAGTGATTAGGTGAACGTATGTGCACTTATGAGCGTAGCGTTTTTTTATGACTGTCAGCATGTGTTTAACTTCTAAATGAAAAACGATAAAAAAACAATCAAAATTACTTTATATAGCAGATGAACGTACATTCTATGGGTGAATGTCATACGATAAATAAAAATGATGAAATTGACAACAGAATAGAGTGCCTTGGTAGAAAAAAGGTATCTTACAAGGTGCTGCTGCTTAGTTATGAATCTGTTCTTATTATTCTTATGCATTAGAAGTAAGGGCGCATTGACATGAAAGTTTTATAACAGCAAAGAGGGTTTTAGGAGGTTCTTATGGAAGCGTTAGTAAAAGAGTTAGTCGAAGCGAATATTGGAAAGGTTCGTGAAAATGAACCGCTAGCAAAACATACAACAATGAAAATTGGTGGTCCAGCAGATGTGCTTGTAGAACCTGATTCTGTTGATCACTTAAAAGTTACAATGGATATTATTAAAAAACACGGCGTGAAATGGAGAGCGATTGGTCGAGGATCTAATCTTCTTGTTTCTGATAAGGGAATTGAAGGTGTGGTCATTAAGCTCGGAGCCGGATTAGATGATTTAACAGTAGATGGAGAGACGGTTACTGTAGGTGGAGGATACCCTAGCATCAAGCTTGCAACAGTTATTACAAAACAAGGTCTGTCTGGGCTGGAGTTTTCAAGTGGAATTCCTGGATCTGTGGGAGGCGCTGTTTATATGAATGCAGGTGCCCATGGTTCTGATATGTCTCATGTAGTCGAAAAAGCGCTTATTTTATTTGAAGATGGCACTCTTGAGTGGCTGACAAATGAAGAGCTTCAATTTTCGTATCGTCATTCAATTCTACAAAAAGACCGTCCTGGAGTATGTGTAGAAGCCGTGCTGCGTTTGAAAAAGGGAACGAAAGATGATATTGTGGCGGTCATGCAGAAAAATAAAGACTATCGCCGCGAAACACAGCCTTGGAATTTCCCTTGTGCAGGCAGTATTTTTAGAAATCCGCTTCCAAATTATGCAGGAGACTTAATTGAAAAGTCCAACTTAAAAGGTTTTTCAGTAGGCGGGGCGCAAATTAGTGAACAGCATGCGAACTTCATTGTCAACACAGGAGATGCAACGGCTTCAGATGTGCTGAATTTAATTGCTCATGTTAAGAAAACAATTAAAGAGAAATTCGATATTGATATTCATACAGAAGTTGAGATTATCGGTCGCTAATTACCCAGCCCGTGGCTGTATGGTTATGCGTGAAAAGGTAGCTTTTATGTGTTTATTCTATGCTATAATGGGGATATTCTCATGAAGCAAAGATTGGAAATAAATAGATGGTAATTCCTCGTTTATTTTCTCAAATGGATAAGGGTGAAAAAAATGGAAAAAGGTAAGTTAATTGTTTTAGAAGATCGGGTACCGAAGCTGCAAGAACAGCGAAAGCAAAAAGCAAATAGACGGCTGATTTTGTATTTATCACTCTTTTTCATCCTTATTTTATTTATTGTATATTCTCAATCTTCTCTGAGTAATGTTTCTAACATTGAAGTACAAGGGAATAAACATGTAAGTGATAAGGATATTGTCAAAGCGAGTGGTCTGTCCAAAAAAACCAGCTACTGGAAAGCTGATGCTGATCAAATTCAAGAAAAAGTCGAAAAAAACCCTGAGGTAAAGGAAGCTGTCATTCACAAAACATTTCCTAATAAGGTCGTAATCGACGTAAAAGAGTACGCAAGAATTGCATATGTAACCTCGGGGAATAAATATTTCCCTGTGAATGAAAATGGGAAAGTTCTAAAAGAAGTAAGTGCTAAGAAAGTGTCATCCGACGCTCCGCTGCTAATTGACTGGAAAGACGGAGACGCTATACAAAGCATGGTTCAAGAATTAGCTAAAACGCCTAAGAGCATAAAAGGGGCTATTTCTGAGATTTACTACGCGCCGACAAAATCAGAACCTCTTCACATCGAGGTGTTTATGAATGATACGCGTGAAGTAAGCGGGAAAATTAGCAACTTCTCTGATAAAATTGTTCATTACCCGGCTATTGCAAGTAAATTGAGTGATGATCAAAAAGGTATTATTGATTTAGAAGAAGGATATGCATTTAAACCTTATAAAAAGAGCAAGCAGTAATTATTTTTTATAAGTGTTAATTAAAGGAAATAGATGAGTTGAGACTGGCAAACTAGCCCTCGTACATTGTATAATCACATGCAAGTATTCTGCATACATATGATTTTCTTCTCCGTTGCTGTGAAATGGAAATGTAATATTTGTTCTAGGTAAGTTTCGCTTTTCTCAGTGTACATCTTAGTGTAGACTTGTAGTTAAATAGCTTTTTTCAGTGAATTTTAGGCTTAAATCTAAAAAAAAGTCAAAACCAGAACGTTTTGTTCTTTGAAAGAGATAAAGTCTGTGAAAAACTTGAAAAAAATTGATTTTACAAAAGGGAAACAGATGTATTTGTTGAATATTTTCATATAATAAAAAATTAATATTGTTGTTCTTCTTAATTTATTAAGATGACATGTGCAGAAAGAAAAAGGAGGTGCCAAAGAATGAACAGCAATGAAATATACGTTAGTTTAGACATCGGTACATCCAGTGTGAAAGTAATCATCGGAGAGATGAGTAACGATTCATTGAATATCATTGGTGTAGGGAATGTTAAATCACACGGACTAAAAAAAGGTTCTATCGTTGATATAGATGCAACAGTTCAATCTATTAGAAAAGCAGTAGAACAAGCTGAACGAATGGTAGGCATTACAATTAAAAAGGTTGTAGTGGGCATAAGCGGAAATCATGTATTTTTACAGGATTGTCACGGAGTAGTAGCCGTGTCAAGCGAGAATCGTGAAATTACAAACGAAGATATTCATCGAGTAATTGATGCTGCTCAAGTCATGTCTATCCCGCCAGATCGTGAAATCATTGATGTTATTCCAAAGCAATTTATTGTAGATGGCTTAGAAGGTATTAATGATCCTAGAGGTATGATTGGGGTACGTTTAGAAATGGAAGGCACGATCATAACAGGATCTAGAACGGTTTTACATAACTTATTACGCTGTGTAGAAAGAGCTGGTTTAGAAATCAGTGATATTTGTTTACAGCCTCTAGCCGCTGGTTCAATTGCATTATCTCGTGATGAAAAAAACTTAGGTGTCGCACTGGTAGATATCGGTGGAGGTTCAACAACGGTTGCGATCTTTGACCAAGGACATTTGAAAGTAACAAATGTACTAGCTGTTGGCGGAGAGCACATTACCAAGGATTTATCGATTGGCCTTCGCACATCGACTGAAGATGCGGAAAATATTAAGATAAAGCATGGACATGCTTTCTACGATCATGCTTCTGAAGAAGAAGTATTTAGTGTACCGATCATTGGAAGCGATCAGCATCAGCAGTTTAATCAGCTCGAAATCTCTGATATTATTGAAGCTAGACTAGAAGAGATTTTAGATATGATTACGCAAGAGGTAAATCGCCTAGGATACAAAGATATTCCAGGAGGATTTGTTTTAACAGGCGGAGTAGTAGCGATGCCTGGTATTCTTGAGCTAGCTCAAGTGATTTTAAAGAATAACGTGCGCATAGCAGTGCCTGATTATATTGGAGTACGTGAGCCGCATTATACAACAGGCGTAGGATTAATAAAATTTGCATACAAAAATGCTAAAATACAAGGCCGGGAAATTGGAGCGCCAGTTGTGGAAGAAGAGCCGATTGAGCAAGAAATGATCAAACCTAGCCCGAAACCACAGCAGCCGCAACAATCAGCTGAGCAGCCGAAAAAGAAAAATGACCAAAATTTAATGAAGAAGTTTTTTGGATACTTCTTTGATTAACGTTACGGATTGGTAATTTCGAAGAATTAGGAGGAACTATCATGTTGGAGTTTGATACAAGTGTAGACCAATTAGCGACGATTAAAGTAATCGGTGTCGGAGGCGGCGGTAACAACGCGGTTAACCGAATGATTGAACATGGCGTCCAAGGTGTAGAATTTATTGCAGTTAATACAGATGCACAAGCATTAAATTTATCAAAAGCCGAAACAAAAATGCAAATCGGCGCTAAATTAACAAGAGGATTAGGTGCAGGTGCTAATCCAGAAGTTGGTAAAAAAGCAGCTGAAGAAAGTAAGGAACAAATCCAAGAAGCCCTAAAAGGTGCAGATATGGTTTTCGTAACAGCTGGTATGGGTGGAGGAACTGGAACTGGTGCAGCTCCAGTCATTGCCCAAATTGCTCGTGAGCTAGGAGCACTAACGGTAGGTGTTGTTACTCGTCCGTTTACGTTCGAAGGTCGTAAGCGTTCTACTCAAGCGGCAGGCGGCATTGCGTCAATGAAAGAAGCAGTGGACACGCTGATTGTTATTCCAAATGATCGCTTATTGGAAATCGTTGATAAAAACACGCCAATGCTAGAAGCGTTCCGTGAAGCGGATAACGTATTGCGACAAGGTGTGCAAGGTATTTCAGATTTAATCGCAGTTCCTGGATTAATTAACTTAGACTTCGCTGACGTGAAAACAATTATGTCTAACAAAGGATCTGCCCTTATGGGTATCGGTATTGCAACTGGTGAAAACCGCGCTGCTGAAGCGGCTAAAAAAGCTATTTCAAGTCCACTTCTTGAAACATCTATCGATGGAGCTCAGGGTGTATTAATGAACATCACAGGCGGTACAAACCTAAGTCTTTACGAAGTACAAGAAGCTGCAGATATCGTTGCTTCGGCTTCTGACCAAGAAGTGAACATGATCTTTGGATCTGTTATTAACGAAAACCTAAAAGACGAGATTGTTGTTACAGTTATTGCAACTGGCTTTAGTGACCAAGATTTATCACAGCCAAAACCAGGTCGTCCTTCGTTATCGGCGAATCGCATGCAGCAATCGACACAGCAGCCGGCTCCACAGCCGAAGCGTGAAGTAAAGCGTGAAGAACCTGTACAGCAAGAATATACGCGTCCATCTCAGCCACAGTCTGAAGATGCGCTAGATATTCCAACATTCTTACGAAACCGTAATCGTAGACGCTAATAAAATAAAAAGCCAAGACCTCTGTTTTATACAGAGGTCTTTTTTTATGCCATGAAGCTAGAAAACTCCAAAAGGATATAAAAAGCATTCGACATGGTCAATATGATGCCTTCAAAGGGTTTGTGTTTTCTTTCTAAAAGTGGTGTGACAAATATCGAATGATTTCCTCAAAAATACTGCTTGTTTCTCGGCATGAACTGACAGACTTTCTAATAGGATGTACTATATACTAATTTTTAACAGAAAAATTCAGAAAGAATGGAGAGGTTATAAACATTGCCAATCTATTTAGATTTAATATGGATGCTGAATTTTGGATTAGATACGATTTTACTAATGTTATGTGCAGTTGTACTTAAACGGAATTACAAGTGGTGGAGGCTTTTGCTTGGCGGCTTTATCGGTTCATTGATTGTCCTTCTTATGTTTACGCCTTTTTCTCATCTTATGGTTCACCCTGCTATTAAAATTTTATTCTCTTTTTTTATGGTATTGATGACGTTTGGTTATAAACGACTGCGCTTTTTCTTTGAGAATTTATTAACGTTTTATTTTGCAACCTTTGTTGTTGGTGGAGGATTAATGGGCGTTCACTTTTTATTTCAAGATCAGTTCCTTGTTCTTAATCAAATGGTTGATACGAAATCTCCACAGTTTGGTGATCCTATTAGCTGGATATTTGTTCTTATCGGTTTTCCGCTATTATCTTATTTTTCAAAAGCACGAGTTGATGATTTGCGAATGAAAAATATTACATTTGATCAGCTGGTAGATGTGGAAGTTATTTTAAACGAACAGACGCTGTCGATGAAAGGACTTATTGATAGTGGAAACCAGCTTGTAGATCCGCTGACGAAAACCCCGGTTATGATTGTTACAGCAGATTCTTTAAAGGAAATATTGCCTGAAGGCTTAATGGAATTAAGCAAAAATGTCCAATCCTTTTCACACAGCGAAGATATTGATCAAGAGTGGTATTCAAAAGTCCGCTTTGTCCCTTATCGAAGCGTAGGCCAAGCCAACCAGTTGCTGCTTGCTCTAAAGCCAGATATGGTAAGGCTGGTGCATCAGTCCAACACGATTGAAGTCACTAAAGTATTAGTAGGTATTAGTCATACAACGCTTTCAGTGGAGAAGCAATATGAGTGTATTGTTCATCCGAAGCTTATTGTTATTGGAGAAGTAAGTTCCGCATCGTAAAAGGTGTGAACAAATAAAGGAGGATACAAAATGGCTACATATCGAATTCGATTTCAATTATGGTGGTACAAATTATTAATTAAACTTAAGCTAAAAACAGATGAAGTGTACTATATAGGAGGAAGTGAAGCTCTTCCACCCCCTTTAACAAAAGATGAAGAAGAAGTGCTCTTGAAAAAACTTCCATCAGGAGATGAAGCAGCACGTTCGCTGTTGATTGAGCGTAATTTGCGACTTGTTGTTTATATTGCCCGCAAGTTTGAAAATACGGGAATCAATATTGAGGATTTAATTAGCATTGGCACCATCGGTTTAATTAAAGCAGTAAACACGTTTAATCCTGAAAAGAAAATTAAGCTAGCGACGTACGCCTCTCGCTGTATTGAAAATGAAATTTTAATGTATTTGCGCCGCAACAACAAAATTCGATCTGAAGTTTCATTTGATGAGCCGTTAAATATTGATTGGGATGGAAACGAACTGCTATTATCTGACGTGATGGGAACCGAAGAAGATATCATCACAAAAGACCTAGAAGCGAATGTGGATCGAAAACTTTTGTTGAAAGCACTGCACCAATTAAATGATCGTGAAAAGCAAATTATGGAGCTGCGCTTTGGGCTAGCCGGCGGAGAAGAAAAAACGCAAAAAGATGTAGCTGATATGCTAGGCATTTCTCAGTCTTATATTTCAAGGCTTGAAAAACGAATTATTAAACGGCTGCGAAAAGAATTTAATAAAATGGTTTAAGTAAAAAAGCTGATTGTATAAGGGCTGAGAAGCATCTTACACAATCAGCTTTTTTAGCGTGGAATTGTCAGAATTGTAAAAGTGCATATTTTTTCCTTCTGAGGAGATACTGAATTCAGAACATCATCTCCTGTTAGGAGGGAAAGAGTTGACAAGAAATAAAGTAGAAATTTGTGGAGTAGATACTTCGAAACTTCCCGTATTAAAAAATGAAGAAATGCGAAAGTTGTTTAAACAAATGCAGGCTGGAGATGGAACAGCAAGAGAAAAGCTAGTAAGCGGAAATTTACGTCTCGTACTCAGCGTGATCCAACGTTTTAACAATCGTGGAGAATTTGTTGATGACTTATTTCAGGTTGGATGTATTGGATTAATGAAATCCATTGACAATTTTGATTTAAGTCAAAACGTGAAGTTTTCTACATATGCTGTCCCAATGATTATAGGGGAAATTCGCCGCTATTTACGTGACAATAATCCAATCCGTGTTTCTCGTTCCCTTCGTGATATTGCTTATAAAGCTCTTCAAGTTCGTGAAAGGCTTATGAGTGAAACATCCAAGGAACCTACAGCTGAGGAAATTTCAAAAGTCCTAGAAGTGCCGCATGAAGAAATTGTGTTTGCTTTAGATGCTATCCAAGATCCGGTTTCTCTATTTGAACCTATTTACAATGATGGTGGAGACCCAATCTATGTCATGGATCAGCTAAGCGATGAACGCAATCGTGATTCAACTTGGATTGAAGAAATTGCTTTGCAAGAAGGTATGAGAAGATTGAACGAGCGAGAAAAACTAATTTTACGAAAGCGCTTTTTCCAAGGTAAAACACAGATGGAAGTTGCTGAAGAAATTGGTATTTCTCAAGCGCAGGTTTCTCGTTTAGAAAAAGCTGCTATTAAACAGATGAATAAAAATATTCAAAGTTAACAAAAGCTATCTAAACTGGCAGCTGCTCGCGTTCATACAATTAATACCATTCACTTTATTTGATGTTCAACTTAATAAGCATCGTGTCTATAAAAACAGACACGGTGCTTATTTTGTATATATCAATGTATAATACATGACCAAAAGATATTCATATCCGGTTTCCTATTGCTGTGAGGACTTCTAGCTACTCGTTGAGAATGTCTTTTGATGAAAAAATGTGTAATTAGTGGACAAAATGCCTATAGAACGAGAATGGCAGAGAAAAAATAAGCTTTTCCTTCATGAAATGAAAATTTGAAAATATATATAGGCTAAGGAATAAAGTTGGCTATAGGAGGAGAGAGCATGTTAAAGATTTCAGAATTCCAGCTGAAAGATGTAGTGAATGTAGCTGATGGCAAAAAACTTGGAAATGTAGGGGATATTGATATTGACTTAACAACGGGAAAAATACAGGCCGTCATTATCGGAGGCTCTCGTGTATTGGGCTTCTTTGGAAAAGATGATGAAATTGTGATTCCATGGAAAAATATTGTGAAAATCGGTTCTGATGTCATTTTAGTACGTTATAAAGACGCATTTCAGCCTGAAGAGAATTAGTTTTTTGTCAACAGCACCTAGCAATCTGTGGTACAATATGTGAGAACAAATGAAACAAGGGATGTGTCACATACATGAATCCTGAGCCATTAAAAAAAAGCCATCACGAGTCGTTTATGTGGCTGAGCCCTTGGGTAGAAAAGAATGATATACTTGTTGCAGGTTTTACCACAAAAAATGGTGGCGTGAGTAAACCTCCATTTGCTTCTTTTAACCTAGGGCTTCACGTAAACGATAACGTAGAAGATGTTATTACAAATAGAAAAATTTTAGCAGCCGAACTAGACATGTCTTTTGAAAGCTTTGTATGTGCTGAACAAGTACATGAAGCAACTGTTCAAAAAGTAACAAAAGCCGACTGTGCAAAAGGACTCTACAAGTATGAAGAGGGCATAAAAGCAACGGATGGCATTTATACAAATGAATCTGATATTTTGTTAGCTTTATGTTATGCAGATTGTGTTCCGCTTTACTTCTATGCGCCTGATCACCATTTAGTAGGTCTAGCTCATGCTGGGTGGAAAGGAACAGTGAAAGATATTGCAGGAAATATGATTCGACGTTGGGTAGAGCAAGAAAATGTCCCGGTTGAAGATATTTACGTGGCGATTGGCCCTTCGATTGAAGATTGCTGTTATGTCGTCGATAACCGCGTCATTACACAAGTAAACGAAGTAGTTGGCCAAAATGGATATCAAGAAGTAAGTCCTGGACAATACGCGCTTAATTTAAAAAAAGTCAATAAGCTGCTGATTCAAAACGCAGGCGTATTGCCGGAACGAATTTTAACATCGTCGTATTGTACAAGCTGTGAAGATGACCTGTTCTTCTCACATCGCCGCGACCAAGGGAAAACAGGACGCATGTTTAACTTCATAGGCTTTAAGGAGGAGTAATTACATAGTGACAGCTAGCGTAAGTGAAAATCTAGAAGCAGTTCAACAAACAATTGCTGAAGCGTGTAAAAAAGTTAATCGAAATCGAGAAGATGTAGAGCTGATTGCTGTAACAAAATACGTTTCCACAAAACGAGCAGCAGAAGCAGTGGATGCCGGCATTTTACATCTCGGAGAAAACAGGGATGAAGGTCTTCTAGAAAAGTATGAATCAATCGGTGAGAAAGCGACCTGGCATTTTATCGGAAGCTTACAAACAAGAAAAGTAAAAAATGTGATTGATAAAGTTGACTATATTCATTCACTAGACCGATTATCTTTAGCAAAAGAAATTGATAAACGTGCAGAACATCGTATAAAATGTTTTGTACAAGTTAATGTTGCCGAAGAACAATCAAAGCATGGCCTTGCTGTAGAAGATGTAATTCCATTTATTCAATCTCTTGAAGCATTTGCAAATATCCAAGTGGTCGGATTGATGACCATGGCTCCTCACACAGATGAAGAGTCTACGCTTCGCAGCTGTTTTCAAGGTCTAAAAAAATTGCAGAGTCGTATACAAGAACTAAATTTGCCATATGCACCGTGTACAGAGCTATCAATGGGAATGTCAAACGATTATGCAATTGCAATTGAAGAAGGAGCAACATTCATTCGACTAGGAACCACGTTAGTTGGGAATGAACGTTAAGGAGGTGTAATTCAAGATGAGTATGAAAAATCGCTTTAGAAGTTTTTTTGCTCTTGATGACGATACTGAATATGTAGAAGAACATTACGAAGAAGAAGAGTCGGTAGAAGAGCCTGTACAGCAGTCGAGACCAGCGAAAGCTAGTCAGCAGCCGAATCAGCAGCAAAACGTGATTAGCTTGCAAAGCGTTCAAAAATCATCAAAAATGATGCTTTGTGAACCTCGCGTCTATGCCGAAGCACAAGAAATTACGGATCATTTAAAAAATCGTAAAGTCGTAGTTGTGAATTTACAGCGCATTCAACGAGATCAAGCGGTAAGAATTGTCGACTTTTTAAGTGGTACAGTTTATGCTTTAGGCGGGGACATTCAAAAAATTGGAACCGACATCTTTTTATGTACACCTGATAATGTAGACGTAAGCGGAAGCATTTCAGATATGATGGGAGAACATGATACAACAAACGTAAAGAGGTGGTAGTTTTTGGACATCGTTTTTGGGATTCTTGGACAATTGATTGGTCTTTACTCATGGGCACTGATTATTTACATTTTGATGTCTTGGGTACCCGATGTAAGGGCGTCTAAGTTTGGTCAGTTGCTTGGTAGCATTTGTGAGCCTTACTTAGAGCCTTTTCGTAAAATCATTCCGCCTATTGGCATGATTGATATTTCACCTCTTGTCGCAATCTTTTTACTACGATTTGCACAAGCAGGTGTACGTTCACTTCACAGTATGGTTGGATTTATTTAAAAAGGAATCGCTGGATTCCTTTTTTACATACCAATAGTAGGAGTAATAATATGTCTATTTATGAACATTTTAGGCAAGAAGAACATGGATTTATTGACCAGGTTCTTCAGTGGAAAGAAGATGTCCTACATCAATACAGCCCAAAGCTAACGGACTTTTTAGATCCAAGAGAGCAGCATATTGTGACGGCTATTGTCGGGACTGAAGGAGAGGTTCAAGTTTCATTTGATGGTGGACAACCGTTTGCTGAACGCAAGCGCGCGCTGCTATACCCGGATTACTATGTACCTGAAAGTGAAGATTTTCAGTTGCATATGTACGAGCTCAATTATCCTAAAAAGTTTGTGAAGATTGAACATCCTCAAGTTCTTGGTTCGGCGATGTCCTTAGGACTGCGCCGTTCAAAATTTGGCGATATTTTGGTCGCGGGAGACGATATTCAGCTCGTAGTTGCAGAGGAAATTTCTTCTTATATTGAGATGAATTTAACATCAATTGGAAAAGCCAAAGTTTCACTTTCTTCTATTCAAAGAGAGCAGCTGCATGTTGTAAAAGAAGAGCTGGTTGAACACGTTTATACAGTTTCTTCAATGAGGCTTGATGTTTTGCTGTCGACCATTCACAATTTATCAAGACAAAAAGTCCAGCCGTTTATTGCAAATGGAGCGGTAAAAGTAAATTTTAAAGTCATTGAACAGCCTTCTTTTGAATGTCATGAAGGTGATATTTTGTCACTTCGTGGTCACGGCAGAAGTCGTATCGTTTCACTTGAAGGCAAAACCAAAAAAGAAAAATGGCGAATTGTTGTAGGAAAGCAGAAATAAAGAAATCTACTAGCAGGAAATTTTAAAAATATGTCGAATAAACCATTACTAATGACGTAATGAGACAACACGGAGGTGGCCTAGATGCCTTTAACCCCTTTGGATATTCATAACAAAGAGTTTAATCGCGGATTTCGCGGATATGATGAAGATGAAGTAAATGAGTTTCTTGACCAAGTAATTAAAGACTATGAGCTGGTCATGCGTGATAAAAAGGAGTTAGAAGGAAGAGTATCTGAATTAACAGATCGTCTTGGACATTTTACTAACATCGAAGAAACGTTAAATAAATCAATTTTAATTGCTCAAGAAGCAGCGGAAGATGTGAAGCGAAACGCTGAAAAAGAAGCGAAGCTCATTATAAAAGAAGCAGAAAAAAATGCGGACCGTATTATTAATGAAGCACTGTCTAAGTCTCGTAAAATTGCGATGGACATTGAGGAGACGAAAAAGCAGTCTAAAGTATTTAGAACTCGTTTCAAAATGTTAATCGAAGCACAGCTTGAAATGTTAAACAGCGACGACTGGGATCAGTTGATGGATTATGAGATGCCAGCGCTAGAAGAAAAAATTGACTAGTCCAGACATCATCTTGACTTCTCACGTTTTGTTGTCATATAATTTGGTAACAGATGAAATTTCATATCAAACAGTACGGAGACAGGGACAGTAGCTTTTTTAGTTTGTCAAAGCGAATCGAGGATGGTGTGAGCTCGATAACAAACAAAAAAGTGAAAATCACCCTAGAGTACCATTGCTGAACTGATGATAGTAAGCAGTGGCGGTTTATTCACGTTACGAATGCAAAGAGGATTTGCGTACAGCAAATCTACTAGGGTGGTACCGCGGGAGGCCTTCTCGTCCCTTTTTGGGATGAGGAGGTCTTTTTGTTATGGTACAAAAAGATATGAAATTTACGTTTTTTTTGGAGGGTAAAACATGGAATATAAAGATACATTATTGATGCCAAAAACTGAATTTCCAATGCGTGGAAATTTACCGAACCGCGAGCCTAAAATGCAAGAACAGTGGGCTGAAATGAATATTTATGAAAAAGTACAAAAACGTACGGAAGGCCGTCCGCTATTTGTCCTGCATGATGGACCTCCATATGCGAATGGCGATATTCACATGGGACATGCATTAAATAAAATTTTAAAAGATTTTATCGTTCGCTATAAGTCGATGTCAGGCTTCTGCGCACCTTATGTACCAGGCTGGGATACACACGGTTTGCCAATTGAAACAGCTTTAACAAAAAATAAAAAAGTAAACCGCAAAGAAATGACGGTAGCTGAGTTCCGTAAGCTTTGCGAACAGTATGCTTGGGAACAAGTAAACGGCCAGCGTGAGCAGTTTAAGCGTTTAGGTGTACGCGGAGATTGGGATAATCCATATGTAACGCTTCAGCCGCAGTACGAAGCGCAGCAAATCAAAGTGTTTGGTGACATGGCGAAAAAAGGCTACATCTACAAAGGGTTAAAACCTGTGTACTGGTCCCCTTCAAGTGAATCTGCTTTAGCAGAAGCGGAAATTGAGTACTATGATAAGCGGTCAGCTTCTATTTACGTAGCGTTTAACGTAAAAGATGGTAAAGGTGTGCTTGAACAAGATGAAAAATTCATCATTTGGACGACAACACCATGGACAATGCCAGCTAACCAAGGGATTGCTGTCAATCCTGAGCTTCAGTACAGCGTAGTTGAAGCAGATGGAGCAAAATATGTAGTGGCAACTGAACTGATTGAAACAGTTGCTAAAGAAATTGAATGGGCTGACTATAAGACGCTTCGTACAGTAAAAGGTTCAGAACTTGAGCGTGTAGTAGCTGAGCATCCAATCTACAAGCGTGATTCATTAGTTGTTCTTGGCGATCACGTAACAACGGATGCTGGTACTGGGTGTGTTCATACAGCACCGGGACACGGGGAAGACGACTTTATCGTTGGTCAAAAATACGGTTTGGAAGTTCTTTGTCCAGTCGACAGTAAGGGTCATATGACGAATGAAGCACCAGGATTTGAAGGGTTATTCTATGATAAAGCGAATAAGCCGATTACAGACAAACTAGAAGAAGAAGGCGCGCTGTTAAAATTAAGTTTCATTACCCACTCATACCCACATGACTGGCGTACAAAGAAACCAACAATTTTCCGTGCAACAGCACAGTGGTTTGCGTCTATTAAAGATTTCCGTGAAGATTTATTAAAAGCAGTAGAAAAAACAAAATGGGTGCCTACTTGGGGTGAAACGCGACTTTATAACATGGTGCGTGACCGCGGCGACTGGTGTATTTCTCGCCAACGTGCATGGGGCGTTCCGATTCCGGTATTTTATGCTGAAAATGAGGAGCCAATCATTACGGACGAAACAATCGAACACGTATCAAATCTATTTAGAGAACATGGATCAAACGTATGGTTTGAGCGTGAAGCAAAAGACTTGCTTCCGGAAGGCTTTACTCATGAAGGAAGCCCAAATGGCCGCTTCACAAAAGAAACAGACATCATGGACGTATGGTTTGACTCTGGTTCTTCACATCAAGCTGTTCTTGAAGAACGTGAAGACTTACAGCGTCCGGCTGATTTGTATTTAGAAGGTTCTGACCAATACCGCGGCTGGTTTAATTCAAGTCTTTCTACAAGCGTAGCTGTAACGGGTGAAGCACCTTATAAAGGGGTACTTAGCCACGGATTTGCTTTAGACGGTGAAGGTCGCAAAATGAGTAAGTCATTAGGAAACGTTGTAATTCCAGAAAAAGTAATGAAACAACTAGGTGCAGATATTTTACGTTTATGGGTAGCTTCTGTAGATTACCAAGCTGATGTTCGTGTATCTGATAATATTTTAAAACAAGTAGCAGAAGTATATCGTAAAATCCGCAACACGTTCCGTTTCTTACTAGGAAACTTAGCGGACTTTAATCCAACAACTGATGCTGTAGCTGTTGAAGACCTTCGTGAAGTAGACCGCTACATGCTTGTGAAGTTGAACAAATTAATTGATAAAGTGAAAAAATCTTATGATTCATATGAATTCTCAAGCATTTATCACGCAGTGCATAATTTCTGTACAATTGATATGAGTTCATTCTACTTAGACTTTGCAAAAGATGTATTGTACATCGAAGCAGAAAATAATGTAGAGCGCCGCAGCATTCAAACGGTCCTTTATGAAACGTTATTATCGTTAACGAAATTAGTGTCTCCAATTCTTTCTCATACAGCAGACGAAGTATGGGTTCACATTCCAAATGTAACGGAAGAAAGCGTGCAGCTAGTTGATATGCCAGAGGTTCAAGAAATCGAAGGAGCAGATCAATTAGTAGAGAAATGGGATGCATTCATGGAGCTTCGTGATGAAGTATTAAAAGCGCTAGAACAGGCTCGTAATGAAAAAGTAATCGGTAAGTCTTTAGAAGCAAAATTAACGCTATATCCAACAGCAGATACGAAAGAACTGTTAGCATCTATTTCTGAAAATGTAGGTCAACTCTTCATCGTTTCAGATCTTGAGGTAGCAAAAGGTGAAGCACCTGCTGAAGCACAAAAATTCAGCTATGCTTCAATTGTTGTAAGTAAAGCAGAAGGTGAGAAGTGTGAGCGCTGCTGGGTTGTATCACCAACAGTTGGCGAAGATCAAGATCACCCGACTTTATGTACACGCTGTGCGGATGTTGTAAAAAATCACTACGTTCAGCAGTAATTAACAAAAACACGTCCTTTTTGGGCGTGTTTTTTGCTGTACGAAATTCCCAAATACAATGGTATAAAGCATTTAAAGCCTTAGGAAAAACTTGTGTTGTAGATTCGATGGAAAACTCGGTAAACCTAACATCATTAATACTTCATCTTATCAGCACAGGAGGCGTTTGAATGTATGAAAATTATCTTTCCATTGGACAGGAATTAGCTCTTATTAAAGAAGAATTACAAGATCGCCTATTGAGATATGCTACAGAACAATCTGGTTATATAGATGAAAAGGAACGTTACGTAATAGAAATGATTAAAGCCGATTTAAAAGATGTAGAACACGCGTTAGCAAAGCTTGACGTTGGTGCGTTCGGAATTGATGAACTAACTGGCGAAGTGATGTCTATTCATAAATTAAAAGTAATGCCGACGGCCCGCACAAATGAAGATTTATTTGTTTTATGGTGAGAAGCGAGAAAAAAAATGAATTATGTGCTAAAATGCTTTAGTATGGATTCGTTTGATTTTATTGCGGGAGGAAAACGTGTGTGTTTTATTATCTTATCGCTTTAGCTGTTATACTTATTGATCAGGTAACAAAATGGATGATTGTAAAAGAAATGTATTATGGACAAAGCATCACCGTGATTGAAAACTTTCTTTACATTACCTCTCATCGTAACAGAGGAGCCGCGTGGGGGATTTTACAAGGACAGATGTGGTTCTTTTATCTGATTACGGTGGTTGTGGTAGTCGGTTTAATAATTTATATTCAAAAGCTCAAAAAACAAGATAAATGGTTCGGTATTGCGCTAGCATTAATGTTAGGCGGCGCCATTGGAAACTTTATTGATCGAGTGGTCCGTAAAGAAGTAGTTGATTTCGTAAATACATACATCTTTACGTATGATTTTCCGATTTTTAACGTAGCTGATTCGGCACTTGTCGTCGGAGTAATCATCATGTTTATTATGACGCTGTTTGAAGGGAAAATGAAGAAGGAGCACAAAGAATGAATGTAATTGAAACAGTTATAAATGAAGAACAAGCGGGAGAACGTATTGATAAAGTACTTTCGACTGTAAATGCAGAATGGTCACGTTCACAAGTGCAGCAATGGATTAAAGAAGGTCACGCAAAAGTGAACGATAAAACCGTTAAAGGAAACTATAAATGTAAAACAGGAGACGCTATTATTATCGAAGTGCCGGAACTAGAAGAGCTTGATGTGGTAGCGGAAGAAATGGATTTAGATATTTATTATGAAGATCAAGATGTGCTTGTTGTAAATAAACCTCGCGGCATGGTTGTACATCCAGCTCCTGGTCATCATAGCGGCACGCTTGTAAACGGCCTAATGGCTCACTGTAAAGATTTATCCGGTATTAACGGCGTTATGCGCCCTGGTATCGTTCATCGAATTGATAAAGATACATCCGGTTTACTTATGGTTGCAAAAAATGATTTAGCTCATGAATCACTAGTTAGTCAGCTTGTAGCTAAAACAGTAACGCGTCGTTATAAAGCTATCGTTCACGGAGTAATTGCGCACGATCACGGTACAATTGATGCGCCAATCGGCCGAGATAAACAAGATCGTCAAAGCATGACCGTGACTGATGAAAACAGTCGTGATGCAGTGACGCACTTTACTGTATTGCAGCGTTTTAAAGATTTTTCACTAGTCGAATGTAAGCTAGAAACGGGGCGAACACACCAAATTCGCGTTCATATGAAGTATATTGGTTTTCCGCTTGCCGGGGATCCGAAGTACGGACCGAAAAAAACGCTTCCGATTGACGGACAAGCGCTTCATGCAGGTGTATTAGGCTTTATTCACCCTCGTACAAATGAATATATGGAATTTGAAGCACCGGCTCCAAAAGAGTTTAATGAGATGCTAGAGCTTATTGAAAAAAGAAGTTGACAACTGCCATAAGTGATGGCATACTTGTATTAACTTAATAAGAACCTTTAAGAACAGTCCAGAGAGGCTGAGAAGGAAACGGTGCAGAAAAGGCATATTTATAGCCTTTTTGAAGAAATATGTTTAAAACCAAATCCTCTTGCCTCAAGGCAAGAGGATTTTTTTTATGTCAACAACTTGGGGTGAAAACAGTGAACGTAAAAGCTACCGTACTTGATGAACAGGCTATACGCCGCGCTTTAACTCGAATTGCACATGAGATTATTGAAAAGAATAAAGGAATCGAAAATTGTGTGCTAGTGGGGATTAAAACGCGAGGTATTTATATCGCAAAACGTTTAGCAGAACGAATTGCACAAATTGAAGGAAATACATTGCCAGTCGGAGAACTAGACATCACGCTTTACCGAGATGATTTATCGAAAGTGACAAGCAATGATGAGCCTCTTGTAAAAGGATCAGATATTCCGACAGATATTGCAAATAAGAACGTCATCTTAGTAGATGATGTGTTATATACGGGCCGTACAGTTCGAGCAGCACTTGATGCACTGATTGATATCGGCCGACCTGAACTCATTCAGCTGGCTGTCTTAGTGGATAGAGGGCACCGCGAGCTACCGATTCGAGCAGACTATGTTGGTAAAAATGTACCGACAGCTAAAAGTGAAAAAATTGCGGTGCATTTAATGGAAGTAGACGAAAAAGACCAAGTGTCTATTTACGAAAAATAAATTATATACCCTTTTAAATGGTAGTCCCGTGAGGCTGCAAAAGGGGGGTCACTATACAAGGAAAACTATACTGCGGTATAGCGTCTTCCTTGTATGCTGAAAACCTCTTTGCCTCTGCGTAAAGAGGTTTTTTAATAGTGATAGGAGGAAAAACATATGAGTCAACAACGAGATTTTGTACTTGATATACATGATAAACCAAAAGCAGTAAATTGGTTAACATTGAGTCTACAGCATTTGTTTGCAATGTTTGGGTCGACGGTGTTAGTGCCGTTCCTAGTCGGGTTCAGCCCGGCAATTGCTTTGATTTCAAGCGGGGTAGGAACGCTTGCTTTCCTGCTCATTACAAGAGGTCAAATTCCTTCTTATCTTGGTTCATCGTTCGCGTTCATCACGCCAATCATTTTCGCTAAAGCTTCGTTTGGACCTGAAGAAACGATGGTTGGTTGTTTCTTAGCCGGACTTGTTTATGGAATCGTTGCTTTGATTATAAAAGGAACAGGAATCAATTGGATTATGAAGCTGCTTCCTCCGGTTGTAGTAGGACCAGTTATTATGGTTATAGGCTTAGGACTGGCTAATACAGCAGTAGGCATGGCTATGAACGATGCAAAAGGAAATTACAGCTTAACTTACCTGATGGTTGCGCTTGTGACACTAGCGATAACAGTTGCTTGCTCAATCTTCTTTAAAAACATTATCAGCCTGATTCCGGTACTGATGGGAATTATCGGCGGATACATCTTCGCTTATACACAAGGATTGGTAGACTTTTCAAAGGTAGTGAAAGCGGAGTGGATTGAAGTACCTCACTTCTACGTGCCGTTCGTCACATACACGCCGTCCATTTCATTAGGGATTGTGCTTATAATGGTACCTGTAGCAGTCGTAACACTCTCAGAACATATCGGCCACATTCTTGTCTTAAATAAGATTGTGGATCGAAACTATATTGAAAAGCCAGGGCTGCACAGATCGATTTTAGGAGACGGAGTAGCAACTATGCTTGCTGCGCTGATCGGCGGACCGCCAAATACAACATACGGTGAGAACATCGGAGTGTTAGCCATCACAAAGGTGCTTAGCGTATTTGTGATAGCAGGAGCAGCAGTCTTCGCGATTTTGTTCGGGTTTGTCGGCAAAATCAACGCTCTTATTTCAAGTATACCAACGCCGGTCATGGGCGGGATTTCAATTCTCTTATTCGGAATCATTGCTTCATCAGGCTTGCGCATGATGGTGGATGCAAAGGTAGACCTTGGATCAAAACGAAACCTAATGATTGCTTCGATTATCTTAGTGTTAGGAATCGGAGGAGCACACTTAGATATCTCAGAACATGTAAAGGTTGATAGCATGGCACTGTCTGCTATCATGGGAGTTCTGCTGAATCTAGTTCTGCCGAAAGAGAAGATAAAAGAAGCAGAAAACGTTCAACAAACGTCAGCACGAAAAATTTCATAGAACGCCTTTTAATTGAAATCCAGAGAGGTTTCTAAGGGTGTGTGAAAAGCGCGTTATAGACGAAGCTTGTTTTCTTACACCCTTTCTAAGTTAGAAAGGGTGTTTTTTATAAAGAAATGCGAGGAAAGCAAAAATGGAGGGAATCGATATGAAACATTTAGTGACAGTCTCAACACTAGAAACAAATGAAATTCTAGAGATTTTAGACAGCGCTGAAAACTATCGAACGAATAAACAAGGCTGGAAACCGGAAGAGAAAATGTTTGTTGCCAACTTATTTTTTGAAGCGAGCACGCGTACTCGATGCAGCTTTGAAATGGCAGAACAGCAGCTAGGATTAACAACAATTCCGTTTGAAGTAACAACTTCAAGCGTCCAAAAAGGAGAAACGCTTTATGACACGATTGAAACATTAGCTTCAATCGGCGTTCAGTCAGTTGTTATTCGCCACCCGCAAGATCGTTATTATGAAGCACTGCAGGAAAAAGTATCGATTCCCATCATTAATGCAGGAGACGGATGCGGTCAGCATCCAACTCAGTGTCTGCTTGATCTACTGACGATTCGCCAAGAGTTCGGCTCGTTTAAAGGATTAAAAGTCGCAATAGTCGGAGATTTGCGACATAGCCGCGTAGCGAGATCGAATGCTGAAATGCTGACAAAACTAGGGGCGACCGTATATTTTGCGGGACCTGAAGAATGGAAAGATGAAGAGAACAGACACGGTACATATCTTGATATCGATGAAGCAATCGAAACGGTCGATGTTGTGATGCTGCTGCGTATTCAATTTGAAAGGCATGAAGAGAACACTTCAGAGCTTGCACAGAACTACCACAGCCGCTTCGGATTGACCGTTGAACGAGAGCGGAAAATGAAATCACATAGCATTATCCTTCATCCAGCTCCTGTAAACAGAGGAGTCGAAATTGCAGATGAGCTCGTTGAATGTGAACGCTCAAGAATTTTTAAACAAATGCAAAATGGCGTGTACATTCGTATGGCAGTATTAGCAAGAGCGCTACAACCAATTGAAAGGGGACTTAATAATGACAACAATTATCAAAAATGCTACATGGTTAAATGAAGGGAAAATTGAACAAGTCGAACTGAAAATTGAAAATGGTGTAATTGCTGAAATAGCTTCACACATCGACGTAAAGAATGAAGAAGTCATTGATGCAGGCGGAAACTTCTTATCACCGGGTTTAATCGATGTCCACGTTCACTTGCGCGAGCCAGGAGGAGAAAAGAAAGAAACGATTGAAACGGGTACTCTAGCAGCGGCAAAGGGCGGTTTTACAGCAATTGCTGCAATGCCAAATACGCGTCCAGTTCCGGATACTGTTGAACAAATGGAGTGGGTAAACAAGCGTATTGAAAAAACAGCACATGTTCGCGTATTGCCATACGCATCGATTACCACCCGCCAATTAGGAAAAGAACTAACGGACTTTGAAGGCTTAAAAGAAGCGGGCGCATTTGCTTTTACAGATGATGGAGTAGGCGTTCAGTCAACAGGAATGATGCTAGAAGCGATGAAGAAAGCCGCTTCATTAAATAAAGCAATCGTTGCACACTGTGAAGATAATGATTTAATCAACAAAGGCTGCGTCCACGACGGAAAATTTGCAAAAGAACATGGACTAAACGGTATTCCTTCTATCTGTGAAGCCGTTCAAATTGCACGAGATGTCCTGCTTGCTGAAGCAGCAAACTGTCACTACCATGTGTGTCACGTAAGTACAAAAGAATCCATTCGGGCCATTCGGGATGCAAAAAAAGCAGGCATTCGCGTAACCGCAGAAGTAACGCCTCATCATTTACTGCTAAATGAGGAAGACATCCCTGAGCTTGATTCAAATTTTAAAATGAATCCACCGCTTCGAGGAAAAGATGATCAACAGGCATTAATTGAAGCTTTATTAGACGGAACGCTTGATTTTATCGCCACTGATCATGCACCGCACACAGCGGACGAAAAAGCAGAAGGCATGGAGCTTGCGCCGTTTGGGATTGTGGGACTTGAAACAGCTTTCCCGCTTCTTTATACAAACTTGGTATTAAAAGAAGTAATGACGCTAGAGCAGCTAGTATCATATTTAACAAACAAGCCTGCTGACACGTTCAACCTTCCTTATGGCACCATCGAAGTAGGGAAACCAGCAGATTTAACTATCATTGATCTTGAAACAGAAAAAGCAATTAATCCAGAAGAATTTGTATCAAAAGGTAAAAATACGCCGTTTGCTAACTGGGTATGCAAAGGTTGGCCGGTAATGACATTAGTAGAAGGTAAACGAGTATGGGAGGATGTTAAAGCATGCAACGTCAACTAATTTTAGAAGATGGAACAGTATTTATCGGAAAAGGATTCGGCAGCGACAAAGAAATGATAGGAGAAGTTGTTTTCAACACGGGAATGACAGGATATCAAGAAATTCTATCTGATCCATCATACTGTGCACAAATTGTGACATTAACATATCCTTTAATCGGAAACTACGGTATTAACCGCGATGACTTTGAGTCGATTAAACCAGCTGTACACGGTTTGATTGTAAAAGAAATTTGTGATGCTCCTTCAAACTTCAGAAGCGAACTATCAGTAGATGAATTTTTAAAACAAAAAGATATTCCAGGATTAGCTGGAATCGACACGAGAAAATTAACGAGAAAAATTCGTCAGCACGGTGCGCTTCGCGGACGCGTGTGCAATATGGAAGTCAATGTAGAAGAAGTGGTAGCACAGCTTCAAAATCATGAACTTCCGACTGATTCAGTAAAAAAAGTATCAACAGTGAAGCCTTACCCAAGCCCAGGCAGAGGTAAAAAAGTG
Organism: Priestia sp. VA7; assembly: GCF_055710015.1. NCBI lineage: Bacteria > Bacillati > Bacillota > Bacilli > Caryophanales > Bacillaceae > Priestia > Priestia sp. VA7. Next base: position 628,126 of record NZ_JBVQPN010000001.1, read on the forward strand.
GTACTCGTTGACTTTGGAATGAAACACGGAATTTTACGCGAATTAACAGCTCGTCAATGCGACGTGATTGTGGTTCCTTATAACGTAACTGCGCAAGAAATTCTTCAATTAAATCCAGATGGCATCATGTTGAGCAACGGACCTGGAGACCCAAAAGACGTACCTGAAGCAATCGAGATGATTCAAGGGGTTTTAGGAAAGGTTCCTCTTTTCGGAATTTGTTTAGGACATCAGCTGTTTGCGCTAGCATGCGGAGCAGATACAGAAAAAATGAAATTTGGTCATCGTGGATCCAACCATCCTGTAAAGGATCTAAAAACCAATAAAGTAGCTCTTACATCTCAAAACCACGGCTATACAGTATGTGAGCCATCTCTTGTCAACACGCCATTAGAAGTGACGCATGTTGCGCTTAACGATGGAACAGTTGAAGGAGTAAAGCATAAAGAATATCCGGCATTTACGGTTCAATATCACCCTGAAGCATCACCGGGACCTGAAGATGCAAACGGATTGTTCAACGAATTTATGGATCTTATGAAAAACAATCAGAAAGTAGGTAATTGCTAATGCCAAAACGTCAAGATATTAACACAATTCTCGTAATCGGATCAGGACCAATCGTCATCGGACAGGCGGCAGAGTTTGACTATGCAGGAGCGCAAGCGTGTATTGCGCTAAAAGAAGAAGGATACAAAGTTATTCTTGTGAACTCCAATCCTGCAACAATCATGACAGACTCAGAAATGGCAGATAAAGTATATATTGAACCTCTAACGGTTGAATTTGTAAGCTCAATTATTCGTAAAGAACGCCCGGATGCACTGCTTCCAACACTTGGCGGTCAAACGGGACTGAACTTAGCGGTAGAATTACACGAAACGGGTATTTTAGAAGAATTTAATGTAGAAATTCTCGGGACAAAATTATCGGCGATTGAACAAGCTGAAGATCGTGAGCAGTTCCGTTCACTAATGAATGAACTAAATCAGCCTGTCCCAGCAAGTGAAATCATTCATTCGCTAGACGAAGCGTATGCGTTTGTTGAACAAGTAAACTATCCGGTAATCGTGCGTCCTGCTTATACGCTTGGCGGTACGGGAGGCGGAATTTGTAACAACGAGCAAGAGTTGATTGAAATTGTAACAAGTGGATTAAAACACAGTCCTGTAACACAGTGCTTACTTGAGAAAAGCATTGCAGGCTTTAAAGAAATTGAATATGAAGTAATGCGCGACGCAAACGATAATGCGATTGTAGTATGTAATATGGAAAACTTTGATCCGGTCGGTATTCATACAGGAGATTCAATTGTTGTAGCACCAAGCCAAACGCTAAGCGACCGTGAGTATCAGCTGCTTAGAAATGCGTCACTAACAATTATCCGAGCGCTTAAAATTGAAGGCGGATGTAACGTTCAGCTAGCACTAGATCCAGAAAGCTTCCAGTATTACGTAATTGAAGTAAACCCTCGTGTAAGCCGCTCGTCGGCTTTAGCATCAAAAGCAACAGGGTATCCAATTGCAAAATTAGCAGCGAAAATTGCGGTAGGCTTAACATTAGATGAAATGATGAACCCGGTAACTGGGAAGACATACGCATGTTTCGAACCAGCACTAGATTACATCGTATCTAAAATTCCACGCTGGCCGTTTGATAAATTTGAATCAGCTAACCGTAAACTGGGTACACAGATGAAAGCAACAGGGGAAGTAATGGCAATTGGCCGCACGTTCGAAGAGTCAATTTTAAAAGCTGTACGCTCACTTGAGTCAAACGTTCATCACTTAGAGCTGAAAGATGCGCATGAATTTGATGATGCCATTATTGAAAAACGTATTCGCAAAGCTGGTGATGAGCGATTATTCTACATCGCAGAAGCGATTCGCCGCGGCGTAACAATTCAGCAAATTCATGACTGGAGCAAAATCGATCTCTTCTTCTTAGTAAAACTTGAAAAAGTGATTGCTTTTGAAAATGTGTTAAAAGAAGAGATTCATAACGTAGAAGTTTTACAGGAAGCAAAAGAAATGGGATTTGCAGACTGCACGATTGCTAAGCTGTGGAATCAAACAGAGCGTGAAGTATATGACTTCCGCAAACAAAATGGCGTGATGCCAGTATACAAAACGGTAGATACATGTGCAGCTGAATTTGAATCTACAACACCATATTTCTACGGCACGTTTGAAGATGAAAACGAATCGATTGTTACAGATCGTAAAAGCGTTGTAGTGTTAGGATCAGGACCAATCCGCATCGGGCAAGGAATTGAGTTTGACTATGCAACAGTTCACTCCGTGTGGGCGATTAAAGAAGCTGGATACGAGGCGATTATTGTCAATAACAATCCAGAAACAGTATCAACTGACTTCAGTATTTCAGATAAATTATACTTCGAGCCGCTGACTATTGAAGATGTGATGCATATCATCGATTTAGAAAAACCAGAAGGTGTGGTTGTACAGTTCGGTGGTCAAACAGCAATCAACTTAGCAGACGAGCTAGAAGCAAGAGGGGTCAAGATTTTAGGAACGTCGCTTGAAAGCTTAGATGCAGCGGAAGACCGTAAAAAATTCGAAGCGACACTAGCGCGTTTAGAAGTACCTCAGCCTCTTGGAAAGACAGTTACATCCGTAGAAGAAGCAGTGGTTGTGGCAAAAGAAATTGGTTATCCGGTGCTTGTACGACCTTCATATGTACTAGGCGGACGCGCAATGGAAATTGTGTATAAAGAAGAAGAACTGCTTCACTATATGGAACACGCGGTAAAAGTACACGCTGATCACCCTGTGTTAATCGACCGCTACTTAACTGGAAAAGAAATTGAAGTCGATGCCATTTCAGACGGTGAAACAGTGGTTATTCCAGGGATTATGGAACATGTAGAGCGCGCGGGTGTACACTCAGGTGACTCCATTGCTGTATATCCACCGCAAACTCTGTCACAGGATGTAAAAGATACAATCATTGATTACACAACACGTATTGCAAAAGGCTTAAACATTATTGGACTGCTCAACATTCAGTTCGTCTTATCAAAAGGAGAAGTGTTTGTTCTTGAAGTAAATCCTCGTTCAAGCCGTACGGTGCCGTTCTTAAGTAAAATTACGCGTATTCCGATGGCGAATGTCGCAACAAAAGTTATTTTAGGAACAAGTTTGCGAGAGCTTGGTTATGAATCAGGCATGCACCCTGAAGAAGAAGGTGTCTACGTAAAAGTGCCGGTCTTCTCATTTGCAAAGCTGCGTCGCGTAGATATTACGCTTGGACCTGAAATGAAATCTACTGGAGAAGTAATGGGGCAAGATTCAACGTACGAAAAAGCATTATATAAAGGACTAATTGCGTCAGGTATGTCCATTAAGCCGTACGGTTCAGTACTTATGACAGTAGCGGATAAAGACAAAGAAGAGGCAACAGCGCTTGCGAAGCGTTTTGCTAACAACGGCTACCAGGTGATTGCAACGGAAGGAACAGCTTCAACGTTTACAAAAGAAGACATTCGCGTAAAAGTAGTAAATAAAATTCATCATGAAGATCACAATCTTTTAGATGTGATACGAAAAGGTGAAGCGCAGCTTGTCATCAACACGCTAACAAAAGGAAAACAGCCTGCGCGTGACGGATTTAAAATTCGCCGTGAAGCAGTTGAAAATGGTGTACCTTGCTTAACATCACTTGATACAGCAGAAGCGATTTTACGAGTGCTTGAAACGATCAGCTTCCATACAACACCAATGAAAAAAGTTCGTCCAACTAAAGAGGTGACAACCGTATGATCAAACATGAAATGATGCAAGTCGTCAGTCAGCGACCGTTAACACACAATGTATATGAATTAACCCTTCAAGGCGAGCTTGTTCGTTTCATGAATGAGCCGGGGCAGTTTGTGCATATCCGCGTCAACAACGACTATTTGCCACTGCTTCGCAGACCAATCAGTATTGCAGAAATTGACCAAACGCACGAGCAATTTACGATGATTTACCGTGCAGAAGGGGCGGGAACATCGCTGCTTGCCGAAAAACAAGCCGGACAGTCGATTGACGTGTTAGGTCCGCTTGGCCACGGTTTTCCATTGGAAGCGATAGAGTCAGGTCAAACGGCTTTATTAGTAGGGGGAGGCATTGGAGTGCCTCCGCTCTATGAGCTTTCAAAAAGACTTCGTGAAAAAGGCGTGCAGGTTATTCACGTCTTAGGCTTTCAATCAAAAGCAGACGTATTTTACGAGCGAGAGTTTTTAGCTTTAGGAGAAACATATATTGCAACGGTAGACGGCTCTTACGGAACAAAAGGTTTTGTCACAACGGTGATTGACGAGCAGCAGTTTTCATATGACGTTATGTTTTCATGCGGTCCAACTCCGATGTTAAAAGCACTAGAAAATAATTATACAAACAAGCCGCTTTACATTTCTTTAGAAGAAAGAATGGGTTGTGGAATCGGTGCTTGTTTTGCATGTGTATGCAGAGAAAGTGAAGATTCTACGGCGTATAAAAAAATCTGCAGCGACGGTCCCGTCTTTCAAGCAGGGGAGGTGCTTCTATGAGTATGCTAAAAACGACATTGCCAGGATTAGATTTGAAAAATCCAATTATGCCCGCATCCGGCTGTTTTGGATTTGGGCGTGAGTATGCTCAATTTTATTCACTTGATGCACTTGGAGCCATTATGATTAAAGCGACTACTGCGGACACTCGTTTTGGCAATCCAACTCCTCGCGTAGCAGAAACATCTGCAGGAATGTTAAATGCGATTGGATTACAAAATCCTGGGTTAGAAAAAGTAATGAACGAAGAGCTCGTTTGGCTTCAGCAATATGATGTGCCGATTATCGCGAACGTAGCCGGTGCTTCAATTGAAGAATATGTGCACGTGGCAAAAGAAATTTCAACCGTATCAAATGTAAAAGCACTTGAATTGAATATTTCATGTCCTAACGTAAAAGAAGGCGGAATTGCGTTTGGCGTAGATCCTGTCATTGCTGCTCGTTTAACGAAAGCAGTAAAAGATGTTTCAAATGTTCCAGTTTATGTTAAACTATCACCAAACGTATCAAATATTGTAGACATGGCGATGGCTGTTGAAGAAGCCGGCGCGGATGGCTTAACGATGATCAATACGCTTCTCGGGATGCGTCTGGATTTGAAAACAGCTCAGCCGGTTTTAGCGAACGGCACAGGCGGACTGTCAGGCCCATCCATTAAACCGGTAGCGATTCGAATGGTATATGAAGTGAGTCAAAAAGTGAACATTCCAATTATCGGTATGGGCGGAGTGACGACTGCTGAAGATGCACTCGAGTTCCTATATGCAGGTGCAAGTGCAGTGGCGGTTGGTACAGCAAACTTTGTTGACCCGTATGTATGTCCAACCATCATTGACGAACTGCCAAGGCTATTAACATCATTAGGATACGAGCATGTTTCAGAATGTATCGGAAGGAGCTGGAAAAAGCGTGAAGCAACCGTTAATCATTGCTCTTGATTTTTCATCAATTAACGATGTACAGCAGTTTTTAATGCCTTTTCAACAAGAATCATTATTTGTGAAAGTAGGCATGGAACTGTTTTATAAAGAAGGGCTATCCATTATTTCTGCATTAAAAGAGCAAAACCACCAGATTTTCTTAGACTTAAAGCTTCATGATATTCCAAATACGGTAAAGCAAGGAATGAAGTCTTTGGCTTCTCTTGAAGTGGATTTGGTTAACGTTCACGCAGCCGGCGGAACGAATATGATGCAAGCAGCCATTGAAGGACTTGACTTAGGAACCGCTGCTGGCAAAAAGCGTCCGGATTGTATTGCGGTTACTCAGCTAACGAGTACATCGGATGAAATGCTAAAAGAGCAGCAGCTCATTACGCACTCGATGCAAGAAGTGGTTACGCATTATGCAGCGCTTGCTAAAAAAAGCGGACTAGACGGCGTTGTATGTTCTACTCATGAAGTGCCTTCGATTCGAAAAGCAGCAGGAGAGGACTTTTTGACCGTAACGCCGGGTATTCGTATGGGCACAGATTCAGTAGATGACCAAGTTCGCGTAGCAACACCTCAGCTGGCGAGAGACTATGGCTCAAGTGCCATTGTTGTTGGACGTTCTATTACTAAAGCAAAAGACCCGCTTAAAGCATATTATGAGATGTTACAGCAGTGGAAAGGGGAGCGTATTACGCGATGACAAAACTACGAAAAGAAATTGCAAAACAATTAATTGATATTGAGGCAGTAAGCCTTCAACCGAACGATCCGTTTACGTGGGCCTCTGGAATTAAGTCGCCTATTTATTGTGACAACCGTCTAACGCTTAGCTACCCAAAAGTGCGAAAAGAAATTGCAAAAGGTCTGCAGCATTTAATTAAAACGTATTTTGCCAATGCAGAAGTGATTGCTGGTACCGCTACAGCTGGTATCCCTCATGCAGCATGGGTAAGTGAAGCGCTAGAGCTTCCAATGTGCTATGTGCGAAGCAAAGCAAAAGAACATGGCCAAGGAAATCAAATCGAAGGAAAAGTAACAAAAGGTCAAAAAGTAGTTGTGATTGAAGATTTGATTTCAACTGGAGGAAGTGTGTTTACCGCAGTCGATGCATTAAAAGCGCAGGGGTGTGAAGTGCTGGGAGTTGTGTCTATCTTTACATATGAGCTGGAAAAAGCGCGTCAGCTGTTTAAAGAAAAAGAACTTCAAGTTTATTCGCTAACAGACTACTCTACGCTAGTAGAAGCGGCAAACGAAGCGGGATACATTGAAGAAGAAGCGATGGACAAGCTATTTAAATGGCGTGAAAACCCTTCAGACCCTTCATGGATGAACTAAACTAGGTCATAATAAAACCCCCCCTTTCTATATAGAAAGGGGGGGTTTTATTATGACTGACGCAGCTTCAGTACAAGTTCTTCGCTAGGCGTTACGTACACCGTTTGCTGGTTATCGTACGTCACAAAACCAGGCTTGGCACCGCTTGGTTTTTTTACGTGGCGAATTTTTGTATAGTCCACGGGTACCGAACTTGAATTTTTAGCTTTACTAAAGTAAGCAGCAAGATGAGCCGCTTCTAAAATTGTTTCTTCTGAAGGCTCTTGGCTGCGGATAACAACGTGAGAACCCGGTATATCTTTTGTATGAAACCAAACGTCATCCCTAGCAGCAAGGCGATTTGTTAAATACTCATTTTGCTTATTGTTTTTTCCAACTAAAATCGTCGTGCCGTCGCTTGAAACGTATTGTTCAAGTGTAGGCGTGGTGTTTTTTTGTTTTTTCGCTTGTTTTTGCTGACGGTTGCGCAAATATCCTTCTTCCACAAGCTCTTCACGAATTTCTGCAATGTCTTTGTGAGTAGCAGTATCCATTTGCTGAATAAGTGATTCAAAATACTGTACTTCTTCGTTTGCTTTTTCAATTTGTTCGATTACAATCGAAACGGAATTTTTCGCTTTTTGATACTTTGTGAAATAGCTTTGAGCATTTTGAGACGGTGATTTTTGCGGATCTAATGAAATCGTAAGTGTACCGCTATTTTCATCATAATAATTAATAACATCCACTTTCGCATCTCCTTTTTTGACAAGGTGTAAATTTGCGGTAAGGAGTTCACCGGCTAGCTGATAATCAGATGCTTTTTCTGCATTTTGCAGCGTTTGCTCAAGTTTTTTTATTTTTTTCTCATTTTTCTTTTTCTCGGTAGAAATAAACTGTACTAAATCATGCGCTTGCTGCTTTACACGATCTCGCTCTGCTTTCCCGTAGTAATAGCGGTCAAGAAGCTCGCTGATGGTTGCATACGTTTTTTTCGTACCCTCTAAATGCGTTAATTCCAGTAAATAAAAGTAGTCTTTTTGATTAACGGTTGTCAGAGTCGGTGTAAACTGACCTTCTTTGATCAGAGTCATCGTTTCGACGAATGATTTTGGAAGGGTAGAACGATTCGCTAAGCCAGAGCGAAACACCACTTCATTTGCAATTAAAGGAGAAAGCCCCGAGAAGGTTTGCACTAGCTGGGTGGCTAACTTTCCGCTATTAAAATCAATTTTTTTAACCACGGTTTCTTCATCGGCTTCAAATGGATGAAGCTTATCTTGACTAGGAGGCAGTACGTAAGGTGCTCCGGGTAGAAGCGTACGGTGCCTGTTCAAGGCCATTGGAACGTGTTTAATGCTGTCGATAATCGTTTGTTTTTCTTTATCTACAAGCACAACATTACTATGTCTTCCCATGATTTCAATAATAAGCTGCTTGTACGTCACGTCGCCAATTTCATTTCGTCCTTTTGTTTCAATGACTAAAATGCGGTCCAATCCAAGCTGATACACGTGTTCAATAATGCTTCCTTCTAAATGTTTGCGAAGCAGCATACAAAACATAGGAGGCTCAGATGGATTTTCATAGGGCTCATTTGTAAAATGAACGCGTGAATAGTTAGGGTGAGCTGAGATTAAAAGTTTGCGGTTTTCACCTTTAGCGCGTACTTGTAAAATCAACTCGTTTGGAAACGGCTGATATATTTTTGAAATTCGTCCTGAAACCAAGGTCTCAGATAATTCTTGTAAAATGCCATATGTAAAAATACCATCAAATGACATAGTGCTCACATCCTTAAGTAATTGAAAATTGTCCTATAGAAAAGTATAGCATTTTTTAGGACGAGTCTGAATAAGCATACGATATAAGATTGTAACAATCTAATAGGTGCATTTACAAATAAAAGGGTGTGAAAAGATGCAATGAAATGGTATGAATTAGGTGAAAAAGCAATAGTAGAAGTAACAAAAACAGATAGGCAGCATGGTCTTACACACAAAGAAGTAAAAGCACGTCAGCAGCAGCAAGGATTTAATGAATTGACTGAAGGTGAGAAAAAACCGGCCATTCTTGTGTTTCTAGAGCAGTTTAAAGATTTTATGGTACTGGTTTTACTAGCTGCCACGCTTATTTCAGGGCTTTTAGGCGAATACATCGATGCGGTTGCTATTATTGCCATTGTAGTAATTAATGGATTTCTAGGTTTTTTTCAAGAAAGAAAAGCCGAGAAATCTCTTCATGCATTAAAAGAGCTTTCTGCTCCTCAAGTAGCAGCTATGCGTGAAGGGAAATGGGTTAAGTTACCATCTAAAGAGCTGGTAGTAGGAGACGTTGTAAAGTTTTCGAGCGGAGACCGTATCGGGGCTGACCTTCGAATTATGGAAGCTAAAAGTCTAGAAATTGAAGAATCAGCGCTTACGGGAGAGTCTTTGCCTGTTGCCAAGCAAATAAAAGCTTTGCCAGGAGATGAAGTGCCGCTTGGAGATCAGGACAATATGGCGTTTATGGGTACGCTTGTGACGCGAGGAAGCGGAACAGGTATCGTTGTAGGGATTGGAATGAAAACAGCGATGGGACAAATTGCTGATTTGCTTCAAAATGCTGAAGCCATGATTACTCCTCTTCAACGGAAGTTAGAGCAATTAGGTAAAATTTTAATCGTTGTAGCTCTTGCACTTACTGTATTAGTTGTCGGGATTGGTGTGCTGCAAGGTCATGATTTATACAGTATGTTCTTAGCGGGAGTTTCCTTAGCTGTTGCTGCCATACCCGAAGGTCTTCCTGCCATCGTAACCGTAGCGCTATCTCTTGGTGTACAGCGCATGATTAAGCAAAGATCCATTGTTCGCAAACTTCCTGCTGTTGAAACACTAGGATGCGCATCAGTCATTTGCTCAGACAAAACGGGCACATTAACGCAAAATAAAATGACGGTTACTCACCTCTGGTCAGGAGGAATGACGTGGAGGGTATCAGGGACAGGGTATGAACCTACGGGCGTATTTTCGCGAGAGGAAAGAGAAGTTGATACACGGAGTGAAAAACCGCTTCAGCAGCTTTTGGTGTTTGGTCTGCTTTGCAATCAAACGTCTATTTCGAGAAAAGATAAAGAATATGTCATCGACGGGGATCCTACTGAAGCGGCTTTGCTTGTGGCCGCGATGAAAGCGGGGCTGACAAAAGAAAACATTCAAAAGCAGTTTACGATTATTGAAGAGTTTCCATTTGATTCAACGCGTAAAATGATGAGTGTAGTCATTGAAGACGCATCTAATAAGCGCTATGTCATAACAAAAGGTGCTCCTGATGTGCTGCTTGTAAACAGCAAAAATATTTTGTGGGAAAGCAGACAACAAACGCTGTCTGTAACGGTTCATAATGAAGTAAAAGGAGCGATTGATCAGTTAGCTAGCCAAGCGCTTCGAACCATTGCGATTGCTTATCGGCCGTTAGGAGACCATGAGAGCGTTCATACAGAGAACGAAGCGGAAAAAGACCTTACTTTCCTCGGGCTTCAAGGAATGATTGATCCGCCAAGACCAGAAGTCAAGCAAGCGGTCAAAGAATGCCGAGACGCAGGAATCAAAACCGTTATGATTACAGGTGACCACGTTATTACAGCACAGGCGATTGCAAAACAGCTAGGCATTCTACCGAAAAACGGTCAAGTCTTGGAAGGAACGGATTTATCCAAAATGACGCAGGAAGAGCTAGAAGAAGTAGTGGATGATGTTTACGTATATGCCAGGGTATCGCCTGAACATAAACTTAAAATTGTTAAAGCTCTTCAAGCAAAAGATCACATTGTAGCTATGACGGGCGACGGCGTAAATGATGCACCGGCTATTAAAGCAGCAGACATAGGCATCGCGATGGGCATCACCGGGACAGACGTAGCAAAAGAAGCGTCTTCGCTCGTTTTGCTTGATGATAATTTTGCTACTATTAAATCAGCGATCAAAGAAGGACGAAACATCTATGAAAATATTCGAAAGTTTATCCGTTACTTGCTTGCATCAAATGTAGGAGAAATTTTAGTTATGCTCTTTGCAATGATTTTAGCACTTCCGCTTCCGCTAGTGCCAATTCAAATACTATGGGTAAACTTAGTAACAGACGGTTTGCCTGCGATGGCTCTTGGCTTAGACCAGCCGGAGGACAACGTGATGAAGCGTCATCCAAGGCATCCGCGCGAAGGTATTTTTGCAAGAGGATTAGGGTGGAAAGTAGTCAGCCGCGGATTTTTAATTGGAGCTGCTACACTTGCTGCATTCATGATTGTCTACGACAATGAACCAGATCGTCTGCAGTATGCTCAGACGATTGCATTTGCCACGCTTGTTATGGCACAGCTTATTCACGTATTTGACTGCCGAAGTGAAAAATCAATCTTTGATCGCAATCCATTTCAGAACCTATATCTTGTAGGAGCCGTTATTTCATCTATTATCCTTATGCTGGTGGCTATCTACTATCCGCCCCTGCAGCCTATTTTCCATACAATGGCCATTGCACCGCGGGAATGGCTCGTTATTTTAGGACTTGCAAGTCTTCCAACTTTTTTACTTGCCGGTTCACTTTTAACAAGAAAACCTTCATAAATTGTGCTATACTTTAATACAGGCTGTCCCAAATGAGAAAACTCATGAAGGCAGCCTTTACAGGTTGAATAAAGAAGAGAGATTTCTTTTTTTTGCTAACACTTTCTTTTATGATACTTTTTATGTAAGATGTACATAGTGGATGTGATGATAATGATAAAAAGTATGACTGGTTTTGGCCGCGGAAAAGCGGAAGTGGAAAATCGATCAGTAACAGTCGAAATGAAGTCTGTTAATCATCGTTTTTGTGAAATTGTTATTCGTATGCCAAGACAATTAATTGAAATTGAAGATAAAATAAAAAAAATCGTTCAAACATACATAAAACGTGGTAGAGTAGAAGTATTTGTTACTATTTCAGGTGAAGAAATGGCAAAAAAGAAACTCCAGACGGATTGGCAGCTGCTTGATGAATACATGCATGCGTTGCAGCAAGTAAAAGAAAAGCATGGACTGTCACAATCTGTTCAAATTCAAGACATTTTACACATGCCTGAAGTGATGACAACTTATGAAGAAGAAGCTGATCAGACGAGTATTCATGGTGCAATCTTTGAAGCTGTTGAAGCTGCTGTGCATCAGTTAGTGGATATGCGGAAACGAGAGGGATCAGAGCTGTATCACGATTTAATGGGGTACTTACAGGACATTCAAGACATTCGCGAAAAAATTACACAGCTTGCTCCTGAAGTTGCTGAACAATATCGCGAGCGTATTAAAAGAAAGCTGAGCGACTATTTAGAAGGTACTTTCGATGAGCAGCGAGTGCTGACTGAAGTAGCTATTTTTGCTGAAAAAGCAGATATTAGCGAAGAACTTACGCGAATTCAAAGCCATGTTTCACAATTTATTCAAGCATTAAATACACCTGATTCAGTAGGACGCAAGCTGGATTTTCTTGTTCAAGAGCTGAATCGTGAAATGAATACAATTGGTGCGAAGGCAAACAATGGTACTATTGCTCAGTATGTTATTAGTATGAAAGCACAATTAGAACGCATAAAAGAGCAGGTTCAAAATATTGAATAGCCTTCGTGTAAGATAAAGATTATATTGGTATAGCAGGAGGCTTCTTATGAGCGGTAAATTAGTGAACGTTGGATTTGGAAATTTTATTTCTTCTAATCGTATAATCTCTGTCGTTCATCCTGAATCAGCTCCAATCAAACGCATTATTCAAGATGCAAAAGATCGAGGCTCTTTAATAGATGCAACGCAAGGACGTAAAACACGATCTGTTATTGTTATGGATAGCGATCATGTTATTTTAGCTCCTGTACAGCCAGAAACTGTGTCACAGCGACTTATAAACAAAGAAGAATTATTAGAAGGGTAGGTCACTTGAACCGATGATTGAAAGAGGTTTATTAATTGTTCTTTCCGGACCATCAGGTGTTGGAAAAGGAACGGTACGAAAAGCATTGTTTGAGCAAGAAGACATTAAATTGCAGTATTCTATCTCTGCAACAACAAGAAAGCCCCGCGAAGGTGAAGTAGACGGCGTTGACTATTTCTTCAAACCACGCGAAGAGTTTGAGCGCATGATTGAAAACAAGAAGTTATTAGAGTGGGCTGAATACGTAGGTAACTACTACGGTACCCCGGTTGATTATGTAGAACAAACGTTATCTGAAGGAAAAGACGTATTTCTAGAAATTGAAGTACAAGGTGCTCTTCAAGTGAAAGAAGCATTTCCAGAAGGTTTGTTCATCTTCTTGGCACCGCCGAGTTTATCAGAGCTTAAAAGTCGTATCGTAAACCGCGGTACTGAAACAGAAGATTTAATCAATAACCGTATGCGCGTGGCAAAAGAAGAAATTGAACTTATGGACGCCTACGATTATGTTGTAGAAAATGACAAAGTAGAAAATGCTTGTGCTCGCATCCGTGCTATCGTAACGGCTGAACACTGCCGTCGTGATCGTATTTCTGCGCGCTATAAAAGAATGCTGGAGGTAGAATAAACATGCTTTATCCATCAATTGATTCTCTAATGGAAAAATTAGATTCTAAGTACACGCTTGTGACAGTAGCTGCAAAACGTGCACGTCAATTACAGCTTCACAACGATACGCCGATTGAAAAGCCGGTTTCTTATAAGTTTGTAGGCTGTGCTCTAGAAGAAATTAATGCTGAACAATTAAGCTATAAGCAAGGTGTAGCAGAAGAAGATTCTAAACATCAGTAAGTGAAAAAATAACAACCTACTTCATAGGTTGTTATTTTTTTGATGCTTTTATCTCTGTTCAAGCAGGATAGTGAATGTCTCACTACAAAAATGGTATAATAATTGAATTGAAAAGCTTTAGATAGTTACCCGATTAAACAAGCGGATGCTGGTTGAGCGGGATAAATAGATGGGGGCATAATGATGAAGGGAAAACGAATTTTATTATGTGTTAGCGGCGGAATCGCCGTATATAAAGCCGCAGCTTTAACAAGTAAATTAGTACAAGCGGGAGCGGAAGTTAAAGTAATGATGACTGCTTCAGCATGCGAGTTCGTAACGCCGCTTACGTTTCAAGCTCTGTCTCGAAACCCAGTTTATACAGATACGTTTGATGAAAAAGATCCATCTGTAATTGCACATATTGATTTAGCAGATTGGCCTGATTTAATTTTAGTAGCTCCTGCTACGGCAAATATGATAGGGAAAATAGCAAATGGTCTTGCAGATGATATGATTTCCACAACGCTGCTGGCCGCTACTGCACCTGTGTGGATTGCGCCTGCAATGAATGTTCATATGTACGATCATCCCGCTGTTAAAAAAAATATGAGCACTCTTTCATCATTTGGTTACTCATTTGTAGAACCAGGAGAAGGGTATTTGGCATGCGGTTATGTAGGAAAAGGTCGCCTTGAAGAGCCAGAAACAATTGTTTCACTAATCAGCTCTTATTTTTCCAAAGTATCAGATACACAAAAGATCCTTGAAGGTATTAATGTATTAGTTACAGCAGGACCTACGGTAGAACGCATTGATCCCGTCCGATTTTTCACCAATCGCTCTACCGGGAAAATGGGCTATGCCCTTGCAGAACAAGCTGCTAAGTTAGGTGCATCGGTAACACTTGTAACGGGACCGACGAATTTAGAGTATCCAAAAGGGGTTCAGGTTGTTCAAATTGAAAGTGCGCAGCAGATGCTTGAAGCTGTTATGCAGCGCTATCATGAAGCAGATGTTGTCATTAAATCAGCCGCAGTGGCAGATTATCGACCAAAGCATGTGTTTGATCAAAAGATGAAAAAGCAGCCTGGTGAAGCAGTACTAGAGCTAGAGAGAACAACAGATATTTTACGCACGCTTGGAGAGCGAAAAGAACACCAGCTTTTAGTCGGCTTTGCAGCAGAAACAGAACAAGTGGATGAATATGCACAAAAGAAACTTGCATCTAAAAACTTGGATATGATTGTAGCCAATAACGTGACGACAGAAGGAGCAGGTTTTGGGACGGATACAAATATTGTAACGCTCTATAAGCGAAGCGGAGAGTCTAAAGAACTTCCCATTCTTTCAAAACACGATGTAGCTACCGAGGTGTTAAAAGAAGTGAAGGAAATGTTAGAAGGGCTGAAAAAATGAATGTAGCTAGTGTAATTGTGGACGTGGCTGCTAAGCAAACAGATCGAGCTTTTGACTACGCTATTCCCGACAAATGGAAAGGGATTATTGTTCCAGGTATGCGAGTTGTCGTTCCGTTTGGTCCTAGAAAAGTTCAAGGGTTTGTGGTGGCTCTTAAAGAAGAGGCTGAAGTTAAGCGTGTTAAACCAATCGCTGACTTGCTTGATTTAACGCCGGTTCTGACTCCCGAACTGTTAGAGATTGGGCACTGGCTAACCGAAAAAACGCTTTGTTTTATGATATCGGCTTTTCAAGTCATGCTGCCTGCGGCGATGAAAGCAAAATATGATAAAGAACTGTCACTCCTTTCAAAAGAGGCATACGAACAGCTTCATGAGCAAGTAAAGCCGTTTTTTCAGTCAAGATCCTCGCTGAAGTGGAGTGAAGTAGAAAAAACAGCCGCTGCTCCTGCTTTTCACCGTGATATTCAAAAAGGTCTAATTGAAGTCGTCTACGTCGTGAAAAACAAAGGAAACAAAAAAACGGCAAAAGGCGTAAAACTGAATCAAAGCCTTGAAGAAATTCAGCAGTTTATGAGCGAGTTAAATAAGCAGGCAGAAAAGCAAAAACAAGTGCTGTCTTTTATGTTGAATCGAAATGAAGAAGTAGCTATAAAAGAAATAGCGGAAGATTTGCAGATTACCCCCGCTCCTATAAAAGCGCTGATTAACAAAGGACTCTTAGCGGAAACGGAAATTGAAATATACCGTGATCCTTATCAAGATCGATACTTTACACCATCAAAGCCGTTTCAATTGACCGATGAACAAGCTGAGGCAATCGCACCGATTCTGCAGGACATCGAAGAAAATCTTCACGATGTGTTTTTAATGTACGGAGTAACCGGAAGCGGAAAAACAGAAGTGTATCTCCAATCAATTGATCAAGTGCTAAAAAAAGGGAAAGAAGCGATTATGCTTGTTCCGGAGATTTCACTTACCCCTCAGATGGTCAAGCGTTTTAAAGAGCGATTCGGCTCAAAAGTTGCTGTACTTCATAGCGGCTTGTCTACTGGGGAAAAATACGATGAATGGCGAAAAATTCAGCGAAAAGAAGTATCCGTTGTAGTAGGGGCCCGCTCTGCTGTATTTGCTCCATTTGAAAATTTGGGCCTTCTTATTATCGATGAAGAACATGAGACGAGTTATAAACAAGAAGAAAACCCCCGTTATCATGCAAGAGATGTAGCTATTTACCGAGGGCAGCATCATCAGTGTCCAGTCATTTTAGGAAGTGCAACACCAACGCTTGAGTCCTTTGCAAGAGCGCAAAAAGGTGTGTATAAGCTACTGACGTTAAAGCAAAGAATGAATAAGTCATCAATGCCTTCGGTGGATATCGTTGATATGAGAGAAGAGCTTCGCAGCGGCAACCGCTCTATGTTTTCAACTATGCTGTTTGAAAAGATGAAAGACCGTTTGGAAAAAGGGGAGCAAATCGTTTTATTTTTAAATAAAAGAGGTCATTCTTCTTTTGTTATGTGCAGAGACTGCGGTTACGTTCCGACATGTGAGCACTGTGAAATTTCACTAACGTATCACCGCTATCAAAATAAATTAAAATGCCATTATTGCGGACACGAAGAACATGTGCACACTGAGTGCCCAGAATGCCACAGCGAACATATCCGCTTTTTCGGGTCTGGTACACAAAAAGTGGAAGAAGAATTAACAAAAGTGCTGCCCGAGGCTAGAGTTGTTCGAATGGATGTTGATACGACAAGCCGAAAAGGCGCCCATGAAAAGCTCCTGAACAAGTTTGCAAGTGGAGAAGCGCAAATTTTACTAGGGACGCAGATGATTGCGAAAGGACTAGACTTTCCAAACGTCACGCTTGTAGGCGTTTTAACAGCAGATACGATGCTGAATTTACCTGACTTTCGTGCATCTGAAAAAACGTTTCAGCTTTTAACACAAGTAAGCGGAAGAGCAGGACGCCACAAACTTCCAGGAGAAGTAGTGATTCAAACGTACACGCCTGAACACTACAGCATTCAACTTGCGAGTCAGCATGATTACGATGCGTTTTATAAGCACGAGATGGAAATTCGTAAAATGCACAAATACCCCCCTTTCTTTTACTTGGCGCTTGTAACGGTATCTCATGAAAATATTGCAAAAGTGGTGTCTGTTACAGACAAAATTTCGCAGTATCTGCGTCAGAAACTTTCGCCGCAAACAACGATCTTAGGGCCAGTCGCATCTCCGATTGCTAAGATAAAAGATAGATATCGCTATCAATGCATGTTAAAATACAAGCTGGAACCAAGCCTGATTCCGCTGTTGAAATATATATTAGAACGTTATCAAGCGGAAATGCAGAAGGAGAATTTAACGATCACTATTGATTTGAATCCATACTCGATGATGTAACTAGTCGTCTTGATGGCGTTAAAGAAGAAGCTTTTTGGATATAAATAGAAAGGATAAAGGAGGTGCCTATTTGGCTAAGCTTAAGCTTGTTTACCATCCTAATGAAGTACTTGAACAAGAATGTGAAGTCGTTAAAAACTTTGATAATAAATTAGCGAAATTACTAAACGGCATGTATGATTTAATGCTTGAAGCAGACGGTGTGGGTCTAGCTGCTCCTCAAGTAGGAGTTCTGCAGCAAGTGGCAGTGGTAGACGTGGATGACCGACACGGTAAAATTGAACTAATTAATCCGGTAATTATTGAGCAACGAGGCGAACAAATCGGTCCAGAAGGCTGCCTAAGTTTTCCGGGCCTTTTTGGTGACGTGGCTCGAGCTGATTATGTGAAAGTACGTGCGCAAAATCGTAAAGGAAAACCTTATTTTATAGAGGCAAAAGGTTTTTTAGCACGAGCAATTCAACATGAAATTGATCATTTACACGGTGTATTGTTCACGGAAAAAGTAACAAAGTATTACGAAGAGGATGAACTAGAAGGGTAGGTTTTACACGATGAAAGTCGTATTTATGGGAACGCCGGATTTTTCAGTGCCGGTTTTACAAACATTACTTAAAGATGGATATGAAGTGGTCGCAGTGGTTACACAGCCGGACCGACCAAAAGGACGCAAGCGCGTATTAACACCTCCTCCTGTAAAAGTTGAGGCGTTAAAGCATGAAATACCTGTACTGCAGCCAGAAAAGATTCGTTTAGAAGAAGAATATCAGCAAGTGTTAGCGTATGAGCCTGACCTAATTGTAACAGCGGCTTTTGGTCAAATTTTACCAACCCCTATTTTAGAAGCGCCTAAATACGGCTGTATTAACGTGCATGCTTCTCTGTTACCTGAACTGCGCGGAGGCGCGCCGATTCATTATTCAATTCTACAAGGTAAGCCGAAAACTGGTGTTACAATTATGTATATGGTAGAAAAATTAGATGCAGGTGATATCTTAACACAAGTAGAAGTTCCGATTGAAGAACGTGATCACGTTGGCACACTTCATGATAAACTCAGCGCTGCTGGTGCAAAATTGCTTTCAGAAACCATTCCTTCTCTTTTAAAAGGTGAAATTACGCCGGTTAAACAAAACGATGACGAAGCGACATTTGCTTCTAACATTAAGCGTGAACAAGAGAAAATTGATTGGGCCCGTACAGGAGAAGAAATTTATAACCATATCCGCGGACTTCATCCTTGGCCCGTTGCTTATACAACAGCAGACGGTCAGGTCATGAAAATTTGGTGGGGAGAAAAAGTATCCGCATCAGGCAAACCGGGTACCGTTTTATCACTTGAAGAGGACGGATTTATAGTAGCAACTGGAAATGAAACAGCTATTAAAGTGACGGAACTTCAGCCGGCTGGAAAAAAACGTATGGATGCAGCGCAGTATTTACGAGGTACATCCGTGGAAGTCGGAACAGTATTAGGGGATGTCAATGAGTAAGTATAACGTTCGAGACATAGCTTTAGATATTTTACTAGCTATTGAAAAAAATCAGGCATTCAGCAATCTATTGTTAAATAACAGCATACAAAAACGGGGTATTCAAGGAAAAGATGCAGGGTTGTTAACGGAAATTGTGTATGGAACGATTCAAAGACGTGATACGTTAGATTACGGGTTAGCGCCTTTCTTGAAAAATCCAAAAAAGCTTCAGCCTTGGGTGCGAGTGCTGCTTCGTTTATCACTTTACCAAATGGTATATTTAGACCGAGTGCCTGACCGGGCAATCCTCCATGAAGCAGTAGAAATTGCCAAAAAACGCGGTCACAAAGGAATTGCCTCAATGGTAAACGGCGTTTTACGAAATATCCAGCGCAGCGGCACGCCTTCTTTAGATGAAATACAAAATCCTGTGGAGCGCTTGGCGATTGAAACGAGTCATCCATTGTGGCTTGTAAAACGCTGGGTGGAACAATATGGATTGGACAAAACACGCGGAATCTGTTTAGCTAATTTAATGGCCCCTAAACAAACAATCCGAGTAAACAGTGCACGCTTTACGCAAAATGAAGTAAAAGAAGCGCTAGAAAAAGAAGGTATTGTTGTAGAACCAGGCCATTTTGTAGAAGAAGCGCTAGAAGTTCAAAAAGGAAATGCAGCTCATACACAAGCATTTCGTGAAGGAATGTTTACCGTTCAAGATGAAAGCTCTATGTTAGTGGCTCATGCGCTCGGTGCAGAGGCAGAAGAGCTAATTTTAGATAGCTGTGCTGCACCGGGAGGAAAATCAACTCATATTGCAGAGCAGCTTAGAAACAGTGGTAAAGTTATTTCCTTGGACATTCATGACCATAAAGTAAAGCTGATTGCCCAACAGGCAGAGCGTCTGCACCTTACCAATATTGAGCCGACGGTTCAAGACAGCCGCAAAGCAGGCGAACAGTTTGATAAAGAAATGTTTGACCGCATCTTAGTAGATGCTCCGTGCTCAGGTTTTGGTGTAATGAGACGTAAACCTGATTTGAAATATACAAAAACTGAGCAAGATGTAAAGCAGCTGGCGCGTATTCAACAAGATATTTTAAATGCGGTTGCGCCTTTATTAAAAAAAGGTGGGACCCTTGTATATAGTACATGTACAATTGACCGGGATGAAAATGGGGATGTTGTAGCAGCATTTTTAGCAGATCATGCTGATTTTCAAAAAGATGAAACACTCGCTGCACGCATGCCGCAAAAGCTTAAACAAAACGTAAAACATGGTGAAATTCAATTGCTGCCAGATGCACAAAGCGATGGGTTTTATATTGCATGTTTACAGAAGAAGGTGTAAAAATGGAAGAAGTAGCTAAAAGAAAAGCAAAAGCAGAAGAAAAAGCGCAAAAACCATCTATTTATTCATTAGAAATGAACGACCTAGAAAATTGGTTAGTAGAACACGGAGATAAGAAGTTCCGTGCTAAACAAATTTTTGACTGGTTATATGTTAAACGCGTAACGGACTTTGACGATATGTCAAACTTATCTAAAGGGTTACGTGAACAATTAAAAGACAAATTTGCATTAACGACATTAAAAACAGTCGTTCAGCAAACGTCTGGGGACGGCACGATGAAGTTTTTATTCGAACTCCATGACGGTTATACGATTGAAACAGTGCTTATGCGTCATGAATACGGAAATTCTGTCTGCGTAACGACTCAAGTTGGATGTCGCATTGGCTGTACGTTCTGTGCGTCTACTCTTGGCGGTTTAAAGCGTAACTTAGAAGCTGGAGAAATCGTAGCGCAAGTAGTAAAAGTACAAAAAGCGCTAGATGAACAAGGAGAACGCGTGAGCTCTGTCGTAATTATGGGTATTGGGGAGCCATTTGATAACTATGATGAAATGATGCGCTTCTTAAAAACAATTAACAGTGATGATGGATTAAATATTGGTGCACGTCATATCACAGTATCGACAAGTGGAATCATTCCGAAAATCTATAAGTTTGCTGATGAAAAAATGCAAATCAATTTTGCGATTTCACTTCACGCTCCAAACAATGACATCCGCTCACGCTTAATGCCGATTAACCGTGCGTACAAACTTCCTGATTTGATGGAAGCCATTAAATATTATACGGATAAAACGGGAAGACGTATTAGCTTTGAGTATGGTCTATTCGGAGGAGTAAACGATCAAGTAGAGCATGCCGAGGAATTAGCGGATTTGATTAAAGACGTGAAATGCCACGTGAACTTGATTCCGGTAAACTATGTGCCTGAGCGTGATTATGTTCGTACACCACGTGAACAGATTTTTGCATTTGAACGTACGCTTAAAAAGCGTGGCGTTAACGTGACTATTCGACGTGAGCAAGGTCATGATATCGATGCAGCTTGTGGCCAATTACGTGCGAAGGAGCGTAAAGAAGAGACGAGGTGATTGTATGGCAACTGTCTTCATGACAGACCGAGGGAGAGTTAGACAACACAATGAAGATAACGGAGGGGTGTTTTTGAACCAACACAATCAGCTGCTTGCAATTGTGGCTGATGGTATGGGAGGTCATCGAGCTGGCGACGTCGCCAGTGAGATGGCGGTTCAAAAATTGCAAATAGCGTGGGCAGAAGCGGACAAAGTAACGTCTCCTGATGAGGCGACGCAGTGGATTCGTACGCATGTTTCGCAAATTAATCAAGATATTTATCAGTATGCTCAGGAGCATGAAGAGTGTAAAGGGATGGGTACAACAGTTGTACTTGCTTTATGCGCCGATACGTTTTGTGCGATTGGTAATATAGGAGACAGCAGATGCTATATTTCCAATGAATATGGATTTCAACAAGTAACAGAAGATCATTCCCTTGTGAATGAACTCGTAAAAAATGGTCAAATCACAAAAGAAGATGCCGAGCATCATCCACGAAAAAATATCTTATTGCGAGCACTAGGTACCGAAGAAAATGTTAGTTTAGATGTAAAAACAATTGAAGTGGAAAAAGAAGATCGATTATTATTATGTTCAGATGGACTGACAAATAAGGTAACGGAACAAAAGCTGAACGAAACGTTATCAACAAGTTCATCACTTCACGAAAAGGGTACGAGCCTGATTCAATTAGCAAATGAGCTTGGTGGAGAAGACAATATTACACTTGCAATTGTGGACTTTACATCTGAAAGTGGGTGAGAGTGTTGCTAATAGGTAGACGGCTAAACGACCGTTATAAGGTATTGCAAGTAATTGGTGGAGGCGGAATGGCAAACGTCTATTTAGGTCGCGACATGATTTTGGATCGTGATGTGGCAATTAAAGTGCTTCGTTTAGACTTTGCAAGTGACGATGCGTTTATAAAGCGTTTCCATCGAGAAGCACAATCTGCTACGAGTATTGCTCATCCTAATATTGTCAGTATTTATGATGTTGGAGAAGAAGAAGATATTTATTATATCATCATGGAATATGTACCGGGTATGACATTAAAGCAATACATTCTGCAAGAATCACCACTATCTCTTGATAAAGCCATACATATTATGACGCAGATTACATCAGCTATTGCCCATGCTCATCAGTACGGAATTATTCATCGGGATATTAAGCCTCAAAATATTTTAATTGATCATGATGATACCATTAAAGTTACTGACTTCGGCATTGCCGTAGCACTAAGTTCTACAACCATTACGCATACTAATTCTGTTTTGGGCTCTGTTCATTATTTATCTCCTGAACAGGCACGGGGAGGGCTTGCGAATAAGCGTTCTGATATCTATTCGCTTGGCATCGTCCTATTTGAATTGCTAACGGGTCGAGTCCCTTTTTCTGGGGAATCGGCTGTGTCAATTGCATTAAAACATTTACAGACAGAAACACCTTCTCCAAAAAGATGGAATCCATCTATCCCTCAAAGCGTGGAGAATGTTGTATTAAAAGCAACAACTAAAGATCCATTTTACCGATACAGTTCCGTCGAAGAACTCGAAGCGGATTTACAGTCTGCTGTTCATCCAAATCGTTATAATGAACAAAGGTTTACGGTGCCTGATGATGAAGAAGTGACAAAAGCCATTCCAGTTATTAAGGAGGATTTTGTTGAATCCGAAGAAACGCACGTACCTGTGAGAAAACCTCCTCACTTAGAGCGCGAAGAACAAGAGGAAGAAGAGTTAAAGCCGAAGAAAAAAAAGAAGAAAAAGAAAAAAGGCAAAAGCAAGCTGATTGTAACGCTTGTTTTAATTTTTTTGCTGCTGGCAGCTGCTAGCGTAGCCGCCGTTACATTTATTCCGGCTTTATTACTGCCAAAAGACGTAAAGGTTCCTGATTTACATAATCAAGATTATGAATCAGCAGTAACCGATTTAGTTTCTTTAGGCTTTAAAGTGAAGAATCCTAAAGATATATCCGATAATGAGGTGGAAGAAGGCGACGTGGTTAAAACGATGCCAGAAGCGGGAGACGTTATCAAAGAAGGATCTAATGTCATTATTTATCGAAGTACAGGAAAGAAAAAAGAAGCATTTAACCGGTACATTGGAAGAAGCTTTACGGAAGTAAAAAGTCTGTTAGAAAAGCAGAATTATAAAGATATCCAATCCATCGAAGTTGAAAGCACAGAACCAAAAGGCAATATTACAGATCAGACGCCTAAAGAAACCGAACAAGTCGTGCCGGAGGATACAACGGTTACGCTATGGGTAAGTAAGGGGCCGCCGAAGATTACATTAAAGGATTTCTCGGGCTGGACGGAAAAAAGCGTAAAAGATTATGCATCAGATGAAGATATTGAAGTGGATGTAAAAACAGCGTATTCCGACACTGTTGAAAAAGGTCTTGTGATGTCTCAAAAGCCTGCAGCGGAGCAGAGTATCGAGCAAGGTGATAAGCTCACCATTACGGTCTCAATGGGCAAGGAGCCAAAAGCTCCTCAAACGGTATCAGTGGATGTGACTATTCCGTATAAAGAAGAGACTGACACCGAAGCAAGCACGGAACAAGGCGACGCAACGGAAACAGGCGATGCCATCGGAACAGAAGAGGAAAAGCCAAAGCCGCAAAAAGTACAAATTTATATCGAAGATGCAGATAACGATATGTCCGTTCCTGCTAAAGAACTAACGATTACTGAAACAACAAAAGAATCGTTCGATGTTTTAGTTGATGAAAATGAAAAAGCGTCTTATAAAATTGTCCGAGACGGGGAAGTTATTGAAGAAAAAGACGTTGAATATCCAGAGTGATAGGAGTGAGGTTATGCCAGAAGGAAGAATTATTAAATCCCTTAGCGGATTTTATTATGTTCTTCATGACGGACAAGTAACGCAATGTCGAGGACGAGGTGTTTTTCGTAAAAAGAAAGTAACGCCTTTAGTCGGTGACAATGTAGTATTTCAGGCAGAAAATAAGCTTGAAGGATATATACTTGAAATTAAAGAACGTAAAAATGAATTAGTTCGTCCCCCAATTTCAAATGTTGATCAGGCGCTGCTTGTTTTTTCAGCGATTGAACCTGATTTTAGCACGATGCTTCTTGACCGATTTTTAGTGTTAGTGGAGTCTAATCATATTGAACCTATTATTTGTATTTCAAAAGTAGATCTTTTATCACAGCAGCAAAAGCAAGAAATCGAGCAATATGCCGAAGAATATCGTAAAATAGGATATGAGGTCATTTTAACGTCGACAGTCACAGAAAAAGGCATGGAACAAATTCAGCCGTTATTTGAAGATCGCGTAACGGTTATTGCCGGACAGTCAGGTGTAGGTAAATCTTCATTGTTAAATACACTTAAACCAGAGCTTGAGTTAAAGACAAATGATATTTCAATGTCACTTGGAAGAGGAAAGCATACAACACGTCATGTAGAACTGATTTCGTTTGGTGAAGGTTTAGTAGCCGATACGCCAGGCTTTAGCTCACTGGAATTTTTAACGTTAGAAGTAGAAGAGTTAACCCATTGTTTTCCTGAAATGTCGCGTTTGAGTGAACAGTGTAAATTTCGAGGTTGTTTGCATGTGAAAGAACCGAAATGTGCGGTGAAAGAAGCATACGAACAAAAAGAAATTCCGAGTTATCGCTACGAACATTACTTGCAATTTATTGAGGAAATTAAGCAAAGAAAGCCGAGGTATTAAAAATGACAAAAATCGCACCTTCCATTTTATCTGCCAATTTTTCAAAGCTTGCTGAAGAAATTCGTGAAGTTGAAGCAGGTGGAGCAGACTACATCCATATCGACGTTATGGATGGCCATTTTGTTCCTAATATTACAATTGGACCGCTTATCGTTGAGGCTGTACGCCCTGTCACAACACTGCCATTAGATGTGCATTTAATGATTGAAAACCCAGATCAATACGTTCCAATGTTTGCAAAGGCAGGTGCTGATATTTTAACGGTACATGCTGAAGCGTGTACTCATTTGCACCGCACCATTCAATTAATCAAAGAACACGGCATGAAAGCAGGCGTTGCTTTAAATCCTGCAACGCCAATTGACGTGGTAAAGCATATCTTAGAAGATATCGATCTTATTTTATTAATGACGGTGAACCCAGGCTTTGGAGGGCAAAACTTCATTCCAAATGTACTGCCGAAAATTGAGCAAATCTCTCAGCTTATTGAAATTCGTCACCTTTCTATTGAAGTAGAGGTTGATGGAGGAATTAATGAAGAAACAGCAAGAAAATGTGTGGAAGCAGGAGCAAATGTCTTAGTGGCTGGCTCAGCTATTTATAACCAAGAAGACCGAGCTGGCGCAATTAGTCAAATTCGCACAACTGTTCAAGCGTAAGTAATAAAAGCTGCTGTGTACAACGAGTAGAACTTGTACACAGCAGCTTTTTCTTTTAGGATAAAGAAAACATATTTATTTCGTTCATTTTTTAATAGAAAAGGAGCATATACATAATGAAAATTCATATTCTAGCAGGGGGACCGGATGAACATATGCCGCCCCTGCACCAGTCAAACGATGTAAAGTGGGTAGGAGTAGACCGCGGCGTATTCCTTCTTCTTCAGCAAGACATTTTGCCCGTAAAAGCATTTGGAGATTTTGATTCCATTACAAATGCACAGCTTAAGCTAGTGAGAGAAGCATTACAAGATGTTGAATTGTATCCTGCAGAAAAAGATGCAACGGATTTGGAACTTGCTTTTGAGTGGGCAATAGGGCAAAAACCGGAAAGTATTTGTATCTTTGGAGCAACAGGTGGAAGGCTTGACCACATGTTTGGAAGCATTCAGCTCCTGTACAAAGGGTTAAAAGAGAAAGCGAATGTACAAATGATTGACAATCAAAATATCATTCAATTGTTTGAACCAGGCACTTATCATGTTGATCGTTTAAAGGAGTTTCACTATATTTCATTCGTTCCTTTTGCAGGCGGTGTAAAAGAGCTTACGCTAGAAGGTTTCAAATATCCGCTCAATAAGCATGAAGTAGAACTCGGCTCAACTTTATGTATTAGCAATGAACTTATTCAACAAAGAGGTACTTTTTCATTTACAAAAGGCATATTAATGATGGTAAGAAGCAATGATAAACGTTGCTTGTGATGAAGTATGGAAAATGAGAGCAGGACATAGGGCTTTCTTTAAAAGGAGATAAAGTGTGGAGACGGTTAGGAGGGACAGTATGAAATTCTATACAATCAAACTTCCAAAGTTTTTAGGTGGCATCGTAAAGGTCATGCTTAATTCGTTCAAAAAAGATTAACAACGCTGGAATAATAAAAGAAGCACCATAAAATATGGTGCTTTTTCATTATAAAGATTAAACGCGTTGAACTTTACCAGACTTAAGGGCTCTAGCTGAAACGTACACACGTTTTGGTTTACCGTTCACTAAGATACGTACTTTTTGAACGTTAGCACCCCATTTACGCTTAGTAGCGTTCATTGCGTGAGAACGTGCGTTACCTGAACGAGCTTTTCTACCAGTTACTACACATTTGCGTGCCATGATTTTCCCTCCTAACACCAAAAAAACTACTCAATTCTGTTTTGAGAAATACTATATTAATTTATCACAGCCTTACAGAGAATGCAATAGTTCTGGAGAAAAGCTTTCAAGAAATTTTCCTTGACATATAAAATGAATCTATGTTCAATAATATAGAGAGTAGAAATAGGTATAACTTGGGCTATTACTCATTTTAAGACAAGTTGATACCTAATACTGTCATCTTTAAAAGGGACAAGCTGGACGCCTCTTTTAAAACGAGATTGATTATAGTAGAATATTTATAACCTATGAAAGTAGAAAGGGGAACGAGTATGTCCATCGAAATGAAAACGAAGTATGGTCAAATTGATATCTCTACAGATGTAATTGCAACAATTGCTGGAGGAGCAGCTGTTGATTGTTACGGGATTGTGGGAATGGCTTCAAAAAATCAGCTTAAAGATGGTCTTACAGAAATTCTTCGCAAAGAAAACTTTACACGAGGTATTGTGGTAAGACAAGAAGAGGATGACGTACATATCGACATGTACATTATCGTAAGCTATGGAACAAAAATTTCTGAAATTGCTCATAATGTGCAAACAAAAGTAAAATACACACTGGAACAAACGGTTGGTTTAACGGTTGATTCAGTAAATATTTATGTGCAGGGTGTTCGTGTAACGAACGTTTAATTAAGGAGGAAGATTCGTGTCAATGACAACGTTGGACGGAAAGCGGTTTAGAGAAATGGTGCTTCAAGGAGCCCAGCATCTATCTAACAATGCAGATTATGTAGATGCGCTGAACGTTTTTCCTGTACCAGATGGTGATACTGGAACAAATATGAACTTATCGATTACGTCTGGTGCTAAAGAAGTAAAAAATAAACTATCTGATCACATCGGCCAAGTGAGTCAAGCTTTGTCTAAGGGCTTATTGATGGGGGCGCGCGGTAATTCAGGAGTTATTTTATCTCAATTATTCCGCGGTTTTGCGAAATCGGTTGAGCAAAAGTCAGCGATTACAACAGTTGAGTTTGCTGAAGCTCTTGAGCTTGGGGTAGAAACTGCTTATAAAGCTGTTATGAAACCAATCGAAGGAACCATTTTAACAGTAGCTAAGGATACTGCTAAAAAAGCAGCGGCTGTTGCTAAAAAGCAACCTGATATGATTCTGTTCATGGAAGAAGTACTTAAGGAAGCTAATGCTTCGTTAAATCGCACGCCAGATCTTTTACCCGTGTTAAAAGAAGTAGGCGTAGTGGATAGCGGAGGTCAAGGGCTTGTTTTAATTTATGAAGGGTTTTTAGCTGAATTAAAAGGTGAAAAACTTCCGGGTGTACCCATGTCAGCTCCTTCGATGAATGAACTCGTAAATGCTGAGCATCATAAGCATGCACAAAGCTATATGAATACAGAAGATATTGAATTTGGCTATTGTACAGAATTTATGGTAAGGCTGGAAGAGGATAAGCCTGCAGCTAAAACATTTTCTGAAGAAACGTTTCGTCAAGACTTAAGCAAATGGGGCGACTCATTGCTTGTAGTATCTGATAATGAAATCGTGAAAGTTCATATTCACGCTGAGCATCCTGGAGAAGTGTTAAACTACGGGCAGCAGTACGGAAGTTTAATTAAAATGAAGATTGAAAACATGAGAGAACAGCATAGCAGCATTGTTTCAGGTGAAGAAAAGCCTGCAGTAAAAAATGCTGAAAAACAGCCCTTTGGCACTGTTACTGTGTCAATGGGAAAAGGAATTGCTGAATTGTTCAAGAGCCTTGGGGCAACGGTTGTTATTGAAGGCGGACAAACAATGAATCCAAGTACGGAGGATATTGTCAAAGCGATTGAAGAAACAAATGCTGAACAGGTACTGATTTTACCTAATAACGGAAATATTGTGATGGCTGCTAACCAAGCGGCTGCTGTTGCCGGCAGTCACGTTTCGGTTGTCCCGTCTAAAACGGTTCCTCAAGGAATGACAGCGCTGCTATCATTTAATCCTCAGCAAAGCTTAAAAGAAAACGAGGAAGTAATGACTGAAGCTCTACAGCACGTGAAAACAGGACAAGTAACGTATGCAGTTCGCGATACAAATATTGATGGTCTTGAATTAGCTAAAGGCGATTTTATGGGTATTGCCGAAAAGAAAATCGTTGTAAAAGATTCAGAGAAATTAGAAGCAGCAAAAAAGCTATTGACTTATATGATTGATGACGAAGCGGAAATCCTTACGATTCTTCAAGGAGAGGATGTCTCAGACGATGAAGCTGAAGCGCTAACATCTTTTGTAGAAGAAACGTTTGAAGAAGTTGAGGTAGAGCTTCATAAAGGAGATCAACCTTTATATTCTTACATTTTTGCAATTGAATAGCCAAAAAAGAAGCATCCCTCCCGAGGGGCGCTTCTTTTTTGGTGTTTTTTAAGTTGAATACGAACTATTTTATTATTAATTGTTGTAATTGTTCGGTATATTAGGTATATTAGTTGAAAAGAACCCGTTTATATGGTAGTTTTGAAAACTGATTAAGTCAAATGTGAAAGAAAACAGCATGAGAGGAGAGACAACAGTGGATATTTTAAAAGGAACAGGTTTATTATTATTAGTTTTATTTTTATTTTGGTTGTTTAGCAACAAGGCACCTTATGGCATGAAAGCAATGGGGGCGCTGGCAAGCGGAGCGGTAGCTGCGTTTCTCGTAGAGGCCTTTCAGTCATATGTAGGAGGAGATTTACTAGGTATTTCATTCCTGGGTGAAGTTGGAAAGGCTGCAGGAGGAATGGGAGGAGTTGCGGCGGCAGCATTAGTTGCTTTGGCGTTAGGCGTATCTCCTGTATATGCTCTTATGATGGGGGTGGTGTGTTCAGGGCTAGGCTTGCTCCCTGGATTTTTTGCGGGATACCTCATGGCATTTGTAGTGAAATTTATTGAGAAAAAGGCACCTGCTGGTCTAGACTTATTAGGGAACATCTTAATTGCAGCACCTTTAACAAGATTAATTGGTAATGCATTCTCACCTATTGTAGATGCGACGCTTTTAAATATTGGAGGAATTATCAAAGACACAACAAGTGCTAGCCCTATTTTAATGGGAATTATTTTAGGCGGAGTTATCACAGTAGTAGCAACGGCTCCGCTTAGCTCAATGGCTTTAACGGCTATGCTAGGGTTAACGGGATTGCCTATGGCGATTGGAGCTCTTGCTGTGTTTGGTTCTTCTTTCATGAACTATGTGCTGTTTGATCGATTAAAAATTGGGGATCGTCGTACAACCATTTCAGTTGCAGTTGAACCTTTAACACAAGCGAATATTATTTCAGCAAATCCGATTCCTATCTACATTACAAACTTTGTTGGAGGTGCACTAGCCGGTGTGGTTGTGGCTCTGTTCGGATTGGTAAATGATGCTGCAGGCACGGCAACGCCAATCGCAGGACTTGCAGTGATGTTTGGGTTTAATGACCCTATGAAGGTCACAATTTGTGCAGTACTTTGCGCACTAGCGGGAGCATTAGCTGGGTTTATAGGTTCAGTTGTTTTTAAAAACTTTAAAATTAAAACAGTAGACGATGTAGCTTCCGAGCAAGAAGCAGCTTAAGTAATTCATCTTTTCCTGCATAATATAGTAAAAAAAGCGGTGTGCTTATCTTATTTTTATGGATAAATACACCGCTTTTTTTGTACGTGAGTCCCTAATAAAAATGAGAATTTTTAAATTTTTTAAGAGCGTGAAACAAAGCTTCCAAAAAGTCAAAAGCTCAAGTAACATATAAGTAATAACAATGTCTAAATAGCAGGGGGAAAATCCTTATGAAATATAAATCTGTCTTTGATATTATTGGTCCGGTAATGATTGGACCATCTAGCTCACATACAGCTGGTGCAGCGCGTATTGGACGCGTTGCACGAACGCTTTTTGGCAAGCAGCCCACAAAAGTTGTGGTTTCACTGTACGGTTCTTTTGCTCAAACGTATAAAGGGCACGGAACAGACGTAGCGCTGATTGGCGGTATTTTAGATTTTGATACGTTCGACCAGCGTATTCCGCAATCTTTGGACTTAGCTAAAAAAGAAGGAATGGACGTCACATTTGTTGAGGAAGCGGCAATCACAGATCATCCGAATACTGCTCGCATCAAAATGAGCGACGGATTAAAGGAAATTGAAGTTGTTGGAATTTCAATTGGTGGAGGAAAAATTCAAATTACGGAGCTGAACGGATTTGAATTAAATTTATCAGGCATGAATCCAGCTATTCTCGTTGTGCATAATGACCGATTTGGTGCCATTGCGACCGTTACGAATATTTTGATGAAACACTCAATTAATATCGGACATATGGAAGTATCTCGCAAAGAGCGCGGAGAAGTAGCGCTCATGGCAATTGAAATGGATACGAATATTGAAGATGATGTAATTGAAGAGTTAAAAACATTGCCTCACATTATTCAAGTAACAAGAATGGTTGAGTAGGATAGAGCGAATAGGACCGGCTTGAGAGAATAACTGGAGCCGAGTGATTATAGATGATTCTAAAGTGAAAATAAGACAGAATGATAGCGGAGGTTACTATATGTTTCGAAACGTAGCAGAACTAGTAGAATTAGCAGAAAGTCAAAATGTAAAAATTGCAGAGATTATGATTCAACAGGAAATAGATATCACGGGAGTTACTCGTGAAGAAATCATGGAAAAAATGGACCGGAACTTAACGGTTATGGAAGAAGCGGTTGAACGCGGTTTAAAAGGGGTACAGTCTGTTACAGGTTTAACAGGCGGAGATGCAGTGCTGCTTCAAAACTATATTCAAAGTGGAAAATCTTTATCTGGAAATTTAATTTTAGATGCAGTCAGCAAAGCTGTAGCGACAAACGAAGTAAATGCGGCAATGGGGACAATCTGTGCAACACCTACTGCTGGATCTGCTGGAGTAGTGCCAGGAACGCTGTTTGCAGTGCAACATAAGCTAAACCCAACTCGTAAAGAAATGATTGAATTTCTATTTACATCAGGTGCTTTTGGGTTTGTTGTAGCCAATAATGCGTCTATTTCAGGAGCAGCAGGTGGATGTCAAGCAGAAGTTGGTTCAGCTTCAGGTATGGCAGCGGCAGCGATTGTTGAAATGGCAGGAGGTACACCGAGTCAGGCAGCTGAAGCAATGGCAATTACTCTCAAAAATATGCTAGGATTAGTATGTGACCCAGTAGCGGGGCTAGTAGAAGTTCCATGTGTGAAACGAAACGCAATGGGAGCGGCGAATGCAATGATTGCAGCAGATATGGCCTTAGCAGGCATTACAAGTCGTATTCCATGTGATGAAGTCATTGATGCTATGTATAAAATTGGTCAAACAATGCCGGTTGCATTACGAGAAACTGCACAAGGAGGCTTAGCGGCAACACCAACAGGTCGCGAGCTTGAAGCGAAGATCTTTGGTATTGCATTAAATAAAAGTGAATGAACTAACAACTATTTCAATTAAAACCATTAAAGGTATTGGAGAGGAAACAGCACAAGCATTAGAGGATATGCATATTCATAGTGTGCATGACTTGTTAGAACATTTCCCATACCGCTATGAAGATTATGAGTTAAAAGATTTGGCTGAAGCAAAGCACGACGAAAAGGTCACCGTAGAAGGAAAGGTTCACAGCGTCCCCTCGCTTACGTATTACGGAAAAAAGCGTTCGCGCCTTACGTTTCGGCTGCTAGTAAACCGCTATTTGATTACGGTTACTTGTTTTAATCGCCCATACTATAAATCAAAGTTAGAAATCGATCAAACTGTTACGGTTACGGGGAAATGGGATCAGCACCGGCAAACGCTTAACTTGCAGGAGCTTCAATTTTCTCCGTTTGTTAAAAATCAAACGATTGAGCCTGTTTACTCGGTTAAAGGCAGCTTAACGGTCAAAGGAATGCGGAAGTTCGTCTCTCTTGCGTTGAAGAATTATGGCAGTAGCATTCAGGATATGCTCCCGGCCTCTATTCGTTCTAGATACAAACTAGTAACGCGTGAAGAAGCGGTTAGAAGTATTCACTTACCTCGTGATCATGAAGATTTAAAACAAGCAAGACGTCGATTTGTCTATGAAGAATTTCTACTTTTTCAATTAAAAATGCAGGCGCTTAGAAAGCGCGAAAGAGAAGAAACGCCTGGAATGAAGCAAGCATTTGATTCAACTGAGCTGGTAAACTTCACGAACCTGCTGCCGTTTCCGTTAACAAACGCTCAAAAACGTGTAGTAAACGAAATTACGCACGATATGAAATCGCCTTATCGCATGAATCGCTTGCTGCAAGGTGATGTAGGCTCAGGTAAAACAGTCGTAGCAGCGGTTGCTTTATACGCCACTGTTTTAGCAGGGCATCAAGGTGCTTTAATGGTACCGACTGAAATTTTAGCTGAACAGCATGCTGAGTCATTGACTGCGATGCTTGAAAAGGTAGGCATCAGCGTAGGCTTGCTAACAGGGTCTGTTAAAGGAAAAGCAAGAAGAGAGCTGCTTCAGCGAGTGAAAAACGGAGATGTTCATGTATTAGTAGGTACACATGCCTTAATTCAAGACGAAGTTATATATAGTAGTTTAGGGCTCGTCATTACGGATGAACAGCACCGCTTTGGAGTTGGGCAGCGCCGGGTTTTACGTGAAAAAGGTGAGAGTCCGGATGTACTGTTTATGACGGCGACTCCTATTCCAAGAACCCTTGCTATTACGGTATTTGGAGAAATGGATGTGTCCATTATCGATGAAATGCCAGCAGGACGTAAGGCAATTGAAACATACTGGGTAAAACATGATATGCTTGAACGTATTTTACATTTCGTTGAAAAAGAAATACATGACGGCAGACAAGCTTACGTTATTTGTCCGTTGATTGAAGAATCGGACAAGCTGGATGTTCAAAATGCAATTGATGTGCATGCAACACTCGCTCACTATTTTAATGGAAAAGCAAGCGTTGGTCTCATGCACGGAAGGTTGTCAGCTGATGAAAAAGAAGAAGTGATGAAACAGTTTAGCGTAAATGACGTGCAGATTTTAGTATCAACAACGGTTGTAGAAGTAGGAGTGAACGTTCCGAATGCAACCGTGATGGTCATTTATGATGCAGAGCGCTTTGGGTTATCTCAGCTTCATCAGCTAAGAGGACGCGTAGGGCGAGGAGATGCACAGTCGTATTGTATTCTGCTCGCAGATCCGAAATCAGAAGTTGGAAAAGAACGAATGACCATTATGACGGAAACAAACGATGGATTTGTATTATCAGAAAGAGACTTAGAGCTTCGTGGGCCTGGTGATTTCTTTGGTAGAAAACAAAGCGGGATGCCTGAGTTTAAAGTAGCCGATATGGTGCACGATTACCGTGCGCTTGAAGTAGCTCGAGAAGATGCTGCTAAGCTTGTAAATTCCGACAGCTTTTGGACAGAAGATCAGTTTGCACTGCTGAGAATACAATTAGAAGCAACGGGCGTATTGACTGGAGAAAAATTTGATTAGTAAAAGAGACTGAAACAAAGTAGTTTAGTTGAAGGAAAATCCGAACGATCAATCGTTCGGATTTTTTTCATTGTGATGATGAACGTAGATTTCATGTATGTGATGGGTATGTAGGTGCTTCTAACTGTTAAGTGAAGGGCAAGGCACTCCTGCGGGGAAAGCGGAATAGATGAGACCCCACAGAAGCGTAAGGAACAAGGAGGATCACGGGCCGGCCACGGAAAGCGAAGTCTTGCACGGAAATCAGCAGCGGTGTAACAAGCAATCTATACGAGCTCCTTTATCCCATTTGTTCATCTTTAGATTGAAGTGATCTAGTTATGTCTCAATCTCTTTTCGTCTATAAAGATAAAAAGCGGCTTAGTGTGAAAGAGTTAGCGGCTGGTGGCCATTAATACGACGTCAATGCACAGAATACAGCATGTGAAAAATGTTGCAATTAGAAGGCAATGATTATATACTGCTATTAGTACCTAGTATTAAAAGTTCGGATGGTGGACAATGAAGCGCAGTAAAAAAGAAAGACAGCATCTATTAAAAACGACAATTGAAGAAAACCCATTTATTACGGATGAAGAACTAGCAGACCGTTTTTCAGTGAGCGTTCAAACAATTCGATTAGACCGCCTAGAGTTGTCGATTCCTGAACTGCGAGAACGTATTAAGCATGTAGCTTCAAAACAACTAGACGAGGAAGTGCGTTCGCTTCCGATTGAAGAAGTAATTGGAGAAGTTATCGACATTGAACTAGATCAATCAGCGATATCTATTTTTGATGTGAAAACAGAGCATGTGTTTCAGCGTAATCAAATCGCTCGTGGTCACCACCTTTTTGCGCAAGCTAATTCGTTAGCTGTCGCTGTTATTAACAATGAACTAGCGCTCACAGCAGATGCGTCGATCCGTTATCATCGCCCTGTTAAGCTTCATGAACGAGTGATAGCAAAAGCGAAAGTTCTGTCAACTAGTGAAGTGCGAACCACCGTTGAGGTAAACAGCTATGTAGGGCAAGAGCAAGTGTTCTCTGGCACTTTTAAAATGTATCGTTCTACAAAGGATAAATAATAAAAAGGATGAGACGCAACATGAAACTAGCTATTGATGCAATGGGCGGAGATCATGCACCGAAAGCCATTATTGAAGGTGTAGAAAAAGCTACTGCTCAATTTAAAGAATTACATATTACGTTAATTGGAAACGAAACAGAAATAAAAAAGTATTTAACAAATTCAGATCGTATTTCGATTATTCATACAGAAGAAACCATTGATGCAACTGATGAGCCAGTGCGAGCTGTGCGCCGCAAAAAACAAGCATCTATGGTATTAATGGCAAATGAAGTAGCCGAAGGTCGTGCTGACGCTTGTATTTCAGCAGGAAATACAGGGGCGTTAATGACAGCGGGACTTTTTATTGTAGGTCGCATCAAAGGCATTGAACGTCCAGCACTTGCTCCGACGCTTCCGACACTAGATGGAAAAGGGTTTTTAATGCTAGACGTTGGTGCAAACGTTGATGCCAAGCCTGAACATTTGCTCCAGTACGCTGTGATGGGGTCTGTGTATGCTGAAAAAGTACGCGGCATTCAAGCTCCTAGAGTGGGACTGCTGAACATTGGAACTGAGGATAAAAAAGGAAACGATTTAACAAAGCAAGCCTTTCAGCTACTAAAAAATGCTGATCTTAATTTTGTAGGCAACGTGGAATCCCGTGATTTGCTAAACGGCGTAGCGGATGTGGTTGTAACAGATGGTTTTACAGGGAATATGACTCTTAAGAGCATTGAAGGAACGGCGCTTTCCTTGTTTTCTATGATTAAACAAGAATTAATGAGCACGTTAAAAAGCAAGTTAGCTGCAGCAGTGCTAAAGCCTCAGCTGCAGGGGTTAAAAGCGAAAATGGATTACAGTGAATATGGAGGCGCAGGGCTGTTTGGATTGCATGCGCCTGTTATCAAAGCGCACGGTTCGTCGGATGCGAATGCAGTATTTAGCGCGATTAAGCAAGCTGTGAATATGGTGGAAAACAATGTGTCTTCCACTATTCAAAAAGCAATCGAACAAACTGCTAATGAAGAAAAGGAGAGATAAGAAATGGGGAAAATTGCTTTTATCTTTCCAGGCCAAGGGTCACAAACTGTTGGTATGGGAAAAGATTTATATGATGGAACAGAAGAAGCGAAAAAGCTGATTCATATGGCTGACGAAGCTTTAGGATTCAGTCTTTCAAACATTATTTTTGAAGGGCCTCAAGAAGAATTGACTTTAACTTATCACGCTCAACCTGCTCTTTTAGCAACGAGTACAATGCTGCTTGAAGCATTTAAAACGAGCGGAATTACACCCGATTTTGTTGCGGGTCACAGTCTAGGAGAATACAGTGCGCTTGTGGCTGCTGAGGTTTTATCGTTTAAAGATGCCGTGATTGCTGTTCACAAAAGAGGTCGCTATATGGACGAAGCTGTACCAGCAGGTCAAGGTACAATGGCAGCAGTGCTTGGCATGTCAGCGGAAGATTTAGAAGCCGTTACCGCTCAAATTACAAGCGAAGGCGACGCTGTTCAGCTTGCAAATATTAACTGTCCGGGTCAAATTGTTATTTCAGGTACGGTAAATGGCGTAGAAAAAGCTGGAGCTCTTGCCAAAGAAAAAGGGGCAAAACGCGTGATTCCTCTAGTGGTAAGCGGTCCGTTCCACTCTAGTTTAATGAAGCCAGCTGCTGAAAAACTACGTGATACGCTAGAAACAGTGGGCTTTAGCGATGCGAAGGTTCCAGTTATAGCAAACGTAACAGCAAAGCCGGTTACTGACAGTCAAGATATTCAAAACAAGCTAGTGGAACAACTGTATTCTCCAGTGAGATGGGAAGAAACAGTTGAAACACTTCTTGCAGAAGGTGTAGATACATTTGTTGAAATTGGACCAGGAAAAGTATTATCAGGTCTTGTGAAAAAAGTAAATCGCCGTGCGGCTGTGTATGCTGTTAATGATCTTACATCATTAAAATCAACGATTGACGCACTAAAAGGGGGAGAATAACATGTTACAAGGGAAAGTTGCGGTTGTAACAGGCGCTTCTCGCGGAATTGGTCGTGCCGTTGCAATTGAGCTGGGAAAGCTTGGTGCTAAAGTAGTTGTAAACTATTCTGGCAGCGAAGCGAAAGCTCTTGAAGTTGTGGATGAAATTAAAGGATTAGGAACGGATGCAATTGCTGTACAAGCAAATGTGGCAGAAAGTGATTCT
The DNA here is from genome assembly GCF_055710015.1 of Priestia sp. VA7. Classification (NCBI taxonomy): domain Bacteria; kingdom Bacillati; phylum Bacillota; class Bacilli; order Caryophanales; family Bacillaceae; genus Priestia; species Priestia sp. VA7. The sequence continues at coordinate 665,701 of NZ_JBVQPN010000001.1, forward strand.
GTACAAGCAATGATAAAAGAAGCGATTTCTACATTTGGTTCAGTAGATATTTTAGTGAACAACGCGGGAATCACACGTGATAATCTTCTTATGCGTATGAAAGAAGACGAATGGGATGATGTTATTAATACAAACTTAAAAGGCGTATTTTTGTGTACAAAAGCGGTTACTCGTCAAATGATGAAGCAGCGCGCAGGACGTATCATTAATATTTCATCAATTGTCGGCGTCAGCGGTAATGCTGGACAAGCAAATTATGTAGCAGCAAAATCAGGCGTAATTGGTTTAACAAAAACAACTGCCAAAGAATTAGCAAGCCGCAATATTACAGTGAATGCAGTTGCTCCTGGTTTCATTGCAACAGACATGACGGATAAATTGAATGAAGAAGTGCAGGCGGAAATGTTAAAGCAAATCCCTCTTGCAAGCTTCGGCCAGCCTGAGGATGTTGCGAACGCAGTTGCGTTTTTAGCATCAGATGCAAGCCGTTATATTACGGGTCAAACGATTCACGTTGACGGTGGAATGGTGATGTAAAAAATGCACTTTACGAAAAGTGTAATTTGGTGATAAAGTACAAAGGGACGTTTACTAGGCGACCGATAAACTTTATTATTCAACCATAGTATTTTAGATGGAAATCATCTATAATGACTTGAGGGGAGGTGAAGAACAATGGCAGAGGTACTAGAACGCGTAACAACAATCATTGTTGATCGTCTTGGTGTAGACAAAAGTGAAGTGAAACTAGAATCTAGTTTCAAAGAAGACTTAGGTGCTGACTCTCTAGACGTAGTTGAATTTGTAATGGAGCTTGAAGAGGAATTTGATATCGAAATTTCTGACGAAGAAGCTGAAAAAATTTCAACTGTAGGAGATGCAGTTAATTACATACAGAGCCAAATTTAATCTGTAGTATATGTATGAAAAGCCCCGTTAAACAGCGGGGCTTTCTCTTCTTTTTAAGAATTTCAAAAAAAGACCTCTTTTTTTGAAAAGGTAGTGTATCTTTTAGGATACCTCGTTTTATAATGAGAGATGTTAGGAAAAAACTACGAAACAATTGAAGCAGGTAAGCGGAGGTATTTTATGCCTAAACAATATTCAAATCGAGATCGAAAGATGAACGTGAAATTCAAGCAAAATTTTGCAGAGTTTCAAAAGGAAATTGGTATTCAGTTTACAAATGAAGCGCTTCTTTTTCAAGCATTTACACATTCATCCTATGTGAATGAGCATCGCAGAAGACCGTATGAAGACAACGAGCGTCTTGAGTTTTTAGGAGATGCCGTATTAGAGCTAACCGTATCACAATTTTTATTTAAAAAATATCCAACGATGAGTGAAGGTGAGTTAACAAAGCTTCGTGCAGCAGTTGTGTGCGAACCGTCGCTTGTTACTTTTGCAAATGAAATGGATTTTGGTAAACTAGTGTTACTTGGAAAAGGTGAAGAGATGACAGGCGGCCGATCTAGACCGGCTTTACTGGCCGATGTGTTTGAAGCATTTATCGGAGCTCTTTATTTAGACCAAGGGCTTGATACGGTAGTAACGATTCTAAAAAAAGTTGTCTTTCCAAAAATTAATGAAGGTGCTTTTTCTCATGTGATGGATTTCAAAAGCCAGCTTCAAGAAGTGATTCAGCGTGATGGAGTTGGACAGTTAGAATACAAAGTTTTGCAAGAAAAAGGTCCAGCGCATAATCGCGAATTCTTATCTCGCGTATCGTTAAATGGTGAAGAGCTCGGCGTTGGTGTAGGCCGTTCGAAAAAAGAAGCAGAGCAAAAAGCAGCTCAAGTAGCTATTACGAAAATTAGAGCGAGTCAAACGAAATAAAATGATCCCCCTCTTAACGTATTCGTTATAAAGGGGGATTTGCTATGAAAAGATTACAAGTGTGAGGGGGGATTTCTATGTTCCTCAAACGATTAGATATTGCAGGGTTCAAATCGTTTGCAGAAAAAGTATCGATAGATTTTGTTCCAGGTGTAACGGCGGTAGTAGGACCGAATGGAAGCGGAAAAAGCAACATTACGGATGCCATACGCTGGGTGCTTGGAGAACAGTCAGCCAAATCGCTTCGTGGAGGGAAAATGGAGGACATTATTTTTGCGGGAAGCGAATCACGCCGTGCGGTAAACGTGGCTGACGTAACGCTGACGTTGGAAAATGATGACCAGTTTCTCCCGCTTGACTACCATGAAGTTAGTATTACAAGGCGCGTGTACCGCTCAGGAGACAGTGAATTTTTTATTAACAACCAGCCGTGCCGCTTGAAAGATATTGTCGATTTATTTATGGATTCAGGACTTGGAAGAGAAGCTTTTTCGATTATCAGTCAAGGAAAAGTAGAAGAAGTACTAAGCAGTAAATCTGACGAGCGCCGTAAAATCTTTGAAGAAGCTGCAGGTGTATTAAAATACAAAACGCGTAAACGAAAAGCGGAGCTTCGACTTCTCGAAACGCAAGAAAATTTAAATCGAGTGGTAGATATTCTTCATGAAATTGAAGGTCAGTTAGAGCCTTTACAGATTCAATCGTCTATTGCAAAAGATTATTTGCAGAAAAAAGAAGAATTAGAGCATATTGATGTGGCTGTTACGGTATTTGAAGTTGAAGATCTTCATCAGAAATGGGAAAAATTAAAAGCTGAAATGGCTCAGCACGAGCAGCTTGAAGAATCTCTCGCGACGAATATTCGCACGCGTGAAGGAGAAATCCAGACCCTTCGTTTGCACATTCAGCAAATAGATGAACAACTAGACTCTTTACATAAAAAACTACTATATGTAAGTGAAGAAGTAGAAAAGCTAGAAGGCAAAAAAGAAGTATTAAAAGAGCGTAAGAAAAATGCCTTTCAAAATAAAGAGCAGCTGGAACGTTTAGTAAAAGAGTATACTCATAAGCATCAAGAGCTAAGTAAAGCAAAAGACAGCGAAGGAAAAGATCTTGAGCAATCTCAAAAAGAAGTACAAGAGATACGCCTGAAGCTTACTGAGCAGGAACAGCTGTTCAGGCAGTACAGCGAGAATCTAGAAGAAAAACTTGAACAGATGAAAAGCGAGTATTTTGAATTAGCGAACGCTCAAACATCCGCCCGAAATGAAATTTCATTTTTAGAGCAGCAAAAAATGCAAACGTTTGAAAAAGAGCAGCGTTTAACAAAATCCAACGAGCAATACGTAGAACAGCGCCGTGAATTAACGCAGCGAAAAGAAGCGGCGATCAAAAGGCTTGCTCAGTTTCGTCAAGAGCTTCAGCAAGCTGTACAAGTGTATAAGCAGCAAGGAGAGAAGCTTGAGTCATTAAGGCAAGCCTATCGCAAACAAGAGTCTACGCTTTATCAAGCTTATCAGTACGTGCAGCAGACAAAATCACGAAAAGAAATGCTTGAAGAGATGCAAGAAGACTATGAAGGTTATTTTCACGGTGTAAAAGAAGTATTAAAAGCGCGTGATGAGAAGCTTGCAGGTATCAAAGGCGCGATTGCTGAGCTAATTAATGTCCCAAAAGAGTATGAAACAGCGCTTGAAATTGCCCTTGGAGGAGCAGCTCAGCATATTGTCGTTCAAGACGAACAAAGTGCACGTCAGGCAATTGGCTTTTTGAAACAAAATGGTTACGGGAGAGCTACATTTTTACCACTGACGTCTGTAAAAGACCGTTATGTTCCCGCTCAAACTATTTCTATGCTAGAGAGCCATGAAGCGTATGTAGGAATCGCTTCATCTCTTGTTAAGTACGAAGCTACCTACGACCGAGTTATTAAAAATTTGCTTGGAACCGTTATTGTAGTCAATGATTTAAAAGGTGCAAATGAACTTGCCCGTCTTGTGCAGCACCGCTATCGTTTTGTGACCGTTAAAGGAGATGTCGTCAACCCCGGTGGTTCGATGACAGGCGGTTCAATGAAGCAAAAGTCTAACTCTTTGTTAGGCCGTCAGCGTGAAGTGGAAGCCATTACGGCAAAAATAGAAGAGATGGAACAAAAGACGCTTGTGCTCGAGCAAGATGTGAAAGATAAAAAGTCACAGATTGAGGAGCTTCAGCAGGAAATTAATAAACAGCAGGCATTTGTGGAACGCTTGAAAGATAAAGAGCAGGAATCTGACCGAGAAGTAAAGCAAATTGACATCGAAGAGAAAGCAGTGAATGACCGCTTAACCATGTACGATCATGATATTGCTAGCTTTAGACAAGATCAAACGAGCTTGTCCGCTCGAATTGATGAGCTGCATACAAGTTTGCAAGGAAATCAGCAGCAGGCAAATGTATTAGAGAAAAACATTGAAGAGTTAGCTGCACGCAAGCATACACAGCAAACGTCTAAAGAAACGGTTCAACATGAGCTTACAGAAGTAAAAGTGCTTCTTGCGAAAAAAGAACAGTTCCTCACAAATCAGCAAGAAAAATATGAAAGAGTGTGTTTTGAGCTTGATCAAACCATTCAGCGTTTATCTGAAACTACAGATGATCTTTCTCTTTTAACGAGTGAAATCACGAGCAACGACTCGGGTGAACTTCAGCTCGAAGAAGCAGCGCATGAGCGAATAAAAGAAAAGACAGAAACGTTAAAATTAATGGATGACTCCAGATCAGAGCGGTTGAAAGCCCAGAATAAACTTGAAGACGAAGAGAGGATTGTAAAAGAGCTGCAGCGTCAGTACAAACAAATTGCGGATGCTTTAAAAGATGAAGAAGTCAAAATCAATCGAATTGATGTAGAGCTAGACAGCCGTCTGCAGCAGCTGACAGAAGAGTACGAAATTAGCTTTGAAGCAGCAAAAGAAAATTATCCTTTAACATTAGATATTCAAGAAGCGAGGAAAAAAATCAAGCTCATTAAGCTGGCAATTGATGAATTAGGAACCGTAAACTTAGGTTCTATTGAACAATACGAACGCGTTTCAGAGCGCTATGAATTTTTAAATACGCAGCGAGCGGACCTTGACGAAGCGAAAAATACCCTGTATCAAGTGATTGAAGAAATGGACGAGGAAATGAAGAAACGTTTTTCTGATACGTTCACTCGTATCCGCAATGAATTTGGTACAGTGTTCTCTTCCCTATTCGGAGGAGGAAAAGCGGATTTGAAATTAACAGATCCGAAAGATTTATTAAATACAGGTGTGGAAATTGTTGCCCAGCCTCCTGGGAAAAAACTGCAGAATCTAGGGTTGCTGTCAGGCGGCGAGCGTTCGTTAACAGCCATTGCCCTCCTGTTTTCTATTTTGAAAGTACGTCCGGTGCCGTTTTGTGTGCTAGATGAAGTGGAAGCGGCGCTTGATGAAGCAAACGTTCATCGCTTTGCTACGTATTTACGCAAATTTAGTACTCAAACACAGTTCATTGTTATTACTCACCGAAAAGGTACAATGGAAGAAGCTGATGTACTGTACGGTGTGACGATGCAAGAATCTGGCGTATCGAAATTAGTCTCTGTTCGTTTAGAAGAATCAAAGCAATATGTTTAACTCATAGAATGAAAGGGTGGTACGAATGAGCTTTTTTAAGAAACTAAAAGAAAAAATTACAATGCAAACCGATTCTGTTACCCAAAAATTTAAAGATGGCTTATCAAAAACGCGCAATTCTTTTTCAGAACGCGTGAATGATCTAGTGTCTCGCTATCGTCAAGTAGACGAAGAGTTTTTTGAGGAATTAGAAGAAATTTTAATCAGTGCTGATGTTGGTGTGGCTACCGTGTTGGATTTAATTGATGACTTAAAATCGGAAGTGAAACGCCGTAATATTAAGGATCCTCAAGATGTACAGGCAGTCATCTCTGAGAAATTAATTGATATTTATGAATCTGGTGAAGAGCAGATTGGTGAACTGAATATGCAGCAAAATGATTTAACGGTGATTTTGTTTGTAGGAGTAAACGGTGTTGGAAAAACAACAACCATTGGGAAGATTGCGCATAAATTCAAACAAGAAGGCAAAAAAGTCGTAATGGCAGCAGGAGATACGTTCCGTGCCGGTGCGATTGAGCAGTTAGAAGTATGGGGAGAACGCGTTGGTGTGGATGTTATTAAGCAATCTGCAGGCTCTGACCCTGCCGCTGTCATGTATGACGCTGTTCAGTCAGCTAAGGCTCGAAAAGCAGATGTTTTATTATGTGATACAGCAGGGCGCCTTCAAAATAAAGTAAATTTAATGAAAGAATTAGAGAAAGTAAAGCGTGTTATTGAGCGAGAAATTCCTGGTGCTCCTCATGAGGTACTTCTTGTACTTGATGCGACGACGGGTCAAAACGCTTTAAGTCAGGCTAAAACATTCTCAGAAGCAACGAACGTGACGGGAATTGTGTTAACAAAACTAGATGGTACGGCTAAAGGCGGAATTGTTCTTGCCATTCGAAACGAACTGAAGCTTCCTGTTAAATTCGTTGGCCTTGGAGAAAAAGTGGACGACCTTCAGCCGTTTGACACGGAGCAATATATCTATGGGTTATTTGCCAATGCTGTAGAAGAAGAAACAGAAAAAGAGGCGTAATCTAAAAAGAGGCTGGGATATAAGTATCTTAGTTGAAGGGAGATCCGAACGATTAATCGTTCGGATTTTTTTATTAGTAGGGGGGACGCAGGTTTCATATTTATTCGTTTTTAAATTGAAGTAATTTAGTTATGTTTCCATCTCTTTTAAGTGGGAAAATGTGAGGTGTTAAGGAAAAAACTTGACATTCAAACCTCGCCTAGTTAAACTAATAACATGTAAAGGCTTTTCACTTAACAAGGGGGCGGTCAGATGGTTGAAAAGAGCGTGCATATGCTCGAAAAAACAACAAGAATGAATTACTTATTTGACTTCTATCAGGCGCTGTTGACGCCCAAACAAAGAAGTTATATGTCACTTTATTACTTGGATGATTATTCCCTCGGTGAAATAGCGGAAGAATTTGATGTGAGTCGTCAAGCAGTTTATGATAATATAAAACGTACAGAGCAAATGCTTGAACAATATGAGGAAAAGCTATTGTTATTTCAACGGTTTCAAGAGCGTCAATCAATTGTTCAACAACTGAAAGACGAACTTGCAGCCGACTTACACAAGAATAGTAAGCTTTCTTCTCTTCTTGATTCGCTCGAGAAATTAGATTAGGGGGCGGCGTATATGGCATTTGAAGGATTAGCCGACCGTTTGCAAAGCACACTGCAAAAGTTAAAAGGAAAAGGAAAAGTTAACGAAGCTGATGTTAAAGAAATGATGCGTGAAGTTAGACTTGCCCTTTTAGAAGCCGATGTAAACTTTAAAGTAGTAAAAGACTTTGTTAAGCGCGTAAGCGAACGTGCTGTAGGTCAAGACGTTCTTAAGAGCTTAACGCCTGGACAACAAGTTATTAAGGTTGTACAAGAAGAATTAACTGTACTTATGGGCGGAGAGCAAAGCAAGATTGCAGTAGCTCCAAAAGCTCCAACTGTAATTATGATGGTTGGACTTCAAGGTGCAGGTAAAACAACAACAACCGGTAAACTTGCCAATTTATTACGTAAAAAATATAACCGTAATCCATTGCTTGTAGCAGCAGATATTTATCGTCCGGCAGCTATTAAACAGCTTGAAACACTAGGAAAACAGCTTAGCATGTCTGTTTTTTCATTAGGTGATCAAGTAAGTCCTGTGGAGATTGCGAAACAAGCTATTGCTCATGCGAAAGAAGAGCATCACGATTATGTATTAATTGATACAGCGGGACGTTTGCATGTTGATGAAAATTTAATGGAGGAGTTAGAACAGATCAAAGAGCTTTCTAACCCAGACGAAATTTTCCTTGTTGTCGATGCGATGACGGGTCAAGATGCAGTAAACGTTGCGGATAGCTTTAATAAGCAATTAGGATTAACTGGAGTTGTATTAACGAAACTAGACGGCGATACGCGCGGTGGTGCAGCGCTTTCTATTCGTGCAGTAACCGATACACCAATTAAGTTTGTCGGTCTTGGAGAAAAAATGGATGCTATTGAAGCATTCCATCCAGAGCGTATGGCTTCCCGTATCTTAGGTATGGGTGATGTGCTGACGCTTATCGAAAAGGCTCAGGCAAATGTAGATGCTGAAAAAGCAAAAGAGCTTGAAGCTAAGCTGCGCACGCAGTCATTTACATTTGATGACTTTTTAGATCAACTTGCTCAGGTGCGTCAAATGGGACCGCTTGATGAGCTAATTGGTATGCTTCCGGGCGCCAATAAAGTAAAGGGGCTCAAAAACCTGCAGGTGGATGAAAAGCAAATTAATCATGTAGAAGCAATCATTCGTTCTATGACGAAAGCGGAAAAAACAAACCCTGAAATCATTAATGCAAGTCGAAGAAAGCGTATTGCAAAAGGAAGCGGACGTTCTGTACAAGAAGTCAACCGTTTGCTTAAACAATTTGAAGACATGAAAAAAATGATGAAACAAATGACAAATATGTCAAAAGGCAAGAAAAAGGGTATGAAACTTCCATTCTTTTCATGATAAAACGCTTGATTCGGACTGAAAAATCAAAGAAAATAAAATATTTTTCTAGTGTTAAGAAAAAAACCTTTACAAACATTTTACCTATTTGATATTATATTATCTTGTTGAAACATATTCGGAGGTGCTTTATAAAATGGCAGTAAAAATTCGTTTAAAACGTATGGGAGCTAAAAAATCTCCTTTCTATCGTATCGTAGCAGCAGACTCTCGTTCACCACGTGATGGACGTTACATCGAAGTAGTTGGAACTTACAATCCTGTAGTTCAACCAGCTGAAGTTAAAATCGATGAAGAGCTAGCTCTTAAATGGTTACAAAATGGTGCTAAACCATCTGATACAGTACGTAACCTTTTCTCTAACGAAGGCATCATGGAAAAATTCCATAATGCTAAATTAGGAAAATAATTTCACTCGAGATGACATCACTAATCGAAACAATTGTAAAGCCGCTTGTTGATTACCCAGCTGATGTTAAAGTGGAGGAACAAGAAGATGAACGTCAAGTGACGTACACCCTTACTGTTCACCAAGAAGATGTCGGCAAAGTAATCGGCAAACAAGGCCGCGTTGCAAAAGCGATTCGAACTGTTGTGAATGCAGCAGCATCACAGCAAGGTAAAAAAGTGTATGTGAAAATTCAAGAGTAATCAAAAGGGAGAGGGATAACCTCGCCCTTTTTTTATGTTATGATAAGATGAACGTTTTGATCACAGTAAGTCTTTTGCGAGCAGAAGCAGCTATTTCAATATGCATGTAAAAAGCACAAGGTCACTATATTGGGAGCGGAGGGAACGTTTTGAACATTATTCAAAAAGTGGTTGTGAAACAAGTGTTAACTGAAGCAAGCAAACAAGATCTTGAAAATCGTTTTATAAACCGCAAGCAGGCGCTTGAAAAAGAAATGGAACAGCTGAAATTTCAGTTAAAGCATATGGAAAAAGCCAATAAAGGTTCTTCTTTATTACATAGTCAGTTTGAAAAAGAAAAATCCGCTCGCCTTGAAAAAATTGAAGTGTTGAACTTTCAGCTGACGCAATTAGAAAAGCTTCCTTTAGGGAGCGAACTCGTTGAAACGGAACTTGATGCCTTAGTAGAGGTAAAAATCGGCGATGATTGGGAAAAGATAAAAGAAAGTAAAACAATTATTATAAAAGATAGCAAAGTTGTTGAGATTAGATAGAGGTGAAGAAGTATGAAATGGTTTAAGGTTGGAAAAATTGTGAATACCCATGGCGTAAAAGGAGAAGTTCGTATTGTATCAACTACGGATTTTGCTGACGAGCGCTATGAAAAAGGAAATAAACTTTATATCTTCAAAGAAAAGCAAAGCGAGCCGGTAGAAGTAACGGTAGCAAGCCACCGCAGGCATAAAAATTTTGATTTGCTTACATTCGAAGGCTATCAAAACGTAAATGATGTTGAGCAGTATAAAAACTGCGAAGTGAAAATTCCTGAGGAGCAGCTAACGGATTTAGAAGACGGTGAATTCTATTTCCACGAAATTATTGGCTGTACAGTAAAAACAGAAGACGGAGTAGAGGTAGGAACGGTCAAAGAAATTTTAACGCCGGGAGCTAATGATGTGTGGGTTGTTAAAAAAGGCGGAAAAGAAGTTCTTATTCCTTACATCGACGACGTTGTACAATCTATTGATATAGATGAAAAAGAGATTGTTATTACAGTAATGGAAGGGTTATTGGACTAATGAAAATTGATGTACTGTCGCTATTTCCTTCTATGTTTGACGGTGTTTTTGGTGAATCAATTTTGAAAAAAGCACAGGAAAAAAATGCGGTTGAACTGAATGTAGTTAATTTCCGAGAATATTCTACGAACAAACATCAAAATGTGGACGATTATCCTTACGGCGGAGGTGCTGGAATGGTATTGACGCCTCAGCCTATTTTTGACGCTGTAGAAAAGCTGACTGAAACAGCTGAGAAGCCCCGGGTAGTTTTGCTTTGTCCGCAGGGCGAACGCTATACACAGGCAAAAGCAGAAGAGCTAGCAGCAGAAGAGCATTTAATTTTTATTTGCGGTCATTACGAAGGATATGATGAACGCATTCGTGAGCAGTTGGTAACTGATGAAATTTCAATTGGTGACTATGTATTAACTGGAGGAGAGCTTGGTGCAATGGTTGTGATCGATAGCGTTGTTCGCCTGCTTCCCGATGTGCTTGGCAATAATCATTCAGCTGTACAGGACTCACACAGTACAGGTTTACTAGAGCACCCCCACTATACGCGTCCTGCTGATTTTAGAGGCTTAACGGTTCCTGAAGTACTTATGTCAGGAAATCATAAAAAAATTGAACAGTGGCGCCAAAAAGAGTCTTTAAAGCGCACGCTGCTTCGAAGACCGGATATGCTTGAAAAGATGGAGCTAACAGAAGAGCAAAAGAAACTAGTAGCTCAATTAAAAGAAGAAAATCAGCTTTCATAAATCCATAAAATTTATGCATAAACTCTGTTGCATACGGTATAAGAGTGTGCTAAGATAGATTTTGTGGCTTGGGCAGATGTCTGGTCACCTATAACGATGTTCCGCTGCAATGATTGAAAAGCATTGGTATGAGCGTCTGTTGGAAGGAGTTGAAACACGCGATGCAAAAATTAATCGAAGAGATTACAAAAGAACAATTAAAAACAGATCTTCCTACGTTCCGTCCTGGTGATACTGTACGTGTACACGTAAATATCGTTGAGGGTACTCGTGAACGTGTTCAGGTATTTGAAGGTGTTGTTATTAAGCGTCGTGGCGGTGGTATCAGCGAAACATTTACAGTACGTAAGATTTCTTACGGTGTAGGTGTAGAGCGTACATTCCCACTTCATACGCCAAAAATTGCAAAAATCGAAGTAATGCGCCGCGGTAAAGTACGCCGTGCGAAACTTTATTACCTACGTGAATTACGTGGTAAAGCTGCGCGTATTAAAGAAATTCGATAATAGTAAAGGGGAGCTTGTTTATACAAGCTCCTTTTTTCAAATGTTTTTTTAGAACGATTCGTTCTCTGACAGTAAAAAATAGACGTACAAGTCATCATTTTTTTATTCTATTTATTTATTAGGCGTTTCAAACATTATCGTTTAAAATAAAGGTATGACATAAGAGTTGGAGGACTGAAGATGGCTCGAAAGAAAAATGAACTGTGGGAATGGATAAAAGCAATCGCCATTGCCGTACTGTTAGCTGTTGTAATTCGCTATTTCTTGTTTGCACCGATTGTAGTAGATGGACTTTCTATGATGCCTACGCTGCATGACCAAAATCGAATGATTGTAAATAAGTTCTCCTATAAGATTGGTGATCCTGATCGCTTTGATATTATTGTTTTTCATGCTACAGCGGAAAAAGATTACATAAAACGTATTATTGGACTGCCGGGTGATCATATTGAGTATCGAAATGATACGCTATATGTAAATGGAAAAGCTTATAAAGAGCCCTATTTAGATCAGTATAAAAAAGAAGTGATTGACGGTAATTTAACCGAAGACTTTAAGCTAGAAGACGTAACGGGTAAAAAGACCGTGCCAGAAGGATATTTGTTCGTGATGGGAGACAATCGACGCTACAGTAAAGACAGCCGTCAGATTGGCTTTGTGAGCATGGACAAGGTGCTTGGTAAAACGAGTGCCGTATACTGGCCGATTAAAGAAGCGCGTTTTGCAAAGTAAAATATAAAAGGTGAGTAAAATATGACAATTCAATGGTTTCCTGGCCATATGGCCAAGGCCAGAAGACAAGTAACTGAAAAGCTAAAATTGATTGATATTGTATACGAACTGGTTGATGCACGCATTCCGCAATCATCGCGAAATCCAATGATTGATGAGATTATCGTGAACAAGCCGAGAATCGTATTGCTGAATAAAGTGGATAAAGCTGATCCGCGCGTTACTCAGCAGTGGCTAGATTATTACAAAGAACAAGGTATTTATGCCTTAGCTATTGACGCACAAGCAGGTAAAGGAATGAAACAAATTGTTTCGTCTTCCAAAGAACTTCTTCAAGAGAAGTTTGACCGCATGCGCGCAAAAGGAGTTAAAAAACCCCGCGCTATCCGTGCGATGATTGTAGGGATTCCTAACGTCGGTAAATCAACGCTGATTAATCGCCTTGCCAGCAAAAAAATCGCCAAGACCGGAGATCGTCCAGGTGTGACGCAAGCACAGCAGTGGATTAAGGTAGGAAATGAGCTGGAGCTACTTGATACGCCAGGTATTTTGTGGCCTAAGTTTGAAGATGAAACAGTTGGATATAAGCTTGCGACAACGGGTGCTATCAAAGATACCATTTTAAATATGCAAGATGTCGCTGTTTATGCGCTGCGCTTCTTAACTAGCCATTACCCAGAACAATTAAAGCAGCGTTATGATTTAAATGAAATCCCTGAAGACATTGTAGAGCTTTTTGATGCAATTGGGTCGCGCCGCGGCTGTTTAATGGGTGGCGGCATGGTGGATTACGATAAAACGGCTGAGCTTGTTCTTCGAGAAATTCGAACGGATAAAATTGGCACCTTTACATTTGATGATCCAAGTGAAGCTGAACAGCAGCTGTAAGCAATACATTGCGAACTGAAACAAAAAACGCCTCTGCCTTTTTAGCATGAGGCGTTTTTTATGTAAAAGTGCCGCGTGAAAATGTTGATATAAAGAAGGTGGAGCTAATGAAAAAGAGTATTAAAGAAATAAAAGAAGAACTAAAGCAAGTGAGAAGCCCGGAAGATGCTTTATTTAAGGTATATGCGCAAGATGAGCGTAAAGGTGTGCAACAGGTTATTATTCAAAAACAAAGGCAATTTGAAGCCGCTGAGCGCTTGAAGAAACAGTTTGATGAAATGATGGCATATGAAAACGAATTATACAATCAGGGAGCAACCTATATTGCCGGAGTAGATGAAGTAGGAAGAGGACCGTTAGCAGGACCGGTAGTAGCTGCTGCTGTTATTTTGCCGCCGGATTTTTTTCTCCCTGGTTTGACGGATTCAAAGAAGTTATCAGAGGCAAAGCGAGAAGAATTTTATGAAGAAATTTGTAAAAGCGCTGTCGCTATCGGTATAGGTATTATAGACGCAGAGGTCATTGATTCTATTAATATTTATGAAGCAACAAAAAAGGCAATGACTGAAGCAATTGAACTTCTAGCTGTTCAGCCTGATGAACTGCTTATTGATGCGATGAAGCTGCCGGTGCCTATTTCGCAGCAATCAATCATCAAAGGCGATGCTACAAGCATTTCGATTGCTGCAAGTTCTGTTATTGCAAAAGTGACGCGAGATCGAATGATGAAAGAACTTGGTGAACGCTATCCTGCATACGGATTCGAAAAACATATGGGATATGGAACAAAACAACATTTAGAAGCAATCCAACAATATGGAATTTTGCCAGAACACCGCCGATCTTTTGCACCGATAAAAAACCAAGTAAACTAGAACATGATACCCGAGCATATCCCTGCTTTTTAGCGCATGTTTCACATGCGGGATTTTAGGTTCAAAAAGAATATAGCCTATTTAAGTGGAGGTATTGCTACGGGTGAAGTTCGTAAATTATTTTCCTTTCAGTTCGCTTCAGTTGTGAAGGTTGATTTACATGATCAACCATACGTTTAACGTCCGCAGAGCCTCATCGACTTCATAAGGTATGGTTAAGTACTATCTCCATAAAAATATCAATTTTCTTATTATTTCAATATTTTTCACTAGAATAGTAGACAATTAGACAATTATTTTTATACAATGAAAGCGCAGTCTATTTTGTGCAGTATAGTTTTGTGGTTGATTATGTTAGGAGGATGGGAAATGAATATCCATGAGTATCAAGGAAAAGAACTACTCAGAAAATATGGGGTTGCAGTACCAAACGGTCGAGTAGCTTTTACTGTTGAAGAAGCAGTTGAAGCAGCAAAGGAATTAGGTTCACAAGTATCAGTGGTGAAAGCACAAATCCATGCTGGTGGACGCGGTAAAGCGGGCGGTGTCAAAGTAGCAAAAAACTTAGATGAAGTTCGTACATATGCACAAGATATTTTAGGAAAGACCCTCGTAACACACCAAACAGGCCCTGAAGGAAAAGAAGTTAAGCGCTTGTTAGTTGAAGAGGGATGCGATATTAAGAAAGAATACTACATCGGTTTAGTTCTTGATCGTGCAACGTCTCAAGTTGTATTGATGGGTTCTGAAGAAGGTGGAACTGAAATTGAAGAAGTGGCGGAAAAAACGCCTGAAAAAATCTTTAAAGAATATGTAGATCCTGCGATTGGTTTACAAGCATTCCAAGCTCGCAGACTTGCATTTAATATTAATATTCCAAAAGAATTAGTTGGAAAAGCAGTTAAGTTCATGACAGGTTTATATACAGTATTTGTTGAAAAAGACTGCTCAATCGCAGAGATTAATCCTCTAGTTGTAACAGGTGACGGAGACGTTATGGCATTGGATGCGAAGTTAAACTTTGATTCAAATGCGCTGTATCGTCAAAAAGATATTCTTGAATATCGTGACCTTGAAGAGGAAGATGCTAAAGAAATTGAAGCATCTAAATACGACTTAAGCTACATTTCACTAGACGGTAATATCGGTTGTATGGTAAACGGTGCAGGTTTAGCAATGGCAACGATGGATATTATTAAACATTACGGAGGCGACCCTGCTAACTTCCTGGATGTTGGGGGCGGCGCAACTGCTGAAAAAGTAACAGAAGCATTCAAAATTATTTTATCTGACCAAAATGTAAAAGGTATTTTTGTTAATATTTTCGGCGGGATTATGAAATGTGATGTTATTGCAACAGGTGTTGTTGAAGCAACGAAACAAGTGGGATTAAGCCTTCCATTAGTTGTTCGTTTAGAAGGAACAAACGTTGAACTTGGAAAAGAAATTTTACAAAAATCAGGCTTAAATATCACAGCTGCTGAATCTATGGCAGACGGCGCACAAAAAATCGTTTCACTAGTGAAATAGAAAGGCTGGGGGATAGGAATGAGCGTATTTATTAATCAAGATACAAAAGTAATTGTACAAGGAATTACAGGCGGAGTTGGCCTTTTTCATACACAGCAAATGTTAGAATATGGAACGAAAATTGTTGGTGGCGTAACGCCAGGTAAAGGCGGCTTAGAAGTAGAAGGTGTTCCGGTATTTAATACGGTTGCCGAGGCAAAAGAAAAAACAGGTGCAACGGCTTCTGTTGTATATGTTCCGCCAGCATTCGCAGCTGACTCCATTATTGAAGCAGTTGACGCAGATTTAGATTTAGTTATTTGTATTACGGAAGGTATTCCAGTATTAGATATGGTAAAAGTAAAGCGTTATATGGAAGGAAAACGTACGCGCCTTGTGGGACCTAACTGCCCAGGTGTTATTACACCGGAAGAATGTAAAATTGGAATTATGCCAGGGTACATTCACAAAAAAGGTCATGTAGGTGTAGTTTCACGTTCTGGTACATTAACATATGAAGCTGTTCATCAACTTTCTGAAGCTGGCATTGGCCAATCAACAGCTGTTGGTATCGGTGGTGACCCAGTGAACGGCACGAACTTTATCGATGTATTACAAGCATTTAATGAAGATGAAGATACGTATGCAGTAATTATGATTGGTGAAATCGGCGGTACAGCAGAAGAAGAAGCGGCAGAATGGGTAAAAGCAAATATGACAAAACCTGTGGTCGGCTTCATTGGTGGTCAAACAGCACCTCCAGGAAAACGTATGGGCCATGCTGGTGCTATTATTTCAGGTGGTAAAGGGACAGCGTCTGAAAAGATTAAAACAATGAATGAGTGCGGTATTCAAGTAGCTGAAACACCATCTGTTATGGGAGAAACACTTATTAAAGTGTTAAAAGAACAAGGCATTTACGAGCAGTGTAAGACTCATTAATAGAAGACATATAGCCTCCTTTGACCGGGGGCTATTTTGTCCATTTAAAAAGGAGATTGTAGAATGTCTGATTTACGGGAAAAATTAATTCATTTAGCACATTGTCCATCTGTTAATTGGAAACAAATTTTTACGCTACTTCAACAGAATTCTTCATTACAAAATCTCTACGAGTACTCTCCATCACAGCTTCAAAAACTATTGACTCTCTCGATTGAACGTGCTAATCAAATAAAAAAAGATTTGCAAACTATTCCAATACGAGATATTCTAGATAAATATGACGCTGAGAATATTCAATGTGTCACCATCCTAGATGATGAATATCCTGAACTTTTGCGCCATATTTATGATCCGCCTTGGGTATTATTTGCAAAAGGAAAGGTTTCTCTTCTACACGCTCCAGAAAGCTTAAGCATTGTAGGAACAAGGAACCCCACTTCATATGGAACTGCAGCTCTGACTCATATTGTTAAGCCGATGCTGCATGAAGAATTTGTCGTTGTAAGTGGACTAGCTTTAGGGATTGACCAGGCTGCTCATGAACTGGCTATCGCTGAAAAAGCTAAAACGATTGCAGTTTTAGGCGGAGGGTTTTATAATATTTACCCAAGAGTAAACCAAAATTTAGCAAGAGAAATTGCGCAGCATCATTTGCTGCTTTCTGAATATGCCCCGTTTATGAAGCCGACGAAATGGTTTTTCCCTCGCAGAAACAGAATCATTAGCGGATTAACAGGAGGCACGTTGGTGGTGCAAGCAAAAGAAAGAAGTGGATCTTTTATTACCGCCGACCAGGCGCTTCAGCAAGGAAGAGAAGTATTTGCCATACCGGGTTCTATTTTTGAAGAAACATCATGTGGAACGAATAAGTTAATCCAATTAGGGGCAAAACTTGTGCAAAGCGCTGCTGATATTACAGATGAAATGATGTATATAAGATGAATGTTTCAAAGCAGTCATAATCTTGCATGGTATGAAATACTAGTGAGATACGTAGTAAAATCGTATGACTTATCTTTTGGACATTTGACAAACAAGAACCAAATATTTAATAATAATGAAGATTTTATTCTACCTCTTGAGGAGGAACAAATAGATGTCTGACTACCTAGTAATTGTAGAATCGCCTGCAAAGGCTAAAACAATTGAACGTTATTTAGGAAAGAAATATAAAGTAAAAGCATCGATGGGACATGTTCGCGATTTACCTAAAAGTCAAATGGGAATTGATATTGAACAGGATTACAATCCGAAATATATTACAATTCGCGGGAAAGGCCCGGTTTTAAAAGAACTAAAAACAGCGGCTAAAAAAGCAAAAAAGATTTACCTAGCAGCCGATCCAGACCGTGAAGGAGAAGCGATTGCATGGCACTTGGCGCACAGTTTGGATGTAGACATTGCATCGGACTGCCGCGTAGTATTTAACGAGATTACAAAAGAAGCGATTAAAGAATCTTTTAAACATCCACGAGCAATTAATATGGATTTAGTAGATGCTCAGCAAGCACGCCGTATTCTTGACAGACTGGTTGGCTACAACATCAGTCCATTGCTGTGGAAAAAAGTGAAAAAAGGATTAAGTGCCGGAAGGGTTCAATCAATTGCAGTGCGGTTAATTATTGATCGTGAAAAAGAAATTGCAAAGTTTATCCCAGAAGAATACTGGACGGTAAAAGCAACTTTTCAAAAAGGAAACGACCAATTTGAAGGCCAGTTGATCGAATATCAAGGGAAAAAAGTAGAGCTATCGAATGAAAATGATGTAACCAACATTGTTAAACAATTAGATGGAAATGAATTTTCAATTTCTAAAGTAACAAAACGTGAGCGAAAGCGTAATGCGGCTCCTTCTTTTACCACGTCTTCATTACAGCAAGAGGCAGCGCGGAAACTGAACTTCCGAGCGAAGAAAACAATGATGATTGCGCAGCAATTATATGAAGGAATTGATTTAGGAAAAGAAGGTACAGTAGGTCTTATCACGTATATGCGTACCGATTCTACTCGTATTTCAGAAACAGCTCAAACAGAAGCTAGAGATTACATTACGAACGCATACGGAAATCAGTTTGTGGCAACGGAAAAGCGCAAAGAAAAGAAAAATTCGAACGCGCAAGATGCCCACGAAGCGATTCGTCCAACTTCAGCTCTTCGTAAACCAGGAGAGGTAAAAGAGTTCTTATCGCGTGATCAGTATCGACTGTATAAGTTAGTATGGGAGCGCTTCGTTGCTAGTCAAATGGCACCTGCAATTATGGATACAATGGCTGTAGATTTGAAAAATGGGGACGTAACATTTAGAGCAAACGGCTCGAAAGTTAAATTTCCAGGCTTTATGAAAGTGTATGTTGAAGGCAATGATGATCAAGTGGAGGAAAAAGAAAATCTTCTTCCAGATTTAGAAGAAGGAGAAGTAGCTTATTCTAAGGACATCGATGAAAAGCAGCACTTCACACAGCCGCCGCCAAGATATACTGAAGCTCGTTTAGTCAAGACATTAGAAGAGCTAGGCATTGGACGACCGTCTACATATGCTCCAACACTTGACACGATTCAAAAGCGCGGGTACGTAGCGCTCGATAACAAGCGTTTTGTTCCAACAGAACTTGGAGAAATTGTACTGGAGCTTGTATTGGAGTTTTTCCCGGAAATTTTAGATGTAGAGTTTACAGCTAAAATGGAAAACGATCTGGATGAAGTGGAAGATGGTAATGTTCAATGGGTGCATGTTATTGACGAATTTTACAGTGATTTTGAAAAACGCTTAGAACATGCTGAAAAAGAAATGCGCGAAGTGGAGATTAAAGATGAACCTGCCGGAGAAGATTGTGAAGAATGCGGTTCACCTATGGTATACAAAATGGGACGCTACGGAAAATTTATGGCATGCTCTAATTTCCCTGACTGCCGCAACACAAAGCCAATTGTAAAAGAGATTGGTGTAAAGTGTCCGAAATGTGAAGAAGGAAATATCGTTGAGCGAAAATCGAAGAAAAAGCGTACATTTTATGGCTGTGATCGATTCCCGGGCTGTGATTTCGTATCTTGGGATAAGCCGATTGCAAGAAAATGTCCGAAATGTGAAAATCTGCTTGTGGAGAAGAAACAGAAAAAAGGAACTCAAGTCGTCTGTACAAGTTGTGATTATAAAGAGGAAGCTCAGCAGTAAAAGAGAATGGGATGAATTCCCACACTTTAAATTAAAAAATAGCAGTTATATAAGATGCGGCGACATTGCTTCATGTGCTAAAATGGAAACGTTATTAGCGACATTGAGTAATGTCGCATTTTCTTTGTCCCGTTAAAAAAGAAAAGACAAGTGAATGAATAAGGAAAATGATAGAAAAGATAGAAATGAAGTTGGAGGATTTACAATGAATGAACAAGTAATTAATGTTATCGGAGCAGGTCTTGCTGGAAGTGAAGCAGCTTGGCAAATCGCAAAGCGCGGTTTGAAAGTCCGTCTTTATGAGATGAGACCAGTGAAGCAAACACCTGCTCATCATACGGACAAATTTGCTGAATTAGTATGTAGTAATTCACTGCGTGCGAATACATTAACAAATGCAGTGGGTGTTTTAAAAGAAGAAATGCGATTATTAGACTCTGTAATTATTCGTTCAGCAGACGAGTGTGCGGTTCCAGCAGGTGGAGCACTGGCTGTTGATCGTCACGAATTTGCCGCTCGTGTAACGGAAAGTGTTAAAAACCATCCGAACGTAACGGTTGTTAATGAAGAGATTACGGAAATTCCACAAGGACCAACTGTTATTGCAACAGGTCCGTTAACGTCAAAAGATTTATCAGAACAGCTGCGCGCGTTAACAAGTGAAGATTATTTATATTTTTACGATGCGGCTGCACCTATTATTGAAAAAGACAGCATTGATATGGATAAAGTATATCTTAAATCTCGCTATGACAAAGGGGAAGCTGCCTATTTAAACTGTCCGATGACAAAAGAAGAATTCCACCGTTTTCATGAAGCATTAATCAATGCAGAGACGGTTCCTTTAAAAGAATTTGAGAAAGAAATTTATTTTGAAGGATGTATGCCCATTGAAGTAATGGCTTCACGCGGAGAAAAAACAATGCTTTTTGGACCAATGAAACCAGTTGGGTTAGAAGATCCGAAAACAGGAAAGCGACCTTATGCAGTTGTTCAGCTTCGTCAAGATGATGCAGCAGGTACACTATATAATATCGTAGGTTTCCAAACACATTTAAAATGGGGAGCACAAAAAGAAGTATTAAGCTTAATCCCAGGTTTAGAAAATGCAGAAGTAGTACGCTACGGAGTTATGCATAGAAATACGTTTATTAATTCTCCTAAATTGTTAAAGCCTACGTATCAATATCGTGAGCGTGATGACTTATTCTTTGCTGGACAAATGACGGGAGTAGAAGGATATGTAGAATCAGCTGCGAGCGGATTAATGGCAGGAATGAACGCAGCTCGACTTGTGCTTGGTGAAGAATTGGTTGTAATGCCGCAGGAAACGGCGATTGGCAGTATGGCTCACTATATCACACATACAAGCGCTAAAAACTTCCAGCCGATGAATGCCAACTTTGGCTTATTCAAAGAATTGGAAGTGCGAATCAAAAACAAACAAGAACGAAATGAAACGCTTGCTAAACGAGCATTGGAAACTATTCAGAATTTTACAACAAAATAATCAAAATTGTTTGCAAGGGCTACTTAATTGTGATAATATTTAGTAGCCCTTGTGAGGTGATAACATTGGAATTTGTTAAAGATGTATTAAATTCCTTTCTAGAATATTTACAAATTGAGAAAAACTATTCAAAATATACAGTTGACTGCTATGAAAAAGACATAGGTATCTTCATGTCTTTTATGCAGGAAGAGCAAATACAAAACCTACAAAGTGTTACATATGCTGATGCAAGGCTGTTTTTAACACGCCTATATGAAAAGCAGTATTCAAAAAGATCGATGTCACGCAAAATTTCTTGTTTGAGAACGTTTTATCGTTACTTAAATAGAGAAGAATTAGTAGAAGATAATCCATTTGCGCTCGTTACCCTTCCTAAAAAGGAAGAGAGAAATCCTCGCTTCCTTTATGAAGAGGAGATTGTGAAATTATTTCAAATGAATGACTTAACAACTTCGTTAGGACAGCGTAATCAGTCTCTATTAGAATTGCTGTATGCCACCGGAATACGGGTGAGTGAATGTGCATCTATTAAGCTTAGCGATATAGATTTTTCACTTCAAACTTTGCTCGTATATGGCAAAGGGAAAAAACAACGGTACGTGCCATTTGGCTGTTATGCCAAGGACGCTCTTAGAGTATATATAGATAATGGAAGAAAGCTTCTTTTAAAAAAGGCTCCTTCTGATACTCATTCACTCTTTTTAAATTATAAAGGGACACCGTTGACAGACCGAGGCATACGCTTAGTCATTGATCAGTTAGTAAAGAAGACCGCTGAGAATATACATATTAGTCCACACGTTTTGCGACATACTTTTGCGACTCATATGTTAAATGAAGGGGCAGATTTACGTACAGTTCAAGAAATGCTAGGTCATGAACATTTATCAACCACTCAAATATACACACATGTGACGAAGGATCGTTTAAAGGCAGTTTACATGAATCACCATCCTCGCGCATAAAAGGAGGAGTTAATTTGTCTACTTTCCATGCTACTACGATTTTTGCGGTTCAGCATAACGGTCAATGTGCCATGTCTGGGGACGGACAAGTAACGTTCGGTAATGCTGTTGTGATGAAACATACTGCTCGAAAAGTAAGACGTCTATTTCAAGGGCAAGTACTTGCCGGCTTTGCAGGTTCAGTAGCTGATGCATTCACTCTTTTTGAATTATTTGAAACGAAGCTCGAAGAGTATAACGGAAATCTTCAGCGTGCAGCCGTTGAGCTTGCTAAACAATGGAGAAGTGACAAAGTATTGCGAAAGTTAGAAGCAATGCTTATTGTTATGAACAAAGATAACTTACTGTTAGTATCAGGAACGGGTGAAGTTATTGAACCGGACGACGGCATTTTAGCAATTGGATCAGGCGGAAATTATGCTTTATCAGCGGGACGTGCATTAAAACAACATGCAGGCGAACATTTAACAGCTAAAGAAATTGCAAAAGCAGCTTTAGATGTAGCAAGTGAGATATGTGTTTATACAAATGATCATATTATTGTAGAAGAACTGTAGGAAAGGGGATTTTTTTATGAATTCTCATTTAACACCTCGACAAATTGTAGAAAAGCTCGATCAGTATATTATTGGTCAAACGAAGGCAAAGAAAGCGGTCGCTGTTGCGCTGCGAAATCGCTATCGACGCGGTCTGCTAGACGAATCTTTACGTGATGAAGTTGTGCCGAAAAACATTTTAATGATTGGTCCTACAGGTGTGGGTAAAACCGAGATTGCACGCCGCTTAGCTAAGCTTGTCGGTGCACCTTTTATTAAGGTTGAGGCAACAAAATTTACGGAAGTTGGGTATGTAGGGCGCGATGTAGAATCAATGGTTCGTGATTTAGTGGAAACGTCAGTTCGACTTGTGAAAGAAGAAAAAATGAACGGCGTGCGTGATCGCGCAGAAGAAAATGCAAACAAGCGGATAGTAGAGCTTCTTGTTCCGAGCAAAAAGAAGCAGCAATCGTTTAAAAATCCGTTTGAAATGATTTTTTCAAACGGTACACAGTCAAGCGATGCGGATCCTGATCAAGATGAGGAAACGAATATTGCAACGAAGCGCAAGCAGATTGCTCATCAGCTTGCTTTAGGAGAGCTTGAAAATCATTATGTCACAATTGAAGTAGAAGAGCAACAGCCTTCTATGTTTGATATGTTACAAGGTTCGGGTATGGAACAAATGGGCATGAACATGCAGGATGCCTTAAGCAATTTTATGCCTAAAAAACAAAAAAAGCGCAAACTTACTGTTAAAGATGCACGAAAAGTATTAACAAATGAAGAAGCGCAAAAATTGATTGATATGGATGAAGTGACGCAAGAAGCTGTGAATCGTGCAGAACAATACGGAATTATTTTCATTGACGAAATTGATAAAATTGCTCAGAAAAGTGGTAATTCATCTTCCGCTGATGTTTCACGTGAAGGCGTACAGCGAGATATTTTACCAATTGTAGAAGGGTCAACGATTGTTACAAAATATGGCGCAGTCAAAACTGATCATGTTTTATTTGTAGCAGCCGGTGCTTTCCATGTATCAAAACCGTCAGATCTAATTCCAGAATTGCAAGGTCGATTCCCAATTCGCGTTGAATTAACGAAGCTAACCGTTGAAGATTTTATAAACATTTTAGTAGAGCCAGATAATGCGTTATTAAAGCAATATGCGGCATTATTGGAAACTGAAGGTATACAAATTGAATTTTCTGACGATGCTATACGTAAGATTGCAGAAATTGCATATCAGGTAAATCAAGATACAGATAATATTGGTGCAAGAAGACTTCATACGATTTTAGAACGTTTGCTAGAGGATTTATCGTTTGAAGCACCAGAAGTAACATTAGAGAAAATTGTGATTACTCCGCAGTACGTGGAAGAAAAATTAGAAAAAATCGCTAAAAACAAAGATTTGAGTCAATTTATTTTATAGAACTGAAATCGCAGGAGGAAGAGTACTAATGGATTTATTAGGGAAAACTAGAAAGATTAATGCAATGCTACAAAAAGCAGCTGGTAAACCAGTAAACTTTAAAGAAATGGCTGAAACACTTTGCGAAGTGATCGAATCAAACGTATTCGTAGTAAGCCGTCGCGGTAAATTATTAGGAATCGCTGTTAAACAGCAAATTGAGAATGCGCGCATGAAAGATATGTTAGAAGCACGCCAGTTCCCAGAAGAATATACTCAAAGCTTATTTAACATTCAAGAAACATCTTCTAACTTAAACATTGAAAGTCAATATACAGCTTTCCCAGTTGAAAATAAAGACTTATTTGATGCAGGACTAACAACAATCGTTCCAATTATCGGAGGCGGAGAGCGTCTAGGTACGCTTGTACTATCTCGTTTAGACCGTCAGTTCGAAGACGATGATTTAATCCTTGCTGAATACGGGGCAACGGTAGTAGGTATGGAAATTCTTCGTGAAAAAGCAGAAGAAATTGAAGAAGAAGCACGTAGCAAAGCTGTTGTACAAATGGCAATTAGCTCATTATCATACAGTGAGTTAGAAGCTATTGAGCACATCTTTGAAGAGTTAAATGGAAATGAAGGACTATTAGTAGCAAGTAAAATTGCTGACCGCGTTGGAATTACACGTTCAGTAATCGTAAATGCGCTACGTAAATTAGAAAGTGCTGGCGTTATCGAATCACGTTCTTTAGGAATGAAAGGAACTTACATTAAAGTTCTTAACAACAAATTCTTAGTAGAGCTTGAAAAATTAAAATCTAACTAAGTTTATGAACAAAAAAGCACACGGGCAAAGCCCGTGTGCTTTTTTGTATGCTCTCAGTACAAAAAGATTCGCTGTGGGTTAAGACGATTCGTTCACTATTTTTATAAAACTTTAACAAGCTTCATATAAAAATCTAAAAATTATATTATAGAATCTTTAAATAGTAAAAAGATACTAGTTGATTACAAATCGTTACTTTTATTACATATTGTTCAGGACTTATGGTATATATTTTGATTTTAAATTAAAAAAATAGAGCTAAAGTATAGCATTGATGTTAAAATATGCTTGGAAAATGAATGAAAATTTTGGTTTATAGTCCAAAAGTTCTTAAAAAAGGATAGACATTGCATGAAGTTTTTCTTACAATAAGTTCTATGGTACTAAAGTCGAAATTTGTCTCATTTTGAGAAAAATAGAATAGATAAGCAGGTGTAAGAATTGAGTTTGTTTTCAACTACTTTTCAAACAATTGAAAATGGAATTAGCTACGCGTCACAAAAGCAGCAGACGATTGCACAAAATATCGCAAACGTTGATACTCCAAATTATAAATCGAAAACAGTAACGCGTACGAGTGAATTTCGAGATTTATTACATAACGAGTTAGAAGCATATCAGACTGATTCAAAACATATCCCATTTTCCAATTCATCCCAGAGGATGATTACCCAGCAAGGAAACACTTCTTATCAAGCAAACGGAAATAATGTGGATATGGATAAAGAGATGGCGGATATGGCTGAAAATCAAATTTACTATGAGGCGCTAGTAGATCGTTTAAATGGAAAATTTAATTCTCTTCAAACAGTCATTAGAGGAGGTAAATAAGTTTGACTATTTTTCAAAATATGAATATTACATCTTCAGCTTTAACTGCCAATCGTTTAAGGATGGACGTTGTTTCATCTAATATGGCGAATGCTGAAACGACAAGAGGGACGTACGTTAATGGTGAGTGGCAGCCTTATAAAAGAAAAATGGTTGTCATGCAGTCTGATCGTTCGCCTTCTTTTTCGTCCCTCTTACACTCCGAAATCAATAAAAGTCAAAACAATGGTGTAAAAGTCACAGATATCGTAGAAGATAATACTCCTTTTAATTTAGTATATAACCCGACGCATCCAGATGCGAATGACCAAGGGTACGTGCAGATGCCGAACGTAGATCCTTTAAAAGAAATGACGGATTTAATTAGTGCTACTCGATCTTATGAAGCAAACGTCACGGTCTTTAATACAAACAAAAGTATATTAACAAAGGCGTTAGAAATTGGGAAATAAAGGAGCGATAAAATGATTAATGGTATCAGCAATCAAATAGCAATAGCAAAAACAGCAGCTTCTACTAGCACTGGACAAACAACTCAACAGTTTTCAACGTTTTTAAAAGACTCAATCAATGAGTTAAACAATACTCAACGCGCTTCGGATATAGTGACTGAAAAGCTTGCTAAAGGAGAAAACGTCGAACTCCAAGATGTAATGATTACTGCTCAAAAAGCAAGTATTACGATGCAAACGGCTCTTGAAATACGCAATAAAGCTGTTGAAGCCTATCAGGAAATGATGAGAATGCAAATGTAATTGAGCGGTTATTAAAGAAAATGAAAATAGTAATAACCGGAGGAATACCATGAATGAAAGAATAGCTCTTTATCGAGATAAGATGAAAGTCTTTTGGAATAACCGCAAAAAAGGACAAAAAATAGCCCTTATCGCTGCTCCTCTTGCGGCTATTCTAGTCATTAGTTTAGCATCTGTTTTTTTAAACAAGGATAAATTTGTCCCTCTTTATAGCAATCTATCGGCTCAAGAAACAGGACAAATCAAAGCAGAGCTTGATGCTAGAAGCGTTCCTTCAGAAATCTCTGATAATGGAACAACCATTTCGGTGCCTGAACAAAGCGTTGACTCGCTAAAAGTTGATTTAGCTGCACAAGGAATTCCTGATAGCGGAAGTATCGACTATTCGTTTTTTGGGAAAAATGCGAGCTTTGGTATGACAGATAATGAATTTGATGTGTTAAAACTCGATGCGATGCAAACTGAATTGGCTAACTTAATGAAAAACATTCAAGGAGTCAACGATGCAAAAGTGATGATTACCCTTCCCAATGAAAGCGTCTGGGCGAATGAAAAGCAGGGAGAAGCATCAGCATCGATTGTGCTTAATACAAAGGCTGGTTATAAATTTGATGATCAGCAAATTAAATCTCTTTATCATTTAGTATCCAAAAGTGTGCCAAACCTTCCTACCGATAATATCGTCATCATGAACCAATATTTTGAGTACTTTGATTTAAAAGGTAACGAAACGAATTCAGCTTCTAGCTCATTTGCTTCGCAGAACGAAGCGAAAAAAGAAGTTGAGCGAGATATTCAGCGTCAAGTACAGCAAATGCTAGGAAGACTGGTCGGTCAAGACAAAGTAATGGTTTCTGTTACAGCAGATCTTGATTTTACACAGGAAAATCGCGAGGAAAAGCTAGTAGAGCCCGTTGATAAAGATAATATGCAAGGAATTGCCGTTAGCGCTGAAAAAATTAATGAAACATTTTCTGGTAAAAACGCTCAAGATGGAGGCGTTGCTGGAACAGGAGAAGAAGATACAACAAATTACTCATCTAGTACAACAAGTGGAGACGGAGACTACGAAAAAAACGAAGAACGAATTAATTATGAAGTGAATCGAATTCATAAAGAAATCGTCGAAAGTCCATACAAAATTCAAGACCTTGGCATTCAAGTAATGATAGATCCGTCCAATGCAAAAGGGAAATCACAAGTTTCCGATACGCTTGAGTCAGACGTTCAAAAAATGTTAGGTACAATTGTCCGTACTTCTATTTCAAAAGATGCAAATACGAAAGCCCTCTCGGATAACGCGGTCAGCGATAAGATTACCGTTTCCGTTCAGCCGTTTAATGGACAAGAAACAGCTGACAACACAGCAAGTTCGATTCCATTGTGGATGTATATAACCGGAGGAGCACTGCTGCTTATTATTGTTGTTCTTATTGTGCTGTTGGTTAGGAAAAGGCGTCAAGACTTAGATGAAGAGGAATATGATGAAGAGTACGATGAAACTTTTGAAGCGGCACAAAAAGCTCCTGTTTTAAGTGCTGAACAGCAAACAAAAAGCAATCTTGAAACGTTAGCGAAGCAAGACCCGGAAGAGTTTGCAAAACTGCTGCGAACATGGATTAGTGAGGATTAGGAGGAAAGCTAATGGTAAAGGCTATGCAAAAAAATGAGTTAACTGGAAAGCAAAAAGCAGCAATTTTGTTGATTTCTCTCGGTCCGGATGTATCAGCTTCTATCTATAAACATCTCAGTGAAGATGAAATTGAGCAACTAACGCTTGAAATTTCTTCAGTGAGAAAAGTAGAGCCGTCTCTAAAAGAAGCTGTGCTTCATGAGTTTGAACAAATAACGCTTGCTCAAAACTACCTTGAAAAAGGAGGAGTAAGCTATGCGAAACAGGTGTTAGAAAAAGCACTTGGACCAGAGCAGGCTATGATGATTATCAATCGATTAACTTCTTCTTTGCAAGTTCGTCCGTTTGACTTTGCCAGAAAAGCTGATCCTATGCAGTTGTTAAATTTTATTCAGCATGAGCACCCTCAGACGATTGCCCTTATTTTATCTTACTTAGAGCCGCCGCAGGCAGGACAAATCTTATCATCACTGCCTCAGGAAAGGCAAGCGGATATTGCAAGACGGATTGCAACGATGGGAAGTACGTCTCCGGAAGTCATTAATGAAGTGGAGCAAATTTTAGAGAGAAAGCTTTCTGCTACTGTTACCCAAGACTATACCCAAACAGGTGGTTTAGAAGCAGTAGTTGAAGTATTAAATGGAGTAGACCGAGCGACTGAAAAAATTATTATTGATACGCTTGAAATTCAAGATCCGGCATTAGCAGAAGAAATCAAGCAGCGAATGTTTGTATTTGAGGATATCGTAACGCTCGATAACCGCTCTATTCAGCGTGTGATACGAGATGTAGAAAATGATGATTTATTGTTGAGCTTAAAAGTAGCAAGTGAAGAAGTAAAATCTATTATTTTTAAAAATATGTCTAGCCGTATGGTGGAAACGTTTAAAGAAGAAATGGAATTTATGGGTCCTGTGCGTTTGAAAGATGTAGAGGAAGCTCAGTCACGTATCGTTGCTGCAATTAGACGTTTAGAAGATGCTGGTGAAATTGTACTAGCTCGAGGTGGAGGAGACGATATTATTGTCTAATATCATTAAATCAACTTATACGAATAAACTTTCAGACGAAAATGCAAAGCACATTCAAGTCATTCCATTTGGCTTTCCGGTACAAGATGAGCCCACAGAAGAACATCTTCAGCAAGAAAATGCAAAGCACGTTATTGAACAAGCGCACAGTGAAGCTGAAATAATAAAGGCCGAGGCAGATGCTTACCGCAAACAAGCTCAAAACGAAGTTGAACGTTTGAAAAAGCAGTGGGAAGAAGAGAAGGTGCTGCTGTTTCAACAAGAACAACAGCGAGGCTATGAAGAAGGATACGAAGAAGGGCTGCTTCAAGGAAAACAAGAGTATGAGCATGTATTAGCCATGTCGCGAAACATTGTTGACGAAACAAAGAATCAGTACTACGAATACATAAATCAATCTGAAGAAGTCATCTTTGAATTAGGTTTCACCCTAGCTGAAGCGATTTTAAATGAGCGGCTTCAAAGAGATGAATCATTTTTATCACTTGTTGAAAGGTCTTTAAAAGAAGTTAGAGAACATAAAGAAATCCAGCTTTTTGTTTCTCCGAAAAAATATGCATATGTATGTGAACATAAACGAGAACTGTTCGATTTATTAAACGGAGAAACGGGGCTATTTATTTATGCAGATGAAAATCTTCAGGAAATGGATTGTGTCATCGATTCCTCTTATGGGCGTCTTGTTGCGTCTTTTGATAGTCAGTTAACGGAAATGAAGAAAAAATTAAAAGCACGTTTGTTAGAGGAGAGTAAACATGAAAGTCGCACAACTCATTCATGAAATCCCGCGCACATCTTCTTTTAAACGGTACGGGAAAGTCAGCCGAGTAGTAGGAATGATGATTGAATCTAAAGGACCTAGAACGTCAATAGGAGATGTTTGCTTTATTCATCTTAGTGAACGAGGAGATAAAATTCGTGCAGAAGTTGTTGGTTTTAACGGTGAGCACGTTGTTTTAATGCCTTATACGTCTGTTCGATATATCGGACCTGGCTGCCTAGTGGAAACGACAGAAAAACCTCTGCAGGTAAGCGTGGGGAAAGAGTTAATAGGTCAAGTGCTTGATTCACTAGGGAACCCTTTAGACGGGTCTGAACTTTCTCATTATTTGCCGTTTGTTTTAACCGACCAAGACCCCCCTAATCCCTTAGAGCGTCCGCCTATTGAACAGCCGATTGAAGTAGGGGTACGAACGATTGATAGTTTGCTAACAGTAGGTCAAGGGCAGCGCATAGGTATTTTTGCAGGAAGCGGTGTTGGGAAAAGTACGCTGCTCGGGATGATTGCACGCAATACAAAAGCAGATATCAATGTCATTGCCCTTGTAGGTGAGCGAGGAAGAGAAGTTAGAGAGTTTATTGAGCGAGATCTTGGAGAGGAAGGATTAAAGCGCTCCGTTGTAGTAGTTGCTACCTCGGATCAGCCTGCTCTCCTTCGAATGAAAGCAGCATATACAGCTACTTCTATTGCTGAATACTTTCGAGATGAGGGACTGAGCGTCATGATGATGATGGATTCTGTTACTCGTGTAGCAATGGCTCAGAGAGAAATTGGATTAGCCGTAGGTGAACCTCCGACTACCAAAGGTTATACACCATCTGTTTTTGCTAGCTTGCCAAGGCTGCTTGAACGTACAGGAACTAATCAACATGGATCTATTACTGCTTTTTACACTGTATTAGTAGACGGTGATGATATGAACGAACCCATTTCGGATACGGTGCGAGGCATTATAGACGGACATATTGTACTAGACCGGGAGCTGGCCAATAAAGGTCAATATCCGGCCATCAATGTCTTAAAAAGCGTTAGTCGGGTGATGAACCATATCGTAAGTGAACGGCATAGAGAAGCAGCTGAAAAACTGCGTTCATTAATGGCTACCTATGCTAATTCTGAAGACTTAATTAACATAGGTGCCTACAAAAGAGGATCTTCTGCTTACATTGATGAGGCCATCTACTATCATCCTGTCATTGATGCATTTTTAAAACAAAAAATGAACGAACATCCATCATTTGAAACAAGTGTAACAAAGCTCTGTGAACTGTTTGTGAAAGGTGAGTAAATATGGCATATGAATTTAGGTTATCTAAAATAATGGCAATCAAGTCAAATGAAAAAGATGAACTGCTATCTCAATATAATCAATCATTGCAGCAGTTTGAAACAGCGGGTGAAAAGCTTTATAAAAAGTTAAAAGAAAAAGAAACGCTAATTGAACAGCATACGGGCAAAATGAAGCAAGGGCTTTCTATTTTAGAAATTACGTCATTTCAGCAGTTTTTAACAAGTGCCGAACGAGTGATTGAGAGGCTGCAACAAGAGGTCATGTTTGCAAGACAGCAAATGAACTTAAAGAAACTGAAGCTAGAAGAAAAGAACATAGAAGTAAAGAAGTATGAAAAGTTAAAAAAGAGAGACTACGATTCTTATATAACCGCGGAAAAACAGTTAGAAGCGAAGCAAATGGATGAGCTGTCGCTACAGCAGTATATGCTGCATAGGAATTAGGTGGAAAACATGGCTAATCAAAAAGAGTTAAGAGAAGAGTACGAAGAAGAAAAGTCTTACAGTAAAAGCCAAGTGTTTTTATTTTTAATCTTTATTCCAGCAGTGTTCCTCATCTTGGCGGCTTATATTGTTCTGACGCTTTTAGGCGTTAATGTAAATGATAAAGTTTCAGGTATTACACACGCCATTCCGTTTGTATCAAGTGAACAGTCGCAAAAAAATGAAAATATTCAAGAAAGCAATGAAGAAATACAAAAGCAGGTTGATAGCCTTCAAAAGAAGTTGAGCACGAAAGAAAAGCAAATCGCAGCTTATGAGAAAACGATCACTACAAAAGATCGTCAAATGGATGAACTAAAAATTGAAATGCGCGATATGGAAGAAAAAGCCGATGATGAAGCGAAAAAACAAAAGAACAATCAGCTGGCAAAAAAAGATGTCATTGCTACCTATGAAAACATGTCTCCTAAAAATGCAGCACTTATCTTTGCCGAATTAAAAGAAGACAAAGCGGTCGCGATGCTTAAGCAGTTCAAAGCGAGTACAAGAACAGCAATCTTAGAAAAAATGGATCCAAAAGTAGCTGCACGCTATACGACATTATTAACAGATCAGATTGAGGAATAAAAGCAGAGGTGAAAACAGTGGAAATTTCACTACGTCCAGCAGCTGCATCAAAGGTAAACTGCGATGAAAAAGCAGCTGTTATTCAGACTCAGGGTTTTTTTGAAGAAGTTGTTCAGCAGCTTAAGCAGCTAGATGCGCAGCCTTTAACGCACGGGGAGAAATCATCCGATAAACAAACGGTAGATCAAGACGTCTTCAAGGCGGTCGGGTTAATGGCAATTCAGTTAAGCGAAGCAGAAGATGAAGAGGATGAACCATCTGTCTTGTACGAGCATCTAGCCGAGATGATCAGTAGTATTCCAGGTAGTCTAGATTTGGAACAGCTGCTTCTAAAGCTGCAGCACGTGTTAACAGACATGCAGCATGCACCTGTTTCACCTGAAACAGACAGTCAAGAACAGTATTTAACTTCTATTTCTACTTTGCTGGAACTATGTAAAAATACGTCAGCTGTTTTTCAAACAGAGTTTGCTCAGCTGATGGAAGAACTACAAAAACCGCAGCTGCAGTCAGTGAAGCTTTCGGATCTGCAGCTTGAGGGTTTGCAGAAAACTGCTGCTGAAAAAATAGAGAAAATTCATAAACAACCACGTGTATTAACCGATACCTTACATGAAAAGCGCTCAGCTGATTTCTTCGCCGTTGTTCAAGCAGCCCCAAAAAGTTCTGTAAGAGATATGACCGCTTTTCATAAAGAGGAAAAAGTGCCGCTTTTGAATCAGCTTCCATGGAAAAAAGATGTGATTTTACGTAACGAAAGTATGGATAGGGATAGTTCAAAAAAGGATAGTGAAATTTCTTTCACTGCTAACACGGCCGAGGCGACCTTAGAAAATAATCCATCATCTTTTAAATCTAATGAAGTACCTAAGGTCCAAGAATTTTCTATTGATCTAAGGCAAGTAAAATCTGGTCATCAACAGTCTGACAACCTGTTAAATGAGCTGCAAAAAATATGGAGTAAAGCTTCGCTCAGTATTGAAGAGAGAACATCTAAGCTTTCTATTAAGTTATTGCCAAAGCAGCTAGGTACGATTTCAATTGAAGTGCTTCAGCAAGAAAATGAAACGGTTGCGCAAATGGTTGTATCCTCAACGAAAACAAAAGAGCTGTTAGACGCCAGCCTTTTCAGTTTACGACAAGCTCTTGCGTCTCAGCATGTATCGGTTGATCAAGTGGATGTGGCCGCTGTTGGAGCGGCTCCAGAAAGTTCTATGACAGATATGACCGCTTTTGGTAAAGAAGAAAAAGGGTCGCAGTTTTCTATTGAGTTAAGGCAAGCAAAATCAGACCATCAGCAGTCTAGCGATTTGGTAAACGAGCTGCAAAAAATATGGAGTAAAGCATCGATCAGTATTGAAGAGAGAGCATCTAAGCTTTCTATTAAGTTATTGCCAAAGCAGCTAGGTACGATTTCAATTGAAGTGCTTCAGCAAAAAAATGAAACGACTGCGCAAGTGGTTGTATCCTCAGCGAAAACAAAAGAGCTGTTAGACGCCAGCCTTTTCAGATTACGACAAGCTCTCACGTCTCAGCATGTATCGGTTGATCAAGTCGATGTGGTTGCTGTTCAAGCAGCTCCAGAAAGTTCTGTAAAAGATATGACCGCTTTTGCTAAAGAAGAAAAAGTGCCGCAGTTTTCTATTGATTTAGGGAAAGTGAAATTAGACCATCAACAGTCTAGTGATCTAGTAAACGAGCTGCAAAAAATATGGAGTAAAGCTTCGCTCAGTGCTGAAGAGAGAAGATCCAAGCTTTTCGTTACGTTATTGCCAAAGCAGCTAGGTACGATTTCAATTGAAGTGCTTCAGCAAAAAAATGAAACGACTGCGCAAGTGGTTGTATCCTCAGCGAAAACAAAAGAGCTGTTAGATGCTAACCTTTTTAGATTACGACAAGCTCTCACGTCTCAGCATGTATCGGTTGATCAAGTTGGTGTGGACGCTGTTCATACAGCTTCAGAAAGTTCTGTGAGAAATATGAACGCTTTTCGTAAAGAAGAAAAAATACCGTTTTTCAATCAGCTTCCATGGAAAAAAGATGTGGTATTACACAGCGAAAGTATAGATACAAATAGCTCTTTAAAAAATAGCGAAAGTTCTGCAGTTACAAACACAACCGGAGCGACAGTAGAGAATCAGCCATCATCCTTTGGAAGTGGAGAAATGCCTAAGCTTCAGCAGTTCTCTATTTATCTAGGGCAAGCAAAATCTGACTATCAACAGTCTAGCAATTTGGTAAACGAGCTTGAAAAAATATGGAGTAAAGCTTCGATCAGTACTGAAGAGGGAACATCCAAGCTTTTCATTAAGTTATTTCCAAAACAGCTAGGTGCGATTTCAATTGAAATGCTTCAGAAAGACAGTGAAACGGTTGCGCGAATTGTCGTATCGTCAGCAAAAACAAAAGAGTTATTGGACGCCAACCTTTCAACTTTGCGGCACGGTCTCGCGTCTCAGCATGTATCAATTGATAAAATCGATGTGCTACTGTCAGAACAAGCGATGTCGTATAACAATGAAAACGGCCAGCAAAAAGAAAGACAGGAAAAAGAAGCGTTTAAAAAAGAAGAAGATCAAGATTCACAACAATTGGAAGAATCGGCTTCCTTTCTATCTTCTTTTGAAGCAGCGCTCATTAACTACAACGTATAGGTGATAACAATGACAAATGAAATTACGTCTGACTTGTATTTAAGCAATAGGGACACACCAGTGAAGCAAACGGGAAACAGCTCGCTTGGCAAAGATGACTTTTTGAAGCTTTTGATTGCGCAGCTTCAAAATCAAGATCCAATGAATCCAATGCAAGACAAAGACTTTATTGCTCAAATGGCTCAGTTTTCATCCCTTGAACAAATGACAAATATGAGCACATCGCTCAATACGTTTTTAACGCAGTCTCAGGCTTCTCCTATTTTAAAAGGAAGCGAATTAATTGGTAAAACCGCTGCATGGTTAGATGAAGAAGGAAATAAAAAGCAAGGAGTTATTTTAACAGCATCCGTCAAAAACAATGAGGTATCGTTTGGAATCAATGATGAAAATCATACGGTACTTTCGCTAAACGATATCTTAGAAGTAAGCAGTTAACCAACCAAATTTAAGGAGTGATTTTATGTTACGTTCGATGTATTCAGGAATCAGCGGCATGAAAAATTTTCAAACTAAATTAGATGTCCTAGGAAATAACATTGCTAACGTTAATACATACGGCTATAAAAAAGGACGTACAACGTTTCAAGATTTAGTAAGTCAGCAGGTAGCAGGAGCAACAGCACCGGGAGCTAACCGTGGAGGTGTTAATGCTAAACAAGTCGGATTAGGTTCGCAAATTGGCACAATTGATACAGTTCAAACGGCAGGAAGCATTCAGTCAACGGGGCGTCCGCTTGATTTAGCTATTTCTGGAGACGGTTATTTTGTAGTAAGAGATGGAGTCACAAATTATTATACAAGAGCGGGGAATTTTTATTTAGATAGCAGCGGTAATTTGGTAACGGGTGATGGACTGTACGTGCAAAAAACTGGAGGAGGGAATATAAATATTCCTTCAACAAGTAAGAGCTACAGTATAGGAGCAGATGGAAAGGTTAACATCATAGATGCTAACGGGAACATCTCCAGTAATCAAACTGTCGAACTTGCTAAATTTGCAAATAATGAAGGACTGCAAAAAGCAGGGGGGAATTTATTTGCTCAAAGCGTAAACTCAGGAGGTCCTTTAGTAGGAGCTCCAGGAGCCAACGGCACAGGAAGCTTCGTTTCAAGCGCCCTTGAAATGTCCAACGTTGATTTATCGGAAGAATTCACGGATATGATTGTTGCACAGCGCGGATTTCAAGCGAACACAAGAATTATTACAACATCCGATGAAATACTGCAAGAGCTAGTGAATCTAAAACGATAGGCGGGAGGAAGGAGTAGGTATTACTCCGGTTAATTATGATCACTTTAACAAGGCTAAACGGCAAAACATTTACGTTAAACGCACTCTACATCGAGCAGGTTGAAGCATTTCCTGATACGACCATTACGCTAACGAATAACAAAAAGCTAGTGGTAAAGGATTCAGTTGAAGAAGTGAATGAGAAAGTGACGGGCTATTATCAGCGAATTAACGTATTAGGGCTGCAGCAAACGACGGAGGAATAAAGTGTGTTTAAAAATAAGCTAATTAGTAAGATGATTATTATCATGCTTTCTCTTACTTTAATAGGAAGCATTGCTGTTATCGTGACGCTAAAGTATACAGAGCAGGCAAGTACTGAAAAAGGTCCATCTATCGACGATGTGATTAAAGCTTCTGTAGATGTAACGGATATTAAAACAAATCTAAAAAGCAATAACTACATCAGCATCTCTTTTAAAATTCAAATGGATAGTAAAAAAGCAGCGGCAGAGCTTCAAAAAAGAGATTTTCAAGTAAGAGACATTATTATCAAAAGGCTCTCAGATATGAGTGCTCAAGATTTTGAAGGAACGCAAGGACTCAGCACGTTAGAAACAGATATTGCAAAGCAAATTGATCAATTAATGGAAAACGGACATGTTGTTAAAATTTATACAACGTCTAAAGTGTTGCAGTAAAGAAAAAGGGAGGGAAGCTAGTGGCTGGGGATGTATTATCACAAAATGAAATTGATGCCCTATTATCCGCGTTATCAACCGGAGAGATGGATGCGGATGAGCTAAAAAAAGAAAATAAAAAACAGCGTATTCGTACATATGATTTTAAACGCGCCCTGCGTTTTTCAAAAGATCAGATTCGCAGTTTGACGCGAATTCATGAAAATTATGCGCGCATGCTCATCAATGTCTTTTCGGCGCAGCTTCGTAACGTTGTACAAGTGTCCGTTGTATCAGTAGATCAAATTCCGTATGAGGAGTTCATTCGCTCTGTTCCGAAAGTAACCATCTTAAATGTGATAGCCGTCTCTCCTTTAGAGGGGCATATCATTATGGAAGTCAATCCGAACATTGCCTATGCGATGCTTGACCGCTTACTCGGGGGACAAGGCGAGAGCGGTGGGGAAATTAGTAACTTAACGGAAATTGAAACGAGCTTGGTTCGAAACTTGTTAGAGAAAACGTTAGATAGTATGAGAGAAGCTTGGAGTTCTATTGCGGAAATTGAACCTGAAACATCAGAGTTTGAAGTGAACCCTCAGTTTTTGCAGGTAATTTCACCAAATGAAATTGTCATCGTCATTTCATTAAACGTACAAATTGGAGATGAAACGGGCATGATCAATCTATGTATTCCGCACGTGACGCTTGAGCCGATCGTGTCCAAACTGTCCGTTCATTACTGGATGCAATCTTCGAAAAAAGAACCTAATGTACAAGAGGTTGAGCAGCTAAAGGAACAAATCAATGATGCGGAATTGCAGGTTGTAGCCGAGCTAGGAAAAGCGGATATTTCAATTGAAGATTTCCTAGCATTAGATGCAGGAGATGTTATTCGACTGCAAACAAGCGTTCATAATCCGTTAACTATTTACGTCGGAGAACAACCTAAATTTATTGCACAGCCTGGAAAAGTCAGGCGGAAAGTTGCTGTGCAAATTCTAGATGATGTTAAGAGGAGGAACGAAAGGAATGAACGATGACATGCTTTCGCAAGATGAAATTGATGCGTTGTTAAAAGGAACTTCTTCACTTGACGAGTTTTCAGAGCCGAATAAGTCAAGTCAAGTAGACGATTACTTTACGGAAATGGAAAAAGATGCGCTTGGCGAAATTGGAAATATTTCGTTTGGCAGTTCAGCAACAGCGCTATCGGCTTTATTGAATCAAAAAGTCGATATTACCACACCGTTTGTATCGCTCGTATATAAAGAAGAGCTGACGAATGAATTTCCAAATCCTCATGTCGCTGTGCAAGTTCAGTATACAGAAGGCTTTTCTGGTACGAATTTGTTAGTTATTAAACATGAAGATGCAGCTGTTATTTCAGATTTGATGCTTGGTGGAACGGGTGAGAATCCGACGGAAATCATGGATGAAATTAAGCTGAGTGCAGTGCAGGAAGCGATGAATCAAATGATGGGTTCTGCAGCGACGTCTATGTCCACGGTATTTCAAAAGAAAATTGATATCTCTCCGCCGAGTTTAGATATTTTAAATATTCAAAAAGGGGAAGGTACAGAGCTGATTCCCCAAGATGACGTCTTTGTAAAGGTCTCTTTTAATTTGAAGGTAGGCACATTAATCGATTCGAATATTATGCAGCTTTTATCTATACCGTTCGCAAAAAGTTTGGTCGAAGAGCTCTTAGTTCCAAATTCAGAAGATACGGCAGCTTCTATTGAAAAAGAATCAGATCTTAACGGAAAGCAAACAGAACCGCCGGCAGCTGAAGACATACAGCATGAAGAAACACAGCAGGCAGAATCTGTTCATGTACCAGTTGATGTTCAGCCCGCATCGTTTTCAGAGTTCGAGCACATGTCTTCTCCTCAAGGGGATTCACGAAATTTAGACATGCTGCTTGATATCCCGCTTCAAGTTACCGTGGAGCTTGGAAGAACTAAGCGAACGGTTCAAGAGATTTTGGCATTATCTTCTGGTGCAATCATTGAACTTGATAAACTAGCAGGCGAACCAGTAGATATCTTAATTAATAGCAAATTAATAGCAAAAGGCGAAGTGGTCGTCATTGACGAGAATTTTGGCGTTCGCGTAACCGATATTATTAGTCAAAGAGACCGTATTAACAAACTAAAGTAATGATTTTTAGGAGGAGTAGAGATGGGAAATCGAATTTTAATTGTAGATGATGCTGCATTCATGCGCATGATGATCAAAGATATTTTAACGAAAAATGGATATGAAGTAGTAGCGGAAGCGGCAGATGGCCAGCAGGCTGTGGAGTTATTTAAAGAGCATGCACCAGATCTTGTCACAATGGATATTACAATGCCTGAAATGGATGGAATTACGGCCTTAAAAGAAATTAAAACCATAAAAGGTGATGCTAAGGTGATTATGTGTTCAGCCATGGGCCAGCAGGCAATGGTGATTGATGCTATTCAAGCAGGGGCAAAAGATTTTATCGTTAAGCCTTTTCAAGCGGATCGTGTATTAGAGGCAATTTCAAAAGCAATTGGATAAACAACAGATTGGCGGGGCTTTCCCGCTAATCTTACACTATATTGAAGTAAGAGGTGGCAGACATTGCTGCGAAAGTTCGTAATTGCTGCGCTGTTAATAAGCGTATTAGCAGGATCAAATCAAATCGTCTATGCAGAAAGTAGATCTGCATCCGTAAAAGAATGTTTGGAAAAAACGGAGAAGTGTTCAGAGAGTGAGAGTACTGATTCAAAAGAAAAAACTGAACTCCAGGGGACGCCTACGCTTTCAGCTGGAGATATCGTGAAGATGATATTCGCGTTTTTACTTGTAATTGGGCTGCTTTTTGCGCTCTTAAAATTTGTAAATAAAAAAGGAAGGCTGCTGCAAAAAAATAAAGTAGTACAAAACTTGGGTGGTACAAATGTTGGAAGCAGCAAATCTGTACAAGTAGTTAAAGTTGGAAATCAGCTTTTTATTATCGGAGTCGGTGAGAATGTGCAGCTTCTTTCAGAAATTACAGGGCAAGAGAAACAGCAGCTGCTCACGCAGTATGAGGAACAACAGAAAAACGAGAGCGAATATAAAGTCGTACTACCGTCTTTTTTAGAAAAATTGACTTCTAAAAAAGAAGAGAAATCTAGTCATTCTTTTCAGCAGCTTTTTCAGCGAGAAATGAATGAAATGAAAATAAAAAGGCAAAACGTACTGAAAGAGTTAGAAAGGAACAAAAAGAACGATGAATGAAGTGATGAATCTCTTTAACTCGAGCAGTCCTACAAATATTTCAACGTCTGTCCAGCTTTTGTTGCTGCTGACGGTGTTTTCGGTAGCTCCTGGAATTTTAATTATGATGACCTGCTTTACACGAATTGTTATTGTGCTGTCATTTGTACGTACATCGCTCGGGACACAGCAAATGCCTCCTAATCAAATATTAGTTGGTTTATCGCTGTTTTTAACGTTTTTTATTATGGCGCCAACTTTTTCTCAGGTAAATGAACAGGCGCTTCAGCCGCTTTTAAAAGAAAAAATCACGCTGAATCAAGCCTATGAAAAAGCAGCTGAACCGATGAAAGAATTTATGAGTGCCCATACAAGACAAAAAGATTTAGCTCTTTTTTTAGAATATGCGGATATAGATAAACCATCCTCTGTTCAAGATATTCCCTTAACCGCGCTCGTTCCGGCTTATGCAATCAGTGAGCTAAAGACAGCCTTTCAAATTGGATTTATGATTTTTATTCCTTTTCTTATTATCGATATGATTATAGCAAGCGTGCTGATGTCTATGGGAATGATGATGCTTCCTCCCGTTATGATTTCGCTCCCGTTTAAAATTTTACTATTTGTACTGGTTGACGGCTGGAATTTAGTTGTTAAATCATTATTAATAAGTTTTCAATAGGTGATAGACAATGAATGGAGAATTTGTCATTTCGTTAGCAGAAAAAGGCGTATATACGATCTTAATTGTATCTGGCCCTTTATTGCTGCTGGCCCTTGTAGTTGGGCTCATTATTAGTATTTTTCAAGCAACTACCCAAATTCAAGAGCAAACACTTGCTTTTGTTCCTAAGATTGTAGCTGTCTTAGTAGGGATTGTATTTTTTGGTCCGTGGATGTTATCAAAAATGATTTCATTTACATATGAAATTTTTTCAAATCTGTATCGGTACGTAGGATAGCTATGAGTCAGTTGATCTTATCCTATCCCGCGTTTTTACTAGTGCTAGTGCGCGTAACGTCTTTTTTTATTACGGTTCCGCTATTTTCATACAAAACGATTCCCGCAGTTCATAAAGTAGGTTTGTCTGCCTCACTATCCGTCATTATTGCGACAACAATTGATTTACCCGTCGTTTCATTAGATGCACAGTTTGTACTTTTAGTAGTAAAGGAATGTGCTGTTGGGTTGTTTATTGGTTTGACTGCGTATGTATTTATTATGGCTATTCAAATTGCCGGAGGTCTCATCGATTTTCAAGTTGGGTTTGCGATTGCCAACGTAATAGATCCGCAGACAGGGGCGCAAAGTCCGATACTAGGTCAATATTTATATGTATTTGCTCTCCTATTTTTATTATCGACCAATGGACATCATTTATTAATAGACGGCATCTATAATAGTTATTTAATTATTCCGTTAGACAAAGTAGCTTTCCCTGTGGGAAGCCAAGCATTTGCTACACACATCATAACTGTTTTTTCATCGATGTTTTTAGTAGC
The DNA here is from genome assembly GCF_055710015.1 of Priestia sp. VA7. Classification (NCBI taxonomy): domain Bacteria; kingdom Bacillati; phylum Bacillota; class Bacilli; order Caryophanales; family Bacillaceae; genus Priestia; species Priestia sp. VA7. The sequence continues at coordinate 707,191 of NZ_JBVQPN010000001.1, forward strand.
TGTTCAAATGTCTTTGCCTTTGGTAGGTTCATTATTTTTAGTCGATATCGCGCTTGGAATTGTCGCAAGAACCGTCCCGCAGTTAAATATTTTCGTAGTGGGGTTTCCGGTAAAAATTATTGTTGCCTTTATTTTGCTGATTGTCGTGATGGGGAGCATGTTTTATATGATGCAAATCATATTTGAACAAATGATAGAAGCGATGCGCGCGACGATCCGCATATTAGGAGGGGTGTAGCTTTGTTTTTAGTAAAAGTTGATTTGCAATTTTTCGCGGGAGAAAAAACGGAAAAAGCTACACCTAAAAAAAAGCAAGACTCTAGAAAAAAAGGACAGGTAGCTAAAAGTCAAGACGTTACAACTGCGCTCATCCTTTTAATGGTTTTTCTTTATTTTTTGTTTGGAGCCAAACAGTTTTTACAGCAAATGATGAAGTTGTTAAGAGAAGCTTTTCAAACGTATATGCTTGAGGAAGTGACGGCAGAGCGCGTATTTGCGATGTTTAAGCACCTTCTTCCTGCAATAGCCCTTGCAGCAGGTCCTGTTATGCTCGCAGCTTTTATTGCTGCGCTCGGAGCGAATTATATGCAGGTTGGTATTCTTTTTTCCACGGAGGCTCTTCAGCCTAAGTTAGAAAAGATTAACCCTATTAGCGGAGCCAAACGGATTTTTGCCATGAGAGCGCTGGTAGAACTAATCAAGTCAACGCTGAAAATTATGTGTATCGGAGCCGTCACGTTTTTTATCTTATGGATTCACATAGAAGATGTATTAAATTTATCTCAAAAAAGTATAGGGGACTCGCTGGTTGTTCTGTCTAAGCTTGTTTTTCAAATGGGACTTGCAGCCTCGCTTATGCTTTTATTTTTATCGCTGCTTGATTATTTGTACCAAAAGTTTGATTTCGAGAAAAATATTCGAATGTCAAAGCAAGATATCAAAGATGAGCATAAAAACATTGAAGGCGATCCTCTAATCAAATCAAAAATAAAGCAAAAGCAGCGGGAAATGGCAATGTCTCGCATGATGCAAGAAGTTCCAAAAGCAGATGTCATCATTACAAACCCCACTCATTATGCCATTGCTTTAAAATATGATGAAGAAAAAATGGATGCTCCCTATGTTGTAGCCAGCGGCGTAGATTTTATTGCTCAAAAGATTAAAGGAATCGCCAAAAGCCATGAAATCATCATGGTAGAGAACCGCCCGCTGGCAAGAGCACTTTTTGACCAAACTAAAGTAGGAGATGCAGTACCCGAAGAATTTTTTAAAGCGGTGGCTGAAATATTAGCTTACGTATACCGCATTCAAAATAAAATGTAACGTTACGCTATTGTAAGGAGAGAAAAATTAATGTCTGCAAGAGAACTGCCAGTTGTTATAGGTGTTGTACTTATTATCGTTATGCTTGTTATTCCGTTGCCTTCATGGTTATTAAGTATTTTAATCATGATTAACATTTCTCTTGCACTGCTTGTACTGCTCGTTTCCATGAATATGAAAGAACCTTTAGAGCTATCGGTATTTCCGTCTTTGCTGCTGGTTCTTACGCTGTTTCGATTAGGTTTGAATGTATCGACAACACGTTCAATCTTAGGAACAGGAGAAGCAGGCGGAGTGGTGGAAACATTCGGCCACTTCGTTATTGGAGGCAATCCTTTGGTGGGCTTTGTTGTCTTCATTATTTTAATTATCATTCAGTTTCTCGTTATTACAAAAGGAGCGGAGCGTGTTTCTGAAGTAGCCGCCCGCTTTACCTTAGATGCGATGCCGGGTAAACAAATGAGTATTGATGCAGATTTAAATGCAGGTATGATTTCAGAAAAGCAAGCAATTGACCGCCGTGAAAAAATTCAGCGCGAAGCAGATTTTTATGGAGCAATGGATGGAGCCAGTAAATTCGTCAAAGGTGACGCCATTGCAGGGATTGTCATCACCCTGATTAATATCTTATTTGGGATTATTATCGGCATGCTGCAAATGGGAATGTCCATCACTGAAGCATCCCAAACCTTTACTTTGTTAACAGTAGGCGATGGGTTAGTGAGTCAAATTCCAGCCCTTATGATTTCAACAGCGACAGGTATTATCGTCACTAGAGCTGCTTCAACAGGTAATTTGAGCGAAGATATTACACAGCAGCTGTTTGCTTTTCCCGTTATGCTTTATGTCACTGGAGGAACGATTGCGGCTCTTGGTTTAATTACGCCAATTAATGATGTTATTACAATGCCTATTGCTATTTTGTTAGGAGTGGGAGGCTATTATTTGTCTCGGGCTAAGCATCAGGCGGTTCGTGAAGAAATAGCGCCTACTGAAGAAGAGCTTGAAGACAATGAAATGAAAAGTCCGGAGAGTGTTGTCAATCTATTAAGCGTTGATCCAATTGAATTTGAATTTGGGTATGCATTAATTCCGCTTGCTGATACGAATCAAGGAGGCGATCTGCTTGATCGAATTGTGATGATTAGGCGACAGCTGGCACTTGAGCTAGGATTGGTCATTCCGGTTGTTCGCATCAGAGACAACATTCAGCTTCAGCCCAACGAATACTGTCTTAAAATAAAGGGCAATGAAGTGGCAAAAGGGGAGCTGCTGCTCGATCACTATTTAGCAATCAGTCCGGGAGTGGATGATGATTTGATTGAAGGAATTGATACGTTAGAGCCAGCTTTTAAAATGCCTGCAAAATGGATTAGTGAGTCCGCGAAGGAGCAGGCTGAGATGTTCGGGTATACCGTTGTTGACCCGCCGTCGGTTGTGTCTACGCACATAACAGAAGTTATAAAATCGTATGCGCATGAGCTGATTGGAAGGCAGGAGACAAAGCAACTAATCGATCACACAAAAGAAACGTATCCTATTTTAATTGAGGAAGTAACGCCTAATCCGCTTTCTGTTGGAGACATTCAAAGGGTACTGGCAAAGCTTTTAAAAGAAAGCGTCTCAATTCGAAATTTACCCATTATTTTTGAGGTGCTGGCAGACTACGGCAAAATGACGTCAGACACCGATTTGTTAACTGAATATGTCCGGCAAGGACTCGCAAGACAAATTACCAGTCAATATACGGTCCAAGAAGGTCTGCTTCGAGTTCTTACCCTTTCAGGAAAAGTTGAAAAAATGATGGCGGAAGCTGTTCAACAAACGGAGCATGGGAATTATTTGTCACTAGACCCTAACGTTTCACAAGCTATCCTGGAAAGTATAGCCAAGCAAACAGAAACACTTTCTTTTCAAGAACAGTCTCCAATTGTGTTATGTTCTCCTGCGGTGAGGATGTACGTGCGTCAAATCACTGAGCGGTATTTTCCCCATATGGCGGTTTTATCATATAACGAGCTAGAAGCAAATGTTGAAGTTCAAAGTGTTGGAGTGGTGGATATCTGATGAAAGTAAAAAAATATGTAGTAGCATCCATGCCGCAAGCTATGAAAGCCATTCGTTCAGATTTAGGTGAGGAAGCGGTTATTTTACATTCAAAACAAATTCGAACAGGAGGGTTTCTTGGTCTATTTACTAAGGCAAAAATAGAAGTATTGGCAGCTGTCGATTCCGTAGAAAAGCTGAGCGTAAAGAAGAATTCATCGTCGCCAGAACCCAGTATGGAAGATAATCAATCTTTTATGAAGCAGCAGCTCAGTGAGTTAAATACTCTTGTCTCACAAATGAATCAAGTGCCAAAGGTTTCTTCAGGTTCATATCCAAAAGCAGTGGAGGATGTGTTTGCCTATTTGCGTTTGCAAGAAATAGACGAAGCTATTTTAAAAAGTATAGAGGCTCCTATGCTAGAGTACTACTACTTACATCGTCCTAACTCAAATCAACTTATGGAGTGGACGAAGAGCTGGTTTGGCAATCAGTTTAAAGCAAGTGAATGGAGCGGTCCTTTCAAAAAATATGTAAGTGTAGTAGGACCAACAGGTGTCGGTAAAACAACAACTCTTGCTAAATTGGCCGCAAAATGTGTCCTGGAACACAATCAAAAAATAGCATTTATTACAACTGACACGTATAGAATTTCAGCGATTGAGCAGCTCAAGACGTACGCTTCGATCTTGAATGCGCCTTTAACGATTTGTTATAACGGAGCAGATTTTAAAAAAGCTTTGCTAGAAGCGGAAGCATACGATGTGATTTTTATTGACACAGCAGGTCGGAACTTTTTAGAACAGCAATATGTAAATGATTTAAAGAAAATTATTACGTTTCAAGAAGATTTGCAAACGTTTCTTGTTTTAGCCCTAACGTCAAAAGTATCAGATATGAAAGCTGTATATGAACGTTTTGCTAGTCTGCCTGTTGATCACTTGATTTTTACGAAGCAAGATGAAACCACCCGTAAAGGCTCGCTTTTAAATATGTTATATCATTACGGCCAGCGAGCTGCTTTTACAACAAACGGGCAGGATGTACCAGAAGATGTTTCGGCATTTAAAATAAAAGAGTTTATTGACGATGTATTTGGAGATTGGAAAGATGAATGATCAAGCAGCAGTTTTAAGAGAAAAAGTGTTAAAGAAGCATCAAAACTCTTTAAGGAATTGTAAAACACTAGCCGTGTTAAGCGGAAAAGGAGGAGTTGGAAAGTCGAATCTATCATTAAACTTATCTCTTGCGCTAACGAAGCAAAAGCAAAGAGTTCTTCTTTTTGATATGGATATAGGGATGGGAAATATTGATATTTTGATTGGGCAAACTACTTCATATACGATGGTCGATTTGCTAGAAAAAAAGCTTTCCATCCAGCAAATTATTAAAAAAGGTCCTCAAAATTTAGCTTATGTGGCTGGTGGAACAGGAATTTCCTCTGTATTTGAATGGTCTCCATCAGATCTTGCTCATTTAATACAAGAATTGAATTCGTTAATAAATCAATATGATTATATGATTTTTGATATGGGAGCGGGCATGTCAGAGAGTGTACTTAAGTTTTTAAAAGCTGTAGATGAAATGATCGTGGTCACAACACCAGAACCTACATCTATAACAGATGCCTACGCTGCTATTAAGCTAGCAGCTTCCTATTCTGTATCAGCACCGGTTCGTCTTATTATTAACAAAACGCTTTCTGACAAAGAAGGAAATGAGACGTATGAACGATTTAGCCGAGCTGTTCAGCAGTTTTTGAACATATCTATTTCTCTATTAGGTATTGTACCAAACGATCAAGCTGTCCAGAAAGCGGTCAATCGCCAAATGCCTTTTTTGCTTCAAAATCCAGCATCTAAAGCGAGTATATCACTAATAGAAATGGTGAGTATTCTTATTCCTCAAGACAATAGGATAACGGCTAAAAACGAGGGAATGTTTATTCGGCGCCTCAAACGATTTTTTCTTGAAAGGTAGGAAATTAGAGTGAATGAAATAAAGGTGCTTATTGTAGATGATTCTGCATTTATGCGAAAGCTAATCGGCGATTTTTTAGCATGTGACAGTCGTTTTCACGTTGTGGGTACCGCACGTAACGGTGAAGAAGGGTTAAAAAAAGCGCTCGAGCTGTCGCCAGACATTGTGACACTTGATATTGAAATGCCCAAAATGAATGGCTTAGATATGTTAAAACAGCTCATGCGTGTGAAGCCCCTTCCTGTTGTCATGTTATCGAGTACAACAATAGAAGGTGCTGAAAATACGCTGACCGCTATGCAGTACGGCGCAGTTGATTTTGTTGCTAAACCTTCGGGAGCTATTTCGCTGGACTTACATAAAGTGAAAGATGAGCTTATCTCTAAACTATTGCTTGCTAGTAAAGCCAACATATCTTCAAGCAGTCATCAGCACGTACGAAACAGCAGTGTATATAACCTCCCGATGGGGACGAAAGTGAACAAAATGATTTGTATTGGCACTTCTACTGGAGGACCGCGTGCGCTGCAAGAAGTATTATCAACTGTTTCAAAAGACATAAGCGCACCTATTTTTATTGTGCAGCATATGCCTCCAAATTTCACAAAATCATTAGCGCTTAGACTAAATCAGCTAGCTGATATTGAAGTAAAAGAAGCAAAAGACAATGAAATCGTTCGCTCAGGATGTGCTTATATTGCGCCTGGAGGTTTTCATATGACGGTTGTAGAGAAAAAAGGACAGCTCAGCATTTGTTTAGATACTTCTTCACCTGTAAAGGGACATCGCCCCTCAGTGGATCGTTTGTTTCAGTCGATTAGTAAAATTTCAGGTTATCAAAAACTTGCTATTGTGTTGACAGGAATGGGTGCCGATGGAACAGAAGGGGTTATTGATTTAAAGAAAAATAAAGATGCGCTTATATTGGCTGAATCGGAAGAAACGGCTGTCATTTATGGGATGCCCAAATCAGCCGTTTCTACAAAACTTGTTGATTATATTGAACCGCTGCGAAACGTTGGAAGCTTTATTTCTCGCTACGCACAGAAATAGGAGGGAAAGTTACGATGGATATGAATCAATATCTAGAAGTGTTTATTGAAGAAAGCAGGGAACATCTTCAAAACGTTAATGACCAGCTAATGCGTTTTGAAAAAAATACCGATGATCTTGGCTATGTAAACGAAATTTTTCGGTCTGCTCATACGTTAAAAGGTATGTCTGCAACAATGGGATTTGATGATTTAGCACAATTAACTCACAAAATGGAAAACGTGTTAGATGCTGTTCGAAATCACCAACTCGACGTTCATACGGAAGTTCTTGATGCTTTGTTTGAATCAGTCGATGCGCTAGAAATAATGGTTCAATCTATTTCTGAAGGCGGCGATGGTCAGCTTGATGTCAAATTGCTTGTTCAAAAGCTGCAGCGTATTGTAGCAGAGGAACCTGTAGCACAGCATGCAGCTTCTTCCATTGAGTACGATGAATTAGTACAAACGCTGCTCAGCCAAACAGCAGACCAAGGATTTAACGCGTTTGAAATAACCGTACAGCTTGAACGCACCTGCTTATTAAAAGCTGCACGCGCTTATATGGTATTTGATGTGTTAGAGCAAGCAGGAGACGTCATTAAGTCAGCGCCAACTGTTCAAGATATCGAACAGGAAAAATTTGAATTATCTTTTATCGTTTTACTAGTAACAAACGAATCGCAAGAAAAGCTGCAGGCGAGCATTATGGAAGTCTCGGAAGTGGAAAGCGTGCAAATTACTGAGGCTCTCGTGAAAAAGGAAAAAGAAAAGGAAGAGCTTGTTTCACAAGAAGTAGCGGCAGCTATACAGGAAGTTACTATGTCAGGACCTTCCAAATTGCCTGTTGAAGAGAAAAGACCGCCCTCAAATAACAAGACGATTCGAGTTAATATTGACCGTTTGGACAGTCTTATGAATTTGTTTGAAGAACTGGTTATTGATAGAGGCAGGTTAGAACAAATATCAAAAGAATTGAATAATAGCGAATTAGACGAAACGGTAGAGCGGATGTCTCGTATTTCGGGAGACTTGCAAACAATTATTTTAAACATGCGTATGGTGCCTGTAGAAACCGTTTTTAATCGTTTTCCCCGTATGGTGAGACAGCTTTCAAAAGATTTAGGGAAACAAATTGAACTTCAAATTGTCGGAGCTGATACAGAGCTGGACCGAACCGTCATTGATGAAATTGGAGATCCGCTTGTTCACTTATTAAGAAATGCCGTTGACCACGGAATTGAAATGCCTCAAGCACGCTTAGAGAACGGAAAGAATGAAAAGGGAACGATTCGCCTTAAAGCTTATCATAGCGGAAATTATGTCTTTATTGATTTAGAAGATGACGGGGCGGGCATCAATCGTGAAAAGGTACTGCAAAAAGCGTTGGATCGAGGAATTATTGATGGGAAAACAGCTGAAACGCTGACGGATAAACAAGTGTACGAGCTCATTTTTGCTTCGGGCTTTTCGACGGCTGAGCAGATTTCAGATGTTTCCGGACGAGGAGTAGGTTTAGATGTCGTGAAAAACACGATTGAATCGCTAGGGGGTTCTGTAACGATCGATTCTAACGAAGGATACGGTTCGCGTTTTTCCATTCAACTGCCGCTCACTCTGTCTATTATTTCTGCTTTACTCGTGCAAATGAGTGAAGAGCGCTATGCCTTGCCGCTTTCTTCGATTATTGAAACAGCTATTGTTCAGCCCAGAGAGGTCATGCATGTACACGGTCAAAAGGTTATTGACTTTCGAGGAGCCATTATTCCTCTTCTTGATTTAAAAGAACTATTCACTGTGCCTAACTCGGTACAAGGTGATCATTATTCAGTAGTCATCGTGAAAAAAGGAGAAAAGACCGCTGGGCTAATTGTTGATTCTTTTATCGGTCAGCAGGAAATTGTTTTAAAATCTTTAGGTCATTATCTGCCGGGTGTGTTTGCTATTTCAGGAGCCACGATTTTAGGGGATGGACAAGTAGCACTTATCATTGATTGCAACGCTTTGATTAAATAACAAATGCTGTGAAAAGAAAGGGAGAAAGGCATGAAAATTATTGTGTTTCAATTGGGAGACGAGGAGTACGGAATCTCAGTAGAAGAAGTGCAGTCGATTGAAAAGATTCAGCACATAACACGCGTTCCTGGAGTAAAAGAATATGTAAAAGGTGTTATTAACCTTCGCGGTGTTATTACACCGATTATTGATTTGCGCACTCGTTTTAACTTGCAAGAACAGCTTAACCATGAGCTGACACGTATTATTATGGTTCGTCTTAATGATGTAGAAGCAGGTTTGATTGTCGATGCGGCAAATGATGTAGTGGATATTGATGAAAAAACGATTGCTTCAGTGCCTGAAACAGTTGAAGGAACAGCTGTTGAATACTTAAACGGAGTCGTTAAAGTAGATAGCCGTTTAATTGTTCTTCTAAATTTACCTAAAGTGCTCTCTTTAGAAGACCACCTCCAGTGAGTCAAACGAATAATGGATATCACGCTGAAGGTTCTAGGAGTTGAAGAATCGTGAGAGATGATAAACAAGTGATTAAGGTAGGAATTGCCGAGATGAATGTTACACATGCACCCGCAGTGCTTCGAACAGCGGGATTAGGATCATGTGTAGGAGTTGTCGTTTATGACTCTATTCACTCAGTAGCTGGGCTCGCTCATGTGATGCTTCCGGATTCAAGCGGAGCTAAATGTCCTTTTAATAGAGCTAAATATGCAGATACAGCCATTTTTGATTTGATAAATATGTTGATTAAACAAGGCGCACATAGAAAATTGTTAAAAGCAAAAATAGCAGGAGGCGCGCAGATGTTTCAATTTGAACCAAGAAATGATGTCATGCGAATTGGCCTTCGAAATGTTCAAGCAGTAGAGAGAGAGCTGCATAGAAACAGTGTAGAAATTGCAGCAAAAGCTACAGGAGGACACAACGGACGCACAATTGAATTTGATCCTCAAACGGCTATTTTAAAGGTTCGTACGATTAACGAAGGGATAAAAACGATATAAAGCGCGCTCTGACCGTTTAATAGCGCTATAAAAAGGAGTTGAAAGACCCTTGAAAAGTATACAAGAAGTTGAAGAACATAAAATTTGGCAGGAATGGAGAGAGACGAGAGACTCACATGCGGGAAACATGCTTGTTAAAAAGTATATGCCGCTCGTTAACTATCACGTTCAGCGGATTAGCGTGGGGCTGCCGAAAAATATTCATAAAGAAGAGCTTCGTAGTTTAGGGTTAATCGGTCTTTACGATGCTTTGGAAAAGTTTGATTACGGTAGAGACTTAAAGTTTGATACATATGCGTCTTTTCGAATTCGAGGGGCGATAATAGACGGGCTTCGTAAAGAAGACTGGTTATCAAGAAGCGCAAGGGAAAAGACGAAAAGGATTGAGCAAGCAACAGAAGCACTTGAACAAAGATACTTGCGCAGAGTTGCACCAAGTGAGGTTGCAAAAGAAGTAGGCATGACAGAAGCAGATGTCGTTCATACGATGAATGAAGGCTTTTTAGCTAACGTGTTGTCAATGGAAGAACAGCCGAAAGAGTATGAAGATGGAGAACAAAAATATATGATTAAAGATGAAAAAACGCTCTCTCCTGAAGAGGAGCTAATTAACGACGAACGATATCAAGAGCTTGCTGAAGTTATCGAGCAGCTAAATGAAAAAGAGCAGCTCGTTGTTTCATTATTCTATAAAGAAGAGTTGACTTTTACAGAAATCGCACAGCTGTTAGGGCTATCTACTTCACGTATTTCTCAAATTCATTCGAAAGCGCTGTTTAAAATGCGTACGAGTTTAAGTAAAATAATTTAGCAAAGAGGTAAAAGGATGGGGTTTTTACTCACAGTTAGTTTTTTAATTCATGGTCTATCACTGTTTTGCATTATTCTTTTATATATGCAAGTGACCAAAGTGAAAAGGATTGAACGCTTGCACCAGCAAAATATAAATAAAATGGAAGCTGCGATGGGTTCATATCTCGCTGAATTTCAAGAACAAAACGAACAGTTTTTAAGGCAGCTTCGAGAGCGTTCGACTTCGCTTTCTTCGGAAGTGGAAAAAAGCAGCGTAAAATCACCTTTGGTAGATGAAGAAGACGTGCCTGTTCAAAGGTTGGATCTAAAAAGTGAGCCGTCCCAGTCGCTGCATGAACTTCTTTCTATAGAAGAAAATCAGAAGCATATATGCACACCTTTTGATGAATTAACTACAGACCAAATTCAAGATTTGTCAGGTGAAGAGATAAAAGAATTTTCTGTTTATTTAAAGGGAAAAGGTTTAACAATTGAAGAAATTGCAAAACATTTACACAGAGGGAAAACTGAAATTGAATTATTATTGAAATTTCATCAATAAACTTAATGAAACGCTTGCTTGTGAAAAAGGAGTGTGCTATATTTGTTTTTGGTGTTATTACACACGCTTGTTGATTCGGTTGATGGTGCTACTTTTTGTAGTTTCGGCTGAAGATGAAATGAGCGGAGGAGACTTAAAACCATTAGGAGGAAAAACACATGTCAGTAATTTCAATGAAACAATTACTAGAAGCTGGTGTACATTTCGGTCACCAAACTCGCCGTTGGAACCCAAAGATGAAGAAATACATCTTCACTGAGCGTAACGGCATCTACATTATCGATCTTCAAAAAACAGTTAAGAAAGTAGAAGAAGCGTACAAATTCGTTAAAGAATTAGCTGCAGACGGCGGTACTGTTTTATTCGTAGGTACGAAAAAACAAGCTCAAGATTCTGTTAAAGAAGAAGCAGCTCGCGCTGGTATGTACTTTGTTAACCAACGTTGGTTAGGTGGTACATTAACTAACTTCTCAACTATCCAAAAACGTATCAAACGTTTAAAAGATATCGAAAAAATGCAAGAAGACGGTACTTTCGAAGTACTACCTAAGAAAGAAGTAGTTCAACTTAAAAAAGAGTTAGAGCGTCTTGAAAAATTCTTAGGCGGCATTAAAGATATGAAACAACTTCCAGATGCATTATTCATCATTGACCCTCGTAAAGAGCGTATTGCAGTAGCGGAAGCTAAAAAATTACACATTCCAATCGTTGGTATCGTAGACACTAACTGTGATCCAGACGAAATTGATTATGTAATCCCTGCAAACGATGATGCAATTCGTGCTGTTAAACTTTTAACTTCTAAAGTTGCTGATGCTATTCTAGAAGCTAAACAAGGTGAAGAAACAGCAGTTGAAACTGAAACAACTACTGCTTAATTCCGTGAAAGGTGATAAGAGGGAATAGCCTTTTATCACCTTTTTTTGAAAAGATTTAACCCATTTATATACATTAATTACATACCCAAACAAGGAGGCTACACATTATGGCAATTACTGCTCAAATGGTAAAAGAATTACGTGAAAAAACTGGCGCTGGTATGATGGATTGTAAAAAAGCGTTAACTGAAACTAACGGTGATATGGAGCAAGCAATCGATTTCTTACGTGAAAAAGGTATTGCAAAAGCTGCTAAAAAATCAGACCGTATTGCTGCTGAAGGTCTAACTTACATCGAAACTCAAGGTAACGAAGCTGTTATCTTAGAAGTTAACTCTGAAACTGATTTCGTTGCGAAAAACGAAGGTTTCCAAAAATTAACAAAAGAATTAGCTGCTCACATCTTAGCTAACAAACCAGCTGACGCTGCTGAAGCTGCTACTCAAAAAATGGAAAACGGTGCAACTGTTGAAGAACACATCAACTCTGCAATCGCTACAATCGGAGAAAAATTATCTCTACGTCGTTTTGCTGTAGCAACAAAAACTGATGCTGATGCATTCGGTGCTTATCTACATGCTGGCGGACGTATCGGTGTGTTAACAGTATTATCTGGTACAACTGAAGAAGCTGTTGCAAAAGACGTTGCTATGCACATCGCTGCAATCAACCCTAAATACATCTCTCGTGACCAAGTTTCTGCTGAAGAAACTGAGCGTGAGCGCGAAGTATTAACTCAACAAGCATTAAACGAAGGCAAACCAGAAAAAATCGTTGCAAAAATGGTTGAAGGTCGCCTTGGCAAATTTTTCGAAGATATTTGCTTACTAGATCAAACATTTGTTAAAAATCCTGATCAAAAAGTACGTCAGTTCGTTGAGAGCAAAGGCGCTACTGTTGAAAGCTTCGTTCGTTTTGAAGTAGGAGAAGGTATTGAGAAACGTCAAGACAACTTCGCTGAAGAAGTAATGAACCAAGTTAAAAAGTAAGGGTTTGACCGTATAGGGAACACTGTGTGTTCCCTTTTTTACAAAAGAGATCTCACCGTTAACGATGGAGGTAAGCATGAGTCAAGCAAAATATAATCGTATCGTATTAAAGTTAAGTGGAGAAGCATTAGCTGGTGAAGAGGGTTTTGGTATTAACCCATCCATCATCAAATCTGTTGCTGAACAAGTAAAAGCCGTTTATGAATTAGGTGTGGAAATTGCTGTAGTCGTTGGTGGTGGAAACATTTGGCGTGGTAAAATTGGCAGTGAAATGGGTATGGATCGTGCCGCTGCTGATTATATGGGAATGCTAGCAACAGTAATGAACTCTTTGGCTCTTCAAGATAGCTTAGAGAACATTGGTGTGCAAACACGAGTTCAGACTTCTATCGAGATGAGACAAGTAGCAGAGCCTTATATTAGAAGAAAAGCTGTTCGTCATCTCGAGAAAAAACGCGTTGTTATCTTCGCCGCGGGTACAGGAAACCCTTATTTCTCTACAGATACAACAGCAGCTTTGCGTGCAGCTGAAATTGAAGCTGACGTGATCTTAATGGCTAAAAACAACGTAGATGGCGTTTATAATGCGGATCCTAAGCTTGTACCTGATGCTGTAAAATACGAAACATTAACGTATATTGATGTTTTAAAAGATGGACTAGCTGTTATGGATTCTACAGCTTCTTCATTATGTATGGACAATGATATTCCGCTAATTGTTTTTTCAATTACGGAAGAAGGCAATATTAAACGTGCCGTTACAGGCGAAAACATTGGAACAATTGTAAAGGGGAAATAAACATGCCAAAACAAGTGTTGCAAAACGCAAAAGAAAGAATGGAAAAAGCAATTCAATCATTTAGCCGCGAACTAGCATCAATTCGTGCTGGACGTGCAAGCGCGTCACTTCTTGACCGCGTAACGGTAGAATACTACGGTGCACCAACACCAATTAACCAATTGGCGCAAGTAAGCGTGCCTGAAGCTCGTATGCTTGTTATTCAGCCTTATGACAAATCACAAATTGGTGAGGTTGAAAAAGCTATTTTAAAATCTGACTTAGGGTTAACACCTACAAGCGATGGAACTATTATCCGTTTATCGATTCCTGCTTTAACGGAAGAGCGTCGTCGTGAGTTAGTGAAAATGGTGAAAAAATATGCTGAAGAAGCAAAAGTTGCGGTTCGTAACGTACGCCGTGATGCAAACGATGATTTCAAAAAGTTAGAGAAAAAAGGTGAAATTACTGAAGACGATTTACGCGGCTACAGTGATGACATTCAAAAGCTAACAGATGATCATATTGTAAAAGTGGATAAAGTGGCGAAAGATAAAGAAGAAGAAATTATGGCAGTTTAAGTCATTTCAAGGTAAAATATATTGTAAAAGACCCTCTATTGTTTACAGGGGGTTTTTTTGTTAATAATGTGTAGTAAGAAAAAACTCACATAAGCCACACGTTTATGTGAGAGCGTACAACGGGGGACCTTTGCATGTTAAGAAAATTTCAAGCATGGAAGAAAAGTCAAGATTTAAATACACTGTCTTTGTCAGAACGAAAAGATCAAGTGAAACAGCACCCTGTTCCTGAACATATTGCAATTATTATGGATGGGAACGGTCGTTGGGCGCAAAAACGAGCTCTTCCTCGCATGATGGGCCATCATGAAGGAATGAAGGTAGTACGTCATGTGACCAGATCGGCCAATGAATTAGGTGTTAAAGTATTAACTTTATATGCATTTTCCACTGAAAATTGGAAGCGCCCCAAAATTGAAGTCGAGTTTTTAATGAAACTGCCAGAGGAATTTTTAACAACCTTTCTGCCTGAGCTAATTGAAAAAAATGTGCAAGTTCGTATTATGGGGGATAAAAGTGAGCTCCCTGCCCATACGATTCGAGCCGTGGATAATGCAATTGAAAAAACAAAGCATAACACAGGGCTGATTTTAAACTTCGCGCTCAATTACGGTAGCCGTCACGAAATCATGGGCGCTATTCAGTCATTGGTAGAAGATGTAGAACAGGGAAAAGTAGCTTCCTCTTCTATTTCAGAAAATTTATTTTCTTCCTATTTAATGAGCAAAAGCCTTCCAGATCCGGATTTGCTTATTCGTACAAGCGGTGAGCTTCGCTTAAGTAATTTTATGCTTTGGCAGCTAGCTTACACAGAGTTTTGGTTTACAGAAGTATTATGGCCAGATTTTAAAGAAAATCATTTAATCGAAGCAGTCGAGGCGTTTCAAAAGCGCGGTCGCCGCTTTGGTGGTGTATAAGAAGGTGTGGAAAACAAGATGAAACAGCGCATTATCACCGCGATTGTAGCACTTGCGGTATTTGTGCCGATTGTTTTAATTGGAGGGTTACCTTTTACCCTTATCATGTATGTAATCGGAACAGTTGGTGTAATTGAGCTTTTAAAAATGAAACATTTGAAAGCAATGTCTTTTCCAAGTATCATTAGTTTATTGCTAACCTGGGTGTTTTTACTACCAAATGGAAGAGATGTTGCATTTCAATTCTTAAGTGAACATAAGATAGAAGTAGCGCTTGCTGCTGTCCTTCTTTTATTAATGTACACGGTTGTAGTTAAAAATAAATTTACCTTCGATGACGTTGGGTTTATTTTATTAACGACAGTATATGTTGGCTTTGGCTTTCATTATTTTATCGAGGTTCGTCAAGAGTTCGGCTTAGCTTATTTGTTCTTTGCTTTTCTTATTATTTGGGCGACGGATTCCGGAGCTTATTTTATTGGACGAGCAATGGGAAAACGAAAGCTATGGCCGGAAATCAGTCCCAATAAAACAATTGAAGGTTTTGTCGGTGGCATCGTATGCGCTATTATAGTAGCCATTGTATTTAAGCTGTTAGCAAATATTGATCAAACTATGATCGAACTACTTGTAATTGGTATTATCGTATCGTTATTTGGACAGATGGGTGATCTTGTACAATCAGCGTTCAAACGTCACTATGGCGTAAAAGATTCAGGAAAGGTTTTACCAGGTCATGGTGGGATTTTAGACCGTTTTGACAGTTTAATGTTCATCATGCCAATTTTAGCTTTTTTATTATCTCTATAAAAAAGATGTCTTTGTTTTAATAGGAGTGAATATACTTGAAGAAAATTTCTCTGTTAGGAGCTACAGGTTCAATCGGTACTCAAACCGTTGATATTGTTCGAGCGCATCCGGAGCATTTTGAGCTCTCAGCAATCTCTGTAGGTCGAAATATTAATGAAGCAAGAAAGATTATTCAGCAGTGTAAGCCAGCCCTTGTTTCTGTGATGAAGAAAGAAGATTGTCTGTCACTGCAAGCAGAATTCCCTTCTATTCGATTTGTTTATGGGGAAGAAGGGCTTGTGGAAGTGGCGACTCATCCATCCACAGAAGTTTTAGTAAATGCTGTTCTTGGAAGTGTAGGGTTGACTCCTACGCTAGAAGCAATCAAAATGAGAAAAACGATTGCTATTGCAAATAAGGAGACACTTGTTACCGCTGGTCACCTTGTCATGGAAGCAGCCAAGGAATATGGCGCTGATATTTTACCGGTAGACAGTGAGCACTCAGCTATTTTTCAAAGTTTGCAAGGGCAAGATCAAAAAGCAATAGACCGTTTAATTTTAACGGCTTCTGGAGGAAGCTTTCGAGATAAAACGAGAGCAGAACTACAGGGAGTAACGGTTGAAGATGCATTAAATCATCCAAACTGGTCGATGGGAGCTAAAATTACAATTGATTCGGCAACGATGATGAATAAGGGGTTAGAAGTGATTGAAGCACATTGGCTTTTTGATCTTCCCTATGAGAAAATTGATGTATTGTTACATAAGGAAAGCATCATTCATTCTATGGTAGAGTATTCGGATACAAGCGTTATTGCTCAGCTTGGAACGCCTGATATGCGCGTGCCAATTCAATACGCGTTAACGTATCCAAAACGCATGTCTTTGCCTAACACCAAGCGTTTAAGTTTGGCGGATATTGGTCAGCTTCACTTCGCTAAAATGGATGAAGAGCGTTTTCGCTGTTTAGCTTTTGCATTTGAGGCTGGCAAAGCGGGTGGAACACTTCCGACTGTTTTAAACGCAGCTAATGAAGAAGCTGTTCAAGCCTTTTTAGATGGTCACATTACATTTTTACAAATTGAAGATGTGATTGAAAAAGCAATGAATGAACATACTGTAATACAGAAACCTTGTTTATCTACTATTAAAGAAGTAGATTTAGAAGCAAGAGAGTTTGTTAGATCCGCCATCTCTCGATAATGTGCGTGCGAGAGAAGCCACTCACTTATTTCTGGTGGGTGGAGATTTGACTCTATTACATGAAGGGGGTAATACCCATTGAACACAGTCATTGCGTTTGTCGTCATTTTTGGAGCTCTTGTATTCTTTCATGAGCTTGGTCATTTAGTTTTTGCAAAGCGTGCAGGCATCTTATGTCGTGAGTTTGCCATTGGGTTTGGTCCCAAAATCTTTTCGTTTAAACGAGATGAAACAGTTTATACCATTCGCTTGCTGCCTCTAGGTGGATTTGTTCGAATGGCTGGAGAAGACCCAGAAATGATCGAAGTAAAGCCTGGTCAAATGGTGGGCCTCATGTTTGATAAGGAAGGCAAAGTAAATAAAGTCATTATTAATAACAAGGAACAGCATCCAAATGCAAAAGTTATTGAGGTAGAGCAAGCAGACTTAGAGCATAATCTATTTATTTCAGGTTATGAAGAAGGTGAAGATGAACGTCTGCAAAAATTCGAGGTAGCAGAAGAATCTTACTTCGTTATAGACGGAGAAGAAATTCAAATTGCACCTTACAGCCGTCAGTTTGCTTCTAAAACTCTTGGTCAGCGTGCGCTAGCCATTTTCGCTGGTCCGCTAATGAACTTTATATTAGCCTTTGTTATTTTTATCGTTCTTGGGATTTCTCAAGGATATGTTGTTGACAAACCCGTGATGGGCAAATTAACATCAGATGGAGTAGCCGTTGATGCGGGACTCAAACAAGGAGATAAAGTTCAAGCAATTGATGGACAAAGTGTTTCAACGTGGGATGATGTCGTAAAAGTAATTCAAAAACATCCTGAACAGCAAATTACATTCACGGTTCAGCGCGGCGGCAAAACGCTAGATATTCCGATTACACCTGAAAGTCGCAAAGTTGGGGAACAGACAATTGGATTAATTGGCGTATATGCACCGGTTGAAAAGTCATTCATTGGTTCGATCACGCACGGAGCTACTGAGACATATACGTGGATGAAAGAAATCTTAACGGGTCTAGGGAAGCTTGTGACAGGACAGTTCAAACTGGATATGCTTTCTGGTCCTGTAGGTATTTACGCAGCAACCGATCAAGTAGCACAGTCAGGCATTTATTATCTAATGAAATGGGCAGCCGTTTTAAGTATTAACTTAGGGATTGTCAATTTGCTTCCACTTCCTGCTTTAGATGGAGGACGACTGTTGTTCTTCGCTGTAGAAGGAATTCGCGGTAAGCCAATTGATCGTCAAAAAGAAGGCGTTGTTCATTTTATCGGTTTTGCTTTATTAATGCTGCTGATGCTCGTTGTAACGTGGAACGATATTCAAAAGTTCTTTTTATAAGACATACGCTCAGCGAGGGATATTCCCTCGCTGATTATATGAAAATTGCGGCATGGTCCGCCTTAAAAAAATAAGATAGAGAAGTAAGCAAAGAGGTGCGAGGTTATGAGACAAAGTTCTACATTGATTCCTACATTAAGAGAAGTGCCAGCTGATGCGGATATAAAAAGCCATCAGCTTCTATTGCGCGCAGGTTATATGCGCCAAAATGCAAGCGGCGTGTACAGCTTTTTACCGCTTGGTAAGCGCGTATTGCAAAAAGTTGAACAAATTGTTCGTGAAGAGATGGACCGTGCAGGTTCTGTCGAATTATTAATGCCTGCTTTACAACAAGCTGAATTGTGGCAAGAGTCTGGCCGCTGGTATTCATACGGACCTGAGTTAATGCGTATGAAAGATCGTCACGGCCGTGAATTTGCTTTGGGAGCAACACACGAAGAAGTTATCACAAGCTTGCTTCGTGACGAAGTGAAGTCATACAAACGTTTACCGCTAAATTTATATCAAATTCAAACGAAGTTCCGCGATGAAAAACGTCCACGCTTTGGCTTATTACGCGGTCGTGAATTTATTATGAAAGATGCATATTCGTTTCATGCTTCTCAAGAAAGTTTAGATGAAGTATATGATAAAATGTTTGCTGCCTACAGCCGCATCTTTGAGCGCTGCGGATTAAATTTCCGTGCTGTTATCGCTGATTCAGGTGCAATGGGCGGAAAAGATACGCATGAATTTATGGTTCTTTCTGAAATCGGGGAAGATACAATCGCTTATTCAGATACATCTTCTTATGCAGCAAATGTTGAAATGGCACCGGTTGTAAATACGTATGAAAAATCAGGTGAAGCTGAAAAAGAATTAACAAAAGTGGAAACACCAAATCAGCATAGCATTGAAGACGTAGCTGCTTTCTTAAATGTTGAAGCGACTTCTTGTATCAAGTCCCTTTTATTTAAAGTAGATGATCGTTTTGTGCTTGTACTTGTTCGCGGGGATCACGAAGTAAACGATATTAAAGTGAAAAACTATTTTGAAGCTTCCGTTGTTGAACTGGCAACTCCAGAAGAAACAAAAGAAGTATTAAAATGCGCAGTTGGTTCAGTAGGACCGATTGGAGTAAGTGATTCAGTAGAAGTGGTAGCTGATCATGCGGTAAAAGCAATTGCTAACGGTGTATGCGGAGCAAATGAAGAAGGTTATCACTACACAAATGTGAATGAGCGTAACTTTAATGCAACTTACGAAGATTTCCGCTTCATCCAAGAAGGGGATCAGTCACCGGATGGACAAGGCGTTATTAAGTTTGCTAAAGGTATTGAAGTCGGACACGTCTTTAAGCTAGGAACACGCTACAGTGAAGCGATGGGAGCAACGTATCTAGATGAGAACGGACGCAGCCAGCCAATGATTATGGGCTGCTATGGTATCGGTGTTTCTCGTACAGTAGCTGCGATTGCAGAACAATTTAATGATGAAAACGGTCTTCTATGGCCAGAAGCTGTTACGCCTTATCAAGTGCACGTTATTCCAGTTAACGTGAAAAATGATGAACAGCGTGAACTAGGTGAGAAATTATATAATGAGTTATTAGATAATCGCTTTGAAGTGCTGTTAGACGACCGCCAAGAGCGTGCAGGAGTAAAATTTGCAGATTCAGATCTAATTGGTCTTCCTGTTCGAGTAACAGTTGGTAAACGTGCATCTGAAGGAATTGTAGAAGTAAAAGTACGCAAAACTGGGGAGTCATTAGAAGTGTCAGTTGACAATCTTGTTTCAACAGTGAAAGAACTGCTAGCGAAGTAATGAAGCAGCGGGGATTTGTATCCCTGCTGTTTTTATGTTTATAAACAGAACATATGACAGAATAGAAGTCATTTATGTTAAAATAGATTGCACTCATTTATAAAAGGAGGCAGAAAACTTGGAAGCACAAACGCTAGGAAAAAAAGAGCGTTTTAAGTTGCTGCTGCAGCAGTTAGAGCTGACGAGTGATCAAATTGTTCCTTACTTTGAAAACGCAGCGATTGAAAAGCTCGTCATTCAGAAAGAACAAAAAAAATGGCATTTCCATTTTTCTTTAGAAGGGTTATTACCTTTTGAGATTTATGAGTTATTCCATGCTCGCATGTCTTCAGCTTTTTCTCATATTGCGAGTGTTTCTTTTTCTATTCAAACCGTTAATAAAGAATGTACGGAAGAGCATGTACAGTCATATTGGAAGCATTGTATTGGAGAAATGCAGGGCATATCTCCCCTTTTACAGTCGCTTTTACAAGATCAAATGCCGAGATTGAACGGTGCCAAATTGATTGTGAACGCACGACATGATGCAGAAGGAACGGCTTTACGTAAAAAGTATAGTCAGTTAATTGCTGATCAGTATGCGTCCTATGGGTTTCCGAACCTTCAGCTAATGACGGAAGTTGTACATTCAGAAGAAGCATTTCAGCAGTTTGTAGAGCAACGAAAACAAGAAGATACAGAAAAAGTATTACAAGCCATCACAGAAATGCAAAATAAAGAAAATGAAAAAAGTGATGGACCAGACCTACCAAAAGGTCCGCTTACAATTGGATATACGATTAAAGACGAGACGGTTCGCCTGGATTCCATTGTGGATGAAGAAAAGCGAATTGCCGTTGAAGGCTACGTATTTGATGCAGAAACGAGAGAATTACGAAGCGGACGTACGCTTCTTATTTTTAAAGTGACAGATTATACAAACTCTATTATGGTTAAAATGTTTTCGCGTGATAAAGAAGATATTCCTTTACTTCAAGCGATTAAAAAAGGAATGTGGGTAAAGGTTCGCGGAAGTGTACAAAACGATACATTTGTCCGTGATCTAGTTATGATTGGAAATGATGTTAACGAGATTACCGGTCCCGCTAGACAGGATACAGCGCCTGAAGATGAAAAGCGTGTGGAACTTCACTTGCATACGCCAATGAGTCAAATGGATGCCGTTTCATCTGTTGGAGCTTTAGTCGGACAAGCCAAAAAATGGGGACATCCGGCTGTAGCGATAACTGATCACGCGGTTGCACAGTCGTTTCCTGAAGCGTATGGAGCCGGGAAAAAGAACGGCATTAAAATACTGTACGGAGTGGAAGTCAATTTAGTAGACGACGGCGTGCCAATTGCCTATAATCCGCAGCATGTGGATTTGACAGAAGCAACTTACGTAGTATTTGACGTCGAAACAACCGGTTTGTCAGCCGTATACGATACCATTATTGAACTTGCTGCCGTGAAGATGAAAGAAGGCGAAATCATCGATCGATTTGAACGGTTTGCAAATCCTCATCATCCTCTGTCTGCAACAACAATTGAGCTGACGGGTATTACAGATGATATGGTCCAAAATGCGCCTGAAATCTCAGAAGTACTTCGGGATTTTCACGAGTGGATGGGCGACAGTATTTTAGTCGCTCATAATGCAAGCTTTGATATGGGATTTTTAAATATGGGACTGCAAAAAATCGGATTAGAAAAAGCAGCTAATGGCGTTATTGATACGCTTGAACTCGGAAGATTTTTGTATCCGCATATGAAAAACCATCGTTTAAATACTCTTGCTAAAAAGTTTGATATTGAACTTGTGCAGCATCACCGCGCGATTTACGATGCGGAAACAACTGGCTATTTGTTAAATAAAATGCTGAAAGATGCATTTGAACGCGAAATTACGATGCACGATCGCTTAAATGATTATATGGGAGAAGGGAATGCATATCAGCGGGCCCGTCCTTATCATGCCACGCTTTTAGCACAAAACGACGTAGGTTTAAAAAATCTATTTAAACTCGTTTCGATTTCTCATTTAAATTACTTTTATCGAGTTCCGCGAATTCCAAGATCTCAGCTCGATAAATATCGAGAAGGCATCTTGATTGGAACCGCATGTGACCGAGGCGAAGTATTCGAAGGCATGATGCAAAAAGGAATTGATGAAGTAGAAGGAGCAGCTGAATTTTATGATTACATCGAAGTGCAGCCCCCTGACAACTACAAGCACTTAATTGAACTGGATTTAGTGCGGGATGAGAAAGCCTTAAAAGATATTATCAGCAATATTGTGAAGCTTGGTGAAAAGCTTGGAAAGCCGGTTGTAGCAACAGGAAATGTTCACTATCTCAATCCGGAAGACAAAATTTACCGAAAAATTTTAATTGGTTCACAAGGCGGGGCTAACCCGTTAAACCGTCACCAGCTGCCGGATGTTCATTTTAGATCAACGGATGAGATGCTGAATTGTTTTTCATTTTTAGACGGGAACAAAGCGAAAGAAATTGTTGTTCATAATACGCAAAAAATAGCGGATATGATTGACGATATTAAACCAATTAAAGATGATTTATATACGCCAAAAATTGAAGGTGCAGACGAAGAAATGCGTGAAATGAGCTATGCGATGGCACGCAGCATCTACGGTGAAGAGCTGCCTGAAGTAGTAGAAGCCCGTCTAGAGAAAGAGTTGAAAAGTATTATCGGCCACGGGTTTGCCGTTATTTACTTGATCTCGCATAAACTCGTTAAAAAATCGTTGAATGATGGTTACTTAGTTGGTTCACGTGGTTCCGTAGGGTCTTCATTCGTTGCGACGATGACGGAAATTACAGAAGTAAATCCACTGCCGCCGCATTATGTTTGTCCAAAATGTAAGAAATCCGAGTTTTTTAATGACGGTTCCGTTGGTTCCGGATTCGACTTGCCGGACAAAAGCTGCGACGATTGTGGCGTACCATTTATTAAAGATGGACACGATATTCCGTTTGAAACGTTCTTAGGATTCAAAGGAGACAAAGTTCCCGATATCGATTTGAACTTTTCAGGAGAGTATCAGCCGCGAGCTCACAACTATACAAAAGTACTGTTTGGAGAAGATAATGTATATCGCGCGGGAACAATCGGTACAGTAGCCGAAAAAACAGCTTATGGCTATGTAAAAGGCTATGCCGGTGACCGTGATTTACATTTACGAAACGCAGAAGTGGATCGTTTAGTAGCAGGATGTACGGGCGTAAAACGTACAACGGGTCAGCATCCAGGGGGGATTATCGTTGTGCCGGACTATATGGATATCTTCGATTTTTCACCAATCCAGTTTCCAGCTGATGACCGTAATTCCGAGTGGAGAACAACTCATTTTGACTTCCATTCGATTCATGATAATTTATTAAAACTTGATATACTCGGACACGATGATCCGACCGTGATTCGCATGCTTCAAGATTTAAGTGGAATTGATCCAAAAACGATTCCGACGGATGATCCTGAAGTGATGAAAATTTTTAGCGGAACGGAATCACTTGGCGTAACAGAAGAGCAAATTATGTGTAAAACAGGAACGCTTGGCATACCTGAATTTGGAACGCGCTTTGTGCGTCAAATGTTAGAAGATACGAAGCCAACGACGTTTTCAGAGCTTGTTCAAATCTCGGGACTGTCGCACGGGACGGACGTATGGCTTGGTAATGCACAGGAGCTAATTCGCAATGATATTTGCAACTTAAGTGAAGTAATCGGCTGTCGTGATGACATCATGGTTTATCTGATTTATCAAGGTCTTGAACCTTCACTTGCCTTTAAAATTATGGAGTCTGTACGTAAAGGGAAAGGGCTAACACCTGAATTTGAAGAGGAAATGATCAAAAATGGTGTTCCGGACTGGTATATTGATTCTTGTAAAAAGATTAAGTATATGTTCCCTAAAGCCCATGCGGCTGCTTATGTATTGATGGCCGTGCGTATTGCTTATTTCAAAGTGCACCACGCGCTTCTTTATTACGCAGCATACTTTACGGTTCGTGCAGATGACTTTGATATTGATACGATGATCAAAGGGTCAACTGCCATTCGAGCGAAGATGGAAGAAATCAATGCCAAAGGTTTAGATGCATCTCCTAAAGAGAAAAACTTATTAACGGTGCTTGAGCTTTCTTTAGAAATGTGCGAACGAGGCTATTCATTTAAAAAAGTAGATTTATATGAATCTAGCGCAGACGAATTTTTAATTGACGGCACGTCTTTAGTTCCACCGTTTAATGCCATTCCCGGTCTTGGCACAAATGCAGCGCTGAACATTGTAAAAGCTCGTGAAACGGGAGAGTTTTTATCGAAAGAAGACTTGCAGCAGCGAGGCAAAGTATCGAAGACGATTTTAGAGTATCTAGACAACCATGGATGCCTTGAATCATTACCTGATCAGAACCAGCTTTCTCTTTTCTAACATTTGCATAAAATAAGCGGTTATGATATAGTAATTGTGGAAATGCTAAGGATACGGACGAGAAAGAGTGGGGAAACCCGCTCTTTCTTATTGATATGAACTTACTGACATAGTAAGTAGTATGGAGAACGAATCGGCTTCTAGCATGATTCGTTTTTTCTGTAGATTTTCAATCACCATGATTGATTTATTATGTGACGTTTAAAATCCTGCAACACAAATGACAACATTTCCACTCTAGTAGGTTAGACCTCTTATAGAGTGCAAAATAAAAATAGCAAATAAACCACTCTTTTTTGATATAAGAGACATAAAAAACGCGTAACCTAAACATACCATGCAATGTCTCGAAGGGAGGATTAGAATGAGTAAAAATGTAAAACAAACAGTGGAAGAAATGGTTTCCCCTATCTTAGAGGAAATGAATTTAGAGCTTGTTGAAATTGAATACGTAAAAGAAGGAAAAGATTGGTTTTTACGTGTGTTTATCGATTCTGATACCGGCGTGGATATCGAAGACTGCGGAGCAGTAAGTGAAAAATTGAGTGAGAAAATGGATGCAGTAGATCCAATCCCTCATAACTATTTTTTAGAAGTATCATCGCCTGGTGCGGAACGCCCATTAAAAAAAGATAAAGATTTTGAACGTGCAATTGGTAAGCATGTATACATAAAAACATATGAACCAATTGAAGGTGCAAAAGAATTTGAAGGCGAATTACAATCATTTGACGGAGAAACTGTCACATTATCTATTCGTATCAAAACACGCACAAAAACGGTGGTTTTACCATATGACAAAGTCGCTTTTGCTCGATTAGCGATTGTATTTTAATGTGTAGGGGCCAATATTAAAGGGGGATTATCCAACGATGAGCAGTGAGTTATTTGATGCCTTAGTCATTCTTGAAAAAGAGAAAGGCATTAGCAAAGATGTAATTATTGAAGCAATTGAAGCAGCGCTAATTTCTGCTTACAAACGCAACTTTAACCAAGCGCAAAACGTACGCGTTGATTTAAATTTAGAAAGAGGTTCAATGCGCGTGTTTGCTCGCAAAGATGTGGTTGATGAAGTATATGATCCACGCCTGGAAATTTCGGTTGAAGAAGCACAAACAATCAACCCTAACTTCCAACTAGACGATGTGGTTGAAATCGAAGTAACGCCAAAAGACTTTGGACGCATCGCGGCTCAAACAGCAAAACAAGTTGTTACACAGCGTGTTCGTGAGGCGGAACGAGGCGTTATCTATTCAGAGTTCAGCGATCGCGAAGAAGATATTATGACAGGTATTGTTCAGCGTCAAGATTCTCGCTTCATCTATGTGAGCCTTGGCAAAATTGAAGCATTGCTTCCTCAAAGCGAGCAAATGCCAAATGAGCAGTATAAACCTCATGATCGTATTAAAGTGTATATTACGAAAGTAGAAAAAACAACAAAAGGCCCGCAAATCTATGTTTCACGTACGCACCCAGGTCTTTTAAAACGTCTTTTTGAAAAAGAAGTACCGGAAATCTATGACGGTACAGTTGAATTAAAATCAGTAGCTCGCGAAGCTGGAGACCGTTCAAAAATCTCTGTTCATTCTGAGTATGCTGAAGTAGATCCGGTCGGTTCTTGTGTTGGGCCAAAAGGTCAGCGCGTACAGGCTGTTGTAAATGAACTAAAAGGTGAAAAAATTGACATTGTTCGCTGGTCAAATGATCCAGTTGAATTTGTTGCCAACGCTTTAAGTCCATCTAAGGTAGTAGATGTGATTGTAGATGAAAATGAAAAAGCAACAACTGTTATCGTTCCTGACTATCAGCTGTCACTTGCAATTGGTAAACGTGGACAAAATGCACGTCTAGCTGCTAAGCTGACAGGCTGGAAAATTGATATTAAAAGTCAATCAGAAGCTGAACAAGAAGGTATGGTTGTAAAAAACAGCGATGATATGCTAGTAAGTCAACATGCATTTGATTCAGATGAAGATATGGAATAAGAGGTGAGCCAAGGTGAACAATCGTAAAAAAGTCCCGATGCGAAAATGTGTGGCCACTGGAGAAATGAAGCCTAAAAAAGAGCTAGTACGCGTTGTACGCTCAAAAGAAGGCGACGTTTCAGTTGATGTAACGGGTAAAAAGTCCGGGCGCGGAGCTTATGTAAGCAAGGATAAAGAAGCAATTTTATTGGCAAAAAAGAAAAATGTGCTTTCGACACATTTAGGCGCGTCAATAGATGAAGCGGTTTATGAAGAGTTGCTAGCGCTTGTAGAAAAGGAGAAACAGTCACGCTAATGAATGAACAATGGATCTCCTTTTTAGGGCTTGCAAACCGTGCACGCAAATTGATTTCTGGAGAAGAACTTGTGGTTAGAGAAGTTCGGAAACAAAAAGCAAAGTTAGTACTTTTAGCAAGCGATGCGTCTGAAAACACAAAGAAAAAAGTAACGGATAAATGTTCTTACTATAACGTTTCGGTTAAAATCGTTCCCGATCGCTACACGCTAGGTCAAGCGATTGGTAAAGATGCTCGAGTTGTGGTAGCCGTTATGGACGAGGGATTTGCTAAAAAGCTAGCAACGATGCTCGGTTAATTTTATGGGGGTGAAAGTATTGAATAAAAATACAAAATCAACAGCTAACAAAGGAAACAATAAAGGTAACAAAAAGCCACAGTCACAAAAGTCACAGGCACCAAAAGGTAGACCAGCTCCAGCAGCTGCAAAAGAGTTACCGGAAAAAGTAACGTTTGTCGGAAGCTTAACGGTTTCTGAGTTAGCAAAAGAATTAGGCAAAGAGCCTTCTGAAATTATTAAAAAATTATTTATGCTTGGTGTAATGGCAACAATTAACCAAGAGTTAGATAAAGATTCTATCGAACTAATTGCCGGAGAATACGGTGTAGAAGTTGAAGAAGAAGTAGTAGTAGATGACACTGCTTTTGAATCATTAGAAATCATTGATGACGAAAAAGATCTTCAAGTGCGTCCTCCAGTTGTTACAATCATGGGTCACGTTGACCACGGTAAAACGACGCTTCTTGACTCTATCCGTAACACAAAAGTAACGGCTGCAGAAGCAGGCGGTATCACGCAGCATATCGGTGCTTATCAAGTTGTGGTTGATGAAAAGAAAATTACATTCCTTGATACACCAGGGCATGCTGCATTTACAACGATGCGTGCTCGCGGTGCGCAAGTAACGGATATTACAATCCTTGTTGTTGCAGCAGACGATGGTGTAATGCCTCAAACAATTGAAGCGATTAACCATGCAAAAGCGGCAGAAGTGCCAATTATTGTTGCGGTTAACAAAATGGATAAAGAAGCAGCAAATCCAGATCGCGTGATGCAAGAACTAATGGAGCACGGCCTTGTAGCTGAAGAGTGGGGCGGAGAAACAATCTTCTGTAAGCTTTCAGCCATTTCAGGTGAAGGGATCGATCAATTGCTTGAAATGATTTTACTTGTAAGTGAAGTAGAAGAGTTAAAAGCGAATCCTAACCGTCGTGCAGCAGGTACAGTTGTAGAAGCACAGCTAGATAAAGGCCGTGGGTCTGTAGCAACGCTTCTTGTTCAAACTGGTACACTACGCGTAGGTGATCCAATCGTAGTCGGAAATACGTTTGGCCGCGTTCGCGCAATGGTAAATGATATTGGCCGCCGTGTGAAGGAAGTAGGACCATCTACTCCGGTTGAGATTACTGGCTTAAACGAAGTTCCGTTAGCTGGAGATCGTTTCTTAGTGTTTGAAGATGAGAAAACAGCTCGTCAAATCGGAGAAGCTCGTGCTCAAAAGCAGCTTGAACAACAGCGCGGTGAAAAATCTCGCGTAAGCTTAGATGATTTATTTGAAAAAATTAAACAAGGTGAAATGAAAGACTTAAACCTTATCGTAAAAGCAGACGTACAAGGTTCTGTAGAAGCATTGGCTGCTGCTCTTCAAAAGATTGATGTAGAGGGTGTAAATGTTCGTATTATCCATACGGGTGTAGGTGCGATTACAGAATCTGATATCATTCTTGCAACTGCTTCTAACGCAATCGTTATCGGCTTTAACGTGCGTCCGGATGCTGGAGCAAAACGTACAGCTGACGTAGAAAACGTAGATATTCGTCTTCACCGCATTATTTATAAAGTAATTGAAGAAATTGAATCTGCGATGAAAGGAATGCTTGATCCTGAGTTTGCTGAAAAAATCATCGGTCAAGTGGAAGTACGTCAAACATTCAAAGTATCAAAAGTTGGTACAATCGCAGGAAGTTACGTAACGGACGGTAAAATTACACGTAACAGTGGAATTCGTTTAATCCGTGACGGAATTGTTATCTTTGAAGGTGAAGTAGATGTGCTAAAACGCTTTAAAGACGATGCAAAAGAAGTCGCTCAAGGATATGAGTGTGGTATTACAATTAAAAACTTCAATGATATTAAAGAAGGAGATATTATTGAAGCATATGTAATGGAGCAAATTGATCCTAAATGATTGGACTAGTGGAGTGTGAATGCTTAATTTACAATGCTGCTTCTCTTAAAGAAAAACGTGCCGTGCTTCAGCGCATCTTGATGCGCTTGAAGCAGCGGTTTAACGTATCAGTTTCAGAAACTGATTTTCAAGATGTGTGGCAACGAACAAAAATTAGCATTGTCGCAGTCTCATCTAGCCGTGTCACAACGGAACAAGAACTGCAAAAAGCGCTAAGCTTGATTGATTCTTTTCCAGAGATTGAACGTACCATTACAACTTTTGATTGGTTATAAAAGGGGTGACACAGATGAACATAAGAGCAACTAGAGTCGGAGAACAAATGAAAAAAGAGATGGGCGAGATTTTAAATCGTAAAATCAAGGATCCGCGCATCGGTTTTGTGACTGTAACAGATGTTCAAGTATCAGGCGATTTACAGCAAGCGAAAGTGTATATCTCTGTTTTAGGAGATGCTGAACAGCGTGAGAATACGTTAAAAGGCCTTGCGAAAGCAAAAGGATTTATCCGCTCAGAAATCGGTCAGCGCATTCGCTTACGTAAAACACCTGAAATTACGTTTGAGTTTGATGAATCAATTGATTATGGTAATCGAATTGAATCATTGCTTCATGAAATTAAAAAAGAAAGCGATGACCATCAAGAGAACGAATAAGATCAGTGAATGTAGAAACAAAAAAGGGTGTCTCAAAAGTGGTTTTTGCTTCTGAGACACCCTTTTTTAAATGAAAAGGAGATGAAGAATGAGTGGACGGTGTTTTAATTTTACATAAACCAGCTGGCCTGACTTCGCACGACTGTGTGTTTAAAGTCCGAAAGCTGCTTCGCACTAAAAAAGTAGGGCATACAGGCACATTAGACCCAGACGTTACAGGGGTATTGCCTATTTGTATCGGTAGAGCTACCAAAATTGTAGAGTATCTAACAGGAGCTACTAAAACCTATGAAGGAGAAGTTACACTCGGATTTTCTACAACAACAGAAGATTCTTCCGGAGAGGTTGTAGAAGAAAAGAAAGTAGTGGATTCTTTTTCACGTGCTCAAATCGAAGAAGTGCTGTCTTCGATGACAGGAGAACTTCAGCAAGTGCCTCCAATGTACTCCGCGGTAAAAGTCAAAGGTAAAAAGCTATATGAATATGCAAGGCAAGGAATCGAAGTAGAGCGCCCTGTTAGAACCATTCATATCTATAACTTTGAACTGCTAGACGATCGCGCTGCATTTGAGGGAGAACAAATTTCCTTCAAATTCCGCGTAACGTGCAGCAAAGGTACATATGTGCGAACGCTTGCTGTGATGATTGGAGAAGCACTTGGCTATCCGTCTCATATGTCTTATTTGCAGCGAACGGGTTCAGGGCAGTTTTCACTGGAAGATTGTGTGACATTTGAAGATATTGAACGGGCGGTAGAAGAAGAAACGATCAATGAGAAACTGCATTCGATCGAAGAAGCTCTTAATCATTTGCCGAAACTTCAAATTAGTGATACATTAGCAGAGAAAGTGAAAAATGGCGCGGTATTGCCGTGCACAGAAGATGAAGAGTTAAAAAAGGAACCATTCTTTTTAATGATAAATTCTGCAGGCAAGTGCTTAGCAATTTATGCTCAGCACCCAACGAAAAAACATTTAATGAAGCCGGTTAAAGTGTTGGCAATCGACTAGACCGGTTAGGGAAAAGGTGAACTGTGTTTTGGAAACGATTGAAATTCGACATCCACACCACTTTCAACGAGAAGCTGTTCAACAATCAGTGTTAGCACTTGGTTATTTTGATGGTGTGCATTTAGGGCATCAGCAAGTGATAAATTCAGCAAAACAGTTAGCCGATGAAAAAGGCATAGCTAGTGCTGTGATGACGTTTACTCCTCACCCTTCTGTGGTGCTTGGGCGCAACGTGCAGCACATTGATATGATCACACCACTTCAAGAAAAAAAGAAACTCATTGAGGAAATGGGAATTGACTTTTTATATATCGTTCATTTTGATAAACAGTTTGCAGCACTATTGCCTCAAGAGTTTGTTGATCAGTATATTATTGGCCTGAATGTGCAGCATGTGGTAGCTGGATTTGACTATACGTATGGAAAGTTAGGTAAAGGAACAATGGAAATACTACCATTTCATTCTCGATCAAAATTCACTCAAACAACAATTGATAAATTAACAAATGGCGAAGAAAAAATTAGTTCAACGCTCATTCGCGAAAATTTAGCAAATGGAGACATGCATCGAGTAAAAGAGCTGCTTGGGCGCTATTATGAAGTGTCAGGTACAGTGACTCATGGAGAAAAGCGAGGCAGGCAAATAGGTTTTCCGACTGCTAACATCGCTTTAGACGATGAGTATTTACTTCCGCGCATCGGCGTGTACGCTGTTGAGCTTCAGCTCCATGGCAAGTGGTATGCAGGAGTATGCAACGTGGGCTATAAGCCGACTTTTCACGATAATTTAGAAAAGCCAACAATCGAAGTCCACTTATTATCATTTGACGAGCAAATCTACGATCAGCACGTAACGGTGAAATGGCACCGAATGATTCGTTCAGAAAAAAAGTTCAGCGGCATTGAAGAGCTTGTCGGTCAGATCTCAAAGGACAAGGAAGAAGCCCTTGCTTATTTTGAAGGAATTCAAAAGCATAAGAAATAAAAAAATATATATAAATAGTTGCTACGACTTGCTTTTTGTTCTAATAAGTAGTAACATAACACTTGTATGTAAAACAACCATTGCTTGGCATTACGATTCACCAACGTTTTGCTCGGTAACTGGGGTTTAATAATAAGGAGGTGAATAGGATGGCTATCACACAAGAGCGTAAAAATGAAATCATTAGTGAGTACAAAACTCATGCGAACGACACTGGTTCTCCAGAAGTTCAAATCGCTGTCCTAACAGAGCAAATTAACAATCTAAACGGTCACTTACGTACTCATAAAAAGGATCACCATTCACGTCGTGGTCTTTTAAAAATGGTAGGTCGACGTCGTAACTTACTTAACTACCTACGTAACAAAGACGTTACTCGTTATCGTGAGTTAATCAACAAACTTGGTTTACGTCGATAATAAGAAGAAAGCGGGAGCATTCCCGCTTTTTTAGTATGTACATTTAAGAAACATTAAAGATGCTACATAATGTGAAAAAAGCTATTGTTTTTGGATATTTCGTTTATAATAAAACTATCACATTTGATTACATACATATTTTATATGTAGAGAGGGGTACTCGTCGATATGGAACAAGAAAAACGAGTGTTCTCCGTAGATCTAGCTGGACGAAAGCTAGAAGTTGAAGTTGGCCAGTTGGCAAAACAAGCAAATGGCGCAGCATTAATCCGCTATGGAGACACAGTTGTATTAAGTACAGCAACGGCTTCAAAAGAGCCTAAAAATGTAGATTTCTTCCCGTTAACAGTAAACTATGAAGAGCGTTTATATGCAGTCGGTAAAATCCCAGGTGGATTCATTAAGCGTGAAGGCAGACCAAGTGAAAAAGCAATCTTGGCTAGCCGTTTAATCGACCGTCCGATTCGTCCTTTATTCGCAGATGGTTTCCGAAACGAAGTTCAAGTTGTCAGCGTTGTAATGAGCGTAGATCAAAACTGTTCTTCAGAAATCGCGGCAATGTTCGGTTCTTCATTAGCATTATCAGTATCTGATATTCCATTTGAAGGTCCTATTGCAGGCGTAATCGTAGGCCGTGTAGACAATGAATTTGTTGTAAACCCAACGGTAGATGAGCTTGAAAAAAGCGATATTCATCTGACAGTTGCTGGTACAAAAGATGCGATCAACATGGTTGAAGCAGGCGCTGATGAAGTACCGGAAGAAGTAATGCTGGAAGCAATTATGTTTGGACACGAGCAAATTAAAAAATTAATTGCGTTCCAAGAAGAAATTGTAGCAGCAGTAGGCAAAGAAAAAGTAGAAGTTGCGCTTTATACTGTGGATGCTGACCTTGAGCGTCAAGTTCGCGAAATTGCAGAAGGTGACATGAACCGTGCCGTTCAAGTTCAAGAAAAGCATGCGCGCGAAAATGCGATTAAAGAAGTGAAAAGCGCAGTAGCTGCAAAATTTGAAGAGCAAGATGTAGAAGAAGAAGTACTAAATCAAGTGAATGAAATTTTATCGAAGCTTGTTAAAAGTGAAGTGCGTCGCTTGATCACAGAAGAAAAAGTGCGTCCTGATGGCCGTCGTATTGACGAAATTCGTCCACTTTCTTCTGAAACAAA
Organism: Priestia sp. VA7; assembly: GCF_055710015.1. NCBI lineage: Bacteria > Bacillati > Bacillota > Bacilli > Caryophanales > Bacillaceae > Priestia > Priestia sp. VA7. Next base: position 740,357 of record NZ_JBVQPN010000001.1, read on the forward strand.
CTTGCTTCCTCGTACACACGGATCTGGATTATTTACGCGTGGACAAACTCAAGCGCTTAGCATCTGTACATTAGGTGCACTTGGCGATGTGCAAATTTTAGATGGTTTAAGTGTAGAAGAATCTAAACGCTTCATGCATCACTATAACTTCCCTTCATTTAGTGTTGGTGAAACTAGACCAATGCGCGGACCGGGTCGTCGTGAAATTGGACATGGTGCGCTAGGTGAACGTGCACTTGAGCCTGTTATTCCAAATGAAAAAGATTTCCCTTATACAATTCGTCTTGTATCTGAAGTATTAGAGTCAAACGGTTCTACTTCACAAGCGAGTATTTGTGCAAGTACGCTTGCAATGATGGATGCTGGGGTTCCAATTAAAGCACCTGTAGCAGGGATTGCCATGGGTCTGATCAAATCAGGTGAACACTACTCGATTCTAACGGACATTCAAGGAATGGAAGATCATCTAGGAGATATGGACTTTAAAGTAGCAGGTACGGAAAATGGCGTAACTGCGCTTCAAATGGATATTAAAATTGACGGGTTATCTCGTGAAATTTTAGACGAAGCCCTTCAACAAGCAAAAAAGGGCCGTATGCAGATCTTAAATCATATGATGTCAACGATTGCTACGCCTCGTCAAGAGCTTTCTCAATATGCGCCTAAGATCCTTACCATGGCTATTAACCCTGATAAAATTCGTGATGTTATTGGACCAAGCGGTAAGCAAATCAATAAAATCATCGAAGAAACAGGCGTTAAAATTGATATCGAACAAGATGGTACAATCTTCATTTCTTCTATTGATCAGCCAATGAATGAAAAAGCGAAGAAAATTATTGAAGATCTTGTACGCGAAGTTGAAGTCGGCCAAATGTACTTAGGAAAAGTAAAACGAATTGAAAAATTCGGTGCATTTGTAGAAATCTTCAGCGGAAAAGATGGGCTTGTTCACATTTCAGAGCTTGCAGAAGAGCGTATTGGGAAAGTGGAAGACGTTGTATCAATTGGCGACGAGATTCTAGTTAAGGTTATGGAAATTGATAAACAAGGCCGCGTTAACTTATCTCGTAAAGCAATTTTAAAAGAACAAAAAGAAAAAGAAGAAAAAGCAAAAGAAACAAAATAATCTTCTTTTACTACTATATAGATATTGTGAAATCGTCCATACATGAAGAAAATCCATGTGTAGGGCGATTTTATCGTTTGTAGATGTTTGTTCTACCTTGTCCTCTTTATACATATTTTAAATGGTAAAGGGGGAAGGATAAGTGAAGAGAACCATTGTGCAATTTACAGCATTTCTATTTTTACTGGCAATTACATATAAATCTATTTATAATCCTTTTGCTGAAGCATATATAGAAGCACTTAAATCCGATGTACAACTTGTATCAGCTCAGCATGATGCGTTATATCAAAAGATTGAAGAAAAAGCAAAAGATTATGAAAAGCCGGCAGCGAATGCACGAATCGATCCCGTTTGGAAACGGGTTCCTGGCTATAACGGCATAAAAGTTGATCTTGCTGCTTCTTATAAAAATATGAAACCTGCGGGTAAATTTGATGAAAAAAAACTAGTGTACAAACAGGTTAGACCAAAGGTTCACTTGAAGGATTTACCACAAGAACCTATCTACCGTGGACACGATGAAAAGCCTATGGTATCGTTTACAGTGAACGTAGCATGGGGGAACGAGTATTTGCCTAAAATGTTAGAAGTGCTTAAAAAGCACCATGCTAAAGCAACTTTCTTTTTAGAAGGAAAATGGGTTAAAAATAATCCAGATATGGCAAAAATGATTGTAGACGCAGGGCATGAAGTAGGAAACCACTCTTATTCTCATCCTGATATGGCCACTTTATCGGCTAGTCAAATCAATCAGCAGCTTAAAAAAACGAATGATATTATTACGTCTACTACGGGACAAAAAGTAAAATGGTTTGCTCCGCCGAGCGGCAGTTTTCGCCCCGAAGTAGTAACGCTTGCTTCTCAGTTAAAAATGAGTACCATCATGTGGACGGTTGATACAATCGATTGGCAAAAGCCAAGTTCAGAAGTGTTAATTAATCGAGTAATGAAAAAGATTCACCCAGGAGCTATTGTACTGATGCACCCGACTGAATCAACGGCTGAATCGCTTGACCAATTGTTAACCGATATTGAACGCAAAGGCCTCAAAGTTAGCGATGTGTCAACAATGCTAGATGAAGAACGAATGATGAAAATACCTTCTTCTACTAAGAAGTAAGTGAGATAAGCAAAAGGGAGGCACTAGCTTGATAAAACGATATACGTGCAAAAATGGTGTAAGAATTGTATTGGAAAATATCCCAACTGTTCGATCTGTGGCCATTGGGGTGTGGATCGGAACGGGTTCTCGAAGTGAACACCCTGAAATTAATGGTGTATCACATTTTCTTGAACATATGTTTTTTAAAGGAACAAAAACAAGATCTGCTCGTGAAATTGCAGAAAGCTTCGACCGCATTGGCGGACAAGTAAATGCATTCACTTCTAAAGAATACACGTGCTACTATGCAAAAGTATTAGATGAACATGCAGATCAAGCGCTCGATGTGCTGGCGGATATGTTCTTTAATTCTTCATTTGATGAAGAGGAATTAGCTCGTGAAAAAAATGTTGTATATGAAGAAATTAAAATGTATGAAGATACACCTGATGATATTGTACACGATCTATTAGGAAAAGCCGTATATGGCAATCATCCATTAGGCTATCCAATTTTAGGAACGGAAGATACGTTAAAAACATTTAACGGTGATTCGCTTCGTCAGTATATGGAGCAAATGTATATTCCCGAAAACATCGTTATTTCAGTAGCTGGAAACATTGATGAAAGTTTTATTCAGCAGGTGGAAAACTATTTTGGTACATATACGTCAAGTCACTCCGCTCATCAATATGTTCAGCCAGAGTTCCATACAAATCATATTGCGCGCAAAAAGGAGACTGAACAAGCTCACCTTTGCCTTGGCTTTAAAGGTTTGCCAATCGGCGGAGAAGATGTATATAGCTTAATCGTATTAAATAACGTGCTTGGTGGAAGTATGAGCAGTCGTTTGTTCCAAGAAGTTCGCGAACAGCGCGGCTTGGCTTACTCTGTTTTCTCTTATCATTCTTCTTATCGAGACAGCGGTCTTGTGACGATTTATGGGGGAACGGGAAGCCATCAGCTCGACGTATTATATGATACGGTTCAAGAAACGCTTTATGATTTGAAAGATAAAGGGATTACGGATAAAGAACTTGCTAACAGCAAAGAGCAGCTGAAAGGAAACTTAATGCTGAGCCTTGAAAGTACAAATAGCCGTATGAGCAGAAACGGAAAAAATGAGTTAATGCTAGGCTATCACCGTTCATTAGATGAGATTTTAGATCTTGTTAATGCCGTGACTAAAGATAGTGTAAATGGTCTTGCGCGAGATATTTTCAAAGATGAATTTGCTCTTTCGCTAATAAGCCCGAGTGGAGATTTACCTAAAGGTTTTAAAGGAAATTAAACAGTAAAAGTAAGGTTGGCTAAAATAATTGAGCCAACCTTATTTTTTTGTCATTTTTTGCATGGTTGTTCAATAAATTAGATGAAAGGAGGGATTCTATGAGATTAAGCGAACTGAGTGGAAAAGAAATTGTAGATGTTAAGCGAGCAGAGCGTTTGGGTATTTTAGGGCAAACAGATCTTGAAATTAATGAACATACGGGACAAATTAATGCGCTTATTATTCCATCTGTGAAGTGGTTTGGGTTTCGAAAACAAGGAGATGAAGTGCGAGTGCCGTGGGGGAATATCGAAAAAATTGGTACAGATATGGTGATTGTAAATGTCCAGCAGCTAGAAGACATAAACAATCAGTCAACAAAATAAGAAACGAGATGCTTCCTGCATCTCGTTTCTTTTATTTTCAGGGATAAAGATTCACCGATTCCTGTGTGTTTACATAGTATGTTGAAGAAAAGCAAAAGGCATTCTAGGGCGTAATGATAGCACTTTACATCTCGATGGTTTAAGCGAAGGATACATCTATTTAATGTTAAAGAAGGTGAAAATGAAACATGTTAACGGATTTGCACATAGCTGTAATTGGCGGTGATGCTAGGCAGCTTGAAGTCATTCGAAAATTAATTCAATTAGATGCAAAAACATCTCTTATTGGTTTTGATCAGCTAGATCATGGTTTTACAGGTGCGACGAAATATCAGATAGAGGAGCTGGATTTTTCAGATGTTGACGCCATCATCCTTCCAGTGCCTGGAACAAATCACGAAGGGCAAGTAGATACTATTTTTTCAAATGAAAAAGTAGTGCTGACTGAAGAAATACTTAAAAAAACGCCTGAGCACTGCATTATTTATTCTGGTATTAGCAATGGGTATTTAAACGAATTAGTCAAAACGACAAACCGTAAACTCGTTCAGCTATTTGAGCGTGATGATGTAGCAATTTATAACTCTATTCCTACTGTTGAAGGTACCATCATGCTTGTTATTCAACATACGGATTTTACCATTCACGGTTCAAATATTTCTGTCCTAGGTTTAGGAAGAGTAGGAATGAGCGTGGCGAGGTCCTTTGCTGCACTTGGCGCCAATGTAAAAGTAGGAGCTAGAAAATCTGAACATTTAGCACGTATTGCTGAAATGGGTTTGCAGCCTTTCTATCTTTCTGAACTCGATAAAGAAATTGCTGATAGTGATATATGTATTAACACCATTCCATACCCCATCTTAACGGCTAAGACATTATCTAATGTCCCGACCCATGCGCTCATTATTGATTTAGCTTCAAAGCCTGGAGGAACCGATTTCCGCTATGCAGAAAAACGAGGAATTAAAGCTATTTTAGCACCTGGTCTTCCAGGAATTGTGGCTCCAAAAACAGCAGGTCAGATTGTCGCTAATGTATTAGTGAATTTATTAAAAGACGCTGCGGATGCGAGAGAGGAGAAAAAATAATGTCATTAAAAGGTAAAAGAATAGGATTCGGCTTGACCGGATCTCACTGTACGTATGATGCGGTTATGCCGGAAATTGAAAAGCTTGTTAATTTGGGAGCAGAAGTGTTACCGGTTGTTTCTTACACGGTACAATCCACGAATACTCGTTTTGGAGATGGAGAAGACTGGGTGAAGAAAATTGAGGAATTAACAGGTCACGCCGTCATCAATACAATTGTAAAAGCGGAGCCTTTAGGACCAAAAATTCCGCTTGATTGTATGGTGGTTGCCCCAATCACTGGGAATACGATGAGTAAGTTTGCGAATGCAATGACTGAATCTCCGGTACTCATGGCAGCTAAAGCAACGCTTCGTAATAATAAGCCGGTGGTACTGGGAATTTCGACTAATGACGCACTAGGGCTAAATGGTGTAAACTTAATGAGGCTAATGGCGACTAAAAATATTTATTTTATTCCATTTGGTCAAGATGACCCGGTGCTTAAGCCGAATTCAATGGTAGCGCGTATGACGATGTTATCAGACACGGTCTACGCAGCGCTTGAAAATAAACAGATTCAGCCTGTTATTGTTGAAAGGTTCCGCGACGGTCAAGAGTCATAGGACATATATGCCTCTTGCTGGTGCATGAATCTATTCAATACTGCGGCTGTAAGAGAACTCTCAATCTCAAAGAAGAGAAGATTTTTAAAATCTTCTCTTCTTTGACGCAATGAAGCATAATAATATGTTAAAATAGTCAGTATATGCAGATAAATGTTGAGTAGTTGAAAATTGTTGGAGGCGGTATTAAAATGACAAGAGAATTACATGTAGCAGTAGTAGGAGCAACAGGTGCAGTAGGACAACAAATGATTAAAACCCTACAGGAGCGTAATTTTCCAGTTGGTAAATTAACGTTATTATCTTCAGCTCGTTCAGCTGGTAAAAAAGTGTTGTTTAACGGAGAAGAAGTTGTTGTGCAAGAAGCAACTCCTGATAGCTTTGAAGGCGTAGATATTGCTTTATTCAGTGCAGGCGGGAGCATTTCAAAAGCACTTGCACCAGAGGCAGTAAAACGCGGAGCAATCGTTGTAGACAACACAAGCGCTTATCGAATGGATGAAAATGTCCCGTTAGTTGTGCCGGAAGTGAATGAAGACGCATTACACGCACATAACGGAATCATTGCTAATCCAAACTGCTCTACAATTCAAATGGTTGCAGCATTACAGCCATTACGCGAAACATACGGCTTATCTAAAGTGCTAGTATCAACGTATCAAGCCGTTTCTGGAGCAGGCGCTGCTGCAATTAATGAATTAAAAGAACAAGCCAAAGCTATTTTAGAAGAAAAAGAGTTTACACCGGAAATTTTACCGGTTGGTGGAGATAAAAAACATTATCAAATTGCTTTTAATGCCATTCCGCAAATTGATAAATTTCAAGATAACGGTTTTACATTTGAAGAAATGAAAATGATTAATGAAACGAAGAAAATTATGAACATGCCTGAATTGCCAGTAGCTGCTACTTGTGTTCGTCTACCGGTTGTAACAGGTCATTCAGAGTCAGTGTACATTGAAATTGAAAAAGACGGTGTAACGGTAGCTGATGTGAAAAATTTATTGGCTGATGCACCTGGTATCGTATTGCAAGATGATCCAGAAAATCAAGTATATCCAATGCCAGCAGATTGTGTAGGTAAACGAGATGTGTTTGTCGGCCGTATTCGTAAAGATTTAGATCGCGATAACGGTTTCCATATGTGGATCGTTTCTGATAACTTGTTAAAAGGTGCAGCTTGGAATTCTGTACAAATTGCAGAATCACTTATTAAGCTTAGCTTAGTAAAATAAGCGCAACCAGAGTGTCTCGGAACATGATGAGGTGTAAGTATGAAAATAATCGTCCAAAAATTTGGAGGAACTTCCGTTCGTAACGAAGAAGGAAGAGAGAGAGCAATCTATCATTTAAATAATGCATTAAGTGAGGGTTACAAAGTAGTCGTTGTTGTATCGGCAATGGGACGAAAAGGTGAGCCGTATGCAACGGATACATTGCTTTCACTTGTTGATGGAAATAAAGCGTCTCTTAATAAACGTGAGCTTGATATGCTTATGGCATGCGGAGAATTAATTTCATCGGTAGTGTTTACGAATTTGTTAAACGAAAATGGTATTAAAGCTACAGCGTTAAACGGTGCACAGGCCGGGTTTGTGACGAATGATGATTTTACCAATGCCAAGATACTAGAAATGAAATGCGACCGTTTGTTAAAAGAATTAGAAGAATACGATGTAGTGGTTGTAACAGGCTTTCAAGGGGCAACTACTGAAGGTGATACAACAACGCTTGGACGCGGAGGCAGCGATACATCTGCTTCAGCTTTAGGTGCAGCCCTTATGGCTGATTATATTGACATTTTCACAGATGTAGAAGGTGTGATGACAGCGGACCCACGTATTGTAGAAGATGCAAGACCGCTATCCGTTGTCACATATAACGAAATATGCAACATGGCTTATCAAGGTGCAAAAGTAGTTCACCCACGTGCCGTAGAGATTGCCATGCAAGCCAAAGTGCCGATGCGCGTCCGTTCCACGTATGCTGATTCAACAGGTACGCTCGTTACATCTCAAGGTGAAGCCCAGCAGCGTGGAAGCGATGTGCAAGAACGCCTTGTAACAGGCATCGCGCACGTATCCAACGTCACTCAAATTAAAGTTTTTAGTAAAGAAGGCCATTATGATACGCAAGCAGAAGTATTCAAAGCAATGGCACAAGAAAAAATCAGCGTAGATTTTATTAATATTTCACCGAAGGGTGTTGTATATACGGTAACAGATGAAGCAACTGACAAAGCGATTGATGTGCTTCATGCGCTAGGGTATGAGCCGGCTGTTATTCGCAACTGTGCCAAAGTGTCAACGGTTGGAGCAGGAATTGCAGGGGTGCCTGGTGTTACATCTAAAATTGTTACAGCTCTTTCTGGCGAAGGTATTCAGATTTTACAATCTGCTGACAGCCATACGACGATTTGGGTGCTTGTAAAAGAAGAGGATTTAAAGAAAGCCGTTAATGCTCTTCATGGCGCCTTTGACTTGTCAAAAGCACCGCAAAAGAGATAAACTACATGTTCCGTTAGCTATAAGCTAACGGTTCATTACATGAATAGGGATAATGCAATTTCAAGGAGTGAAAACATGATTGATTTTGGGAAAGTCGCAACAGCGATGGTAACGCCTTTTGATCATAAAGGAAATATTGATTTTGAAAAAACAACGCAGCTTATTAATTATTTAATCAGCAACGGTTCGGATGCGTTGGTTATTGCAGGAACAACGGGTGAATCTCCTACGCTTTCAACAGAAGAAAAGCTGGCGCTGTTCCGCCACTCAGTAAAGGTAGTAGACGGCCGTGTACCTGTTGTGGCTGGTACAGGAAGCAACAATACGTATGCATCAATTGAATTAACGAAAAAGGCAGAAGAAATCGGCGTAGATGCGATTATGATTGTAGCACCTTATTACAACAAGCCGAATCAGGAAGGCTTATATCAGCATTTTAAAACAATTGCTGAAAGTACAGAGCTGCCTGTCATGTTATACAATATTCCAGGGCGATCCGTGATCAATATGTCTGTTGATACAATTGTACGCCTAGCTGAACTGCCAAATGTTGTAGCGTTAAAAGATGCAAGCGGAGATCTTGACGCAATGACAGCTATTATCGCACAAACAAGCGATGATTTTGCTTTATACAGCGGTGATGATGGTTTAACACTACCGGTACTAGCAATTGGAGGAACTGGTATTATTTCTGTTGCCTCTCACATTATTGGGAATGAAATGCAAGAGATGGTTAAGCTGTATGAGTCAGGAAATCCGAAGGAAGCAGCAAAAATTCATCAGCGTATTGTGCCTGTTATGAAATCTCTTTTTGCAGCTCCAAGTCCAACGCCTGTTAAAACGGCTTTACAGTTAAAAGGATTAGACGTAGGATCGGTACGATTACCTTTAGTTCCGTTAACGGAAGAAGAACGCCAAACGTTAGTCAGCACATTAAATACGCTATAAGCTATAAGTATGTTTTTTAAACGTCTCTTCATTGACCGTATATACGAGTCGATGAAGAGACGTTTTTTTTTATAAGATAATAGAAGAGCAGATGACGGAAATAGACGAATGAAATTTCTTGTATTCCAATTCTTACTTCAGTTATAATGTAAGCAAATGAAATTGTACGGGTGAAAGTAAGTAGGAGGAGCTTATGGTACTAGAAAAGACAGAAAATATTAAAATTTCAGCCTTGGGTGGAGTCGGAGAACTTGGAAAAAACATGTATGTGATGGAAATCAATGAAAACATATATGTGTTAGATGCAGGATCGAAGTTTCCGGGAGGGGAAATGTTAGGAATTGATATTGTCATTCCGGACATTACATATTTAGTAGAAAATCAGCAGAACGTAAAAGGCATATTTGTTACTCATGGACACGAAGAACAAATTGGCGCTATTCCCTTTATACTTCAAAAATTGGATGTGCCTGTATATGGTACAGAATTAACGCTAGCACTTATCAAAGAAAAGTTAAAAGAATATGGAATTAAAAAATATGAAGCTTTACATCCTATCACTTCGTCAACGGTTTTATCGTTTGAAGGAGTAGATATTTCATTTTTCAGAACGCAGCACAGCATCCAAGATTCAGTCGGTATTTGTTTACAAACAAATCAAGGTGCGATTGTATATACAGGTGATTTTAAATTTGATCAAAATTCAGTCAGCATTCAAAGCGCTGATATTGGAAAAATGGCTGCCATTGGGGAACAAGGCGTCCTGTGTTTGCTTTCAGACAGCACAAATGCGGATAAGCCAGGCTATACAGTTTCCGAAGCCGTCATTGGACAAAATATTACCGACGCTTTTTATAAAAGCAAAGGTCGAATCATTGTTGCTGCATACAGTTCCAATCTGCACCGTATTCAGCAAGTCATTCATGCCGCATATCAGTACGGCCGTAACCTGATCGTTATGGAAAAAAATATGCTGAAAATCATTGATATTGCAGCAAAACTTGGACATTTGCAGCTGCCTGAGGATTTAATTGTTCCTGTGCAAAAGCTAAAAGATCTTCCAGAACATGAAACGGTTATTTTAACAACAGGTCATCACGGAGAGCCGATTTTAGGTCTTACTCGAATGGCTAAACAGTCCCATAAATTTATTCAAATCAAACAAGATGATACGGTCCTGCTGGCTGCTACACCTGTGGCGGGGCACGAAACGACCTTTTCAAAAACAATTGACGTCATCTTTCGTTTAGGAGCAAGCGTAGTGTTTGCTCAGAAGAAAGTGCAGGCTTCCGGACACGGCAGTCAAGAAGAATTAAAATTTATGATTAACTTAACAAAGCCGAAATATGTCATGCCTGTGAATGGAGAGTATCGAAAACAAAAAGCTTATGCAAAGCTGGCCGGTCAATTAGGAATATCAGAAGATCATATTTGTTTGCTTGAAAAAGGTGAGCGAGTTGAGTTTAAAGATGCTCGTATGTACCCTAGCGGTTCTATTCAAGCAGGAAATACGCTCATTGATGGACTAGGCGTCGGTGATATTGGAAATATCGTTCTGAGAGACCGCAGGCTGCTGTCACAGGACGGAATCTTAACGGTAGTAGTTACGATTAATAAACGCCAAAAAACGGTAGTAGCGGGGCCTGAAATCATCTCGCGCGGATTCGTCTATGTAAGAGAATCAGAAAAGCTTTTAGAAGAAGCAACGAAGATTGTTCAGCAAATTTTAGAAAAGTGTATGGAAGACAAAGTGATCGAGTGGTCTTCATTAAAATTAAAAATGAGAGAAAGTTTAAATCAATTTTTATATGAAAAAACCCGTCGTAAACCGATGATTTTACCGATTATCATGGAAATCTAATGTGAAGCCTTCCCGGTGGGAAGGCTTTTTATTTGCAGCTGATGCGGATGTAATAACTATGAGAAGTTCATACTACTACTATCAATAAGTGAAAGGAGCTAGAATATGTTTGAAAATAACGAAAGATTACATTCTGATGAAGCGCCTCAGCAGCCTAATAAAAATGAAGAAAGCAAGGGCGGAATATTAGATAAAATTCAACAACTAGGACAGACCAACGTGGCTCAGCTTCCCCAAGATTCTAATATTCACTGTTTAACGATTGTAGGACAAATCGAAGGGCACATGCAGCTGCCTCCTCAAAACAAAACGACAAAATATGAGCATGTCATCCCGCAAATTGTGGCGATCGAACAAAATCCAAAAATTGAAGGATTGCTTATTATCTTGAATACTGTAGGTGGAGATGTAGAAGCGGGGCTTGCAATTGCTGAAATGATCGCTTCGTTATCCAAGCCTTCTGTGTCGATTGTGTTAGGAGGCGGACATTCAATCGGTGTTCCAATTGCGGTTTCAACTGATTATTCGTATATTGCCGGTACAGCGACCATGACCATTCATCCTATTCGCTTAACGGGTCTTGTTATTGGTGTACCGCAAACATTTGAATACTTAGATAAAATGCAAGAGCGCGTGATTAACTTTGTGAGAGAACATTCTCATATTTCAGAAGAAAAGTTTAAAGAACTTATGTTTTCAAAAGGGAACTTGACGCGCGATATCGGGACAAATGTAGTTGGCGGAGATGCTGTTTCATACGGGTTAATTAACGAAGTAGGCGGAGTTGCTCAAGCGATCAAAAAATTGAATGAACTGATTGAGCAAGGACGTCAGAATGAGGAGCAGCTACTGCAATGATTTTGTATACAATGATGCCGCAAGAACTGATCTTTCAGCAGTCTTATCATCAAGAACAATCTCAGCCAAAGCTTATTAATCATAATGGGATTCCGGTTATTGTGGAAGAAAATGAACAAAAGCAACAGCAAATTGTGAGGATTTTAAGCACGAATCCTCAAGATTATTTGAATGAAAATTATTATCCTGGTCAAATTTTGTCGTAAGGATTTCAGTATAATTATGGTGAATATGGTATAATGAATATGACGAAGAAGGCAGCCGCTGTATTGGCTGCTTTTTTATTCAACTGATAAAAGAAACAAAATCAACATAGAGTGTTGGACGTTGATTGGAGTGGAAAAATGGCAAAGAAAAAACGAAGAGGTCAAATAAAAAAGGATGAATGGAAACGTATATTGCGCTTTGAGCTTATTGGCTTATTTTTATTAGCATTAACGTTAATTGCCATGGCAGGACTTGGTGCTGTAGGACAGGCCCTTGTACTAGTGGTCCGCTTATTTATTGGCGAATGGTATATGCTGTGTTTAATCGGAATGGCTATTCTATCTGTTTATATTATTTGGAAAAGGGAAATGCCTCCTTTAGTGACGCGGCAGCTTATCGGTACATATCTCATTATTTTATCTATTTTACTGTTTAGTCATGTTACGTTATTTGAAAATTTATCAAAAAACGGAACGTTTACAGATCCGTCTGTCATTATGAACACATGGGATTTGTATATGCTCGAAGCAACGGGTCAATCAAATCACAGCGATTTAGGCGGAGGGATGATAGGAGCTATTATGTTTGCCATGTTCTACTATCTATTTGATAGCTTAGGAACAGAACTTATCGCTGCCTTGCTTATTGTGATTGGGGTACTGCTTATTACCGGACGTTCGCTTCACGAAACGGTATTAAAACTTCTGTCACCTCTAGTGAATTTTTTAACAACGGAGTTAAAAGAAGGCTGGCAAGATATTCAGACGTGGAAACATAAAAAGAAAAAAGCCCCTAAAACAACAAAAAAGAGACGCCAAGAAAAAGCTGTTCAAGAACCTGAAGAAAGCATGGAAATAGAAGTAGAAGCACCTTCGCCTCCAATTATTGAACACTTTGACTACGGAGAGGAAGAGTCTAGTCAACCTCCTGCTGCTCCTATAGCTCCGGTGCCGCCGGTTATGGAATCGAAGCCTGTAGCTACTGCACCGCAACAGCCAAGGCCGCAAAAGGAACAGGAAGAAGAAAAAGCTCCTATGATTACATTTACTGAAACGGAAAATAAAGAGTATGAGCTTCCTCCTATCAAGCTATTGACGATGCCAAAGAAAAGCAACCAGGCAAAAGAGCATAAAAACATTTATAAAAATGCCGAAAAACTTGAAAAAACGTTTCAAAGTTTCGGCGTAAAAGCAAAAGTGGCAAAAGTTCACCTTGGACCAGCTGTTACAAAATATGAAGTATATCCTGATGTAGGAGTAAAAGTAAGTAAGATTGTCAATTTAAGTGATGATCTAGCACTTGCATTAGCTGCCAAAGATATTCGGATTGAAGCTCCAATTCCCGGGAAATCAGCGGTAGGAATTGAAGTACCGAACGAAGAAGTAGCGATGGTTTCACTTAGAGAAGTACTTGAAGCAACTGAAAATAACCGACCTGATAAAAAGCTATTAGTTGGTTTAGGAAGAGATATTTCAGGCGAAGCTGTGCTAGCAGAGCTTAATAAAATGCCTCATATGCTTGTAGCAGGGGCAACAGGAAGCGGAAAAAGTGTTTGTATCAACGGTATTATTATTAGTATTTTAATGAGGACAAAGCCTCATGAAGTAAAATTAATGATGATTGACCCTAAAATGGTTGAGCTCAATATGTATAATGGTATTCCGCATTTATTGGCTCCTGTTGTAACTGATCCGAAAAAAGCTTCTCAAGCCTTAAAGAAAGTTGTAAATGAAATGGAGCGACGTTATGAGCTGTTTTCACACAGCGGAACGAGAAACATTGAAGGATATAACGATTTAGTAAAACGTATGAATGATGACGGAGACGCCGATGCAAAACAGCCGACTCTTCCTTATATTGTGGTGATTGTCGATGAGTTGGCTGACTTGATGATGGTTGCTTCGTCTGACGTCGAAGATTCGATCACACGTCTTGCTCAAATGGCTCGTGCTGCCGGCATTCATTTGATTATTGCTACGCAGCGACCATCAGTAGATGTTATTACTGGGGTTATTAAAGCAAATATTCCTTCCCGAATTGCTTTTAGTGTATCTTCACAAACTGACTCTCGTACAATCTTAGATATGGGAGGAGCTGAGAAGCTTCTAGGAAGAGGAGATATGCTGTTCATGCCTGTTGGAGCTTCAAAACCTGTGCGTGTGCAAGGTGCCTTTTTATCAGATGAAGAAGTAGAAGAGATTGTTGATTTTGTAATTGCACAGCAAAAAGCGCAGTATCAAGAAGAAATGATTCCAACCGATGCTCCTGAACAAGTTGATGATTTTGCAGATGAGCTATATGACGAAGCGGTACAGCTTGTAGCAGAAATGCAAACAGCTTCTGTTTCTATGCTGCAGCGACGCTTTCGAATTGGCTATAACCGGGCTGCACGCTTGATCGATGCAATGGAAGAGCGTGGAGTGGTGGGACCTTATGAAGGAAGTAAGCCGCGTTCCGTCCTGATTTCTCAGCAAAATGAGGATGTTGGATCTTAATAAGTTTCATAAAAAAGATGACTTGCATATGTGCAAGTCATCTTTTTTATGAAACGAAAGAGAGGAAGAATAGTATCATACAAAAATATGTCATGCTAAATAAATGAAATAAAAACGAATGTTAAAAAATTTAATGACTAAAATGTTTGGTTTTTATCTAATATTAGAAGAAAAGCAGGTTGTTAGGTATGCTGACATTAAAGAATAACAAAAATTCATTTTTTTAAAAAAATAATAAAAATTTTAATAAAAAATTAATATAACCTATTTATTTATCTGTCGAAAAATGATATATTATTTTCGATTAAGTAGTCGAACATCAGAGGTCTGATGACTTTTTAATATGGAGGAAGAGTGATGTCTATACGTGCGGATAATCGGCACTTGTATCTACAAGTGATTGATAAAATTAAACAAAATATAGAAAAAGGAATTTTTAAAGAAAAGGAAAGACTCCCTTCAGAGTTTGATTTATCAAAGCAGCTAGGGGTTAGCCGCGCAACGCTACGTGAGGCACTTCGCATATTAGAAGAAGAGAATATTATTGTTCGCAGACACGGCGTGGGAACATTTGTCAACACGAAGCCTACTTTTTTGTCAGGGATTGAGCAATTAAATAGTATAACACATATGATTGAACAAGCCGGTATGAAGGCTGGAACAATCTTCTTATCTTCTCAAATACAAGAGTTGTCTGAAAATGATTTAACACGTTTTGCTTGCGGGGAAGATGAACAAATTTTATTTGTTGAACGGGTGAGAACGGCAAACGGAGAGCCGGTGGTATATTGCATGGACAAGGTTCCTCAAAAAATATTGCCTGAAAATTTTGAATATAGACAAGAGTCATTGCTAGAAATTCTTGAAAAACAAGCAGGAAAACACATTTCATACGCCGTGGCAAACATTGAGCCTCTAGGCTATCATGAAAAAGTTTCTCCTATTTTACAATGCGAACCAGAAACCGCTTTGCTTGTACTGAAACAAATGCATTATGACCAGCATGATGAACCCATTTTATATTCCATCAATTATTTTAAAGCAGATCAATTCAGTTTCCAAGTACTGCGTAAACGCGTCTAGTTTTTTTGTGTTTAAATGTCAGAAAATTTACAACTGTTTAACATTGTCCTTTTAAGGAGGTGTCAAATGTAGGTCACAAGGACGAAATAGAAAATTGGCTTTATACTTTTAAAACTATTCAGGGGGTTAAAACATGTTAAAACGTAAAACGGGACTTGCATTATCACTAGTATTAGCGGCAGGAACACTTTTAAGCGCGTGTGGCTCAGACGACGCAGGCAAGAGCGGCGGAGATAAAAAAGCGGCAGATTTTAAAGTGGGAATGGTAACAGATACGGGCGGGGTAGATGATAAATCGTTTAACCAATCTGCTTGGGAAGGTCTGACAAAGTTCGGGAAAGATAACGGACTTGATGAAGGGACTGGATATAAATATTTGCAGTCTACAAAAGCATCTGAATACGAGAGCAATCTTTCTAAATTTGCTGAGAGTGGCTATAACTTGACGTATGGAATTGGCTTTTTATTAAAAGAAGATATTAAAAAAGCAGCAAAGCAGTACCCTGATGCTAACTTTGCATTAGTAGACGATACGCTAAAGTCAGAGAACTTAGATAACGTGGCAAGCATTCTATTTAAAGAAGAGCAAGGCTCCTTCTTAGTAGGGGTAGTGGCAGCTAAACAAACAAAAACGAACAAAATCGGCTTTATCGGAGGCGTTGAATCTCCATTAATCAAGAAGTTTGAAAACGGATTTAAAGCAGGTGTTAAATCTGTAAACCCAGATGCTGAAGTTATCTCTCAATACGCAGAAAGTTTTAACTCTCCAGAAAAAGGTTCGGCTATTGCTTCTACGATTTACAGTAAAGGCGCTGATATTATTTATCAAGCGGCTGGCGGTACTGGAAACGGCGTATTTACAGAAGCTAAAAACCGTTCAAAAGGCGGGAAAGACAAAAAAGTTTGGGTAATTGGAGTTGACCGCGATCAGCATGAAGAAGGTATGCCTGAAAACGTAACATTAACTTCGATGGTTAAACGCGTTGACTTGGCTGTAGAAGATGTTGCTAAAAAAGCAATGGACGACAAATTCCCAGGTGGTAAAGAAGTTGTGTTTGGCTTAAAAGAAGACGGAGTAGGAATTGCTCCATCACAAGATAATGTAAGCAAAGATGCGCTAAAAGCAGTTGATGAGTATAAGCAAAAAATTCTAGACGGTGACATTACAGTGCCTCAAACGGATAAAGAATTTAAAGAGTTTGAAAAAACGCTTAAAAAATAAGCTGACGTCTGTTAAGCAATGATTATATGAGTATAAAAGGCTAGTGAAAACTAGCCTTTTTCATAGCCAAAAAACGGAAGACAGAATCCTGTAGCAGGCAGGAATAGGGAGTGAAAGCAGTGGAATATGTTATTGAAATGCTAGATATTCGCAAAGAGTTTCCCGGTATTGTCGCTAATGACAATATTACACTCCAAGTGAAAAAGGGAGAAATTCATGCTTTGTTAGGAGAAAATGGTGCGGGTAAGTCAACGCTGATGAACGTTTTATTTGGACTTTATCAGCCTGAAAAAGGGCAGATTCGTGTAAACGGCCAAGAAGTCAACATCACAGACCCTAACGTAGCGAATGACTTAGGAATTGGGATGGTTCATCAGCATTTTATGCTCGTTCAAAACTTTACAGTAACAGAAAATATTATTCTTGGAAACGAACCGACGCGAACGGGAAAAATTAATATTAAAAAAGCAGCTCAAGATATTCAAGAGCTTTCAAATCAATATGGATTATCGGTAGATCCATATGCGAAGATTCAAGATATCTCAGTTGGCATGCAGCAGCGAGTGGAAATTTTAAAGACGCTTTACAGAGGAGCTGACATTCTTATTTTTGATGAACCTACTGCCGCCTTAACACCTCAGGAAATTACGGAATTAATTCAAATTATGAAAAAGTTAATTCAAGAAGGAAAGTCGATTATTTTAATTACGCATAAATTAAAAGAAATTATGTCAGTGTGTGACCGCTGTACAATTATCCGAAAAGGCGTCGGGGTTGGCACGGTAAATGTGCAAGAGACCAACCCTGATGAACTTGCTGCTTTAATGGTAGGAAGAGAAGTGCATTTTAAAACTGAAAAGAAAACAGCGACTCCAAAAGAAGCTGTGTTAACAATAAAAGAATTAGTAGTAGAAGACAGCCGAGGAGTAGAGGCTGTAAGTTCACTTGATCTAAGCGTTCGGGCAGGCGAAATTGTAGGCATCGCGGGTGTAGATGGTAATGGTCAAACAGAGCTGATTGAGGCAATTACGGGTCTGAGAAAAATAAAGTCGGGCTCGATCACATTAAAAAATCAAGAATTGTCTACGTTATCCACTCGTAAAATTACGGAGTCAGGAATAGGACATATTCCGCAGGATCGTCATAAGCACGGACTGGTATTAGATTATACAATAGGTGAAAATATTGGTCTTCAAACGTATTATCAAAAGCCGATGTCTAAATCAGGTATTTTAAATTATAAAGAGATGTATAAAAAGGCAAAAGAACTAATTGCAGAATATGATGTGCGAACGCCTAGTGAATTTACACAAGCGCGATCGCTATCGGGCGGAAATCAGCAAAAAGCCATTATTGCCCGTGAAGTAGACCGCAGTCCGGAACTATTAATTGCGGCTCAGCCAACGAGGGGGCTGGACGTAGGAGCCATTGAATTTATTCATAAAAAGCTGATTGAAGAACGAGATAAAGGACGAGCAGTGCTGCTCGTTTCACTAGAACTCGATGAAGTAATAAATTTAAGCGATCGCATTGCGGTTATTTATGAAGGGAAAATAGTCGACATTGTAGATCCAAAAGAAACGAATGAACAAGAGTTAGGCTTATTAATGGCAGGCGGTACGCGTGAGAAAGCGGGTGGAACAGCATGAATAAACTTGTGAAAAATGAACGTGTAATGATGATTTTGATCCCTGTTGTATCGGCCATATTAGGACTCATTGCCGGAGCGGTTATTATGCTACTAGGCGGCTATGATCCAATGCTTGGCTATCAATCTCTTTTTGACGGGATGTTTGGAACGCCAAAAGCCATTGGAGAAACGATTCGTGCCATGACTCCTCTTGCTCTGGCTGGTATCGCGGTTGCGTTTGCTTATAAAACTGGTCTCTTTAACATTGGAGTAGAAGGACAGCTTTTAGTTGGCTGGTTGGCTTCAGTATGGGTTGGGTATGCGTTTGATTTACCAGCGGTCATTCATATTCCTTTAGCTGTATTAGCAGCAGCTGCAGCTGGAGCAGTTTGGGCGTTTATTCCAGGATTTTTAAAAGCAAATTTTCATGTTCATGAAGTAATTGTTTCCATAATGATGAACTATATTGCCCTTTATACAACGAGCAGCTTAATCCGTACGTATTTATATGCGGGTAATGAAAAATCGTATGATATTAAAGAATCGGCATCTTTAGCATCAAGCTTTTTAGTACAGTTAACCAATAACTCCCGCCTTCATTACGGCATTCTTGTTACCATCGCTGCAGCCGTCGTAATGTGGTTTATTTTGAATAAAACAGCTAAGGGCTTCGAGCTAAGAGCTGTTGGTTTTAATCAACATGCTTCACAGTATGCAGGAATGAATGTAGGCCGAAACATTGTATTATCCATGGCGATTTCAGGCGCTTTTGCCGGGCTTGCCGGGGCAATGGAAGGGCTTGGAACATTTCAGTATATGGGCACATTCACTGCGTTTACGGGTACGGGGTTTGACGGTATCGCCGTAGCCCTTTTAGGAGCTAACAGCGCAATTGGAATTTTATTAGCTTCATTCTTTTTCGGAGGATTGCAAACGGCGGCTCCTCAAATGAACTTTATGACAGGGGTACCGTCTGAATTAATTCAAATTGTCATTGCGCTTATTATCTTTTTTGTTGCATCTAGTTATTTAATTCGCTGGGTGCTTGGCCGTGCAGGCAAGGGGGGAGCAAAATGAACTTCTTAGAGGTGTTAGCCATTATTATTCCAGCGGCGCTTTATTCAGCTGCACCGCTTATCTTTACCGCGCTTGGAGGGATATTTAGTGAACGTTCCGGGGTCGTTAACATCGGATTAGAAGGGCTGATGATGTTTGGCGCGTTCACAGGTATTGTTTCAACCCTTTTACTTCAGGATTCATTAGGTGCTTGGGCCCCGTGGGTAGCGATAGTAATTGCGGCTGTTGTTTGCGCTGTGTTTTCGCTGATTCATGCTGTTGCAAGTATTACATTAAAAGCAGATCAAACTGTAAGTGGTGTAGCGCTGAATTTTCTAGCTGCGGGTCTTTCAATCTTTTTAATCAAAAAGATTTTTGGGAAAGGACAAACAGATTTTATCCAATTCCGTATCGATAAAGTAAGTATTCCAGGTCTATCAGACATTCCAGTAATCGGCAAAATTCTGTTTTCGAATGTTCCTATTACGTCTTACATTGCAATTGCGCTAGCTTTTGCTGTATGGTACATCATTTATAAAACGCCGTTTGGTCTTCGTCTTCGTTCAGTTGGTGAACACCCAATGGCAGCAGACACGATGGGGATCAAAGTTGTAAGAATGCGTTACGTTGGCGTTATGATTTCCGGCATGTTCGCTGGAATCGGCGGAGCGGTGTATGCTACGTCTATCGCTACAAACTTTGCAGCGGGAACGATTGCTGGACAAGGGTTCCTTGCTATTGCAGCTATGATTTTTGGAAAATGGCATCCTATTGGTGCTTTAGGTGCAGCCATGTTTTTCGGATTAGCACAGTCTTTGAGTATCACGGGAGCTCAGATTCCGGTTATTCAAGATATCCCATCCGTCCTTTTAACCATTGCACCGTACGTATTAACAATCTTAGCACTCACTGGTTTTGTAGGACGTGCTGAGGCTCCTAAAGCGCTGGGCGTTCCTTATGAAAAAGGCCGCCGCTAATAAATCCTCTATACGAGGTCTAACAATGACTAAAGTTGGATAAATATAGAAGGTGGAGACAAAGGAATCATATTCTTTTCTCCGCCTTTTTTTCATTGAGAGAAAGAATATGAAAAGAAATGAGGAAGCGCGCGGCAAGTTACTTGAAAATGTTTCCTTGAATTCGATATAGTGGTTATAAGACTAAAATTAGCGTTAAAGATTCAAAATAGAAGTATTGTCTAGTTAATACATCAAAATTTAAAAGGAGGTTTATATATGAAATTATTGACTGAACAAAAACATGAACTAGAAGGATTGACTGTTCATACCATTCAAACAGCTAAGTACAAAACAAACACGTTCATTTTAAAACTAAATGCCCCTTTAGATAAGAAAACGGTGACAATGCGTGCCCTTTTACCTTATGTGCTTCAAAGCGCTACCGAGTCGCTGCCGTCTACGACAAAGCTTCGTACATATTTAGATGAGCTTTATGGTGCTACTTTACAAGTAGACTTAACAAAAAAAGGTGATAACCACGATATTACGATTCGCATTGATATAGCGAATGAAAAATATTTGAAAGATTCAACTCCGCTTTTGCAAAAAGCGTTAGCGCTTCTTGGCGATATTTTATTAAAGCCAGCAGTTGAAGGGGACTCTTTTTTAAAGGATATTATGACAAAAGAAAAGCGTTCGCTTCGTCAGAGAATTCAAGCCGTATTTGATGATAAAATGCGCTATGCTAATTTAAGACTAGTCGAAGAAATGTGTAAAGAAGAACCTTACTCTTTACATGTAAACGGTCAAATTGACGACGTGGAAGAAATTACAGGTGAAAGTTTGTACGCCTATTATCAGCAGGTGTTAAAAGAAGATGCCATTCACCTTTATGCTATTGGAGATTTGCAAGTCGAAGAGGTTTTACAAACAGTAAAAGAAACATTTACGTTACCAAAGCGCGAGCAAAAAGACATTGAAGATTCTATTACGTCTAAAGATATCTCAAAAGTAAATGAAGTAGTGGAAAAACAAGAAGTAAAACAAGGGAAATTAAATATTGGCTACCGCACAAATGTTGTATACGGAGATAGACAGTATTTTGCTCTGCAAGTATTTAACGGTATATTCGGAGGTTTCTCACATTCTAAGCTATTTATCAATGTGCGTGAAAAAGCAAGCTTAGCCTATTATGCCGCTTCAAGGGTAGAAAGTCATAAGGGATTACTGATGGTCATGTCGGGTATTGATGCTAAAAATTACGACCAAGCCGTGACCATTATTAAAGAACAAATGCAGGAGATGAAGCAAGGGTCGTTCACAGACGGCGAAATCGCTCAAACAAAAGCCGTCATTCACAATCAGCTGCTTGAAACGGTGGATACTCCACGAGGACTAGTAGAGGTTATGTATCATAATGAATTAACAGGCAAAGACATTTCAATTGACGAATACTTAAAGCATATTGATGCGGTATCTAAGCAGGAAATTATTAAAGTGGCTGAGAAAATTGAAATGGATACAATTTATTTCTTAACAGGAACGGGCGGTGAAGAAAATGGAGAAAATTGAATTTTCGCAGCTTCAGGAACAGCTGTATCATGAAAAAATGGATAACGGGCTGCAGGTATATATTTTGCCAAAGCCGGAGTTTAACAAAACGTTTGCTACCTTTACAACGAACTACGGATCGATTGACAATCAATTCGTACCACTAAATGAAAATGAAATGACAAAAGTTCCGGACGGAATCGCACACTTTTTAGAGCATAAATTATTTGAAAAAGAAGACGGGGATGTCTTTCAGCAGTTTAGTAAACAAGGCGCTTCGGCCAATGCATTTACTTCTTTTACCCGCACAGCTTACTTATTCAGCTGTACGTCAAATTTTGAAGAAAACCTTGAAACATTAGTGGACTTTGTACAAGAGCCGTACTTTTCAGAAAAAACGGTCGAAAAAGAAAAAGGCATTATCGGTCAAGAAATTACAATGTATGACGACAATCCGGACTGGCGCTTGTATTTTGGCACCATTCAAAATATGTATAAAAACCACCCTGTTAAAATTGATATTGCCGGCACGATCGAATCGATTTCACATATTAATAAAGATTTGCTGTATACATGCTATGAAACGTTCTACCATCCAAGCAACATGCTGTTGTTCATTGTAGGTCCTGTTGATGCGGAAAAAGTAATGAAGCAAGTTCGAGACAATCAGCAGAAAAAAGATTATAAAGAAATCTCTGACATACAGCGTCATTTTGACGAAGAGCCTGAAACGGTGGATCAAGAAAAACAAGTACTAAAAATGCCGGTGCAGTCTTCTAAATGTATGGTGGGTCTAAAAGCGAAAAATCCGCAGCGTTCAGGTGGAGAAATGCTTAAATATGAGTTAGCAATGAATATTATTTTAGATTACGCATTTGGAAAAAGCTCTTCGTACTATGAGGAGTTATATGCAGACGGGCTCATTGATGAAACATTTGCTTATGATTATACGGAGGAAAGAGGATTTGGTTTTGCTCTTATCGGAGGAGATACGGACCAACCGGAGCAGCTGTATGATCGAGTTAAACAAATTTTACTTGAAATGAAAACAAAATCACTAACAGAAGAGGAGCTTGAGCGTATCCGTAAAAAGAAAATCGGCGGATTTTTACGTTCATTAAACTCACCTGAGTTTATCGCTAATCAGTTTACACGCTATGCATTTAATGATATGAATTTATTTGATATTGTTGAAACGCTGGAAAAACTGAAGGTGAACGAAATAAAAGATGTGCTAAACGAGATTATTGATGAAAAGAACTTTACGGTTTGTGAAGTAGTACCTAAATAAAGATGATTGTTGCCAAAAAAGCTGATGTTCATCAGCTTTTTTGCATGTAAAGGAGAGAAGGTTATGGAGAAATTTGCCCTTGTGACAGGTGCAAGCGGAGGAATTGGCACAGCGATTGCTAAGCAATTGGCTGAGGATGGATATTCGCTTATTTTGCATTACCATCAACGAAGAGACAGAATAGAGGCGCTTGCACATGAGCTTGCTGAAAAGGTAAAAACGGTGTTTACGGTACAAGCGGATTTATCATGTAAAGAGGGAGTGGAGAAGTTTTTAGAGGAAATTATTGTTCCCGTAGAAGTTATTATTCATAACAGCGGACGAAGCGTTAGCGGGTTAATGACAGATACTCCGGCAAAAGAAACTGAAGAAATGATCTATCTTCACATCACGGCTCCCTTTGTTATTACCAAAGCTTTATTACCTAAAATGATTAGTGCTAAAAGCGGACAAATCATCATGATTTCTTCCATTTGGGGACTTACGGGAGCTTCATTTGAAGTCCTTTATTCAATGGTAAAAGGTGCACAAAATACATTTGTAAAAGCTTTGGCAAAAGAGGTTGCACTAAGTGGGGTTCGAGTAAATGGAGTTGCGCCCGGAGCGATTGAAACGGATATGATGGCCAGCTATTCAAAAGAAGAGGTCAAAGAGCTGGCTGAAGAGATCCCTTTAGGAAGAATAGGATATCCAAAAGAAGTGGCAGAGGCGGTTTCATATTTAATATCTTCACGAGCTTCCTACATAACGGGACAAATATTATCGGTTAATGGCGGCTGGTACATATAAAGTGTGCATAAAATCAAAAACAAGGTACAAACTATGATATGAATAAACCTTAAGGAGGGCTACTCATGTCAGTATTAGAAAACTGGGATAGCTGGAAAGATTTTTTAGGCGACCGTTTACATCATGCGCAAAACGAAGGAATGCAAGAAGAAGTTATTCATGATCTTGCTTATCAAATTGGTGGATATTTAGCAAACCAAGTTGATGCAAAAAATGATCAAGAGCGAATTTTAGCAGACCTTTGGAGCGTTGCTTCTAAAGAAGAGCAGCATGCGATTGCGAGCAGCATGGTGAAATTAGTTCAAAATAACGGATCAGTAAAATAAGTTATCGTTTCTAAAAAGGAGCTAATTCACCGTGTGTGAGAGCTCCTTTTTTCTTAGAAATAAATAGTACAAATAAATAAGCGCTTACATACATAACAAATGTAGAACTACTTGTCTTTAGGGTTTATAATATAATGGAAATCATTTATAGTTAAACTAGGTGAAAAAAAGGGGGCACCTCTCGAAGGCCAGCCAAGAAATGGGAGGGGTTTGATGGAGAAAATTGAGTGGTATTTAGAATATCAAATACAAAAAAATCGTCCGGGTCTTTTAGGTGATATTTCATCGCTTCTTGGAATGTTGTCAATTAATATTGTCACAATTAATGGAGTGGATGATATTCGCCGTGGATTATTGCTGCGCTGTGATTCACATGAGCAAATAGACAGGCTTGAATCTATTTTGAAAACAATGGATAATATCATTGTGACAAAAATGAGACCGCCTAAATTGCGTGATAAGTTAGCAGTGCGTCACGGTCGCTATATTCAGCGGGACGCAGATGATAAAAAGACGTTCCGTTTCGTAAGAGATGAATTAGGTTTGCTCGTAGATTTTATGGCGGAACTGTTTAAACAAGACGGTCATAAGCTTATCGGCATTCGAGGTATGCCGCGAGTAGGCAAAACCGAATCCATTGTAGCAGCTAGCGTATGTGCGAACAAAAGGTGGCTTTTTGTGTCTTCTACACTCTTAAAACAAACGATTCGCAGTCAGCTTATTGCTGACGAATACAACGCCGATAATATTTTTATTATTGACGGGATTGTATCGACAAAACGAGCGAATGAAAAGCACTGGCAGCTTGTACGAGAAATAATGAATGTACCCGCGACAAAAATTGTGGAGCATCCGGATGTATTTGTACAAAATACCGAGTATTCGTTAGATGATTTTGCCTACATTATTGAAATAAGAAACGACCCCAATGAGAAAATTACATATGAAATAATGGAAGGTCCTCAAATGTTTCAAGACGGTGGATTATCGATGTTTGATTTTTAGCATAATTGGTAGGTGTTAGCATTGACAGAGTTAGGACAAAGGTTAAGACAAGAACGAGAAAGCAAAGGATTGTCGTTAGAGGATTTACAAAAACTAACGAAAATTCAAAAACGCTATTTACTTGGCATTGAAGAAGGCAATTATGAGGTTATGCCCGGGAAATTCTACGTACGAGCGTTTATTAAGCAATACTGCGAAGCAATTGGGTTGGACACAGATGCTATTTTTGAAGAATACAAATCAGACATTCCTTCAACTCAAACAGAAGACATGCCGCAGCAGCTTTCGCGCGTTCGCAGCCGCAAAGAAATTCCTCAGCATACAAAAGGAGTTTCAAAAGTATATGACTACCTTCCAACTGTTCTAGTGGTGGCGGGAGTTGTAGTTGTTGGGATTATTATTTGGGTAATCGCTCAAAATATCGTCTCGGATAAAAACAAGGAGCAGGCTAACCAAGAAGCTCCAAACAGCGAAGTTCAGCAGTCTAATACGCAGGAAGAAACGAATGAAACTACTGCAAAAAATGACAATAGCAACTCAGAAGATGAACAAAGTGCTGCTGATAAGAAAGAACAAGAAAAAGAAAAAGCTGAAAAAGAAAAAGCCGCAAAAGAAAAAGCTGAGAAAGAAAAAGCTGAAAAAGAAAAGAAAGACAGCGGTAAACAAGAATACAAGGAAGTTCAAAAAACAGGCAGAAGTGCTACGTATGCTCTTTCCGGTACAGATGCATTTAATCTAGAAGTAACATCCACTCAAGCAGATACTTGGTTAGATGTGAAAAATGGAAAAGGAAATGCTTTCTTTAGCTCCATTCTAAAAAAAGGTGAAACAAAAGAATTTGATTTGACGAAAGAAACTGAAGCTCGTGTCAACATCGGTTATTCACCTGGGGTAGAGTTAAAAGTAAATGGAAAAGCGGTTGACTTGCCGTTTGATTCATCCAAGCAAGTTCGACAAGTTGTAACGATTCAATATCAGCCGGCAGAAGCACAGTAAACACCCTGTTTTAAAAAGTGATCAGGGTGTAAATAAAGATAATATGTGAATTAATCACTCATTCACGCTATAATAAAACTAAAGCCGTGCAAACAACTTCGTTTGCACGCTTTCAGTTTGTAACAGTAATTGGAGGCAGAAGAAGTGAATTTACCAAACAAGATTACCATTTCGCGGATTTTTCTAATTCCCGTATTCCTCATTTTTATGTTGGTGCCGCTACCATTTGGCACAGTAGAGGCGGCAGGAAAAGAGATTCCGATCGCTCATCTATTAGGGGCAGCATTATTTATTATTGCATCTACAACAGACTGGATAGACGGATACTATGCTCGAAAGTACGATTTAGTCACGAACTTGGGCAAATTTTTAGATCCACTAGCAGACAAGCTATTGGTTTCAGCTGCGCTTGTAGCTATTGTTGACTTAGATTTAATTGCAGGTGCAGGATGGGCTGCTATCATCATTATTAGCCGTGAATTTGCTATCACAGGTTTAAGACTTGTACTAGCAGGGGAAGGGGAAGTTGTAGCAGCAAATATGTTAGGTAAAATTAAAACATGGACTCAAATTTTAGCTATTTCAGCTATTCTGTTGTATAACTTGCCTTTTGAATGGGTTTCCATTCCATTTGCTAGCGTAATGCTTTGGATCTCAGTGATTTTTACGGTTATTTCAGGCTGGGACTACTTTGCTAAAAACAAACAGGCTTTTGTTAATTCAAAATAAGTAAGATGGAGATGATATGATGAACGCTGAAATTATTGGAGTCGGCTCTGAGCTGCTGCTTGGACAAATTGCCAATACAAACGCTCAGTATTTATCGAAAAAATTAGCCGAACTTGGAATTAATGTTTACTATCATACGGTAGTAGGAGATAATGCACAGCGCTTAAAAGAAGTGATTGCTGCAGCTCAAACGCGTGCAGAGTTAATTATTTTCACAGGCGGGCTTGGTCCTACAAAAGATGACTTAACAAAAGAAACAATTGCGAGTGTGCTAGGAGTAGAGCTGACAACAAATGCAGAAGCACTTGAAAGCATTGAAGCCTATTTCAAACAGTCAAATCGTATCATGACACCTAACAATAAAAAACAGGCAATTGTGCTAGAAGGTTCGGCAGTGCTCCCTAACGATTACGGAATGGCTCCAGGTATGGGGCTTACGGTAGAGGGAAAACACTATATGTTATTCCCCGGGCCTCCAAAAGAGCTTTATCCAATGTATGAATCGTATGGTCAAGAATTTTTAGCTCAAAAGCTTGAATTAAAAGAAAGTATTGAATCACGCGTTCTTCGCTTTTTCGGAATAGGGGAATCACAGCTTGAGACGGAAATTGAAGATTTGCTTGATGCGCAAACCAACCCGACGATCGCGCCGCTAGCAGGAGATGGAGAAGTGACGCTTCGCTTAACTGCTAAGCACGCTGATGCTGCTGAAGCACAGCGCATGTTAGACGAAGTGGAAAAAACCATTTCAGAGCGCGTAGGCGAGTATTTATATGGATACGAAGCAACTTCTTTACATAATGAATTGGTAAAAGAATTAACGGCACAAGGATTAACGATTGCTTCAGCCGAAAGTTTAACCGGCGGTTTATTCAGCGAACGTTTAACATCTGTTTCAGGTGCTGGAGAAGCTGTAAAAGGCAGCCTGGTCGCCTATCATTATGAAATCAAGCAAAATATTCTCGGAGTGAGCGAACACACGCTGAATCAGTACGGAGCCGTTAGCGAGCAGTGCGCGGCTGAAATGGCTCAGCGTATTCAACAGTTATGCAAAACGGATATTGGCATCGGGTTTACAGGTGTAGCTGGACCCTCCAAACAAGAAGGACATCCTGTAGGAACAGTATATATAGGGGTAGCCTATAAAGATCAAGCTCCTCAAGTTTACAGCCTGCAGCTATCTGGAAGCCGCCAGGGGATTCGTTCACGAACGGTTAATTATGGCTGTCATTACGTATTAAAGATGATAAAGAAATAAAGAAAAAAGGCTGTTTGGTTTTTCCAAAACAGCCTTTTTTTTATAAAATAACAAACGAACATTTATTCGCTTTTTGCTTGTCAAACGACTCAAAAACTAGTATAGTAAGTTATAGAAAGTTGTTAATTCGACATTGCTACTACATCGTAGTAAGTTTGCAGTTTATAGATGATTTCAAAGAGATAGAGGAGGAAATTGAGTGAACGATCGTCAAGCAGCCCTTGATATGGCTTTAAAACAAATTGAAAAGCAATTTGGTAAAGGTTCAATTATGAAATTAGGTGAACAAACGGAAAAAAGAATTTCTACAATTCCAAGTGGTTCATTAGCGTTAGATATAGCCTTAGGTGTAGGTGGATATCCACGTGGACGTGTAGTTGAAGTATATGGTCCAGAAAGCTCAGGTAAAACAACAGTTGCTCTTCATGCGATTGCAGAAGTTCAACAGCAGGGCGGACAGGCTGCATTTATCGATGCGGAGCACGCGTTAGATCCTGTATATGCTCAAAAATTAGGTGTGAATATTGATGAGCTATTATTATCTCAGCCTGATACGGGAGAACAAGCTTTAGAAATCGCTGAAGCTTTAGTTCGAAGCGGTGCAGTAGATATTATCGTTGTTGACTCAGTAGCAGCATTAGTGCCAAAAGCGGAAATTGAAGGAGAAATGGGAGACTCTCACGTGGGTCTACAAGCTCGTTTAATGTCTCAAGCATTGCGTAAACTATCTGGAGCTATCAATAAGTCTAAAACAATCGCTATCTTTATTAACCAAATTCGTGAAAAAGTCGGCGTTATGTTTGGTAATCCTGAAACAACTCCTGGTGGACGTGCGCTTAAATTCTATTCTTCAGTGCGTCTAGAAGTGCGTCGTGCAGAGCAGTTAAAGCAAGGAAACGATATTGTAGGTAACAAAACAAGAATTAAAGTTGTGAAAAACAAAGTAGCTCCGCCTTTCCGTGCTGCTGAAGTAGATATTATGTACGGAGAAGGTATTTCAAAAGAGGGTGAAATTTTGGATATCGCTTCTGAACTAGATATTGTTCAAAAAAGTGGATCTTGGTATTCATATAATGACGAGCGTCTAGGTCAAGGTCGTGAAAATGCAAAACAATTCTTAAAAGAAAATACTGATATTCGTCAGGAAATTGCGGGACAAGTGCGTGAACATCATGGTTTAGACCAAGATGGAGAGCCAGCTCCTGAGGATGACGATCAAGGCGATTTAAATATTTAATTTGCTGCGAGATAAAAAAAGACTCCTCTATTTCAAAGAAGGGGTCTTTTTTTTGTAAAAATTGTTAATGCTAGAAAAGTAACATACGAAATTTCAATATATACTGTAGAGGCAGGCTTGACAATAAAAATGCACAGATTTACAATTAAGATGTATATTTTCCCTTTTTAAAACATTTTAGCGTTTAAAAGCCTTTGTGTGTATATTGAAAGGTGAATACGATGTACATGCCGACATGAAATTTAAAACTTACAAGTTTATAGCAAGGGGAGGTGAAATGATGGATACTAATACAATCATCTTCGCTTTGCTTGGCCTAATCGTCGGTGCAGTTGTTGGCTTTTTTGTTTGTAAATCGATTGCTGAAGCTAAAATTGCGGGAGCAAAGTCTAGTGCAGAACAAATTATTGATGAAGGAACCCGCGAGGCGGAAGCTTTGAAAAAAGAAGCTTTACTAGAAGCGAAGGATGAAATCCATCAGCTTCGTACAGAGGCAGAACAAGATATTCGTGATCGTCGAGCAGAACTTCAAAAACAAGAAAATCGATTAATGCAAAAAGAGGAAAATCTTGATCGTAAAGACGAATCACTTGATAAACGTGAAGCGTTACTTGAAAAGAAAGATGATTCTCTTACTGTTAAACAACAGCATATTGAAGAGATGGAAAGCAAAGTTGAAGAAGTAGTACGTGCACAGCAAACAGAGCTAGAGCGCATTTCAAGCTTAACAAGAGAAGATGCAAGAGCGATTATTTTAGATCGTGTTGAAAATGAACTTTCCCACGACATTGCAATAATGGTAAAAGAAACAGAAAACCGTGCAAAAGAAGACGCCGATAAAAAGGCGAAAGAAATTCTTTCACTTGCTATTCAGCGTTGCGCAGCAGATCATGTTGCTGAAACGACTGTCTCAGTTGTTAACTTGCCAAATGACGAAATGAAAGGCCGAATTATCGGTCGAGAAGGTCGAAACATCCGTACGCTTGAAACTTTGACAGGAATTGATCTTATTATTGATGATACGCCAGAAGCAGTTATTTTATCAGGATTTGACCCAATTCGTCGTGAGACAGCAAGAATTGCACTTGATAAACTCGTTCAAGATGGTCGTATCCATCCCGCGCGTATTGAAGAAATGGTTGAAAAATCTCGCCGTGAAGTGGACGAATATATTCGTGAAGTTGGTGAACAAACGACGTTTGAAGTCGGTGTTCACGGGTTGCACCCAGACTTGATGAAAATTCTTGGTCGCTTAAAATTCAGAACAAGCTATGGTCAAAATGTGCTGAAACATTCAATGGAAGTAGCGCATTTATCAGGACTTATGGCTGCTGAATTAGGTGAAGATGAAACGTTAGCCAAACGAGCAGGATTGTTACATGATATTGGTAAAGCAATTGATCATGAGGTAGAAGGAAGTCACGTAGAAATCGGTGTTGAATTAGCTACAAAGTATAAAGAACATCCGGTTGTTATTAACGCGATTGCTTCTCACCATGGAGATACAGAACCAACATCAATCATTGCTGTACTAGTTGCAGCAGCGGATGCATTATCTGCTGCAAGACCAGGTGCTCGTAGTGAGACATTAGAAAACTACATTCGTCGTCTTGAAAAGTTAGAAGAAATTTCAGAGTCTTATGAAGGCGTTGAAAAATCATTTGCGATTCAAGCAGGGCGTGAAGTTCGTATTATGGTGAAACCAGATACGATTGGTGATCTAGAAGCGCATCGACTTGCTCGAGATATCCGAAAACGAATTGAAGATGAGCTGGATTATCCTGGCCATATCAAAGTAACCGTTATTCGTGAAACAAGAGCAGTAGAGTATGCAAAATAAAAATGAAGTGGCGTTTCGCCACTTTATTTTTTTTCGTAGAGATGAAGATGCAGATTAAGAATGAAGTATAGGAGCTTTTACATGAGAATTTTATTTATTGGAGACGTAGTTGGTTCTCCAGGCCGTGAAATGGTTGAAGAATATTTACCAAGATTAAAAAGAAAATACTCTCCGGGACTTACAATTGTGAATGGAGAAAATGCAGCTTCAGGAAAAGGCATTACTGAAAAGATTTATCGTCAGTTCTTGCAAGCAGGGGCTAATATTATTACCCTTGGTAACCACGCGTGGGACAAACGTGAAATTTTTGATTTTATTGACGATGCAAAAAATCTTGTTCGTCCAGCTAATTTTCCTGAAGGTACACCCGGCAAGGGAATTACGTATTTTACGTACAATCAGCTTGAGGTAGCCGTGATTAATTTACAAGGGCGCACGTTTATGGCTCCGCTTGATTGTCCATTTCAAAAAGCGGATGAAATGATTGAAGAAGCACGTCAGCGCACTCCGCTCATTTTTATTGATTTTCATGCTGAAACAACAAGTGAAAAGCAAGCGATTAGCTGGTATGTGGACGGTCGTGTCAGCGCTGTTGTCGGCACTCATACGCATGTTCAAACAGCTGACAATCGTATATTGCCAAAAGGAACAGCCTACATCTCTGATGTAGGAATGACGGGACCATATGACGGCATTTTAGGGATGGAGCGCGAAGCTGTTATTAAGCGTTTTTTAACGTCTCTTCCTGTTCGATTTGAAGTGCCAAAAGAAGGAAGAACGCAGCTTAGTGGAATCGTTATCGATATTGATCAAAAGACGGGGAAAGCAACAAAAACAGAGCGAATTTTAATTAACGAAGACCATCCGTTTTTTGAATAAAGGGAAAAAGTCAATGTGTCGAAAGACGATACGTTGGCTTTTTTATTTTGTCAAAAACGTAAAAAGAAAAAAGAAAGGTGTAGAAATATAAGTTTTTGAATATTTAGGAAAAACAAGCAGGAATACGTTTGACATATCGTGAATATAGTAACATTGAAATCAATTAAGTCATTGGTCTAATGATCTCTCATCATACATTGTAAAGAATAAGGAGGAGCTAGATATGGAAATATTAAAAGTTTCAGCAAAGTCTAATCCAAATTCAGTTGCTGGTGCCTTAGCAGGCGTGCTGCGCGAACGCGGCGCAGCAGAAATTCAAGCCATTGGGGCCGGGGCGCTTAACCAAGCAGTAAAAGCTGTAGCAATCGCAAGAGGGTTCGTTGCACCAAGTGGGGTTGATTTAATCTGCATCCCAGCTTTTACAGATATTCAAATTGATGGAGAAGAGCGAACAGCCATTAAATTAATTGTAGAGCCGCGATAATTATAAAAACCACGGACCTGTAAAGCATAGAAGCCAAACAGGTCCTTTTTGTATAGAGTTAAAGGGGTGTGGGTTGTGATATTTGATGCTCATTGTGATGTATTGATGAAGCTCTGGTTAAATAAACGTTTATCTTTTACATATGATTCAGCGCTGCATGTGACGTTAGAAGGAATAAAAAAAGCAAATGGGAAAGTTCAGCTATTCGCTATTTATATTCCAGAAGCGGTTCCGGCAGCTCAGCGCTTTGATGTTGCGTTAGAAATGATACAGCTGTTTCAGAGTCATATTTTGTCGCTTCCCGGTGTGAAATGGGTTCGTTCAAAACGCGATATAGATAGCTTGAAAAAAGGTGAAATAGGAGCAATGCTGACGCTTGAAGGGTGCGATGCCATTGATACAAGTTTAGTTCGCTTAAAGACGCTTTTTTTACTGGGTGTACGTTCAGTAGGTTTGACATGGAATTATAGCAATGCCGTGTGTGACGGTATTTTAGAACCTCGAGGCGCAGGGTTATCTTCTTTTGGAAGAGATGTTGTTGAATTGAATAATGAACATAAAGTGTGGACGGATGTATCTCATTTATCGGTAAGAGGTTTTTGGGATGTGATTGAGCTAGCACAATATGTAGTGGCTACTCATTCCAATTCACACGTATTGTGTTCTCACCCGCGGAATTTAAGAGACGATCAAATTCATGCTTTAATAAAGCGAAACGGCGTGATTGGCATTACGTTTGTGCCTGAATTTTTAACGAGTTCTGCCAAAGCGCAAATAGAGGATGTGATCCGTCATCTTGATTACATGTGTGAAAGAGGAGGCGAATACTCCGTTGGTTTTGGCTCTGACTTTGACGGCATTGACAAAACGGTTCATCGTCTCGGAAGATATGAACAGTATACGAATTTAATCGAAGAACTCCTTAAGCATTACACTGAGGAGCAGGTAAAACGTTTTCTGTTTCAAAACTTTGCTGATCGTGTATGCAGCTAATAAAAAAAGAGCTTTTTCTTCTTGGAAAAGCTCTTTTTTATAGAAGTTATTTATATA
This sequence comes from Priestia sp. VA7, assembly GCF_055710015.1. Classification (NCBI taxonomy): domain Bacteria; kingdom Bacillati; phylum Bacillota; class Bacilli; order Caryophanales; family Bacillaceae; genus Priestia; species Priestia sp. VA7. The sequence goes on from NZ_JBVQPN010000001.1 coordinate 774,201, forward strand.
CTAATGCCTCATGTGAAGGCAGAAAAGATCATTAAAAAACTTCATCTTATTCATTAAATATAAATATAATTAAAACGATTGAGAATTCAATGGAAAGGGTTGCATTTTTCTGGCAATCGGAATAAAATTGAAAACGGATTATGGAGCTGTTCAAGCAGAAACGTATCCTGCACAGCGGCAAGGTGCTGTGGGAGTTTTGCAGATGATTTTGGTTGGTGAAATGCAGAAGCAAATGAAATCGTTTGCTAATTTACTTTTTTCAGTTTTTATCAATAAAATAGATTTCTATATTATGAGCAATTAAAGGAGTGGCGTTGATTTATGGTACAGCAACTTTCATGGAAAGTTGGCGGACAGCAGGGTGAGGGAATCGAAAGTACGGGAGAAATTTTTTCAACCGCTTTAAATCGATTAGGTTATTACTTATACGGCTATCGTCATTTTTCTTCTCGTATCAAAGGTGGACATACAAATAATAAGATTCGAGTGAGTACAACTCAAGTTCGATCTGTGTCAGATGATTTGGATATTTTAGTTGCGTTCGATCAGGAAACAATCGATGTAAACGTCCATGAGCTGCGCGTAGGAGGCGTTGTAATTGCAGATGCGAAATTCAACCCAAGTCTGCCCGAAACATGTACAACTGCTACGCTATATGCTGTTCCGTTTACGGAAATTGCAACGGAATTAGGAACGTCGCTAATGAAGAACATGGTTGCTGTAGGCGCTTCAAGTGCTGTGCTTCATATTGACACAGAAGTATTTGAAGAAGTAGTACTTGAAATCTTCGGTAAAAAGGGCCAAAAAGTTGTACAAAAAAACATGGAAGCTATTAAAAAAGGTGCAGATTACATTCGTGAACAGCTAGGCGAACAATTAGAAACAATGAAACTAGATCCAGCGGATGGTAAAAAACGTATGTTTATGATTGGAAACGATGCCATTGCGCTAGGTGCTTTAGCCGGTGGGGCTCGTTTTATGCCAGCATATCCAATTACCCCTGCTTCAGAAATCATGGAATACTTAATTAAAAAGCTTCCTCAATTCGGTGGAACCGTTATTCAAACAGAAGATGAAATCGCAGCATGTACGATGGCTATCGGAGCTAACTATGCAGGCGTACGCGCGCTGACAGCATCAGCTGGACCAGGTTTATCCTTAATGATGGAGTCGATTGGATTAGCGGGCATCACTGAGCAGCCTGTTGTGATTATCGATACGCAGCGCGGCGGTCCTAGTACAGGGCTTCCAACTAAGCAAGAACAGTCTGATTTAATGGCTATGATTTACGGTACGCACGGTGAAATTCCGAAGATCGTCATGGCGCCAAGTACGGTTGAAGAAGCATTCTACGATACGATTGAAGCGTTTAACTTAGCAGAAGAATATCAGTGTCCAGTTATTATGCTAACGGATTTACAGCTTTCACTTGGGAAGCAATCAGTAGAACCGCTTGACTATAACCGCGTTGAAATCCGCCGCGGTAAGCTTCACCAAGGAGAGCTAGAAGAGCTGGAAGAAAAACAGTACTACAAGCGCTACCGCGTAACAGAAGACGGTGTATCACCACGCGTCATTCCAGGAATGAAGCATGGAATTCATCACGTAACGGGAGTAGAACATGATGAGACAGGAAAGCCATCTGAATCTCCGGTGAACCGCGATGATCAAATGAATAAGCGTCTTCGTAAAACAAAAGGAATTCGTTTTAATACGCCAATTCATGTTCACTCTCATGAAAAAGAGTCTGATATTTTATTTGTTGGATTTAATTCGACGCGTGGAGTTATTGAAGAGGCAATGGAACGTTTGGAACAGGACGGTATAAAAGTAAATCACGCTCACATTCGTTTAATTCATCCTTTCCCAACTGACGAACTGCTTCCTTACGTGCAAGGAGCTAAAAAAGTAGTTGTCGTTGAAAACAATGCTACTGGACAGCTTGCTAATATTTTAAAAATGAATATTGCAAGTCATGATAAAATTCAAAGCGTATTGAAGTATGATGGAAATCCATTTCTTCCGCAAGAAGTATACGCAAAAAGTAAGGAGATGTTTGTGTTAAATGGCAACGTTTAAAGATTTTCGTAACAGTGTAAAACCTAACTGGTGTCCGGGGTGTGGAGATTTCTCCGTACAAGCAGCCATTCAACGCGCATCTGCTAACGTAGGTTTAGAACCTCATGAGCTTGCTGTTATTTCAGGTATTGGATGTTCTGGACGTATCTCTGGTTATATTAATTCATATGGTTTTCACGGTATTCACGGACGTGCGCTTCCAATCGCTCAAGGTGTAAAAATGGCTAATCGTGACTTAACCGTTATCGCATCTGGCGGCGATGGAGATGGGTTTGCTATCGGTATGGGACACACGGTACACGCGATTCGCCGAAACATCGATGTGACGTATATCGTAATGGATAACCAAATCTATGGTTTAACAAAAGGACAAACATCTCCTCGTAGTGAAGTAGGATTCAAGACAAAAAGTACGCCTCAAGGATCAATTGAGTCGTCTTTATCTGTCATGGAGCTTGCGTTAACTTCTGGAGCAACGTTTGTGGCTCAAAGCTTTTCAACGAATTTAAAAGAGTTAACAAGCTTGATTGAACAAGGCATCCAGCATAAAGGTTTTTCTTTAATTAACGTATTTAGCCCGTGCGTAACGTATAACAAAGTGAACACGTATGATTGGTTTAAAGAAAACCTAACTAGTCTTAGCACAATTGAAGGTTATGATGCAAACAATCGTATGCAAGCTATGCAGACGTTAATGGAGCATAACGGCTTAGTAACAGGACTTATTTATCAAAATGTGCATCAGCCGTCGTATCAGCAGCTTGTTCACGGTTATAGTGAAGAGCCGCTGTCAAAAGCAGACTTAGGTATGACTGAGGAAAAGTTTGATGAGCTAGTAGCTGAATTTATGTAAAAGAGGCTGCAATAAAAGCAGTTTAGTAGAGAGAAGATCCGAACGGTGAACTGAGATTCTTGATGGAGAATCCAACTCGTTCGGATTTTTTCATAGTGATAGCGAACGTAGGTTTCATGTAGGGAGTGGTTTCTAGCTGTTAATTGGAGAGCTAGGAGAAGGCTCCTGCGAGAAAAGCGAAATAGGTGAGAACCTGCGGGAGCGGAAGCGGAAGCGAAGTTTTGCACAGAAATCAACAGCGGTGTAATAAGCGAATTTCTATGAGCTCTTTTATCCCGTTTGTTCGTCTCTAAAATAGAATAATTTAGTTATGTATCAATCTCTTCTTATGATTTAAGAAATGTTTCGGAAGCCGAATGGAATTTTAACGAAACAGGTATAGAAAATAGGTATATGATTGTGTTCGCTACTTGAAAGTTATATACTATGTTAATGTGATGAGTTTTATGCATAAGCATAAGGCTGTCACATTTTTTTGCGATTTACAGGTGAAACGTGACAATTGTCATGGTGAAAGGAGATTTTTTTATGAACGAAAAACAACGTTTAGAAAGCAACCAAGTTAATCCAGCGGACAAAAAATCCGAAAAGGATTACAGCAAATATTTTCAAACAGTATACATGCCACCTTCTTTAAAAGATGCGAAAAAACGAGGAAAAGAAGAAGTTTCCTATCACAATGATTTTGCAATCGATGAACAGTTTCATGGAATGGGACAGGGACGTAAGTTTTATATCCGTACGTACGGCTGTCAAATGAATGAGCACGATACAGAAGTAATGGCTGGTATTTTTCTAGGCCTTGGCTACGAGCCAACTGACTCTGTTGAAGATGCTCATGTTATTTTATTGAATACGTGTGCGATCCGTGAAAATGCGGAGAATAAAGTGTTTGGTGAATTAGGACACTTGAAGGCCTTAAAGCGCGAGCGCCCTGAGCTATTAATCGGCGTCTGCGGGTGTATGTCTCAAGAAGAGTCAGTTGTAAATAAAATTTTACAAAAACATCAGCACGTGGATATGATTTTTGGTACACACAACATTCACCGTTTGCCTCACATTTTAAACGAAGCATACTTAGCAAAAGAAATGGTGATTGAAGTATGGTCTAAAGAAGGGGACGTTATTGAAAACCTTCCAAGAGCACGTAAAGGCAGCGTCAAAGCATGGGTTAACATCATGTACGGCTGTGACAAGTTCTGTACGTACTGTATCGTTCCGTATACGCGAGGAAAAGAACGAAGCCGCCGTCCAGAAGACATTATCCAAGAAGTACGTCACTTAGCTGCTCAAGGCTACAAAGAAATTACGCTTTTAGGTCAAAACGTTAATGCATACGGAAAAGATTTTGAAGACATAACGTACGGCCTAGGCGACTTAATGGACGAAATCCGTAAAATTGACGTTGCTCGTATCCGTTTTACAACAAGTCATCCTCGTGACTTTGATGACCGTTTAATTGAAGTTCTTGCTAAAGGCGGAAATCTTGTCGACCACATTCACTTGCCTGTTCAATCAGGAAGCAGCGATATCTTAAAAATTATGGCACGAAAATATTCTCGTGAACATTATTTAGAGCTTGTTCGTAAAATTAAAGAAGCCATTCCAACAGCATCCTTAACAACTGATATTATTGTTGGTTTCCCAAATGAAACGGATGAGCAGTTTGAAGAAACAATGTCGCTATATCGTGAGGTTGAATTCGATAGTGCTTATACATTTATTTATTCACCTCGTGAAGGTACGCCAGCTGCTAAGATGCAAGACAACGTACCAATGGAAGTGAAAAAAGAGCGTCTTCAGCGCTTAAATGCTCTTGTAAATGAAATTTCTGCAAAGAAATTGAAGGAATATGAAGGTAAAGTTGTCGAAGTATTAGTAGAAGGTGAAAGTAAAAATAATCCGGAAGTATTAGCAGGCTACACGGAAAAAAGTAAGCTTGTAAACTTCAAAGCACCTAAGTCAGTGATTGGGCAACTTGTAAAAGTAAAAGTTACAAAAGCCAAAACATGGACATTAAACGGGGAAATGCTAGAAGAAACAGCAGAGGTGAAGTAATATGGCGCAGTATAACAAGAGTGACGTAATTAAACGTGCTCAAGAGCTGGCAAAAATGATTGCTGAAACGGAAGAAGTAGATTTCTTCAAGCGTGCCGAAGCTCAGCTTAACGAAAATCAAAAAGTGCGTGAAACCATTGCAAGCATTAAAAGTTTGCAAAAACAAGCTGTTAATTTCCAACATTATGGTAAAACAGAAGCGTTAAAACAAGTGGAGGCAAAAATCGATCGTTTACAGGAAGAGTTGGATGAACTGCCGATTATTCAGCAGTTTCAAGAGTCTCAAATAAACGTGAATGATTTGCTTCAACTTGTTGCTAACACTATTTCAAACACAGTAACGGATGAAATTATTGTGTCAACAGATGGTGACTTACTGCGCGGTGAAACAGGTTCACAGGTGCGAAACAGCCCTGGATCTAGCTGCTCATAAAGAAAAAATGCCTCAGCAATTTGCTGAGGCATTTTTTTGTGCATTCCGTGGCATAAAAATTGGGCAGATTTTCTCTCTAATAATTGTCACGTTTTTCTATATCCTTGCATACAATGGAACATAGGTTTTTTATGCCTTAAACCTAGTTTCTTAAAAATAATGTGCAAACAAGTGAATGAGCCTGCATAGGATGAAATGAAGATAGTTTGAGGAGGGTATGCTCACATGTCACAACACTATAGAGAAATTATTACAAAAGCAGTCGTAGGTAAAGGTCGCAAGTTTACACAATCGTCTCATACGCTTGCACCGAAAAATCGACCAACAAGCATCTTAGGGTGCTGGGTGATTAACCATGAGTACAAAGCAAAGAAAAGCGGCAGCAATGTAGAAGTTGACGGCAGATATGATATTAATATTTGGTATTCGTACAATAATAATACAAAAACCGAAGTTTGGACGGAAACCGTATCATACAAAGATAATATTAAGCTGCGCTATAAAGATGAAGATTCGATTGGAGACGATTACGAAGTAATTGTTCGCGTGCTGCAGCAGCCAAATTGCCTAGAGTGCACAATTTCACCAAATGGCAATAAAACGATTGTTCAAGTAGAGAGAGAATTGTTGGCGGAAGTGATTGGTGAAACAAAGGTTTGTGTTGCAGTAAATCCGAAAGGCTGCGATGATGAAGACGAGTTTGATTTAGACGTAGATGACGATGAATTTGAAGATTTGGATCCTGATTTTATATTAGGGGACGATGAGTAACTAGGAAGAAGTTCTTCCTAGTTTTTTTATTTTTACTATTTTAAGAAAATTCTTATAAAAATAAAAAAATATATTGCTTTTTGTCGAATGCGCAGTGTATAGTAAATCTAAAGAAAATAATGCATTAATTTTCAGAAAATTTAGTTATATCAGATAAGTATTTTTGGGGGTTTACTATGAGCTTATTTCGTAAAAAATCAATTCAAAAGTTAATTAGTGAAACCAACTCTAAAGGTGTTAAATTAAAAAAGGATTTAGGCGCTTTCGATTTAACAATGTTAGGGATTGGAGCCATTATCGGAACCGGAATTTTTGTATTAACGGGCGTAGCCGCCGCTGAACATGCCGGTCCAGCTTTAGTTATATCTTTCATTATGTCAGGACTTGCGTGTGTGTTTGCAGCTCTTTGTTATGCAGAGTTTGCCTCAACAGTTCCCGTTTCAGGAAGTGCATACACTTACAGTTATGCAACATTTGGTGAATTAATCGCTTGGATTTTAGGGTGGGATCTTATCTTGGAATACGGTCTTGCTTCTTCTGCTGTAGCCAGCGGATGGTCCGGGTATTTCCAAGGATTATTAGCAGGGTTTGGCATACATTTTCCAAAAGCTTTAACAAGTGCATATAATCCTGCAAACGGCACTTATATTGATATTCCAGCAATTATGATCGTATTTTTAATCACATTACTTTTAACGCAAGGAGTAAAAAAATCTTCACGTTTTAATGCTATCATGGTTATTATTAAACTGGCTGTTGTACTTCTGTTTATCGGGGTAGGAGTTAGCTATGTTAAACCAGAAAACTGGACGCCGTTTATGCCGTTTGGTTTCTCGGGAGTAGCGACTGGAGCAGCAACTGTATTCTTCGCCTACATTGGGTTTGATGCTGTAGCAACAGCGGCCGAGGAAGTACGCAAGCCTCAGCGGGATATGCCAATCGGAATTATCGCATCTCTTGCGATTTGTACAGTCCTTTATATCGTCGTATCGCTTATCTTAACAGGAATCGTACCTTATACAGAATTAAATGTTAAAAACCCTGTAGCGTTTGCTTTAAGCTACATTAACCAAGACTGGGTAGCAGGATTTATTTCGTTAGGCGCAATTGTTGGTATTACAACGGTATTACTCGTTATGATGTATGGACAAACTCGTTTATTTTATGCGATCAGTCGAGATGGTCTATTGCCAAAGCCTTTTTCAAAAATCAGTGAGAAAAAACAAACGCCGGTAGTAAATACGTGGATTACATGTTTACTAGTATCCATCTTCTCTGGTTTAGTACCATTAGGAAGATTAGCTGAGTTAACAAACATCGGTACTCTTTTTGCTTTCATGACCGTATCAATTGGAATTTTATATTTACGTAAATCAAAACAAACTTCAGAATCGACTGGTTTCCGTGTACCGTTCGTGCCGGTGATTCCAATTTTAGCTTTTGTGTTCTGTTTATACTTAGCACTTCAGCTTCCAAAGTTAACATGGATTAGTTTCGTAATTTGGCTTGTATTAGGGCTAGTGGTTTACTTCTTATACGGACGTAAGCATAGTCATTTGAACAGCAGTAAATAATGAAAAGCTTCGGACAAGCTTCTTCCTTCGTCCGAAGCTTTTTTATTTGTTTTATGAAAAGAAATTGAAGATTGTTCTATTTGAATAAATTAAGTTTAAGAAAGACTTATGTTATAATACGTGTAGCAAAAACGCACAACTAGATGTGGTATGGAGGAATAGTATGGCAGCGTATACGCCAATGATACAGCAATATTTGAGAATTAAGGCAGAGTATCAAGATGCCTTTTTGTTTTTTAGATTAGGTGATTTTTATGAAATGTTCTTTGAAGATGCTACGACAGCTTCTCAAGAACTTGAAATAACATTAACAAGCCGAGACGGAGGAGGACAAGAGAGAATTCCGATGTGCGGGGTTCCGTATCACTCTGCTCCTACGTATATCGAGCGTTTAATTGAAAAGGGATTTAAAGTAGCTATTTGTGAGCAAGTAGAAGACCCTAAGCATGCAAAAGGTGTTGTAAAGCGGGAAGTGGTGCAGGTGATTTCACCCGGAACACTGATGAACGAACGCGGACTGCATGAAAAGGAAAATAACTATATTTGTTCTGTTACTGCGTTCGAGGATCAAACGTTTGGTCTTGCTCTTTCTGATTTGTCTACAGGAGAAAACAGCGTAACGCTTGTTAGTTCGTTTCACGATATAGTCTCAGAGATTTATGCAAAAGAAGCAAAAGAAGTCGTTGTAAGCCCTGAGTTTCCTGCTGACTTATTACAAACACTAAAAGAGCGCATGACGATTACCATTTCTTATGAGAATAGTACAGAGCAAGTAGAAGGACTAGATTATTTAGTAGAGTCGCTTCAGCAGCAAAAGCTTATCACAACGTTTGCGCGTATTCTTCAGTATTTAACTCGCACGCAGAAGCGTTCGCTTGAACACTTACAGCCCGTGCAGTTTTATCAAATCAATGAATATATGAAAATTGATTTGTTCTCTAAGCGAAACTTAGAGTTAACCGAAACGATTCGTTCAAAAGGAAAGAAAGGCTCGCTTCTATGGTTATTAGACCAGACCGTTACGGCAATGGGCGGCCGTTTATTAAAAAATTGGATTGACCGTCCGCTTTTAAAACAAGCGGATATTGATAATCGTTTGAATATGGTAGATGTCTTAATGAAACAGTTTTTTGAACGAGAAGAACTGCGTGAGTTGCTAAAAGACGTATATGATTTAGAACGCTTAGCTGGTCGAGTCGCTTTTGGTAATGTAAATGCTCGTGATTTAATTCAATTAAAAAAATCATTGCAAAATGTACCTCATATTCAAGAGGTTGTGAATCGTTTGAATCATCCTTATGCGACAAAGCTTGTTGAAGACATTGATCCTTGTGAGCGATTAGCTAATCTTCTTGAAAGAGGATTAAAAGAGCACCCTCCTTTGTCAATTAAAGAAGGAGACATTATTAATGACGGCTATCATGAACAGCTTGACCAATACCGAGATGCAAGCCGAAACGGAAAAACGTGGATTGCGTCACTTGAACAGCAAGAGCGTGAGAAAACAGGGATTCGCTCACTGAAAATTGGTTATAATCGCGTATTCGGCTATTATATAGAAGTAACGCGGGCAAATCTGCATCTTTTGCCTGAAGGAATGTATGAACGAAAACAGACGTTAACCAATGCAGAACGTTTTATTACGCCTGAACTGAAAGAAAAAGAAGCGCTGATTTTAGAAGCGGAAGAGAAAATTGTAGAGCTGGAATATGAATTGTTTTTACAAATCCGTGAGGAAGTAAAAGCATATATCCCAAGGCTGCAAGAACTCGCTAAAAAAGTAAGTGAGCTTGATGTACTGCAGTGCTTTGCAAAAATCAGTGAAGAACGTCATTACACGAAGCCTATTTTTTCAAGTGAAGATATTTCGATTCAAAATGGACGCCATCCAGTGGTAGAAAAAGTAATGAATTCGCAGGAATATGTGCCAAACGACTGTCAAATGACGGATGATAGTTCAATTTTGCTGATTACAGGACCCAATATGTCTGGTAAAAGTACGTACATGCGCCAGGTCGCTTTAACGGCGATATTAGCTCAAATTGGCTGTTTTGTGCCAGCAGACGAAGCGGTTCTGCCGATTTTTGATCAAGTATTTACACGTATCGGAGCAGCCGATGACTTAATTTCAGGTCAAAGTACATTTATGGTCGAGATGCTAGAAACGAAAAATGCAGTGACAAATGCCACTCAGTCGAGTCTAATTCTATTAGATGAAATTGGACGCGGCACGTCTACGTACGACGGAATGGCTCTTGCTCAAGCAATTATTGAATACGTTCATGAACATATTGGCTGTAAGACCCTATTTTCTACTCATTATCATGAATTAACCGTACTCGATGAGTCGCTTCCTGCGCTTAAAAATGTTCATGTAAGCGCGGTTGAAAAAAATGGGAAAGTCGTCTTTTTACACAAAATCAAAGATGGTGCTGCAGATAAAAGTTATGGTATTCACGTAGCGGAACTAGCAGAACTTCCAGATCCGCTTCTAGAGCGAGCTCGCGTCATCTTACACGACTTAGAACAATCTTCTGAGCGTGAACCTGTACGTCAGGCTCCAAAAAGAGAAGAGATGACACAACAAGTTCCACAAGAAGGTGCTTCTTTGGTTCAAGAAGAACGTGCAGATAATAAAAAAGCAGATGAAGCCAATCAGCTTTCGTTCTTTGAAATAGAAGAGAAAAAAGAAAAGCCTGCGCTTTCGAAACGGGAAAAAGCAATTATAGATCGTTTAAAAGAGCTGGATATTTTAGAAATGACGCCTTTAGACGCAATGAATGCGATGTATGAACTGCAAAAATCATTAAAGAAGAAATAGATTGAGAGGAGTGAGTCTGTGGGTAAAATTGTGCAGCTTTCAGACGAACTTTCAAATAAAATTGCTGCCGGAGAGGTTGTTGAACGACCTGCTTCGGTGGTGAAAGAACTAGTCGAAAATGCTATTGATGCAAACAGTACAGTTATTGAAATTGAGCTAGAAGAAGCTGGGCTTTCAAAAATTCGTATATTGGATAATGGAGACGGCATTGCTTCTGAAGACTGCTTGACCGCTTTTAAAAGACATGCGACAAGTAAAATCAAAACAGAACAAGATTTATTTCGAATTCGAACGTTAGGATTTCGCGGTGAAGCTTTGCCAAGTATTGCTTCAGTTTCAATGCTTGAACTCAAAACGAGTACGGGAGAAGAAGCCGGCACTCATCTTAAACTTAGAGGCGGAGAAATCGTTCATCACGAATTAACGTCAAGCCGAAAAGGCACCGAACTTGTTATTGAAAACTTATTTTTCAACACACCTGCACGTTTGAAATATATGAAGACGGTAAACACGGAGCTTGGTAACGTAACGGATGTCGTCAATCGCCTTGCTATGTCTCATCCTGAAGTTTCAATTCGGCTGATGCATCAAGGAAGACAGCTTCTGTATACGAACGGAAGCGGAGATGTGCGCCAAGTGCTTGCCGCTATTTATGGAATGGCAGTAGCCAAAAAAATGATTCCGATTAACGTTCAGTCACTTGATTATGAAGTGAATGGTTACGTCGCTCTTCCTGAAATTACAAGAGCTTCTCGTAACTATATGTCCACCATTATTAACGGTCGGTTTGTTAAAAACTACGGGCTGTTAAAAGCGGTACAGCAGGGCTATCATACCCTTTTACCTATCGGCCGTTTTCCAATCGTGTTTTTAACCATTACAATGGACCCTTTGTTAGTGGACGTGAATGTTCATCCAGCGAAACTAGAAGTGCGCTTAAGTAAAGAAGCGGAGCTGTTTGAGCTTATTGAACAAGGAGTAAAAGCTGCTTTTAAAAAGCAGCAGTTAATTCCGGATGCTGTAGTACCAACTAAGTCAAAATCTGCTGTTCAGCCAACTGAGCAGCAGACCTTTACATTTGATCATCAGTCTAAAACGTCTGGCTATCAGCCCTCTAATACGGTTCGCGAGCCTAGTTTTAAGGAGGCTCCGGCTCGTGTAGACGAGATTATGCCGCCTGTTAAAACAGAGGTCATACGTCAAGATGAAGAACTCCAACCAACGTTTCGAGAAATAGAACACTATGAAGAATCGGTGGAAGAAAACGCTCCTATTCCAGAACCGAACCATTCAGCCGAAGATCAGCCAGAACCGCGTGTTCCTGCGATGTACCCAATTGGTCAAATGCACGGAACGTATATTTTGGCACAAAATGAAAAAGGATTATTTATTATTGATCAGCACGCGGCGCAGGAGAGAATTAAGTACGAATATTTTAAGCGAAAGCTCGGAGAAGTAGATTCAGAAGTTCAAGAACTGCTTATGCCGCTTACGCTAGAGTTCTCGGGAAATGAAGCTTTGATTTTAGAAGAATACAAAGACATGCTTGCTGAAGTAGGAGTCTTCTTAGAACCGTTTGGACAAAACTCCTATATAGTTCGTTCGCATCCGCAGTGGTTTCCAAAAGGAGAGGAACAGGAAACCATTGAAGAAATGATTCAGCAAATCTTTACCATGAAACGAGTCAATATCGAAAAGTTACGAGAAGAAGCGGCTATTATGATGAGCTGTAAAGGATCGATTAAAGCGAATCATCATTTGCGAAACGATGAGATTTTTGCTTTACTTGAAACGTTGAGAAAAACTACGGATCCATTTACGTGTCCGCACGGACGACCAATTATTATTCATCATTCGACGTATGAAATGGAAAAAATGTTTAAGCGAGTGATGTAGGCAATGCGGCTAGCTGCAGCTAGCCGTTTTGTTGAATAAATCATCACCATTTGGATAAAATGGAATGATGTGAATGCCTATAGATGAAAGTAGTGTTGTTATGACGGGAGAGAAACTAAAACTTATTGTCATTATTGGACCAACTGCGGTTGGTAAAACAAAATTAAGCATTGAACTTGCCAAACAGTTAGACGGAGAAATTATTTCAGGTGATTCGATGCAAATTTATAAAGGGATGGATATCGGAACAGCAAAGGTGTCAGAAGAAGAGATGCAGGGGGTTCCCCATTACCTGATCGATATTAAGGAGCCGGATGAATCGTTTTCTGTGGCAGAATTTCAAGAGATTGTAAGAAAACAAATCGATGATATTCATGCTAGAGGAAAAATGCCGATGATTGTTGGAGGGACGGGTCTTTATATTCAATCCGTTATTTATGATTATCAGTTCACAGAAACTCCTAGTGATGAAAAAGTTCGTGAACGAATGGAAGTATTTATTGAAGCTCATGGCATCGATCCCCTGCATGAAAAGCTCAAAGAAATTGACCCAGACAGTGCGGCTGCTATTCATAAAAATAACCATCGCCGTGTAATTCGAGCGCTTGAAGTTTATGAAGTAACCGGCAAAAAATTCAGTGACTATACAAAAGAACAGTCGCAAGAGTTATTATACGATGTAACCATTATTGGACTTACAATGGATAGAGACGTATTATATGAGAGAATTAATCACCGAGTCGATATGATGATGCAGGCTGGACTGCTTGAGGAAGTCAAATCATTGTACGAAAGTGGTCTGCATGATGTACAATCAATTCAAGCTATCGGCTACAAAGAGCTTTATGCTTATTTTGAGGGACGCTGTACGCTCGAAGAAGCCGTTGAACAGTTGAAACAAAATTCACGCAGATATGCAAAGCGTCAGTTAACTTGGTTTCGAAATAAAATGCCTGTAAAATGGATAGAGATGGAAGTTGACAAATTTCCCGAAAAGTTTGCTGAAATTTTTACATATATTGCAGGAAAGCTGAAGAAAGAAGCGAATTAAGTAAACAGATAGAGAAACGAGGAGGCCGAATAATGAAACAATCAGTTAATATTCAAGATCAATTTTTAAATCAATTACGTAAAGAAAATATCTATGTGACAGTATTTCTTTTAAATGGTTTTCAATTAAGAGGACTAATTAAAGGATTTGATAATTTTACTGTGTTAATTGAATCTGAAGGAAAACAGCAGCTGATTTATAAACATGCGATTTCAACATTTGTACCAAATAAAAATATTACAGTAGAACTTGAATAGAGATTAAAGAGAAGCATCCGCATATTCGGATGCTTTTTTTATGTAAATAAAGGCTTAGAAAAGTTTCTTAACATTGTTTTTACTCATTGAACATAAACCTTATAATAGACGATTATTTCTTCGGTAATAAGGGATCATTGTCTTCGTATCGTTCATCGCATGCAGCTATGCGATACAGAGAAGTGGGATGAAACGAGAGGTGAACATGGTGGAACAGCCGATAACTCTTAAAAATAATGGGCAAATTAATATCATTTTAAATAATGAAACAAAAAAGGAAAAATCGTATACGACATCAATTCCGCGTCCTGCCAAAAAAGCTGTCATAAATCATGAGCCGCTTCGGGAAATTGAACGAGAAATGAGCGGACTGGTTGGAATGGAAGAATTGAAAAAAATGATAAAAGAAATATATGCGTGGTTATATATTAACAAAAAAAGAGAGGAACAGGGCTTAAAAGCGGGAAAGCAGGCGCTGCATATGATGTTTAAAGGAAATCCAGGAACAGGGAAAACGACGGTAGCCCGCCTGCTAGGTAAATTATTTTTGAATATGAACATCTTGTCTAAAGGACATTTAATTGAAGCAGAGCGGGCAGATTTAGTTGGAGAATACATTGGTCATACCGCTCAGAAAACGAGAGATCTTGTAAAAAAAGCGCTTGGAGGTATTTTATTTATTGATGAGGCTTATTCTCTTGCAAGAGGAGGAGAAAAAGATTTTGGAAAAGAAGCGATTGATACATTGGTTAAACATATGGAAGATTCAAATGATAAGTTTGTATTGATTTTAGCTGGTTATCCAAGAGAAATGGAAAATTTCTTAAGTCTTAATCCAGGGCTGCGCTCTAGGTTTCCGTTTATTTTTGATTTTCCGGATTATGATGTCAATGAACTGATGGACATTGCCGGTCACATGATGAATGACAGGCAGTATCAGTTTAGTACAGAGGCCTATAAAAAGCTAAAAGATCATTTTATGGACGTGAAGTACAATCAGACGCCTAGGGATTTTAGTAACGGTAGATATGTGCGAAACATTATCGAACGTTCCATACGTACTCAATCCATGAGGCTTTTAGAAGAAGAAAGCTTTGAGCGCAACGAGCTTCTAACTTTAACGTCAAGCGATATTCAGCTGTAAAAAAAGCCTTTCGTTACGAAAGGCTTTTTTTCTACATATTTGGTTGTCGAATCGTTTTGATCGGCAGGCGCCATTTGTAAATATATGAACACATCCGAAGACCTACAAGTAAGATAAATAACGTATAAAGTTCTACAGGCGTATTTGTAATATGCAGCCCTACGCTAAATCCTGCGATAATCGCCCATACCGCATAAATTTCATCTTTAAGAACAGTAGGCTTTCGGCGTGCTAATAAATCTCGGATAATTCCCCCGCCGCTTCCTGTTAAGACCGCAGCTACAATAACCGCGCTAAGCGGATGGTTCATATGAGTGGCATAAAGCGCTCCTTGAATCGCGAATGCTGCAAGGCCAATGGCGTCCGAAAAGTTTCCCCATCGCTTCCAATGTTTTAAGATATTGTTTGGAAATAAAAAAGTGGCAGTGATAGATAATAAAGCAATCTGAAAAAAGAGTCCTTGTTCCCAAAGGGCAGACACCGGTACACCAATAAGCAGGTTTCGAATGGCTCCTCCGCCAAAAGCCGTTACGATTCCCAGTATGTAAACGCCTAAAATATCATACTCCTCTTCCATGGCAATGAAAGCTCCGCTGATTGCAAAGGCAATCGTTCCAATAATGCTAAGTACGTCCCAAGTCATGATGCTATCCCCTTTATTCTGTTTTCACCAAGTAGCGACTATTATTTTAAAATCAGGCAGCCTGATTCAAATTTCGATAAGTAAACCAATTCAAATTGTATACAGAATTTCGTGATATTTCAATGTTTTTTTAATCATCGTTTTATAGATTTTAAAAAGGGTGTTAAACTAGTAAAAGACAATGTATTCTGTCTCTTTTGCAAAGATGGAGAAATGGACATTTTTTTGATATGATATGAATGATTTGTCAATTTAATAGTAAGGGAAGGGAAAATCTTTGACAGCAGAAATGAATACTGAACTTGAACGCGTAATTTTAGTCGGATGTCAGCTTCATGACGATGACGAACGTTTTGAATATTCAATGGATGAGCTAGCATCTTTAACTGAGACTGCAAAAGGCGAAGTGCTGGTAAGGTTAACGCAAAAGCGCGATCGCATTCATCCAGCTACTTATATTGGAAAAGGGAAAGTAGAAGAACTTGTGGCTCTTGAAGAAGAGTTAGAGCCTGATTTAATTGTATTTAATGATGAATTGTCACCGAGTCAAATCCGCAATTTGTCAGCAGGGTTATCTGCGCGTGTTATTGACCGTACGCAGCTGATTTTGGATATCTTCGCACAGCGTGCTCAAACGCGAGAAGGAAAAATGCAGGTGGAACTGGCTCAATTAAATTATCTGCTGCCTAGGTTAGTAGGACAAGGTACCGCTTTGTCACGTCTTGGAGGCGGAATTGGAACAAGAGGTCCTGGTGAAACGAAACTTGAAAGTGACCGCAGACATATTCGCCGTAAAATTGATGAAATTAAGCGTCAGTTAAAGACAGTGGTAAGTCACCGCGAACGTTATCGAGAAAGACGTAAGCGTAACCATGTCTATCAAATTGCAATTGTGGGCTATACGAACGCTGGTAAATCGACGATCTTTAACCGCTTAACAGAGGCGGGTATTTTTGAAGAAAATCAGCTGTTTGCAACTCTTGATCCAACGACAAGACAGTATACGCTTCCGTCAGGACTAACGGCTCTTTTAACGGATACGGTTGGATTTATTCAAGATCTTCCAACAACGTTAGTAGCCGCGTTCCGTTCAACACTTGAAGAAGTAACCGAAGCTGACCTTGTTCTGCACGTGGTAGATTCTTCTAATCCAGATTACAACAACCACGAAAAAACAGTGCATCGCTTACTAGAAGAGCTGAACGTAACGGACATTCCGATGCTGACAGTTTACAATAAAGAAGATATGCAGCATGAACTATTTGTCCCATCCGCTTCCACATCTTTATCAATGAGCGCTTTTAAAGCTACTGATTTAGTGAAGCTTGGAGAAAGAATTCAAGAAGAAATGAAAAAAGAAATGGCGTTTTTTCATGTGCTGCTGCCGGCTTATGAAGGAAAAATGCTCGCTGAACTCAAAACGGTCTCTATTCTTGAGTCGTTAAAATTTAATGAAGAAACTGAGAAGTATCAGTGCAAAGGGTATATTGCAAAAGAGCATCCCCTTTACAAAAAGCTACAAACGCTTGAAGAAAGTTGAGGAACAAAGAAATGATGTTTGATCAGTTAAAAAACGGGGCACACATTCGGGAACTTGCTGCAAAAGTAGAAAAACAAATTAAGCCTGTACATGAGAAAATTGACGAGCGCATTGAAGCAAATCAATTTCGGGTGCTGCAAAGCTTTCAGCAAAATCGAGTGAGTGATTCACATTTTAATCCGACAACGGGGTATGGATATGACGATCTAGGCCGCGATACGTTGGAGAAAGTATACGCGGACGTTTTTGGAACAGAAGCTTGCCTGGTGCGTCCGCAAATTATTTCAGGTACGCACGCAATTGGTATATCGCTGTTTGGTGTACTGCGTCCTGGAGATGAACTATTATATATAACTGGAAAGCCTTATGACACCCTTGAAGAAATTGTTGGTATACGAGGAAGCGGCGTAGGCTCTTTAAAAGAATATAATATTAGCTATAAATCAGTAGATTTAACAGCGCAAGGTCAAGTGGATTTTGAAGAAGTGAAAGCGTCTATTCATGAGCACACAAAGATGATAGGCATTCAGCGCTCAAAAGGTTACGGCATTCGCCCTTCTTTTACAGTCGCGCAAATAAAAGAAATGATTTCTTTTGTAAAGAGTATTAAGCCTGACGTTATAGTATTTGTCGATAACTGCTATGGTGAATTTGTAGAAACAATCGAGCCAACGCATGTAGGAGCAGATTTGATGGCGGGGTCGCTCATTAAGAACCCTGGTGGAGGTCTTGCTAAAATCGGCGGCTATATTGCAGGACGAAAAGACCTAGTGGAAGCTTGTTCATACCGAATGACAACTCCTGGAATCGGTGCAGAAGCTGGAGCGACGCTGTATAGCTTGCAAGAAATGTATCAAGGTTTCTTTTTGGCTCCGCACGTAGTCGGTCAAGCATTAAAAGGAGCGGTTTTCTCATCCGCTATGTTCGAAGAGCTAGGGATGCAAAGTGAACCGAAGTGGAACAGTGAACGAACGGATTTAATTCAATCCGTGCAGTTCGATGACCGCGATAAAATGGTTTCTTTTTGTCAGGCTATTCAATTTGCTTCGCCAATTAATTCACACGTAACGGCCTATCCTGCTTATATGCCAGGGTACGAAGATGATGTGATTATGGCAGCTGGAACGTTTATACAAGGAGCAAGCCTTGAGCTGACGGCAGATGGACCTATCAGGCCTCCTTATGTTGCTTACGTGCAGGGCGGGTTAACATATGCTCACGTAAAAGTAGCAATATGCATGGCAGTAGATCAAATGCTGACGAAAGAACTTTTATAAAATCTAAGATAGAAAGACTATTTTCTCCCCGCTAAGAAAGAAAAGATAGGCTTATAAAAATAAACGAAGCGCTATTTATTTGTATAGAAGAAATGTTCAGAAAAATTTATGTTAGAATTACTAACATTCGGTTGACAGGTGAACTAACATAGCATACAATGTAAATAGTTAATCCAAAGGAGGAACTGAAATGAGTGACAACATTCGAAGAAATACGCCACTTTTCCCAATTGGAATTGTGATGCAGTTAACTGAGTTGTCGGCTCGCCAAATTCGCTACTATGAAGAACATGAATTAGTTGCACCAGTAAGAACAGAGGGAAATCGACGATTATTCTCATTTAACGATGTTGATAAGCTGCTTGAAATCCGTGATCTTATTGAACAAGGTGTGAACTTAGCAGGTGTAAAACAGCTGTTTCATCTTCAAAAGGAGCAAAAAGGGCATAAGCAAGAAGAAAAAGTTGTGGCAGCAACAGCAAAGCCAGAATTAACGGACGATGAATTGCGAAAAATGCTTCGTGCAGAACTTATGCAAGCAGGCCGTTTTAATCGAGCAACTTTAAATCAAGGAGATATGTCCAGGTTCTTTCATTAATAAAGTTATCAATATTTATGCCGTTCGTATGTGAGTGGTATAGATTATAAATATTATATAGAGATTTAGGGGAGGATCACACGATGGCAAAGTACACAAAAGAAGATATTTTCCGCAAAGTTCAAGAAGAGAATGTAAAGTATATTCGTCTTCAGTTCACTGACATTTTAGGAACAATTAAAAACGTTGAAATTCCAGTAAGTCAACTAGAAAAAGCGTTAGACAACAAAATGATGTTTGACGGTTCTTCTATTGAAGGGTTTGTACGTATTGAAGAATCAGATATGTACCTATTCCCGGACATTGATACATTTGTTATTTTCCCTTGGACATCTGAAAAAGGTAAAGTAGCACGCTTTATTTGTGACATCTACAATGCAGATAGAACTCCGTTTGATGGCGATCCACGTAATAACTTAAAACGTGTGTTAAAAGAGATGGAAGAGTTAGGATTTACTGACTTTAACCTTGGACCTGAGCCAGAGTTCTTCTTATTCAAATTAGACGAAAAAGGCGAACCTACATTAGAATTAAATGATAAAGGTGGCTACTTCGACTTAGCGCCAACTGACCTTGGTGAAAACTGCCGTCGTGACATCGTATTAGAGCTTGAAGAAATGGGCTTTGAAATTGAAGCATCTCACCATGAGGTAGCTCCTGGACAACACGAGATTGACTTCAAATATGCTGCTGCATTAAAAGCTTGTGATGATATCCAAACGTTCAAACTTGTTGTAAAAACAATTGCACGTAAACATGGCTTACATGCTACATTCATGCCAAAACCATTATTTGGTGTGAATGGTTCAGGTATGCACTGTAACGTTTCATTATTTAAAGATGGTCAAAACGCATTTTATGATGAAAACGGTAATCTAGAGCTAAGTGATACTGCTCGTCAATTTATCGCAGGTATCATCAAGCATGCACACAGCTTTACAGCAGTAACAAATCCTACTGTAAACTCTTATAAGCGTCTAGTACCTGGATATGAGGCTCCTTGTTATGTTGCATGGTCTGCTCGCAACCGTAGCCCATTAATCCGTATCCCAGCTTCTCGCGGCGTTGGAACTCGTGTTGAGGTACGTAGCGTAGACCCAGCTGCTAATCCATATTTAGCAATGGCTGTTCTATTAAAAGCTGGTTTAGATGGAATCAAGAACAACCTTGAAGCTCCAAAACCTATCGATCGTAATATCTATGTAATGACAAAAGAAGAGCGTGTTGAAGAAGGTATCGTAGATTTACCTGCAACATTAGCTCAAGCTTTAGATAGCTTCCAATCAAACGAAGTTATGGTTTCTGCATTAGGTGAACACTTAGCAGAGCACTTCGTTGAAGCGAAAGAAATCGAATGGGATATGTTCCGTACACAAGTTCATCCTTGGGAACGTGACCAATACATGAGCCAATATTAATTCCTAAAAGTCCGAGAGATCGTTTATACGTTCTCTCGGACTTTTTTGTTTTTCAAAATGAATAACATTGCGCATATTAAATATCGAACTAAGCTGTTTATAAAACAAGTATAACTGCCTGTCGTAAAATTTACGGGAGGATTTTTGTTGTTTTGTTATATACAGGAAAGAATTTGGTTATATGAATTAAAAAGGATAAGCTTTTTGTCTCATTGAATCTATATGTAAAAGTAGTGTATAACAGATAGAGAGATTGTTTATGTGTTCACTCTGCACTTCAGTATAACTTCAGAGAATTTTCAGCCAGTCGTAGTGTCATTAGAAAATACTGTTGGAGAGGAATGGAATAAAAATGCAAGAAGGAAATTTTTTCAAGGGTTTAGTAATAGGCATATTAATAAGCATTCCAATTTGGACTATTCTCATTGTTATAGGTATCCTGCTTTTTAAGTAGCTCCAAATCTAAATAATAAAATAGACAAAACTTTCCTCATAGTGTATACTTTAAATGAAAATGATAATTATTATCATTCAATCAACAAATCAACACTCTGCATATAGCTGTCACTCCTTGAGAGCTACCCTTATTCAGTATTCTGTCTATAAAGCAGAATAACCCGTTATCATTAGGCAGCGGGTCTTTTTTTAGTGATTTTTCACCTGGT
Organism: Priestia sp. VA7; assembly: GCF_055710015.1. Taxonomy (NCBI): domain Bacteria; kingdom Bacillati; phylum Bacillota; class Bacilli; order Caryophanales; family Bacillaceae; genus Priestia; species Priestia sp. VA7. The sequence goes on from NZ_JBVQPN010000001.1 coordinate 795,279, forward strand.
AGGCTAGTATACGTAGCACTTTTTTCGCTCGTGCATATGTTAACAATAAGGAGGGACAAGTAATATGAAAAAAATCTATCTTGATGCAGGACATGGTGGGGCAGATGTAGGAGCAGTTGGAGCGAACGGACTGTATGAAAAAAACTTAGTTTTAAAAATTCAACAATATTTAATAAGCTATTTAAATAGCATGTACAGTGATTTTACGATTAAAACCACTCGTACCACAGATGTTTTTTTATCGTTATCTCAGCGAGCTTCTCAAGCTAATTCGTGGGGCGCAGATGCGTTTATGTCTATTCACGTAAATGCCGGTGGAGGAACAGGATACGAAGATTATGTTTATAGAAGCGCTAGCAATGCCAGTAAAACGTTTCAATCGATTGTGCACGGTCAAGTACAGCCAACGCTGCTGTCGTATAATCATCCGAATCGCGGACGAAAATCAGCCAATTATGCGGTGCTTCGCTTAACAAATATGCCTGCAGTACTCACTGAAATAGCTTTTATTGATAGGAGCGCCGATGCAGCACTTCTTCAAAATGAAGCTTTTTTAAAAAGTATGGGTGAATCGTATGCTAAAGGAATTGCCGTATATTTAAATTTACCTCGGCGTGCAGTTCCAAATCCATCACCATCTCCAACACCGACACCGACACCGACACCAAATCCATCACCTTCTGAACCAGGTACAAAAACGTATACGATCAAGCAAGGAGATACGCTGTACAGTATTGCACAGAAGTACGGAATAACAGTACAAGCGCTGCAAGAAGCAAATAAAGGGCTTTCTGATCCTTTAACCCTACAGGTTGGAAAAACAATTGTTATTCCTTCAGGAACTTCACCAAACCCATCTCCAACACCGTCACCAACTCCACCTTCGGAACAATATCCACTTCCAAATGGAATTTTAAAACAAGGTGATTCTGGAGAAGCCGTGAAACAGCTTCAAAAAGCATTAAACGCAGTTAATTTTAAAGTAGGGTCAGTAGACGGAATATATGGAGTTCAAACGAAAGATGCAGTCAGACGTTTTCAGCTTGTGTATCTTCCTTATGATGTGGATGGCATTTATGGTCCTCAAACGAAAAACAAGCTAGCAGCCGTTTTAAAAGCAAAAAGTTAAAGCAAAAAAGTCTTCTGTACGCGGGCAGAAGACCTTTTGTTTTTCTGTTAAAAGTGCCTTAAGCACTATTTTATGGTTTACGTAAAATAATGCTTTACAAACCATTTGTACGGGAGTATATTATCTAAGAACAAAGGATAGTTATGAAAGAAACATGTTATCGATCATACCCTTTAACCGAAAATTATATTGACCTGTTATCGCTTAATTCGTCAGAAGTGGGGGACCCAAATTTGTGCATTGTCACTTGGGGTGAATCCTTTTTTTAAAAGGTAGGGCTACTCTCATAGCCCGAATCCGACAGCTAACCCCATAAGCGTTTTGGAGAGGAGGTTTAAGCTGTGTAAAAACGCTGAGAACCCTTAGTGTTTTTTTTGTGCGCTTTTTTAACATAAAAAGGTACTTTTTAGGGATAATATCACTTATTTATGAACTTGTAACGGAGTTTAGCAATGAACAGTAAATAGTAGCTAAGCAATCATCGGAGGGAAATTACGTGAACTATTCAGTTCTCAAAAGATTATTGATTGGAAAGCCGCTTAAAACAAAAGAGTTAGGCGACCAAAAACTTAGTAAGCTTAAAGCACTGGCTATTTTATCGTCAGATGCCTTATCTTCAGTGGCTTATGGAACAGAACAAATTTTGATTGTACTTGCAACAGTCGGCGTCCTTGCCTATTGGTATTCGATTCCAATTGCGCTTGGGGTATTGGTTCTGCTGACGGCTTTAATTCTTTCATATCGCCAAATTATTTATGCGTATCCGCAAGGCGGAGGAGCTTATATTGTTTCGAAAACCAATTTAGGGGAAAATCCCGGGCTTATCGCTGGGGGATCATTGTTGGTGGATTATATTTTAACAGTTGCTGTGAGTGTTTCAGCAGGAACCGATGCTTTAACTTCGGCTTTTCCCACGCTGCATCATTACAATGTAGTAATTGCGTGTTTGCTGGTGATTTTTATTACCGTCTTAAATTTACGTGGTGTAACAGAATCCGCTTCCGTATTAGCTTATCCGGTTTATTTATTTGTTATTGCTCTTATTTTGTTAATAGCGGTAGGCTTATTTAAAATAGCGACGGGTCAAGTTTCACCTGAGCTGCATCCATCTCTCGGTACAGTAGTGCCAGGTATTAGTTTGTTTTTATTATTAAAAGCTTTTTCATCAGGCTGTTCCGCATTGACAGGTGTAGAAGCTATTTCAAATGCAGTGCCTAACTTTAAAGAGCCAGGTGCAAAAAATGCTGTTCATACATTAATGCTGATGGGCGGTATTTTAGCCGTTTTATTTTCTGGCATCACGTTTTTAGCTTATTGGCTTGGCATTTCTCCAAAAGCAGATGAAACGGTTGTATCACAAATTGCATCGAGTGTGTTTGGACGAAATGGATTTTATTATTTTATTCAAGGCACAACAGCTCTAATTCTAGTGCTAGCGGCGAATACGGGCTTTTCAGCTTTCCCTTTGCTGGCTGTCAACTTATCGTCTGATAAATACATGCCAAGAATGTTTCAAATTCGTGGCGATCGATTAGGCTATTCAAATGGAATTGTGACCCTTGGAATTGCTTCTATTGTCTTAATTGTAGCTTTTAAAGGAGCGACTGAACAATTAATTCCTCTTTATGCAGTCGGGGTGTTTATTCCATTTACGCTTTCTCAAACAGGCATGATTGTCAAATGGCTTAGAGAAAAGCCGGCCGGCTGGCAAGGGAAGCTAACCATTAACTTAATTGGTGCCCTCATTACCTTAACGGTGCTAATTATTTTGTTTACAACGAAGTTTTCACAAGTATGGTCCGTGCTCATTTTCTTACCGGTTATTGTCTATATTTTCCATAGAATTCATACGCATTATGAAGCGGTAGGAGAGCAGCTTCGCATTAAGCAAGGAGAAAAGATTGGAAAGCTTGAAGGAAGTGTGGTCATTGTTCCTGTAGCAGGAATGACAAAGGTAGTAGAAAATTCATTAAATTATGCAAGAACGATTGGCGATACCGTTATTGCAGTGCATGTGGCCTTTGATCGAGAAAGCGAAAAGAGAATGGAAGAGAAGTGGGAGAAGTGGCAGCCTGATATTCGTATTGTTACGTTTCATTCTCAATACCGCAGCTTAGTGCGGCCGCTGTTTCGATTCATCGATATGGCTGAGGAAAAAGCTCGGGAAAATAATATGGCTATTACGGTCGTTATTCCGCAATTCATTACGAAAAAAAGCTGGCAAAATATCCTTCACAATCAGTCCAGTCTGTTGTTAAAAGCACATTTGCTTTACCGTAAAAATGTAATTGTTACAACTGTACCGTACCGTTTTAAAAAATAATGAAACATGACTAAAAACCTCCAACTTGTATGTTGGAGGTTTTTAATTTTTAAATTCACATACACTAAACGTAATCGAATCTCATCAAAGGCGCAAACGGAGGGATTGTATGAGTGAATTAATTAAATTGTTGCGAAAGGGAAATAAATCGGCCATCATGGCCGCTGTAGTTAATACCATTATCTCTATCATTAAAGGTATTGCCTTCGCTTTAACAGGGAATGTAGCAATGTTTGCTGAAACGATGCACAGCTTAGGCGATGCAGCTAATCAGTTTTTTGTCTTTATAGGTTCGGCATTAAGTAAAAAAGCCCCGACCAAACGATTTCCAAACGGTTTCGGCCGATTGGTTAATCTTGTTCTATTAGGAGCGGTTCTTGTAGTAGGGATTATGGCGTTTGAAACGATTAAAGAAGGATATCACCATATTCTTCATCCCACGAAGTCTTCAGGCTTTATTTTAAATATTGCAGTACTTGGCATCTCGGTGTTACTTGAGATGTTTGTCCTATTTAAGGCAATGAAAGAAATTTTGCACGATGTCGGAATGAATACTGCAGAGGTCAATGTTTTTACCCAAAGCTTTGTTCATTTAAGGAAAGCAAAGCCAGCAACCAAGCTGGTCTTTATGGAAGATCTGGTAGCTACTGGAGGAGGCGTATTGGCGTTAATAGCCGTTTTCATTTCACGGTTTACACCTTTTCACCAAGCTGAAGGAATTGCTTCTATTTTAATTGGGCTTATGATGTTTTTTGTGGTAGGACGAGTATTTTTAGATAATGCTGCTGGAGCGCTTGGTGAAGCAGATAAAGAAATGGAAATAAAAATTGGCGCGATTGTCATGCAAGATGTACAAGTGCGTGATATTCAAACATTAATGGTGATGAAAGAAGGAGAAGAGCTTCACGTTGAATTAAAAGTAGAAATTGATCCTTCTTTAACAGTGGCAGAAGCTGATGACATTAAAGATCGTCTGGAAAATCGTATTTTACAGGAAAAAGGAGTAACGGATGTCATTATTGAATTTGATGAAGATGATGGAATTCCGGACTGGGCGCCAAGTGATTTACAGCTTCAAAAAGAATAAAAGCAAGGAAGAAAACAACTGTTTTCTTCCTTGCTTTTTTAGCTATATACTTTTTCACGTACGTTCGGAGAATCTGTTGAAGCTTTCGAGAAGTTAATGGTTTCACGTACAACGTAAATAGGTCTATTTTTACTTTCATCGTAAATTCTTGCGATGTATTGTCCGACTAGACCTAAACCAAGTAGCTGAATACCGCTAAAGAAGGTGATAGCTACCATAATAGAAGTCCAGCCAGGCTGAATGTTTTTACCTATCAGCCAAACAACAATCGAATAACTTAAAACTAAAAGTGATACAAAAACCGATAATAAGCCAATAACCATTACTAAACGCAAAGGCTTCGTTGAAAACCCAATAATTCCATCTGAAGCAAACTTGATCATCTTTTTTAAAGGATATTTTGTTTCACCAGCAAAACGTTCATCGCGCTCATATTCTACATATGTTTGCCTGAAGCCAATCCAAGACATCATTCCTCGTACAAAACGATTGCGTTCAGTCATTTTTTTGAATACATCCGCTACTTTTCGGTCGATAATACGAAAATCTCCTGTATCTTTCGGGATTTCAATATCGGACATATAATTTAAAAAGCGATAAAAATACTTAGCTGTGGTTAATTTAAAAAAGGTCTCTCCGCTTCGTTTCTTGCGCTTTGCGTATACAATTTCATAGCCTTGCTGCCATTTAGCAATTAATTCAGGAATCATTTCAGGCGGATCTTGTAAGTCTGCATCAATAATAACGATAGCATCCCCTTGAGCATAATCAATGCCTGCTGTTACGGCAGTTTGGTGCCCAAAATTACGAGCAAAATCAATAACTTTTACATTAGAATCCATAGCAGCTACGTCCTTCAAGATTTCAATTGTTCGGTCTGCGCTGCCGTCATTGACGAAAATGAATTCATAGTTAATGTGGTTTTTATGCATGACGGAAAGCAGGCGATTGTAGCATTCATTAGCTACTTCTTCTTCAAAATACATAGGTACCACGATTGAAATTAGTTCTTTCATGCTTTACCTCCTATCGAGTGATTGTTTGTGTGCTTAAACGTCCATATTTTATTGAGGAAAAAATTGATAAACATTCCTATACAAGTAGACAACAGTTGTCCAATTATTGGATTAGCAGGTGTATAGTGTACAAGAAGGAATAAGCAAGATGTATTAATTGCTAAGGTAATAAGGTTTACGATGAAAAATTGAGCTAACATCCATTTATGTACAGTTGCTTGAAACACCCACGATTTGTTCCAATAGTAGCTGTTTATGACGCCAATGAAATAAGATAGTACGTTAGCCAATATATAATTCATATCAAAATGAATGAGTGCTAAGTAACTGATAATGGTGAGCAGGGTATTCATTATACCTACAAATCCGAATTTCAGGAATTTTATCACGGTTGCATAATCCTTTCCATTTAATTTATCTCTTCACATTTTATCTGAGTTTTATTTTTAGTAAATCGTACTATTAAATAAGATAGAATCACTGAAATACCAAACCCTTCAAGCAGCATAAAGCTTGGAAAAATAAAGAATCGATAGCGAGTTTGAATTTCAATAAGCAAGTGAATAAGAACGTATCCTATGATTAGTAATAAAAACAGTGTATACGGATATTTATCCTGCTTCCTCAGGAATAAACATATAAGGCCAATAATGGAAAGAATAGTAGTTGAAACATAAATGATTCTTTCATAACTTTGAGCAGCACTAATTAATTTCTCTTTATTGAAAGGCACATCTTCTTGAGGAGTTAATGAAATGCTCCAAAATGTAGATGCATCCGTTCCTCCCCACATATTTAGGAATTTAATGTGAAGGAGATCTAAAAGTTGATCTTTGTCTGCTACCCGCTCTTTAATTACCTCTTTTTCTGCTTCAGCTCGTTTTTCCCCAATTGGCATACCCATAAAACGACTAGCATCCTCTGAAGAATAGGAACCGCTTGTTTCGTAATTAAAGCCAATGACGAATTTCCATAAAGGATCTCTGTTACTTAAAGGATATTTAGAAATACCGCTAGCTACAAAAGAATAGTTGATCAGCGCATTTGCAATAAAAAAAGTAGCCAGTATGCCTACGAGATTTTTTCCTATTTTCTTTCGCCAAGCTTTTAACTCAGCAGCATCCTTCGTTTTAATGTAAGGTCGAAGAATTTGCAAGATGAAATAAATGAAAACAGCAACGATAATAATGGGTCCTAGAGGGCGCATTAAATTTCCTAACGACAATAAAAGGCCAATATAAAGCCAGCTAAACTTGTTATGAGCAAATCTTTTTATAATAAGGTAAAAAGCTGCATAAAATAAAAAAGTAGCTAAATGCTGATTAGTCAACACTGAGCTATAGAGAATGTTCGGAATGTAGAACGCATACAGAAAAGCTGCCATTCTCCCAGCAAGTTCGTTAAATACTTTAGCGCCAATTAAATAAATAAAAATAACGGTTCCAGTGGAATAAAAAATATTTAACAATTTTAATATAAAAATGTTATCTCCAAAACAGCGAATAATAACAGATTCATAGAATGAAAAGCCTAGCTGATATACCCATGTAGTAAAATAAACGCTTTGATTAAATTCATAATTTCCTTTTGCTATATTACGCGCGGCATCTAACATGACAAGAAAGTCAGATTTTACAGGCGTTTGAACAGAAAGCATCCATGCTAATCGAATACCTAAGGTCAAAACAATCAGTGAAATAAAAAAAACAGTTTTGTTCATGTATCTACTTGCAATAGCTATTAGAAAAATGACAAGGAAAGTGATAAATATTCCTTCAATAATAAATGAATTACTTAAAGCCAAGCCTTTTAATTCCAATGAATTTGTCATCGCACTATAACTGCCCCATAGAGACCAGGTAAGAATAATGACGCATAAAAAGATCAGGCTTTTGGATAAAAATGAGTTAAGCATATTACCTCCTGCAAATTATTTCATAGATAAGGTACAAAATTCCTATCCTATGATACCATATTTTATTATTTTGTATATATTTTTCTTATAGAGTATAATGTTAGATTGTTCTGAAATTGTAACAGCGGCATAACGTTTGATAAAAGAGTAAGCGGAGTAGGAAAAAGATTTCGTAATAGAAAAAGCTGTTTGCATCCATAAGTATGCGAACAGCTTTTATGTTTTAAATCGATCTTTTAATAAATTCCATAGGGAGCTCACTCCGAGACTAATGCTGATCAGAATTCCTGATAGAGCTACTATTAAAGCGATATATTCAAAGATAGAAAACTGCTTCATACTATCCCAATTGATGTTTCCCTTTAGCTTGCTAATAACTAAATTCATTCCGTAAATACCGGAAAGAACGGTATAAATCGTTAAAATTAATAATAAGTAATTGTGACGCTTGGCCGCGATTTTCTCTTGATTTTGATACAAAGTACCAAGGGTTTCTTTGACTTCTTGATAAAGAGAATTGATGTGGAAGATTTTTTTAAAGAGCTCAGAAAACTCTTGACCTTCTGTGCGAGAGCTAATTTCTAAAAATAAATATTTACCTGAAAATACGGTAATAGAGCGGATTAGTCGCTCAATGCCCTCTGAATTTTTATGAAACGTGAGCTGAGAATACTCATAAGATAGTTTTAGCAACACGATTTTATAGAAAAAATGCAAAAATAAATTATAATAATGCTGGCCAAATAGATGATTCATCAAAAGCTGATCCGTTTTAGAGTCTGTCGATTTAGAAATACACGAAAACACATGGTCTGTTATAACGTAATAGGTTTCAGGAGCCCATCTGGAGTACACGTGTTTGGTATTATACGTTTTAATATACTCGTGGTTGTGTGCAGAGATAAACGGTTTCCCGTCAGGCGTATAGCTATTTAGCTGCCCAGTACGAAATAAAGTTGTGGAGTTAATCTCTTGCTCTTGATTTACCGTTACATAACTTAATACAAACATCCGTTCATCGATAAAATAAGGAAGGCTCCCTACATGCTGTTCACGCGTGGCTTCTTTTTTGATGTGTTCGTTCAAAAATGGCGCAAGCTGTGAAAAAATATAATCCTGTACTTTGCTATAGCGATGATGTTCATAGGTAATGGTGGATCCATGCTCTTCAGCAAGCTTCGGTTCTAATACACGAAAATGATTCATGAATTCTAAAATGTCATCATAGGTGTAATGATTATGACTCATCTCAGTGCGAATGGTCATGACGCCAATTTCAAAAGGACATAAAAAAACATCCACAGACAGCACGTTGCTAGACACGGTGGTGGAGGAAGTTTGTAGCGTAACGGTATGGTCTATTTTTTTTGAAAATCGAAGCAAGCCTTCTTTTTCGCAGGAATCAGGGAATAGAATACATTCAATGTAAGGAAGAAAATATTGATCCAAGCTATCATGAGATACGTAATACTGTTCTCCGTAGTATTCTTTTTCTACATGTTTGTTTTGAATGGAAAAAAACTCAAACAAATTTGCTTCTAGTGCATGAACAAGCTGCTCTTTATTTTTTCGGTCAAAGGAAAAAGGAAAAAGAAACATGTTCATTGCTTTGGTAGGTACAATGGTTTGAAATGGTTCTGTTTTCCTTGGTGTATTGGTCATAAACTACATCCTTCTTATAGTCGGTTGTATTTCCTTGTAAGAGTCGAGGAAATGCAGGTAGAAAGTAAAAAAGGTAAAACAAGATTTACAAAAACCGTTCTACCTGCCTGCGATGATTCAACGTATCATTTATAATATGCCAATTTTTTTAGAAAACAAACGTAAAAAAACCAACTAACATCATGATTAGTTGGTTTTACATACAGTGTCTGATTAGTGAATTGTGCGATATACACCAGTTACTTTTCCTAAAATCGTTACGTGGCGAAGAATAATAGGCGCCATCGTTGAATTTTCAGGCTGTAAACGAACGAAATTTTCTTCTTTAAAGAAACGTTTTACCGTTGCTTCGTTGTCTTCGGTCATAGCGACCACAATATCTCCATTATTAGCTGTTTGCTGCTGACGTACGATTACCATATCGCCATCTAGAATACCTGCTTCAATCATACTTTCTCCCATAATTTCAAGCATAAATACATGATCATCTGGAGAAACGAATTTATCTGGAAGAGGGAAATATTCTTCCACATTTTCAACGGCTGTTATAGGCAGACCCGCTGTTACTTTACCGATAACAGGAACATTAATGACATTGCTTTTAGGGATGTTTACTTCGTCTAGTTGAAGAACTTCGATTGCTCTTGGTTTTGTCGGATCTCTGCGAATTAACCCTTTGCTTTCTAAACGAGCTAAATGTCCGTGTACAGTGGAGCTAGAGGCTAATCCTACCGCTTCCCCAATCTCACGAACAGAAGGCGGATAACCTTTTAATTTTACTTCATGCTTAATAAAATCTAGTATGTCTTGTTGACGTTTTGATAGCTTCATATTTTTCACCTCAATTTTAGCTATTCTTTAGGTGAATTATACCACGTGATGTGTCAATATACAAACATAAGTTCGAAGAATTCCATTGACAGAAACAAATGTTCTCAATAAAATAAGAACATATATTCTGATAGGGGGATCATAATATGCAACAATTCTTACATTCTATGAAACATTACGCTATTTTTTTTGCAGTTATCGCTGCACTTACATATGTATTGACGCTGGTTTTAGGAGCGGATAAAGTAGATTTAGACAAATATTCAACGGTTACTATCACAAAAGGAGATACGCTTTGGGAATTGTCCAACAAGTATCATAATCACCATCATTTGACCACCAATGAATTTGTCAAATGGGTTGAAGACGTCAATGACTTAAACTCAGACACTGTCCAGTCTTTATCTCCTGGAGATAAATTATATATTCCTGTTTTAAAAAAAGAGTTACATAATCAAGTGGCAATTGAACAGTAGTGTGTAACGGTCGTTCCTGAATATTGTTAGAAGCCGAAAAGGTCGTGATAAAAGTGGATGCCATTATTTATTGCCGTGTCAGTACGGATAAAAAAACCCAAGAAACATCTTTACAGCGCCAGCAAGAAGAATTAAAAAAGCTTGCTGATCTTCACCATCTAGACGTAAAAAAAGTCGTAATGGAAAAAGCAAGCGGATATGAAGTAGACAGAGAGGGTATTTTGGATGTTCTTCATACAATGAAAGAAGAAAAAATATCTGTGTTGCTTATTCAAGATGAAACACGATTAGGCAGAGGAAATGCCCGAATTGCGCTGCTTCATGCTTTTCATAAAGAAAATGCTACCATCTATACGATTAGTCATCAAGGCCAGCTTCAGCTTTCAGAATCTGATTCAATGGTGTTAGATATTATTAGCTTAGTGGAAGAGCATCAGCGGAAATTACATAATGCTAAAATTAAAAGAGGAATGAAAAGAGCTGTAGAAAACGGTTATCGTCCGCAGCAAAATTTAAAAAATCAAGGAGTTAACTCGGGAAGAGAAAAAAAAGAAGCGCCAATTGAAGAAATTGTCCGCCTTCGTCATAACGGCTTAACCTTTGCTGAAATTTCAGTTACGCTAAAAGGTTTTGGCTATAATATTTCAAAAGCGACGGTACATCGCCGCTATCAAGAATACCAAGAGAGTGCTCAATCTCTTGATAAAACGAAAGAGATTTAGTAAGATGACTACATGTTGCCGGAACGGTTCGGTAATTTTAATTATTGATTATAAGGAGATAGGTTTTATATGCTATCAAAAGATAAACTTGCTCGTATTAATGCTCTTTCAAAAAAGGCAAAGGCTGAAGGTCTGACAGAATCTGAAGCGAAAGAACAGCAAGAGCTACGTCAGGAATATTTAAAAGTTTTCCGACAATCTATGACAAATCACCTTCATACGATTAAAGTTGTGGACGAAGAAGGTAAAGATGTTACGCCTAAGAAGTTAAAAGAGAGTAAAAAGAAGCGTCTTCACTAAGACGTTCTAGTAAAACTAGAGGGAATGTTCCCTCTAGTTTTTTGTATATTTTTAATAAGGCACACAAAAACTGTAAAAGTGGAAAATTTTTTGGTTCAAGTATTGTACAAATAAGCAAATCATTAGTATGATAACATATGTACATAGTTTTGAAAGGAATGAAGAGTATGACACAACGTATTGAAGATCTTTCGATTGCAACAATTCGTACTTTATCAATCGATGCGATTGAAAAAGCAAATTCAGGTCACCCAGGTATGCCAATGGGAGCTGCTCCAATGGCATATACATTGTGGACAAAATTTATGAACATCAATCCAAAGAATCCAAACTGGTTCAACCGTGACCGCTTTGTATTATCAGCAGGACACGGATCGGCACTATTATACAGCTTGCTTCATTTAGCTGGATATGACTTATCAATTGAAGACCTTAAAAACTTCCGTCAATGGGGAAGTAAAACACCAGGTCATCCAGAGTTCGGTCATACAGCAGGTGTTGATGCAACAACTGGCCCACTAGGACAAGGTATTGCAATGGCTGTTGGTAAAGCAATGGCAGAACGTCATTTAGCTGAAACATACAACAAAGAAGGTTTAGAAATTGTAGACCACTTTACGTATGGTATTTGTGGTGACGGAGACTTAATGGAAGGTGTATCTGCTGAAGCAGCTTCATTAGCAGCACATTTAAAATTAGGACGTTTAGTTGTTTTATACGATTCAAATGATATTTCTTTAGACGGAGATTTAGATCGCTCGTTCTCTGAAAACGTAGAAGATCGTTTCAAAGCTTACGGATGGCAAGTAATCCGCGTTGAAGACGGCAATGACTTGACAGCGATTGCAAACGCAATTGAAGAAGCAAAAGGCGATTTAACACGCCCAACGCTAATTGAAGTAAAAACAACAATTGGATTTGGGTCTCCAAACCACGCGGGTACTTCTGGCGTGCACGGTTCTCCATTAGGTTCCGATGAAACAAAATTAACAAAAGAAGCTTATGCATGGACATTTGAAGAAGATTTCTATGTGCCAGAAGAAGTGTATGCTCACTTCAAAGCTACAATTGCTGAAGATGGCCAAAAGAAAGAAAACGAATGGAACGATGTATTTGCACAGTATAAAGAAAAATACCCTGAACTAGGTCGTCAATTTGAACTAGCAGTAGAAGGAAAGTTACCGGAAGGCTGGGAAGAAACGCTTCCAGCATACGAAACGGGTTCAAGCCTAGCTAGCCGTGCTTCTTCTGGAGAAGTATTAAACGCAGTAGCACAAGCTGTACCTCAATTCTTCGGCGGTTCAGCTGACTTAGCTGGCTCAAATAAAACAATGATTAAAGGTTCAGAAGACTTCACTGCAGCTGATTACAGCGGACGTAATATCTGGTTTGGTGTACGTGAATTTGCAATGGGAGCTGCATTAAACGGTATGGCTCTACACGGCGGTGTAAAAGTATTCGGAGGAACATTCTTTGTATTCTCTGATTATCTTCGCCCAGCAATTCGCTTAGCAGCTTTAATGAAGCTTCCTGTAACATATGTATTCACACATGACAGTATCGCAGTTGGAGAAGACGGCCCAACACATGAGCCAATTGAACAATTACCATCACTTCGTGCAATGCCAGGTCTTTCAGTGGTTCGTCCTGCAGATGCAAATGAAACAGCTGCTGCATGGCGCCTAGCATTAGAATCAACTGACCGCCCAACGGCGCTTGTATTGACTCGTCAAAACTTGCCAACGCTTGAAGGTACAAAAGAAAATGCATACGAAGGCGTGTCTAAAGGTGCATACGTTGTATCTAAAGCTGGTAAAGACCAAGCGGATGCATTAATACTTGCAACAGGCTCTGAAGTAAGCCTAGCAGTAGAAGCACAAAAAGCATTAGCTGCAGAAGGCATTGACGTATCTGTAGTAAGTATGCCTGCATGGGACCGTTTCGAAGAGCAATCTGCTGAGTACAAAGAAAGTGTTATCCCTAAATCAGTGAAAAAACGTTTAGGTATTGAAATGGCTTCTACACTTGGCTGGGAACGCTATGTTGGAGACGAAGGACAAGTTCTTGGTATTAATCACTTCGGTGCATCTGCTCCTGGTGAAACAATCATGAAAGAATTTGGTTTTACAGTTGAAAATGTAGTAGCAAAAGTGAAAAGCTTGCTTAATGCATAATTCTTTTTCATAAGAAAGAGCGGACTCCTGTGGTCTGCTCTTTTTTTTCGACAAAAAAACAAAGGAATTTTTTCATCGATAGACAAGCATTGCGTACACCATTCGGTATAATGGTACAAAAAAGAACGAGCCGAAAGGGAGGATGAATCGTGAGAACGTATGAAGTATATCTAATGGAGGAAGAAGTTGCATCATCCTATTTTCGAAGAGAAAAGCTCATTTATCAGCTGCTGATTGAATATAGAATGAAACGTCACTTGCAGGAAACGCACTTACAAAAACAAGTTCATTACATTACTCGCCAACTGCCCATTTCATTTATTCAACGAGAATTGCTTCAGGCGTTTTCTCATTATCCTCATTTTTTTACTCATCAAGAGACGTTTGTGCTGGAATATCCTCATAAAAAAAGTCGAGCATCTATAAAATTAACGAATCGCTGTATAACAATTGAAGGAGATGGCAATGTTGATGCTGAGACAGCTTTTTTTGAAGTATTACGCAAGCTAGATCCTTGTTTTTTAGCAGTGAATTATGGAACGGATGAATACGGCTGGCTGAGGCCTGTGAAAACAAGAAAATTTGTGTAATTATTTAAGGAAATTGGAACGGAAATATTGTATAATAGCGTATGGTCTAGTACACTGTAAGTTAGACAACACGAAGGAGGAAGTAATACCATGGGAATGTATATTCTAGTTGGTGTTCTAGCATTAATTGTTGGGATAGCGCTAGGATTTTTCATTGCTCGTAAGTATATGATGAGCTATCTGAAGAAAAATCCACCAATTAATGAACAAATGTTAAAAATGATGATGATGCAAATGGGCATGAAACCATCGCAGAAAAAAATTAACCAAATGATGAAAGCAATGAACGGCCAAATTAAATAATGGTTAATTGGACAGACACTCTCTATTCAGAAGGGTGTCTTTTGTTTTATGATAGAGATAAGAAAATAGTTGTGGGGCTAGGGGGATACGATGAAAATTTTTCGAGAGTTATGGTGGTTTTTCAAACAGGAAAAAAAGTCTTACATAACGGGGATAGCGCTGCTCATTATTGTGGCAGCATTAGAACTTCTCCCGCCTAAAATTATTGGTTTAACGGTAGATGGCATTAAAGAAGGGGCGCTGAATGGAAAGCGCTTAATGCAGATGGTTGGCATTTTGCTAGGAGCTGCTGTTGTGGCCTATTTCACAAGATACATATGGCGTATTATGATATTTGGTTCATCTGTTAAACTAGCCAAGCAGCTGAGAAATACCCTCTACACTCATTTTACCAAGATGAATCAGGCCTTTTATCAACGGCGGCGAATTGGGGATCTGATGGCCCATGCAACAAACGATATTCAAGCTATTCAACAAACTGCAGGTTCGGGCGTTTTGACACTCGTGGATTCCATTGTCACAGGAGGGCTTGTTCTATGCACAATGGCCCTCACAATCAGCTGGAAATTAACGCTTATTTGCCTTATTCCTATGCCGCTTATGGCCGTTTTAACAAGTTACTATGGTACATTGCTTCATGCGCGGTTTCATCACGCACAAGCAGCATTTTCTACTTTAAATGATAAGGTTCAAGAAAGCATTAGCGGAATTAAAGTCATTAAGACGTTTGGGGAAGAAGCAGCTGATGTCGAAGAATTTCGCATTAAGTCTGCAGATGTTGTGCAAAAGAACATGAAAGTAGCCCGAGTAGAGGCATTGTTTGATCCGACCATTTCGATTATTGTAGCACTTTCTTTTTTACTTGCTCTTATTTTTGGCAGCAAGATGGTTATTAGTGAAGAGTTAACACTGGGTCAGCTTGTTACCTTTACAACTTATTTGGGCCTTCTTATTTGGCCGATGCTCGCGTTTGGCTGGCTATTTAACATTGTAGAACGAGGAAGAGCATCATATGATAGGGTATTTTCTTTATTAAAAGAAGAAAATCCGATTGAAGAAGCAGCGCATCCTAGCGTTGAAATGCCAACAGGAAATATTGAAGCTGTTATTCATAGGTTTTCGTATGGTAAAGAAGACGCATATACGTTAAACGAAATTTATTTTACACTTTCTCGCGGTCAAACGTTAGGGATTGTCGGAAAGACGGGTGCTGGGAAAACCACGATTTTAAAGCTGCTGCTTCGTGAATTTGATGTAAGAGACGGAGCTGTTTTATGGGGAGGAAAAGACATTAAAGACTATGCTTTTGATTCATTGTACAAAAGCATTGGATATGTTCCTCAAGATCACTTTTTGTTTTCAACAACAGTTGCTGATAATATCGCTTTTGGAAAAAGAGAAGCAAGCAATCAAGAGATTAAAGAAGCGGCTAAGGTTGCCAATGTACATAGAGACATTCTCGATTTTACAGATGGCTATCAAACAATAGTAGGCGAAAAAGGCGTTTCATTATCGGGTGGACAAAAACAGCGTATCTCGATTGCAAGAGCTCTTCTATTAGATCCTGAGCTTTTAATTTTAGACGACTCGCTATCAGCGGTAGATGGAAAAACGGAAGCGGGTATTTTACAAGCGCTGAAGCAGAAACGTCAAAATCGAACAACGATTATTACAGCGCATCGGCTGAGCTCGGTTACTCATGCAGACCTGATTCTTGTATTTGATAAAGGGAAAATTATTCAGCGAGGAACTCATGAGGAACTGCTTAGCGTGAGCGGCTGGTACCAGGATATGTACGATAGACAGCAGCTTGAACGTGCGGTAGAAGAAGGAGAGACGAAAAATGAAAATTGAGCATTCTTCGGTACATAAACGTCTGTTTCGCTATACAATTCCGCATAAAAAATCATTTTTTTTAGCGTTCACACTATTATTAATTGCTACGGCTGCGGATTTATTAGGGCCCATTTTGATTAAAATTTTCATTGACGATTATTTAACTCCTAAGTATTTGCCTCTTCAGCCTCTTGTGTGGCTGGCTAGCAGTTATTTGCTTTTACAGCTTTTAAAAATTGTCGTTCAATACTTTCAGCTTCTGCAGTTCCAAAAAATTGCGCTTCAAATTATTCAGCAGATTCGAATTGACGTTTTTTCTCATGTTCATCGCTTGGCTCTTCGCTTTTTTGACAACACGCCCACGGGAAGCCTGGTATCTCGAATTACAAATGACACGGAAGCCATGAAAGAAATGTTTGTGGAAGTCATCGCGGTTTTTATTCAAAATGGGGTATTTTTGGTCGGTATTTTTATAGCCATGTTTATGCTAGATATGAAGCTGGCTTTTTATTGTTTAGTTCTTCTCCCGTTCATTTGGGGACTTATGAAGCTTTATCAGCATTACAGCGCTATTTACTACGGACAGCTTCGAGAGAAACTAAGCCAGTTAAATGCCAAGCTTCATGAGTCTTTGCAAGGCATGTCTATTATTCAGCTATTTCGTCAAGAAAAGCGGCTGCGCTCGGAATTTGAAGAAATCAATGATGAACATTACAAAGCGGGGATGCGCAATATTAAGTTAGATGGTTTGCTGCTAAGGCCGGCAGTCGAAATTCTTTACATTTTAGCCGTTATTCTTGTGCTCAGTTATTTTGGTATTTCCGTAGCTGACAGTCCTGTTAAAATTGGTGTTCTTTACGCGTTTATCAACTACTTGGATCGTTTTTTTGAGCCAGTTAATGAAATGATGCAGCGTCTCTCTATGTATCAGCAAGCGATGGTATCAGCCTCTCGGGTATTTGACTTGATGGATGAAAAAGAAAAAAATCCAGTCATGACAGGAGAACAAAAGCAGGGGGTACAAAAAGGAACGGTAGAATTCAGAAACGTAACGTTTTCCTATGATGGTGTTCGAGATGTACTTTCTGATATATCGTTTACGGTAAACGAAGGAGAAACAGTGGCTTTAGTAGGCCATACGGGAAGCGGGAAAAGCTCCATCATTAATTTATTAATGCGTTTTTATGAGCAGCAAAAAGGAGACATTTTGATCGATAATAAACCGCTATCGTCTTTTTCAAATAAACAGCTTCGAGATGAGGTAGGGCTAGTGCTTCAAGATGCCTTTTTATTTGCAGATACCGTGAAACGAAATATTACGCTGCACGAAGACCATTTTTCTGATGAACAAGTAAAAGCAGCGGCGGAATTTGTGCAAGCTCATGCATTTATCGAAGCTCTTCCAAATAAGTATAATGAAGTGCTAGTCGAAAGAGGTTCCACTTTATCAAGCGGCCAGCGTCAGCTCTTAGCATTTGCAAGAACGGTCATCCGGAATCCTAAAATCCTTATTCTTGATGAAGCAACAGCACACATTGATACACAAACAGAAGAAGCGATTCAAGAAGTGTTAAGAGATATGGGAAAAGGCCGTACAACAATTGCGATTGCCCATCGTTTATCCACTATTCAACACGCCGACTGTATTTTAGTACTGCATAAAGGAAAAATCGTCGAAAAAGGCACACATACTGAACTGCTAAACAAAGGCGGTTTGTACTATAATATGTATCAGCTTCAGCACAGTGAAAAAGAAGAGAATTTCAGCAAAGAAACAGGAGTAAAAGAGATTTATACAGAATTGATAGAGTGAAGGTAAAAAAAAGAAACAACCTTCATGAAGAGGTTGTTTCTGTTGTTTGAGCAGGGAATTCATTGTAAACGTTTAATAAATGATCTAATTCTTGACTATGTTTAATAGCAGGTGGAGAGTTTAATCCACTTACTCGGACTATGCGGATGAGTTCTTCTCGTTTCTTTTCAATCGCTAATAGAATATCTTTTTTGGCCAATGCTATGTATCCCTTCTAACAAGTCGTTTACCTAATTATACAAGATAATGGTACTATTTGAAAGAAGTGAGATAAGACAATTTGGTTACAAAATGGTAACGAAAAAGAACAAAAAAGGGAAGTGGGAAATGTGGGAGATTTAAATTTGTTTTTGGCATTTGGCGCGGGGTTTTTATCGTTTATTTCACCCTGCTGTTTGCCTTTGTACCCAGCTTTTTTATCGTACATAACGGGAGTGTCAGTTAGCGAGCTAAAGGAAGGCGCTAAGTCACATCAGCGCAAAGCTTTTATTCACACAGCATTTTTTCTATTGGGGTTTTCTGTTATTTTCATTATGATTGGCTTTGCTACTTCTTTTATTGGTCAGTGGTTTTTTAACTATAAGGATTTAATTCGGCAGATTGGCGCTATTCTTATTATTTTCTTTGGTCTAGTTGTACTAGGAATTTTTAAGCCTCGAATTCTTATGCAGGAACACAAGCTTAAATTCGCAAATAAGCCGGCTGGACTCTTAGGTTCTTCTTTTATTGGTATGGCTTTTGCTGCCGGTTGGACTCCGTGTACGGGCCCTATTTTAGTATCAGTTATGGCCCTTGCAGCGACAAACCCAGGCTCCGGTCTTTTGTATATGATAGCTTATTCACTTGGGTTTTCTATTCCATTTTTTATTATGACGTTTTTTATCGGGAAAATGAACTGGTTAAAAAAACATATGAATTCTATGATGAAAGTTGGCGGATATGCAATGATTGGTATGGGATTTATTTTGTATTTTGACTGGATGACAAAAATTATTATTTATACAACGAGCGTATTTGGAGGGTTTACGGGCTTTTAAAAAGGGAAGATGATAAAAAAAAGAATCTGATAATTGGCAGATTCTTTTTATTTTTCAAAAGATAAAATAGTTACTTTTGCTCTTAGGAAATATACAAGAATATGATGTAAAAAATATATAGAAAAAAATTTTTTTACTATATCTTCTATAAATACGGAGTGATACAATGAAATCGTCATATTTTTAATTGTTAAAAAGAGGTGTATAAATTGAAAGATATTTTGTTAATCTTGCTTTTGCAACTGATCTATGTACCGATCTTGACGCTGCGCACAATTTTTTTAGTCAAAGGTATGAGTATGTATGCCTCGGTTTTTGGATTTGTTGAAGCGTTAATTTATGTATTCGGCTTATCTCTTGTATTTTCAGGAGATCAAAGCACGCTTGCTATGGTTGTATATGCAGTTGGGTTTGGAGTGGGAATTATTCTTGGAAGTTATATCGAATCTAGACTTGCTATCGGATATACAACATTCTTAGTTAACCTTATGACCAAAAATGAAGAGTTAATTAACCGCCTTCGACAGGAAGGTTTTGGTGTTACTGTTTACCAAGGAGAAGGAAGAGACAGTGCACGCTATAGATTGGACATTTTAACAAAAAGAAGTAGAGAAGAAGAGCTATTAGCATTCATTGAAGAATATGAGCCTCGTGCTTTCATTATTTCGTACGAGCCGCGTAAATTTAAAGGCGGGTTCTTACTAAAATCAATGAAAAAGCAAAAACAAAAGCAAAAAGCAAAAGCGGATCTTACCTCTACTAAATAAAAACAGGAGAGACACTCTTTTGTTTTTTTGTTGCACTTTTACTTCTGCTGTTTTTTGGATTATAATATAAGCAAACACTAAACTATAGTAAAGGAAGGATTTCATTGGTTATTGCTTCAACACTTGTCGCAATTTTTATGGCTTCTTTCATATTAGTTATTCGAATGAAAGCTGCTGATAAACCAACGAATGCAAAAAAAATTATACTTCCGCCTTTTTTTATGAGTACGGGAGCATTAATGTTTATCTTTCCAATGTTTCGAGTAACGGGTGCAGAACTGCTTGAGGCGTTAATAGCAGGCATGATTTTCTCAATCCTGTTAATTAAAACGTCTAAATTTGAAATTCGTGACGATCATATTTACTTGAAGCGTTCAAAAGCTTTTGCATTCATTATTATTGGTTTGCTTATTATTCGGATTGCAATGAAAATATATTTAAGTTCTTCAATTGATGTTGGCCAGCTTGGCGGTATGTTCTGGATTTTAGCATTTGGTATGATTGTACCGTGGCGCATTGCTATGTACACATCGTACAAAAAGCTCGAACGAAAGCTGCATAATGATCGTCTTGGGAATACAACGATATTAAACTAAAAAAGGTGGCTGCGCAGCCACCTTTTTTAGTTTAAAATAAATGCTGATAAGGGACGGCATCTATTTTTTGCTTTTTTAATGTTTTTAATAAAAATTTATGATCACGTTTAGGCGTAGCTAAAATGTATCCACGTACGATTAAGTCTTCCGTTATAGAGGCTGCTTGTTCCTCAATTGCGAGTTCCCCAATTTTTCCCGCGATTTTTTGTTTGGCTACATCGCGAAATAGTTCAGGTACTGGTTCAACAAGAACGTTTAATAGCTGCTTTTGATCCGCTGACCAAAGGTGGACGGTTTTGGAAAGATAGTGATCTTGCCAATCAAGCTCAGACATGCCGTCTTCTTTTGGTAAGCGCTTTAAAAAT
The DNA here is from genome assembly GCF_055710015.1 of Priestia sp. VA7. Classification (NCBI taxonomy): domain Bacteria; kingdom Bacillati; phylum Bacillota; class Bacilli; order Caryophanales; family Bacillaceae; genus Priestia; species Priestia sp. VA7. Next base: position 816,221 of record NZ_JBVQPN010000001.1, read on the forward strand.
TTCCTGAACATAAAAAATCCGCCGATAGCAAACATGCTCATTAAAAAGACCACCCAAAATAAAATAACCCATAAAAACCAGCCCTCTAGCATATTTTTCACTCCTTTATAAAGAGGTCAATCCTAACATTACTATATTTATACATTTATTATAAAAGCCTTGTTCCTTTTATGGCAATATAAAATTCCTGTACTTTATGCGAGAGGAAAGTCTTTATTGACTCATCAATAAGTTTATATAGACTTATCGATGAGTAAAATATCGTTAGAATTATCTAAAAATGCTTATTTTTCAGCTTTTTAAAAGTTGGCACGTTTTTTGCATATAAACTAATTGAAGAATTATTTAATATGAGAGGAAGATAAAAAATGAGTCAAACTTTTAGCAAAGTAGCAACAAATTTACCGGGAGAAAATGCAAAGCAATTATTAGATAGAAGACACCGTGCCATTCCGAAAGGTGTAAGTTATGGCATTCCGACATTTGCTGATACGGCTGAAGGGGCGATCGTTAAAGATGTCGATGGCAATACGTTTATTGATTTCGTAGGCGCAATTGGCACAATCAATGTAGGGCACAGTCATCCAAAAGTAAAAGAAGCGCTTCACAAACAAGTAGACCGTTTTATTCACACGGGATTTAACGTAATGATGTATGAGTCATACGTAGAGCTTGCAGAAAGATTAGCAGCAATTGCACCGGGTGAATTTGATAAGAAAGTATTACTTTTAAATAGCGGAGCAGAAGCTGTAGAAAACGCAGTGAAAATTGCTCGTAAATATACAAAGCGCCAAGGAATTATTTCCTTTAACCGCGGTTTCCATGGCCGTACATTAATGACAATGACAATGACAAGTAAAGTAAAACCATATAAATATGAATTTGGACCGTTTGCTCCTGAAGTATACAAAGCTCCATATCCTTATGAGTATCGCCGTCCACAAGGGTTATCAGTTGAAGCATACGAAGATTTCATGATTACAGAATTCAAAAACTTCTTAAATACAGAAGTAGCACCGGAAACGATTGCAGCTGTTGTAATGGAGCCGATTCAAGGCGAAGGTGGTTTCATTGTTCCAGGTAAACGCTTTGTGCAAGAAGTGTATCAATTATGTAAAGAGCACGGAATTTTATTTGTATCAGATGAAATTCAAGCAGGATTTGCACGTACAGGCCGCTACTTCGGTATTGAACATTTTGACGTTGAGCCTGATTTAATTACGGTATCAAAATCATTAGGAGCTGGCGTACCAATCAGCGGTGTCATTGGCCGTGCTGAAATCATGGATGAATCTAATCCTGGTGAGCTTGGCGGAACGTATTGCGGAAGTCCTCTTGGATGTGAAGCAGCTTTAGCTGTACTTGATATCATTGAAGAAGAAAAGCTAAACGAACGCGGTGAGTACCTTGGAAAAGTGGTAACATCACGATTTGAAAAACTAGCAGAAAAATATGACTGTATCGGTGATATCCGCGGATTAGGAGCGATGTCTGCGATTGAGCTTGTGAAAGACCGTGAAACAAAAGAAGCAGACAAAGAGCTCACACAGCGTATCGTAAAAGAAGCAAACAAACGTGGATTATTACTGCTTAGCGCAGGAGTATTTGGAAACGTTCTTCGTATCTTAATGCCGATTGTTATTACAGATGAGCAGCTGGAAGAAGGCTTAGCTATTTTTGAAGCAGCACTAGAAGCAAGCGTACAGCAAACGGTTGAAGTGTAAGTGAAATTGAGACATGAGTGAAGAGAGAACTCTTCACTCATTCTTCATGAATCGCAAAGAATAGGTATGTTTGGACACTCTATTTATAGATTTTTCATTTTCTGATAAAATAAAATAATAATTATTTTTTGACGAAAAGGTGATTCAAATGACCATTCATAAAAAGCATATTCAGCAAATTAACGACGAACTTTACGATATATTTGAGTCATCATTTGATGAAATCTTTGTAACTGATGCAAATGGATATGTGTTAGTTGTAAATTCAGAGTGTGAAAAAAACTATGCTTTGAAAGTGGAAGATTTTATTGGAAAGCACGTAAAAGAACTGCAGGAAATGGGAATTTTTTATCCTTCGGCCACGCTAAAAGTGATTGAATCTAATCAAGCAATTGAATTGGTTCAAAAAACAAACTCCGGCCGGTATCTTCATGTGCGGACAAGGCCGGTATTTACAAACGACGGGCATTTAAAAAGCGTTATTAGCTATTCTCGGGATCTCACAGACTTAATGGAATTAAAACGAAAAGTAGAAGAGATGGAAGAACAGCTTGAAAACTATAAAAAAGAGTTAAACGAAGCCGTGGATTTAGAAGGCATCGTGACAAAAAGTGAAGCGATGAAAAAAGTTTTTTCAACCATTCAACGAGTTGCTTCTGTAAATACAACCGTTCTTTTACTTGGAGAAACAGGGGTAGGAAAAAGCAGAGTGGCAAAACTGCTTCACCAGCTTAGTACAAGAAAACAGCAGCCGTATCATGAGCTTAATTGTGCAGCGCTTCCTGAACAGCTTATTGAATCAGAGCTATTTGGCTATGAAGGGGGTACGTTCACTGGAGCATTTCGAGAAGGGAAAAAAGGGATCATTGAGCTTTCGAACGAAGGCACGCTTTTTCTAGATGAGATTGGTGAACTTTCTCTTTCAGCACAAAGTAAGTTGCTCCATGTGCTGCAAGACCGTACAATTCGTCCCGTGGGTTCAACAAGAGCAGTATCAATAGACGTACGAATTATTGCTGCTACGAATCAAAATCTGGAACAAATGGTCGAAGAAGGAAAGTTTAGACGTGATTTGTACTATCGACTTAACGTGGTGCCAATTACGATTCCACCTTTACGAGAGCGAAAAGAAGATATTCTGCCTCTTGTCTATCAGTTTCTTCATCATTTTAATACGGTATATGAACGTAATGTACGCTTATCACCAAAGGCATTAGATGCATTTTTAGGACAGGAATGGAAAGGAAACGTTCGCGAAGTGGAAAATATCATTGAGCGCCTGGTTGTTACAGGAGAAGAAATGATTACGCTTAAAGACTTGCCATTTGCAAAAGAGTTTGCTATCGACCCACCTGTGCATACGCTTCCTGAAATGATTGAACATGTGGAAAAAGAAATGGTCATCAAGGCGTTTGAACAGCATAGGTCGTCTTACAAAGTAGCAGAACAGCTTGGTATTAGCCAATCGCAAGCCAGTCGTAAAATTCGAAAGTACGTTTCGGACAGCACAGAATATTGAGTAGATAAATTTAAGCAGGGAGTGAAGAAATATGAAGCAAGCAAACTTATATATTAACGGAGAATTTGTTTCAGCAAATGATACATATGAAGTGGTAAATCCAGCAACAAATGAAGTAGTGGCTACTGTTGCAAAAGGTGGAGAAAAAGAAGCGAAGCTAGCAGCAGATGCTGCCTATGAAGCGTTTCAAACATGGTCTAAAAAAACAGCAGAAGAGCGCGGTAAATTATTATTTAAATGGCATCAGCTGATCGAAGAACACACGGATGAACTTGCTGAAATAATGACAGTTGAGCAAGGTAAGCCTCTTAAAGAAGCAAAAGGTGAAATTGGCTATGCCAACGGATTTGTTTCATGGTACGCAGAAGAAGGCAAACGCATTTACGGAGAAACAATTCCAGCTTCTTCTCCTAATAAACGATTATTTGCTCATAAGCAGCCTGTGGGAGTCATGGCAGCTATTACACCTTGGAACTTCCCGGCAGCTATGATTACGCGTAAAGTAGCCCCAGCTTTAGCAGCTGGATGTACAGCGGTTATTAAACCCGCAGAACAAACGCCACTAACGGCTCTTCGACTAGCAGAGCTTGCACAAGAAGCGGGTATTCCAAAAGGCGTAATTAATGTAGTTACGGGAGATGCAAAAGCGATTGGAGAAGCGTGGCTTCAAGATGGACGCGTACGTAAACTATCGTTTACGGGCTCTACAGAAGTAGGTAAACTGTTAATGCGCGGAGCAGCTGATACGGTTAAAAAAGTGTCTTTAGAGTTAGGCGGACACGCTCCGTTTATCGTAACAGCAAATGCTGATTTAGACAAAGCAGTAACAAATGCAATTGCTTCTAAATTCCGTAACGCTGGTCAAACATGCGTATGTACAAACCGCATCTACGTGCACGAGTCTATTGCTAAACCGTTCGCAGAGCAGTTTGCAGCGGCTGTTAGTCAGCTGAAAGTCGGAAACGGTTTAGAAGAAGGTACGGATATCGGACCTTTAATCGATGAAAAAGCGTTAGAAAAAGTAAAGCGCCACTTAGATGATGTTGTAGCAAAGGGTGGAAATGTCTTAACTGGAGGGGCTGTACGCGAAGAGGGAAGCGGGCTTTTTGTTGAGCCTACGGTTGTAGATGGTGCAACAGACGACATGCTTTGTATGTACGAAGAAACATTCGGACCAATTGCTCCAATTGCGACGTATCAAACAGAAGAAGAAGTTATTCGCCGTGCAAATAACTCTCCTTACGGATTAGCAGCCTATGTGTTCACTGAAAATATTTCAGAAGCTATTCGTATTGCTGAAGCTTTAGAATATGGTATTGTAGGGTTAAATGATGGCCTACCTTCTACACCACAAGCGCCGTTTGGCGGCTTTAAAGAAAGTGGACTTGGACGTGAAGGCGGACATTACGGAATTGAAGAATATTTGGAAGTAAAATATATTTCTTTAGGCTTTTAATAAAAAGTGATTTCGCTTTCCTGCGAAATCACTTTTTTAGTAATAGTACACGTTGGGAATTTGTGCATGGATTGATTGAAAATTCATGAATAAAAAACAAAATTCTTCTAGAGTACAGCATTCAAGGTCTTCGCAATCGTGAGAATTAAAAAAATCTTCTAGTATAGTTGGCTCGGCGTCTTTAAATAACCAGTGGTGTTCAACATCTTCAAATTTGCCTCGATAAACCTCGCTCAGTCCATAAAAGTCAAATATATCTTCCAACTGCTTTTGGTGCATAGCCATCCCTCCTCTTTTTAGTATAAGAAAAAGAAAGAGATATTAAACAAGCCGTCATACTACTTTGTTTTTTTTATAAAATCTCGTATAGTTAATAGTAATGACAAGCAAAGGAGTTTCGGCATGTTTACATATATCACGTTATTTGGTTTTCTTGGATTCGCCGTGTATTCGAGTACGTGGATTTATTCCATTGTCAAAAAAGATGGAAAAGCAAAGAAAAATGGAAAGGGTACTCTTATTAGTTTTCTTGTGATGCTTATCGGGTTAGTCGGTCTGCAGTTTACGTAACTATAGATTATTTTGACATTTTTACCACCTTCACTTATAGTTAACGTTGGGCGAACATATGTATGATTTTGGTCACGGTGCTTGCCTTAAGTTGAAAAAGAAAGAAGGTGGCATATTTGAGATATCACACACATATTGCAACATCGATTGCTGCCGGTGCCGGTGTGGCTATAACAGGAGACGCTTCGTTTACATTTCCTTATGTTGTAGGCATTGCGATTGGAGCGCTGCTTCCTGATATTGATGAACCAAATTCATATATTGGTAGAAGATCTCTTGGTCTCGCAAAAGTCATTAAATCTATTTTTGGACACCGAGGTATTACGCATTCTATTCTTGCAAGTGGACTTATTTTTTATTTACATACGATGTATAACAACGATTTTACATTAGGGATAGCCTATGGATACGCTTTTCATATTCTTGGAGATTTCTTTTCTAAACGAGGGGTACCTTTTTTCTCTCCTCTTAGCAAGAAGAAGTTTAAGCCTCCTTTAACATATGAAACAGGTGGTGGAGCAGAGACTCTCATCTTTTACCTGGCAGTGATAGGAAGTTTTTATATGCTTTATAAGTATCAGCTGTACACCCAGCTGTTTTAAAGAAAGAAGCCATCTGATTTACTCAGATGGCTTCTTTTACACTTCTACCACATAAAGTTCAGGCGTTTTCATAGGCAGGGTAATGGTAATGCTTGTGCCGTCATTTTCTTCACTTGATACGTGAAAAAAACCATTATGCTCATTAATAATTTTGTTACAAATGGTTAGTCCCAGGCCTACTCCTCGTTCTTTTGTTGTATAAAAAGGCTCTCCTATATGAGAGATACGCTTTGAGTCAATTCCACATCCGCTATCTTTTATCACAATACATAGCGTTTCTCTAGCTGATTTTTTAATCGATACAGTCAGCTTGCCGCCACTTTCCATCGAATCAATGGCATTTTGTATAATATGAATAAATGCTTGGGTTAGCTGTGTTTTTTGCCCACTAATGAGCAGGGGATGTTCTTTTGGATAATGGCGAATGATGTGGATATTTTTGACTCCAGTAACCGGTTCAAATTGCTTTAATACCTCATCTAGCAAGTCTGTCATAACAAGGCTTTCTGTATATGCGTACTCTCGTTTAGCTAAACTCATAAATTCTGCGATAATATGTTCAATTTGCGAGAGCTCATGCTGAATGAGATCTCGATAAATCATTGTTTTTTTCGGCTGCTGTGTCTCACTGAACAGTTGTATAAACCCTTTAATGGTTGTCAAAGGATTTCTAACCTCGTGTGCGATACTTGCAGCAAGGTGACCAATGACAGAAAGTTTTTCTGAATTTCGGATCTTTTTCTCTGCTTGTCTTTTTTCTGTTACGTCTCGTGAGACAAATACAAACCCTTCGATTTCTCCAGTGGATGTGATAATTGGAGCGCCTTTACATTCTAATAAAACGATGGTGCCATTCACGTGAAACTTTCGGTATTCAAATGTGGAGGCATCTTTTGTTTTGCTCATGTTAGCTAAAATAGTCGAGATTAGGTGTTTGTCTTCAGGATACGCATTGATAAGCACATGTTGTCCAATAAGCTCATCAGGATAAACGCCTAAAGTTTTAGCGTAAGAAGGAGAAGCGTATTCATAAATGCCATCTTCAGTAATAGCACATACTAAATCATGGGTATGAGATAAAATAGCTTGATGCTTTGGTTCATTGTCATCCGTCATGATTCGATCTTTTAATGGATAAAAAAGCTGATCTTCTTGGTTCGTGAAGGTGTGCCGAACTTGAGTGCCGCACATTCTGCAAAAATTATAATCTTCCTTATAGTTACAAGAAGGACAAACGGGCATCGAATCACTCCAATCAGATCTATGCAATGAGAGAGTTCTCAAGCATATATAATCATTATTATATATTCAAATTATAGGAAAAAATATGAAAAATCAAATGTGCTATAGAGAGGGAAACTGGGCTTGAAAACCCTATAAATAGATTTCAAATACATGTTTTTAGTTGCAAATAGATGCGAAATGGAATTTTTAAACATTTAAAAAATTCAGCCTATCAAATAAGAGGCGTGATTTACCTCTTATTTGATAGGCTGATAATGCTCTAGCGCTCGCTCTCTAGCTGCTTTATGATCGACAATTGGAGTCGGATATGTTTTATTAAGCGTAACGTTTGCTTTTTCTAATACGTCTGCTGGGGCCTCCCAAGGTTTATGAATATAAGAAGAAGGAATATGCTTAAGCTCTGGAAGCCACTTTTTAATATATTCTCCTTCTCTATCAAATTTTTCTGATTGAGTAATTGGATTAAAAATACGAAAATATGGCGCGGCGTCTGCTCCCGAGCCTGCAACCCACTGCCAGCCCATTGTGTTATTAGCTAAATCTGCGTCTACTAAGGTATCAAAAAACCAATTTGCTCCGTGTTTCCAATGAATTAAAAGGTGCTTTACTAAAAAGGAAGCAGCTACCATTCGAACTCGATTGTGCATAAAACCTGTTTCCCACAGCTCCCGCATTCCGGCATCGACAAGGGGATAGCCGGTTTTTCCATTTTTCCAAGCTTGAAGCTCTTCATTGCCGTCAGCCCACTGAAATTGCTTGAATTTTTCATTAAGCGGTTCAGTTGTAGTGTGCGGGAAATGATAAAGCAGCTGATAAGCAAAATCTCTCCATATAAGTTGACGAATAAACATTTCAGCTTGCTGTTCAAAAGCATCAGAACGTACTTTTTCTGCTTTAGTTCTCAAATAATGATAAAGAACTCGAGCTGAGAGCTGTCCTGCAGCGAAATAAGGAGATAGACATGAATTTAATGCTTCAGCAGGAAAATCTCGTCCTTTTTCATAATGAAGCAGCTTATTCTTTAAAAACGTTTTGAACACATCAATAGCGCCTTTTTCCGTAGCTTCCCACGTCGACTTAATCGTTTTATCCCACGGTATGCTTGGAAGCAAATCGAGATCTGAGACTGAAAGAGATTCAACGGGTTTAGAGGAAGCCTGTATGGAAGTAACTTTTTTTACAGCAGAAGATACGGAATGTTTTTGAGAAGCTTTATAGTAAGCTGTAAACACTTTATAAGGATCTCCATTTTCTTTTGTGATTTTCCAAGGTTCATGAAGGAGAAACCCCTCAAATGTGCGAATATTTATTTGTTGCTCTGAAAAAAAAGCTTGAAGCTCTTTATCTCTTTTTAGCACATGTGGTTCATAGCGTCTATTCCAATAAATATCTTGGGCATTCGTTTCATGGAGTAGTTTTTGTAACACATCTTTAGGGTTTCCTTTTTGTACAATCAGCGTTCCTTGTATTTTTTCGATCGAGTTTTTAAAGTCATTCAGCGCATGGTGAAGCCACCATTTACTTGCACTTCCCATTGAGCTTTCTTCATAGTCATCATGGATATAAACAGGTACAACCATTCCTTCTTTAGCTGCGTGAAATAGAGCTGGGTTATCAACCAGCCGAAAATCTTTTCGAATCCATACGATAATGGTTTTATTCATCATGTGCCACCTTTCTATCTGCAATTTGCCTCGATTATAGCTTTTTTCTTATACGTTCTACAATTTTGAATGTGTAGAAAGCCTATTTTCTTATGGACGAATTTCAGATTGATGGTAAAAAGAATAACGTAAACGGAGTAAGAGAATGGGAAGGAGCCCTTAAAAATGAGAAATTCGTATGGAATGAAACAAACCGGACAACCGATATCCAATCCATATATGCAAGCAGCACCTAAACCTGCTAAAATGCCGCCTATGCCTTCTGCAAAAGAAATGCAGGCAATGCCGGTGCAAGAAGGCACAAAACAAATGCCAATGTACGGAGAAATGCCGCCGATGAAAGATGTAATGCCGCCGATGCATGGAGGAATGAATCAAATGCCGATGCAAGGCGAAATGCCACCGATGCAAAAAGATATGGCTCAAATGCCAATGTACGGAGAGCTACCGCCAATGCACGGAGGAATGGACCAGATGCCGATGCAAGGAGGAATGCCGCCAATGCACGGAGGAATGGACCAGATGCCGATGCAAGGAGGAATGCCGCCAATGCACGGAGGAATGGACCAGATGCCGATGCAAGGAGGAATGCCGCCAATGCAAGGAGGGATGGGCCAAATGCCGATGCAAGGAGGAATGCCGCCAATGCACGGAGGGATGGGCCAAATGCCGATGCAAGGAGGAATGCCGCCAATGCAAGGAGGAATGGGTCAGATGCCGATGCAAGGAGGAATGCCGCCAATGTACGGAGGAATGCCGCCAATGCAAGGAGGAATGGGTAAAATGCCGATGCATGATTGCGGATGTCGCGATTTCTCAACACCCGTTGGTCATCAGCAGCCTCATTCTTTAAATGAGTGGATGTTCATGCAACAAACAAATCCACGCTCTTTTTAATAAATCCTTTACCCTAGATAAAAGGGATGTATTTTTGGATCTTTAGTATAAATATAGAATTTTATTAATTGAAACGTCATGAGAAAAAGAATAGTTCTTACTCTTTTTCCATGACATTCAATTTTTTGCAAATATTAATCACATCTTTTGGGTGTTTTCTTACATAAGAGAGTTTGGTAGAGTTTTTTAAGTATAAATACAGGGAAAAGAAGGCAAAAGCTCTATATTAAAGGGGAAAGGGTGTTTTTAGAATGATATTAGAAGTCACAGCTGCAACCTTACATGATGCTAAAGTTGCCCAGGAACATGGTGCCGATCGTATAAGTCTTGTAACTGGAATCGGAGAAGGCGGCTTAACCCCAAGCTACGGTTTGATGAAAAAAGCGAAAGAAACGATACATATCCCAATATTTGTGATGATTCGTCCACATAATCAATCTTTTCAATATGATGAAGACGATTTGCAAACAATGATTGAAGATATTCACTATGCAAGAGAAATTGGCATTGATGGAATTGAAATTGGCTGTTTAACAGAGGACAAAATTATCGATGAGCAAGCTTTAAAGCGACTGCTGGATGCGGCAGGAGAAATGAACGTAACGTTCCACTTAGCATTTGATGAAATCAGTGATCAAGAAAAGGCGCTTGAAACGCTTTTAAGCTATAAGCAAATTCAGCGTGTCATGACTTCAGGAGCGGATAAAAGTGCACTAAACGGTATTCCTCATATTAAAAAACTGTTAAGAAGAATGAAAGATAAAGATATTATTTTAATCGGGACAAAAGGGCTGAAACCTGAAAATCTTCAAGCGTTCTTATCCGTTACTCCCGTGAAAGAAATTCGTATCGGTTCAGGGGTTCGAGTGAATTGTCAATATACGAAACCGCTTGACTCAAGGAGTGTAAAAGCTGCAAAAGAAACGATGAATAAGCAAAAGTAACAGAAGTGCTACAAGGAATTGTAGCACTTTTTTATTTGGAAACAGAAAGGGACTTATTACATAGTTTTCCCTAAATGGAAAACATCATAAAACCCTGTGAATCCTTGATACATAAGAGAAATGCTGTGTTTTTTCGACTTTAGAGTGAAATAGGAATAATTTCATATTTTCAGAATAATTATTGACAGTGATAATCATTATCATTTATTGTTGTAATTGTTAATGAAAATCATTATCAATTGAATAAACAGGAGGATATGATATGTCAACGTCAACGAAACAACTTACATCAAACGAAATGCTGCTTGCTATGCAAAATGAACGTGAATCCAATGCAAGGTCTTATCCTAGACGCCTTCCTATTGCAATTAAACAAGCAAAAGGCGCCGTAATCACGGATATGGATGGAAAAGAGTATATTGATTGTTTAGCAGGAGCCGGCACGCTTGCTCTTGGTCATAACCATTACGTAGTCCATGAAGCAATACAAGACGTTTTAGCAAAATCTATTCCTTTACATACATTAGATTTAACAACGCCTGTGAAAGAAGCTTTTATCGATGAAGTATTTGCTAGTTTGCCAGAACAATTTGCAAACAAAGCGAAAATACAGTTTTGCGGTCCAACTGGAGGAGACGCAATTGAAGCGGCTTTGAAGCTTGTAAAAACAGCAACCGGCAACCGAACGATTTTATCTTTTCAAGGGGGATATCACGGCTCCACGCACGGAACGTTAAGCATCAGCGGTACAACGAGTCCCAAAAAGCACATTCATGCGCTAGTGCCCGATACACATTTTCTACCTTATCCATATGAATACCGCTGCCCGTTTGGCGTAGGTGCTGAAGGTCACACTTACATTAGTACATACATTGAAAATATGCTGGATGATCCTGAAAGCGGAATTGTTACTCCGGCGGGTGTTGTAGTAGAAATTGTGCAAGGAGAAGGAGGCTCTGTTCCAGCGCCGATTCCATGGTTAAAAGAGCTTCGCAGAATCACAAAAGAACGAAACATTCCGCTTATTGTCGATGAAGTTCAAACTGGAATTGGACGAACAGGAAAGCTGTATGCATTCGAGCACGCTGATATTCAACCGGATGTATTAGTGCTATCTAAAGCAATTGGAGGCAGCCTTCCTTTATCAGTCGTTCTATATGATAAAAAGCTGGATCAATGGGAAGCGGGTGCACATATCGGCACCTTTAGAGGAAATCAGCTTGCGATGGCTACAGGACAAGCCACTCTGCAATTTATAAAACAAGAAAACTTACCTGCACATGCTCATGAATTAGGAGCTTATATTCAGAGTCAGCTAAAACATATTCAAAAGCAAGTATTCTCAATTGGTGATGTACGCGGAAGAGGTTTGATGCTGGGCGTTGAAATCATAGACGCAACAAAGCCGGCTAATAAAATCGGCAGTCATCCTGCAAACGGTGAGTTAGCTAAGCTGATTCAAAAAGAATGTTTCGACAGAGGCGTCATTTTAGAAGTGGGTGGAAGACATGGTGCTGTTATTCGTCTGCTTCCTCCATTAATTTTAACGAAACAACAAACCGACGAAGTGTTGACAAGATTTGAAGAAGCGATAAAAGCAGCAGAAGAGAAGTGGGTGAATAAATAAAATGGCGCCGTTTGAAAAGTGGTTTTTATCATCATCCAAAGAAAGCCTCGAGAATTATGAAGCCATGATGGGCGGAATGACAGAGATGATTAAACGTCACTACCATACACTAAAATCCCCTTATACTCACATAGACGTTGACGAACTATCGAACTTAGTCAATCGTGCGGTCTATTTTAGCGAACACGAACAGCCGCTAGAAGATCTGTTTGATGACGTACAAGCCGTAGTGATGGATCATTCGCTTCATGTTTCGCATCCCGGGGCAATGGCACACTTGCATTGTCCTCCGATTATACCGGCCCTTGCTGCGGAAGTGATGATTTCTGCTTTGAATCAATCTATGGACTCGTGGGATCAAAGTCCGGCAGCTACGTATATAGAAGATCAAGTGATTGATGAGTTAACACAACAAATTGGTTATCCAAGCTCTTCTTCCGGCGTTTTTACAAGCGGAGGGACTCAGTCGAATTATATGGGCCTTCTGCTTGCTCGTAATGAATATTGTCATGCTGCATTTTCAATTGATGTTAGTGAAGAAGGTTTACCGCTCCAAGCTAAAAAACTGCGGATTTTCTGCTCCGAAAAAGCCCACTTTACGGTGCAGCAATCTGCAGCTCAGCTTGGGCTGGGCATGAATGCAGTGGTGAGTGTAAAGTGCAATGAAAGGCACGAGATGGATATAGAAAATTTAGAAGAAGCAATACGGGAAGTTAAAGCAGAGGGAAACCTTCCCTTTGCTGTTGTAGCAACGGCAGGCACGACGGATTTTGGAAGCGTAGATCCTCTTTTTGAAATGAGTAAGCTAGCTAAAAAAGAAGGACTTTGGCTTCATGCTGACGCCGCTTATGGAGGAGCGCTGCTATTTTCACATAAATATCGTGAACGCTTAAAAGCTCTTGAACGGGCAGATTCTATTACGATGGATTTTCATAAGTGGTTTTATCAGCCGGTAAGCTGCGGGGCATTTCTAGTGAAGAATTCAGCTATGTTCAAACACATTCAGCTTCATGCAGATTATTTAAATCCTGAAGAAGATGAGCATGTACATTTGGTAGATCGCAGTATTCAAACGACCAAACGATTTGACGCCTTGAAGCTATGGCTGACTTTCCGTGCAGTAGGTACAAATGAGTATGGAAAAATGGTTGATCATACGATTGAAACGGCTAAGCAGACAGCTGAACATTTACGAAAGCAGAGGAATATTACGGTGTTAAATGATCCTTATATGAACGCGGTTGTATTTCGCTATGTGCCAGATACTTTATATAGTGATTGTCAAAAACAGCAGCACTATGAAAATAAGTTAAATCAGCGTATTCAGCAGCATTTATATGAAAAAGGCACTTTTATCATGGCAAAAACAAAGCATAAAGAGCAAGCTTATTTAAAGCTAACGATGTTAAATCCTATGATTACAGTTGATTCTGTTGCCACTCAGTTAGAGGAAGTCGTGGCTTTAGGAAAAGAGTTGGAGAAAAAGGAGGAGCGATTACGTGAACGCTCAGTTATCGGCTAATTTTATTACAATGCAAAATATTATTAATTGCTATATTCGAGAAACAGGTAAGGGAGTATGGCAGTCCGTTTCAGAAATGAAAAGCGAAGAAACGCTCGTTCTTAGGCTAGAAAAACAGCCGGTAACTCTTTACTTTCCAGTAAAGTACCGTTCAGCTACCGGACGTCACTTGTTCTTTCCGGTCTTTTATTATCGCATTCAGAAAGAGGAGCTCAAGGAGTTAGATGTCGTCACTCTTTTAGCCTTTCTTTTAAAAGAAGTAACAGATCATTTACTACAGGTGAATGAGCTGATTGTACGTGTGCTATTAAGCTACGAAAATATGAAATTGTTCATTGAAAAAAGACAGAAAGAGTTAGAAACGTGCTATAAATGGGACAAAACGTTCTTAGAATCTGAGCAGTCATTGCTTATTGGCCACCAGCTGCATCCGACACCTAAAAGCCGTCAAGGGATATTACCTGAAGAAGAAGAGGTGTTTGGGCCTGAAGTGAACGGCAAATTTCAGCTTCATTATTTTAGAGCACATAAATCGCTTGTTGCAGAACAGTCCGCCGAGAGTCAAACCGCTTCACAGCTTATTAAAGAGCAGTTGAAAAAAGATAAGAAGGTTTCTGAAGAATTCATACAGTCGTATTGCCAAGCGGATGATTATTCACTTATACCTATGCATCCGCTGCAAGCTCGTTATCTTTTAGGAAAAGAAGAAGTGTGTGGATGGATTCAAAAAGGCCGGCTTGCTTATCTAGGGCCACACGGTCAGCCGTTTTATCCGACTTCGTCTGTTCGAACCGTATACAGTGAAGATGCAGATGTGATGTACAAATTTTCTATTCCGGTGAAGATTACGAATTCACTGAGAGTGAATAAACGCAAAGAATTAAGCAGAGGTGTAGAAGTGAGTCGTTTATTGCAAGAAGGATTACAGGCGGAGCTTCAAGAAAATCATCCGGCTTTTCAAGTGATTGAAGATCCTGCTTACATCACGATCGGAAAAAAGGAGTTTGGGTTTGAAGTCATGATTCGAAGCAACCCTTTTCAAGGTGAGCAAGGGAACCGTACAACACTCCTAGCAAGTTTGTGTCAAGATCATGTGTTTGGGAAAGCTTCTCAAATTGAAAATATTATTAATCATATTGTTTCAAGTGAAAATAGTACGAATGAAGACATAAGCAAGCGCTGGTTTAAACGCTATTTAGATGTCTCTTTTCATCCTATGATGTGGCTTTACACTCAAAAAGGAATTGCGCTGGAAGCTCATCAGCAAAATTCCGTTATTAAACTTGATGAAAATGGATATCCATCGGTGTTTTACTACCGTGACAACCAAGGCTATTACTTTATGAAATCAAAGGAACAAGAGCTTCGCAAGCTGCTTCCTTCCTTAAACGGAGAAAGCGATACGGTATGTGATGATGCTGTAGCAGAAGAAAGATTTCGTTATTACGTATTTTTTAATCATATTTTAGGATTAGTTAATGCTTTTGGTGCAGCTGGCCTCGTTCAAGAGTCAGATCTGCTATTGATTCTGCGACAAGAAATAGAGAGGTACAAAGAAAAAGATCATACGGGGCTTGTTTCATCGATGTTAGAAGAGAAAGTGCTTCCTTGCAAAGCCAATTTCTTAACGCGCGTTCATGATATGGATGAGCTGGTAGGCTCTCTTGAAACGCAGTCTGTTTATGTAAATGTTGAAAATCCTCTGTACGAATCTGCAGGTGTACGGGTATGAAATCGGCATTACAAACGCAGTATCCATTTATGATGCAGCAAAAGGAGCAGAGCATCACCTTTCGCTCTGTTTCTTTTGCAAAAGATTTCGAACGGCTGTACAAGTGGATGCATGAACCGCATGTTATTCCGTATTGGAATTTAAATATTTCAAAACAGGCGTATGAGCAGCATTTAAAAACATTTCTAGCTGATTCCCATCAAAAACTGCTAATTGGAGAAATTGACGGTGTGCCTATGAGCTATTGGGAATCTTATACGGTTAACGGCGATATTATCAGTAACTATTACCCTTATGAAAAAGGAGACCAAGGGATTCATTTATTAATTGGAGACCCTGCTTTTTTAGGAAAAGGCTATATTTATCCGCTCCTTCTTAGTTTACTAAAGCACAAGTTCGAGGTAGCAGATACTGCTAAAGTAATAGCGGAACCAGATATACGAAATGAAAAGATGATTGCAGTATTTAAAAAATGCGGGTTTCAATTTATGAAAGAAGTGTCGCTGCCTGATAAAACAGGCGTACTGCTGAAATGTGAAAGAACAGTATTTGAAAGAAGGTGGAGCGAATGGAACAACGGGACATTTTAGACGTAATTGGAGTAGGAGTTGGTCCATTTAATTTAGGATTAGCAGCTTTAATTGATAAAACAGATTGTACATATAAATGTTTTGAACAAAAAAAGGAGTTTAATTGGCATCCAGGAATGCTTTTAGAAGGGACAACTCTTCAAGTTCCGTTTATGGCAGACGTGGTCACGATGGTGGATCCGAAGAGTCCGTACACGTTCTTAAATTATTTGCATGAGCATGAGCGCTTGTATCAGTTTTATTTCTTTGAGAAGTTTCACATTCCGAGAAATGAATACAATCATTATTGCCGCTGGGTAGCGAGCCAGCTGAGTGGGCTTGAATTTAACAGCACAGTAAAAGAAGTAAAAATGCATGAAGACGCTAAACCTTTTTATGAAGTAACGGTTGAAAAAGAAGGAAAGCTTCATACCTATTACAGCTATCATCTTGTAACCGGAGTAGGTACACAGCCCGTAGTGCCAAGAGACTTTCAATCAGTAGCCAGCGATACGTTCTATCACTCCGCTCAGTACAAAATGAATCGTGAACAAACGCTGAAGGCTAAAAGTATTACCGTAATTGGCTCTGGTCAAAGCGCAGCTGAAATTGTCTATGACTTACTTCAACAGCAGCCTCAGTTTGACTATAAGCTGAATTGGTATACGCGCTCAAAAGGGTTTTATCCGATGGAATATTCAAAGCTTGGCCTTGAACATTTTTCGCCTGATTATACCCGCTATTTTTACAGATTGCCCCAAGAGAAAAAAGAGAGCGTTTTACGAAATCAAGCTCTTTTATACAAAGGAATAAGCTTTGAAACGATCGGTGATATTTATGATTTGATTTACGAACGAACAATTGGAGGAAAAGAAGTGCCACTAACGATGCGCGCGCTTACGGAACTTGCAGGCGTTGAAAAGACAAACGATACACATCTTCTTACTCTTCACCAATACGAGCAGGACTCGTTTGAAAAAGAAGAAAGTGAAATTGTCATTATGGCCACGGGCTATCATGCAAAAGAGCCTTCTTTTATGGAAGGTTTAAAAGAACATTTGCTGTTTGATGAAAAAGGACAGCTGAAAATTAACGAACTCTATCAAGTTGAGATGAAGAAAAAAGGCGCCCCGCTATTCGTTCAAAACCGAGAACTTCATACACACGGGGTTGGAGCACCAGACTTAGGTTTAGGCGCTTATCGCAATGCTGTCTTGATTAATCAAATTGCAGGTAAAAACGTGTATAAAATATATAAAAATACTGTTTTCCAAAAGTTTGGGTTTTAAGAGATGATTTCTCCGCGCTTTGTTTTTATCTGTTTATTTATGACCATGACGTCGGAAGTGTTATTATCACCATTTTATCCGCAGTATTTTACAAGTGCTTTCCATGTGGATGGAGTTGCAATGACGTCTTTTTTTATTATTTGCTGCCGGATTGTGGTCATTGTTATGACTCCTTTATGGGGAATGCTGCTTAAGAAGTGGAAAGTAAAACATATAATCGTAGCGTCACTTCTAATGACAGCCTTAGTTAAAGTCATTCTGAGTGAAGTTTCTACTTTTTATGGGTTTTTAGCCACTTCGTTAGTATTACTTGTGTTTCAAAGCAGTTTATATCTTTTATACCCATATTTAGTAGGCGGCATGAAAAATGGACAGAAAAAGGCAGGTGCTGCAACAACCTATGTATTTATTGTTCATACGGCTATTATTGTCGCTAGCTTGTTTGGAAGTGCGATTATTGCATGGGAAATGCCGCTTAAAGTATATCAATACTTTGCTTTAGCTGATATGGTACTGGCCGTATGGCTCGTAACAAGAAAAGCTTCATCTTTAAAAAAAGAAAAAACACCAGCATACACTCAAAGTATAAACGAGCCTATTTTTTTCTATTTGCTGGCTATTTTCTTTTTTCACCTTGGACACAATGTCATTCGCCCTTATTTTACATTGTTTACAAGTGACACATATGGCATGAGCAGTCAAGGCAGCGCTTTGTTATATGTGATGCCGAGTATTATGGCGATCGTCTTAAAGCTTGCGGTACCTACAAAGCTATTTAATGGAAAAGTTATACCGCTTTTTTATAGCGTAACGGGTGCTAGTGCTTTACTGCTATGTTTGCAAGCATATGCCGATCATCTCAGCATGTTTATTATAAGTCGAATTTTATATGGAGCCGGGTTTTATCTCAGCATGGTTATACTTGATATCTACTTATTTCAAAAAAGCAAAGAAGGAGCTGCTTACTATTACAGCTGGCTTATTGCTGTTCAAAATATTGCCCTGCTGATTGCACCGCTTTTAGCACTAGAAATCAGCAAAGTAAATTTAGCGCTTCCTTTAGCAGTTGGTGCCGCTGCTTTGCTAGCTGCTAGCGCTGTAATGCCGTTGCGTAATAAAACAATCCCTATTCTAAGACAAGTAAAGGAGAATGAAGGATGAAAATCAAAGAAACGAATCTTTCCGTATTTAATAAGCAATCATGGGAAAAAGCAAATCGCCAGCTTTTAGCTAAAATGCTGCGGGAATTCATGTATGAAAATATTATTGAGCCAAAACAGCTGCAAAAGCAGGGTGCGCTTGCCACGTATCGATGGGAAGACCACCGAGGCGTTACGTATACATATCAAGCGAAACAGCGATTGTTTGACAGTTTTTCTGTACTGCCAGAAAGTATTAAGCTGACATCTAAAGCGTCAACGCCTACATTTTCAGAAGCGCTGCAGCTGTTAATTAGCTTATCTGAAGACAAAGGAATGTCTAGCTCAACTGCAGGTCACTTAGCAAAAGAATATTTTCATACACTAGTAGCAGATTTGCATTTGCAAAATCGAAAATCAGCGGATGAATTAGCAGATATGGATTATGCAGAGCTAGAAGGTGAAATGACGGGACATCCTTGGATTACGTATAATAAAGGGCGCATTGGGTTTGGCTATGATGACTATCTTCGGTTTGCGCCCGAGCAAAAACAAAAAATTCAGCTTTCATGGATTGCTGTAGCGAAGCAAATTGCTTCTTTTCATTCATTAGATACCCTCGGCTTTGATGATGTTATGAAACAGGAGATAAGCGGTGAGACGCTAGCTGAATTTGAAAAAGAATTAACAAGCCAAGACCTTTTAGCAGCAGACTATTACTATATTCCCGTCCATGAATGGCAGTGGATGAACGTGATTGTTCCTTTATTCGCTGAATACATTGCAAATGATTTAATTGTTCCGTTAGGAGAAGGTGAAGATCAATACTTGCCTCAGCAGTCGATTCGGACATTTGTGAATACAACAAATCGAGATAAGTATCACGTGAAGCTTCCCATGAGTATATTAAATACGCTTGTGTACAGAGGCCTTCCAAGTGAGCGGACGGTAATTGCTCCTCAAGTCACTCAGCATATAAAAGGCATAAGAGATCGCGACACGTTTTTAAAAGATACGTGCAAAGTAGGGCTTTTAGGCGAAGTGGCTACGTTAAACGTATCTCAGCCAACGTTTGCTTCTATTAAAAACGCACCTTATCAGTATTTAGAAATGCTTGGAGTCGTTTGGCGTGAAAGCATTTATCAAGAGTTAGAAGAAGGCGAGCGTGCGATTACGCTAGCTGCGTTATTACATGTTGACAGTGAAGGACAAGCTTTAGTTTCGTCATATATAAAAAGGTCGGGCCTGACTCCTAACGAGTGGATTGATGCGCTAACCAGCGCTGTTTTGCCGCCGCTACTTCACTACTTGTATCAATACGGAACTGTATTCTCCCCGCACGGGCAAAATACGGTACTGGTTCTCAAAAATAACAAGCCGGTTCGAATTATTATGAAAGATTTTGTAGACGACGTGAATATTAGTGATCAGCCGTTTGAAGAACTGCAGCAGTTATCTTTTGAATTAAAAGAAGTGCTGCGCAGCGAAGAGCCAGAAGGATTGACGCAGTTTATTTTAACAGGGTTATTTATTTGTCACTTCCGCTATTTAGCGACTATTTTAGAAGAGCATGAAGGTGTAGAAGAAGAGGACTTTTGGAAAAGTGTACGAGCAGAAATTTTACATTATCAGGCATCATTTCCACATTTACAGAAAAGATTTGAATTATTTGATTTATTGCGTCCAACTATTACTAAGTTAACGTTAAATCGAAATCGAATGTTTGATTACGGATACGAAGACGACGGAGATCGTCCTCACGCAAGTGAATATGGAAAGGTACGGAATGCCTTGCATGAAGTTAGTGAAAAAGCTGTTCAATAATAAGGAAAAGCCGCTGGTGTTGTGCCAGCGGCTTTTTTATGGTTAATTCAAAAGCAGGAAGCGAAGGGGATGAGCTGTAGCACTTTAGGAAACACTCATTTTAGGTATGTGTAGAACGTAAAGGTGAGTGAATGAACGATTTAATGGGAGTGGATGTTAAAACAACAAGTACACAAGCTGAAGCAAACGTTTGGGCTTTCTTTTGTCAAAGCACTATTTCAATGTCGCATCGCTACAAGGATAATGGTACAATTGTCTGTATATTTAAAAAAAGAGAGGGAATTACATGAAATCGCATATTCAAAAACATTTAACTTCATATAAAGAGAAATATAAAAATCGCGGTCGGCTGCTAATTAGCTGTCCGGACAAACCGGGTATTGTATCGGCAGTATCTACGTTTTTACATGAGCACGGTGCAAATATTGTAGAATCAAGTCAACATTCAACGAACCACGAAGGGGGGATGTTTTTTATCCGTTTCGAATTTGAATGTGAGGATTTATTAGCTAAAGAAGCAAAACTAGAAGAAAATTTCAAAAAAATTGCCAATACATTTTCAATGAACTGGCAGTTTACATATGCTCATAATTTGAAAAAAACAGCTATTTTTGTGTCAAAAGAGCCTCATTGTCTGCTAGAGCTGCTGTGGGCATGGGAAAGCGGAGATTTGATGACAGACATTGCTGTCGTTGTGAGCAATCACGAAGATGCGCGCGAAGTGGTTGAATCATTCGGTATACCGTTTAAGCATATACCTGCGACAAAAGACATTCGCCAAGAAGCAGAAGCCAAACAGCTGCAGGTATTAAAAGATTATAATATTGACGTAATTATCTTGGCGCGTTATATGCAAATTTTAACGCCGACTTTTGTGGCTGAAAATCCGTATCGTATCATTAATATTCACCATTCATTCTTACCGGCATTCATTGGAGCACGTCCATATGAACGCGCATATCAACGAGGTGTAAAGTTAATTGGTGCTACGTCTCACTATGTAACAGACGACTTGGATGAAGGACCAATTATTGAACAAGATATTGAACGCGTGAACCACCGTGATGATGCGGATGACTTAAAGAAAAAAGGCCGCTTAATTGAACGTACGGTGCTCGCACGTGCTGTAAAATGGCATTTAGAAGACCGCATTTTAGTGCATGAAAACCGCACAATTGTATTTAATTAACAAAGACTAAGCTGTTAAAAAAGTAGTTTAGCCGAAGGAAGATCCGAACGATGAATCGAGATTCTTGGCAGAGAATCTAACTCGTTCGGATCTTTTTATTTTGATAGTGAACGTAGATTTAATCTATTTAGTTGCTTTTAGCGGTTGATTGGAGGGCAAGGCGAAGACTCCTGCGGGGAAAGCGGAACAGATGAGATCCCCCAAGTGTAAGCGACGAGTAGGCTCATCAGCCGCCCGCGGAAAGCAAAGCCTTGCACGGAGAGCAACCGCGGTGTCATAAGCGATTCATACTCGATTATTTAATTGATTTTGTTAGGTCTCATTCTCGTTTTTTTAGGGGGAATTGCGTATCTAAATGATAAAAAACTTTTCTGCATGAGCTGAGATTTAGTTGTTTACTTAGCTCGTGAACACTTATACAATAGAAAAGGACTTTTTAATAAAGGAAGTGTCGGAAGTGAAACAATATCTTGAACTTTGCGAGCATGTGTTAGCAAATGGAACAAAAAAAGAAGATCGGACAGGAACAGGTACAATTAGCACATTTGGCTATCAAATGCGTTTTAATTTACAAGAAGGTTTCCCGGTATTAACGACAAAAAAACTTCATTTAAAATCAATTATTCATGAACTGCTTTGGTTTTTACAAGGAGATACAAACGTTAAGTATTTACAAGATAACGGCGTGCGCATTTGGAATGAATGGGCGGATGAAAACGGCGAGCTTGGCCCTGTGTATGGGCATCAGTGGCGTTCATGGCCAACGCCGGACGGAGAAAAAATTGATCAGATTACCAATGTTATCAATCAAATTAAAAACAACCCTGATTCTCGCCGCTTAATGGTAAGCGCCTGGAATGTGTCTGATGTAGACAATATGGCTTTACCGCCGTGTCACTGCTTATTTCAGTTTTACGTAGCGGACGGCAAATTGTCTTGTCAATTGTATCAGCGTTCAGCTGATATTTTCCTAGGCGTACCGTTTAACATTGCTTCATATGCGCTGCTTACAATGATGGTGGCACAAGTGTGTGATTTAGAGCCGGGTGATTTTGTTCATACGTTTGGCGATGCGCATATTTACAGCAATCACATTGAACAAGTAAACCTGCAGTTGACGCGTGAGCCTCATGCTTTGCCAAAAATGAAAATCAATCCAGACGTAAAATCAATTTTTGACTTTAAATTTGAAGACTTTGAGTTAGTAGACTATAATGCGCATCCTCACATCAAAGGAGCTGTGAGCGTATGATTTCCCTCATTGTCGCAATGGATCAAAACAGGCTGATCGGTAAAGAGAATGATTTGCCATGGCGTCTTCCGGAAGATTTAAAGTATTTCAAGCGCATCACAACGAGTCATACGATTGTAATGGGAAGAAAAACATTTGAATCAATTGGACGACCGCTTCCTAATCGCGAAAATGTGGTTCTTACGCGTCAAAAAGATTATCAGCAAGAAGGAGCAACCGTTATTCATTCAGTTGAGGAACTAGAAGCATTAGATGCTGAAAAAGAAGACGAGCTCTTCGTGATTGGCGGAGCTACTCTGTATGAACAAACATTAGACGTTGCAAACCGACTTTATATTACGCATATTGAAGAATCCTTTGAAGGAGATACACATTTTCCTGCGATTGATCTGAGCGAATGGAAAGTTATTTCGAAGCAGCAAGGAATTAAAGATGAAAAAAATCCCTACACGTATTATTTTACCGTATACGAGCGAAGCTGATCTCTTTTGTTTATAAAAAACGCGAGTCTGGGACAAAGTATGTTAGTCGAAGAAAGATCCGAACGTTGAATCGTTCGGATCTTTTCATTATAAGGATGAAGGTAGATTTCATGTATGTAGGTGCTTTTAGCAGTTGAGTGGAGGCTCACCGGCCGCCCGCGGAAAGCAAAGTCTCGCATGGAAATCAAATGCGGTGTAACAAGCACCCCCTACTAGCTAGCTTCTATACTCCATTTATTCGTCTTTAGATTGATTTCGTTATGTTTCAATCTCTTTTTATATTGATTTTAATTGCTTCATCATTTCGTGAAAAGCCGCTGGGCTCACAAACTGTTCAGGGCTCCAGTTAGCTTCAATCCATTGAATCAGCTCGCTTGGTGTATTAAAAATTTCTCCGCTCGTATCTGCTTTGCGAAGCATGTATCTATCGTTTTCTTCATCTGCAACTATTTCGCACGGAACGGCACTTTCAAGACTTTGAAGTGAAAACTCCATTTATTCCACAACCTTTCTTAATTTATACCTGTTATCGCATCAGCTGCATGTAGAAAGTATGGGCAATTTTGTAAGTCTATTTAGCGTTTGCTAAACATATGTAAAGTATGTGGACAGTAAAATAGTTGGAAAAGTTTTTTTAGTTATTATTAATGAAAAATAATGATTTTTCTAAATTTTTTGTGATATAATGTACAAATTAATAATGGTAGAAGAGGAAGGAAGTTGGTTATGAAACAACAAGTAGATAATCGAACAAAACACGTACATTTAGAGGACATCATGATTGCAAATCAATTGATTAAAGATGTTGTTGTGCATACACCACTACAGCGTAATGACGTTTTGTCTGAACGATATGAATGTAATATCTATTTAAAACGTGAGGATTTACAGGTGGTGCGCTCATTTAAAATTCGCGGTGCGTACAATCGAATCAAAAAGTTATCCCCAGAAGAATTAGAAAATGGAATTGCCTGTGCAAGTGCAGGAAACCACGCACAAGGTGTAGCATATGCGTGCCGTCATTTAAACATCGATGGTAAAATCTTTATGCCGAGCACAACGCCGCGCCAAAAAATTAATCAAGTGAAATTTTTAGGCAAAGATAACGTAAAGGTCGTACTAATCGGAGATACGTTTGATGATTCTTATGAACAAGCTATTGCATGCAGTGAAGAGGAACATCGAACATTTATTCACCCATTTAATGATGTAGACGTTATTGCAGGACAGGGTACAGTAGCCGTTGAAATGTTCAATGACTGTGAAGATGAAATTGACTACGTATTTGCGGGTATCGGCGGGGGCGGATTAATTTCCGGTGTCGGCACATACGTAAAAAGCATCTCGCCTCAAACAGCTGTGATTGGGGTAGAACCAGCAGGCGCGCCTGGTATGCAGACATCTTTAGCAAATGGAAATGTAGTGACGCTACCGGCAATCGATCCATTTGTAGACGGAGCAGCTGTTAAAACAGTTGGAACGCTTCCGTATGACATCAGTAAAGAACTTGTGGACGATATTGTAGTTGTTCCTGAAGGCAAGGTTTGTACAACCATTTTATCTCTATACAATGAAAATGCGATTGTAGCAGAACCAGCAGGAGCTCTTTCGATTGCTGCTCTTGACTCATACCGTGAGCAAATTAAAGGGAAAACGGTTGTTTGCGTCATCAGCGGAGGAAACAATGACATTGGACGTATGCAAGAAATCAAAGAACGTTCAATGATTTATGAAGGATTACAGCATTATTTTATCGTTAATTTTCCTCAGCGCGCAGGAGCTCTTCGTGAGTTTCTAGACGAAGTGCTTGGACCGACAGACGATATTTCGCGCTTTGAGTATACGAAAAAGAATAACAAAGACAGCGGACCGGCACTTGTGGAAATTGAGCTTAAGCATAAAGAAGATTATTATCCACTGATTAATCGTATGGATAAAAAAGGATTCCCTTACACAGAAATTAATAAAGAAAGCAACTTGTTTCACTTATTTATTTAAATAGAAGGTCGTTTTAAAAAGGAATGCTTCATCAACTGTCGAATAAGTTGATGAAGCATTTTTATTTTAAAAAATATTTGTGTTTTCTTTTTATTTTATCAAGACAGAAAGTGCCTGAAGCATTATAATAAAATAAACGGGTAAAAAGAGGGTTGATCGCCTTGCTATTAAAAAGCCTTGAATTTAAACATGTCAGTGGTCAAAAAGTAAAAATTACTGAAATTCCAGTTTTAGAGGAAAATAGCACGTTTCGGTTCATGTTATCTGCAAAACTTGATTTATTTATTAGACAAATCACGAACGAATCAGTTCCGAAGCAAACCTACTCGTTTCAAGAATATTTAAAACGCGTGTTGAAATGGAAAGATTACGAACAGCTCTTTAAGTCTCATGTATTAAAACATAATGCATAAACGTAAAAGTTGACTTTTCTGAATATTTCAGCAGAGTCAACTTTTTTTGTTAATATAAAAGGTTGAACATGCGTTTTACGAATTAGCAAAACTTGCATTCTATTATAACTATATTGTTGTAAGTGTTCATGTTATACTAGTCTGCAATGCATCTTATAGGGGTGAACACATGGCGAAAATTAAAGTGGTAACGGATTCAACAATTGATTTAACGTTGGAAGAAGCTGAAAAATACGGTATTGAGATGATACCTTTATGTATTAACATTGATAATGAAACGTATTTAGATCGCGTAGAATTAACGCCGACAGATTTTATTGAAAAAATGAAAAATTCAAAAGAATTACCAAAAAGCTCTCAGCCAGCTATTGGTTCTTTTGTTGAAGTATATGAACGATTAGTTAGTGAAGGGTATGACGTCATTTCGATTCATATGACTGGAGGAATGAGCGGAACTGTTCGAGCAGCTGAAAGCGCGGCTCAAATGGTAGAAGGAAACATCACCGTTGTTGATTCTATGTACATTACAAAAGCTCTTTCGTTTCAAGTCTTTGAAGCGGTGAAAATGATTGAAGATGGGCATACAGTAGAAGAAATTATCACGCGCTTGGAAGAGGTGCGTCAAAATACGAATCTTTTTGTCGTAGTTGATACACTTGAAAATTTGGTTAAAGGTGGACGTATTGGACGAGGAAAAGGATTGATCGGTTCTCTTTTAAATATTAAGCCAATTGCTTCTCTAGCTGACGGAGTATATACTCCTGTTGCTAAAGTGCGCAGCCATTCTCAAATTGTTAAGTTTTTAACGAAACAGTTCGAAGAGCATACAGAAGGAAAAAGTATTAAAGGAGTAGGGCTTGTACATGCAGATGGATTTGGACTCGCCTCTAAGTTAAAAGAATCAATTGTGAAGGCAAGGGGCTATACGCAATTTTCGATTGAAGATACGACGCCTATTATTTCAACGCATACAGGTATTGGTGCAATTGGTTTTATGTATTTTGCTGAATAAAGTGGGTTGCTTTTTGCAAGTCACTTTTTTGGCTTTCTCTTTTTTGGAAAAAGAGGAAAGAGAAGTGGACCAACGTGTGATATAATAGAATCAACTTTCTACCAGCGAATGCTGTGCTGGTTACTATTCTTTTGAATCCGGAGTATACCGATGAAAAAATATATTCGAAATTTGAGTGTGTTTAACAAAACGGTTTTATTTTCTACTTTAATTGTAGTTGCCCTTGGAGTCATTTCTTTAGCCATTAGCTATCAAGTTCAAAAAAAGATGGCAAAAGAGACACTAACGCAGCACGCGTTAATTATGGCCGATTTATGGAGGGAGTCTTTATCTAAACAAGACGTAATAGCAGCAGTGGATTCAAGGAACGGGACGATTCCTGAAAAAGACGAGCTAGAAAAGCAGTTCAGAAAGATTTACGAATTGCATCCGTCGTACTTGCAGGGATATATTATGACGACCGAAAAATTCCAGTCGCATGGAAATAAGATTATCGTAACAGCGAATAAGAAAATTAAGCAATCACTAGAGCCATCCATGATTTATTATGGAGGAGAAGAATTTTACAAATCATTTAAGCAAGCAGAACAAGAAAAGAAAAATATCGTAACATCTACATACAAAGACGAATTCGGGACGTGGATAACCGTTTTATCGCCTATTACAAACAGCTCCGGAAAAGTCGTGGCTATTCTTGGTGTAGATATAGATGCAAGCGCTATCTATATCTACCAAAAACGTTTAATTGTGGCTTTGGCCGTTGCGTTTACGATTTTGTTTACCTTCATTATTGTTATTCAAGACTGGGGACTAAGGCGATTAATGTCGCCCCTAGGAGAATTAGTAGAAGGAATTCAAGCAGTAAGTCAAGGGAAGTTTGATGTGAAGCTGACATACGAAGATGATTCTGAGTTAGGGAATGTACACACAAGATTTAATGAAATGACCGAGCGGCTTCAGCAGCTTTTTCAACAAGTGTCAGCAACAAAAGAACAGCTGAACGTAGAAACGAATTTCAGTCATTCAAAAGATGGAATTGCTAAAGCGATTGATGAATTGGAAGTTATTATGGAAAAAACGAGAATGCAAAAGGAATTGCAGCGAGCAGAGAAAATGAATGCAATTGGTCAATTAGCTGCTTCTGTAGCCCATGAAATTCGAAATCCTATGACGGTGGTAAAAGGGTTTTTACAGCTTTTTCAAGATAACACAAAGCTTTCAAACACTGAATTAAGTTACATTCATCTTATGATTAACGAAATGGACAGAGCGGAAGCGATTATTCATGACTATTTATCTTTAGCCAAGCCGGATGTTCATCAGCATCGTTTTATTAACTGCTTGGAGTGTATTACAAGCTTAGTAGACTTATTATCTTCTTATGCTTTGTTAACAAATAATATACTCATAGAATTAGACGCAAAAGAAGAGGTGTATGTTCGCGGCAGCCGAAACGAATTGAATCAAATTCTGCTTAATATTATGAAAAATGGAATTGAAGCCATGAGAGCTGGAGGAACGCTTCGAGTAGGGCTTTACAAGCGAGAAGGACAGGTACATATTCAAATTGAAGATACTGGTATAGGCATGACCAGTGAACAAGTGAAACGGCTGGGAACAGCATTTTATTCTTTAAAAGAAAAAGGAACAGGGATTGGTCTGATGGTGTCTTATCAACTGGTCGAACAAATGAATGGAAGAATTGAAGTGGAAAGCATACCAGGAAAAGGTTCAACGTTTACCTTGATTTTCCCTAGCTATGACTAAACTTTAACCGTGCAGGAGGAACATATGAAAAGCTGGTCTTATAAATTGTTTTTTTTACTGCTCATTAGTTGTATGATGTTAACAGCCTGTGGTTCCAAAATAGAAAATCCTCTCAATTGGAAGATGGACTCTTTTTCTTATGTTAACCAAGATCAAAAGAAAGTAGGGCTAAGTCAGCTGAAAGGGAACGTTTGGGTAGCTAACTTTATCTTCACAAGCTGTGAAACCGTATGTCCCCCAATGACGGCTCATATGGCTAAATTACAAAAAATGGCCAAGGATGAAGGGCTGGACGTTCGCTTTGTTTCATTTAGCGTAGACCCTGAAGTGGACACTCCACCGAAAATGAAGGACTATGCGACTAAATTTGGCGCTGATTTTTCGAATTGGGATTTCTTAACGGGTTATAAACAAGCGGAAATTGAAAAGTTTGCTCTGGACCAATTTAAAACGATTGTGAAAAAGCCACAAGAAAATCCGCAGGTTATTCACGGTACGGATTTTTTTCTAATTGACAAAGATGGAGTCATTCAAAAATCTTATCAGGGAGTGACTGATCCTCCTTATGAAGATATGATAAAAGATATCAAAACCCTTCAGTAAGAGCTATAAATCCGTCAAATCTATCCGCCAAACACAGCTATCTTTATAGTGATGTGTTAGCGGATATTTTTATGAAAGAAACATGCTTATCCTTTTTTTTACATATACTATATATAAGAAACGTAGTAAAATATCAACTTGACATAGTATGATAAGATATAAAGATATAGTTATTCAGAGCGGTAAGCAGTATTGCTTGTGACAGCGAGAATACAGCATAGTTAGTAGGTGTTATGATGAGAAAATGGAAAAGTATAGTGATAAGCAGTATGAGTGCGGTGGTGTTAGCGAGCTGTTCGACGACGACTTTTTTGCCGACGGACAATAAAGAAGAAGCCGTTCAGAAAGAAGTGGATTTAACACCTAAAAAGCATATTCCGAAAGGCTTTTTTCCTGTAGATTTAGATATTGTAGCCATTGGTGACTCATTAACAGAAGGAGTAGGAGATGAGTCTAAAAAAGGCGGTTATGTACCATACTTAACTAAATACCTTTCTAAACAAAATGAAGTGCAAAATGTACGAACAGAGAATCTAGGCAAAAGAGGAAACCGGACGGATCAGCTATTAGCGAGGTTAAATCAGCCGGGAGTAGCAGCTGAAGTATCAAGAGCAGACATCGTTTTCTTGACGATTGGCGGCAATGACGTGATGAAAGTGGTAAGAGATTACTTTTACAATATCTCAATTAAAACGTTTGAATCACAGCAGTCAAAATATGAAAGACGTCTAAATGACGTGTTTTCACGTATACGTAAGCTTAATCCTAATGCTCATATTTATTTAATTGGTTTTTATAATCCATTCTTTAAATCATTAAGTGATGTGAAAGAAATTAATGTCGTTATTAATGAATGGAATGCGGCAAGCGAGAAAATTGCTTCTCAATATGATAATGTAAGTTATGTAAAAATTGATGATATTTTTTATGATTCTGACGTAAATTTATTAGGGAAAGACGAGTTTCACCCTAATAAAAAAGGGTACAAACTAATGGCTGAACGCATTAGTAAATCAATGGAGGAAGAAGATCCTCTCGTTGGAGATCAGAAAAAGGAAACAGTAAAAGAAGTTACATCTGATGAAAAAGAGAAAAACACGAAAGAGAGTGGGAACGAGTAAGGAGATTGTTATATGAAGAAGTGGAAAACCCTATTTATCGCGTTATTAGGGATTAATGTTCTAGGGGCTATCCTTATTATTGCGTTTATTTTTCAACCGGTTGACAAGGCCAATCCAACTCCCTCTGAAAAAGTAGAAGGAGACGCAGAACTAACTATTTTGGCTAAAAAAGCGGACTTAAATGTACTGATTGATAAATATTTAAAGAAAGAATTTAAGAATCAGCCGCTTAACTACAAAATTACTCTCACCGATGTAGTAAGAGTAGACGGTACGATTCAAGTATTCGGCGATGACATTAATATTCGAATGACATTTGATCCAATCGTACAAAAAAATGGAGATATTGTGCTTGAACAGCAGTCACTTTCTGTTGGAAAGCTGCAGCTTCCTGTCCGCACAGTGCTTCGATACGTAAATAATAACTTTGCGCTACCAGAATGGGTAATGATTGATCCAAAGAATGAATCAGTATACGTAGCGTTACAGCAGATGAAGTTAGAGAGTGATTTTGCTGTAAAAGTACAAAAGTTTGATTTGAAAAATGATGATATTCGCGTACGTTTAATTTCGCGCAGTGAATAAAAAAACCTTCCAATTTGGAAGGTTTTTTTTGTTAACGATCTTGGGAGATCAGCGCTTCTAATGCAGGACGGCTCTTAGCAAATCCGACGGCATATACCGTATATGTTCGATTCGGACGAAGGTTCAGTGCAGGGATTTCGAGTACTACATTTTTGGTTCCTGCTATGCGTACGCTAAGTTGAACATGCATGGGGGACAAAGGCAAATATTTTGTGACTTCTTTAAACTGCACTCCGGAAAAAATGACGTCTCCGCCTCTAGCCGCAATATCTACAGCAGGAGCATCAGGAGAAAGGTGCACAAACCGAAGCTTTGTTTCTCCACTTGGTACATCCGTATTGTCATAGATAAACAATAAATCAAGCTTGTTTAGTTCATCTACCGCCGCTACCGTGTAATTTTGGTTTCCTTCAAATGTAAATGATTCCGTTAAAACAGGTCTTCCGGTTTCTCCAGCGGGATAAATAGAAATTGTATATCTTCCAGGTTCTTGTAATTCAATATAATCTGTTTCTTGTTTATAAGTTAAGTTGCGAATCACTCGTTTGTTGTTAATATAAATATCTACAGATGGAGAATCTGGAGAAGCGTGAAGTATACGAATTTGCGGCGGATTTACGCGCAGATTCGTATTTTCAGAAGAAGTTAAGATGGCCTGCTGGATATAGTACAAATGCTTTTGATAATAATGAATATGCTTAGATGGATCACTATACTTATAGTAGTTAGCTAGAAAATCGTATTTCATTGCTTTTTTAATATATTGATCAAAGGAATAATTAGCCATATATTCAGCTCCCTTATTGTCGGAGTATAAAAACATTTCCATACGTAACCAAACATATGCTAAAATTCATAATTTATGCCGATCACTGATCACTCCCGAGATCTCCAAGAAGAAACAATGAGCCAAATGCCCTCTATGTGCATATACTGAATCAAATTATTGACTGAAGGCTTATTGTACGACCGAAATTAGTATAGAAAAAAGGAGTGAGAGCATGCGCGATTTTTATGCTCGGATGCTACGGTTAATTATGTTAAGTTTTTTACTGCTGCTACTTTTAATTCAATTTACAGAGCGCTCTACTTCATTTATTCACATTACCCCCGCGCTAAATAAAGTAACCGAGCGAATTGAGCTGATTACCTATGATGAATAAATGTATGTTTTCTGCGTTTCGATATGTACTTGTTCTTTATGCTATCTGCTTTACATTTTTATTTGTTAGTACAGTTCCAAGCCTATTTGGTTTCACCGTGACCGTTCAAGAAACGGATTATCACCATCTGCATCGCGGAGATATAGTTGTCTTTAGAGACGAATTATCTTCTTCAAAGAATGAACTTGTACTGGCCCATAATCCAGAGCTTGATGTACTGGTTACAGCTCAAAGAGATTCTTTGCCTGCTTCTTTTAAAGTGATTGGAAGCTACGCATACCATCTCCCGTATATAGGGGTCATTATTGAGTTTCTGAAAGATTTTACTACGTTACTGGTAATGGGAAGTATTTTACTTTTGTTGTTTTCGTATACGCTGCAGCCCAAAAGGCGAATATGGCGTAAGAGAAAGTAAAAAATGGGCGAATGCACATACAGGACAATCAACTAACGCATATAAAGTACAGTGTACGAAATGAATAAAAAAAACAAGAGGAGAGATTGCTATGTATAACTACGATTGTTACGACCCATGCCATCACGGAGGCTATCACCACCTATATGATACTTGCCACTATCCAATTAGCGGTTATCATCATTGCGGAACGGGTCAGTCATTTGCATTAATTGTTGTGCTATTTATTTTATTAATCATCATTGGCTGCACCTGTTTTTGCTGATTAGGCCTCATTTGCTCGCATGTGCGAGCTTTTTATAACAGATAGAAAAGGACAAACTTATATATAAATTGTTTAAATAATAAAAAAATTTTGCCAAATCAACATTTACCATATTATACTATAGCTAGTAACTCAATAAGCGAAGGTGAATATATGGAAAAGGAAAAAGTATTTCAACAGCTATTTTCAATGTCATTTACACCAATGCTCGTAATGAATATGGATGGAGATATTCAAATTTTAAATGAAGCGTGCTGCCATCTTTTTAAAACGACGGAAGAACGACTTCTTTCCTGTAATGTATTTGAAGAGCCAAATCGCTTTTTTATTGAAAAGCATGAAGTGGAACCGTTAAGAAAGCAAGAGGAAGAAGTTGTTTTACTTAAGAAAAAAGTAGATCAGCAGTTTCCGATGCACATCCATATTCAACGCACGGAAGGGGATATTCCGCTCTTAGTTGTTCAGTGGAAAGAGTTTTCCTCAAGTATTGAAAAGCAAGAGGAAGTCATTCGAAAAATGAAGCAATATAAGCAGTTTGTCCAGCAAAGTCAAGATGCATTTATTGTAACAAGAGAAGGCAGAATTCAATATTTGAATCCCGCTGGTGTTAAACTTCTTGGCGGCGAGAAAAAAGAAGAGTATATCGGGCGTCCTTGGCTTCATTTTATTCACCCCGAACATTTAGAAATCGTAAAAGAACGAATGGTTCAGCTGATGAATGGAATGTCCGTAAGGCCACGTGTTGATGTGAAACTATTAACTAAAAAAGGAGTCGTCATTATTGAATCTTCGGCAACCAAAATTAAGTTTGAAGGACAGGATGCCATTCAGTATATTATTCGCGACGTAACGGATCGAAAAAAATATGATGAAATGGCAAGCAAATCTGAAAAGCTTACAATGGTGAGCAAGTTAGCGGCAGGAGTAGCACATGAAATTCGTAATCCAATGACGGCGATTAAAGGATTTATTCAGCTGTTAAAAGCATCGAAACAGTACAACGAAGAATACAATGATATTATGCTTGAAGAATTGAATCGCGTCGAATCCATTATTCAAGAATTTTTAACGCTGGCCAAGCCTAAAATTGAAAATTCATACCACCCCAAAAGTCTCAATCAAATCATACGTCATGTGACATTATTATTAGATACACACGCCAATTATAAAAACTGTCGTATTATTAATGAGATTAGTGATGAGATTACAATCTTTTGTGAAGAAAATGCGCTTAAACAAGTTTTTATTAATTTAATTCAAAATGCGCTTGAGTCAATGAGCAAAGGGACAGTTAAAGTCACCGTTGAGAAAAGAAATGAATACGGCATGGTCATTATCGAGGATGAAGGCTGTGGAATTGATGAGCAATCTTTAGCTCGACTAGGTGAACCGTTTTATTCCACTAAACAAACAGGAACGGGGCTAGGGTTAATGATTAGCTACCGAATAATCGAACAGCATCAAGGGCATATTTCATTTGCGAGTAAAGTAGGAGTAGGAACAAAAGTAGAAATTGCTCTTCCGTACATTAAAGAACCAGTGAACATTTCATAGCGCTTGCTATTCGTTCACTGGTTTTTATTTACTTGGAATAAAAACGAATGTTTTTTAAATATTTTATTTCAATGTTCGTGTATATTGTTGACTAAAGGGTTTGTTTTTGATATATTATCAAATGGCTAGAAAATAACCGAATGATAATAAAAAAAGAAAATTCGGTCAATAACTTTTATCTTTTACCCAAAGAAAAAAAGATGATGGGAGAATGTACAATGAACTCAAATTATGATGTTATTGTGGTAGGGGCAGGACCCGCTGGGATTTTTACTTGCTATGAGTTAACGTTAAAATTACCGGAAGCAACTATTTTATTAATCGATAAAGGACACGATATCTATCGACGTAATTGTCCGATTCTTCAGAAAAAAATTGAAAAATGTCCGCCTGCGGTTGGCAAAAAAGAGTTTGCTGGCTGTTTGCCCGCTTGTTCTATTACAAATGGTTTCGGTGGAGCCGGCGCATATTCAGACGGGAAATTTAATATCACCAGTGAATTTGGAGGTTGGATGACGGATTATCTGTCTGAATCACAGGTGGTAGATTTAATTAAATATGTAGATGAAATTAATTTAAAACACGGAGCAACCGATACGATTACGGATCCGTTAACTGATAAAGTTCGTGAAATTGAAAAACGCGGATACGCAGCAGGATTAAAGCTATTGCGTGCCCAGGTGCGTCATTTAGGAACAGAGCAAAATTTAGAAATTTTAAAAAGCATTTATGAATACTTAAAAGAAAAAATTGATATGCAGTATAAAACGGAAGTAGCCGATTTAATAACAGAAAAAGAAGACGGTCAGCATATCGTGCGCGGTATCGAATTGAAGAATGGTGAAAGAATTACGGCTGATAAAGTGGTTGTTTCACCAGGTCGAGACGGCTCGAAGTGGATGAGCGACTTACTAAAAAAACGCCGTTTAAAAATGATTAACAATCAAGTGGACATCGGAGTTCGAGTCGAAACATCTAACGTTGTTATGGAAGAAATCAACAAGCACTTGTACGAAGGGAAATTCATTTATAATACGTCTGTAGGTACAAGAGTCAGAACGTTCTGCAGCAATCCTTCAGGACATGTGGTAGTAGAGAATCATTCAGGTATTATGTTAGCAAATGGACACGCATACAAAGATCCGAAGCTTGGAAGTCAAAATACGAACTTTGCGCTGCTTGTTTCTCATAAATTTTCGGATCCATTTGATCAGCCGAACGAATATGCGCATGAAGTATCAAGATTAGCTAATATGCTGTCAAACGGGGGCCTAGTTGTTCAAAAGTATGGAGATATTTTAAAAGGACGTCGTTCAACAGCGACTCGAATTAAAGAGGGCTTTTTAGAACCAACGTTAAAAGAAGCTGTACCGGGTGACTTAGGCTTAGTGCTTCCTTACAATACGATGAAAAGCTTAATTGAAATGACAGAAGCACTGGATCATGTAACGCCTGGGCTAGCATCTGAACATACGCTGTTTTACGGTGTGGAAGCGAAATTTTACTCCGCCCGTCCGAAGTTAAATGATAAGTTTGAAACTGAAATTTCCGGTTTATACGTGGGAGGAGACGGAGCTGGTATTACGCGAGGACTCGCGCAGGCAAGTGCGTGCGGTGTGTGGGTAGCACGTGACATTGTTGAAAAATTAAAGAATCGCAAAGCAAGTTCTGAACCTGTTACTGTATAAAAAAAGAGGCCGTCACGGCCTCTTTTTTTATATGTGTTAAATAACGAAAGCGACTAAGTAAAAAGTAAAGAACTTGTACCGCTCAAACTCCGATAGTTTTATATGATAATTACCCGCTCTTTTTTAAAAAGTATGACGGAATACATCCTTCTATCGTGAGCCGAATTAAATAGAATAAGGCGAATTGACAATGGCCATTTCTTTGCATCAATAAATTCAGTGAAATCTCAGGGAGGGTATATCAAGCAATACAAGGATAAAATCAACAGTTGGAAAGAGTTATTTTTTGTTGAGTAAAATATTTATGAAAGCAGTAAAGTACGTGAGCGTTAGAATAATTATGCAAATTTATGAATGTAATTTAATGAGAAGAAAGTTCACTTTACAAACTATTTTTTGAATTAATTTTTTATCCATTAGATTTTAAGTCTTGTTAAATAACTGTTTATGGTTTATTGAAAT
Source organism: Priestia sp. VA7 (assembly GCF_055710015.1). Classification (NCBI taxonomy): domain Bacteria; kingdom Bacillati; phylum Bacillota; class Bacilli; order Caryophanales; family Bacillaceae; genus Priestia; species Priestia sp. VA7. The sequence goes on from NZ_JBVQPN010000001.1 coordinate 852,513, forward strand.
ATGATGTAAATATTTTAAAATATAACAATTCTCAACTTTTTATGATGAAATCCTGCATTATTTTTGAATAAAAACTTGACAGAAACATATAAAATGAATTTTAATTAAAGTAAGAATTATTATCATGCAAAAATATTAAAGAAAATTATTTGCTTAATCTCTGTTGTTTTATAAGAGAACGGGGGACCCATATTTGTGCGTAGTGTACTTGGGGTGAATCTTGAATAAATCAAGTAGGGTAACTCACGTACCCGAATCCGACAGCTAACTCCGTAAGCATTCAGTGAGGGAATAACAGGTCTATGAAACCATGATATTCTCATGGTTTTTTGTATAGCTAAAAATATTCCTAAACTATTAATCTGAAAATTTTTAATATATTGTATATTTTGAGTGTTATCGCTCTTAATGCATGGTAAAATAAGTATGGTAGTTAGAATCATTCTAATATAATTTATTTATGGGAGGTAAATCTATGAAGCTATCGACAAAGATTATTATCGCGCTAATTGCTGGTGCTGTTGTAGGAGTGTTGATCAATGCTTTTGCTCCAAGTGCTTTTGCTCCGCTGGACAAGTACTTGTTTACACCGCTTGGCCAAATTTTCTTAAGCTTAATTAAAATGCTTGTTGTACCAATTGTGTTTTTCTCTATCACGTTAGGTGTAGCAGGTTTAGGAGATCCTAAAAAACTAGGAAGAATCGGGGCTAAAACAGTTTCCTACTTCCTAGTTACAACAACCGTTGCGATTATTATTGGTTTAATTTTAGCATATGCAATTAAACCGGGTACGTTTGGATCTTTTGATACAAAAAACGCTTCTTTTGAAGCCGAAAAAGCACCGCCGGTTGGAGAGACATTCTTAAATATGATTCCAGTCAACCCAATTCAAGCGATGGCTGAAGGGAATATGCTTCAACTTATCGTTTTCTCTATCTTTATCGGTTTTGGTATTACGATGCTTGGAAGTAAAACAAAAGGGCTTTACAATTTACTTGAGCAAGGCAATGAATTGATGATGTATCTTGTAAATCTAGTGATGAAGTTTGCTCCTTACGGAACATTTGGGCTTCTTGCAACCGCGGTTGGAAGTCAAGGCTGGGAGGCAATTAAAGCGATGGGGCTGTACATGATTGTAGTCGTGCTCGCACTGTTTATCCATTCGATCGTAACATATGGGGGATCAGTCGCTCTTATGGCCAGACGTAATCCTATTGAATTTTTTAAAGGTTTTGCTCCTGCGATGACAGTTGGATTCAGTACATCAAGCAGTAATGCAACGCTTCCGATTTCAATGAATGTGGCTCAAAAAAATCTTCGTGTCCCGGAGTCCATCAGCAGTTTTGTCCAGCCATTAGGTGCTACCATTAACATGGATGGAACGGCAATTATGCAAGGTGTAGCGACTATTTTTATTGCACAAGTATACGGCGTTGACCTGTCGCTGGGTGCTCTTGTGACGGTTGTATTGACAGCGGTGCTTGCTAGTATTGGTACAGCAGGTGTGCCGGGAGTTGGTCTCATTATGCTAGCAATGGTATTGAGTTCGGTTGGCTTGCCTGTAGCAGGTATCGGATTGATTATTGGAATTGATCGCTTGCTTGACATGCTTCGTACATCTGTAAATATTACGGGAGACGCTGCGTGTGCCGTTATTGTGGCTGAGTCAGAAGCAAAACGTATCGATAAATCTGTAACGCAATCAGCTTAATAAGCGTAAAAGCTCTAGCTATATGCTAGGGCTTTTTTTATTGGCAAGAAACTCTTCGTTTCAGCATACAGTTTAATAAGAGTGTATGTTTGAAAGGAGAGTGCGGAAATGAATAAAACTCATGTAATAAAGCCGCTGCTCGACGACGACTACCCAGTTATTTCATATGGAAAAGGAATTTATTTGTACGACCAAGATGGAAAAAGGTACATAGATGCTTCGTCGGGGGCAGTTACAGCAAGTATCGGACACGGAGTAAAAGAAATTATTGATGCGATGACCGATCAGGCACAGAAAGTTGCGTTTGTATATCGGTCGCAGTTTACAAGTGATCCAACAGAAGCCTTAGCTAAGAAACTATGTGAATTAAGCAGCAATCATTTCCAGTGGAGCTTTTTTGTTAACAGCGGGACAGAAGCGACTGAAACGGCTATGAAAACGGCAATTCAGCATTTTCAAGAGCAAGGGAAGCCAACCAAAACAAAGGTTTTGTCACGCTGGATGAGCTATCACGGTATTACAATAGGAGCTCTGTCTATGTCAGGGCACGTTGGAAGACGAAAACGCTTCTCGTCTTTGCTTGAAGATTATCCTTCGGTTTCGCCTCCTTATTGCTATCGATGTCCGTTTCATCAAACCTATCCATCCTGTAATCTTGCTTGCGCAAACGAATTGGAAACAGTTATCAAACGAACCGGCCCTGAACATATTGCTGCTTTTATTACAGAGCCCATTGTAGGAGCAGCCGGAGCAGCGCTTACACCTCCTCCCGGTTATTATGAAGTGATAAGAGAAATTTGCGATAAATATGATGTGTTATGGATTGCGGATGAAGTCATGACTGGAGTTGGGCGTACAGGCGTAATGTTTGCATATGAGCACTGGGGAGTTAAACCAGACATCATGACGCTTGGAAAAGGAGTGGGAGCAGGATATACGCCAATAGCCGTTACGTTGGCTAGCAGCAAAACGATTGAACCTATCATGAACGGATCCAAATTAATTATGAGCGGACATACGCTAAGCGCTAATCCGCTGTCATCCGCTGTAGGGATAGCTGTTTTAACCTATATTGAAAAGCATGATCTTGTTCAAGAAGCAGCGCTGAAAGGAGACTATTTAGTAGGGGAATTGAAGAAGCTTCAACTTCTTTACCCTATTATTGGTGATATACGTGGCAAAGGCTTACTAGTTGGTCTTGAGCTTGTGCAAAATCCAAAGACGAAGGAGCCTTTTTCATCTTCGGAAAATATGACGGCGCGCGTGATAAGTAAAGCCCAAAAAAATGGTCTTCTCCTTTATCCTTCACAAGCAGGAACAGACGGAGTAGAAGGAGACGGTATTATTATTGCGCCGCCATTTACAATTACTCATCGTCAGCTTGATGAAGTGGTCGATCTGCTTTCGAAAACATTGCATGAAGTGCAAAATGAAAAACAGAGAAATGAGGTGAAATGAGTGACAAAGGTCGAAAACTCATTTCAAAAGATCACCACTGTGGAACAAGCGATTGAATACGTGGATCATGCGGCTACGCTGATGATAGGAGGATTTGGAGGAGTAGGCAGCCCGCCTTCTCTCATTGATGGTCTGATTGAAAGCGGGAAATCAAATTTTACATTGATATGTAATGATTCAGGCTTTCCTCATATTGGTGCGGGAAAATTGGTAAGCCAAGGAAGAATTCAAAAGCTCATTGCTTCTCATATTGGATCGAACCCAGTGGCTGGAACGCTGATGACAGAAGAAAAGCTGGAAGTTGAGTTTTCTCCTCAAGGAACACTTGCTGAACGGATTCGAGCGGGAGGAGTTGGACTCGGAGGAGTACTGATTGATATAGGAATAGAAAATGACATTATTCAATTTGGAAAAGAAAAAGTGGAAATAGACGGCAAGACATTTTTAGTGGAAAAGCCGCTCACAGCCGACGTTGCTTTTGTGTATGCAAAAAAAGCAGATCCATTCGGCAACTTGCTTTATGATAAAAGCGCACGAAACACTAATCCGTTAATGGCAATGGCAGGTCGTATAACTATCGCTGAAGTGGATGAAATTGTTCCTCTTGGGGACATTGACCCAGAGAACGTGATGACGTCAGGTGTATTTGTGGATTATATTGTCCCTTCAAAAGGAGTGAATTGGAAATGGGTTTGGGAATAGATATTCGTCATCGTATTGCAAAACGTGCTGCAGCTGAAATCAAAAACGGCATGATTGTTAATTTAGGGATTGGCATTCCTTCTCTTATTCCTAATTACGTACCAAGCGCTGTTCATGTGATGTTTCATGCTGAAAATGGAATTTTAGGGTTAGGATCTTCCCCTCCTTTAGGTGAAGAAGATGAGAATGTTTGCAATGCAGCAGGCTATCCAACAACTACCGTTCAAGGGGCTTCATACTGTGACAGTGCTACAGCCTTCGCGATGATTCGAAAAGGATACGTCGATATGACCATTCTTGGTGCGTTGGAAGTGAGTGAAAAAGGGGATTTAGCTAATTGGATTGTGCCAGGTAAGCGAGTTCCTGGAATAGGAGGAGCGATGGAATTAGCTCAAAAAGCGAAAAAAGTCATTGTGCTAATGAATCATACGAGCAAGACAGGAGAACCGAAGCTGGTTAAGACGTGCTCTTTACCTCTGACTGCTTCGGGCTGTGTGGGATTAGTTATTACAGATCGGGCGGTTTTTAAAGTAGAAAAAGATGCGCTTCTTCTAACAGAGTTAATGTCTCCTTATACTGTAGAGGATATTTTGAGTTCAACAGAAGCGACAGTTCGCCTGAGTGATCAATTGATTACGATACCATAAGGAGGACCATTATATGAACATACAGCAATCTATTCATAACTGGATGACAGAGCATCGTCAAAGTGCAGTGCGTTTACTCAAGCGTTTCGTAGAAGAAGCAAGCGTACAAGGTTCTGAAAAGCATGCGCAGGCAATTGTCATTGAACGCCTTCGACAGCTGCAGTTAGATATTGATATATGGGAACCGGACGAAAAAATACTTCGCAGCCATGAAGCTTTTGCCTCCAACCGTTCTACTTTTCGAGACAGTCCGAATGTGGTAGGCGTGTTAAAAGGGAAAGGCGGAGGGAAATCCATTATTTTGAATGGGCACATTGATGTAGTGCCACCCGGAGATCTTTCACAGTGGACGGAAGACCCTTATACGGCTGTTGTAAAAGATGGAAACTTATATGGACGCGGAGCAACGGATATGAAAGGAGGAAATGTGTCGTTACTTTTAGCTATTCAAGCGTTGAAAGAGCTAGATATTTCACTAAAAGGAGATGTTATTTTTCAAAGCGTAGTAGAAGAGGAAAGCGGAGGTGCAGGAACACTTTCCTGTGTACTTAGAGGGTATAAAGCAGATGGTGCCATTATTCCAGAACCAACCAACATGAAGATCTTCCCTAAGCAGCAAGGCTCCATGTGGTTTCGAGTGACCGTGCATGGAGTAGCAGCACATGGAGGGACTCGGTATGAAGGTGTGAGTGCGATTGAAAAAGCAGCTGTTGTGCTTAAACATATTGAGGGTCTTGAAAAAGAGAGAAACAGCCGAATTACGGATCCGCTCTATAATAAAATCCCCATTCCTGTGCCGATTAATATCGGAAATATACAAGGCGGAACGTGGCCTTCTTCAGTCGCTGATCAAGTAATATTAGAAGGCAGGATAGGAGTTGCTCCGCATGAAAAAATGAAAAATGTCAGAGCAGAAATGAAATCCTGGCTTGAACTTTTGCCTCAGCGTGATGAGTGGTTTGCTGAGCATCCTGTCGACTTGGAATGGTTTGGGGCCCACTGGCTTCCCGGTGAAATTGAATTGGAGCATCCGCTCATGACCTCTCTTTCGTCCTCTTTTTATCAAGTGAAACAGAATCAGCCGATCATTGAAGCATCTCCTTGGGGAACGGACGGAGGGATACTGTCACAAGTAGGGGATATTCCAACAGTTGTTTTTGGACCGGGAGTAACAGAAGTGGCCCACTTTCCGAATGAGTATATTTGTATTCAAACGATGCTTGACGCAGCAGAAATTATTGCTCTCACTGTAGCAGACTGGTGCAGTATTGCGGACTAAGCTAAAAAGGAGAGGATACAAACAAATGGGGAAACAAGAAAATATTTGTCAACCAACCTTTGCTATGACTCTTTTTTTAGATGAACGTAACAAGCGTCTGAGAATAGATGATTACCGGGGAAATGTGAACGATATTTACAGCTATATATATAAAGAAATTGATAAGAAAACGTACGAAAAGTGGATTATAAAAGCACGTGCTGAACATCTGCTGGACTGGATAAGCTTGGGATTTTCTTTAGAAGCAACTGTTCCCTACTATTTTAACGGAAGCGACGCGTATCTTTTATGCTACTATACGTCTCAATCCCGCCGAGACAGCGGGGAGACGTTAAAAGAAACAGAGCTGCTTCAAGATGTGTTGAATTTACCGACATCTGATTATTCTTCTTTATCGAATCAACTGATCATGCGCCGAGCCATTTCATCTGACGCTAAACAACTTTCTCAGCTCTACCGTCAAATCTTCACAGTGTATCCTACTCCCCTCTACGAAGAAGAGTATCTCTCTAATTTGCTTCAAGAAGATAGCTTGTTTTATATCATAGTTGACAAGAACGATATCGTTAGCGCTGCTTCTGCTGAAATTGACTATGTCTATCACAATGCTGAACTAACGGATTGTGCGACTCTCCCTGCTTACCGAAAGTATGGATTCATGAAGCATTTATTAAACGCACTAGAGGCGGAGCTAAAACAGCGGCATATTTTTTGTGCATATACAATAGCGAGAGCGCTTTCATTCGGGATGAACGCCGCCTTTCAGCAGCTTGGCTATACCTATACGGGAAGGTTAACGAATAATTGTTACATTTATAAATCGTTAGAAGATATGAACGTATGGGTGAAGGATCTGTCAAAAAGTAAAGGGTGAGAAATAATTAACCAATTTATGGGCTGTAACATATAACAATAGTAAATCTTCATAAAGGAGCGATTGTATGTTATATGATTTATATAAGCCGTCCCGACACTGGAAAGATATTGAGTTATGGAAAGATGTTCCTGAAGAAAAATGGAATGACTGGATTTGGCAATTAACAAACACAATTCGAACATTAGATGATTTAAAAAAGGTTATTAACTTAACTCCTGAGGAAGAAGAAGGAGTACGCATTTCAACCAAAACCATTCCGCTCAATATTACGCCTTACTATGCATCTTTGATGAATCCAGATGATCCTCGCTGCCCCGTCCGTATGCAGTCTGTTCCGGTTGGCAAAGAACTTCATAAAACAAAATATGATCTAGAAGATCCCCTAGATGAAGACGAAGATTCTCCAGTGCCAGGGTTGACTCATCGCTATCCTGATCGCGTTTTGTTCTTAGTCACCAATCAATGTTCCATGTACTGCAGGTACTGTACTCGAAGAAGGTTTTCAGGACAAATCGGAATGGGCGTTCCAAAAAAGCAGTTAGATGCTGCGATTGCTTATATCGCCAAAACACCTGAAGTACGAGATGTACTCATTTCAGGCGGTGATGGCTTGCTGATTAATGACAACATTTTAGAATATATTTTGAAGAATTTACGAGCTATTCCCCATGTGGAAATTATTCGGATTGGCACAAGAGCACCCGTTGTGTTTCCACAGCGAATAACAGAAAATTTATGTGCCATTTTAAGAAAATATCATCCAGTATGGTTAAATACTCACTTTAATACATCCATTGAAATTACTGAAGAGACAAAAAAAGCATGTGAAATGCTTGTCGATGCAGGCGTTCCAGTTGGCAATCAAGCGGTTATTTTAGCTGGGATTAATGACAGCGTAGCTATCATGAAAAAGCTTATGCACGATTTAGTGAAAATACGCGTTCGTCCTTACTATATTTATCAATGTGATTTGTCAGAAGGAATTGGGCATTTCCGCGCACCTGTTTCCAAAGGGCTTGAAATTATGGAAGGGCTGCGCGGTCATACTTCTGGCTATGCTGTTCCAACGTTTGTTATTGATGCGCCAGGAGGAGGAGGAAAGATTGCAGTTCAGCCAAACTATATTATTAGTCAAAGCGCAAGTAAAGTTGTTCTGCGAAACTTTGAAGGAGTGATTACCACGTATCCGGAGCCAGAAAGCTATGTGCCTGGGCGTGCAGATGATTATTTTCGAGCTGTTTATCCAGCATCGGATGCTAAAGATTCTTCCATCGGCATCTCGGGTCTTATGAATGATGCTCAATTCAACCTTGTACCAGAAGGGTTAGGGAGAGTAAAAAGACGTAAAACATATGAAAGTGACAGTGCTCACGAAAGTCTAAAAGATAAACGTGAAAAAAGAGATGAATTAAAAGATAAAAAGTTTAAAGCTCAATTGAAAAAAGACGTTAAAAGCGACGATGCTCCATCATCTTAAGGAGGTCCTGTAATATGACTGTTCAATGCGCATGGTGCGAAGAAGAAAAAGCGGTAGAAACAACCAATACCGCATACTGGGAATTGCCAGATGGAACGAGAAGTATTGAAATTACTCATATGCCATGTATCAGCTGTTCAGGTTGCGGGATGTCATATCAAGAAGAAGAGATCATAGAAGAAGTGGAAACACAGCTGCTTCTTGTCGATACAAAAAAACTTGATGAATCCATTCGGTATGATGAGCTATTAAAAGTGCCAAGATTATTAAAGCGCAACTACTTTAAATTCTAAAAAGCCGCCCCTTATTTTGTAAGGGGCGGCTTTGCTTATTGATAAGCCTTTGTTCCAGCAGTGCGCAGGCTGTAGGCGTGTTTTAAAGCCACTGTAACAGGACGGAAAGTTGGAAGTTCGACTTCGTCTATTTTCGAAACGGGCAAGAGACCAACAGACGTGCTCGTAATAAAAACTTCATCAGCGTCTTTTAAAAAGGAAGGAGTCATATTTTGTTCGCGGATTTGAATGGCTTGTTCCTGTGCACATTCCAGCACGTTAGCGCGCGTAATACCGGATAGAATTTTTCTTGTGGCAGGAGTCGTGAACAAGACGTTGTCTTTTATTGCAAATACATTGCTGCTCGATCCTTCGGTTATGTATCCGTCTTTTACTAAAATAGCTTCTTTACATCCTTTAGAAGCCGCAGCTTGTTTGGCCAGAAGGTTAGGAAGTAGGTTCAATGATTTGATATAGCAATTAGCCCATCGTTCGTCTTCCAAAAGAAGCGTGGAAATGCCTTTTTCATAGGCTTCTTCAGGTGTTTGGCGAGGGTGCCGTATTGTGAGTGCTAATTGTGCAGGTACATCGGGAAATAAATGATTTCGAGGAGAAATCCCGCGCGTAACTTGAATATAAATATCAGCGTCTTTTAACGTTGATTTTTCCATTGCTTGATGAATGATGTCCTTTAGCTCTTGTCTTGAAACCGGCAGCTCGATAAAGATTGCCTTTGCACTTCTTTCTAAGCGGTCTAAGTGACGTTCAATTGAAAAAGGAACTCCTTTGTATACGCGAATAAATTCATAAACACCGTCTCCGAACTGGTGACCGCGTTCATCAATAGGAATAACAGCCTCATTAATATCTCTAAACTCTCCAGCATAATATGCTAATTCCATCTTGAAAAACTCCCTTCCTTTAGATATTAAAACGTTAACATAAAATTCACCAAAATGAAATTATTTACTTGGTTTCTCCAAAGAAAATGAAAAAAGTCATACTCCTTTAGGAGTATGACTTTTATGAAAACGTACGTTTGAATGCTAATGAAAATTTCTGAATGGCTTTTTTAGGTGTAACAAACTGAACGATGAGCTTAGTACCTGTGATGAACCAATCGACGATACGGCTGCCAAGAAGCATCGTTACTAAAATGGACAGTGCGATTAAGACGATAATCCCCCATGATGTTGGCTCTAGACTTTTTGAGAAGTCAGTTGTAAAGAACCATTTTAAAATGAAGCCGTGCAATAAATACACGTATAGGGATCGCTGTCCAATGCTTGTTAAAGCAAATCCGCGCGTTGGAATTAAAGCCATAAAGGCAAAAGATACAAGAAAAGCAATCCCATAGTGAGAAACGCGCATTAAAAATTCGGCCACATTGTCGTACGTGTTCGTTCCATACAGCATATCTGTGTAAGCCGTGTCGTCTAAGAAAGAATAGCTTCCAATTAATGTAACTATCAATACAATGGATGCAATGATTCGATTTCGCGCTGTCAAAAGATTTGTAAAAGGTTCTTGCCGCTGCGACAAATAGTAGCCTAAAAGGAAAAACGGGAAGAAGACAAACATTCGGCTAATGCTTAGAATTTTATCAAATCCGTCAATATCAATGAAGCCCATTGCAAGTCCAAGCGAAATAGAGACAGTTAAGCTAATCCACATGGGGAATTTCGCAAAGAAAGGAAGCATTAATTTCCAAAAAATTAAGCTCAGTAGAAACCACATTGCCCATCTAGGAACCAAATATTGAAGCGTGTACGTTTCATCTGTATAAAGCACACTATAATAAAGGGTATAGATAGTTTGGAAAGCTAAGTAAGGAAGAGCCACCTTTGTAAATATTTTTTTGTAATAGCCTTTTTTATGAAAATTTTTTGAGAAATAACCTGCTAGTAAAATAAAGACAGGCATATGGAAAATAAAGATAAAGTGATAAATGGACAGCATTCCGCTGCTATCTGTTCGGTACGGAGAAATCATGTGTCCAAATACAACCAAAAAAATTAATACAAATTTAGCATTATCAAAGTAAGCATTTCGAGTATTCATAGTATTATTTTTCCTCAACATATGCTGATGTAAACCTCCCACCAACAAAATTTATTTAAATGGCGATTATTGTTAGAATAACCTTTCACTACGGAATTAAAACACGAATTCTTCTTTTTTGCAATTACATAAAGGTTTGAGAAAACTGTCGAATCAATGCTTTTGTTATAAAAACGATGTGTTTTTGTTACAAATGTCTTTTTGAAAAAAGAAAAATATTGATATAACAATATTTATTCGTTACGCTAATAGTGAAATTTGTTTTGCAACTGTAACATGAATTTAATATATTTTGTCCAGTAAACCACTTATATTGCAGTGTTCGACATCTACATATCAAAGAAGAAAGTTGTAGATTTCTTGAAAAAATGATAGAAAAGATACACATACCGCTGGAGGGGGAGTACGATGAAATCCTTTTATCACTATATAATGAAATTCCGATCAAATAAAAAACATGATCGAATGGGAGAGTTTGCGCGAAATGCTTATGATGATCACAGCTTCCCGAAATCTTCAACAGATTATGACGAACTGAGTTCTTATTTAGAGCTCAACGGACATTATTTATCAAGTATGACCGTATTTGATGAAGCATGGGAGCTTTATCAAAATAATGCGTGAGGAATAAAAAAGCAGGCTGATGGATATCCATCAGCCTGCTTTTTTATTTTCTTTAGTTCATGCAATAAGCAGGGGTAAAAATGATAGAGGGTAATAGATAATAAAGGCTTGGTTCTAAAGATGTTATACTTCCCCTTTTTTAGTTACTGCATATAATATTGTAACTTTTCAGTAGGTGTATGTTTACTAAGGAGGTGCGACGATGGCAGGGAAGAAAAAACCTAAATACGGAATTGGTGAAACAGTCGTTGTAACAATATACGGGACCGTTGGCACTATTACCGATATAAAAGTGATGGATGGGATTTTTGTATACGAAATCAACCATAGTGAAGGTCTTTTTTTAGAAGATACAATTGAGCTTCTAGAAGAATATGAAGGTCAAATATTAGTACAGGAAAGAGTAGAGCTTGAATATAAATTTTTCTTCGGCGATATCGTCCAGGTTTTTAATTATGGAAAAGAGTTATTTAAAATCATTGGTATTCGAACAGAAATATGGCGTTATAAAGAGGATTCATGGGAAGATATTGTCTATGAATTGTCACGTGTAACAGATGGAGAATGGCTTGAGGCTAGTGAAGAAGAACTCATTCTCGTAACTCCTCATGAGGAAACAGAAAATTACGCTCAGAGTGTTGATATGTTGTATTTAGGTAAAGAAATTAAAAAGACGGAGTTGCTACCAAAGATGAAAAAACAAAACGGTTCTGAAAAAGAAGAAGTGAGGTTAACTAAAGAAAAGCATGAGATTATAAACGGTCTTTTAGATGTGTACAATGATTATAAATTTTTGTATGAGCTTTTTGAAGATGAAGAATACGCTGAAGTCATGAACTTAGTGCTGAAACATTTAAAAAAGATAGCAAAATCCGAACAAGGAAAATAGCAGGTAGATGCCTAATAAATAAAAGATAGCCGAGATAGATCATTACATCTCTCTTAGCTATCTTTTATTGTGTATACGGCGATGGTAATAAAAAAAGAATGGGTATAATTACCTTTCTATTTAAACTGCTGAAATTTTAGACATACTATTGCCGAATTGTTCATAAATGTGTATAAGGTAAAACTTCAAGCAGAAGATGGAGTGAACCTATTTTTAAGAAAAATAAGGTACGCTAATCCGTTCAAACGGGATAAGGAGTGATATTGTGAAAGAAATCGAAGTGGTCATTGATACGGAAGAAATTGCGGAGTTCTTTTACAATGAACTAGTCAAGCGAGGCTATGTTCCCGCTGAAGAAGAGCTAGGCGAATTAGCGGATATAACTTTTGATTATCTCATTGATAAATGTATTATTGATGAGCAAGATGAGGAATAAAAAGATAGATACATCTGTAACGACGGGGAAACTCGTCGTTTTGTTTATGAGACAGCGGCTATGAAAAAGGGTTAGCAGCTTTAATAGCGGATTGCACTTTTATATGATGCTGAAGGGGAATTTTTTTAACGGAGGAAGCGGGAATAGACTCAAGGAGAGAAAATGTGATTTCGTCTTCAAACCACTCATCTTTTCTTAAAAAAAGGTGTACGCGGTCTCCCCAGCTCATAGTTAAAGTCGGGCTATACAGCTTTTTGGAATGAGTTCGATTCTTTGTAAATATATCCGAATTATAATCGCTTCGAGACCCTGTGTGGGGGTGTTTAAGGCTAAATGTATAGATAGAATCATGCAAGTTTGAATAAAAAAGAAGAACGTATAAAGTTTTTCCCACTTCAATCCGTTTTAAGACAGACTCGAAATGATACACTTTTGTTCCACATAAATCAATGTTATTACCTGAATAATAGGGAAAGACGATTTGAGTCATACCGAGAAAGTTTTGAGTGTGAAACTGCCAAGAGTGAAGAACATCCCGCTGAAACTCTTTTTTAAAGAGAACATTTTTTTCAATATGATACTGTTCGTTCACAATCAGAGCCATTGATAAGAGCGTTTTGTTTCTATGCTGCCAAAAGTCATCCCAAACAGCTTTCATAAAAGAAGATATGTGAAAAGCGGGGAGTAAATGAAACAGATTGCTGTTTTGCTCTTTGCTTTTTTCATAGAGTAACAGCTGAGCGTAAGCATCATGAAAAATGGCGGAATTGGAATGTTCTAAAAACAAGAAGTACGCGTGCTGTTTTTCTGGAGAAAGCAGGGATTTTATTAAGGTAGTGGAGAGATCTGTCATGTAATAGCCGCCGTTCCGCGAAACCAAGTGTGCTAAAAAAGCCCAGTGAATTTCGGGGTGTTTTTGATAATAGTCTAAATAAGCTTGGGTACGTGTAACATTGTTTTGATTAGCTTTTTTTACTTTTTTTCGAATCTCTTTAATCAATTTTACGTCTTCTCCGATAAAAGACAGCGGGAGGGTAGCAGGAGGTTTGAGCTGCATCATCTGCTGCAGGCGAAGAACATCCTCCAATCTAATGAGGGGATTTGTGTTAGTAGAAGTCATGTTAAGCCTCCTTTGAAACGTTTAACTATATAAAAAAAGGGTAAGGGACTTTTTGAAACCTTTATAACATTTCGTACGTATAAAGGGTAACAAATGTTAAGAAAAGAGGTTTTCTTTATGTTCAGAAAAATTTTTGAATCATTAACTGGATCTAAACATCGACGCTACAGCAGCAGCGATCGACACTACAGACGTGCTCGTCACTACAGCAGCAGTGATCATCATTACAGACGTCCTCGTCACCATAGCAGCAGTAGCGATTATAAGCGAAGCAAATATTATGACAGCCACAGTCATTCAAAATATGGACACCACCACTATAAGCGCAAGCGTAAAAGCGGAAGTTTCTTCTCAAGCTTTTTCTCAAGTTGATTTATGATGAAAAATCGAATGTTCAAATATTTTTATCGCTGGCTAGTTGACCGCCCTTTTAAAAAAGGAAAAGTCATTTGCGGGCGCTATGAAATCATAGATGTACTGGGAATGGGAAGCTATGGTATAACATATGTTGCTAACGACATTGTGCAACAAAAAAAGGTAGTCGTAAAACAGCTCCGTAAAACGAAGCAGCGCACGTCCCAGGGGCTGAAGTCTTATCATTATGAAGCAAAATTGCTGTCTCAATTAAACCACCCTCAAATTCCTTCACTGTATGAAGCTATCGAAACAGATGAAGGCTGTTTCTTAGTGATGGAGTTGATTCAAGGGAAAACGTTTGAAGAATTAATTTTTGAAGAGAAGTGCGTATATACGGAAGAACAAGCGCTTAACATTTTACTTAATATTCTAGACGTAGTTTCTGCTATTCATGAGCAAGGAATCGTTCACCGTGATCTTCGTATTCCAAATATTATTGATGTTAACGGAACCATCTATGTTATTGACTTTGGTCTTGCTAGATTTTTAGGAGACCATGAAGAAACAAGCACCCTTATTGAAGAACAGCAGTTTATGAGACAAACATCTGCTGCAAGCGATATCTATGCACTTGGTCATTTTCTTTTATTTTTATTATACTCTGGTTATGAGCCGACGGAACAACAAGAAAGAAGCTGGGAACAAGAGTTACATTTGTCGGCGCCTATTAAGACAATCATTCAAAAAATGCTGAGAACAGATGAATCGTATGAAAGCATTAAAAGTTTACAAAAAGATATTTATGACTATATAAATAGTAAGAACTCAGGGAGGGGAAAGTATGGCGCTATTTAATAAAGCGTTAGCCCGCATTGGAATTGGTGCAGCGCGAGTGGACGCTAAGCTTGTCAATGATGAATTTCGTGCTGGTGAAAAGATTGAAGGAATTGTTGAAGTGTACGGAGGCAATGTTGAGCAGAAAATTGACAGCATCTATCTGCGTCTATTCACAACTTATGTAAAAGAAAGAGACGATAAAAAATACAAGCAGGATATTGAGCTTAATACGTTTAAGATTAACGACCCGTTCACGATTCAACCATCTGAAACGAAGTCTATTCCTTTTACCTTTCAGCTGCCTGATGATACGCCTGTTACATTAGGGAGAACCCGGGTTTGGGTGGCGACGAGCCTTGATATTAAAGACGCCGTTGATCCGTCAGATATTGATCATGTAAAAGTGCTTCCTAACCTTATGGTAACAAGCACAATTGAAGCTATGGAACAGCTTGGCTTTCGCTTGCGCCAAGTCGAGTGCGAAGAAGCCCCTCGCCGGATGAGAAAAAGACTTCCTTTTGTTCAAGAATTTGAATTTGTTCCAAGTGGTGGAGTGTACGCTGGGAAAGTAGATGAAATTGAAATCATCGTGCAGCCGAGCGGCTTACATGACTACAATTTATTTATAGAAGTAGATCGACGTGCCAGAGGGTTTGGCGGCTTTCTATCTGAAATGCTGGATGCAGATGAGTCGCTCGTTCATGTTCATGTTTCTGAAAAAGAAATTCCTCAGTTAAAAAATATATTAACCAGTATTATTTCACGCTATAGCTAACGTGCATAGCTCTCCTTTATTTTTCGTATATTAAAGACAGTAAAAAGAAAGGAGAGAGGTATATGCCGCAATCAAAGCAAACGAAAAAAATAAATGCAAAAGAGGAATTTTCGGCTGAATTTGTCGTTCATCAAGCTCCTAAGCCAGAAGACTATATTCAGCCAAAACGTGTGAATAAGTAAAGCATGTAGAACGCTACATGCTTTTTCTTTTAATAGGTTGGAGGAAATGAAAAATGGTAAATCGCACTACAAAATATTCTCTATTTATTGTATCGCTTTTAGCTTTCTTTTTACTGATTTTATTTACATTTAATACACCTTGGGTGAAACAGCTTGACTTTAATGTGCTTCATACCATTGAAGGATGGAGGACGGACACGTTAACCCCCATCATCATATTTATAACAACCGTAGGATCTTGGTATGTTACTGCGCCAATATGGTTTGCAATTATAGTACTTCTTCTTTATAAACGAAAAGGGTTGCTCGTTTTATATATCACGCTCGTCTTTTGGGGAGTTCGCGCTTTAAATTGGGGATTGAAGGAGATTTTTGCAAGACCAAGACCTGATTGGAGTCAAGTCGTTCCCGCCTCTCACTATAGTTTTCCGAGCGGACATGCCATGAACTCAATGGCGTTTTACAGCGGAGTACTTTTGTTGATATGGATGTATACAAGAAGCAGGGCTGTCAAAACGGCAGCTGCATGCGTAATTGCTATTGTTATTTTATTAATTGGATTTAGCCGTTTGTATTTAGGCGTACACTTTTTAACGGATATACTAGCAGGATATTGTTTAGGGCTTGCTTGGTCCTTAGGGGTCTACCTCCTTTCTAAACGCCTATATAACCAAAAATAGGAGCAATGGTTACATTTTTTTCGTTAATATTTCATTTTGTTTAAGTAGGCCTATTGATTCATCCATTCAAAAACAACTAATGATAAAATGGGAAACAAATATTTTATGTACATGTTTAATAAGAAAAAACTAGTAATTTCGACAAAAAACGTTTTGATTTGATAAAGGATTTTCGGATTTTATCACTAATTATATAAGAATACATGACGTAAAAGAGTAAATACTTGCTTTTGGGTGGAGGGAAGAATGTTGAGTGTGTGGACCACAATAAAAAAACAATTTAATATTAGCACAGAATATGATGTAACCATTATGCAAACAGAAGAAAAAGGCGAAAAGCGCGGATATAAGCCTGTCCATCGTCTAACGATTACAGCATTCGATCATCAAGACGCAGCAACACAAGTATTTCAGATGTTTAATATTGCTGATAATTTGCCAAAAGATTGTGATGCAAGGTTTATCAGCACAGGCGATATTTTGTTAATTGATGAAGGTACTCGAGGAAAGTATTACTACAAGCTATGGACAGACGGCTGGCAAAAAGTGAATCGCCTGCACGTACGCTAAACATAAGGTAAAAGCGACCTATCTGGCCGCTTTTTATTTATATGTTGACCCTTAGTAATCACGAGTATGATGGCCAGGACCATTTTTTCGGTTTGTTGCTGAATATTCATCTCCATGGGCTTCATGTTCTGCTATAATTGCTTCTTTTGGAATATGATTATTCTTTTTAGGCGAATTAATTCGATTGCGATGTTTTTTTCCCATACATATCACCTCAGCTAACGTTAGTAAATCCCTTGCGCTATTAGCGTACCCTTATATAAAAAGACATACTACGCCATTTTTTGGGCCGTATGTCTTTTTATTTTTGTCGCATAATGTTAGAAGGAAATAGACATGCAAGGGATACAATATGGTATAGTGAAAGCGTAAGATTTTTTACATATAGGAGGTACGAAATGAGCGTACATATTGGAGCAAAACAAGGTGATATTGCAGAAACGATTTTACTTCCAGGTGATCCACTTCGTGCAAAATACATTGCAGAAACATTTTTAGAAGATGTAACTTGCTATAACGAAGTGCGCGGTATGCTTGGATTTACAGGAACATATAAAGGAAAACGCGTTTCTGTTCAAGGAACAGGAATGGGTGTACCATCAATTGCTATTTATGTAAATGAACTAATGAATGAATATGGTGTCCAAAATCTAATTCGCGTTGGTACATGCGGAGCAATTCAAAAAGATGTAAAAGTACGTGACGTTATCTTGGCCATGTCCTCGTCAAGTGATTCACAAATGAACCGCGTTAAATTTGGTCCTATCGACTATGCACCGACAGCTAACTTTGATTTATTAAAGCGCGCTTACGATGCAGGTGTTGAAAAAGGCCTTCAGTTAAAAGTAGGAAGTGTATTTACATCTGATCAATTTTACAATGAAGACGGCCAGCTAGAAAAATTGGCAGCTCACGGCGTATTGGCAGTTGAAATGGAAACAACGGCTTTGTATACGCTAGCTGCTAAATACGGCCGTAATGCTTTATCGGTTTTAACAGTAAGTGATCACATTTTCACTGGTGAAGAAACAACGTCAGAAGAGCGTCAAACGACGTTTAACGATATGATTGTTGTTGCGCTTGAAGCAGCAATTAATGAATGAACATAAAGTCGTTTATTTGCTGAATGGCAGCGAAAAGCTGCGGCGTAACAAATAAAAAGACGAGAAGCAATCAAGCTTCTCGTCTTTTTATTTGTGAAAATTAATTGTTTCCAAACAGGAAATTGTATGGTACGATTTGATACGTTAAAAACGGCTTTGATTTTCGTGAAAGTCGAAAATCGTATAAAAAATTCATAAGAGGTGATAAACCATCATGGTGGCAAGTATTAAACAGCAGTGGTTTTCAAACGTTCGAGCAGATATTTTGTCTGGGATGACAGTTGCTCTTGCGCTTATTCCAGAAGCCCTTGCTTTTTCCATTATCGCCGGTGTCGATCCCATGGTTGGCCTGTATGCATCTTTTTGTATGGCAATTGTGATTGCTTTTACAGGCGGAAGACCAGCTATGATTTCAGCTGCAACAGGAGCAATGTCTTTATTGATGATTAACTTAGTCAAAGATCACGGCATTGAGTATTTATTTGCAGCTACTGTTTTAACCGGAATTATTCAAATTTTACTTGGTGTTTTGAAAGTAGGAAGGTTTTTATCATTTCTTCCTCAAACAGTTATGATTGGATTTGTAAATGCGCTAGGTATTTTAATTTTTACAGCACAGCTTCCGCATTTTCAAGGAGCAAACTGGATGATGTACGCAATGGTAGCCGGAACGCTGCTCATCGTCTATTTGTTTCCGCTCATAACCAAAGCAATACCATCTCCGCTTGTTGCCATTGTCTTGATGACGATTGTAGCGATTGTCTTTCATTTAGATTTAAAAACGGTAGGAGATATGGGGAATATTACGCGTTCGCTGCCGGTTCTTCACTTTCCAAAGGTTGATTTATCAGTGGAGATGCTGCTTATCATTTTACCTTATTCGCTTCCTTTGGCGATTGTAGGCCTACTTGAATCTATGCTAACGGCAACGGTACTGGACGAAATTACAGATACGCCTTCGAATAAAAATAAAGAAGCACGCGGTCAAGGCATTGCTAATATTGTAACAGGCTTCTTTGGAGGAATGGCTGGCTGTGCCATGATTGGACAATCTATGATTAATGTAAAATCAGGGGGACGTGGAAGGTTATCTACCTTAGTCGCCGGAGTCTTTTTATTGTTCTTAATTATGGTGCTTGGCGATGTTGTTAAACAAATTCCAATGGCTGCTCTTGTAGGCGTTATGTTTATGGTAGCTGCTGGTACATTTGATTGGCAGTCCCTTAAAGACTTAACGAAATATCCGCTATCGGATGCTATTGTAATGGTTGTTACGGTGGTTATCGTATTGTTTACACATAACTTAGCATTAGGAGTAATGGTAGGTATTGTTTTAAGCACCATTGTATTTGGCTGGAAGATGGCTAAAATCAAAACAACTTCACAAACAGAAGGCAATATGAAGCAATACAGGGTTTCAGGGCAATTATTTTTTGCCACGATCAGCTTCTTCATGGATGAATTTCAGTATGAAACAGACCCGGATACCATCATTATTGATTTTAGTTCTTCTCATATATGGGATCAATCGGCCGTGATCGGCATCTCAAAAATTATCGATAAGTACGAGCGATTGAATAAAAAGGTTATTGTAAAAGGACTAAATGAAGACAGTAAAAAAATCGTAAGGCAAATTGGCATAACGTCGCTGTCGAACAAATAAAAGGTGTGCAGTAGCACACCTTTTTTACTTGTTTCGTTTTAGTAGCTGTATGAGCCAGGTGGAAAAAGAAGTTGTAGATGAAGGTACGGATGTCTGTTTTAACAAAATAGCATAGGCTTTGCGCCGATATTGGTAATCAAGCATGCATATCTACTCCTTTTAAAACAGGATTTGGAAGCGTTTTTTTTATTGTAGCATGCTTAATAGGGAGATAAAAGAAAAAAGAGAGACCATCGTCTCTCTTTAATCATTTCCAAACATATAGCGTTTGTGATGCCATGAGATTCCAAACATCAGACCCATTGCAAACATGTTCCCCATCAGTGAACTACCTCCATATGAAATAAAAGGAAGTGGAATTCCGGTAATAGGCAAGACTTGAATGGTCATACCGATATTTTGAAATACGTGGAACGTAAGCATTGAAATAACGCCTACACATAAGTAAGAATTGAATTCATTTTTTGTTTCAAGGCCTAGCTTGATCAAGTAATAAACGAGTACGAAGAAAAGACTAATAACAATGCTGGCGCCGATAAAGCCAAACTCTTCTCCAATAACCGCAAAAATAAAGTCGGTCTGCCCCTCTGGCAAATAGACAACTCCATTTCCGATTCCTTTACCGTTTACCATTCCTGATCCAATTGCATCTAACGATTTCTTTAAATGATAGCCCTCTCCCGAACTATATGACTCAGGATCAAGCCAAGAATAAATACGTCCAAATTGGTATTGCTTAACCCCTAGATACTTTTCTAATAGGCTAGGTGCATAAACAACAAGTCCCAAAATGACAGAACCAACCGCTGTAATACCTAAAAATGCAGGCGCGATGATTTTCCAGCTTACGCCTGAAACAAATACAAGTCCAACCGTGATTGCTAAGAACACAAGAGCGGTACCTAAGTCAGGCTGCTGCATGATTAACAATAAAGGTAAAGCAAGTACAGCGCCTAGTTTACCAAGCAGTAAAAAGTCTTCTCTTACTGTTCGGATACGATATTTTTCATTGTGTTTAACAATGACCGTACTCAGCGTGATAATCAAAAACACTTTCATAAACTCTGATGGCTGCAACGAGAAGCCGGGAAGTGTGAACCAACTTTTTGCCCCGTTAATTTCTCTGGCAATGCTTGACGGAGCCACTAGTAAAAGAAGCAATAAAAAGTTCCCAAATCCATAAAAAACCCACGTTAGCTTTTGAAGCTGATCGGAGTCAAAACGCATGACAAATCCTATAATCACCATTCCAATAATATAAAAAACAACTTGTTGCGCTACGAAGTTCTTATCATACTGCCCAATTTTTTCAGCACTATGGATTGCCACAACGCTTACGCAAAACAATAGGAAGATTAGGAAAGCCAAGTTCCAGTCAAATCTACTAACATTTCTTTGATTTTCACCCATATTATTCACCTGTCACTATTAAATCTCATTCTTTCTTTATGATAAAAGAAAAATGCTGGTTTTTAATGCAAAGTCGATTAATGAAGAGTCGCACTAACCCCACTTTGCAGTTTTTGCTTTGAATATAGACTTGCTAAAAGTAAGAAAAGATATGTCGCAAGCTGCGTTACCATACAGCCTTTTATTATACATGAATTATTCTATAACATAAATAGGAGAAATGATAACAATTTCTTTTTTCTAAAAACTCTATTTGTAGGGATTTATTCAATTCATCTTCTTTATCTCCTTAAAGGTTAATATGAAAACATATTATAGGAATTTATCTTTTTTTGCACGTGAAAAGATAAAGAAACGTGTATACATATAACGAAAGAAAGGGCAAATAGTTTCATATGAACGACTGAAAAATTCTAAACTGCGAGGACTAAATCTAGCAAGCTATACATATGAATAATAGTAAAGATAAGAGAAAGTGTTCTACACTATCTTTTTCTACATGCAGACATTCAACTTCTTAGCAGTCCCACAAGTAAACAGTTGAGACAAGAATATAGTTACATTCGACTTTCTTGCTGATGAACGAACGTATGGAAGGTATATGGATAGATTACCGAATCAAAGACATAGGATATTAGGAAAATAATAGATAGAGATTAATAGAATCATAACGTAGAGAGGTGTGTTTATGATTATAGGGGCAAGTGTGACAGCATTATTATTATTATGGTGGACAATTTTTTATAGCGGGCGCTACTATCATTATGTTTCAGAGCCTGTTGGCAAAAGAATTTCCCTTCACGTAGGAATACATGTCACCTTAGTGGTTGGAGTGAATGCATGTCTCTGGCTTGAGCAGCCGCTGCTTTTTTCTAGTATTTTAGCAGGGTGTGCAGGACTAGGAGCCGGATGGTTTGTAGGGATTCCTTTTTCGGTAAAAAGTATTTTAAGTGGAATAATGGGGGGCATAGGAACCGGTGTTAGTTTTTATATCTCTATGAGCATGTGGATGGATCAATTTAACTGGCTATCTTTTTTATTGATAGGAACGAGCGTTATTTTTAGCGGAAGCTCGTTATTTCAAGTGTTAAAATCGATTCCGTCATTTGAAAAGGTACTGGTGAAAATGTGGATTCAACATCCTTTTCTGATAGCTCCTATTTTGATTACCGTATTTTGGCTGTATAATTTTATTGAAAAATATTTTCCGCAAGCAGATCCAACACGCAAGTAGTTTCCGTGTTGGATTTATTATTTCCTCTGATAAGACTCCCCTTTAAGTTTACCAAGTTTAACATCGTTCAATTAGTCTATAGAAGATAAAAGTAGACATTCACCTATCTTCATTATGATGCATATTGTAACGTAGCAAGCATTATAAAGGGGGAGTGCGTATGTATCCATATCAATACGATCCACGTTTTCAAAATTTGTTTCCACCTGGAGGAGGCCAAGGGTTTCCATCGTTTCCACCTGGAGGAGGAGACCAAGGGTTTCCATCGTTTCCACCTGGAGGAGGAGGCCAAGGGTTTCCACCGCCGCCACCTGGAGGAGGAGGTCAAGGATTTCCACCACCACCACCTGGAGGAGGGGGCCAAGGGTTTCCGCCGCAGGGAGGAGCGCAGCCGCCTTCAAGTCCGCCGCCAGCTTTTACACCTACACCAAAGCTAGGTTCAGGAGGTCCATCGCTTTATGCTGTTGATCCAGGCGCTATTTCAGGGTGCTTATACCGATATACTTATATATGGCCGAGAAATGGTCGACCTTACTGGTTTTACCCAACCTTTGTAGGCAGACGCTCAGTTGCAGGATATCGCTGGACAGGATCTTTCTGGGTGTATGCTGGGGTAGATGTAAATCAAATTCGAGAATTTCAATGTGTATAAAACTCCGCTTGCGGAGTTTTTTTGTGCGAAAAGGTTGACGCATAAAAAATGGCGTTATATAATAAATCTCGAATTAAAGATAATTTGTTTAGTAATATCTTGAATTAATGATAATAGACACTTTTTAGGAGATGACATTTATGGCAAATGTATTATATGTAAAAGTAAATCCGCAGGTTGATGAAGCATCATTTTCAACTCGTTTAGCACAGGTTTTCTTAGATGAGTATAAAACAGCAAACCCGACTGATACAGTGACAACGCTTGATTTGTATAAAGAAACAGTTCCATTCATTGATGGAGATGTTTTAGCGGCATGGGGAAAAGCTGGAGCTGGTGAAGAATTATCAGCTGTTGAATTAGAAAAAGTAACGCGTATGGGTGAATTAGTAGAGCAGTTTTTACAAGCTGACAAAGTTATTTTCTCAGCTCCAATGTGGAACTTAAGCTTCCCTCCACTAATGAAAGCGTATATTGATAACATTTTAATTGCAGGAAAAACGTTTAAATATACTGAAAACGGTCCAGTAGGATTAGCTTCAGATAAAAAAGTAGTATTACTAGAAGCTCGTGGAGGCGTGTACTCAGAAGGCCCAGCAGCAGAGCTAGAATTTACTCAAAGCTATTTACGTACAGTGATGAGCTTCATTGGGGTTCAAGATTTCCACCTGGTTGTTGCAGAAGGCATGGCTTACACACCAGCAGAAGCAGACAATATTCTAGCAAAAGCATCTGAAAAAGCAAAAGAAGTTGCGTCAACGTTCTAATCTCAAGAGGCTGGGACAAAAGAATTTTAGACGAAGTGAAAAACGAACCACTGATCAAGATGTTTGATTAGTGGTTCGTTTTTTTTGTTACGGTAAACGTAGGTTTCATGTTTGTAAGTCTTTCTAGCAGTTGATTGGAGGGCAAGCCGAAGACTCCTGCGGGAAAAGCGGAATAGGTGAGACCCCACAGGAGCGTATGCGACGAGGAGGCTCAGCGACCGCCCGCGGAAAGCGAAGTCTTGCACGGAAATCAACTGCGGTGTCAAAAGCGGTTCGGCTCATGTATACGAGTTGTTCGTCTTTAGAGTGGATTCATTTTTTTATGTCTCAATCTCTTTTTTAGGTTTAAAATTCAATATTCCTCCTTCAGAAAATGTGCAAAGGGTTACATAAAATGCAGCATAGAGAACGTGCTTCGTATAAAAGCGCTTATACATTTTTATTTACAAGACCAAAAAAGCATGGTTAAATAATGACCATGTTAACGTAACATCGGGATAGGGGAAGTTTTTCTGCAGAATCATTGGGGTATGCTACAAGTACAATCTAAAAAAGGGTGATTGAGATGTTTAAAAAATTATTTGGTAATAAGACAAAATCAAAAGAAACAACCGTTCTAGCTCCGCTTTCAGGTAATATCCTGCCAATCAGCGAAGTGCCAGATCCAGTGTTCGCACAGAAGATGATGGGAGACGGTTTTGCAATCGAACCTTCAGAAGGACAAGTTGTTTCACCTGTTGCTGGGGAAGTCGTTCAGCTTTTCCATACAAAACACGCGGTAGGCTTAAAAACAGAAGCCGGTACGGAAGTATTAATACATATCGGCCTTGAAACAGTGGCAATGGAAGGCGAAGGATTCGAAGCTCACGTGGCACAAGGTGACAAAGTAAGCGTAGGAACACCTCTTATCACATTTGATTTAGCGCTTATTCAAGAAAAAGCGAAAAGCATTATCACACCAATCGTTATTACAAACAGTGATGCAAGTGAAAGTTTCGAAATTTTGGCTCAAGGGACGGTTCAAAAAGGCGAAACGGCTTGTGCAAAAGTAACGATGAAGTAATTAGCAAGGCTTTTTCCTTTAAGAAAGGAGAGCGCATTTGAAGATTTTAAAAGTGTTAAATAACAACGCCGTTGTCTTTAAAGAAGGCGGAGTTGAAAAAATTGCGATGGGTCCCGGTATTGCTTTTCAAAAAGGTAAAAATGATCTTATTAATGCTGCAAAAGTGGAGAAAGTCTTTGTCATGAAAGAAGAGCAGGAAAAGTTTCAAGAACTATTAAAAAACCTTCCTGAAGAGCATATTCAAGTGGCGGAAGAAATCATTTCTTATGCTGAACAGCAGCTTTCTGCTACATTAAGTCATCATGTGCATATTACTTTGAGCGATCATTTATCCTTTGCTGTCGAAAGGATAGCCCGCCGAATTTCCATACAAAATAAATTGCTTAATGAAATTAAATCTCTCTATCAGCCTGAGTATGCAATAGGAGTATGGGCTCTTAAGCATATCAAAAAGAGACTAGATATCACGATGCCGATTGACGAAGCGGGATATATTGCGCTTCATATTCATACGGCGAAACTGAATTCACCGGGAATGCAGCAGCTCATGATGAATACAACGATTATTAATGAAATGGTTACGATTATAAAAAAAGAGCTGAATATGGAGATTGATGAAAACAGCATGTCCTATCAGCGGCTGCTGACTCACTTGCGCTTTGCGTTAAACCGTTTAGCGCAAAATGAACCCTTTCATGAGATGGATGAAGAGATGCTTAACGTATTAAAAGTCAAATATAAAAAATCGTATCAGTGTGCTGAAACGATCAAGCAATTTGTCAAAGATGAGTACGAAATTAATTTTCCAGAAGCGGAGTTAGGATATATCACGCTTCACATTTGCCGAATAGAGCAAAGAATATAGAAAAAAACATTGACGAATATTGTTGCTTTGAGTACAATGAAAGCGTATTAATTGAATAATCGGGATTGTGACTGGTAAAGCAGGCAAGACCTAGAATGCGCATGAAGGACAAGTGTGTCTTTTATAAGTGTGTTTTAGGTCTTGCTTTTTTTTATGACATACAAAAAGGAGGAAGTAAGATGGACGTAAAAGAAATTGCTAAAAAACTTGTTCCGCTTTTAGGAGGAAAAGGAAATATTGCTAGTGCGCAGCACTGTGCTACGCGTTTGCGCCTCGTTATTCGAGATGAAAGCAAAATCGATCAAAAAGGTTTAGATGAAATAGAAGATGTAAAAGGGGCTTTTACAAATTCAGGACAGTTTCAAATCATTTTTGGAACCGGTCTCGTTAATAAAATCCATGCTGCTTTTGTGAAAGAATTAGGTGATGACGAGGCTGCTGCCCCAGCGGATCATCAAGAAGAAATGAAAAAGAAAATGAACCCATTTGCCCGTTTTGCCCGCATGCTTTCCAATATTTTTGTTCCGATTATTCCAGCCATTGTAGCCAGTGGTTTACTAATGGGACTGCTCGGGATGATGAAAGCGTTCCACTGGGTCTCAGAAGATAGCGCGTTATTTGTGTTGTTGGATATGTTCTCAGGCGCAGCATTTATCATTTTACCGATTTTAATCGGGTTTTCAGCTGCAAAAGAATTTGGTTCAAATCCTTATCTAGGAGCGGTTATAGGAGGGATCTTAACGCATCCGATGTTATTAAATCCGTGGACATTAGCAGATGCTAAGCCGGAATATATGGATTTGTTTGGCTTAAGTATTCCGCTGATTGGCTACCAAGGTACGGTCGTTCCGATTTTATTGGCTATCTACGTTATGAGTAAAATTGAAAAGGGACTCCGGAAAATTGTGCCGAATTCGATTGATTTACTTGTTACGCCTTTTTTAACTGTTATTATCACAGGCTTTGTGTCACTTGTGTTTATTGGTCCTTTCGGTCGCTATATTGGAGATTTAATTTCGATCAGCCTTCAGTCTTTATACGATGTAGCCGGAGTGTTTGCAGGAATTTTGTTTGGCGGCTTATATTCGACCATTGTATTAACAGGCTTGCAGCATAGTTTTCATGCTATTGAAGCAGGACTGCTTGCTAATCCGAAGATTGGCGTTAACTTCCTACTTCCTATTTGGGCCTGCGCGAACGTGGCGCAAGGAGGAGCAGGGCTGGCTGTTTACTTTAAGACGAAAAATGCCAAAACGAAAAAAATTGCGATTCCAGCGGCTATTTCTTCCTTCTTAGGAATTACAGAACCGATTATTTTCGGCGTCAATTTAAGACTTCGCAAGCCATTTATTGCTGCGGCTATAGGCGGAGCAGCCGGAGGAGGCTATGTTGTACTTATGCACGTAGTAGCCAATGCCTACGGACTTACAGGTATTCCAATGATGGCCATTGCTGCGCCGCTTGGTATGAGTAATTTAATTCACTATATCATTGGTATGATTATTTCTGTAGGTGTTGCATTCGGTGTTACGTGGTTCATGAAACTAAAAGAAGACTGAGAACCATCGGTAAGTATACGAGAATAGAGAATGGTATTAGATTTGCTCATCATATTTTATGGTGAGCAAATTTTGTGTCGTAAATATGAAACTTTTTAAAAAGTAATACGTAGAACAGTCAAAGAGATAAGTTGATGTTGTGTAACAGGAACGTAAATGCTACACTACATATATTGGATTGTACTATTATAGTCAGAAAGAGAGCTGGCACATGGAATTTTATCACGATCTTTTTCTATATGCGCCGTATTTATCTGCTTTCGTTTTATACATCCTTTGTTATTATATGCTTCGTGAAGCTAGGTTTACGGCTTTTCATGCGGAACCTGTCACCGACCATGTGAATGCAGGGATTGATCCTTCAGTATTAACAATATGGAAAAGACGAAATGTATTTATACATGTGTATAGAAAAACACCAGTTAAAGAGAAGAATAATGATGAAGAAGATCCTTTCCTTCTGAAAAACACTTCATACATTTAGTCATTATTAGGAGGAAAGAATATGAAAAGAAATAAAAAATTATTATTGCTTGGTTTAATGGGAGCGCTTCTTTTAGCTCTAGCCGGCTGTAGCAGCACAAAAACACCAGTAACCGCAACAAGCGGCGGGTTCTGGGATCATTATTTTGTTTACCCTTTATCAATGGCATTAACGAAAATTGCTGAGTGGGCAGGCGGAAGCTATGGTCTGTCTATTATTATTGCGACGGTTATCATTCGTTTAGTTCTATTGCCGCTTATTTTAAAACAGCAAAAGAGCACGATGGCTATGCAAGCACTTCGTCCAGAGATGGAAAAGATTCAAAAGAAATATGCTGGTAAAAAAGATCCTGAAACACAGCAAAAGCAGCAAAAAGAAATGATGCAGCTTTACCAAACGCATAAAATTAATCCGGTTGGCGGATGTTTGCCAATCTTTATTCAAATGCCTATTATTATCGCATTTTATAATGCCATTGCACGAACGCATGAAATTGCACAGCATTCATTCTTATGGGTAAGTTTAGGAAAGCCAGATCCTTACTTCATTTTACCGGTAGTTGCAGCGATTACGACATTCTTACAAATTCGTGTAAGTATGACGGATGAAATTCAACCTCCAATGAAAATGATGATGAACATTATGCCAATCTTCATCTTAGTAGCGGGAATTTCACTTCCATCTGCTCTTGCATTATATTGGGTAATTGGTAACTTATTCGGAATTGGACAAGGTTACTACTTGAAAAAACGTATGAGCTTATTAAAAGAAAAAGATGCAGCTAATAATACAGCACAAGCTAAAACAAAACCATCACCAAAATCTAAGTCAAAATCATAATATACAAAAAGCGCAGCTATTCGCTGCGCTTTTTTATTTTTTCAAAAAAGTGATGAGATGAGGAGATTTGTGTAACGCTATAAAAAAAGACAGGAGTGAACATGGTGAAAAAAATAGCGTTATGTCTGCTTTTTCTTATGTTGTTCCCTATGCAAATAAGTGCTGCCAATACAGTGAAGGTCAGTTTTATAAGGCAAGGAAACCTATGGGTATATGATAACGGTACCGAAAGGCAGTTATCCTATGCCCGTCATGCCTCTATGCCTCAATGGTCATCACATGGAGATATAGTTGCTTATGCAGAAAATGATTCTTTAATGATTGCACCGTTAAAAGGAAAACCGCTACTTGTTGAACATGATGTGACTCATTATCAATGGTCACCGGTTGCTGAGGAACTTGCGTATATTTCGAATGGAATCTTAGTATATTACAACGTTAAAACGCATGAAAAGAAGCGTGTAGCCGTAGGGGTTGATCAGTTTTCATGGTTTCCAGAAGGAGATCGATTTTTAATTACGTCAGCTGCTGCGCTGGCGCCGACGGGATGGGGACCGGTAAAGCTATATACAGTGAGCAAATATGCAGGGTTAGATGTAAAAAAAGTGGAGGCTTTTACGACGCTCCCGGCAGAAAATGATTCGTTTTTTGCGTATACAACAAGCAGCTTCAAATGGTCTCCTAACGGTCAATGGATTAGTTTTATCGCTATTCCAACGGCTTCGATGTCTGCAGATGCAAATAAGCTGTGCATCATTACAAAAGAAGGGAAAGCTTTTCAAGTAGTGGGAGATATGCTTAATGTACCTAATTGGTTTAAGTGGAGTAATGAAGAGCAAGTACTGGCATTTATTGATGGGGAAGGAAGGTTTGCCACTGAAAATAAAAAGTTCACTTTAAAAGAGATGCCGGTTTTTAAAGAACATGTGTTTACTCCAAAAGGCTTCGCAGATTGGGATTTTACTTGGACAGAAAAAGATAACATCATCATTTCACGTGTGCCCGAAACAGGGTGGTCGAATGATGAAAAAAAGAGGCCGCTGCCTTTTTTGTATAGCATGGACGTAAAGACCAATAAGCAAAGTCAGTTCACATTTCCACAAAAAGGCTTAGGAGATTATGCGCCTGTTTATCATAAAGCAACGAATCAAACGATGTGGATTCGTACAAATCGAAAACAAGCAAATCTTTTAACACGCGTAAAAGATACGAAAAATGATAAGGTACTTATTTCAGGCTTAGACCTGCCGGGAAATTATTATGAGCTGTATCGGTGGAATGAAGTATTTAGCGTGTACAACCCTTAATAGCTAATTAAAACATAAGAAACTAAGGTGAAAACATGAATATACGATTGTTGGTAAAAGAAGACGCTGACATGTACTTTGAACTCCGTCTTCGTGCTTTAAAAGATCATCCCGAAAGTTTTATTTTAAGTTATGAAGAAGAATATGAAAAAGAAATTGCTGACATCCGAAATTATTTTCCAAGCAGCCAATCAGAATTTGTAGTAGGAGCTTTTATGGAAAAACAGCTTGTGGGGATCGTAGGGTTTCAGCAGCAAAAGCCTTTAAAAGTTCAGCATAAGGGAGATATTTGGGGGATGTACGTAGCCCCTGAAGCAAGGGGGAAGGGGCTTGGAAAGAAGCTGTTAAAAACCGCTGTTGAACAAGCTTTTTCAAAAACAAATGTTTTGCAAATCTACCTGGCCGTCGCTGCTAAAAATGAAGGAGTAAAAGCCCTATACAAAAGCCTCGGTTTTACTTCTTATGCGTATGAAAAAAGAGCTCTTCAAGTAGATGGTGAATTTATCGATGAAGAGCATATGGTATTGTCTATAAAAAGCCTTTGATCATATCAAAGGCTTTTTTTGTGCGGGAAAAATTTAGCTGAAACGTATAGAGATGGAAGCACATTCCCCATAAATATGCTATGATTTAACATATAGGATTATGGAGAGGCGAGGCAGCAGATGGAAAAACTGATTGAATTAAAAAATGTTGCAAAAGTATACAAAAAACATACCGTATTAGAAAACGTTCATACGACCCTTTATAAAGGAGAGACTGTGGCAATTGTTGGAAAAAATGGCGCGGGAAAAAGTACGTTTTTAAAGCTGATTGGCGGATTATCTAAACCGACTAAAGGGA
Source organism: Priestia sp. VA7 (assembly GCF_055710015.1). Classification (NCBI taxonomy): domain Bacteria; kingdom Bacillati; phylum Bacillota; class Bacilli; order Caryophanales; family Bacillaceae; genus Priestia; species Priestia sp. VA7. Next base: position 883,257 of record NZ_JBVQPN010000001.1, read on the forward strand.
CAGTTCACCTTCATAAAGAAACCGGTACGCCTGGATTTGTGGTGGAACAATTTCCTCAGGAGCTGCGTTTTACGCTAGCAGGTTATTTGCAGCACATGGGACGAATTCAAGGATTGTCTAAGAAAAAGCGCAGCTCTAGAATTGAAGAGCTGCTCGAAACTTTCGAAATGGTAGAGTTTAGACATGAAGAAATCTTTTCTTTTTCAAAAGGAATGAAGCAAAAAGTCAACATGATGCAAGCACTGCTGAGTTCTTCTAAGCTGCTATTGCTTGATGAACCTCTATCAGGATTAGATGCTCGTGCTCAGCTAGAAGTAGAACGAATTTTTACAAAGCTCAAAGAACGAGGGATGACCATTGTATTTACGTGTCATGAAGAAAGGCTCATTCATGCTGTAGCCGATCGTGTTATCACCATTGGCTCACAGCGCATTTTAAAAAATGAGCGCGTTCAACTCATTGAGCATTTAACGGTTATTGAGGCAAATGTCATTCTCAATAAGCCGCTTCGCTTATTAAAAGAAAAGTGCACGAAAATTGAACAGCATGGAAACTACTGGATTTTTTATATAGATAAAAAATATGTAAACGAGTTTCTTGCAGAATTGCTTGCTGTTCAAGCTGAAGTTGTAAAGCTATATCATATGGAAAGGGAAGAAATTTAAGATGGGTGCATTGATTCGCTATCATTTTATTACATACATTAAATCGTATCGATATATTCCGCCGCTTGCACTTTATATTATTTCGCTGTGTATGAACTATACATATAGACCGAACCCGGTGCTTGATAGCTTTTTTAATACGGCACTTTTCCTCTTTTTTCTAACCACTTGGTTTACGATGTCGCTGTTTCATGCGGAAGATTCCAGTCAAGAAGTTATTACAAAACTTCATGTAGGGAAAAAGAACAAGTACTTTATGAGCAAGCTTATTAGCTGTACGCTGCTGTTTACATTTTTATCAGCGGTTTCCATTGCTTATCCTGTGCTCCTTGATATGTTTGAAGTGGACATATCCACTAGGCAAATGGTGTTTGGGTTTATTATTCACTGGACGTTTAGTTTGCTTGGTATGAGCATAGGCCTTGTTTTCACAAGAGATGTTGTAAGAGAAGGCAGCTTATCGTGGTTTGGACCTCTATTTATTTTAATCGTTACGCTTGCAGCAGCAGGCGTTTCATTTCCGTATCAAGGAGGCGGACTGCTGCTGTATGTATTGCCACCCGTATCTGCAATCATTCAATTTATTAACGAAGGACTAAATAAATTTTTGGTGTTTGGCTGGGCTTTGCTTTATGCCATAGCATTAATTAGCCTGTACTTGTGGAGAGCGAATAGAAGAGATGTATAAAGAATAAACACTTGCCGCGGCAAGTGTTTATTTATTATGAAGCACGTTATAAAGCCGATCGGAGTAATTAGTAAACATACCGGTTACGCCCCACTCGATAAGCATTCTCATTTGTTTTTCGTCATTTACTGTATAAGGATGAACGTCTAAATCGTACGAGCGAGCTTTTTGTACATATGGTTTTGTCAGCGTGTTTGCGTTCGGACCGATGCCGTTCGCGTACGTTTTGATTTGTCTGAACTGCTGATCTGTTAACATATTGGTTTGCTTAGAACGAATCAGTTGAATTAGTTTCATAGTAGGTCGGTATCGATGGACGGTTTTTAAGCTTTCAGGACTAAATGATTGTACAATGACGTGATTGGTATGAATGTTGTACTTAGCCATCAGCGTCAACAATTCCTTTTCCATACCTGGATATTCATGAGGAGATTTTGTTTCAATATAATAGTTTGTTCGATTGCCAAACGTACGGAATATTTCTTCTAAAGTTGGAATGACGGCTTTTTTATTACCTTTTCCTGCGTTCAAACGCTGAAGCTGCTTCACTGTATACTGTTTTACATATCCTGTTCCATTTGTCGTTCGGTCAACTTTGTAGTCATGAATTGCTACAAGCTGCTGATCTTTAGACATATGAAGATCAAGTTCAATGTAATCCGCTTTTTGCTGAACGGCTGCTAGATAAGATTGCATCGTATGCTCTGGCTCATAACCTGATGCGCCTCGATGAGCAATAATGGCTACTTTTTCTGCTTGAGTAGAAGCTGCCTGCGTATGTATAAACATAAAAATACCGCATAAACAAAGAGTGAGTGAGCTTACAAACCACCATTTTCGTCTCATATCAAAACTCCTTTTTATTGAGGGGTCGTGCATTAGTTTACTAGCGAGATGTTGTGTTCATATTAAGGCTGTGTAAATATTTAAATAAAACGAACGAGTATGTAATTAAAAGTAATAAACGCCGATGTTTAGTGAGAAACATCGGCTGTTTTTTCCGGGCGGAGGCTTGTATAAATAACGAGCCTGCGCTCATGAGTTTTCTGTTTATGATCAAATGTTCCCGTACAGGTGATTAAATTAAGCTGGTGTTGAAAAGTTGGGCCGAAAATCTCTCTGATAGGAGCAGAATCTCGGGGGTAAGAAGCTTTATTGGTAACAACAAAAGTCAGCTGATCCCCTTGCTGATCGGTTACCAGAATTTCGTCTCCTTTTGTAAGCTTGTCGAGATGATAGAAGATAGCGGGTCCTTTTTGATCATCAACATGTCCTGCAATGACCGCATTTCCTTCCTCTCCGGGTCTTGCTCCAAGCTTAAACCAAGCTACATCATGACCATTATCAGGAACGCTCATTTCACCTTGGTTAGTAAGGCCCATTCCTTTTATAAAAGCCTTGATATGAAGCTTCGGAATAATAAGCTGAGATGGAAGAGGCGTAGAAGCAGTTCCTGAAGATTTCAAGGATTGAGCCGATTTTGTTTCAGCCATCTTCACAACAAAATCTGTCGAGCTGTTTGCGATTGCTGATTGGGCAAACCAGCTGCTCATGAATAGTATAAAAGAAAAGGTGAAAACCCCTCCTATCCATTTCATTCGCTTTCGTATCCTCTGTGACGACGAACAACAAATATAGCGACCGCTCCAATTCCTAATAAAGTAAGAACCGGCACAATTGAATTATAATTATCCTGTGAAGCACCGCCCATACCTGTTTTGGGCATTTCAGAAGGCATAGCCGTATTATCTTTTAATAAAAGCGTTTCAAGACTGTCAGCTTTGTTAATAGCAAGCACTGTGTAGACCGTGTTAGCTTCTAAATTAAGGTTTGGAATGTCCAGTACTTTTTTCTTGTCTTGACTAGTTGTAATGGTCAAATCATAGGTTCCGGCATCTACTTCAGAATAATTTGTCATTTGTTTAAAAACAGTGTCTTTAAACAAAGTAGGGCCGTGATTAATACCTACATCAACAGCGGGAGCATCTGGAGAAAAGTGAGCAATTCGGATTTTACTCTTTCCTTTAGCTACGTTCATATCATCTTGAGCTACTTTTAATTCCAAGTGTGCAACTTGGTTAATAGCAGCAAGGGTATAGGCTTTGTTTGCTTCGACGGTTACATTAGTGGAAATGACAGGTTTTTCTTTTCCTTTTGTACCTATGGCATATACCTCTATTTTATGAGACCCCGCAGGTACTTTAAGGTAATCCGTCACATCTTTAAACGATGCGCCGACTACGATGCTTTGATTGTCCACATATATATCTACTTCAGGTGCATCAGGTGACGCATGCACAACTCGTATCATCGCCTCCTGCACAGCTGCAGAAGTGAAATTATCTGAAAAAGCTAGCAATAAAACTGCGAGTAAAGAAGCAGCAATAATCTTTACACGGTTCATAACGTTTTACTCTCCTTTTAATCTAAGTTTGTCCTGTTAGTCCCGTATGAAAAGTGGTGGGCATGCATTCACTTTTGAACGTACTCGGGCATTTATTCACTTGTTATCATCTACAATTTTATCCAATATATGCATAATTTATTTCATTAGATGAAATTTTTGTAAAAGAGCAGATAAATAGTTTGAATTTTGTGATAATATTAAAATAAGGGTTTGGTTAGTAGTTGATGTCTCTATCGCAAAAGGAGGGGAAGTTATGTGCTGCAAACGAATCATGAAATAAAAAAGGTTGTTCATCGTTCGCTATCAGCTAAAATGATTGTAAAGCGCATGCTGTTTATTTTAGTGGGAGCCCTTTTAATGGCCGTCGGGCTAGAATTTTTTCTTGTCCCTAATGAGGTTATTGACGGTGGAATTGTAGGTATATCTATTATTTTATCCCACTTAACGGATGTTCAAATCGGCTTTTATATCTTCGTATTAAATCTTCCATTCTTTTTTATTGGCTACAAGCAAATTGGAAAAACATTTGCGCTATCTACGCTTTTAGGTGTTATCATTCTATCCATTGCTACCTCTATTTTTCACGACTTACCGGTCTTAACAGGTGACCCTCTTTTAGCCACTGTGTTTGGCGGAATTGTTCTTGGTGTGGGAGTAGGAATTGTTATTCGGTACGGAGGTTCGCTAGACGGCACCGAGATATTAGCTATTTTATTTAATAAGCGTACGCCTTTCTCCGTAGGTGAGACGATTATGTTTTTTAATTTATTTATTTTGGGAAGTGCCGGTTTTGTATTTGGCTGGGATCGCGCTATGTATTCTTTAATGGCTTACTTCATTGCTTTTAAAACGATTGATATTGTGATTCAAGGTTTAGATGAGTCTAAGTCAGCTTGGATTATCAGCGAACAATATGAACAAATTGGCGAGGCAATTCTTGCTCGTTTAGGGAGAGGCGTCACGTATTTAAATGGGGAAGGGGCGTATACGGGAGATGATAAAAAAGTCATTTTTTGTGTGATTACCAGGCTTGAAGAAGCAAAGCTAAAAGCGATTATCGATGAGATAGATCCATCTGCTTTTTTTGCTGTAGCCGCTATTGCTGAAGTCAGGGGAGGAAGGTTTAAGAAACGAGATATTCATTAGTGAAGGTTGTCTGCTAATGAGGCTGTCCCGTTATTACATGCAGCAGCCTTTTTATTTTCTCTCTTTGTTTCGAGTATATGGAATGGTTTATGTCGCTTCTGCTGCGTCCTGCTTTGGGCATATCGAACCTCTCTTTTTTCTTGTATATCTTTAAAACAAACATGTAAAATGTCTAAAAGATATAAAAAGAGTACATAGTAAAAAACAGAAAGAGGGAGTGACATGAAAAAAACGTTAAAAATAGTAGGAGTCAGTCTTGCTGTTCTTGTTGCAGTAACCGTGGTTTTTTTGTCATATGGTCAGGTTTTGATTATGAACCTTCAAAGCAGCTTCACTCACTAGTAGATGAGAAAAAAGTAGTGAAGAAAGACGATTATTACGTATTCAAGCCTCAAACGAACAAAGAGATAAAAGCCGGCTATATTATTTATCAAGGTGCTAAAGTAGAGCCGTTAGCATATGGCTATTATGCTCAGCAAATTGCAAATGAAGGATATCTTGTTGCTGTTGTAGATTCTCCGTTTAATATGAGTTTTTTTAGTCAAAACAAAGCGACGGATATTGTGAAGAGCTATCCGAAGATTTCCGCATGGTTTATCGGAGGGCATTCCCTTGGCGGAGTGAGTGGAGCCTCTTATGCGTATGATCATCAAAACTCAATAAAAGGCTTAGTTCTTTTAGCATCGTATCCGATGAATAAAAATAATTTTTCAATTTCCACTTATCCTATTTTGTCTTTAACCGGTGAGAAAGATGGTTTGTCGACGCCTGAAAAAATTAAAGAAACCAAGCATTTACTTTCAAAAAATACGGAGCTGGTCCAAGTAAAAGGAGCTAATCACGCACAGTTTGGAATGTACGGGAAACAAAAAGGCGACAACAAAGCCAGTATTTCCCCTAAAGAGCAGCAGGATGAGCTAGTAAAAAGAACGGTCAAGTGGTTAAACAGTCAAATGAAAAAGTCCGTCAGTAACTAACTGACGGACTTTTTTTCTTTTTTTGGAAATAACACTTGAAAAAATAACCAGTTAGTTATATAGTTAGTTACATAAGTAATGAACCACTTAAGTGAGGTAGTCAAAATGAAACAATCATTAGATCATCAGCGACCAATTTTTCAACAAATCAAAGAAACCATCGAAGAGAATATTTTGAATGATGCTTTTCCAGAAGAAGAAAGAGTACCGTCTACAAATGAATTTGCCAAAATGTATCGCATTAACCCTGCAACAGCAGCTAAAGGAATTAATCAGCTAGTTGACCACGGAATATTGTATAAAAAGAGAGGGATAGGGATGTTTGTATGTGCGGGCGCCAAAGAAGTATTGCTTACACAAAGAAAAGAAGAATTTTATAACCGTTTTATTGTTCCCCTGAAAAAAGAAGCACAGCATTTGGGAATTACGGTAAAAGAGTTAAAAGAGCTGTTAGACAAGGGGGAAATAAAATGAATATAGAAGCGCAGCTGTTAAATAAATGCTATGGATCTAAACACGTATTAAAAGACATTTCACTTACACTAGCAAAAAATAAGATATACGGGTTGCTAGGTAGAAACGGAGCGGGCAAAACGACTTTGATGCAAATTGTAGCCGGGCATATTCCAGTTACGACAGGAGAGGTAAAAGTGGGCAATCAATCTCCATTTGAAAACCGCTCTGTTTTGCAAAACATCTGCTTAATTAACGAAAGCGGAAATTTCAAAAAAACATTAAAAGTCAAAGACGTGTTAAAAATTGCGTCACTTTTTTATCCTTACTGGAGCGAAGAAGCTGCTGAGAGGCTTATGGAAGAGTTCGATTTAGATTGTAATATGAAAGTAAAAGCATTATCTAAAGGTATGGAATCAGCATTAGGAATTATTGTTGGGCTATCTTCCCGAACGAGCATCACAATCTTTGATGAACCTTATATTGGACTTGATGCTGCGATGCGAGCGCATTTTTATGAGCTTCTATTGGATGAATATGAAGAATATCCACGCACGTTCATTATTTCAACGCATCTAATTGATGAGGTAAGTAATTTATTTGAAGAAGTACTCATTATGCAAAAAGGAAAGCTGATTCTTCAGGATACGGCAGAAAATTTGCAGCAGCGCTGTGTAAGTGTGAAAGGACCTAAAAGTCAAATTGAAGAATATGAAAAAGGAAAGCAAGTAATCCATGAACAAGTATTCGGAGGAGAGAAAAAAATAGTGCTCTTTAATGAAGATATTTATGCTGAGGAGCTTGTCGACAGTTCATTTCATATAGAAGCTGTTCATATACAGGATATTATGATTTATCTTACAGCAAATCGTGGAGGTGTAGCGTAATGAAAGGACAGTTTGCCGCCATTAGTTATTCGCTCTACGTTGAACTAAAGTATTTAATGATTCGCTTTTGGACGATTCTGTTAGCCTTTGTTGTAGTAGATATTTTAGTTTTCAGTCAGGTGAATGAGCATCTTCTATTAGTAACAAGTATGCCGCAGTACATCTTTTCAGGTATTGTAAGTTTTATTATCATTCGAAAAAGTTTTTCCTTTTGCTTAAAGTTAGGAGCTACTCGTAAAGCATATCTTTTAACGATGACCTGTGTTTTTGCTTTATTTGCAATTGTAATGTCCCTTATCAATGTTATCATCATGAGCATTTCAATAAAGGTAATTAATAGTTTGAATTTAATGAATATTCAACTTTATTATGCGAGCGATTTTATCTTTCATGGCTCCACTGTCACTGTTCACTTTTTAACGGACGCTGTATTTATCTTTTTTATTACAGCAGCATCGTGTTTGCTCGGCAGCATCGTTTACAAATTCGGGCAAACAGGAGGGATGATCACAGGTGCTGTTTTAATTTTATTGTTTACGATTCCAGTGATAAAAGAACCAGTTATTCATTTTATAAAAAGCTTTTCGAATGGGTCGTTATTACTTACATTCGGAACAATGGTTATCGCAAGCTTCCTATTCTTTCTTATCAACTGGCTGTTTTTAAAAAAAGCGTCTCCTGTCCATCAAGCCTAATAAAAAAGCAATCATTTCTTTACTGAATGATTGCTTTTTTTATTGTACTTTTTTAGAGCAAGCTGCATCAATATCTAGAATCCAGTCGTGAAACTTTTGCTGAAGAAGTTGAAGAGAAGACTGATTGTTCGATACAATGTCCAGCCCGCGCTCGTCGTATAGGTGGAAGATGGTTTCTTTATTCAAATTCACAATATAACACTCTTCTTCAATAGCCGGATGAATATGAAGATCGCGGTTGGCAATTGATTGCAAAAGAAGCTTTTCTTTCACATCATTGGTTTTACACGCAATAATATACTCAGCGTTATTTAATAATGCTACGGATTGAACTTCTTGTTTCTTCAGGCGAGAGCGAATGAATTTTTTAATAGCTGTTTCTTTTTTCTTTTTTAAAAGTAAATCATCCTGTGCAGCATTCGCTTTGAAAACAAGTAACAGCTCATCATTTTTTTCATGGAGTGTCTCAAAAATTTCGTAAGCGCGTGCGTACACATTTTTCATATATTCTCGTTCCCACACACCTTTTTGATTGGTAAGCGTAAAGCGGATACCTGCGGGCGCGTTATAAAAAAGAGGTCTTTTCATTTGAACATTTGGAAACATTGTTGTTAAGTATGATTGAAGCCGCATTGTAGTCATACGCAACACCTCATTTAGTTTAGTCCTGACTTAATATGTTGAGTTTAGTCTATCACGTGATTAGCTAAATTTGTAAAGAAGTAATGTTATTTAATCAAAAGGTAACCAAACTGTTATATTTTGTTGATTTTGCATTATTTCTTTACACAACCTTTGCGGATGAACAGGTTTTTTCATACGCCTGTCGTATTACTTAACGTAGTAACGACGTGAAGAAAGGATGATATACGGTGAAAAAACAGCTTGTTCTTATTTCAATTATTACAGCTGCTTTCTTTGTGCTCATTTTTCACAAAACGATCTTTCAAGAAGGTAATCCTCTTCCCATTGCATGGAGTATTGTAAAATTAAAATCTTCGGGTGAAGACGTTGTGCAAATATCGGATAAGCCTAAAAGGTATCTCATTCATTCAGATGACTACTTAACGTTTATTAAACAAATGAAAAAGAAAAAAGTGAATTTTCAATATCAAGATGATAAAAAATTTTATTTTAATAACGACAATGAACGCCAGCTGTTCGTCAGCAAAAACTATACCGATAAGTTCACGATTATGGAACTAAAGAAAAAAGAGCTGACTGAAGCTGGCGTTGAGTGATAAGAGCTAATCCCTGCCCTGTGTCCCGAAATCTTTAATTTGAACATGAACATGATAGTCGATGGTCGACTGGCTAAATATTTCATCCCATTCATGCTGATGTTTTTTCCAAAAATGAGGATAATGAATTCGTACGTAATCATGCAGGTCAATCACATCAGCTTTGTAGTTGTTTTGCAGTAAGCGGAGTGTTTTTTCTGCGTCTTTTCGAATGATTTTTTCTATTTTTTTTTCGGTGTTCTTTACATTAGAGGCGGCAAGAGCCTGTTTTGAAGTCTCCCAATCTTCTGATAGCCTGCCGCTTGTTTGAACGTTGATGTCAAAATGAACGGAGTGACTTGAATCAATCCGAGCCTTCACATCTTGCTGAACATCTCCAATTTCATAGGAAAAGGGGTATGGCCCGTGTTTGCCGTAAATAATTCCGCCTTTAATATTCCCCGTTAACCACGTTAAAGCCTCCACTTGGTGCTGAGTTAAGATGAATTTTGCTTTTTTATCTTTGATGATCGCGGCACCGTCTAGTTCAACACTATTTTTAATTTTAGAAAGCCGCTGTATTAAAAAGCTTTGATCGGTTTTTAACTTGGCCGATAGCTCTCCCATTGTTAGGGGATTTAAAATTTTATTCGTTTTGAATTTATTGGAAACAAGCTCGTAAATTAAGTTTACAGGCGGTACAGACATTCCTTGAATCGTTAAAACGTTTTTAGCATCGCCCTTTGTAACAAACGCAAGGCTGCTGCGCCGTATTTCATTATCACGGACAAACTGATTGATAAGCGCATCCAGAGGGATGGTCTTGCTCGCTTTTTCTCCTATTAAAAGTGCTCGCTGATGCTGGCTGTATATAGGATCAGATTTCAGCGAAATATTTCGCGTGATTTCATGAATAGTAGGACCAGCTGTTGTAATGTTTTTGTATGGAATGGAAGAAGACATATTTCCGGATTCCGTTTCGGTTAACGTTTGATGAGTCAGCACAAGTTGATTTTTTCCTGTTTTTGGTTCGATTTTCGATGTAATATCCATTGCCACTCCTATAACAAGAGCAAGTTGTTCAATATTTCGATGGCTCATACAGCCGCATAATAAAAAAATGGTCATCATGACAGGAAGACATTTTTTCGTCATTTGAACACAACCTTTTTTATTTTCATTAACATGCTGAAAAAAAGAGGGATAACTAAAAATGTCACTAAAAATGCCCAGCCTAATACCGTTGAAAAATGTGACACGTCGCTTGCTGTTTTGGGCGCTAAAGAGCTCATAAATAAAACGGGCACAAGAAAGATAATATTAGTAGTTGATCGGTTTTTGAAAATCTTTTTAAATCCTGAAACAGCTAAAAAGAAATACATTACAAAGGTTAAAAAAAACTGAAGAAGCCAGACAATAAGTAAAAATAATTCAAGCCTCTCAAAGAAAATTCCTTTTACTTCATGCGTCTGAACAAATTCAATCGTAGGCCAAACGGTTGTTTTTACCTCCGGAACGGATAACGCGCCGACAACTAATACGTAAGTGATAATATATAAAAGTAAAGGAATGGAAAATCCGATGATAGAAACTTTTCGTAAATGATTTTTGTTTTTCATATGTTTTGGAAGAAATACAATCGTTTCAATCCCTAAAAAGGAAACAGAGACGGTTGTAAAAGCAGCAAGAAGCGGGCTGAATCCATCGGCTAACACGGGCTGTAAGTTTTTTAAATCGACCATTCCGATACTAAGAAGATATAAGATAAGAAGAATGATGACCGTTACAGGAAAACATAGGGCCATTACTTTTCCAATAGAATTAATACCGCCAGTGATTAAATAGACGCCTGTCAAAATAAACGAAAGGATAATTAACTCAATGGGCATCGTTTCCAGTAAATAGAAATGGATCATTTCTGCCATAGCTCTTACTTCAAAACTTGCTACAGATGTGAAATAAACGACTATAGCGAAGTTGAAGATATTTCCAATCAGCTTGCCGGTTACTTCTTGCGTGAAGTCAAACATACAGCTAATCGTAAAATATTTAACCATCCAGACTAAAAAAAGAACAATTCCAATAAACAAAAGGCCGTCCATAATAAGTACAATCCATCCGTCTGCATTATTTGTCTGGTTTGTAATGCTGCTTGGCAGTGTTAATAAACCGACGCCCAGCATGGTTGAAGAGATAATTGAAATGGCATAAAAGTCTGAAAGAAGCTTGCTTGATTGTGACTGTGATTGTTCCATATGGTCCTCCTTTTGTCAGTTTTATTTGGCTTTATTTTTAGACTGTTTTAGACTTTTGTTTGGCAGACGAATATAAGAATCTTTCCACGCTTTTTTATTTAACGCAAAAAACGGTTTGAAGTAAGCCATGCCAAAACTTTCGAGCTTGGTTAGATGAATGACGAGAACAAGAAAAAACATGGTAACTCCGTATAATCCAAAGATTGCTGCAATCATCATAGAGACGAAACGCAAAATTCGAAACGAAAGGCCAATTCCGTACTGAGGAACGGTAAAGGACGCAATTGCCGATACAGATACAACAATAATCATAACGGAGCTAACGATATGGGCTTCCACCGCTGCTTGACCAATCACAACCCCGCCTACAAGTCCAACTGTTTGTCCCACAGGAGTAGGGAGACGCAGACCGGCTTCGCGTAATAATTCAAGCGTCACTTCCATAACCACTGCTTCGATAAAAGGAGAAAAAGGAACGTTTTCTCGTGTGGCCGCAATAGTAATAGCAAGCTCCGTCGGAAGCAGACCTTGGTTAAACGAAACGAGTGAAATATAAATAGCTGAAAAGAATAGGGTAATAAAAATAGACAAGTACCTTAGTAATCTTAGCAACGAACCAGCTATCCATCTTTCGTAATAATCGTCGGGTGATTTCATAATCATATCGAAAGTTGTAGGCACTAAAAGAGCAAAAGGAGAGCCATCTACTAAAATGGCTACTCGCCCTTCATTCACCGCAGCGAGAACACGATCCGGTCTTTCTGTATTTTGTACTTGAGGGAATGGTGAGTAAGGTGCTTCTTCTAAAAATTCTTCAATCATTCCTGAGTCTTGAATGTTATCTAAAGGAATGTCTAATAATTTCTCTCGGACTTGATTCACGATGTGAGTTTGACAGTGTTTATTATGAAAAACGATACTTGTTCGATGTTCCTTTGTATTTCCAATATAAATGTCTTCAATAACCATTTCTTCTTCGGTAGAACGCTGCCTTAAAAGACCAAGGTTTTCATCTAAGTTTTCGATAAGAGCAATTTTAGGGCCGCGCACTACTTTTTCTGTTGTAGGTTCACTTAAAGAGCGCTGTTTGGTCATAGACATATTCAATGAGTATGCCGTGGTGCTCTCGCTAATAAACAGCAAGGGCTGACCTTTAAAAAAACACGAGATCGCTTGCTTGTATGTATAAACTTCTTTGTCTTTAATGACAGAAATAAACGAATCGATGTCATCGAGTGTTTGCGTTTCACTTTTTGCTTTTGTCTCCACAACATGCTGAGTAAGATTATCAAGTTTTTCTCCGTCTACTAATCCTTGGAGATAAATAATGCATATATATTTTGTGGGAGACAGCCATAATTTTTTGGAACCAACATCTGTATTTTGACCCACCAAATCTAGAAACGTTTGAACGGTGTAGTCTGCATTGGGCTGAAATTTTGAATCGAGCATAAGTAAACTCACCGCCTGTTGTGTTAATGAGCTTAGTGTTTACGATGTAAAAACGAGTTATGCGAAAAATGTGGAAGAATAGAAAAGATATGTTATGGTAAAGAAAAGAGGTGATGGCATGCTGCATTCATTTACGTTAAAAACGAATAAGCGTGACGAAATGATCGACGTCACGAGTCAGGTACAAGCAGTAATAAGAACAGAAGGATTAAAAGAAGGGGCTGTAGTTGTTTACTGTCCTCATACAACCGCTGGTATAACAATTAATGAAAATGCGGATCCGGATGTAAAAACCGATATGATCCGACGCTTCGATGAAGTATATCCTTGGGAACATAAGTTAGATCTTCATATGGAAGGAAATACGGCGGCGCATCTCAAAGCGAGCACGGTCGGCTCCTCTCAGCATATAATCATTCACGACGGGCAGCTACTGCTAGGAACGTGGCAAGGAATTTATTTTTGCGAGTTTGATGGACCAAGGACTCGTACGTATTATGTGAAAATTTTATCCCTACAATAACTTTTTTTCATACGCATTGTCCAATTTTCTTTTTAAAGTTGTTATAAAACAAAATTTATTTAATATAAATGTTATATAACAGTTAAAGGGAGAGATTGAACAATGGAAAAGATCGGTGCAGAACAAGAAACAGTGAAAAAAGAAAACGAAAAAACAAATTTTACATGGGTGGAAGAATACCCAACTATTTTAGACATTGTCAACGAGTATTACAGTACGTGTCGATAAAATGGGGAAGGCCGGAACAAAAGTATTTCAGTTGAAAGAGGATCCGAACGATGAATCGTTCGGATCCTCTTTCATTGTGAGGGTGAACGCAGGTTTACTGTATACAGCTATGTCTTACTATCTTTTTTATAAAAAAGATATAATAGTAGCAATTTTCTTAAAAAGTTTAATATAATAAATATTAGGGTACTGAATTGTATGAAATAAAGATAAAACGCATCGTTTCATACTATTTCCTTTTTTACCGCTAGTATAACCTTGAAGAAAAAGTTTCATTTGATATACTAACTATACGCTTAGTCTTTAAGAGAAAGATGAAGATTCATTGTCATTGTTACACGCAGTGAATGAGCTGCCTTTGCTTGGCGAAAACGTCGTACAAACAAAGACAGATAGCGAATTGTTTTGGGTGCGTTCATTTAGTTCAAAACAGGGAGGCGATTAGTCTATGTTACTTGTACGTATGGCCATGATTGGTTTCTTTTCATTAACAGCCATATCATTGTTTTCTTTTCAGTCCGTTGAAATTATCCATGCCATTATGGACTTTTTCTCATCAGCTGATAAGTACTAAAAAACGATATCTTTTTTAAATAAAAAGCGGATAACCCTTAGGGGGCTATCCGTCAAAAACCGCCCAAAAGGCGGTTTTTTTATGCTTATAGCTATGCTAACAGACGCACTGCATTCGTTCTCTGATGACAAAGTCCACGTGTTTTTTAGCTTAACATTCGTTAAAATAAGTATTTACGTACTGTTCAAACTGAAGCCAATCGTCCACGCGAGGGACATTTACTTCTTCGTTATACGGGTAGTTCATGGCAACAGCATGGCGACCTGTAGCTTGAAAAGCCTTCAAATTATGCGGTGCATCATCAAATAGCAAGTCTCCGTATATTTTATCTTTTTGGTGTGTAAACACGATATTGTATTTTCCGATAAACGGAAGGTGTTTTTCAACCCACTGCTCTTTTTCTGTATAAGCATAGGTACGGCTGCTTGTGACAATTAAAATGGAAAATCTTTCATGAAGTCGTTTAAGAACCTCAACAGCATGAGGCAGAGGTTGTAAATGTAAAAAAAGCCCCGGCTGATCGAGGTAGTCATAAATTTTTGTCCCGCATTCCGGCTTTACATACTTTTCTGATTCCCAGCATTTTAACTTTTCAACCGATAAGCTGTCGCAATAATCTTTGTTATATTGGTTATGCCAATCCGTCATAAGATCACAAATGACAGAATCCATGTCAATTAAAAGGGTGTACATTTATTCAACTTCCTTTACATTATTCATCTACACGCTTGGTTTTGCAATGTAATGTGCTGCTTCTACTATACCAAATCTTTTACATGCAGAAAAAGAGCAAGCCGCATCAAAATCGCACAGCTTGCCCCATTTATAGAAACTACATTCTTTTAGCACCTAAATAGCGTTTGCTCCAATAGCTCTCTTTTAGAGAAGAGATGCTCACACCTTTAGATGAAGAGCAGTGAAGAAACTGGTTATTTCCTAAATAAATTCCTGCATGAGAAGGCCCTTTTGTATAGGTTTGGAAGAACACAATATCTCCGGCTTTTGGACTTGAGACGCGCGTTCCTTTTTGATAAATTTGAGCTACTGTTCGAGGAAGTTGAACCCCGCCTCCATGTTTGAACGCATAGCCAATAAAACCGCTGCAGTCAAAGCCGCTTGGCGTTGTTCCGCCCCAGCGATATCGAACGCCCATATATTGTTTTCCTTTGTTAATCACTGCGTTAGGGTTATAGCGCGCTGAGCTAGAAGGCGATTTACCCTTTGCTGAAACGCCTAGTTTAGCATACGTTCCCTTTCCGACAATACCATCTGCTGCTAGTCCATTTTTGCGCTGAAATGATTTTACAGCAGAAGTTGTAACAGTCCCAAAGTATGTAGTCGTATTCCCTTTAAAATAACCTTTATTTTTCAACGTTTGTTGTAGTTGTTTAACATCTTGGTGATTCATGCCTTGGCGAAGCGTTTGGTCGCCTAGAGCCGCTTGGCTGACAATCGGGCTAGTAGAAACAATAACGCCAGCAAGCGTAAGAGCTGCTATTACTTTTTTCATAAAACTAGTACCCCCTGAAAATTTTTCCTGATTTGAGTAAATTCATCATATCATCTTTCGACAGTGTTCTACGTTACAATTTCATTACATATATGAAAAAAATGAAATATAAAGGTGAATATAGTCTTATAAAAGCTGTAACTAAAAGGGTTCTTTAGATGTGCAATATTGCTAGAAAAACTTTGAATATTTGACGGTAAATAACTAAAAGATATGAAAAAGTATGTACATTTAAAATTTAACAAAGAAATATGTTGTGAATTACTACACAAAAAGTTCGAACTCGGGTAAAATGTAGAACTATAATATAGTAGTCATGTATGTGACTTTGATGAGGTGAAAGTAATGAAAAGAATAGGTGTATTAACAAGCGGCGGAGATTCTCCAGGTATGAATCCTGCGGTTCGTGCTGTTGTGCGTAAAGCAATTCATGAAGGTATGGAAGTTTACGGTATCTATCAAGGATATCAAGGGTTAATAGAAGGAAATATTAAAAAGCTAGAAGTTGGAGATGTTGGTGACATCATTCAACGCGGCGGAACTATGCTTTATTCTGCAAGATGTCCAGAATTCAAAACAGAAGAAGGGCGTTTAAAAGGTATTGAAAACCTTAAGAAGCACGGTATTGAAGGCTTAGTAGTTATTGGTGGAGACGGATCATATATGGGAGCTGTAAAACTAACAGAGCTTGGTTTCCCTTGTATCGGTATCCCAGGAACAATTGATAACGACATTCCAGGAACAGATTTTACATTAGGATTTGATACGGCTCTTCATACGGTTATCGATGCTATTGATAAAATCCGTGATACGGCAACTTCTCATGAACGTACGTTTATTATTGAAGTTATGGGTCGTAATGCAGGAGACATTGCTCTTTGGTCAGGTCTTGCTGGCGGGGCGGAAACAATCCTTATTCCAGAAGCAAAAGATGAGTTCCAAGAAATGGTTGACCGTTTGAGAAAAGGACAAGAGCGCGGTAAAAAGCACAGCATTATCGTAGTAGCTGAAGGCGTAGCCAATGGTAATGAAGTAGCGAAGCAGCTGCATGAAGCAGCAGGTATTGAAACGCGTGTAACAGTATTAGGACACATTCAGCGCGGTGGTTCCCCAACTGCTCAAGATCGTGTGCTAGGAAGCCGTTTCGGCGGTCGTGCAGTCGAGCTTCTGCTAGAAGGTAAAGGCGGTCGTGCAATCGGTATCCGTAAAAATGAAATTGTAGATTATGATATTATGGAAATTTTAGGTGAACCTCACCATATCAATGCTGATATGTACCGTTTATCTAAAGAGCTTTCAATCTAATCACAGTATGGCTGAGGCGAAACTTCTTATATGGAAGGAGTTTCGTCTTTTTTTGATTGCACCCCTGTCCCTTCGCAGTGTTTGCATGTTTTCATGTAACCGATACCAGGAATAACGGCTAGCTTTCCGAGTCCTTTGCAAAAAGTGCAAATTAATTCAAAACCAAACATCGTTCCATCCCCTCTGTACAAGTTTTCTTTCAGTTTATCATAAAAGTAGACAAATAATTTTAAAAATTATAGAAATAATCAAAAAAATGATTACATTTGAACAGCGAGTGATATAGTAAAGAGAGAAGACCATTTTACAAAAGAGGAGAGGAAGCGTGATGTTTAAACGAATTTTACTTGCCTCAGATGGCTCAGAGCATGCAGCTAAAGCAACAGAAAAAGCCGTTCAGCTGGCTCAGCTGACGGAAAACAGTTTTATTCAGGTCATTTATGCAGTAGAGGGTGATTCAAGATTAAAATCACTTAGCCGCGATGAGGAACGGGAAAGCCGGATACATACAACAGATGAAATTTTAAAGCAAGGAAACGTGGAGTATGAGATTACGTTTATGCACGGAGACGCGGCTAAAACAGTGATTCAATTTGCTAATCAAAATTCATTTGACCTTGTAGTAATAGGAAGCAGAGGTTTGAATCCTGTAAAAGGCATGCTGCTTGGAAGCGTGAGTTCTAAGATTGCACAGCAAGTAACGATTCCTGTGCTAATTGTTAAATAGGAGAGAAATGCAATGGTAAAACAGTACAAAGAATTAAAACAGCTCATTGATGATGCTAAACACATTTGTTTTTTTACGGGAGCAGGAATGAGCACAGAGTCGGGTATACCGGACTTTCGCTCTCAAAATGGCTTATATCGCCAAAATAAAAGCTTTGTGGACATAGTAGCTGCTGACTTCTATGAGCAATATCCTCATGAATTTTGGCCGCTGTTTAAAGAAATTTTTCATATTAAAATGCTGCATCAGTATAAAGCAAATACGGGCCATCGCTTTATTGCTGAACTAGAAGAAGCCAAAACCGTGCATGTGATTACGCAAAATATTGATGGCTTGCATCAAGATGCAGGAAGCACGAACGTTTTTGAAATTCATGGGTCCATTAAGAGAGCTCATTGTCCGAGCTGTAAAAAAGAGTATGACTTAGCGTATTTAAATCAGTCAGCTCTCCCACAGTGTACAGCGTGTGAGCGCCTTTTAAAGCCAAATGTTGTTCTCTTTGGAGATGCCATTCATCAGTTCGATGAAGCAGTTACAGCAGCGCTGTCATCTGATTTATTCATCGTGCTTGGTTCATCGCTTGAAGTAGCACCGATTAATCAAATTCCGCTGCTTGTGAGCCGGTACAATCGTCCAAATATGGTGATGATTAATAAAGAACCTACCCATTACGATTATTTGTTTGATTTGGTTATCTATGATTCCATTGGACAAGTGGTCGCAAATTTATAAGCGTCTATGCATGGACATAGCGCTTTTTTAGCATTTAGTGATAAAGTGTAGGGATGTATCATATGGTGTAGTACATCATCCATTCGCTAATGGATAGAAGGGATGTTTGCGCATATGAGTGGAGGCTTGAGAGTTTGTCTATTCATTGTTGGTATTGCACTCAAAGTGACAGCTGTTTTGACTTTGATTTTTGAAATGAATCTTGCCCCTATCCACGGAAGGAGTCTCACTTATTATGCTGAAGCGATAGTTATGAAACTCCCCATTATCTGTTTTGTTCTTGGTTTTTTTTGTGTAGCAGCAAGCTTTTATTTACCTGCTAAAAATCGCCGCACCAGTAAATAGCAAGGGCAGGAGACTAACTAAAACGTTTGACTGCAAAGTTTTTAACATTTAAAATAAAGTCAATAAGTTTAAAAAGAAATAGGATAATTATTCCTTATTCTTTTTAGATATACGGAAATAGAGGTGGTTGGATGGGGCAGTGTACCACGTTGGCGAAGTAGCATTATATGCACCAGTGTCAAAGCGTACAATACAGTATTATATAAACCTACATTTGCTTCACGCATATCGCTCTTTATCACATAATCGCTCTTTTAAGACGTTAACAGACTTTAACTTTATAAAGATTGTAAACTACTAAATTTTTTATAAATGAATGGAAGAGAGAATCAGCGCTGAAGCAACATCATGAAATGAAGCGATGTGAGCCATTGCTTCACATCTAGAACAGCTGAATAAAGAATGACCTGCTACATTAACGAGTGAAACGTGAGATAAGGAAGAAAGACTGGCAGTTTTGCTCCATATAAAAATGTTTATACATTTATCATGTGATTCCTCCTTATATGCACTTTTCCAAGTGATCAGTACAGGGATAGAGTTCTTTATCCAAATTTTTTATTTTTTAGGAGGTGAGTCCTTACTCGTTTTTAAACGAGCTAAGGAACTTGATTGGACATATTTAACTTGATTTTACTAGCGGTACTGATTGCATTAACTGCTTTTTTCGTTGCTACCGAGTTTGCGATTATTCGCGTGAGGAGTTCCAAAGTGGATCAGCTTATAGCAGAAGGGAGCAGCAATGCAAAAGCTGCGAAGCAAGTTATTTCAAATTTAGATGAATACTTATCTGCGTGTCAGCTTGGTATTACGATTACTGCGCTGGGAATTGGTTGGTTAGGAGAGCCTACACTTTCGCATCTCCTCTCCCCATTACTTGATCAACTAGGGATAAGCGGAGCTTTAACAAAAGTACTATCTGTTGCGATTTCTTTTGCGGTTGTTACATTTATAAACGTTGTGGTCGGAGAGCTTGCTCCGAAAACATTTGCAATTCAAAAAGCAGAGAAAGTCACTTTATTATTTGTTCGTCCGCTTATACTCTTTTATAAAGTAACCTATCCTTTCATTTGGCTATTAAACAGTTCTTCTCGTTTAATAACAGGGTTATTTGGTCTAAAGCCTGCTTCAGAAAATGAGCTTGCACACAGTGAAGAAGAGCTTCGCATCTTGTTATCAGAAAGCTATAAAAGCGGTGAAATCAATCAATCGGAGTTTAAATATGTAAGTAAAATTTTTGACTTTGATGATCGCGTTGCCAAGGAGATTATGGTGCCGCGTACGGAAGTCGTTTCGATTGACCAGGAAGATACGGTCGAATACATCCTTGAGATGGTCCAAGAAGAGCGGTTTACCCGCTATCCGGTCATCGATGGAGATAAAGACCATATTATTGGAATGGTCAATATGAAAGAGATTTTAACCGAGATTGTCATGAACAACAGCAAGGAAAAAATAGATTTAAAACAATATATCCGTCCTGTTATTGAAGTAATTGAATCGATTCCTATTCATGATTTATTGCTTAAGATGCAGCGTGAACGCATCCATATGGCTATTTTAATTGATGAATACGGAGGAACAGCAGGGATTGTAACAGTAGAGGATATTTTAGAGGAAATTGTCGGTGAAATTCGTGATGAATTTGATGCGGATGAACTTCCATTAATTCAGAAAGTCAAACCCGATCATTATATTGTAGATGGAAAATTATTAGTAAGTGAGCTTAACGAGCTGCTTGGCACAACAATTGATGATACGGATGTTGATACAATTGGAGGCTGGGTCTTGACGGAAAAATATGACGTCAAGCAAGGAGAAAGCCTTAGCTTTGATCAGTATGACTTTACCGTTACGAAAATGGAAGGCCATCACATTCAATATATTGATGTGATCAAAAAACGTCAGGTGCATCAAAGCACGGATGAAGCGGTTAATGTGTCAGACATGAATCAGTCACAGGCTTTATCTTCGTAACAAAAAGGCGCATTGCAAAAGAGCAATGCGCCTTTCTTATGGAAAAAGCGTGCTGGGAAGATGACAAAGTCATATGATGGAACTATGGGATAATATTACCGCTATGAATCTTGAAATCAATTTGCTTTAATAAAAGTATGAAAACTCTATCAAAACTTTTATTAGTAACATTGTTGTCTGTCACTCTAGCTTTTGGTCTTAATAACACTGCGCAAGCAGCAACCGTACATACCGTTCAATCGGGCGAGACGATGTGGAAAATAGCAGTAAAATATCAGGTTGGCGTTTCCGAGCTGATTGAAGCGAACTCTGCTATTAAAAATCCTAATTCGATCTACCCGGGACAAAAAATTACCATACCAACAGATAAAGCGGGAAGTTCATACGAAGAGCAAGTGGTTCAGCTAGTGAATCAAGAACGTGCTAAAGTAGGGCTTAAACCTTTAAAATCTAATTGGGAAGTAGCTCGCGTTGCTCGCTATAAATCGCAGGATATGATTGATAAAAACTATTTCAGTCATACATCGCCTACATATGGAAGTCCGTTCGACATGATGAAAAAATTTGGTATTACATACAGTACAGCAGGTGAAAATATCGCTGCTGGACAAGCAACTCCAAAAGAAGTGGTTAACGCATGGATGAATAGCGAAGGTCACCGTAAAAACATACTATCAAGTCAATTTACCGAAATCGGAGTAGGTTACGCTAAAGGCGGAAACTACGGTCATTACTGGACTCAAATGTTCATTTCAAACTAAAAAAGAAAGGAAAAAAAGCTGACTATTAAGTCAGCTTTTTTTAGCTTCGAGCACTTTCTAGAAATTCTTTTGGATTGCCAGAGAGCTTTCCGTCCTGTTCAACGATGAGTGTGCGCGTAGGGAAAGCAAATTCTACGCCTTCTTCTTCGAGAATGTCCATAATTTCGAAGTTTATATTTTCTTTTACATCTAAATAATCAGCGAAAACGGTTGTATTTGTAAAGAAATACAGATAGATATTTAGACTGGATTCATAAAAACCGTCAAAGTTAACCAGAATCGTTTCATTGTGAATTTCTTCGTGCTCAGTCAGCATCTTTTTAATTCTTGCCACTACGGTTTCTAACTTTTCTTTTGGTGTATTATAATTCAAGTTTAAATGAAAGGCAATTTGACGTTTTCCCATCTTAGCCCAGTTAATAATAGGCTCATTAGAAAGAGTAGCATTTGGAACCGTTACCACTGCTTGAGCGAACGTTCGAACTTTGGTGCTTCGAAACGTAATATCTTCTACAACACCTTCAACACTCGGTGTTTTAATCCAATCTCCAATGGTAAAAGGCTTTTCGGTAATAATCACAATTCCGCCGAATAAATTACTAACGGTGTCTTTTGCGGCTAGGGCAAAAGCAAGACCACCTAAGCCAAGACCTGCTACAAAGCCGTTTACGTTAAAACCCCATTCTTCTGCGATGATGGAGATAGAAAGCATAACAACAACGATGCGGATGAACTTTTCAATAAAAGGAATGATGATTCGATCCACTTGGATATCAAAATTTTTGGCAAACGTTGCAAAAAATAAATTGGTAGAAGCAGCTAAATTATACAAGCCCCATCCTGCAAGGCCAACAGAAGCTGAACGAACTAAATGTCTTTCCGTATCGGCTGTTAAAACATCAAAGGGAAGATAGGGAAGAGCAAGCTTGAAACCAATAATGACAAAAACCCAGCGCAGCGGCTTTTCAAAAGCTTCTAAAACGCTCGTAATTAAATTGATTTTTTTATTTTTGACAAAACCAATAATAAACTTAAACAAATAAGTCGTGAACAGCTTGCGAAGAATCAAAAAGATCAAAAAGATCCCAATCGCAATCACGATTTTTTTCCAATCATCCAACGATGACAGAGACTTTAAAAAATCCATACAATCCTCCTAATTACCAAAACTGTGCTACAGTTCATTTATATCCGTCAATTGAAGCATGTCTATGTAGAATGTACTGTACCCTAAATTCATGCTTTTTAAAAGCTTCTTCCCTATTAAAATAGCATAAAAATACCCGTAAATCTATTTAAGTGATAATTATGAATATATCTCTTTTTAATAAAAGAGACAGACAACAGTCTGAAAATAAGTTGTATAATAAATAGATAATATTATAAACGTTAATGTATCTTATTATTTATTGAAAACGTTCGTTGGAGGGAGAAGTTTTGTTAAGTCAATTAAATAAAATGCTAGAAAAATTGATGCCGTTTATTACGCCGGTCAGCTTGCTCATAGGAGTTCTTATCGGTTCGTCATTAAGTCAGTATGCCTTCTTAATTCCCTGGCTTTTTGCATTAATGACGTTTGCCGGAAGTTTGAATTCAAACTTTCACCAGTTAAATGCCACGATACACCGTCCATTTCCAATCATTATGGCCCTGTTTGTTTTACATATTTTTATGCCAGCGTGGGCTTGGAGCGTTGGCCAAGTGATTTTTCCACATGATGTATTTACAAGCACGGGTCTTTTGCTAGCAGCGATTATTCCAACAGGCGTGACTAGTTTTATATGGGTCTCGATTTACAAAGGAAGCATTCCTCTTGCGCTATCCATCATTTTAATTGATACTCTTTTGGCGCCGCTTATCGTTCCTTATACGCTTTTATGGGTGGTTGGAGACACCGTGCATTTGGAAGCGCTAAAGTTAGTCAAAGATTTATGTTTTATGATTGTCCTTCCCTCTTTGTTAGGGATGTGCTTAAATCAATATACAAAAGGAACAATTAAGCAGACATTAGGACCAAAGCTGGCACCTGTTTCGAAAATAGGGTTAAGTGTGATGGTTATGATAAATGGGGGAGTAATTGCACCTTATTTAAAACATATTGATAAAAAACTGCTGTTTATTATCGTGATCGTCTTTTTAATGAGTTCAGCTGGTTATTTCTTCAGCTGGATGATTGGCAAATGGCTAAGATGGGATCGAGCAAAAGTTGTGACGCTTACGTTTTGCGGAGGCATGAGAAATATTAGCGCCGGAGCCGTGTTAGCCGTATCTTATTTTCCGGCTCCCGTTGCTGTACCGGTTGTGCTGGGGATGTTATTTCAGCAGGTATTAGCTGCTTTATCAGGGCGTTTAGTTCAAAACTATTACGAGAAAAAAGACGCTGAGTTTATTTCGTTAAAATAAATAGAAGAGGCAGAAGACGAATCTCTGTAATAACAAATTAAGCACTTTGTTTTAAGAGTGAAAAATAAGGTGCTTTTCCGCTTGTTACGTTTAAGAGAATGAGATGATTAGAAAAAAGAACGGTGTGGCATACTAGAAAGAAAAAGGTCGGATACTTTTGCTTATTAATATAGCGCTGGCGTTTATTTCACCTTGGGTTTTTGGCACACTCTACTTACACCCTAGAAATCGTCGTTTATTGCCTTTAGTAGGAACTGCTTTTTGTGTTTTAGCAATGGTTATCAATCAATTAGGCAGCTACTATGGATTTTGGAAAATTGACACCTCTTTAGAAAATGAAGCATTAGAAGCGCTGCCTTTTAATTTAGGTGTCTATCCTGTGTTAGCCAGCTATATGATTTTTTTAATTCAGCGAATCGGAAAGCCTCATTTTTTTATTCTGCTTATTACGCTGTTTACAACATTTTTAGAAGGAACGTATGTGCATATGGAAAGAGTAATATACGGAAACGGATGGAATCTCGTCTGGACATTTTTTTCCTACTGGATTCCGTACAGCGTGATTTATTTATACTATAGGTATTTGGTTAGTCTTAGACTGCTTCACTAGAAGAAAGAAAAAGAAGTAAATATGTACAATAAAAAAAGCCGTGAATATTCACGGCTTTTTTGTTAGATCGCTTTTTTCGAGCTAGATTTATCTTTTGAATGATCCCACGCTTCAATATTATCAAGTCCAGAAATGCTGTCTTGGTAGAAGACAGGGTCTTTTCCAGCTTTCTTTTGACCAAGATAATCTTTGAGTGCCGCAAAGGCTACTTTCGAGAGCAATAGAATGGCGATTAAATTGACTACTACCATAAAGCCCATAAACAGGTCTGCTAAATCCCATACAAGCTGAATTTGAGAAATAGAACCGAACACAATCATTGCAAGTACAGCAACACGATAAGTCATCAGCCAAGCTTTATTTGTGTTCAAGAACTCAATATTTGTTTCTCCGTAGTAGTAGTTACCAATTAATGTACTAAAAGCAAATAGGAAAATCATAATTGCAAGAGCACCTGCTGCCCAAGAACCAATGTGAGTGCTTAAAGCAGCTTGTGTTAACTCAATACCGCTTAAATTTTTATTTGTATAAGTACCTGAAAGCAAAATGATAAAGGCAGTACTGCTACAAATAATAAGCGTATCTGTTAATACACCAAATGCTTGAATCAATCCTTGCTTTACCGGGTGGCTTGTTGTTGCAGCTGCGGCTGCATTTGGAGCACTACCCATACCAGCTTCGTTTGAGAATAATCCGCGTTTAATTCCTTGCATAAGAGCTGCTCCAAGAGAACCGCCGGCAATTTGCTCGAAACCAAATGCATTTTTTACGATTAATGCAATAAGAGAAGGCATCTCTTGAATGTTCATAATAATAATAAAGAGTGCTACGCCAATGTAGGCAACAGCCAGTACTACCACAATGTATTCTGACATTTTTGCAATACGCTTAACTCCGCCAAAAATAATGGCAGCGAAAGCCACTGTCATAATAATTCCTAACACTAAACGATTTGTTCCGAACGCATTTTCAAACGCAAGAGTAATCGTGTTCGATTGTACAGCATTAAAAATTAAGCCGAACGATAAAGTGATTAAGACAGCAAACAGTCCGCCCATCCAGCGCTTCTTTAACCCTTTTTCCATATAGTAAGCCGGTCCGCCTCGGAAGCCGCCGTCTTTGTCTTTTACTTTGTATATTTGTGCTAATGTACTTTCGATAAATGCTGAAGCTGAGCCAATAACGGCAAGCACCCACATCCAAAATACAGCACCAGGTCCCCCTAAAGCGATCGCAATCGCAATACCTGTAATGTTCCCCGTACCAACGCGGGCTGCCATACTGATACAAAACGCTTGGAATGGCGAAATTCCGTCTTTAGAAGAGCTATCCGCACCTTCTTTTAATACACGAATCATTTCTTTTAATAACCGAATTTGTAAAAACTTTGACCTAAATGTAAAAAACAAACCAAATGCAATCAGCATCGCAATCAGTAAGTAGGACCAAAGAAATTCGTTGATTGAACTAACAAAACCTTGAACTACTTCTTGCATAGTTTCACCTCTTCATGAATTATAGTAGAATAATAATGAAAAACACGAATTTATAGAATTTTCCCTCTATTTAGATAGATCTCCCTATTTCCCCGCTGTTTTTCTTCATTATCTTTGTCGAATCTTGTTGCTAAATCTGAACCTTATATATATATAAAATAATAATTTTGGTCTTTTGTCAACTAACCTCACATGGAAAAATAGGGTGATATGACAAATGAAGCGGGTATGAAAAGGAAATAACAGCAGGGATGAAAGAAATTTCATTTTGTTTTACTTAATTGTTGCTAGAAAATAAAAGTTTTAGGCCCAGTACGCCAAAAACCGTTCCTTTTACATATTTTAATGTGTGCTGAAAGATGCGGCTTTTTTTGACTTTTTTTCCAAGGCCAGAAGCAAATAGCGCAATAAGTGAAAAGATGATGAGCGTTTCGGCGATAAAGATGATACCGAACAAAATCATCTGTAAGCTTACATGTCCAAGAGACGAATTAACAAACTGCGGTAAGAACGTGATGAAGAAAATAGCTACTTTTGGATTGGTTAAGTTGCTAACGAATCCTTTTCTAAAGTGATGGTGCTGCTGAACGTTTTCTGTTAATTCCAACGGACCGCTTTTTTCGCGAAACGATTGGTATGCTAAAAACAGCAGGTACAGAACGCCTACAACCTTTAGAATCGTAAAGGCTATAATTGATTTTTGAAAGATAATAGATAGCCCCACTGCGGCTAAAAGAGTATGTACAAATGTTCCCGTAATAGATCCCAATACGGTTTTGATGCCTGCTTTGACGCCTGAAGCAATACTTTGTGTCATTACAAAAATCATGTCTTGTCCTGGTATTAAGACAATGATAAGTGACACGGCTATGTAAGGTATAAGCCAAGAAAATGTCATGATGATTCCCTCCCAACAGAATTTTAACCATTTCGACAAAAAGTTCTCAAGAGTGTGTGCTAATGAATTAATAGATTAATGGAGTAAAGTTAAGAAGGCATAAAAGCATAAAAAGAGGTTATTTCTTCTAATAAAATTCAATAAAAGATGTAGGAAAAAAATAGGTGGTGTTGTATAATGATTCGATATACTTAATTTTTATAGAAAGAGGGTAAAATTTATGAAGTACTGTTTAGCACAGCCAGAGGACGCTGCTACAGTTCACGATCTTATGCTGCAAGCCTTCTCCGTATATCGGGATTCTGTCCCACCGTCCAGTGCTCTTGATGAAACGATAGAATCTATTATGCAATCGTTAAAGCACGGAAAAGAAGCTGTCATTTTATACGTCGAAAATAAGCCGGTAGCGATGGCGCGTTTTACGCTAGAAGAAACGAGCTTATATTTTTACCGTCTGTCTGTCATTCCTGCTTTTCAAGGAAAAGGAATGGCTAAGCAGCTTATTCAATGGCTAGAAACGTACGCCAAAGAGTGTGGCAAGGAAAGTTTATCATGCAAGGTGCGAATGAGCGTTTCTCGTAATATAGCTTTGTATGAATCAATGGGCTTTTACATAGAGGAAAAAGAAATCGTACATAGAGGGGGAGTGGATATTCCCGTAGTAAATATGAAAAAAGAGATTCTAAAAGGAGTAATGGCATGAATAAATCAACTCTTCCTTTACCGCCTCCTGTCTTTCTTTTAATCGGTGTATTAGCCGTTTCTTTTTCTTCTATTTTAATTAAATGGTCGAACGCACCTGCTTCTATTTTAGGAATGTATAGACTGCTGTTTACGGTCCTTTTATTTTTACCGTTTTTACCATGGAGGAAAATGAAAATTCTTTTTAAAAACAGCACGGTAAAAGAATGGCTAATGCTAGCTGTATCAGGCGTGTTTTTAGGACTTCACTTTCTGTTTTGGATGGAGTCTTTTTCACATACAACAGTTGCTAGCGCTATGATTTTAACTGCGCTTGAGCCGGTCTTCGTAGTGATAGGAGCTTATTTTTTATTTAAGGAAAAAACAAGCAAAGTAGGAATTATCAGCATTTTAATTGCTGTTAGCGGCTCAGTGATTATCGCATCGGGAGATATCGGACTATCCAAAACGGCTCTTTACGGAGACTTACTTTCTATTTTAGGTACAGTAGCTGTTTCTGTTCATATGCTTGCGGGGCAAGAATTATGCAGGAAAATGCCTTCAATCATCTATAGCTTCGCCGTTTTTTTAATCGGTGGCCTGGTTCTATTTGTCTACAATGTTTGGACACATATATCGCTCACTCAGTATGAATCAAAAGACTGGTGGATCTTTTTGCTTTTAGCGCTTATTCCTAATATTTTTGGTCATGCCTTATTTAACTGGCTGTTAAATTACGTAGGTGCTACAACGATTTCAATGGCTATTTTAGGAGAGCCAATTGGTGCCATCATTCTCGCTTATTTCTTGCTTGGAGAAATGACCACTGTTTCTCAGCTAGTGGGAGGGATGATTGTGATGATTAGTGTGATGATCTTCTTAAAGTACAAAGCAGAAGAGCCGAAAAAAGTCATAGCTCTTCAAGAAAAGTCCAATATCAGCTAATTGGATAGGCAAGCAGCACCGAGTATGGTACAGTTTATTTATCATTATTTACCATTTAGTGAAGCGGTTTTTATTAAACTACATAAAGCGGGTGTAAATATGCTGAAAAAACTAACGGACCATGTTTATTACTTTCCTCATTCTGAAGAAACGGATCGGCCGGTGCTCGGGCTTATATGCGGGGAGAAGTATAGTTTCATCGTAGATGCCGGGAATTCTCCTGCGCATGCATCATTATTTTTAGAAGAAGTTGAAAAAATGGGCGTGCCTCCACTCAAAGGAGTAGCTATTACGCATTGGCACTGGGATCATACATTTGGCATTCATGCCATGAACAAGTATACAATCAGCCATCATCTAACGAAGAAAAAGCTGGCTTATTTAAAGACACTGCGCTGGGACGATGATGCCTTAGATAAACGCGTTCAGGAGGGGGAAGAAATCGAGTTTTGCCGGGATATGATCAAGAAAGAAATGCCGTGTCGAGACACGTTAATTTTACAGGAGCCGGATGTAACGTTTCATCATCATATGGAAGTTGACTTGGGTGGAATTACTTGTTGTATTCAGCATATTGGAGGGGTACACGCGCAGGACTCGTCCATTGTCTACATACCCCAGGAAAAAGTCCTGTTTTTAGGTGATTGTCTATGCCCAGATCTTTATAGCGGTGACTGGAGCTATGATAAAGAAGACTTTGAGCGGATTCAAAGAGAACTTAAAAAATATGATGCGCAGTATTATCTCTCATCTCATTTTGACCCTGAAACTTCTGAGGAACTTTGGCGAGATTTAGACCAATTGAGTGCGATTGGAGAAATTGTAGGAAATGAAGTCGATTTAGAAAAAGCATGTTTTCAGTTTGAATGTGAAACGTATAAGAAGCCAACAAATGAGCAAAAAGAGAGAATACAGTATTTTGTTAATGGAAATGTCAAGCGCAAAAGCAGAGAACTGTTTTGATAGTTTATGCATAATGATAAATAAGCCCGCCTGTTCATACTATGTTATGAGCAGGCGGGCTTATTCAACTGGTTGTGCAGTGATACAAGCTTTAAGTTATGATAGTAAAATAAATAACTTGACGAAATAAAGTTATAAAAATATAATCAGTTACACAAAGTAAGTTAATTAAAAAATAATATATTCAAAAGGAGAAATAATCATGAACTTTCACCGTGCTCCTCATATATTTGTTGGGAAAGTAAATTTAAAAGTAGAAAATTTAGAGCGTTCACTTGCTTTTTACCAGCAAATAATTGGGTTTAAACTTTTAGGGAGAAAAGAGAACAAAGCTCTGTTAACAGCTGATGGACGCACCGCGCTGTTATCGATTGAACAGCCGGAAAACGTTACAGCAAAACAGCCTCGTACAACAGGCTTATATCATTTTGCTCTATTGTTGCCGACTCGTTCTGATTTAGGAAGTATACTGCAGCATTTGTTAAATAGCGGTTATCCGCTTCAAGGGGCGTCTGATCATCTAGTGAGCGAAGCGCTGTACTTGGCAGATCCAGATGGAAACGGCATAGAGATTTATCGAGATCGTCCGTCAAGTACATGGGAATGGAATGACAGTGAAGTAGTAATGGCTACAAAACCTTTAGATGCAGAAGCGATATTAGCTGAAGGAAACGGTAAACCATGGACAGGATTACCTTCAGCTACCTTAATGGGACATATTCATCTTCACGTTTCTGAATTAGAGCAAACGGAAAACTTTTATCGAAATGGATTAGGTTTTGAGGTTGTGAGCAATTACCATAATCAAGCATTGTTTATTTCAACTGGGCGCTATCATCATCACATCGGACTAAACGTTTGGAATGGAATTGGAGCGCCTAGTCCTCTTGAAAGCAGCGTTGGTTTAGGGGTCATTTACACTTGTTTTTCCAGCTGAAGAAGCAAGGGAGCAGGCAATAAATCAGCTTCGTGAAATCGGAGCAGCTGTGTCTAAAGAAAACCAAGATTTCATCACAAAAGATCCATCAGGCAATATAATTAGATTAGTCCTTTAACATAAAAGCTGCCGCAATTGGCAGCTTTTATTTATCGCAATGTTCGTCAAAATAGGAAAGAAATGTACACTTTTTTCTCAAATAGTAAGATGATAATGGCGAAAACGGTGTTATTTTCAGGGAAATAAACGAAGAGTCTTACGTTTAAAAAAGTTTGTAAACAAGCGGGCGTGGGAATAAAATACATATCAAGCATCATTTCTTATCGTTATTGAATCTTTATATAAAGTCTTTTCATATAAAACCTTGAAAGAAGGGAGCGGAAACCTGTGAGATATAAAGTGAAACATTGGCTTAGATTAACTTCAGACGAGCGCTATCTTGTATTGTTTGCTACTGCTGCTTTGCAAAAAGAAAAGCGATAAAAGAGTTGTTAATAGTAAGGAAAGTAGCTTTATATGCTAACGAAAAGGTAATAAAAGGCCTGAAAATAATATATTTATTTTCAGGCCTTTTATTGTTTTCAAACCTTTTTTAAGTCAACTGTTGAGAGATAGCTTCAGCCGTTTGTTTGCCGTTTGTTATACACGCTGCAATGCCTACTCCATAGTAAGAACAGCCGGCTAATGTAATAGCGGGGTGCTTGTCATGCAATTTTTGAGTCAAGCTGCGTACAAGTTCACCGTGTTTAAGGTGATAGGTAGGCATCAATTTATCCCAATTGGTTACGTCGCTTTCAATGGGCTGCTCTTTGATTCCTAAGCTGTTTTCAATGTCCTTTTGTGCCACTGCTAGCAGCTCTGCTTTTGACATCGTCCGCAGGGTGTCAAAGTGGTGACTCGTGCTTTTATAAAATAAGCGAACTAACAAATTCCCTCGCTTAGAGGTGTGAGCCCATTTTTTGCTCGTCCACGTGCAGGCATTGGCGATTAAGTGGCTTGATTGAGAGGCAATAAACCCGGTGCCTTCAGCGGGAAGGTATTCGTCTGGAACGTCATAGCCGATGTACATGCTAATGAGAGAAGAATCTTTTAACTGCTCAAAGTCTTCGTTTAATTCGGGATCGTTCAACAGTTGCTGAGCAGCCGTGTGCGGTGTAGCTAACACCACGTAATCCGCTGAATGGGCTTGCCCCGGCGTACTGATTTGGTAACGTTCACCGTTCCGTTTTATGCTGGTGGTTGGCGTATCTTTTAAAATCGTTACATCAGAAAGCTCTTCTTCTAAGCGGTGAATAATCGTTGATAAACCTTGTTTAAACGAAATGAATTTTTTATTTCCTGCCGTTTTAAATTTTTTTTCATTGGCTCCCATTCCCTTGATGATGCTGCCGTACGTGTTTTTATAGTCGAGCAGATACGGGAGAGTCGAAGAAATCGTAAGTTTGTCTAAATCGCCAGAGTAGACGCCCGATAAAATAGGTGCAATTTGCTTTTCTACTAGCTCTTCTCCTAAAAAATGTTTTAAAAAGAGTCCGATTGAGCTGTCTTTCGTAAACGTTGTATTTTTAGTAATTAAGTCTTTTAAAGCTGTAATTTTAGCTTTTGAAGAAATCAGCTCGCTCTTAAAAAGAGATTCCACGCTTGTTGGAATACCGAACATGGTATCTTCAGGAATTGGAAGCAGCTCATTAGCAGAGTAAATAAACGATTTGCCCGTTTTGTTATAGACTAAATCGTTTGTTAAGTACAGCTCTTCTAGCAGGGGCATAACGTTTTCTTTTCGAGCTACAATAGAATCCGCCCCTGTTTCCATAATAAATTCCCCAGCTTCACGGGTATTGATTTTCCCTCCTAAATGGGCATGTTTCTCTAGTAATAATAATTTAAGCGGGAGATTACGTTCTCGTTTTAGTTTCTGCAAATAGTACAGAGTGGTTAAGCCCGTAATTCCTCCTCCAATAACAGCGACCGTTTTCAAAATATTCACTCCTACATTTTCAACAATTAGTCTGTAATATACGAAAATCATACCACTATGACTAGGAAAAGTGTAATGAATTGATTGTGAACATAGTGTGTGCAAACACGAAAAGAAATATTGAAACTATACGATTAGATATTTTGAAATTACATAAAATAAAAGCTCACACACGTAGAGAAAATGACTGAGACGCAGCAGTGAAGAAAGGAGGAAGCATCATGCTCGGCGGTTTTATGGAAACGCTGAAAAAAGACTGGCTCGCTTTAGTATTAATAAGTGTTCTTATATGCGGTATTACCTTAAACGTACGAGCCGAAGAGAAGAGCGGACGAAGCGGATACATCGAACCAAAGCTAGTTTTTCCTGTGATCAGTGATGTTCATATTAAGGAAACAGGAACGCTTGATTTGCGTACTTTTCAACATGCATTAACGCAGTTAAATGAACAGGCACCGAAACAAGATGCATTTGTAGTAGTAGGAGATTTGGCTGATACCGGCGCGTTAAAAGAATACGACCGCTTTTTTTCTATTTATAATCAAAATAAACAGCCGCAGGCCGTATCTCTTTTTACGATTGGTAATCATGAATACAGGGACAGCGTAACCAATCAGCAAGCGCAGCAGCGTTTTTTATCTAAAACTAAAATGAAAGCTCTTTATTTTCATCAAGTGATAAAAGGATATCATTTTATCATGCTTGGAACAGAAAGCCGTCTGACGGCCGGTGATTATTCAGTCAAACAAATTAACTGGCTTGCTGAACAGTTGAAGATAGCAAAGCGAGACGATCCTAAAAAACCGATTTTTGTCTTTATTCATCAGCCTATTAACAATACACTGTACGGGAAAAACAGATGGGGGATAGAAGTGAATGAACAACTTCTTTATAATACGTTAAAACCTTATCCGCAAGTCATTACATTTTCTGGTCATACCCACCATCCGTTGGACGATCCTCGTACTATTTTTCAAAGAGATTTTACATCTCTTGCAACGTCTTCTGTTCGGTATATTTGGCCTGGTGCCGGATATTTACAAGGTGAACTTCCTCCTGGCTACCGAGATGTGAGTCAAGGTCTTCTTGTAGAGGTTTATAATCGAAAAGTAGTCGTTAAAAGGCGGGATTTTCACGCAAATAACTGGACAGGAGAAGCGTGGGAAATTAACATACCTGCAGATGCAAAAAAGTTTCACTACACGAATGAACGAGATTTAGTAAAACCGATTTTTCTGCCAAGCTCTACTATTTCTGTTATACAAGAAAAAGCTTCATCGAATCAGCTGTATATCCAGTTTACGCAAGCGGTGGATAATCTGATGGTTCATTCTTATCGCATTACCGTCAAAAATAAAGAAACTGGAGAAGTGGTCAAAACATATAATGCATTTTCTCAATACTACAGCGATCCCGTTCCGGATGTTCTAAGTCTTCCGTTATCAGGTTTACAGCCTCATACTGCGTATCAAATAGAAGTAGCGGCAGTGGATGCGTTTGACAATCAAAGCGACCAAAAATTAATCATTGAAGGCTCTACTAAATAGCTAAAAGAGTCCTAATTTTTATTGATTCTTTTAGCTTTTTTTCATCTGTTTTTAATGTTATTTTCATTAGATTTTTAAGTGGAGTTGCTACACTGAAACTGTATTTAAAGTCATAATATGTAATTTTCATGAAAGTATCAAAAATCAAAAGGAGTTTGTATGAAAGGATCTTTTGTACGTTTTTTAGTAGTGGGACTGGTCAATACAGCAGTAGGTCTTTCCATTATGTATGTGCTGCTTCATATTTTTCATCATTACTGGGCAGCAACGTTTATCGGAAACGCAACAGGAGCAGTCGTCAGCTACGTGTTAAATCGAATATTTACGTTTAAAAGCGGAGTTCATTTATCTACAAGCATACTGCGTTTTATTTTGGTTATCGGCGTTTGCTACGGCTTGTCTTACTATATTGGACTGCAGTTCTCCAGCTGGTTATTGCATCAACTTCCTGCTGCTATGCGTCCGTTCAAAAAAGATGTCGGTATATTAATTGGAACAGGTCTGTATACGCTTTTAAATTATACGGGTCAAAAATACTTTGTATTTAATACAAAAAAAGAAGCAGTCGTCGTACACGATTAGCTTCTAGCAATTACGAAATGGAAATAGGTGTTAACAGATGAAGAAAGAAACAGCTATGAATAAAGAAAAAACATTGCTTATTATCGCTTTCCTTTTGCTGCTTGCATATGTATCTCCTATGTTTTTGCTCGGGGAAAATTCACATATACGCGTGCACGATAATTTAGACTCAAATATTACGTGGTATAAAGTTCTGCATCGAAGCGGAGAGCTGTTTGGCTCCAGTCATGCCGTATTACCTCAAATTATTAACGGATTGCCGAGGAATACATTTGGAACAGAATTTAGCGGTATTCAGTGGCTGTATGGTTTATTCCCGACCATGCTTGCGTACAGTCTCAGCCAAACGATCACGCGCGTATTTGCTTTAATTGGAATGTACTTATTATTAAAAAAGCATTTTATTAAAAGTGAGGATGCTTATGCGATTCGAGTGCTTGTATCACTTGCTTTTGCACTTACTCCTTTTTGGCCTTCAGGCATGCTGAGTACATTAGGACAGCCGCTGGCGCTGTGGGCGTTTTTAACCATTCGAAACCGCGAAGGAACGTGGAAGGAATGGCTTACTCTTTTATTGCTTCCGTTTTACGCAAGTTTTGTGCTAGGGTTTTTCTTCTTTTTAACGGCGATGGGAACGCTGTGGCTAAGAGATGCAGTTAAAAAACGAGTGTGGAATATTCCTTTTTTAAGCAGTATTGCAGCGATGACCGCTGTCTTTCTGCTCATTGAATACCGCCTTGTTGATTCTCTTTTATTTCCGGAGGCCCCGACGAGTCGAAATGAATTTTTAAGCTCTACTCTAAGTTTCGGACATTCCGTTCGCCTTGCTTTTAAGAACTATACGCTTGGGCATACACATGTAATGACACTTCATACCTTTGTCATTTTGCCGCTTTCTTTTATTGTACTGTGGATTGTTGCTCGCAATCAGAAAGAAAAGCTTGAAAAAACGTTTTTGCAGTTATTTATTTTTAATCTCCTACTGTCGATGTGGTATGCATTTTGGTTTTATAAAGGATGGGAGCCGCTAAAAGAAAAATATCAGCTTTTTAATACGTTTAACTTTGCTAGATTTCATTTTTTACGCCCTCTCATTATTTATTTGATGTTTGCAGTTGGCAGCTATGTTTTATGGAAACGGGGCCAGGCGTGGAAAAAGTTTGTGTGGGTGTGTTTGGTTTTACAGCTGCTTGTGTTATTTATAGCGAACCCTGAGCTTTATTATCGCTACAATCACGAGCCGTCAGTCAAAGAATTTTATGCTGTCCACCAATTCGATGAAATCAGCAGATATATAGGGAAACCTAAATCATCTTATCGGGTAGCAAGCATTGGGCTTCATCCATCCATTGCTCAGTATAACGGCTTTTATACGCTAGATACGTATAACAACTTCTATCCGTTAACGTATAAACATGAGTTTCGCAAAATCATTGCCAAAGAGCTTGATAAAAATAAAAAGTTAGAAAGTTACTATGATCATTGGGGCAACCGCTGCTATGTGTTTGTTAGCGAGCTAGGGAAAAAATATGATTACCGAAAAGACTCAACGAAAAAAATCCGTCATTTGCAGCTTAATATCAGCCAATTTAAAAAAATGGGCGGTCGCTATATCTTTTCAGCTGTGCCAATCGAAAATGCTGAAAGTGACGGTTTGCACTTTTTAAAAGCGTTTAACGATAAACAGTCCGCTTGGAAAGTGTATGTATATGAAGCAAAGTAAGGGGGCAATAGCATGAACAGACCTATTTTAACGATTGTTGTTCCATGTTACAACGAAGAAGAAGTATTCACAGAAACATCTTTTCAATTAACTACTGTAGTAAAAGAACTGATAAATGAACGTCTTGTATCAAGTGAAAGTACCATTTTATTTGTAGACGATGGAAGCAAAGACAGAACGTGGTCGCTTATTGAAAAAGAAAGCTGCAGCAATTTGTTTGTAAAAGGGTTAAAGCTAGCGCGGAATGTAGGACATCAAAATGCTTTGCTCGCAGGACTAGAAGCAGCCCATAAGCAATCCGACTGCGTCATTTCCATTGACGCAGATTTGCAAGATGATATCAGCGTTATTCGTACTTTTATAGAGAAATATTGGCTCGGGTATGAAGTCGTATATGGTGTTCGAGACAGCAGAGAAACCGATACATTTTTTAAACGAACCACGGCAGTAGGGTTTTACCGTGTTATGAATAAGCTAGGAATTCAGCTCGTTCAAAATCACGCCGATTTTCGTCTCATGAGCAAACGTGCTCTTGGTGAACTTATGAAATATAAAGAAGGCAACGTCTTTTTGCGAGGCCTTGTACCATTAGTAGGATTTCGCTCCACGGAAGTCACATATGACCGCAAAGAACGGATAGCGGGCGAATCAAAATATCCGTTAAAGAAAATGCTTGCTTTTGCATTTGATGGAATTACATCTTTTAGCGTAGCGCCAATACGCCTATTAACGCTGCTTGGAGGAGCTTCTTTTCTTTTTAGTATTGCGTTTGGTATTTACGCGCTGATTCAAAAATATTTAGATCATACGCAAATTGGCTGGACGTCTCTTATTTTATCAATTTGGCTTGTAGGCGGCCTGCAGCTGATGGGAATGGGTCTTGTCGGAGAATACATTGGCAAGATTTTTAACGAAGTGAAACAGCGTCCTAAATATGCGATTGAAAGAGATTTATATACAAAACACTCATTAGACACACAAAAAGATTTGCTTATGCATTAATAAGAAGCTTCTCCTAAATGGAGAGGCTTTTTTTGTTAAAGCGTTTATCATAATTTTTAAGTGAACAGGAAATGCTACTACTAAAATTTCTAAGGAGATCAAAATCTATGAAAAGACTATTTTATACAGTCAGCACTTTTTGTTTTGTGTGGCTTGCTTTTGCAGCCATTCATGTCAACGCTCTTTCGATTGAGAAGCTTCCGATGAAGAAATCATCTGAACAATGGTCGGTTGAACTGACAAAAGCGAGCATGACGGGAGATAATCAGCTAAAGTGGAAAAATAATGTCTATCATACATATGGATTAACCGTTGAAAACATTGGAAAAGACGTAGAGCGCGTGCAGGTCCAAGCTTTTCGGCACGAAGGAAAAAATAAGGCGAAATACAGCTTGTTTTCTCCTATTGAAAGGTCTAACTTAAGCAAAAGCGGTCAGCGCTTTCGCTATGCGAATTTTGCTGTTCCTGGAAAAGCGGCAGGTTTAGACATTATGATTAACTGGACGGACGAACGAGGCAATCATCAAGAACATTTTGAATTTAAATAAAAGTCTTCGCTTAGGCGAAGACTTTTTTTGCAGGAATTTATCCTCGCATGTGGAAAACGAACACGAAAGGAGAGATCTATAATGATTGCAAAAGCTACTGAAGAAGAATTACAGGAAATTCGGACGAAATCTGCTGATGCGCTGTTTGAAGGAACAATGAAGCAGTTTCATCCGTCAGCTGAACGCGTAAATGAACTAATTGGTAGTGCCTTTGAAAAAGGCTGTTATTATTTAGTTTTAAGACAAGAAAATAAACTCGCAGGCTGGGTTCTTATCGGCCCATCTACCGACTTCTTTTCAAAAGAAGAAATTGGCTTTATCTACGAATTATATGTTGTACCCGAATACCGCGGGCAAGGTTTGGCCAAGCCGTTAATGCAAAAAGCAATTGATGAATTGTCTATCAAAGGATACCGTGAAATCAGACTCAGCGTTCATGCTGGGAATTTTGCACAGCATGTGTATCGTGAACTTGGATTTGTAGATAAACAAATATCAATGAGCTTCCAAGTGGTGAAACGTCCGTACCGTTAGTGAATGTCAGCGAGTCCATAAAACATAAGATATTATACATGCGATGAGGTTCGGTAATGAAAGTAAAAGTAAATAAGTAGCCCAAACAGCGCCTTTATCTAGTACTTCAACGGCTCCTCCACCTGTATTGTCTGAGGAGGGGGGATCTTCAAGCGCGTTCATAATTAAAGCCGCCGCTGCTAAAATAACCCCTCCGATGCTTCCGGTTGTTTTGACAATTGCAATATGGAAAGTAGATGAAAAGGCAATGCTGAGAAGCAGCAGCAAGCTTCCCAAAAAAGCAGATAACATATATCGTTTCATGTGCTCACCATCCTTTATGAAAGCATACCATATTTTACTTCTTTTTTCTTTTTATTGAAAATCTATTGACGTAACCTATAAAACATATTAGAATGGTCAGAAATAATTTAAAAACGAAATATTCTTATCTAGAGAGGTGGAGGGACTGGCCCTTTGAAGCCTCAGCAACCACAATTATTGAATGGTGCTAATTCCAGCATAGCCTAGCTCTGACAGATAAGAAGAGGAAACTTTTTCTATGATGAAATCCTCTTCTTAGGAAGAAACATTTCGTATAGAAAAGGTGATGACATTGAATAATACACAAACGGCTTTATGCATTGACGATTATTTAGATCTATACTTATTAGCAAAAGAAATAAACGACGAAACGTGGCAGCAAGAAATTTTAGCCGTGCTAAAAACGCAGCAAAATCGTTCATTTGAAGAAAAACAATCCGCCCTAGTTCAAGAGATATGGGAAGATTTTAAACAGTTAAATGAAGATATTTCTTTTACGTATCGCTTAATTCAAGAAGAGCCAACTAACGAACAATTTCAGGCTAAATTAAGGCACTTGAGAGAACGGCGGATCACGCTGAGCCGTGAGTTATATTTAGCTAAAAAACAGTATGTTGAACACACGCAATAAAAAGATCCGCTTGAGAACCAAGCGGTTTTTTTACGTGAAAATGTTAGAATCGTTATATTTCGGGTAGTAAATAGATAAGACAAGCAAAGGAGGGATAACAGTGGCCCAAGGTGTATTATGTGAAGTGAATGAGTGCATGTATTGGAAATCCGGAAATAAATGCAGTGCAGAGTCCATTTACGTTGTGAGTCCTGAAAGTAGTCACCATGTTTCTGAAACGGAAGAACCTGGCTGTAAAACTTTTGAACCCGCGAGATAAATGCTAGTTTTTATAAAAAAGCATAAAATGAACGATGCGCTGACGGAGTTGAGTCGGCGTTTTTCTATTTTTTTAAAATACTATTACTTAGGTGCAATACTAAATACATATTAAAAAAGCAGTGTCTATGTCTAATTGTGCGTTTAAACAAAATGATAAGATAATTTTTTTGTTTTTCGACAAAAGAAAAGTGAGAGAAAGGTGATAGAATACAAATATACAGCCTAGCTGTCTTTTAGCACAAACTTATATGAAAGCGCTAACAAAAGGCTGTGTTCATCTCGTTTTGACAGATTGGAAAAAGGGGAGACGTTTATGCAGGGGAAAACTCAGGGGAAAGAATTGAAACGCGGGTTAGAAGAAAGACATGTGACGCTGATGTCCTTAGGAGCAGCCATAGGGGTAGGACTGTTTCTTGGATCTGCATCTGCTATTAAATTAGCAGGGCCAGGAATATTATTGGCGTACGGATTTAGCGGAATGATTATGTTTTTTATTATGAGAGCACTTGGAGAAATGGCGATTCAAAAACCTGTTGCAGGTTCATTCAGCAAGTACGCACGCGACTACTTAGGGCCGCTTGCTGGTTATTTAACAGGTTGGAACTACTGGTTTTTATGGGTTGTAACATGTATGGCTGAAATTACAGCCGTTGGTATTTATATGGGGTATTGGTATCCGGATGTACCAAACTGGATTTGGGCGTTATCGGCGCTTGTCATCATGACAACGGTTAACTTCTTAGCTGTTAAGGCATATGGTGAACTGGAATTTTGGTTTGCACTTATTAAAATTTTAGCGATTGTATTAATGATTGCCGTTGGATTATTAATGATTGTGTTTGGAATCGGCAACGGCGGCGTTGCGACTGGTATCAAAAACTTGTGGGACAACGGCGGACTGTTCCCGAACGGATTCAAAGGTATTTTGCTGTCGCTGCAAATGGTTATGTTTGCGTATTTAGGAATTGAAATGATCGGCGTTACCGCGGGAGAAGTGAAAAATCCGGAAAAATCTCTAGCAAGAGCGATTGATTCTGTCTTTTGGCGTATTCTTATTTTCTACGTCGGAGCGTTATTTGTCATTATGTCGATTTATCCGTGGCAAGAAATCGGTTCACAGGGAAGCCCGTTTGTATTAACATTTGAAAAAATCGGCATTCCAGCGGCGGCTGGTATCATTAACTTTGTTGTACTAACAGCAGCTCTTTCTTCTTGTAACAGCGGTATTTTTAGTACAGGCCGTATGCTGTTTAACTTAGCAGAACATGGAGAAGCACCAAAAGGATACGGTCAGCTTACAAAAGGCGGCGTACCGGGAAAAGCTGTTTTAGCATCAGCGGGTGCGCTATTAGTCGGAGTAGCGTTAAACTACATTGTGCCTGCCAAAGTATTTACGTGGGTAACGAGTATTGCAACATTCGGTGCGATTTGGACATGGGGAATTATTTTACTTTCTCAAATTAAATATCGCAAAACGTTAAAAACAGGTGAAGAGGCAAAACTGAAATATAAAATGCCTTTATTTCCGTTAACATCTTATGTGTCACTTGCGTTCCTAGCGCTAGTGGTGGTTTTGATGGCATATAATCCAGATACAAGAATTGCAGTTGTCATCGGACCATTATGGTTTATCGGTCTTATTATCGCGTACTACGCAAAAGGATTCCATAAACGAAGTCAAGGTTCAGCTGCAGCTGAGCAAAAGCTAGTAAAATAAAAGAAAAAACCTCTTTCTTGGAAAGAGGTCTTTTTTTATTAGTTTATGTGCAAATGATTAGTTTGTTTTAAGCGATCATTGGTACGTATGAATAATGTAGAAAATATTCTATTTATTCTGTACTATTTAGTTAGAGAATTCGTTAACCGTTAAGTGGTAATTGAAAGTGGATAAGTATATTAGTTTTAAGCTTTTTAACGCCGTACAGTGCATCGAAAAGTTGGGAGGAAATAGGCAGAAATGATAGAAAGATTTAGTGAAAAAGACATAAAGGATTTGCTAGTGCTATCTAAGTTGGAAAAATGGGATTATAGCGAAGCAGATTTACATACGATTTTTTCATCTGGAGACGTATTTGGGCATAGAAATGAGAAAGGTAACATTGTATCAAGCTTAGCAGTAGTTTTGTATAAAAATCAGTCAGCTTTTATAGGAATGGTAATTGTGAGAAGAGATTACCGAAAACAAGGGTTAGCCTGGCAGCTCATGAAGCACTGTTTGCAAACTCTTTGCCCTGAAGTGAATGCCTACTTAATTGCGACAAAAGAAGGTGAGCACTTATATAAAAAAGCAGGGTTTAAAACTGTGGACTATGTAAGTAAATATATAAGCAGTGAATACATACCCAGAGCATTTAAAGCTTCAGGTTTTTATACACGATCCTTAGCGAGAAGGGACTTCAAAGAGGTTGTAAATCTTGATGAAGAAGCATTTGGAGATAATAGAAAGTTATTTTTGAAAAGTAGGATTCAGCAAGCTGAAAAAGCAGTTGTCCTACAAAACGAACAAAATAAAATGACGGGTTATGGTTTAGCGGTTCGTACCCCGAGCAATATCGTGATTGGGCCGGTAGTTGCTCCAAACGCTGAAGCAGCAATGCTGATAATTGATGAACTAGCGAAGAATTACAAAGAAAAGCTGAGAATTGACCTGTCTTCTCATGAGGAAACGTTAAAAAAACTTGTGGAAAATCACGGATTTCAGCTTCAAAATGAGCCTCCTGTTATGGCGTATGGTGTCAATTCCCTACCTGCTAGGCAGGGGAATCTTTTTGCTATAGCAGCTCAGGCATTTGGATAAAAAGAAAGGAGAAGCTCCTTTCTTCGCGTCTACCGAATTCTATCAATTTTAAACCCATTATCAATTTGATGAAATCCGACTTTTGGATAGTAGTTCATAGCAGAAGGAGCGGAAAGTAAAATAAGCGCGGTTTCTTCACCGATTTCTGATTGAACGTGCTTGATGAGCTGTGTGCCGATTCCTTGCTTTTGATAGTCTTTTACGACAGCTAAATCTGATAAATAGCAGCAGTAGCTAAAATCTGTTAACGCTCTGGCTATGCCAATGAGTTCGCTGTCGCTCCAAGCGGTAACAGTAAGAGAAGCGTGATCAAGCATTCTTTGAATCCGATCAAGATCTTGTGCAGGACGTTTAATACCGGAATGTGCAAATACTTCA
Organism: Priestia sp. VA7; assembly: GCF_055710015.1. Lineage (NCBI taxonomy): Bacteria > Bacillati > Bacillota > Bacilli > Caryophanales > Bacillaceae > Priestia > Priestia sp. VA7. The sequence continues at coordinate 926,001 of NZ_JBVQPN010000001.1, forward strand.
GCAGCTTGTTCCGCACGGATTAAGACGTTGGTTTTATAAGTGATAGTCATTGCGTCAGCTCCTTGATTTATAAGATATAGTTCAGTATATGAAGAAACTGAACTAAGAGTAAGTGTCAGAAACAGCGAATTTAATAGTATCAGTTAGAAAGGAAAGAACACTATGTTAGAGTTAATGCCTTTGCTTGATAAAAGAAAAGCAGATCCCTTATACATGCAGCTTTACACCTACATAAAAAAACAAATTCAAAAAGGTACCATTCCGCCTCATGAAAAACTGCCTTCTAAACGAAAGTTAGCTCTTCATTTAAGCATTAGCCAAAATACGGTTGAAGCAGCTTATATACAGTTAGAAGCAGAGGGCTATATTGAGATACTAGCCAGGAAAGGAGCATTTGTAAAAGAGATAAAAAATGAAGTCGTGCTTCAAGAACTGCCTCCTATCTCTGTATCTCTGCAACAAGAAGATCAAAAATCAACTGCCCTTGATTTTAGCCATGGAAAGATAGACGTAGAAAAATTTCCATATAATACGTGGAAAAAGCTAACGGTTCAAGCTATTTATCATGATGAAAGCCATCTTTTTTATAGCGGACATCCGCAGGGCGAACTGCTTCTTCGCCAAGAAATTGCAGCGTACCTTTACCACTCAAGGGGAGTGCGCTGCACAGCGGAGCAAATTGTAATAGGTGCAGGTACACAGTACCTCATGTGGCTGCTTTCTGTCATTCTGGGAAAAGAAAAGATAATTGGGTTCGAAAACCCAGGCTTTCACCGAACGAGGCACGTTTTTCAAGAACAAGGCATGTCGATCGTCCCTGTTTCTCTTGATAGTTCTGGCTTGAAAGTCAAGGAACTGAAAGAAAGCGAAGCGGATGCGGTGTACATTACGCCATCTCATCAATTTCCTATTGGTATGGTCATGCCGATAGCAAGAAGGCTTGAACTACTAGAGTGGGCGAAGGAAGCGAACGGCTATATTATAGAAGATGACTATGACGGAGAATTTCGCTATAAAGGAAAACCGATTCCGGCACTTCAAGGATTAGATCAAGACGATCGTGTTATTTATACGGGGACGTTTTCAAAATCATTGATGCCTTCTCTTCGAATAAGTTATGCCGTGCTGCCCCACCGGCTTCTTACAAGATATGTGAAGCACTGTGGACTTTTTAAACAGCCTGTTTCAAGACTTCATCAGCATACGCTTTTTCTGTTTATGAAAGAAGGACACTGGGAACGTCACTTGAATAAAATGAGAACAGCATACCGCAAAAAACAATCGCTGCTGCTAGATTGTTTGACTACTATTATGGGAGGAAGTGTAGATATTGTTGGAGAACATTCTGGCTTGCATATCCTTCTTAAGGTAAAAAACGGAATGAGTGAACAGAAACTAATTGAAGCAGCTGCCGAGCAAAAAGTAACGATTTATCCAACGTCTATTTATTATTATAGTGCCGATGAAAACAAGACGCCCTATGTATTGCTTGGATTTGCGGGATTGTCTGATGAAGAAATAAAAACAGGTGTAAACCTGCTGTTTAAAGCTTGGTTTGAACAGTAAGATTGAAAGATATGCTGGGGGAATTTCGATGAAAGTAAAGCGCAAATTATTTGGCTTATGGACAGGAGAGCTTATGTCAGCTTTACTGTTTGCTGCGCTGTGGTAGGGTACTTAAATGGGTTTTCTCATCTAGCTTTTTATTTAACAACGTTTTCAGGTGTGTATGCTTTTATTATACTTGAGTTTATCTTGTTTCAAGGAAGCTTGTACTGGTTTATGAAATGGAGGCGAGTGAGACGAAAAGAAGATTCTCATTTGCCCTCCAGCTACATTCAGTTGTTTCTGCTTTTAAAAAAAATGAATAAAATTCTTCTTGTGATAGGTCTAGGTGTATTCGTCTATCACTGTATAAACTACGGATTAAAAGGACTGGTATTTTTTCTTGGCCTTTACGCGTTTGCTTGGATTGAATATATTAACTACTACGTGATTAGACTTTCTTATCAAAGTCCACGTGAAATCAAAGAGTTTTTTGAGCAAAAAGGCTTTAAGCGGTCTATTTTAGCGAGAGAAATAGATAAAAACCAGCGCGTTTGACTACACAGACTGCGCTGGTTTTTTTGTCTGGAAATCAAGGAACAGGCAAGAGTTGATAAGTTAGTGAACTTGAAAGTAAAGGAAAATTTGATAGGAAGAAGATGCTTCTTGTAAGGAAGTGATAAATGTATGGAAAAGCGGCGTTACATTCATGCGGTTGTTTCTCGACCAGTCGTGGTTTACGAAAAATGATTTTCTTAGTTCGGCTGTGAGTTCAAGCTGTACTCCGGCTTTTAGCAGATTATCGTTCACAATATTTTGCTCGCTTGTTCCGGCTATATCAGAAGGGGCGTCACGGACTGTAAAGCCGTGTTTGCGCAGCGATTGCTTTACCAGCTCTTTATAAAGCTGATTTTTTCCGCCTACATATACGATAGGCTGACTACCGCTATAGCCGTGAATCGTCATGACGGACATACTTTGCTGAGCCATTCCTCTAGCAATCGGTTCGTCAAAATTTTCTGAGGTTATGTGCAGAACTCCGTTGTTAGTGGACTTGATGCCTTCGAATAAATAATAAGAAGCGGAAAAGCGATCGGCGAGTTCTTTGGCGACTTCTGATGTGCCCGGTTCAATTCCTCCGCCGTGAATGGCCATAATGGATAGGTAGCTAAAGCGCTGTTCATAGCGAATATCATAGTCTTGATGGAGAATCTCGTACTGCTGCAGTTCTGCATAGGAAGAGTAAGAGTCACCGCTTGCATAAGAAGGAAGGGGAATCAAAAAGCAGTACATCAAACATAGCAAAGTGCTCGCACTCCATTTGAATAAACGGTTCATTAATAATCACCTCTATCTATCCTATGATAGGTAGAGGCGATTATTAGTGCTTCCGTCCGATATAGAGTAAATGAGAAGAAAGTCCAAGGTGATAAGAACTTGATGCTTGTTGGATAAGCAGTTGAACGATGCTGTCCATTTCTTCAGGATACTTTTCTTTCCAGTAAGTCCATTCCTCAGAATTAACGGACGAAGCAACGTTAGAGGCAATCAGCTCAATGCATTGAAATCCATGCTTCTTTAAAAAAGGAATAATATCCTCAATATCAGCATAATAAGCGTGAGTAAACCGGACTTCTTCGGCATGATCAAAGCAGCCAGATTCATAAAAATCATGAAGCGCTTTTGCCGTGTTGTTTGGTTTTAAACGCTCCGGGGATGTTAAAGAAGAAATAACGTGCTGGACGCGCGGCATAAACGAAATAAAGACAGTTCCGCCTGGCTTTGTGACTCGATACAGCTCTCGGACAGCTTGAATGCGATCTTGTTTCTTCTGCAAATGATACATTGGTCCAAGCATTAGTGCCGCATGAAATTGTTCATCCAGGCAACATTGAAGATTCCGAGCATCTGCCACGTGAAAATCACGAAATGCATTGTATACTTGCCGTTCTAAAGCCTTTTCCTTAGCTGTTTGAACTAAATGAGGCGTCAAATCAGTTAGAGTTAATTCGTAGCCGTTTTCTGCTAGTTTTAAGGCATATCTTCCAGGTCCAGCACCGTTATCTAAGATATGTCCGCTGGGAGGAAGGTGTTTTTCGATAAAATGCCAGTTTACTTGAAACTCAATAGGCTCCCGTTCTAATCTTCCCCACTCATCAAATCTGCTGTAATAATCGATAATTTTATCCACTTTGATTAGCCTCCACTTCAAAAATTAGTTATAGTAAATTATAACAAAAATAGAAATAGTTAATAGGTGCGTTTATGAAAAAATGAAGAGGAAGGGAAAGGAGGAGGAAAAATGACCGCAGCTTTTATTAGTCGTCTAGCTCTATCAGGTCTGTTAGGAGCTTTGGTTGGATTAGAAAGAGAATTTAGAGCAAAAGAAGCGGGCTTTCGCACTCATTTTTTAGTTGCTGTCGGTAGCACGCTGATTATGCTAATTTCGAAATATGGCTTTTCAGATGTGCTTCATCAAGATCATATGGCCCTTGATCCGAGCCGGGTTGCAGCACAAGTAGTAAGCGGTATTGGTTTTTTAGGAGCAGGTATGATTATTATCCAAAAGCAGCATATTAGAGGGCTCACAACAGCCGCAGGCGTATGGGCAACGTCGGGAATTGGTTTAACCATTGGGGCGGGTATGTATACAGTCGGCATTAGTGCAACTATATTGGTGCTGATTGGCTTAGAAATATTGAACGTGATGTTTACATCACTTTCTACTCATTCCATTTTAATTAAGTTTCGTGCAGCGAATCAAGAGGCTATTTATGAGCTCCTTGATAAGATTGAAAGGGAAAATATTATGATTTCATCCTATGAAATTCACCAGGATCATCATCAAGGTGAACTGCTCTATTTTGTTGAAATAAAAGGAAAAGCAAAAAAGAAAGGGAATAAAGTAGAATTGATTAAATCAATTCATTCTATGGCTCACGTGTTATTTATTGAAATTGAATAAGCACTTATTTATTTTTTGTCAAAGAGATTAAGGCATAACTAAATTAATCTAAAGTCGAACAAATGGATAAAGAGGCCAGTATGGATCGTTTAGTACACCCTAGTTGATTTCTGTGCAAGACTTCGCTTTCCGCGGGCGGCAGGTGAGCCTCCTTGTGGGGTCTCACCTGTTCCGCTTTTCCCGCAGGAGTCTTCGCCTTACCCTCCAATCAACCGCTGGAAGTACCTACATATATAAAACCTACGTTCGGATCTTTCTTCAACTAAAAAACTTTCGCTTCAGCCTCTTTATTCGTTCTCTATCTTGCTTAAATCGTTTCGCAGTGTTTTAGCATAGCAAAAAAAGGCTATTACCTAAATATAGAGAATTTTACTGGAGGTTATAAAATGAAAATTGGAGTCGTAGGTGCTACAGGAAAAGCAGGAAGTTTTATCGTGAAAGAGGCTTTAAATCGCGGGCATGAGGTAACGGCAATCGTACGTGATGCGGGCAAAGTAGAAGAACGAGATGTTCGTACACTGGAAAAGGACATCTTTGATATTACGGCAAACGATATTGAAGGTTTCGACGCGGTAGTGAATGCGTTTGGAGCTCCTGAAGGAAAAGAACATCTGCATGTAGAAGCGGGGCAGTCGTTAATTCATGTGTTTAAACAAGCTCCGGACGTTCGTCTTCTTGTTGTAGGAGGAGCAGGCAGTTTGTTTGTTGATGAGGAGAAAACGACGCGTCTAGCGGATACGCCTGATTTTCCAAAAGAGTACAAAGCGACAGCTGACAATCAAGCTCAAAATTTAAAAGACTTAGAAAGTACAAGTGATATTAATTGGACGTTTATTAGCCCAGCAGCATTTTTTAATCCTTCAGGAAAACGAACGGATGCTTATAAAACAGGGAAAGATCATGTTATTTTAAACTCAGAAGGGAACAGTCATGTCAGCTATGCTGATTACGCCATTGCAGTTATTGATGAAATTGAGCGAGGAGAGCATATAAACGAACGCTTTACCGTTGTATCCGACGCTAGATAAAGGAAAAGCCGCTTTATGCGGCTTTTTTGTGCTATACTATGGAAAAAGGAGTAAGGTATAGAATGGATAATACAGTAAATGTAGCGCTAACGTTTTATAGTGAAGCCTACGAGTCATCTATACATAGCTATACGCTGCCTGAAGAGCAGCTCATTTATACGGCACTTCCAACTGAAGCTATAGCTAAGTGCAAGCAGGAAAGAGATAGAACGCCCGTTTTGATTTTGGCAGTAAACAAACTAGCCGGCTTTTTCGTGCTCGACGCAGGGGAAGCCGTTAAAGAATATACCGAGAGCTCCGGCGCGCTTTTAATAAGGTCTTATTCCATTCATCCTGATTATCAAGGAAAGGGAGTTGGCAAAAAGTCATTGAAACTTCTTCCTTTTTTTATCAACCGTCACTTTCCGACTATAAATAAAGTGGTGCTAGGCGTGAACTATAAAAACACGGCTGCACAGCATCTGTATAAACGAAGCGGCTTTGTTGATACAAACCGGCATATTTTTGGAAGCCAAGGAAAGCAGTTTGTTTATCAGATGGACATAAAAAAAGCTTGAACAAGAGTTCAAGCTTTTTTCTTATATGACAAGTAGGAAGCTAGAGAAAATAGGCAGCGCTACAAGGGACGTTTTTAATACAGGAGCAGGTACACGATTTGTAAACTTTGCTCCAATATAGGAACCGACCATTGTGCCGACCACAACTTGAATCAACAGCGGAATATCTAAAAAGCCCTGCTGATAATAGCCCATTCCCCCGCCAATGGCAATCGGAATAATAACGAGCATTGTCGTTCCGGCCGACTGGCGAATCGACAAGCCTAACACCATTATAAGGCCAAGCTGGATAAATGGAGTTGATCCAATTCCAAACATTCCGGACAGAGCACCGGTAATTAAGCCAATGAGTAAAGAGTAGACGACAAATTTAGCTCCTGTTGGAACAGTACGTTCTTTTTGCTGACGGGAAAATAAAAACATTCGCAGCCAAAGTAAAACACCAGATAATAAAAGCATACCGGCTGTTAGCCACTTTAGCTCGCCTTCTGGGATAAAGGATGAAAGGTTAGACCCAATCCAAGCGCCTAATGCACCGAGGATACCAACAGAGATACCGGATTTTAAAGATACGTTACCTTCACGGTAATGACTGACAGCGCCAGATAAAGAAGAGAAAATCATTGCGGTAAGAGCCGTTGCGAGTGCAACGTGTACAGATACGCCGTACAGCAGCGTTAAAATTGAAATAATAAAACCTGATCCACCTGCTCCGACAAATCCTAAGATCAGTCCGACGGCTAACATTGTTAAAACAATTGAAACATCCATAAACTAATTCCTTCTTTCAACACTTATTCTATGCAGACACATAACATTTTTATTTTTAGCAAGTGCTACGTTCTTCATTTAAACATGAATTTTTTATGACGTCCAATGTATAATTTATATGAAATTAATAGTATTATGTAATAAGTAAAGGATGTGAAAAAATGGAATGGCAGCAGCTCGAATATTTTAATGTTGTAGCTCAAACGGAACATTTCACAAAGGCCGCAGAAAAATTATCAATTGCACAGCCTACGCTCAGCCGCTCAATTTCTAAATTAGAATCAGAGCTTGGCGTGCCGCTATTTGAACGAAAAGGAAGGCAAGTCATTTTAAATCGATACGGACGGCTTTTTTACGAACGAACGGCTAAAGTATTAAACGAAATGGAAGAAGCTAAACGTGAGCTTTCAGATTTGATTCATCCTCACCGCGGCAGTATTTCGTTTGCTTTTTTAAAATCATTAGGCGCTTCGTCCGTCCCAAAACTAGTTCATGCTTTTTTACAAGAGTATCCGAACGTTCAGTTTCAAATTTTTGAGAACGCCACGAACATCATGCTCGATCAGCTTCAAACGGGGGAAATTGATTTTTGTATGTCTTCTGTAACGGAATCTAGGGCAGGAATTCAGTGGGAATATTTATGGAAAGACGAGCTGTACGCATATGTCCCTGATACGCATTCTTTTGCCTCAAAACAAGTGCTTTCGATTTCAGAGTTGGCTCATGAATCGTTTATCGCGTTAAAAAAAGGATATGGAAGCCGAACAATTTTTGATCAGCTGTTTGAAGAGGCCGAGATTGTTCCAAATATTACGTTTGAAGGAGAAGAATTTTTAACGGTGATTGGTTTTGTAGCGGCTCATTTAGGGGTTGCCTTGCTTCCTGAAATAAAGGGAGTAGACTTGCGAGGCATTAAAAAAATAAAGCTCAAAGAAGACACAGCTTCAAGGGTAATTGGGGTTGCGTGGAACAAGGATAAATATTTAACTCCTGTTGCGAAAAAGTTCCAGGAATTTTTAATTCAGTATTTCAAAGACCATCATACGGGAGGAAAACGATGAAGAAAATTGCTTGCCTGCACGCTCATCATTCGAACATCTCTTATATAGAAAAAGCGCTGCCGTTTGCGAACTGTATGCATTTCGTAGACCCTGGCCTTGTACATCGGGTAACAGCCGACCCTAAGTTTGCAGCGGAGTCAGCAGCTGCAAAAGTAGAGAAGCAGTTAAAGTGGATGGAAGAATGTTCAGCGGATGCCATTTTACTTACGTGTACGAACTACATTGCTCTTTTACCAGAAGCATTTACAAGCGATATTCCAATTATTAAAATCGATGAGCCTTATTTTCACCGAATATGTGAAATAGAAGAACCGCAGCTTATCGTGTTTACAAATCCGGAGACCGTAGAAGGAACAATGAAGCGCCTAGACGAATTTGCATTTCATCAAAATGTAAAGATAAAGGTTCGTCCTGTTGTGATAGAAGGTGCTTTTGAACTAGTAATGACTGGAAACCTAAAAAAGTATAAACAGAAGGTAAAACATGTCTTACATGAGCTAGTAAAAGAGCATAACACTGTTGTTTCAGTGGCGCAGCTCTCGATGGTAGAAGCGGCGGCGGAGGTAAGCGACCGTATTATTACGCCTCTTCAACCGTTAGCAGAAGAAGTAAGAAAAACATTATTAGGTCATAAGAAATAAAAAAAGAAAAAATAAATGGTAAAATATTCACTTTATTTTGACAAAAATTTCATTTGCTTATATGATAAGTAGTGTTATAGAAACCACTTATTATATAGGGGAGGCATCGTTTTGTGAAGAAAGCAAATGCACGCGATAAGATTTTAGAAACAGCATCGCGGCTTTTTCAGCTGCAAGGCTATCATGCAACAGGATTAAATCAAATTATTAAAGAGAGCGGGTCGCCAAAAGGGTCTCTTTATTATTATTTTCCAAAAGGGAAAGAAGAACTGGCGATTCACGCTGTTCAATATACGAATAAATACGTCCAAGTTCAAATTAAAGAAAGTCTAAATAAATCTTCTGACGCAGCGCAGGCTATTCAGTATTTTATTGAAGAATTGTCCAAGCAGTTTGAACAAGAAGAAAGCATTGCTGGTATGCCTGTTGGACTGCTGGCTGGAGAAACAGCGCTTATTAATGAACCGCTGCGCGAAGTCTGCTACGCAGCGTTTCAAGATTGGGAAAAACTTTTTAGAGAAAAAATGATAGAGAGCGGATTTGAAGAAAAGCAGGCAGGAGAGCTTGGAGTTGTTATTAACTGTATGATTGAAGGAGGAATCTTGCGTTCGTTAACAGAGAAAACAAGCGCTCCTTTGCAGCAGATTAAGCAGCAGATTCCAGTTCTTGTTCGTAAATAAAAAGTGAGGCTGGGACATCACAAAATGAATCTAATCTAAAGACTAACAATCGGGATACATGAGCTGGACTGCTTGTGACACTGCTGTTGATTTCCGTGCAAGGCTTCGCTTTCCGCGGGAGGCCGCTGAGCCTCCTCGCTGCTTGTGCTCTTGCGGCGTCTCACCTGTACCGTTTTTCCCGCAGGAGTCTGCGCCTTGTCCTCCAATCAACAGCTAGAAGTAGCTACCTACATAAAACCTAAGTTCACCATAATCATAAAAAAACACGAACTATTCATCCTTTGTGATAGATAGTTCGTGTTTCACTTTAACTAGACTACTTTGTTCTCGACTCTTTTTTATAGATTGACGGAATTTGGCATATATTGATAAAATCTAAAGTGTATTTCCTGAAAATTCTATTTCTTGAAAAAGAGAAAGAAAGGAGTAGCTTGTGATTTTTACTATTATTCAAGCTGATGATACGTGGGCACTATGGGGAATTCTAGCGATTTGGGCTTCTGTTAGTATTTTTCTCGAACAAAAGTATAAGTGGGCTTCTTTTCTGTCAGGAGCTATTATTGCGCTAGCAGGAGCGCTTATCCTATCAAATTTAAAAATCATTCCAACAGAGTCTCCGGTTTATGATGCGGTTTGGGCCTATCTAGTACCGCTTGCCATTCCATTATTATTATTTCAAGTCAATATGAAAGAATTATTTCAAGAAAGCCGGAAGCTGCTTTTTATTTTCTTAATCTGTGCAGTAGGAACGGTTATAGGGAGCACGGCAGGCTTCTTGTTATTAAAAGATTATATTCCTGAACTAGCAAAAATTGCAGCTGCTATCGGCGCTTCTTATGTAGGCGGAGGGGTTAACTTTGCTACCGTTACGGCTAAATTTGAACCATCAAGTCAAATGGTTTCCGCGACGGTGGTTGCTGATAATATGGTCATGGCTTTGCTGTTTGCCGTGTATATGTTTGTTCCTTCTATGAAGTTTTTTAGAAAACATTTTAAGACGCCTCATATTCAAGAAGTAGAGGCTGGGCAATATGGAGAAAATGATCGCCATACGCTTGCAGAAAAATATTGGGCAAAAAAAGAAATTTCGCTAAAAGACGTGGCGGCTTCAATTGGTACATCATTTTTTCTAGTGGTTGCATCGTTTAAATTAGCCGAATGGTTTGGAACAATCATTCCAACCGGTCCAAATGTTTCGGTAGTTCAAACATTATTACATACTATTTTGAGCGAAAAATACTTATTGCTTTCCACACTTACGTTTCTTGTCATTTATCTGTTTCCTTCTTATTTTAAAAACATTAGCGGAAGCCAAGAAATCGGCACATACTTCATTTATATTTTCTTTGTTGTCATTGGAGTGCCGGCGTCCATTCCATTAATTGTTGAAAAGGCACCTCTTTTGATTCTATTTGTGCTCATTGTGGGAATGAGTAATTTAATAGTGGGACTGCTTTTAGGAAGAGTATTTAAAATTGATTTAGAACATATTTTACTGGCGAGCAATGCAACGGTAGGAGGACCTACGACAGCAAGCGCAATGGCGATTGCTAAAGGATGGGGAAGTTTGGTTGGTCCTATCTTGGTAGTAGGAACGCTTGGCTATATTATTGGTAACTATATCGGTTTTGCACTTGGTTATTGGTACTTAACATTTTAAATAAAAAAACGCCTCCTCTGATGACTCAAAGGAGACGTTTTTTTATTTAGCGTGCTTGACTGCTGATGATCGATAAAAGCGGCCTTTAAAGATATACGTAGCTGTAATAAATAAATAGATAGCTAGTGTAATAGTCGTAATAACAACGGAGGTTGTGCAGATAACACCAATTAAAATAGCGCTTAGTGCAATTAGGGCAGCCCACGTCGTATAAGGAAACCATTTAACAGAGTAGCTACTCGATGCTTCTGGCTGAACTTTGCGGGACTTTAAGTGTGCGGTTGCAATAATCAACCAAATAAACAACACGGTATATCCTAAGGATCCCATCAAATAATCAAATGTTTTACTTCCTGCAAATAAGGAAATCAACACGCCCACATAAAGGGATGATGTACACATTAAGATTGCATAGACAGGAACTTTGTTAACAGAAAGTTTCGAAAATATCTTCGGCACTCGACCGTCTACTGCTTGCGTATATAAAATACGCGATGAACCGTAAAGCCCTGAGTTCATTGAAGAAATAACGGCTAACAAGATCACGGCATTCATAATATGGTCTGCTCCAGGAATTCCAATCATTTTAAATACCATCACAAAAGGGCTTTGAGAAACGCCATTCACTTCATTCCAAGGAATTAAGCTCACGATGATAAAAAACGGGAACAGATAAAAAGCAATGATGCGCGTTAATGTGCTGCGCACGGCTTTTGGTACTACTTTTTCAGGATTTTTTGTTTCAGCTAGCGTCACTCCGATGATTTCAGTTCCACCGTAAGAGTAGATGACCACTAGCATCGCTGTAATTAACCCAGTTGGTCCTTTAGGGAAGAAACCGCCGTGATCGCTCAAGTTTGAAAAGCCGGCTGCGGTATGGTGACCAAATGATACAAATAGTAACAGAAGTCCAGCGATGATAAAGATCACAATGACCGTAATTTTAATTAAGGCTAACCAGTATTCCGTTTCAGCAAATGCTTTAACCGAAAGCAAGTTAATAACTGTGACAATAACGGATACGCCTAAAGCAAGCATCCAAATTGGATAATCAGGAAGCCAGTACTGAATAAAAATAGCTGCTACAACGGCTTCAGCTGCAATGTTTAACACCCACATTTTCCAGTAAATCCAGTCTAAAAAATAAGCGGGGTAGCTTCCTAAAATCGACTGAACTAAATCACGAAACGTTCGTGCGTCACTGTTTCGAACGGCCATTTCAGCAAGACCTTGCATAATGAATAGTAAAATAATTCCGCCAATTAAATAAGCAATGATAACTGATGGTCCTGCCATATCAATAGCTGAGCTGCTTCCTTTAAATAAACCAGCGCCAATTGCTCCACCTAGCGCCATCATCATAATATGACGTGAAGTCATTGTTCGCTGCAAACCTTGGTTGTCCTTCTTCATGACTTTTCCCTCCACTTTTTTATAAAATAAAAAAAGCTTATCGTCTCCTACCTCATTATCAAATGAGAGAAGAGACGATAAGCTTTAGCTAACCGCGGTACCACTCTTGTTGGCTCTTAAAGAACCCTGCTTAAAACCTGATAACGAAGGTTAGACGTTAAAACTTAGAGAATACTTCTGCATTCTTTCTGAATTACCACTCCTGGGCGAGTTCAAAGTATTATTGGACTACGTTACACCAACCCGTAGCTCTCTTGACCGAATAATAAGCTTCTACTACTCCCAATCGCTGTGTTTTCGATTAAAAACTGAAAGTTCTTGATGAATAACCATTACTATACGTGCTTCTTTTTTCTTTGTCAACAGCTATTTTCTGAAAAATAAAATGATGGAACTTTGGTTTTTATAGAGCTCAAGACTGGTTATTTTGGTAAAAAAATCAGTCGTTTCACCTGATTTTCACCAAATCTGCTTACATTAAGAAATATGAAAAAGAGGTTATTTTGACAAATACATAGCTGAGGAGAATGAATAGAGTGAAAAAGATGATGTACGTCCGGTTTGGACTGGACCTTTTAATGGCCGTTACGTTTGTTTTGTTTTTTAACAAACAAGTATTGGGAGGGTTAACGTTTCATGAAATTGCGGGGTTGGCGATTGCCGTCGCCTTTTTTACCCACGTGCTGCTAAACTGGCAGTGGGTAAAGAAAGTTACGGTTAAATTATTTGACCGCAAGCTTCCGCGCAGAACAAAGTTTGGTTACTTTTTAAATATCATGCTGTTGATTACAATGTCATTTATTATGGTAAGCGGTATTTTTATTTCAAGAGTAGTATTTCCGAATATTAATGTTGGCAATGAACAATGGTTTAAGATTTCGCATATTTCGGTATCGTTTTTAGTGTTAATTTTAGTAGCCGCTCACATAGGTCTTCATTGGCAATGGGTTATAAATGTATGTAAAAATATGATGAAATTCAAAAAGTCAAAGAAAAGCTTGAGCATAGCAGCTAAGCTTGCAACCGTTGCACTGTTAGTCGTTGGCATATACGAAATAAATGAGACGGGTTTTCTTGGAAAGTTTGGAGGAATAGCGAAAGTACTGAATTTAAGTTCCTCAGATATACCGCAAAATGGCGGTGGGAAGCTGGATTTTGATCACCATTCATTTAGCGAGAACAAATCTTCTGCGACGGCATCTGCTGGTCACGGACGTCCGAACTTTGATCACGATGGCCGAGGTATGGAAAGAGAGATGAATGGAAAAGAAAGCGGCTTTGAAAGTCCGAATCCTTTTGTTGTAATCGGTACTTATTTTGCTATTATGTCGGTTTTTATTAGTGTTATTTATTATATTGGCAAAATATTATCAGAAGTAAAAAGACGTAAAAAAATGGCGGGTCCGACTGCAGAAATTTAAATAAAAATGCTTTCTATTTCACTGTTTTTTCATCGTGCAGAAGTAAAATCATTTGTGTAAAAGCAAACGCTTTGCAAAATTAATATGAGATAAACTTAGGTGGTGGAAATGGTGAAACAACACACACAGCCTGAAACGGAACATAAGAGAAATTGGTTTATTAATGCGCTATTGAATTTTGGTATTTATAAAAAAGGAAATCGGCACCTATACGAACTGACACTTCAAGAGTTAGAAGCTCAATATGTAAAAGTGAAAGCATTCATGTATAATCAGGGACCTCTTTCGCAATGATAAAAAAGCACTCAGTATATGAGTGCTTTTTTATATGAGAAAGTCTTATTCTTTGACAGGCAAAATTGTACATATTAAAATTACAGTATATTTTAAAGTTACAGTTTTAAATGACACATATTATAGGGAGGAAAAACAGTTTCTACCTATAATATGCCAATATTTTTGACCGTATCATTTTTGGAGGGAAACAAAATGACAAATAAAAAGTATGAGCCGCTTTTACAGCCATTTACTTTTTCAAATGGCATCAAATTAGATAACCGCGTTATTCTTGCGCCTATGACAAATTTTTCATCAAATGAAGATGGAACAGTATCAAATGCAGAAGTAGACTACTATGTACGACGTTCAAACGGTGTTAGCATGGTCATTACAGCATGTACATACGGAACGCCAAACGGCAAAGGATTTCACGGAGAGTTTGCTGCAGACAGCGATGAAATGATTCCTAGCCTGAGCCGCTTAGCAACAGCAATTAAAGATCAAGGGGCAAAAGCAGTTCTTCAAATTTTCCACGGAGGCCGCATGTGTCCGCCTGAGCTTGTTCCCAATGGAGAGGTTGTTAGCGCAAGCGCTGTTGCCGCAGAACAAGAAGGAGCACCGGTGCCTAGAGAGTTAACCAATGAAGAAATCGAAGGCATTATCCACGATTTTGGTGAGATGACGCGCCGCGCCATTGAAGCAGGATTTGACGGAGTTGAAATTCACGGAGCAAATAACTATTTAATTCAGCAGTTCTTTTCTCCGCATTCTAATCGCCGCGAAGATAAATGGGGTGGTAGCGTAGAAAAACGTTTAACATTCCCACTAGCGATCGTAGACGAAGTAAAGCAAGCTGTTTCTAAACATGCAAAAGAACCATTTTTAGTAGGCTATCGCTTCTCGCCGGAAGAGCCTGAGACGCCTGGAATTACAATGGCTGATACGCTGAGATTAGTTGATGCACTAGCAGAAAAAGACCTTGATTACCTTCACGTATCGCTAATGGAATTCTGGTCAAAACCTCGCCGAGGCGTGGAAGATACTCGTTCACGTATTGAGATTATTCAAGAGCGCGTAGGAAGCCGCGTACCTGTGATGGGCGTAGGTTTTATTCATACAGCAGACGAAGCAGCAGCAGCTCTTGAAACCGGCATTCCACTGCTTGCGATTGGCCGTGAATTAATTATGGATCCAGACTGGGTTCAAAAAGTCAAAGAAGGCCGCGAAAATGAAATTGTGACAACATTAAGCAAAAAAGATCAGGAAAAGCTTGTGATTCCTGACCCGCTGTGGCAAGCCATTATTAACACACCAGGCTGGTTCCCGGTTGAAGATTAAAAGAAAGACAGAAAAGCGCAGAGACGATGGGACTGACCCCGTGTCTTTGCGCTTTTTGCTTTTTCATGGAACAGCGCTTTTGAACCATTAATTTACAAATGGGCTTCTTTATGTTTGAATAGTAATAGTTTTCTGAAAGTGAGGTGAGAGAATGAAAGCAGGGCCAATGGTGAAAATGATGATTTCAATGAGTATTTTTGGTTCAATTGGCTTTTTCTCCACACAAACTGGACTGCCTTCTTTTGACTTAGTATTCGTTCGCTGTATTTGTGCAACACTTTTTCTCGGAATGTGCTGGTTCGTAACGGGTGAATATAAAAGGGAAAAATGGAATGCCAAAGAAATAAAGCAGATTTTACTGTGTGGGATATTTCTTGTGTTTAACTGGGTGTTTCTATTTAAAGCATTTGAAATGATGTCCGTTACGGTTGCTATTTCTATTTATCATCTTGCACCCGTTTTAGTATTGCTTCTGGGGAGCTTTATGTTTAAGGAGAAATTAACGGTTCTTGGCGTGATGTCTATCTTCATTTGTTTTGGAGGAACACTTCTAATTATTGGAGTGGAGCAACTTACGATTGACGGCTTCATGTCTTCAGGAATACTCTGGGCGCTTTTAGCCGCTTTGTTTTATGCATGCACGACGCTGCTTGGTAAAGGCATTATTCATACGAGTGCTTATGCTGTTACATTTCTTCAGACTTTTTTAGGAATTTTTCTATTATTGCCGTTTGTTCATTTTACTGATTTTCATTTCCTAACAACGGCCAACTGGACATCTATTTTAGTAACAGGCTTTGTACATACTGGTTTAGTGTATTATTTGTTTTTCGACAGCCTGCGCTATTTAAAAACTCAGGTGATTTCGGTTCTGGTGTTTTTAGATCCAGCCGTTGCCATTTTATTAGATACAGCATTCACGGGATTTCGCCCTACGCTTTTGCAGCTTGCAGGCATTGTTTTGATCTTTTTAGGAATGCTTTTTACTTTGAAGCCAAAACCTTCATCTGAAAAAAATATTTCCAATAGCAGGATTAAAAAGATCACATAGAATTTCTATTTCATCTGCAGGTCTTCATTTATTAGAAAAAGGGGAGCTAGTCATGAAAGTCAGCAAGCAAAACGCAGAACACTACGTGTGGGGAGGAAAATGCGATGGGTGGCACCTAGTGAAAAATAAAGACGTAAGTATTATTCATGAGCGCATGCCCCCTCATACGAAAGAGGTAAGACATTATCACACGAAAGCACAGCAATTTTTCTTTGTGTTAAAAGGAACAGCTGCTCTAGAAGTAGACGGAATTATTTATGATGTAAAAGCACATGAAGGAATAGAAGTGCTTCCGTCCATTCTTCATCAAATGATGAATCGTTCGAGTGAAGAGATTGAGTTTCTTGTTATTTCACAGCCTTTTGCACAAGGAGACCGCATAGCTGTTGATGAAGATAAAGACTAAGCATAGATAAGTCTATTTTTACTAATCCTAACAGTAAGCGAAGAATACCGTCCAGTACAATAGTACCTTTTCATTCAGTAAGTGAAATATTATGCCTAATAAAATAAAAATACTTTTATTGCAGAGCAGAAATGTGGTAAATTAATATGTATGCAATATAGGGAGAACAAAATTTACAAATTAACAATTGTGTAATATTAACATCATGATAAAAAATAAGAGATTACAAGTTAAAATGTAAATTTTGTAGATGACTAAAAAAAGAGATGAAGATGATATTGTTTGACAAATTGAATCATTTTCAGGTAATCTTTTGCAGGACGTAACCGTTACGATTTAATGTAGGGGACTTTCCTGAGGTTAGCTGAACATGAAATCTCTACTTTTTAGTGAAAGGAATTTGAAAATGAAAAAACTATTTTCAAAGCCGTTGTTTTACTTTTTTATAGCGGTTTTATTCATGTGGATCAAGTCTTACATGTCTTACAAAGTGGAGTTCAACTTAGATATAAGTGACTCAATGCAAAAAACGTTATTGTTTATTAATCCAATTAGTTCAACTTTGATCTTTTTAGGGTTAGCATTGTTTGCAAAAGGAAAAAGAGCCATCGTTTGGACGCTTATCCTTAGTACAATCATGACGGTCATTTTGTACAGCAATATTTTATATTATCGATTCTTCAATGACTTTGTGACATTGCCTACTTTAACGCAAACAAGCAATGTGGGTCATTTAGGAGGCAGTATCGCTGATTTAGTAAAAGCTCACGATATTTTTTACTTTGTAGATATCATTTTACTGATTGCGCTATTGTTTGTTAGAAAAATCGAATGGCCAAAAGCACGTCTTAAATTCCGCTATACGTTCATGGTGTTAGCGGCAGGAGCTGTCGCATTTGCAATTAACTTGCACTATGCTGAAAAAGATCGCCCTGAATTATTAACAAGAACATTTGATCGCAACTACCTAGTGAAATATTTAGGAGCATACAACTACACGGTGTATGATGCAGTTCAAACGTTTCAAAACTCAAAGCAACGAGCATTCGCAAGCAGTGATGACTTAACAACAGTGAAAAACTTCAGTACAAGTCACTATGCAGCTCCGAATATTGAGTATGCAGGTAAAGCAAAAGGAAAAAATATTATTAAAATTCATCTAGAATCATTTCAGTCATTCCTAATTAATTACAAGTTAAACGGACAAGAAGTAACGCCGTTTTTAAATTCATTAGCAAATGGAAATGAATTTATGTATTTTGATAACTTCTTCCATCAAACAGGACAAGGTAAAACAGCTGATGCAGAGCTTATGATGGATACGTCATTATATGGCTTGCCTCAAGGATCAGCATTTAGCTTAAAAGGCCGCAACACGTACCAAGCAGCACCAGCGATCTTAGATCAAGAGGGCGGCTATACAAGTGCTGTGTTACACGGAGATTATAAAACGTTCTGGAACCGTAATGAAATTTACAAACAGTTCGGTGTGGATAAATTCTTTGATGCAAGTTATTACAATATGACTGGTGATAACAAAGTAAACTATGGATTAAAAGATAAGCCATTCTTCAAAGAATCTATGCCAATGCTGCAGTCATTGAAGCAGCCGTTCTATGCGCATATGATTACATTAACAAACCATTTCCCATTCGTTCTTGATAAAGGTGATGCTAGTATTGAACCGGCGAACACAGGAGATGGAACGGTAGACCGTTATTTCCAAACGGCTCGTTATTTGGATGAATCACTGCAAGAATTCTTTACAGAGCTAAAAGCTTCAGGTTTATATGACAACTCAGTTATTATGATTTACGGTGACCACTACGGTATTTCTGAAAATCATAACAAAGCAATGGAAAAAGTTCTTGGCGAGAAAATCACGCCATATAAAAACGCTCAGCTTCAACGCGTACCGTTCTTCCTTCACGTACCAGGTGTAAAAGGTGGAGTGAACCATACGTACGGCGGTGAAATTGATGTAGTGCCTACGCTTCTTCACCTAGTGGGAATTGATAGTAAAGAGTATGTTCAATTCGGTACAGATTTATTATCAAAAGACCATGATCAGGTAGTAGCATTTAGAAACGGTGATTATGTTTCTCCGAAATACACGTCAATTGACGGCAAGTATTACGATACAAACACAGGAGAAAGAATCACAGCAACAGATGAAGCGAAAGCTTATAAAAAGAAAGTCGGAAGAGAGCTAGAACTTTCTGATAAAGTGTTATACGGTGATTTATTACGATTTAATAAATTAGATGACTTTAAACCGGTCGATCCATCAAAATACATGTATGGAAAAGACCAAGAAACAGAAAAATAATGTAAGCTTTCACACCATACAATCCAAACAAGCAAGTAGAGGAGCTTTTTAAAAGCTTAGCTACTTGCTTGTTTTATGAGAACTTCATTGAAAAAGAAAGCTGGTGACAGAAACGTGGAGCGAACAAGACGCAAAAGAAGAAGAAGAGTTCGATGGGGCAGAGTGTTCTTTGCCTTGTTGTTTCTTTTTATTATCGTTGGAGGCATATACAGCTATTTCCAATATAAGCAAGGGCTATCGATGGCAAGCGATGGTAAATTTGCGGATGACGGCACGACATTTGAACAGTTTCAAGGCAGTCTCCCAAATAACGGAGAAGTAAATATGCTGCTGTTAGGAAGTGACTCGCGCGGGGAAAAGCATTCTCGTACAGACTCTATTTTAATTGCTCACTACGATTCTAAAAGCAAACACCCGAAAATTATTTCGCTTATGAGGGATATGTACGTGGATATTCCAGGACACGGCAAGCAAAAGCTGAATGCTGCTTACGCGTTCGGAGGTCCTGAGCTGCTGCGTAAAACGATCAAACAAAATTTTGATATCGATATTAACTATTATGCAGTTGTGGACTTCGAAGGGTTTTCAAAAATTGTAGATACGATTGCACCTGATGGCATTGAAGTAACCGTGCCTCACGACATGTCTTCGGGAATTGGTATGACGCTTCACAAAGGTACTCAAGTTTTACACGGTGAACAACTGCTTGGCTACGTACGTTTTCGTCATGATAACATGAGTGATTTTGGACGCGTTCAGCGCCAGCAAGAAGTCGTTTTAAAGCTTAAAGATGAAGTAGCAAGCCTAAACAGCGTGTTTAAAATACCGAAGCTTCTCGGCGTAATGGATCCTTACATCGATACAAATTTAGATACAAAAAGCATGATGCTTCTGGCTAAAGATGTGGTAACAGGAAACATGAAAGATGTTCAAAGCCTGCGACTGCCGTTAGACGGATCATTTGAAAACAAAACGTATAGCGGTGTTGGTATGGTGCTTGATATTGATTTAGATAAAAATAAAGAAGCGCTGCAAGAATTCTTAAATGACAAATAAAGAAAAGCCTCGAGACGCATGTCTCGAGGCTTTTTCCTTATACATAGACGATGATGCGTTTGAATGACGTAATTAAACTGGTCACTATACCAGAGCATACAACAATGAATAATGAATAAATAGCTGTATCGTTTTGAAGCAGTAAAATACCTGAAATAATAATAGATGCGTCAATCACTAAAATGATGATGCCGGGGTTTAAAGATAACCATTTCGCAAGTATCAGAGAAAATAAGTCGACCCCGCCTTGACTTGCGTGCTGCCGGAGCATGATGCCGGTTCCGATTCCGTTAAAAACACCTCCAAGGCAAGCGCTTAAGATAATGGGAAGGTGAAAAATCCCGTGAAGCGGAAACAGCAAATCAATCATAACGGCTGAGAGAACCATGCCATAGATAGCATTTAAAAAATAAGAGCGGTTAAAACCCAAGGCGAGAAGGTAAATCGGCAAGTTTAAGCAAAAAATCATCACACCTACTTTATAGCCAAGTAAATAATTAATGATTAAGCTAATTCCGGTAATGCCTCCTGTTACAAGCTGAAGCGGAAGAATAAAAACGTTAATCCCAATACTAACAAACACACTGCCAATTCCAATTGCAATCAATTTTTTATACATGCTGTCTCATCCTTGTCTATGAATCTCTTTATATGTATATGAAGACAAGCAGAGTTTCAGCACAAAGACCGCTTTAGAAACCATAATGAACGGATTAAATATATGCAAAGGAAGCTGTTTTAAGATGCAAATGTGTTGCATAAACATGGTTCACCATAGACAATAAGAATTAACGAAGAAGGTAAATGGAGGAGAAAAAATTGATCGTTCGAAAAGCTAGAGAAGAAGAAACATCATCTATTGAAACAGTGACGCTTGCTGCTTATGAGCAATATGCAGCTGTAAAATCAGAAGCACACTGGAAAAGATATCGAAAGGGAATTTTACATACCCTGAGTGAAGAAAAGAAATTTGAGTGCATTGTAGCTGAAATCAATGGAGAAATGGCAGGAAGCGTTTTGTTTTATCCCCCAAATACGGATGTATACGGAGGATTGTTAAAGCCATTTCCATGGGCTGAAATTCGTCTGCTGGCAGTTGCTCCGTCGCATCGCCGAAAAGGAGTCGCCAACGCGCTTCTTGAAGCGTGTGAAAAAGAATCTCGGGAGCTAGGGTGTTCTTATTTAGGTTTACATACAGATCATTCAATGGAACATGCCATTAAGCTGTACACTAAAAGAGGTTACGTTCGCTTTCCTGATAACGATTTTTATCCGGTAAAAGATTTGCACGTTATGGCATTTAGAAAATCAGTTTAATAAAAAAAGCCTTTGAAATCAATGATTTCAAAGGCTTTT
The DNA here is from genome assembly GCF_055710015.1 of Priestia sp. VA7. NCBI lineage: Bacteria > Bacillati > Bacillota > Bacilli > Caryophanales > Bacillaceae > Priestia > Priestia sp. VA7. The sequence continues at coordinate 947,558 of NZ_JBVQPN010000001.1, forward strand.
TTGAGATTCTGAATTTAAAATGACAAAAGCGAGAAAAAGAATAGCAGAAGCTAACCAAACTGCTTTTGTCCCCAGGGTGAAAGTAGAAATAGAACCTAACAATGCCCCGCTCAAAAAAGAGAGGATAATGGCGGTAAAACGAAGGCACTGATAAGCAGCATTTTCATCGCGTTTGAATATAGCATAGTATGCTGCTTGAGAAGCAGTACGAAGGTTTCCGGTTGTCATGGTTGTATTATATGACCATTTTATCAAAGTTCTAAATGAAGAAACTTGAAGAGCAGCAACAAATGAAATTGTTACTGTAACCAACATATTAGGAACACTAGACGGTAAAAAACCAACGATAATGAGTACGACAATTTCTAAAAGCAATACGATACGAGAAGTATCAGGGAGTACAGATACAAATCGCGGCTGCTTAAATGTTTCGGTTACAGCAACGCCTAGGATAAAGGCTACAATAGGTGGAATATGAAGAAAAGCTTCTGTCCATTGACCTTGCGCTGCCTTTACACCTAATAAGACGATATTTCCACTTTGTGCATTTGCGAATACTCCGTTTCTGCTTATATACGTATAAGCATCAAGAAAACCTCCCACAATAGCTAACAAAATTCCAAGGATAACTGAATTTGCCGTTGCAGCTTTTTTGAATCGTTTCGTTAATTGTAAAAAGTAAGATGATTTGTTTGTGAGCATGTCTTCTTTCTGCCTCCTGAAAATCTAAGGTGCATTATCTAGTATAAGCAAAAGAGAAGCTTTTCTTCAATTACTGTGATTTCATATAAAAAAGATAGGGTAGGTCCCTATCTTTTTTATAATTTATATAACGTGACGATTCCAGTGGCGGTGAGCTGAAATAGCTTCAATAAATTCATCTGTAAAGCGTGTAGTTTCTCCAGTTACGACACCGGGACTACTATCTAAACCAGCAGCTTTTAGCCACTTAACACCTTCATCCGTCGCGCCAATTGGTTTAAAATGCTCGAATGCTTCTTGAGCAAATGTCAGTGCTTCTTTACGAAACTTCTCATCAGCCGACGCGCTTCCGACAACATAAACCGCATCGAATAAAACAGAATCACTTGTTAAGAACGTGTGCTGTACTTCAAGTTCTGATCCGTCTGTTCCTTTCACGTTTTGGAGGGTTGTGCTTACAATTTCAGGCTGAATGCCCTGTTGTTTTAAACTATTTAACACTTGTGGTAGGTCACCGCTAAAGTCATTAGCTACAATGACAGCTACTTTACGCGTATTCGGCTTTTTAATCGTCTGTTCCTGACTAAGAGCCGGAGATGACTTGGTCACTGGCGCGTCTTCTCCTGATGGAGGCGTTGCACCAATCGCTTGTGCTACTTGTTTAGCTAGCACTGTACTGACGTTGGCAAACATATCAACGACCTGCTGCTGAACAGACTTGCTTTTCACTTTTCCAAGCTCAAAGCTGAAAGCACTGATAATATGCTCTTTTTCAGTGTCGCTCATGCTATTCCAAAATAGCGTTGCCTGTGAAAAGTGGTCTTTAAAACTTTCGCTTCGGCTTCGGACTTTTCTTCCTTCCACTTTTTCTTGATAGTGAGCATAACCGCCCCCTGACTCTGGTACAGGAGCCGGGGTATTGGCTGCAAGAGAGTTTCTGTGATAGCTGACAGGCCCTTTGTTAATCGTTTGACGTCCGTAACCGTCTCGTTGATTGTTATGAAACGGGCATACTGGACGGTTGATTGGAAGTTCGTGAAAATTCGGACCGCCAAGACGAATAAGCTGGGTATCCGTGTATGAAAACAATCTTCCTTGTAAGAGAGGATCATTGGAAAAATCAATTCCCGGTACCACATGTCCCGGATGGAATGCGACTTGTTCCGTTTCGGCAAATACGTTGTCTACATTTCGATTTAAGGTCATTTTTCCAACCAATTTGACGGGAATGTCTTCTTCAGGCCAAAGCTTAGTTGGATCGAGAATGTCAAAGTCGAATTTAAATTCATCTTCCTCATCTATGATTTGAATACCTAGCTCATATTCAGGATAGTCTCCGTTTTCAATCGATTCCCATAAATCGCGGCGATGAAAATCTGGGTCTTTCCCAGAAATTGTTTGAGCCTCGTCCCAAACAAGGGAATGCGTTCCGAGCACAGGCTTCCAGTGAAATTTGACAAAATGAGCTTTTCCTTCTGCATTAACTAAGCGGAAAGTATGTACGCCGAAGCCTTCCATCATACGCAAACTGCGTGGAATTGCACGGTCTGACATTGACCACATGACCATGTGAGCAGACTCTTGGTTATTAGCGACAAAATCCCAAAACGTATCGTGTGCTGAAGCTGCCTGCGGCATTTCGTTGTGTGGCTCAGGCTTAACAGCGTGAATTAAATCCGGAAATTTAATCGCATCTTGGATAAAGAACACGGGAATGTTATTTCCAACTAAGTCATAGTTTCCTTCTTCTGTATAAAATTTTGTTGCAAAACCACGGGCGTCGCGCACCGTTTCAGCTGAACCTTTAGAACCTGCTACAGTAGAAAAACGGACAAATACAGGTGTTTTTACAGACGGATTCTGTAAAAATTTAGCTTTTGTATATTCACTTAGAGAGTCATACAGTTCAAATTCTCCGTGAGCAGCGAAGCCTCGTGCATGAACGATGCGTTCAGGAATGCGCTCGTGGTCAAAATGCGTCATTTTTTCACGGAAATGAAAGTCTTCCATAAGGGTTGGACCACGTTCACCTGCTTTTAAAGAAAATTCATCTTCGGAAAGCTTTAACCCTTGATTGGTTGTGAGCGCTTGGTTTCGATCATCTGTTTTAAACTGCTCGAGCTGTTCTTGCTTGCTTTTTTCATTTACAGGGTGCTTTTTTGTCATACATGTTTTCCTCCTTGATCTTTAGTTAATAATCATTACAAAATGTGTACCCTATCAAAAGTTGAAGCAAACAGAAATGTTGGAATTTTTTCGTAGGAAATCCGTTATTTTCTTGTTATGATTATGAATAAGTATTCATAAATAAGAAAATAAAAGGAGAGGGGATACATAGATGAAAACACGGGTAACAGATTTATTAGGAATTCAATATCCAATTGTACAAGGAGGTCTGGCTTATTTAGCGTACGCAGAACTTGCTGCTGCTGTCTCAAATGCAGGCGGGCTTGGACAAATCACAGCTATGACGCTCCGAACACCTGAGAAATTACGAGCTGAAATTAAGAAAGTACGTTCTTTAACTGAGCGTCCTTTTGGCGTTAATTTTGCTGTTGGAGGTCAAACAGAAGGTTCTTATAAAGACCTTCTCGACGTAGCTGTAGAAGAAGGCGTGCCGGTTGTTTCCATAACAGGAGCAAATCCCGCACCTATTTTTGAGAGATTAAAAGGAACGGGAATTAAAACGCTCGTGCTTGTAGCCAACGTGCGTCAAGCTCAAAAAGCTGAGAAGCTAGGAGCAGATGCTGTCATGGCAGTGGGGCAAGAAGCAGGAGGACATATCGGACGTGAGGATCTGGGCACAATGGTATTAATTCCTCGAGTAGCTGCGGCTGTGTCAATTCCGGTTTTGGCAAGCGGAGGGATTGGAAACGGACAAGGATTATTGGCGGCGTTATCATTAGGCGCTGAAGGGATAGAAATGGGAACACGTTTTATCGCGACAAAAGAATGTGTAGATGCCCATGATGCGTATAAACAAGCTATTGTAGAAGCAAAAGAAACCGATACTGTAGTTATTAAACGTTCGTTCGGGGCACCTGGACGCGTATTGAAGTCTCACTACACTCTTGACATTATTGAGCGTGAGCAGCAAGGAGAGAGGTACGAAGAGTTAAAAGACGTCATTAGCGGAGTGGCAAACTGCCGGTATATTTATGAAAATAAAATCGATGAAGGCTATGGATGGGCAGGTCAAGTCGTTGGACTGATTGATAGTATTCCAACGGTGCAAGAGCTTTTTGACAGTATGATAGAAGAAGCAGAAGCTGGTTCTAAACGACTGCTGAGTATCGTAGAAAAGAAGTAGAGATACAAGCCGTCATACTGCAGCAATTATTCGCATATTTATAATCTATATCTCTAAATGAGGTGAGAGAATGAAAAGGATGCGAGCATTTGCTATTATGACGTTTTTAGTAGTAGGTTCAGGGTATGCAGTTTTTACTAAAAAAGAAGAAGTTTCCAAGACTCAGCAAGCACAAGTGTACGAAGAAGCAAAGCCTGTTATTAAACAAATGGACAAACTGGATATTTGGCATAAAATCAGCAGCGGTTTAACTGAAGCGGGCTATGAATCAAGGGGCGTGAATTCTTCCCTTTACTCAAAAGACAGAGTAGAGCTGGATGTGTATATGGAGCCTTCCGTTTCATCAGATGCCAAAACGCAAGAAACGATTAAACAAATGGTATATAAAATACTTGAAGAAAATAAGTTTCAGCAAAAGGCCTTTCATGTAACAATTAAATTCCTGCCCGAAAAACAAGCAAAATAGACTTGTCTCGGACAGGAAATTTTTTTATTAAAATGCTTTTTCATTGGCGGCTGGAATACTCTCTGGGAGAGAAATTGCAGCATTTTTGGGCTGATACGCAATTTTTCCGTCCAGCACATCATTTGCTTTTTGTAGATCTAGTAAATTTTCCCATCGTGCGATAATAAAAGCAGCTACCGCATAACCAATAATATTAACTGTAGTCCGGTAATTCCCCATAAAGCGATCAGGAGCGAGCATCAGAGCAACGGCTGCTACTGGAATGGAGCCGGTTGCTGCTGCGGTAGCAGAGAGAGCAACAAAAGCTGATCCTGGAATACCAGCCATTCCTTTAGACGTAAGAAGAAGAACACCAAGCATTAAAAGCTGATCAGTGAGGCTCAAATCCACGCCCGTTGCTTGTGCTAAAAAGACTAGGGCAAGAGACAAGTAGATGGAAGCACCGTCTAGATTAAATGAATAGCCCGTAGGTACAACAAGGCCAACGACTGCTTTGTTGCATCCTGCTTGTTCGAATTTATCCATGAGCTGCGGCATAACGGCTTCAGTGGAACCTGTAGCAAATGCCAGCATAATTTCTTCTCGTATATATAGAATGACTTTCCACAAACTTAATTTTAAATAGATTCGCAAAATAACAGCTAAAACAAGAACAAATGCTAGACAAGCAATTGTCATAGCGATAAATAGCTTTCCGAATGCAGCAAGTGTTCCAAGACCGTACTGACTAACTGCAAATGCCATGGCACTAAAGGTGGCAAGAGCCGTTAATTTCATAATGTATCCCATAATTTTAAACAACACATCATTTACTTTTTCCAATACATTTAAAAGGGTCTCTGCTGTTTTTCCACCTATATGGACAAGCGCGATGCCAAACAAACAAGAAATTAAAAGCACTTGAAGCATGGAGTTGCTTGAAAAAGCACCAACTGCACTGTCTGGAATCATATTAAGAAAAAAATCACCTTCACTCGGAAGTTCGGAGCCGTTTGTCTTCGCGTCCACTTCGCTTGTGTTTAAGCTTGAAGGATCAACATTCATACCGGTGCCGGGGTTCATTACGTTTGCTACTAATAGACCGATAAATAGAGCGAATGTTGTGACAATTTCGAAATAAAGAATGGTTTTTCCGCCGATACGCCCAACTGTTTTAATGTTTCCAACCTTGGCAATTCCAACAACGACTACTCCAAAAATAAGAGGAGCAATCAGCATTTTGATAAGCTTAATAAAACCGTCTCCAATCGGTTTCACAGCATTTCCAAAGCTTGGCCATAGATATCCTACGGCTATGCCAAGTACAATTGCCATCATAATTTGAAAGAAAAGACCTTTATAAAAAGGTTTTTGCTTACTTTTTGCCGCTGTTTGTGTCATGTGTTCTCCCTTCGTCGTACAATTTTTTGGATATCACAACAGATGTTATGTTTTTTTACATTTTAACGTAAGGTTGTTTGAGGTGTCATTGGTCTCTTTGACTAAAATTCAATAAAAATATTAGTTGAAGTGTATAACAAGGGAAGTGAGTGGTTTAAAACATTATTATTTTTAATACAAATCTTTAAAAAAACTAATAAAAAGCACATGCAAAGGCATGTGCTTTTATTTGTTAAATTAATTTAATTCCGCTAATTAGAATGATGGTTGCCATGATGGCTTGAAGCGGTCTTGAAGGCACTTTCGTTGATAAACGGCTTCCGATTAACACACCTGGAATAGATCCAGTTAATAGGTTAGCAGTCAACATGTAATCCACGCTTCCAAAGCTTGCATTTAAAATACCAGCCACCGTAACGAGAAGAAACGCATGTGCAATATCCGTTCCAACCAGCTCAGATGTTTTTAGCTTAAATAAGTACAGCATCGCAATCGCAAATAATGAGCCCGAACCAATCGATGTTAGTCCGACAATGAATCCAAAGACTACGCCAATTCCGATTGTTAATCCTTTTTTCTGATTTAAGTCCATTTCCTGAAACCGATTTGGGCGAATTAATTTATCAAAAAAGACGCGAAAGATAATTGAAATGGCAACCAGCGTCATGACATATCCAAGAGCGTGCTTAATAATCGTTTCTTGATGCTCGTGAAAAGATGGAAATGCATGAAGTGTGACAATAGCCAGCACAGCGCTCGGAATACTTCCAAAGGCTAAATATTTTGCTAATTTAAAGTTAATGGTTCGCTGTTTGTAGTGCTGAGCGACTCCGAATAATTTTGTGATAGAATTGTAGACAAGATCTGTTCCTACAGCAATGGAAGGGTTGATGCCGAGTACAATCAGTAAAGGTGTTAATAAAGCGGCACCTCCAACCCCCGTTAAGCCTACAAGGGTTCCAACGAATAATCCCATTAGGGTAATTGATAGTTCCATATTTCGTCCTCCTACTCTCAAAACCAAGTACATTGATCTGATTATAGAGCATTGTAGCTCATATGTAAATAAAATTCTGAATATTTTTAGTGAAGTTGAAAAGGTTTTCTTAGCCTTCACTATTTTAGGGAACGGACGATAAAGTCATAGGAAGTTATAAAAAAGTAAATAGAATACGTTTATTTATCTATGATTACGCTCTAATTTGTGTTACAAATGTAAATGCAATAAAAGAGTTTATTTTTATCTCATTTGAAAGACCGGTGAATGCATGAGTTTTGTCACGAAAGATTTGTTAATTAATTTTTTATTTATTTTATTGGCGCTGTTTTTAGTGCAGATGTTTTATTTAATCAAGTATGCTAAAAAAATTCATTGGTGGAAAGATCGTTATATCGCGGTATTTCCGATTTTAGCCATTACCTTTTGCCTTTTGTTTCCCGTTAACGGAGCTTATGTCCCGGATGACTATCGAATGGATCTACGAAGAATTCCTTATATTTTAGGAACGTTATATGGGGGCTGGCCGCTTGGAAGCTTGCTTTTTGTCTTTATTTTACTGCTGCGCTTGCTAATTGGCGGGTACGATGTAGGGTTTTTATCAACATTAATCGCTCTTCCGATTTTATCCATTCCTTTATTTTTCATAACAAAATACTTCTTAAATTTCTCATTAAAAAATAGAATTATCGTAAGCACCTGTCTTAGTATAATCGGTTCTTTATTAGCTATGCTTGTATCTATTTTTGTCTTGCACGTAACGAGCATTCCTATTAGCGTGTGGGTTCAATTCGCGATTTTAGATGTAGCAGGCATGTTTGTAATTACCATACTGTGGGAAGCGATACGGGCAAATTTACTAGTGCTGCAACGCCTGATGAAAGCAGAGAAACTAGAAATTGTCAGTCATTTAGCTGCCAGCATCTCTCATGAGGTGCGAAATCCTCTAACGGCAAGCAGAGGATTTATGCAAATGCTGCAAGAAGATGAAAAAGAACCTGCTAAAAAACGCTACATTTCAATTGCGATTAACGAACTAGACCGCGCAAAAGAAATCATTGATGATTACTTGCTGTTTGCCAATTCTGCACCAGAACGAAATGAAAAAATGAATATTTCAGAAGAGATTCATCACGTCACCCATATTATGACTCCTCTTGCCAATATGAATGGAGTCGCGATTGATTTTACATTTGATGAAGAAGTGAAGTGCTTCGTAATGGGAGAAAGAAGAAAGCTTCAGCAGTGTTTAATCAATTTATTTAAAAATAGTATTGAAGCGATGCAAAACGGAGGCACGTTAACTATTAAAGTAGGAAAAGAAGGCGGAGCTGTTATCGTGGATATTATTGATACGGGCTGCGGCATGACGCAAGAACAAATCAACCGGCTAGGCGAACCGTATTTTACAACAAAAGAAAAAGGTACCGGGCTTGGAACGATGGTATCTTTTAGCATTATTCATTATATGAAGGGCAAAGTGAGTGTGTCTAGCGTAAAAGGAAAAGAAACGTGTTTTTCACTTGAATTTCCACTTTGTGAATAAAGAGCAGCCTTAGGGCTGCTTTTTTTATACGCAAAAGTTTTAGAGATAGATAAGAGTAAACTGATTATTAAAAAAAGTATTGAATTCAATAAATGAAAGCGTTATAATCTATTTAAAGTTATCCGAAACGTTTTGGAGGAATTTTAGGTGACAACGATTAAAGATATAGCGCGAGTTGCTGGCGTATCTGTAACAACGGTGTCTCGGGCTTTAAATGGTTATTCAGATGTAAATGAAAAAACACGGCAAAAGATTGCAGCCGTAGCAAAAGAGCTGAACTACAGCCCTAATACGTTAGCTCGAGGACTGGTTATGCAAAAGTCAAAGACTATTGGACTATTGGTTTCAGGCATCAGTAGAGAAAGCGTAAAAGATAATTTTACATTTGAAGTGCTGTGCGGTGTAAATGAGCGAGCATCTACTTTAGGGTATGATTTGATTTTATTCAATACAAACACGATGATGCAACGAGAAAAAACATATACCCAGCTTTGTCGAGAGCGAAGGGTAGACGGGGCAATTATTCAAGGTATTAAGAAAGAAGATCCTTATTTAAAAGAAGTAGTAGAAAGCGATATCCCTTGTGTTTTAGTTGATATTCCCGTTCATTCTAATTCAGTGGGCTATGTCACGACTGATAATGCCTTGGGAGCTAAAAAAGCAGTTGAACACTTAGCGAGTCTTGGTCATCAGCATATCGGGATGATTAACGGACATGAAGACGCATTTGTCAGCCAAGAACGTCTCAACGGATACAGAGAAGCGCTCAAAAAATGCGGTTTGTCGTTTCGTTCTGAGTGGGTTGTAAGCGGGAATTTTGAAGAAAAGAAAGCAGAGAAAGCTGCCCGGGAGCTTATAAATCGGCATAAAGAGGTCACTGCTATTTTTTGTGCAAGTGATTTAATGGCACTTGGAGCACTAAAAGCATGCAAAGAACTTGGCCTTCAAGTACCGAAAGATATTTCGATTGTCGGATACGATAATATTGTCCTTGCCTCTTACTTGTCTCCAAATTTGACGACTGTAGGACAGGAAGTATATCAAATTGGCTATCAAGCTGCAGATTTACTAATTGAGATGTTAGAAGGAAAAGAAACAAATATGAAGCGTTATCTTGATACAAAGCTGATCATTCGAGAATCAACAGCTAAAAACCACAACTAGTGGTTTTTATATAATGTAAAAACCGAAACGTTTCGGTTTTGTGCGACGTTTTTCCAAAACGTTTCGGTAAAACTTAGGGGGATGAAAATGGATTACCGTGTTATTAAAGAAAATGACTTATTTTTACTGACTGATTCAGCAGGAAATATCAACGAAAACCATCAGTATGGTTTAGGATTATATATGAAAGATACGCGTTTTTTGAGCAAGTTTCATTTGAAAATTAATGATGCAGATCCTGTATTATTGACCTCAAGTGCAGAGGAGAATCTATTAGCCACAATTCTTCTTACTAATCCGCATATGGAAAAAGAAGGAGAGCTTGTACTATGGCGAGAGTCTTTAGAAATAGAAAGAAAACGCTTTATATATGGAGGGGTTTTCTACGAAAAAATAAAGTTAAAAAGCTATTTTCCTAAAAAAATTGCTTTTACATTAAGTATGCAAGCAGATGTCGATTTTAACGATATGTTCATCGTAAGAGGTTTTCAAACTGGAAATGTCGGAAAACGAACGGGGCAAATAAAAGGAGAAAGCAGCCTAACATATACATACAAAGGAGCAGATGATATCAAGCGGGCTACACGGATTCTTTGGGATAAAAAAGCTTCATATGTGGATGAGCAAGGAGAGATTACATTTTCTGTTGAACTCAATCATCAAGAAGAAGAAGAAATTACATTAATGGTTCAGCCGCAAATGGGCGAAGACACCAATGAGGATATTTTATCAGCCGGTGAAGCATTTAGTTTACTACGCCAGTCATATAAAAAATGGGAAAAATCTTCTACAAAAGTAACAACCGATCATCCGACAATGCAGCGTCTTATTACAAGAGGACTTAACGACCTGCGCGTACTGCTAACGGACGTAGGATTCGGTGTCTTTCCAGTAGCAGGGTTGCCTTGGTTTGGCGTGCCATTTGGAAGGGATAGTCTAATTGCAGCGCTTCAAATGCTGGCTTTTAATCCCGAAGTAGCAAAAGGAACGCTGCGTACGATGGCAGCGTATCAAGGAACGGCAAATGATCCATGGCGTGATGAACAGCCGGGTAAAATTATGCATGAAATACGTTACGGGGAACTTGCTAACACAAACCAAATCCCTTTTACGCCGTATTATGGAACAATTGACGCGACGCCATTGTTTTTAATTTTATTAACGGAATATGTAAAGTGGACGGGAGACTTGGAGTTTGTACAAGAAATGCAAATGACTATTGATGGAGCTTTGACATGGATCAACGAATATGGGGATCGAGACGGCGATTTATTTCTTGAATATCATCAAGAGTCAAGTAAAGGAATTGCTAACCAAGGTTGGAAAGACTCAGGAGATTCTGTTGTCCATCGCAGCGGTGAATATGCAAAAACTCCCATTGCTTTAGTGGAAGTACAAGGCTATGTATATCAAGCAAAAATGGGTATTGCTTCTTTATATGATCAGTTAAACAAAACAAATGAAGCAAATAATTTACGTGAAGAAGCAAAGCAGCTGCGTAAAAAGTTTAATGAAGCCTTTTGGATGGATGACGTATCATTCTACGCAATTGCACTCGATGAACATAAACATCAAGTAGGAACAGTTACGTCAAATCCAGGTCATGTACTTTTAGCCGAGATGATGGATGAGGAGAAGCTGAACAAAGTAGCAGAAAGGCTAGTATCAGAATCTATGTTTTCGGGATACGGTATCCGCACAATGGCAGAAGGGGAAGCAGGCTATAATCCAATGAGTTATCATGACGGGAGCATTTGGCCGCATGATAATAGTTTAATTGTTCTTGGTTTGAGTAAAGCGAACAAGCAAACAGAAGCCAATAAAATTATAAAAGGGCTGGTTGATGCTGCTGGCCATTTTGAATACGACCGCCTTCCAGAATTATTCTGCGGCTATTCAAGTAAACTTGATAAGCCTGTTAAATATCCCGTTGCTTGTTCACCTCAGGCTTGGGCAGCCGGCACGCCTTTAGCTTTCGTGCAGGCGATGCTGAGACTGTTTCCTGATAGTACAGCAGGTACGATACAGATAAATCCTGTGCTCATAGACGATATGAATGAACTCTCTGTAGAAAACCTTGTGATTGGCAGTGGAAAACTATCATTAACGGTTAAAAAAGAAGGAAGCGAAACTATTATTTACGTGAAGGAAAATACGACAAAATACGAGCTTCTATCTCAATGTAAAGTAAGAGCTCATGTAGGTTAATTCGACTGCGGCTTATTAGGCGTCACTTAATAAGCCGCAGGTCAATGAAATGAAAGGAGACAACCGATGAAGAAGTGGATACTTGCTTTATGTCTGCTGCTGGCAGTGACCGGAGCAGTTTTAACTGGATGTTCAAACGTACAAGAAGTTTCTGGGGAAACTGATCGGGTCGAAATTGTGTTGGCCGGCTGGGGAGGCAACCCAACAGAAACAAAGCTGCTTAATCAAACTATTCAAGACTTTGAAAATCTTCATCCTTCCATTCATGTGAAGCATGAAGTAATCACTGATCAATACATGGATATTTTAAAAACACGTTTAATCGGTGGAAACGGTCCAGATGTTTTTTATCTGGATGCACTTGAAGCGCCTGGTCTTATTAATACAGGAGTTTTAGAACCTTTGAATTCTTATGTAAAGTCTGATTTTGATGTTCAAGATTTTGAGAAACCATTATTGAAAGCGTTTCAAAAAAATGGAGAGACATATGGTTTTCCAAAAGATTACTCCACATTAGGCTTATTTTACAACAAAAAGCTATTTAAAGAAGCAGGAGTAGAAGTACCAAAAACATGGGATGAGTTTGAAGAAGTTTCAAAAGTATTTAAAAAGAAAGGGATTCAAGCGTTTGGGGTCACGCCGGAATTAGCACGTGTCTTTTATATGGCGCAGGCAAACGGAGGAGACGTGGTAAAGAACAATAAGGCAAATTTTGCTACGAAAGAAGTCGTTGACGCTCTTCAGCCGCTCATTGATCAGCATTTAAAAGATAAAACGTCTGTACAACCCTCTGATGTAGGCGCAAACTCAGGTACGGACATGTTTGCACAACAAAAAGTGGCTATGGTAATTGAAGGGAATTGGATGATTCCGTTTCTACAAGAGTCCTTCCCAAAACTTGATTACGGTACAGCAGAAGTTCCGACAATAAACGGTCATAAAAATACGATGGCATTTACGGTGGCGTATGTAATGAATGCTGACTCGAAGAAGAAAAAAGCGTCTTGGGAGCTCATTCAGTACTTAACTGGTAAAGAAGGAATGGAAACTTGGGCAAGTAAGGGGTACGCATTGCCAACAAGAAAATCCGTAGCGGATAAACTTGGTTTTGCTGAAGACAAAAAACGAGGTCCATTAGTAAAAGGAGCTGCTTATGCTACTGTCTGGCAAGACGGTCCGTATTTACCTATTATCATGAATAACTTTAATAACCAGTTTTTAAGCGCCTTTTTGGGACAAAGTGATTTAGAAACAGCTTTGAAAAAAGCACAAAAGCAGGCAAACCAAGAGATTAGTATTTATGAATAAGACTAGGCGGGGGAGTGGAGGAAATGAAAAACAGAAAAATACGAACGTACAAACCTCGTGATGTTGGGCAAGGATATGCTTTTATGTCACCTACACTGTTTGTGCTTTTGTTATTTGTTATTGCACCTATTTTTTACGCCATCTTTTTATCTTTACATAAAGTTCAATTACTGGGTGGGACTGAGTTCCATTTTCGAGGGCTTGAGAACTACATGAAGGTTCTGGAAGATGACAAGGCTAAAATTGCTCTTTGGAATACGGTGAAGTATGTAGTAATTGTTGTGCCGGTACAAACCGCATTGGCACTTATACTGGCTGCCACATTAAATGCAGGGCTAAAAGCAGAAAAAGTTTTTCGTATTATTTATTTTTTACCAACGCTTACATCATCGGCCGTATTAACGCTTATTTTTATGTGGATGTACAATCAAAATGGGATTGTGAATGAGTTTTTAAAGTTTATCGGTCTTCCAACTTACAATTGGCTTGGAGATCCGCAGGTCGCTTTGATTGCCATTATGATTATGAACATTTGGGCAACAGCTCCATTTTTTATGGTTATTTATTTGGCAGCTTTGCAGGACGTACCCGATTCGCTGTATGAAGCAGCTCAGTTAGACGGTGCTAATGTGTTTCAACGATTTTGGCATATTACAGTTCCGAATCTGCGTCCGGTTACATCTTTCGTGGTGATCATGGGACTAATTGGCACGTTTCAGCTGTTTGATCAATCGTTTATTTTTTCAGGAGGTTCAGGGGGACCTAATAACTCGACTCTAACTGTTGTTCTTCTTATTTATCAATATGCATTTAAAAATTTAGGAACCATGGGATATGCTGCAGCACTAGCCTTTATGTTGGCGCTCGTGATTTTGGTGGCAACGGTTATTCAGCGAAAGTTTTCAAAAGAAGAAAGTATGTACTAAGGGGGGGAAGAAAAAGATGAAGAAAAAAACGGGGGTCCTCATTTTATATGCTATTTTAAGCATATACGCACTGATTACGCTAATTCCCTTTATTTGGGCGCTGTCAGCTTCTTTTAAAACGCTTGAAGAAATTGTGTCAGGTACGGTGAACTTTATTCCAAAACACTTTACGCTAGACAACTATAAACAAATTTTTGTGGAACAAAAGCTGTTCCCGCGCTGGATGTTTAATAGCTTATTTATTGCTGTAGTAGGAACAGCACTGAATTTGCTATTTAACTCAATGGCTGGTTATGCCCTTGCACGCCTCAGTTTCCCGGGAAAGAAAAGTTTATTTATTATTATTTTAGCTGTGCTTATGATTCCTGGACAAGTAACCATGATCCCTAATTTTTTAATTTTGAAAGAGTTAGGCTGGTTAAATACCTATCAGGGAATGATTGTACCCGGAATGGTAAATGCGACTTTTATATTTATGATGCGTCAATTTTTTATTAATTTCCCAAAAGAGCTTGAAGAAGCAGCGGAGTTGGATGGGTTATCGAAGTTTGGAACATTCTTCAAAATAGTCCTTCCACTTGCAAAACCTGCCTTAGCAGCACAAACGATTTTTGTATTTATGGGATTTTGGAATGATTTTATGAAGCCTTTAATTGTGATGTCTGATGAAAATATGTTTACATTAACTTTAGGGCTTAACACATTTAAAGGTCAGTATATCAGTTATTGGAACTATATTATGGCAGCTTCCATGGTTTTTACACTTCCCATTTTACTCATTTATGCGTTTTTTAATAAATATTTTATTAAAGGAATCTCGTTTACTGGAGGAAAATAAAAAAGAGGCTGGGATAAAAATATTTTAGTTAGAATTATAAACGAACGATTAATTAAAAAATATTAATCGTTCGTTTTTTGTTATTATGATGAACGTGAATTTCATATGTTTAGTCGCTTTTAGCGGTTGATGAAAGGGCAAGGCGAAGACTCCTGCGGGAAAAGCGGAACAGGTAAGGCCCCGCAGAAGCGTACGCGACGAGGAGGCTCACCGGCCGACCGCAGAAAGCCAAGTCTTGTACGGAAATCAACAGCGGTGTAACAAGTAACTTATACTAACTCCTTTATTCAATTTATTCGTCTTTAAATTGGATGGATTTAGTTACGTCTTAATCTCTTTTTAATGACGTTCACTCACATACTGATCAATCATCGTTTGCAGTTCCTCCAGGGTCGTTTTACTGTTGTTAACAGACAGCTGCTTTAACGAATGAAGAGCACTATCCACAACAAACTTGCGGGGATTTGGCTGTTTAAACAGCTCTTCTTCAATAAAACTAATAAGCTCTGTGCATTTTTGACGTTCGAATTCATCCGTAAATTGTTTGTGCAACTGTTTTTTTAAATCGATAAGTGCTGCAGAAATGTCCTGTTCTATTTGATGTTTAGTATTCGGGCAAGATGGAAGCCATTCTTTAATCGTTTGCGGATCGAGCAAAATGTCTCCTGAATTTGCTACTTCCTCTACAAGAGGAAGCAGGCGCTTGACACTGTAGCTTATGATCTCATGGGGGTCAGTATTTGTGCCGTTAACCATAAAATTATAGTGAAAGTTGCGATGAAGCATGCCAAGAAACATAATTGCACAATCTAGCAGGTACGGTTTCTTTTCTTGTCCAAATAAATCAATGAACCGTTTGTAAACCCAGTTTACTTCAATAAACTGGGTGTTTTTTATGTATGCTTTTAAATCGGGATCATTGGAAACAAATACTTCTTCAAGTAATGTAAAAAATTTATGTTTATGATGGTTTTTCATCTGTGCATCAATCTGTTTAACAAACACATCTACATCGGTCAGGCTTTTACCAACCAGCAGCTGATTTCGCTCTTGTTCAATTGTTGTATGAAGCCAGGTAAAAACAGCGATTAATAATTCATTTTTTGAAGAAAAATAGTTGTAGAATGTTCCTTTTGAAATGCCGCTATAATCAATGATGTCTTGAATAGATGTAGCTTGAAATCCTTTTTCAACGAAGAGATGGTGTGCATTTTTTACAACTTGCTGTTTTCGGTTGTTCATTATTATCACCTAAATATAAAATTAGACTCATGGTCCAACTTTATGATACATGATTTAAAGCGTTTACACAAATGTTCTTTTCAAAAAAAAGGCGATATCACGACAATGTATTGATATAAAAGGATTAAAGGACTAAAAAAGTCGATAAAATAAAGGACATGAACGCAAGATTTTTCGCTTGCATAAATTGAACTCACAGTATAATATACTCTATGTAGAACGTGTGTCTAAAAAAATGAACTTAAAGTATAAGGAGGTACAATAATGAGTCAATCGATAAATCAAATGGAAAAGCCGCCTTATGGCATAATTGCTATTTTGTTAATTGGCGCTTTTATCTCATTGTTGAATGAAACGTTATTAAACGTGGCGCTGCCGTCTATTATGAAAGACTTAGATGTGACAACGTCAACTGTCCAGTGGCTTTCTACTGGTTATATGTTAGTGAATGGTATTATGATTCCAACTACCGCTTTTTTAATTCAGCGTTATTCTGTCAGAGGCTTATTTTTAACGGCTATGACTTTATTTACAGCAGGAACAATACTTGCCGGTGCTTCGCCCGTATTTTCGGTCTTGTTAACCGCTCGTATTATTCAAGCATCAGGCGCAGCCATTATGATGCCGCTTTTAATGAACGTATTGCTCACAAGTTTCCCATTAGAAAAACGCGGAGCTGCGATGGGGATCTTCGGTTTAGTTATGATTTTTGCTCCGGCAATTGGTCCTACCTTATCAGGGTGGCTGATTGAACACTATGAGTGGAGAATGCTGTTCCACCTTGTTACGCCAATCGCGGCAATTGTATTAATAGGTGCTTTCTTCCTATTAAAAGACAAAAAAGAAAAAGTGGAAATCAATTTGGATTTTTTATCTCTTTTGTTATCTACAATTGGATTTGGAGGACTTCTATACGGATTTAGCTCAGCAGGAGATAAAGGCTGGGATTCTGTGGAAGTATACGGCACCATTATCGTAGGAGCTGTGGCGCTGATTTTATTTATTACGCGTCAGTTCAAGCTAAAAACACCTATGCTTGAATTCCGTATTTTTAAATATCCAATGTTTGCTTTATCGTCAACGATTTCAATGGTAATCACAATGGCGTTATTCTCAGCCATGCTGTTAATGCCAATATATGTTCAGACCGTGCGAGGCATTTCTCCGTTTCACTCAGGATTACTAAT
The DNA here is from genome assembly GCF_055710015.1 of Priestia sp. VA7. NCBI lineage: Bacteria > Bacillati > Bacillota > Bacilli > Caryophanales > Bacillaceae > Priestia > Priestia sp. VA7. The sequence continues at coordinate 964,832 of NZ_JBVQPN010000001.1, forward strand.
GCTTCCGGGTGCGCTGCTAATGGGTGTGATGTCTCCGATTACCGGAAAATTATTTGATAAATTCGGAGCGCGTGCACTGGCTGTAACGGGTCTAACGATTACAGCCGTCACGACGTATTTCTTCAGTAACTTAGAGCTTGATACGACATATACAACGCTCATTACGCTTTACACGCTTCGCATGTTCGGAATGTCTATGGTGATGATGCCAGTTATGACAAACGGATTAAATCAGCTGCCGCAGCGCTTTAATCCGCATGGTACTGCGATGAATAACACGCTTCAACAAGTATCGGGAGCTATTGGTTCGGCTCTTTTAGTAACGGTGATGTCAAATCGTACAGCTACGCACGCAAAAGAGCTTGCTCAAGATGCAATGAGCGGAGCAGGAGCAGCGAATGCAACGGCAGCCGGGGCAGCTCAAATGAAAGAACAAATTGGGATGCAGGCAATGGTACAAGGAATTAACGATGCGTTTGCCGTCTCAGTAGTACTAGTGGTGGTTGCCTTAATTCTTTCAGTGTTTATGAAACGCGCCACGCCGGCAAGTGAAGATGAAGTGATAAAGGAAAAAGCAGGACGCGAGCAGTTTGCTAAATAAAAAAGAAATCCCCGCTGAGACAGCGGGGATTTCTTTAGCTTGTATATCTAAAGCTTAAGCCCATTTTCTTTAATAATTTCCGGTAGCCGATGGACGTTTGATCAGCCATAATATGCGCTTCCATCTGCAGGTCTAAAGGCAAGTCTTCAGGCTTTTGGTTTTCAACCATTTCACGGTCTTCGTCAAAGACGCGAAGGTTAAAGTCATACACACCTTCAACGGGAGAATCTTTGTCAAAGTTTCGAGCGATTGGTGCGAATAAACGTGTTTCGCGGGCTGAAATAGGAGAGACTGCATTCATAATCCACAGCTCTGCGCCTTCTGGGAAGTATACTTTTAGCGTAGCTGTAAACGGCGGATAAACATCAAAGACGCGAAGCCATTTAAAATCAGGTGGATTTAAATGCTGCTGTTCTTTGGAATAATTGCTCACGGTGCTCGTATATTCTACATGAAGCCCATAATCTGTATCGCTTACTTTATATTTAGGCACAAAGGCGTTGTTTCGATCACCAAATGTGTCCGTGTGCACCCAAGCAAAATGAGCTACGTCTAAAAAGCCTTCCATTTGACGACCAGCCGAACCCATGATATCAAAGCTGGGACAAACAATTTGCTGAAAATCAGGGGCCTCCCACGCATCGAAGTAAGGCAGGTTATCTTGTTCACCTGTCAGGGAAGTCCACACTAATCCAAATCGTTCAATAACTGGATAGACAGCCATACACAGGCGGGGAGAAATGTTGGCATCAGGGTGAGCTGGAATCGACGTGCATGCGCCGTCCGTTGCATAGCGGAAGCCGTGGTAAGGACAGACAATTTCATCATCTTCCACCCAGCCCATACTAAGGGGGGTGCCTCGGTGAACGCATAAATCACGAGCCGCTACTACTTTGTGTGTGGTACGGTATAGAACTAGATTTACATCTAGCAGTTTTACGGACGTTGGTTTCTCTGTTACATCACTGCAGCGTGCGACGGGGTACCAATACTTAGCGAGTGTCGTCCAATCTTCCAGGCTGAACGTGCAGTCTCTTGGGTAGGGAGTTGCCGTTTTTGATTTGGTCATGGTTGGTTGTTGTTCCATCTATTTTCTTCCCTTCTTTTGTAAGCTCTTTTACTAAGGGTAATATAAAAAAAGAAAATTCACACAATTTATGTAAGGAGTTCTAACATAAAATATGGAACTTTGTAGAAAGTGCGGATTTCAGAAGAAGCAAATTAGAGAATATACCAATAAAAAAATTTAAAAAAGCGCTTCCTAAATGAATTTAAACGTGATATAATTTTCCAAGACGCTGGTGTAGCTCAGTAGGTAGAGCACTTGCATGGTAAGCAAGAGGTCGCAGGTTCGATCCCTGTCGCTAGCATACTAAAAAACCTTCTTTCTTGTTGAAAGAAGGTTTTTTTATTTGTGTCGGCTTTAAAATTATTCTTTCCCGCCTTGTGAAAACTTTAACAGTTTGATAGCCTTATTAGGAGGTTATGAGAAAATATGCGTATCTTTTCCCCTAGGTCTTATGAATCATATTTAGAAATATTCTTAAAAGAATGTTTATTGCCTCTGAATATTGGGTACACGAAACTAGGGATTAAATTTCAACAGGGAGGGTGAACGATAATTTGATTACGTTTAAGAATGTGTCAAAGCAATATCCAGACGGTACGACCGCCGTGAAAAATATTAATCTAGAAATTAAAGAAGGAGAGTTTTTCGTTTTAATTGGTCCGAGTGGGTGTGGGAAAACAACCACCTTAAAAATGATTAACCGTCTTCATGATATTACCGAAGGAGAACTATACATAAAAGATAAGCTCGTATCGGACCACAACATACATAAGCTACGCTGGAACATTGGTTATGTCCTGCAGCAGATTGCTCTTTTTCCTCATATGACCATTGCTGAAAATATAGCCATTGTACCCGAGATGAAGCATTGGAAGAAAAATAAAATCAAAACGCGCATTGATGAACTGCTTACTTTGGTAGGACTAGACCCAAAGCAGTATCGAAACCGAAAGCCGTCTGAGCTCTCAGGTGGCCAGCAGCAACGTGTAGGTGTAGCACGTGCCCTCGCAGCTGATCCCCCCGTTATTTTAATGGACGAACCCTTTAGTGCCCTCGATCCGTTAAGCCGCGAACAGCTTCAGCAAGATGTTATTAGCTTAAAAGAAAAAATCAAAAAAACATTTGTGTTTGTTACGCACGATATGAGCGAAGCGATGACGCTTGGAGATCGTATCTGCCTGATGAAAGACGGGGAAATTGTTCAAGTTGGAACCCCGGAGGAATTCATTCAAAAGCCTAAAAATGAATTTGTAAAAACATTTATTGGAAATCAAGGGAATGCTTTATTTGAGACATTGGATATGTTTGTCAAAGAAAGTGAACAGCCGGACGTAGAACCTACTGAAGAGCTAGCTTCAACCGCCACTGTTCAGCAGGCCATGGACGCCCTTTACGACCATGAAGCAATAGCCGTAAAAAAAGGGAGCAAACGAATTGGCGTCGTAACGCGCAAAACTCTATTAGCGTTTCTTTCTGATAAAACGAAAGAAGGAGGAACGCTGTAATGAATGCACTAAGCACATTATTAGATCAACGAGGAGATGCACTGTTTCAAGCTCTTCTTGAACACATTCAAATTTCAGTACTAGCTCTTGTTATCGCCGTATTAATTTCAGTGCCACTCGGACTGTACTTAACGAGGCATGACCGCATTGCTGAACCAATCATTGGCGTAACAGCCGTACTGCAAACCATTCCTTCACTCGCTTTATTAGGGTTACTGATTCCTCTTGTCGGAATTGGAACCTTTCCCGCGGTTATTGCACTGTTTTTATATTCGCTTCTTCCTATTGTACGAAATACATATACCGGAATTAAAGAAGTGGACCCATCTTTAATTGAAGCATCCAAAGCCATGGGGATGAACTCATGGAGACGATTAATTAAAGTAGAACTTCCTCTAGCACTTCCTGTCATTATGGCCGGAATTCGCACAGCGATGGTACTCATTATTGGCACAGCGACAATCGTGGCTCTTATCGGAGCGGGCGGGCTCGGAAGCTTAATTTTGCTTGGTATTGACCGAAGCGATAATAGTTTGATTTTATTAGGAGCCATTCCAGCAGCATTATTAGCGCTTATTTTTGATGGAATTCTGCGAACGATTGAACACTCAGCTAAAGAAGGGTCCAAAAAACGCTCGTTTATTATGATCATCGTATTAATACTCATTCTTGTTTCTCCGTTTGCAGCGATGAGCGCAACAAAACCAGACCTTGTTATCGGAGGGAAAATTGGTGCAGAACAAGACATTTTAATTAATATGTACAAAGAATTAATTGAAGATCAAACCGATATGAAAGTAAATCTTCGTTCGTCGCTTGGGAAAACGGTATTTGTATTTGAGGCTCTGCGTAACATGGAAATTGATTTGTACCCTGAATATACAGGTACAGCCATTGTGACGCATCTAAAGGAACAGCCGGACAGCAAAGATGAAACAGAGGTGTACAAGCAGGCAAAAGAAGAGTTTCAAAAGAAATTCGGTCTTGTCTATTTAGATCCAATGAAGTTTAATAATACGTACACATTGACCGTGACAAAAGAATTTGCCAAAGAAAATAATCTAACAACTATTTCAGATTTGGCAAATGCAACAGATAAAGTAAAAGCAGGATTTACGCTTGAGTTTAAAGATCGTGAAGACGGCTATGTAGGCATCCAAAAAGAATATGGCCTTACCTTCCCGAATATTAAAACCATGGAGCCGAAGCTTCGCTATCGCGCTGTAGAAAAAGGCGATATTAACATGCTTGATGCTTACGCAACGGACCCTGAAATTAAACAGTTTGGTTTGAAAGTCTTAAAAGACGATCAGCAGCTCTTCCCGCCGTATCAAGGAGCGCCTGTACTTCGTGAAGATACGCTAAAAGAGCACCCTGAACTGAAAAAAATCTTAAATCAACTGGGCGGTAAAATCAGTGATGAGGAAATGCGTGAAATGAACTATCAAGTAAATGCGAAAGGAAAAACGGCTGAAGAAGTTGCTCATCAATTCTTAGTGAAAAAAGGATTAATTAGAGAGTAAAAACGAAGAAAAAAGCTAGGATAACAGTATGTTAGTTGAAAGAAGATCCGAATGATGAATCGTTCGGATCTTTTTATTTTAGTTGGTTCTAGCAGTTGATTGGAGGGCAACGCGAAGACTCCCGCGGAAAGCGAAGCCTTGCATGGAAATCAACTGCGGTGCAAGAAGTGATCCATACTCGATTATTTACACCATTCGGCCGTCTTTAGATTGGCGTGATTTCGTTATGTCTCAATCTCCTTTTAATGCGAGAGAAGCATTAATGAAAATGAGGTCTTATGAACAAGCTAAAGGTACCGAATTTGTTTTCTGATGGAAGGGAGGCGTTTTTATGAATTCATTTTTTACGTGTCATCCTGTACAACATTCCTTTCAGCTTTTTTCAGTTGAACATCTTGTAACTTTAGCTATTATCGTGATTATAGGAGCATTTATTTTTTTATGTCGAAAGCAGCTGCGAAAAAAGAGGTTTGTGTTCATTTTGCTTTCACTCATTCTAATTGCTTCAGAAACAGCCTACCAAGCTTGGGAAATCAGCTGCCATCAGTGGTCTGCTGAAACTTCCTTGCCTCTTCAGCTCAGTGATATAGTCGTGCTGCTGGCTGCTGTTATGCTGATAACCAAAAGCAGGTTTCTTTTTTATTTTGTGTACTTCGCAGGAATCAGCAGCTCTGTTCAAGCGATGATTACCCCAGACCTTGGCGGCTATGCGTATGCCCAGTTTCGCTATGTGCAGTTTTATGTATCGCATGGCGGTGTGGTACTTGCTTGCTGTATGCTAATTGCTGTTTGCAGATATGAGCCGACGTTTCGTTCTTTGTGGGTAAGCGTAGTATTTGTTAATCTGTACGGAGGTTTTATCTATGTCATGAATCGTTTACTCGGGGCGAATTATTTATACATGATGAAAAAGCCAGAACACGCTTCCTTGCTGGATGTTCTTGGACCTCATCCTTGGTATTTAGTATGGATTGAAGGAATGATAATTCTTAGCTTTCTTGTCCTTTATCTGCCGTTTTGGATACATAAAAAAAGTAAAGGTGATAAAAGCAAAGTCAATTTTATTGAAGCAGAATGATAATACTGGTAGTTTATAAGTGTAAACTAACTTGGATTTGCTGAAGGAAAAGGAAAGAATAACTGAGCAAGCCGTGAGAGGCAAGCGTGAAAAATAGAAAAGAACAAAGCAAGCACAGACATTAGAAGGAGAGTAGTAAAATGAAAACACTTGTTATTTTAGCGCATCCAAACTTAGCATCTTCTCGCATTAATAAAGCGTGGGCAGAGCGAGTAAAAAAAGAAGAGAATGTGTACGTTCATGATTTATACGCAAACTATCCCGATTTCAAAATTGATGTAGAAAAAGAGCAGGAGTTAGCTCTTCAATTCGATCGTATTGTTTTTCAATTTCCATTTTACTGGTACAGCTCACCGGCACTCTTGAAAGAGTGGCAAGATGTTGTCTTAACATACGGATGGGCTTATGGAAGCAAAGGTACTAAACTTCAGGGAAAAGAGTTTGTCGTAGCTACTTCGACAGGAGGCCCTGCGGAAGCTTATCAAGAAGGGGGATACAACCGTTACCCAATGAATCATCTGCTTCTTCCGTTTCAAGCTACGGCAAATTTAACAGGTATGAAGTTCCAAACGCCATTTTTATTTCAAGGAGCAGGCGGTGACCTGAGTGACAAAGTTATTCAAGATAGTGCTGAAAGCTACGCTCGATTACTAAGATAATAAAAAAAAGCCGCGTTAACGCGGCTTTTTAATTTACATTTGTTCGTGAAAAAGAAGTAAGCAGCTTTTGAGGAGCGATATCTAATCCTTCAATGAGTAATCCTGTCATAGCCGTTAGACTCCCGACTTCAAATGATTCTCCCGCTCTCCAAAATGCGGATTCACCTTGTTTGATATAAATTTTCAGGCCGTTATCCCCAGCTACCCAGCCTTCCCCGTGAACGACTAATAGAAGCTGTGGAATCGTAGCTTCTTGACGAGGGGTATAATCATTTTCTTGAAAAGATAGAAAGCTAATTTTGACATCTCCAGTATGAGAAAGCAATGGGTTTACTTTATAGGTAGAATGAAGAAAGGAACGCTCTTCTTCAGATTGAAAACCATATAATTTCATACGTTCATCTCCTTGAATCAAAAATATAAAAAAGAAGTCCTTCTCTTTTCATATACGCATGTAACAGGAAAAATAGAACTTCAAAGAAATAGCTGTTTCCTGGAAAATGGCTTCATTTTTTGTCGAAGCTCAAATTTTTTTGAAGGATAGGGAGGAAAAACAGAAGTTTTTTTGAATAGTATAAAAAAAGGTGTCCGCCAATGGACACCTTTTCCTAATTTAAAAATGACTGTAACGCTTGTTTGTTTTCTTCAAGGTCGATGCTTAAAACAGCACCAATACCGGATATTCGTTCATTTGAATAGGAACCTTCAACCGGTAAACGAAGAGATTTTAAATCTGGCTGATTTCCAACTAAAAAATCTTTTCCTATCACAATAAATGTTTTTGGCGGAATATTTGTATCCACATATGGATCAATGACGCCCCATAGCTTAGGAGCTTTCGCCAGCGTCTTTACTTGAAGAGCTTCATCCATTAATTTACCGATCACTTCTTGTTGACGCTTCACGCGCCCGAAATCACTTTGGCTATCATGTCGGAATCGCACGTATCCTAGTAATTTATCTCCGCGAAGAGTTTGTTTTCCAGGTTTTAGCGTCATGCCAATTCCTGATGACATTTCGTGCGGCACGGTAACCGTAATTCCCTCAGGGGCAATCGTATCGGCAACTTTAGAAAAGCCTTTAAAATCAACAACGGCATAATAGTTTACATCTACGCCGAAATTTTCTTTAATTGTCTTACGCATTAATTCTGGCCCGCCAAATGCATAGGCTGAATTTAATTTGTTTTTGCCATGTCCAGGAATATCCACATATGAATCACGCATCAAAGAAACAATTTTAGGCTGATTGCTGTCTTTGTCATAATGAGCAATCATGATTGTATCGGCACGCGAATGTTCTTCACCTCGAGAGTCAATTCCAAGAAGCAGCACATTCATGCTATCTAAATTGGCACTTGCACCATTAAAATCAAATTGTCCATCTTTCCCAAAAGCTCCGTCTGCTTCTGCTAACCCTTGTTGGTATTGATAATACACATACGCACCAGCGGCGATTACAAGAATGAGAAAGAAAAGAAGTAGCTTTCTAAAGCGTTTCTTTTTTCTTTGCTTTTTTCTTTTATGTTGTTTACGTTCTGTACGTTCTTCCAAATGTCTCACCATCGCATTCAAAAATATTAATACTTTTTTGTTTGAAACCAATTATGCAAAAAATTATAAAACGACATAATAAAATTAACACTAAGGAATTAGATTAGCAAGTACGTTCACTAGTAAATCTGCGAAGACAGCTAAAATAAGAAAAGTGTACAAATAGAAGAAAGAGGAAATAAAGGTTATTTTTTTCGAGGATATTTGTTATAATCTATCATAGTTGGGGAAAAATTTCTGTCTTTTAAGAATGGAATAAGAGGAAAGTCTCTGTTTGCGGAGAATCAAATATAGGTCTAAATGCAGAAAAAAGGAGTGAAGCGAATGAGTATATATGTGTCATCTTCGAACCTTGTGCTGATTCCAGAAGCGGCGTTAAGTCATTGGAAACCTTATGGCGCGGGGGAATTGACCGGAGCTATTATTTCAGGTAAAGATAGTGCTGAAATAATTAAAGAGCTTAATCAATCGTCTATTCTGCCTTTTACAAGTTTTTTCTATCGAAAGCATTTTGTTATTCTATTTGATAAAGAACAAGTGAAAAATCATTTTGAACAGCTTCTTTTATTATATAAATCTCAGGGCTATATTTTTTATTCTTCTACTTTATACGATGATCACTGGTCCCAGGTCATTGAAGGAACGAAGCAGCTGCTAACGGTAAATGGACAAGTGGTGCCTGTGCTCGGGCTTGAACAAAACGGTGAATTTGATGTTGTGCGTGATGAATACGGTCTGCACATTGTTATAGATGATGATGAAGACGAAGAGAAGCAGCTAGAAAAAAAAGTTCATGAACTTCCGCTTGAAGAAGGTACCTATTTTATTGGCGATCCGGGATTTGTTGAAAATCGGGACATGCTGATAAAAGAATATTTTCCTAAAGGTACGTACGAATTTATTTATAGATACGGAGAAAATGGCTGGCTGATGAAAGTAAGTATTCAGCGAAAAGCGATTAAAGAGCAGCTTACTACTCTTCACGCGGCTTTGTCTTAACCTCTATTCATTGTACAATATTGCTAAATAACTATGTTATAATAGTAATATTGCACAATGAAAGGGGTTTTTTTAATGGAAGCACGTTTACAAAAAGTCGTATCGTGGCTAAAAGAAAAGAATGTAGAAACGGCCTTTATTTCGTCAACCGAAAACGTATTTTATTTAACTGGATTTCATACGGATCCGCATGAGCGTTTACTTGGCTTATTTGTGTTTAACGAAGCAGAGCCGATGCTTGTTTGTCCATCAATGGAAGTGGGACAAGCAAAAGAAGCCGGCTGGAAGTTTGATGTGATTGGATATGAAGACCATCAAAATCCTTGGGAACTTATTAAAGAAGCTTTACATAAACGAAACGTAATGGATGTGAAAAAGGTTGCTGTAGAGAAAGAACAGCTGCTGTATGCGAGAGCCGAAGAACTGCTTAGCCTATATCCAAATGCTGAGCTAGTCGGAGCAGAAGAGAAGTTAAATCAGCTGCGTTTAATTAAAGATGAGCGTGAAGTTGAGATTCTGCAAAAGGCAGCTGCCTTAGCTGATTTTGGTGTAGAAGTAGGCGTAGCTGCTTTAAAAGAAGGCATTACGGAAATGGATGTTCTCGCTAAAATTGAATACGAGCTAAAGCGAAAAGGAATTCGTGAGATGTCGTTTTCAACGATGGTTTTATTTGGTGAAAAAACGGGAGAAGCGCATGGGAACCCAGGTCTTCGCACGTTAAAGCCAGGAGATATGGTTCTGTTCGATTTAGGTGTAGTGCTAGACGGATACTGTTCAGATATTACACGTACAGTTGCTTACAAGTCTATTAATGATAAGCAAAAAGAAATCTATGAAACGGTACAGCACGCTGAGCAGGCAGCACTTGAAGCTTCCAAGCCCGGTACTCGAATTGGCGACTTGGACATGGTAGCACGCAATATTATTACAGAAGCAGGATATGGAGAGTATTTCTTGCATCGTCTTGGTCATGGTCTTGGTATTAGCGTGCATGAGTTTCCTTCAATGAGCCGTAACAATGATGATGTGCTTCAAGAAGGCATGGTATATACAATTGAACCGGGTATCTATATTCCAGGACTTGGAGGCGTGCGTATCGAAGATGATGTAATCATTACAAAAGATGGATACGAAACGTTAACGAAGTACCCAAAAGAATTACAAATTATTTCATAATAATGTCATAAAAAATAGAGGCTGCCATGGTGCAGGCTCTATTTTTTATGGGAAAAGAAAAAATTGGTTAAGGTTTCTCGTTTGCTTCTTGATACAATATCATAGTATGTTACGAAACGATAACATTTCTATCACATTTTCTAAAAACTATATCGTAAGCGAGTGCAGTAGTATATGCTGTACAGTAGGGAGCTTTTTAAGGTCGCAAGCAAGGAGGTTTTTTATGAGTAATTTTACAAAAGATGAAGAATTAATTATACATAAAGCAATAGATGTATTTGGTCAAAAGGATCGAATTGAAGATTATTCAGATGAAAGAAAAAAGCATGGTATTCACGTTGTGGCGTGTGAAAACCATCCGCGTCAAGACGTAACCGCGTATGCAACGCTCGGGGGACATCAATGTCCGACAGGCTATACAGTTGGAGGGATCCCGCTTCGAATTGAAATCGTTGGGGCTTGTCATGAGGAATTCGGTATTTATTCTGCTATTTTAGCAAACTGTATTTTCCATATGATGAAATCTCATGTGTCCATCTTCCCAGGAGCTATTTATAAAGATGTTATTGCAGTTCTTGATGACAGCTTTCATATGCAGCACATTTTGCTTATTCCGCCGTTTTTATGGGATAATTTTTCAACGATTGAACTATCTGATAAAAAAGTAACGTTCCTGCAGGCCGTTCCGATTTCAGAAAATGAACGTGCTTTTGCACTTGAGTACGGAGTAGATTCGTTGCTAAGCCGCTTTGATGCTGAGCAGGTGAATGTCTTCAATTTAGAAAGAAGGTCTGTTGTATAAACAAAAAGAGCGCCGACTAAGACGCTCTTTTTTGTTATTAATTAGTAGGTCAATTCTTTTTGCGGTATAGCTTTTTTATGACTTGTTTGGTAGCTGTGAAGGACCATGCCTGCTATGATAACTCCCATTCCAACCCAAGAAAGAATCGATGGCAAAGGACTTGATAGAAGGAAGACCTCTCCTAGCAGGGCAAATAAAACTTCCATCGATTGTGTAGCTTCAACTGCACCTAGCTTTTGAGAATCTTTTTTAACAAGGTCGGTTGCTGCAAAAAATAAAACTGTTGCACATACTCCTGAAAGTAAGGCAACTAAACTGCTTTGATAAATCTGAGTGGTTTTTGGCAGTCCATCGGTCACGCAGGCATAGACAGAAAGAATAATCCAAAACGGCAGGCTTGAAAGCGTCATTCCAAGCACGCGCTGAAACGTATTAAGTGACGACACTTCCATCATTTTACGGTTGCCAAGCGGGTACGCAAAAGAGGCAATTAAAATGGGAATGGTACAAAGCAAGGCAGTAGCGGCCGACAGTTCAGTCGCATGCTCAAGCTGCATGAGCACAACTCCTATTAAAATAATAAACGAAAAACCTAGCTGCTTGAAAGGAATGCCTCCTGGCTTCTTTCCTTCCTTGTAAAACAAAGGAGCTAGGAGAGACCCCGATAAAATTGTGATTTGCCAAGTTCCTGCAATAAGCCAGCCGGGACCGTAGGCTGAAGCAAAACAAAGAGGAGCGTAAAATAACCCAAATCCAACCGTGCTCCAAAGCAGCCATTTTTGAGGCTGGGCTTTTATTTCTGCCACCACTGGTTTAATACCACCCCAAAAATAAACGAGCATAAGCAAAAGAGGTACCATAAAAAAATAGCGCAGCGACGAGCTCCACGCCCAGCTGCCTCCGGATAAATCCATCGCTCGATTTAAAACGAATGTAAAAGCAAAAAAGAATGATGCAGCAATGCCTAATAAAAGAGGCTTCACTTGGATTCCTCCTCACTTGTCAGCGCTTCACCTAGCGTCAGCCAGTTCGTTTCGACAAGCTGCGATGTCAGTGCGGCATCTTTTTGACCGCAAGCGTTTATGATTTCTTTGTGCTGATCAACCGAAGCAAGGCTAGCAAGAGACGAAAAACGAGCGATTTCCAGACGCTGAATTTTGGCGCTTGTTTGTTTTACGACACGTTCTAGCTCTATATTGTTCGCCCGTTTTAAAAAGACGAAATGAAATGCTTCATCCGCTTCGATCGCTTTAAGGACATTTCTTGTTTTGATTGCATGTTCTAGAGATTGATTGTGTTTGATTAGTTCGCCCATATCTTCTTCTTGTAACGAAGTACAAGCCAGCTTAGCAGCAAGTGCATGAAGAGCTGCCACGACAATAAAAGATTGTTTTGCCTCCTCAAGGTTTAATGGAGCCACTTTTGTAGAAGAACCAGGTGTCGTTTGAACAAGGCCTTCATCTTCAAGCCTTTTTAATGCTTCTCGAACAGGAGTGCGGCTAACTCCAAACTGCTCAGCCAGTTCTTTATCCTGAAGCTTTTGTTCCGGCTGAAATTCAAGCATGACAATATTGTGTTTAAGTGTTTGATAGACTTCTTCCCTTAAAGAAAGTCGTTTGAGAGGTTGAATGTTATTTTTCATAAAACCAATATATCGCATATTACATTAAATAACAATGTGAAAACTAAAAAAACTTCGTCTAAAAAGCAGACAGCTGCTTTTTAGATGAAGAGCTTAATTACTGCTGCGCAAAGATTTAGATAAAATGCTCGCAATCGCTTTGCTGTGCTCAACCTGCGTTTTTTTGGACTCTTTTCGTTCAAGAGCTACTTTTTGAAGACTTTTTTCTTCTTCAGTTTGAGCAATAACTTGAGGAACGGGGGCAGGTTTCCCGTTTTCTAATGCAACAAAGGTGAGAAAAGAAGTAGCTGCAATACGCTTAATGCCCGTTAACAAATTTTCGGCAATCACTTTAACAAAAATAATCATGGAGCTTTTTCCTGTAACAACAACGAATGCTTCATATGAAATAAAATCTTCTTCGGTGACTGGTTCGATAAAATCAACGTGATCAATGGAAGCCGTAACACACGTCTTTCGGGAATGTTTAGCTGCTGAAAGAGAGGCCGTCATGTCCATGTCAGCGACAATTTTTCCCCCAAAAAGGGTGTGGTGATTGTTTAGGTCATTTGGAAAAATGTGCTGTGATTTGACTACTCGTGAGACGCTGCAAAGTACTGCTTTTTCACTCATTGAAAACACTCCTTCAAACTGTTTATATGGTTTAATGTATGTTGACTACTTGTTCTTATGTATACAAGTTATAGAAAGCCCTTTCGTAAAAAGCTCTTCAAAAGCTTCTATATGGTAAAATAGAACAAATATGAAAGAGAGGATGAGAGCATGAACTTAACTCAATTTTCTAGAAGAAAATATACGGATTCCCCTACACCTTTAGAAAAGCTATCGGTTTTATCTCAGCAGTTAAATGGACCTTCAATTTATATGAAGCGAGATGATATGCTTGGACTGACAGGGGGCGGAAATAAGACGCGCAAGCTTGAATATTTAGTAGCTGATGCAAAAGCGCAAGGAGCAGACGTGCTTGTAACGTGCGGTGCGATACAATCCAATCATTGTCGTTTGACGCTCGCTGCGGCTGTAAAAGAACAAATGAAATGCGTGCTCGTATTAGAAGAAGGCGAAAATAAAGCAAGCGATCAGCCCACAGGAAACTATTTTCTTTATCATTTATTAGGCGCTCATGACATGCGGTTTGTCGCTGAAGGTTCTGATTTGACAGCCGAAATGAAAACAGTAGAGCGAGAGCTAATTGAAAAAGGTCATAAACCGTATTTAATTCCAGTAGGAGGTTCGAATGTTATCGGTGCAACCGGATACGCTGCCTGTGCACAAGAGCTGCTTATGCAAAGCTATGAGCAGCAAATAAAGCTTAACCACGTAGTTTGTACAAGCGGCAGCGGAGGTATGCATGCAGGATTAGTGGCAGGCTTTCAAGGTCTTCAAAGTGACGTATCTGTTATTGGAATGAATGTCAGTCGTGCTAAAGAAGAGCAAGAAGTAAAAGTTGCCAAGCTGACGAGTGAACTTTATGATCATTTACATAGTAAAACGCCTTTTAAAAAAGAAGAGATTGTATGTATGGATGAATACGTAGGTCCAGGGTATGCTGTTCCGACAGAAGAGATGGTGGAAGCAGTCAAACTTGTGGCCAGTACGGAAGGGATTTTATTGGATCCTGTGTATACGGGAAAAGCGATGGCTGGTCTAATTGATTTAATTCGAAAAGGTTATTTTAATAAGGATGAAAATGTGGTGTTTGTCCACTCAGGCGGTTCACCGGCTCTTTATGCCTATACATCAATTTTTTCATAAAAAAGCAAGGGATTCGAATCCCTTGCTTTTTTAGTTTATATAGGAATAGTAAGTGAAAACGTTACTCCGGTGTCTGTGTTTTCAGCCGTAATGGCTGCATCGTGCATCGTAACAATACGCTTTACGATACTTAAGCCGATACCGAATTCACCGTTTGCTCCTTTTTTAAACGGTTCAAACAAGTGTTGAAGCACGCTTTGATCAATCGGCGGACCATCGTTGCTGATTGTACATTGAACGTTCATTTGGTGTTTAGCAAGTGAAAGTGAAACCTTCGTCTCGGCATAGCGCAGCTGATTGTCGAGTACATTTTCAAGAACTTTTGTCCACAGTTCTTTATCTCCTTTAATCGTTGCGTTTTCGTCGTCAAATTCCCACTGTATTTCAGGGCGCCTCCACCGCAAGCGATCCACTACTTCATGAAGAAGTGCAGTAAAATCAAAGTCATCTTGTGCAAGCTGATGAGTGGACATATAGTCAAGCTTGGTTAAGTAAAGCAAATCGCGGATTTTTTTCTCAAGATTTTTGGATTCATCTTCAATAACTTTTACCGTTTGAGATAAATCACCTTTTGGATAAATGCCGTCTTGAATCGACTGAGCGTAGCTTTGAATCACCATAACCGGTGTTTTTAAATCGTGTGAAATATTTTGAAGCAGCGTTTGCTGTGCTTCATCTTTAGATACGAGCCTTTTGCGCATTTGCTCGATGGAGGCGCCTAGCTTGCCAATTTCATCGGAACGGTTGACTGCAACGGGCTCATGCCAATTTTGTTCGGCAATTTTTTTCACATCTTTTTCAAGCGATACAAGCGGCTTGCTTAAATATCTTGATAGCCAAATAGATGGAAGCCAGCTGAATAGAAATACAATTGAAATTACAAGAAGCAGCTGTTTAAACAGAGTAGAAGTGAGCGCGTTGCGATACGTATCCCACGAAAATGAAAGCAAAAAAGCAGGCTGTCCGTTTACGCTTACTTTTCGAATTACATAAAAAAGCGTCCGGTTGCCAAGATCTTTTTCATAGCGAGCGACGATTTTTCGCTGGCTGATTGCATCTTCCTGTGCTTTTCTCAAAAAGTCTTGAGGCAACACCCGTGATGAAAAATAAGAGATATCCGCATGTTCAGGCAATAAAATATGATCCACGGTTCGATTTCCAAGTGTTGGTTCACTGTCTTCATTGCTAAAGTAGTATTCACCTGAGCGGCTGGGCAGTCCGTATTCTTTTAAAATATGCTGTTCATTTTCAATAGTGGTATAAATTTCATTCGTGAAGAACTGCCTGAGCGTCGTTGGGAATAAAATAGCGAGCAAAATTGAAATAAGCAGTAAAATACCGGAGATGACGAGCCAAATTTGAAATGCAAGCGACTTGTTTTTCATGCTTTCATCATCCGGTATCCGTATCCGTAAATCGTTTCAATTCGTGCTTGCGGCATTTTTTTACGCACGCGCCTTACTAAATCATCCACCACTCGGTCTGTGCCGAAATAATCTTCTCCCCAAATGAGATTCAGCAGCTGCTCCCGTGAAAAAGCCTGTCCAAGGTCTTTTGAGATAGTGACGAGAAAATCAAATTCTTTAGACGTTAAATCAATCGGCTTTCCATTTTCACTGACTGTACGGGTATGTAAATCGATTTCATAAGGAGTCAGCGTAATGGTATCGGTTTTCTTTTGATTGGAACCATATACGCGGTTTAGCAGTTTGTTTGCTCGAATAACTAGTTCACGAGGCAAAAAAGGCTTTGATAAATAGTCGTCGCTGCCCATTTCAAGCCCAAGAACCCGGTCAATATCGGCATCGCGGGCTGAGATGAAAATAACAGGCACATGTGGCGTTTGCTGCTTGATTTCGCGAATGAGCTGATACCCGTCAATATCAGGCAGCATAATATCTAAAATCCACAGATGCGGAGGGGTTGTAATCATTTCTTTGGCGTCCGTGCCGTTAAAAAATGAGCGAACATCCCAGCCTTCTTTTTGAAGGTAAAGGGTTAAAACTTCGTTTAAATTTTGTTCATCCTCTACTAAATATAGTGTAAAGCTCAAATTTGACACCTTCCTCTGAATATATGAAAATTAAGGTAAATAAAGCATATTACGCCATATGTGTGCGTTTCTCAAAAGGTCTATGTACCCGCTATTATACTACGTGTTTGCTGTTATAAAGAAATTTTTCACAATTTCACACATTGTTTTGATACTTATCCCAAACTTTTATTTTATAGTATAGATAACATAAAATTTGCTACGTTAAAAGGAGTGTTTTTCATGGATCCACGTGATTATGAAAGAGAGCAAGAACAAAAAGAAGAATATGAAAACCGCCAGCAGCGCTACGATCAGTATCAGCCTGCGTCATCATCACAGCCTCCAAGAAGACGCTTATTTCCAGTGATTGCATCTTCTATCGCCGGAGCAGTGCTAGGTGGAGGAATTGTGCTATACGGTGCTCCGCAGCTGGGGTTAATGGATTCAGCTGATACGCAAACAGCGAATCAAACAACGCAGACTCAAACCGCAACAACAACGAGCACAACGCCTCGAACAGTAAGCACAACCGTGAATCAGTCAGATCTTGTTTCAGTTGTAAATAAAGTATCAGCTGCTGTTGTAGGCGTGAACAATATTCAACAGCAAACAAATCCATTTTCTGGAGATACCCAAACGCAAGAAGCAGGAACGGGTTCCGGTGTTATTTTCAAAAAAGAAAATGGAAAAGCATACGTTGTGACCAATAACCACGTTATTGACGGCGCAAGCGAAGTAGAAGTGTCACTTTCAAACGGACAAAAAGAAAAAGCTAAGATTGTCGGAGCTGATGCGCTAACGGATTTAGCGGTGCTTGAGATGTCTGACAAAAATGTTGAACAAGTGGCGAAGTTCGGGAAATCATCGGATTTAGTAGCAGGTGAAACGGTGCTTGCAATCGGAAATCCTCTTGGTGAACAATTTTCTCGTACGGTCACACAAGGTATCGTGAGCGCAGCAAAACGCTCTGTCCCTATTTCAGAAAATTGGAACGTAGATGCAATTCAAACGGATGCGGCGATTAATCCAGGAAACAGCGGCGGTGCCTTAATCAATTCTTCCGGTGAAGTAGTCGGTATCAACAGTATGAAAATTTCAGAAGACAATGTAGAAGGCATCGGCTTTGCTCTTCCAAGCGATGAAGTGCAGCCGACGATTGAACAGCTGATGAAAAACGGAAAAATAACGCGTCCATATATGGGGGTAGGTCTTCAAGATGTAGGTCAGCTTTCAGCTGCAACAAAACAAAACCAGCTAGGCCTAACCAGCGATACGTCTGAAGGAGTTGTCGTAACGACGGTTGAACCATTCTCTTCTGCTTCTGATGCAGGTTTACAATCAAAAGACGTGATTGTTGCCATCGATGGAAATGAAGTCAAAACATCCAGTGATTTACGTCAATATCTATACACAAAACGTAAAGTAGGAGACACGGTAAAATTAGACGTGTATCGAAATGGAAAAAAACAAACTATTTCTCTGAAGCTTTCAGAGCAGCAGGATAACAATGGATGAGTCCAACACCGTTAAAGCTGCTACTAGCAGTATTAACAGCCTTCGGATTTTTAACCGGCTGCGGAGGGAAGCATTCAAACACGATGTTTCCTTCTGTAGAAATTAGTCAGTTATCTTCTACCAAAGAACTGGCAGCGTATGAGGGAGGCAAGGTGACAGGAGCTGAATTCAACCGTTTTTTAGCCGTTGAAGGGTTCTTAAATCCAGATGCTCCGCTAAATGATACAAGCTACCGCAAAGAGTTATTGCGGCAGCTTGTTATGCAAAAAATCTTAATTTCACATCTAAAGACAAGCGATAAAGTACAAAAACAAGTCGAGGATATGTGGAAGCAAATTAAACGCTCATATAACGAGGATACAAGAAAACAAGGTTATGAAGTGTTAAATATTCGTTCTAGTGATGTAACCAACCAGCTAACGAATCAGTTTAAATTAGAAGAATATTTCCGCAAACAAATTACGTCTGATGAACTAACTGCTTACTATAAACGTATTGAAAACGATCTAACGCGCGTATCTTTTACGCAGCTGGCTTTTTCTACTTTATATGATGCCGCTGCCGCTGCGGCTGAACTGCAAAAAGGAACATCTCTTCAGGACGTTCAAAAAAAATATGCTGATGTCCAGACAGTCAGCAAAATAGAGAATGCTGATAATCTAAAGCTTTCAAGTCTATCTCCCTCTTTTATAGATGTTTTAAAAAAACAGCACATCGGAGAGAGTAGTAAGCCCATTAAAATGGGTAAAGTCTATTATATTCTTATTTTAAAACAAAAAGATAAAAAAACGGAATCAGAAGTCAAAGAAGAAATGATGAAAGAACTTGTTTTGAATCATATCAACCGGTATATCCAGGATGAACTGCCAAGGTTTCACGTGACTTTCAGCCTTAGGTAGTTCCCTTTTATATAGATTGATTGTTTCTCCAAAACAAGCAAGTAAAAGAGCTCTCTAGTACTAGAGAGCTCTTTTACATTTTTAAGTAGACAGAAATGTCGTCACCTGATAAAATGAAGTTGTAAAACTTTCATTATTCGGAAAATTTATACCCTCCAGCTTTGGAGGGTTATTTTTTATGCTGTTGGACGAATAAAAGAGGCTGGGACAAAAGTAGTTTAGTGGAAAGAAAATCCGAACGATCAATCCAATCGTTCGGATTTTTTCGTTACGTTTCAATCACTTTTCATCTTTTAAATGACTCAATAATGCAGGAGCCATCTCCACGTGAGAAAGGGCGATGTGTGAAATCGTTTTGGCATAAGGTGTAATTTCGTTAATAAATTGTTCGAGTACGTGCAGGTGAGGAAGCTGAAGCTTTGTAATAAAGCAGGCTTGCCCGGCGATGCGTTCACAGAATAAAGCGTAGGGATACTGAGAAATAAATCGTTTAAAACGCTCGTGCTCTCCGTTTTTCATCGTTACTTCAATAAAACACGACACGGGCAAATGCAGCTTTTCATAATCAATATCAATCGTATACCCTTTTATAACGCCAAAGCTCTCTAGCTGTCGTACTCGCTCTGCCACCGAAGGAGGAGACAAGTTAATTTGTTTTCCTAGCTCTCGTAAGGAAAGGCGGCTGTTTTGCTGCAGCGCCTGCAAAATCGATAAATCAATTTCATCAATTTTCAATTGAAAACCTTCTTTCTCATTAACATTTCATTTGATTAGTAATAGTAGCTAAGATGTTTTATCTGTAATCTGAAATTTCCATTTTTCTTACTATAATAATTAAAAAGGAGTGAGTGAAAAATGGCAAGAGTTTTGTTAGCAAACGAAGAGGGAACAAATTTTGAAAAAGCATTGAATTTAATTCCGCATGTAAAAAGATTGTATGATGAGCTTTACGACACGCTTTGGAACAGCGATATAGTAGAAAAAGAGACTAAGGAAAAAATAAGGCTTTATCTAGCAGGTGTTAACGGCTGTGAGACGTGTATGAGCATGTCATATGTAGGCGATGAGACGCTTAATCAAAAAGTGTTAAGAGAAAAAGAGCTGGAAGAAAAAGATCGACTGCTGTTTCGATTTATTGATGTATACCGGGTGCGTCCAAGGGAGTTGACGGATGCTGATATGAATCAATTAAAGAAATTTTACAGTGATACGCAGCTGTTAGAGCTTTTAGCTGTTATTAATTTATTTGATCAATTTCACAAAATGATTGTCAGTTTAGATTTATATGATTTTTGCAGCTTGCAGGGCAAGTGAGGTCTTCGCTAAAAATATCTTGACAGACAAAATCCACAGGAGTAAGATAGCTTTCGTAAAGTGAAACGTATCATGAATCGAATCGATTATTCTAAAAAATAGATCATAGATATTTGAATAAAAATCGCTTAATCCATTACGGAGCGGAGGACCCATTATGTACGCACATATTGTGCTCCGGGGTGAATCCTTAAAAAGGTAGGGTTACTCTTAAAACCCGAACCCGACAGCTAACTTCGCAAGCGTTTTGAGGGGGAAGAGTGTGGAAAAACACAGGAGCCTTCCTGTGTTTTTTTGCGCTTTTTTTAAGAAAAAGATGTAATTTTTTAGAAAAAGTATAAGCTAAGAGAACACACAGCAGTTGAAGAAAGGAATAAATACATTATGAAAAAACAGTTTGCTGTATTGGGATTAGGTCGTTTTGGAGGCAGTTTGGTTGAAGAGTTTGCTAATCTGGATGTGGATGTGCTCGCTATTGACCGCAATCAGGAGGTAGTAAATAAATTTAGCAACTCAGCTACATATGTTGTGCAAGCAAACGCGATTGATGAAGCTAGCTTAAAGGGGCTAGGTATTCGCAATGTTGATCATGCTCTTATTTCGTTTGGAGATGATATCGAAGCAAGCGTGCTGGCAACGATGCTTTTAAAAGATATGGGCGTTAAGCAAGTATGGGTAAAAGCAGTGAATATGTATCATCAAAAAGTGCTCGAAAAAATAGGAGCGGATAAAGTCATTCACCCTGAGCGCGATATTGCTAAGCGTATTGCTCATCACGTGGTGTCAGAAAAAATCATTGATTATATTGAATTGTCAAAGGATTATAGTATCGTCGAAATTGTCGCCTCTAAGAAACTTCATAATAAAACGCTGTTTGATTTAAACATTCGTGCCAAGTATGGCTGCAATATTATCGGCTTTCAGCGAAAAGACGGGGAAATGGTGATCTCGCCTACCGCACATGAAATAATTGAACAAGGAGATATGCTGATTGTCATCGGACATAACCGCGATTTGAACCGTTTTGAAGAAGAAGGAGTTTAACTTATGAAAAAACAAATCATTAAACTCACTCCTCCGCAGCTGCTTGTCTCCATTTTTGGCGGAGGAATTATTATGGGTGCTCTTCTATTGATGATGCCTGTTTCTACTACTGAGCCAATCCGGTGGGTAGATGCCCTTTTTACGTCTACTTCCGCTATGACAGTAACCGGCTTAGCCGTCGTAGATACAGGTACTCGTTTTACCGTCATCGGTCAAATCATTATTATGCTGTTAATTCAAATAGGCGGTCTTGGCATTATGTCATTTGCCGTGTTGATTTTTATGATGCTAGGTAAAAAAATTGGATTTAAAGAGCGTATGCTCGTTCAGCAGGCACTAAATCAAACGAGCGTCGGTGGAGTTGTCCTGCTAGTTAAAAGGCTGTTTATCTTTTCATTTTTAATTGAGTTTGTTGCACTTATCTTTCTAGCGATACGCTGGGTTCCGGAGTTCGGATGGTCTAAGGGGCTGTTCTTTAGCTTGTTTCATTCAATTTCGGCTTTTAATAACGCAGGGTTTGGACTACTTTCTGATAACTTAGTGCAGTATGTTGGAGATCCTATTATTAACATAACGATTTCTTTTTTGTTCATCATTGGTGGGTTAGGGTTTACCGTTCTTGCTGATATGTGGGTGAAAAAATCGTATAGAAAACTAACGTTGCATTCAAAAATTATGATTATCAGCACGTTTGCGATTAATGTGACTGCCATGCTTTTTATTTTTTTCTTAGAGTACAGCAATTCGCATACGCTCGGAAATTTATCGTTAGGAGACAAAGTATGGGCTTCTTATTTTCAAGCGGTAACGACAAGAACCGCGGGATTTAATACAATTGATTTAGCTCACCTGCATGACGCAACGGTCTTTTTAATGGTCTTATTAATGTTTATTGGTGCAGGAAGTGCGTCAACAGGAGGCGGTATTAAACTAACAACGTTTGTGGTGATTGTTTTTTCTGTATGGGCATTTTTACGAAGCCGGGAAGATATTGTGCTATTAAAGAGACGACTTCTTCCTCTTCACGTGTTTAAGGCACTAGCCATCACGATGATTTCAATTATGTTTGTATTTGGGGCCATTTTCCTATTAAATATTTCGGAAAACCTGCCGTTTGTAAAAATTATGTTTGAAGTTGTTTCTGCGTTTGGAACAGTAGGTTTATCGATGGGAGCAACTCCTGAACTTTCGTACTTTGGACGCGTGATTATTATCTTTATCATGTTTTTAGGAAAAGTGGGGCCATTAACGCTTGCGTTTTCATTATCTAAGCAAAAGCGTGAAGCCGTTCGTTATCCAAATGAAGATATAATGCTAGGGTAGAAAAACCGCCTTCGATGAGGCGTTTTTTTTATATTATTTATACGTTCAAGACATATAAGAGGTTACGCACAAAACTGTTGCGATGAATAAAAAGAAGGCAAAGACAAGAACAATGGGCAATTTAGAATGTCGGCGCATTAATGGCCCCCCCTTTTTTATAGTAAAAAAATCTCTTACTATATATAACGAAAGAAACAAAAATATGATTCACTTTTTTGGCGAAATTTGAAGGTTTTTCTCGTTAAAAAAATCCGCACCCCTGTCCTAAACATTTTGCCAAGCTGTTGCATACACTAAAAGCAGATAACAGGAAGTGAGGGATGGTACGTGGGAAAACAAAATTTTGCGTTAATCGTTGTGTTATTTGTTTTACTTGTTATTGTAGGTGCGTCTGGCTTTCGCTTTTAAACGTTAACTTTATTTGCGCATAGCCCCCGTCAAAAAGGGCATACTAGGCGGAAGTAAAAACCAAAAATTTCTTCAATATTGCCGAACAATGAGTTCCTCTACTCATTCATCTAATCGGTATGTAGCCATGCGAAAGCATGGTTTTTTTTGAAATAGGAGAGGATGAATGATGTTCATCCCCTCTAAAAATTAGTAGTAGCAAGAACATCCTACGATTACTAATAGAATAAATAAAACAACGATAAATGAAAAACCAAAACCGCCTTTTGCGCCCATATGTGTAACCTCCTTTAATAAAATTCTCTATATCCTATGTACTAATTGGGTTAAGTGATTGAGAAATTTGCCTGTTTTTTAACGGTAACGATCTTTTGAGAAAAATGAAGAACACTTATTTTTTTCATTTGTGCAAAAATCCTTTATGATAAAGAGGAAAAGGAGGGCAAAGTGGTGGGAATACATGTAGAATACGTCATGAATCAGCTAGAAGAGGGTAAGTGGAAAGAGATCAAGCGCGAAATTCAACAAGAAATGAAGAAAAAACCTCAAGCATCTGATTTGTACTGTTACTTAGCGGTTTGTTTAGCAAAGCAAATCGAAGAATCAATTATTTTTGAAAAAATGGTATTAAATTTAGAAATGGACAGAGCTCTTCATCAGGCATTAACATTAAATCCATCTTCAAGCTTGGCGCACTTCGTTCGAGGAATAAAATACCGGGAAACTCCGCTTATGTTTGGAGGGAATTACGAAAAATCGCTGTCTTACTTGCAGCGGGCACAAGATCTTGGTTTTGAAGGGGTTATGCTGCCGCTCGAACTCGCAAAAACCTATATTCAATTAAAAGAAATGGAAAAAGCGAAAGAACAAATCGCCTATGCCCGGGAAATCAATCCTACTCACGCGGATATTAAAAAAGTCGAAAACATGCTGCAAACAGGACGGTGAATCAAAAGTCCTGTTTTATTTTTGGTTTTTAGGAAACATATGCTGTTTTTCATAAAGAATTGCTTTTTATATAACAATAGGAATATTTATAGAAATTTTAAGAAGTGCATGTAAGTCCAACGACTTCTTAACTGCTAGATTTTCTACATTATTAGAGCGTTCAGTCTACATAATTCCAAAAATAGTAAGAAACTATCAGCCTATGGATAAATTGTTAGAAAATATAGATAATTGTAAATGGATAGAGAGAAAAGTTAAACATGCGACTAACTAAAAAAAGCAAAGGTCTGATTTACTTTGCTTTTTATTTATACACATATGTAAGAAATATCATAATAAACAAATTTATTCCTTGTGGAATCCATCGTTTCAGACGATGTGAAATAAGGTATTTGAAGGAGGAGACCCAGGTGAAGGTTATGAAAATGTTGGTTATTGCATTATTTAGTTTAAGTTTAGTTGTCACACCAGCTGCTGCTGAAGTTCCGGGTGTCGACCATTCAATGAAACGAGGTGCTACACAAGGAATTGTAGCGGCATCTCACCCGCTGGCTGCTGAAGCAGGAAAGAAAGTTTTAGCTGAAGGCGGAAACGCTGTAGACGCGGCAGCTGCCATTCAATTATCTCTCAACGTTGTGGAACCGATGATGTCAGGTATCGGCGGCGGCGGCTTTATGATGATTTATGAAAAAAAGAAAGATAAAATTACGATGCTAGACAGCCGTGAAATGGCACCAGCTGATGTCACGCCTAAGCTGTTTTTAGATTCAAAAGGAAAAGTCATCCCTTTCAGTAAGCGTCACATAACAGGAAAAGCAGTTGGAGTTCCTGGTACGCTAAAAGGGGTAGAAACAGCCCTTAAAGATTATGGAACAATGGACTTATCAGATGTTATTAAACCAGCTATTACTCAAGCAGAACAAGGAATCAAAGTAAATTGGTCGATGGCTCAGTACATTGATGAAAATGCGGACAAGCTTGAAAGATACCAAACGGCCGGTAATGTATTTGTGCCGAATGGCAAGCCGTTAAAAGAAGGAGATAAGCTTGTTCAGCCGGATCTTGCTAAAACATTAAAGCTTATTCAAAAAGAAGGGTCAGACGCTCTTTATAAAGGAGAAATTGGAAAAGCGCTTGTTAAAGAAGTTCAAAAACGCGATGGAAGCATGACCATGGATGATTTGAAAAATTACGTTGTAAAAGAACGTGAGCCGATTAAAACAACTTACCGAGGCTACGATGTGGTTAGTGCGGCTCCTCCTAGCTCCGGCGGATTAACCGTTCAGCAGATTTTAAAGCTAATGGAAGGTTATGATGTAGAAAAAATGGGTTCCAATACGCCTCAGTATTTGCAGCATTTAACGGAAGCGATGCACTTAGCTTTCGCGGACCGCGCGGCGTATATGGCAGATGAAGACTTTTACGAAGTGCCGAAAAAAGGACTGTTAGATGAAGATTATATTAAAGAACGTCGCAAATTAATTAATCCAAACAAAGCAACGCCTAATGTCAAAGAAGGAGACCCTTGGAAATATGAAGGAAAAGAAAATCCAAATAAAGCAACAGTAAAGGAAGAAAATCCAATCGGCCAAACGACTCATTTCTCTGTTGTAGACAAATGGGGAAACATGGTTTCTTACACGACTACCATTGAACAAGTTTTTGGTTCAGGAATTATGGTTCCTGACTACGGATTTATGCTCAACAATGAAATGACGGATTTTGATGCCACTCCGGGAGGCGTGAACCAGGTTGAGCCTAAAAAACGTCCTCGAAGCAGCATGTCTCCAACGATGCTGTTAAAAGACGGAAAGCCGTTCATGGCAATTGGTTCACCGGGAGGCCCAACCATTATAGCGTCTGTAGCAGAAACGATTATGAATGTTATTGACCATAAGATGCCGATTCAAAAAGCGATTTTAACACCTCGTATTTATTCAGGCGGCTATCCAACCGTAAGATGGGAACCTGGCTTTAGCCAAGATACAATTCTTGAAATGATGGCTAAAGGACATGCGTTTGAGGAAAAGCCTGAGCATATTGGAAACGTTCAAGCGGTTATCTATGACTATGAAACGGGGAAAATGTACGGAGGCGCTGATAATACGCGCCAGGGCACGGTATTAGGAGTAGACGCAATTAAATATGTATCCAAACAGCCAAAACCAATTAAAGAAGAGAAAAAAGGAGAGTTTACAGTTGAAGTCAACCGTGCCGTTTATCCATTTACTGATAAGCAAGTGAAGCTGATTGATGGAAAGCCTTACGTTCAATCCGATCGCCTGCTGTTAGGTTTAGGCGTCGTTGATTCGAGTGACTTAAAGCTGTATAAACCAAATCATCACTCTTATTTATCAGTTATCAAAGTAGCCAAATCACTTGGCTACAAAGTGAAATGGGATGACGAAAAGAAAGTGGTCTCATTAGAAAAAGATCCTGGTGAAGACGATACAGGCGATGATGAAGACGGAGATGTTATTACAAATTAAAAAAGAGACTGGGACAAAAGTATTTTAGGTGAAGAAAAATCCGAACGATGAATTGAGATTCTTGATGAAGAATCCAACTCGTTCGGATTTTTTTATTGGTATGACAAACTTAGGTTTTCTGTGTGTAGTTACTTCTAGCTGTTGAATGGAATTTGTTATGTCGCAATCTCTTTTTTATGAAAGCAAATAAAATTGGCGATTTTAAACGAAACGACAAAAAAATTTGCGTGGTTTGCCAAAAAGTTGTAGAAATCGACAGTTTTTTTGGCATGTGTAAGAAAACCCGTGATAAAAAGACTGATAGAATGCTACAAACAAAGTTGGCATCATTTTTGCATAAGAAATAGATGAGGGGCTGTATCAATGAAAAAATACATAGTTAAATAAACACCTATGTTTACTTCACACAGAATAAAATGCAACGGAGGTATAGAAAATGAAAAAAGACATTTCAATTATCGGTGTACCCATGGATTACGGACAAACAAGAAGGGGTGTAGACATGGGGCCGAGCGCGATCCGCTATGCAGGCATGAATACACGCTTAGAAGCTCTTGGCTATACCGTACACGATGAAGGCGATATTAAAGTAGAAATTAAAGAGCGGGCAGACGTAGATAAAAATACGAATTTGAAAAACTTAGCGGCTGTAGCCAGCGGAAATGAACAGCTTGCTGCACGAGTTGAAGAAGTGAGAGAGCAAGACCGCTTTCCGTTAATATTAGGCGGAGACCACAGCATTGCGATTGGAACACTTGCAGGAGTCGCAAAAGGTTCAGAAAATTTAGGCGTTATTTGGTATGATGCTCATGGTGATTTAAACACAGCTGAAACATCTCCATCAGGCAACATTCACGGCATGCCATTAGCGGTGAGCCTTGGTATTGGACATCCTGTACTTCTAAATATTGGAGGGTATACCCCAAAAATTAAACCTGAAAATCTCGTTATTATCGGTGCACGCTCATTGGATGATGGTGAAAAAGAGTTAATTAAAGAAAAAGGAATTAAAGTGTATACCATGCATGAAATTGATCGTTTAGGTATGACGCAAGTGATGAAAGAAACGATTGATTATTTAAGCGGCACAGACGGCGTGCACCTGTCGCTGGACTTAGACGGCTTAGATCCGGATGATGCACCAGGCGTAGGTACACCTGTAAAAGGCGGCATCAGCTACCGAGAAAGTCATTTAGCAATGGAAATGCTAGCGGAAGCAGACATAGTTACATCTGCTGAATTTGTAGAGGTGAACCCCATTTTAGATCAGCATAACAAAACTGCAGAAGTAGCGGTTGCGTTAATGAGTTCATTGTTTGGTGATAAGCTTTTATAAGAAAGAGCTACTTACAGGTATCGTGTAGAAGAAAATCTGTTATGATCCAATAAACGGTCATGCAGGGCTAATCGGCTGCCATCCTCGCTACGGGGCTGGCGCCATTTTAAAAACATCCGGCATTCATGGACTTCAGCCATGAAGAGCTACCTAGTAAGCGGCTATAAAAACAAAATAAACCTAAAAAAATGAAAGCGATTTCATTTTTATGCAGCAAAGGGAGGAAATGGGATGAATATTCCACAGGGACAGCCAGGAGAATTAAAAAGAACGATGAAAACAAGGCATCTTTTTATGATATCACTAGGAGGATGTATTGGTACCGGTTTTTTCCTTGGTTCAGGTTATACCATCAATGAAGCAGGTCCGATGGGAGCAATGATTTCCTACTTAGTAGGAGGGATCATTATGTATCTAACGATGCTGTGTCTTGGAGAATTATCCGTTGCTATGCCAGTTGCAGGATCGTTTCAAACATACTCCACTAAATTTATCGGCCCTGCAACCGGTTTTGCGATTGGATGGCTGTACTGGCTAGGATGGGCAGTAACGGTGGCACTTGAGTTCTTAGCTGCCGGACAATTAATGCAAAGGTGGTTCCCAGACTCGCCCGTTTGGTTATGGTGCGCCATTTTTGGAGCGTTAATTTTTTCACTAAATGCACTTTCAGCTAAAGCATTTGGTGAAACAGAATTTTGGTTTTCAAGCGTTAAAATTTTCGCCATCATTATGTTTATTGTTGTAGGCGGAGCGGCAATGTTTGGACTCATTGATATGAAAAGCGGACAGGAAGCACCGCTTCTATCAAACTTCTTTGCCGAAGGGCTGTTTCCAAATGGTGTAACGGCTTTGCTAATTACAATGATTACGGTGAACTTTTCGTTTCAAGGAACAGAATTGATTGGAATTGCGGCAGGAGAAAGTGAAAATCCGGAAAAAACAATTCCAAAAGCGATCAAGCAAACGGTTTGGCGTACGCTTTTCTTTTTCGTTTTATCCGTGTTTATACTAGCAAGCATGATTCCTCGTGAAAAAGCAGGCGTCGTAGAAAGCCCGTTTGTTGTTGTGTTAGACAGTGTAGGTGTACCTTACGCGGCGGATATTATGAACTTTATCATTTTAACAGCTCTTCTTTCAGTCGCAAACTCTGGATTTTACGCGGCTACACGTATGCTTTATTCTCTTTCAAGAGAAGGAATGGCAAGTCCTGCGCTTGGAAAAGTCAACAAAAGAGGAGTTCCGTTTAATGCACTATTAATTACGCTTGTGATTTCATGTTTTTCGCTGCTTTCAAGCGTAGTGGCAGCTAAAACCGTTTTTGTATGGCTGATTTCACTTGCTGGACTCGGCGCTCAAATTGGCTGGATTGCGATTACCGCTTCACTGCTTGCATTTCGTCGTGCTTACGTGGCTAAAGGTGGAAAAGTAGAAGATCTGAAATTTAGAACACCTCTTTATCCGGTTCTTCCTATCGTAGCGCTTATTACGAACTGTATTGTTATGATCAGTCTTGCGTTTGATCCCGAGCAGCGAATGGCGTTATACTGCGGAGGTATTTTCTTTATAGGCTGCTATGTTTATTATTATTTGAAAATTCGAAAACAAAATCAGTCAAAACACGAGCAAGAAGTTCAGCTTGCGGAAAATAAACGAATGATTATTTAACATAAAAACCCGGAAAATCACGATTTTCCGGGTTTTTTATGTACTTGTCTTTAGCTATCTAGTGTTGTCTCTTCATTTTTACGTCGGCGGAGCCTCCATAGTGTGATAAGGGCAACCAGTGTAAGAACAATACCGCTGCCGAGCAGGATATGACTCACTGTTTTATCCTGCTTTTTTTGACCTTGTTCAAAATATTTCTTGTACATTGCCACCGCAGCTTTATTTTGCTTGTATTTTTTCGGAACGCTCATTTCTTTTCCAAGTTTCCAGCCGTCTTTATAAGCTTTTTGCTGTAAAGATTTCACATCTTTATTCGAATAAAAACCTGCTTTGTACCATTTTTCTAGCTCGGGCTTGTCCTGAAGACTTTTAGGCGCTCTATAGGTCTGATAAGTGAAAGCTGAGTCGTATCCGTCCGCTTTTACGTCTTTTTGCTTTTGTTTCTGTCCTTTTTCATATCCTTGCTCAAAGGCTGTTTGCAATTCGCCTTCTGCTTCTGCAGGTACTTCTAATGAAAGGTCGTGATAGCCTTGTACGTAGCCCTGCTTTTCAACCTGCTTTTTTTGCTGCTTCAGCACTTCGGCTTGAGCGGTTTCAAAGCCTTCTGTAAAAGCCTGACGTGTGACATCCTCATCATCATACATGCTCGGAACACTCATTGAATCATTTTCAAGACCTTGGTCATAGCCTTCTTTTTTTGCTTTAACAGATAAGTCCATTAAAGAAATAGCTTTTTTGTAGCCTTGAACATACCCTTTATTCCAGTCGGATGACTTAGAAGGGAAAGGGTAGATTTCTGACTGAATAGTAGCATGTTTGTAATCAAGGACGCCTTGCTGATAGCCTTCCTCTTCGCCGGCAGCCATTTCATTTTCTTGTTCAGTCTTGAGTTCTTCCTCTTTTTGCTGCTGTCCTTTTTTATATCCTACCGTATACCCCATCATAAACCACGTGAATTCTTCAGAAGATTTGTTCAGTCCTGTTGTTTGATCAAACTGTTCAAATTTTTTCTCTGCGTATCCATCTTCTTCTCCAAGCGAATAGCCTTCTTGATAGAGAGAGTCAAAAATAGCTTTTACATCTTCAGTTGTATCCACGTCTGTTGACTGGTCCAAAACGTCGGAAGAGGAATCCGGGGAATCAGGAGTAGCATAAGAAGGGATGGGATCACTTGCAAGAATAAGTAAGCAAGCTGTACTAATAACGGCTAATTTTTTTTTCATCATTTCTTCACCTTTTAGTTCAAAGTCAATGTTTATTTTGTAGTTTAAGCGTACAGCTTTCTATGTAGAAAGGCGTGTAAAAGTTTTTCCAATTATGAAAATTATAACATTTAAATGAGAAGGAGAATAGGTGGTAAAAAGGAGAAATATGTGTTTTTTACGGAGTTTTATTTTTGTCGCTGTTTTGCTTTTTTCACTTTAAATGAACGATAAAATACTTCAGCTACAAAACAGAACAAAAGGAAAAAAAGGACAAATAGTTCAGCGAACTCCATAACACGAAACGGACTGTAGGCATTTTGCAAGGTCATGGAAAAACTAAATCCTTGCACCATATCCACTCCGATAGAAAATCCCATTAAGCATCCTAACAGCAAAGCTGATATCCAAACGATTTTCATACGTTTCACTCTCCGTTTTTGTTTTTTTCTTAAAAACATTCTACCGCTAGTTTTTGTTATTTTTTTGTCTTACGCTTTGATTACTCTATTAAAAATTGCATAAAAAGTATTTATTTGGAAAAAACTAAAAAAGGTGTTTTTAATCGTGCCTTCTTTATTTAAAAATCAAAAAAGCAAAGACAATAAAAAGGAAACAGAAGGTTCGGCGTCAGAGGAACAAGCGACAGGCCTTTATTTGTAATGAATGTGATGCTGATGCTGTTAATTATTTATACGGTGCACAAAGGATTTGAAGTAATAGCTAGAACGGCTGGACGTGTTTTTTATGAGTGCATTAGTCATCGGAGCATTTGTTAAAATCAGCGCCTTTTTTTACGCCGTGATTGTTGGACTTTCCACACTGTTTAAGGTGAAACGACCTTCTGCGCTGACATATCCTGTGGGCACGGTAATTTTATTTTTTTCTTTGACGATTGCAAGTAATTTTCAAGAGCATTTAAAAGAAGGGCTAACGATTATGCCAGTGTTGCTTTTTATCCCTTTTCATGTAGTGATTCCGTTTATGCTGCTCTGTATAGCATTTATTAAACATCGCATAAAAAAACAAACGCGCTGCAGCCATCCTAATGACTGCAGCGCGTTCGCCTGCTATCTGCTACTGCACATGCAGCTGCTCCCGCTCTTTTTTTACTTGTTCTAGCTGTGAAATCGTAACAAGCTGATACCCTTGTGCGTGAAGCTGCTTCATAATTTCAACCGCTGCTTCGGCACTTGTTTGATAAATATCATGCATTAAAATAACTTTTCCGTCTCCGACTTGGCTCATAACCGCTTGAACGGAGTGAGGAACGTTTCTGTATCTCCAGTCTTCGGGATCGATATCCCATAGAGTCACACCAACATTTCCGATATAACGTCTTACATTTGCGTTCACGGCTCCATAAGGAGGGCGTACATGCAGTGGTTCATAGCCGCTCACTTGTTTGATGAGCGCTTGGGTATCGCCTATTTGGTGTTTGACCTGTGCTTCGTTCAAACGTGTGAGCTGAGGATGATCCCAAGAGTGATTTCCGACTTCGTTGCCTTCCTTGACCATACGTTCGATTGTTTCAGGATAATATTGAACGCGACTTCCTAACACAAAAAAGGTAGCGTGCCCGTTCATTTCTTTTAATCCATCTAAGATCACATTGGTAGATGAAGGGTTAGGTCCGTCATCAAAGGTCATCGCAACGACTTTTTTAGTTGGATCAATAGGTGCTCCTTGCTGTGGCATTTCGTTAACGATATGTTTTGGAGGCGTTTCTTTGACTTTATTTTTATTTACTGCTTCGTCTTTGTAAGCATCGCTCAGCATGTCTTTAAATAAATCTTTTTGGATAGCGATTGTTTTGGTTTTCATTTGTTCAGCACCTAGCTGATAAGGCTTAAAATAGATCACAATACTGTTTTCAAGCAGCGCAAACTGACTGAAATTTTGATTAGCTGCCTGAGTTCCTCTTTGAAGGTCAGGGTCAAAATAAGCTGTTTTCATTTGTTTTTTTAATTCAGCATATGAAATAGCCGACAGGCGATCTAAATAGTTTGCATCTTCTTTAAATAAATTCTTTAACGTCATTTGTTTTTGAGCAGGCAGGTCGAAGGTAAAGGTTTTGAGAGAAGACGTTCCTTTCTCTCCATTTACCGATTCATATTCATCAAAGACAATGCTTAGCGTTTGCTTGCTGTAATGGACGATTTTATATGTAATCGTTAATTCAGATTTTTTCTTTTTTGACAGCTTCTTCAGCTTTTTTTCATAGTGTGCCACTTGATCTGTTACGTAAGCTTGAATGTATTGATCGATTTCTTTTTTACCAAAGGAAGGGTAGCTAATGGCGTAGCCTCCGTCGGTAAGGTCCTTAACTAGCGTTTGAATTTCAACGTTTGGATAGGTTTGATCTGTTTGAATACTTGCCGTTTTTTTCTCTGTACTGTTTGCTTTGACGATATACCCTGCTGTACCAAGAAACAAAATACAGCATCCAAGCAGTGTCAAAATACGTTTGTAGCCCATGGTTTTCATGTAGTAATATTCCCCTTTTTGTATATATCTACCTAATAGACGCATGAGACCATCATTTAGTTTTACTTTTTTTAAAAAAATCAAACTATTTTTCTACTTATTCCGTCTACCTTATAGATGTACTTCAGCAAGAGAAAATAGAAGGGTATGAAAGATGATGAAAAAACATGATGCACATCAGATGCTCGTAGCGTGCATAACCGAGCATAAAGCGGATTTTTACCGGCTTGCTTTCAGCTATGTAAAAAATCAAGAAGATGCGCTTGATATTATGCAAGAATCGATTAAAAAAGCACTCATTTCAATAGACAGTATCAAGGATATTCAATCGATTAAAAGCTGGCTTTATAAAATTGTTGTACGAACAGCAATCGATTTCCTGCGCAAGCATAAACGTTTAACGCTTATGGACGATGAAGCGCTTGAGTACTTGAGCAGCGGACGTGAAGATCAGTATGAAGATATCGATTTAAAGCAAGCAATGGATCAGCTGCCGGTTAAATATAAAACCATTATTATTCTGCGGTTTTTCGAAGATTTAAAAATGGACGAAATTGCGGAAATCATTGAGGAAAATGTAAATACGGTAAAGACAAGGCTATACAGAGGGTTGAACCTGTTGCGGATTACGATGACGGAGGAGGACTTAGAACAATGAATGATAAAATAGAAAAGTTAAAGAAGCAGTATCATGACATTCCTATTCCAGAGGAATTAGATGATGTTGTTGCAAAGGCACTTTCTTCACATCCACGTAAAAAGAAATCCTATATTTGGCCGAGCGCGATTGCGGCAGCAGCGATGATTTTTATCACAACAGTGAATGTGAGTCCAGATGCGGCAAATGCAATGGCAAAAATTCCTGTGCTTGGAAAAGTAGTAGAAGTGATCACATTTGATGAACTAAAGCAAGAAGAAAAGCATTCTCGTATTGACGTGAAAACACCATCGATTTCAGGCTTGGAAAACAAAGGTCTTCAAACAAGCTTGAATGAAAAGTATATAAAAGAAAATGAGCAGCTGTATGAACAGTTTAAAAAAGAGATGAAAACATTACAAAAAGGAGAGAAAGGAAACGTGGCTGTCAGCAGCGGCTATGATATTATGACGGATACCGATGATTTGCTTGTGGTTCATCGATATGTGGAAGAATCGAGAGCTTCAACGTCGAGCATCAATCAGTACGACACGATTGATAAAAAACATGAAGTGCTCGTTACGCTTCCAAGTTTGTTCAAAGATAAAAGCTATATAAAGGTCATTAGTGAAAATATTAAACAGCAAATGAAAGGTCAAATGAAACATGAAGAAGGCAAAATCTACTGGCTGACTGAAGAAGATATGGATCCTTTTAAAGAGATTGCTGAAAATCAAAGTTTCTACATTACAAAAGATCACAAGCTTAGAATTGTATTTGATAAATACAAAGTCGCCCCAGGATATATGGGAAACATTGAGTTTGAAATTCCAACGGACGTTATTTCAAACCTTCTGGTTGGTAAACGGTATATTCATTAAAAAACAGGTGTGAACGTTCAGCGTTCACACCTGTTTTTTTTTTTTTTTTTTACATAAAGAAACGTTTAAATTTATTTTTATGCAAAATAAGTTGAAATATATAAGCAATCATGTATAATATTTTGTATATATTTTCATTCTTTTTGTTTATAAAGTCTTAGGGGAAAATGATGTGAACGGTTGCATTTCTAGAGAGGAAGTGAAGAGGTGAAACGCACGTTAAATCAAGATACGATTAAAGATGCCATGCTGTTTAACCAGCTTGTGATGCAAGTAAGCAAAGCTCTTTGGAAGTCTACTGAGAAGGATTGGGAACAGTGGGTTAAGCCGTACGATCTGAGCATTAATGAGCATCACATTTTGGGGATTGCTTATCAGCTGGAAATGGCATCGATGACTGACATTTCAAAGCTAGGCGTCATGCATTTATCCACAGCTTTTAACTTTGCAAAAAAATTGCACTTGCGGGGCTATCTTACCCTTTCTAAAAATGAGAAAGATAAGCGGAATACATACGTACAGCTCACAGAAGAAGGAAAAAAGATGTTTTTAAAAACGCTCGAGGATTATAATCCTCTTGAAAATCCTTTGTTTCAAGGAGCGATGCCGCTGCGAGATGTTTACGGAGAGCTGCCTGACTTTGTTGAGCTGACGGCTCTGATTCGAAGCATATACGGAGAGGATTTTGTCCAGTTTATCGAGCGTTCTTCTCAAGAGCCCGCTGCTAGCTTGAAAAAATAAAAAAGCCTTCTTGTGCAAGCTGAGAAGGCTTTTTTGCATATCAACTTTTTTCAGTTAACCGTTCAAGTTCTTCTGAGGAATGGGCCATCTTCTCAATACGCAGAGACAGCTGCTTCATTACATCGGCTATTTTTTCAAGCTCTTTTTTGGTTAGCACGGTTTGCTGTTTGTTCTCCGTTGTTATGCTAAGAACGTTCGTGAAAAAAGAAGTAATGTTGTTCATATTGTCAGCCGTATCTTTTGTTAATGTAGCGACTTCTCCGCCTAGCGCCGAGACACTTTCGATTTGTTTTTGAATGTCTCCGATAAAAGTGGAAATATTAGCAATAGATTTCTTCGTTTCTTCTGCAAGCTTCCGTACTTCCTGTGCCACCACTGCAAATCCTTTTCCATGCTCGCCCGCTCGAGCAGACTCAATCGAAGCGTTTAATGCTAATAAATTCGTTTGCTCCGCAATAGAAGTAACAATCGAAACGATTTGATGAATTTGCTGTGATGTATGTTCGAGCGTTTTCATTTTGTTTTGAATGAGCGACGTATTTTTTTGTATGCTTCCCAGCATGTTTTGTTCTTCTTTTAATTTTGCTTGACTCGTAACGGATTCCTTCTCAATGACTTCTGCTAGTTCAGAGCTTTTGTTTGCATAAGATACGACGTCAGAGGACTGGTTGTGCATTTGATTCATAAATGTCTTCGTTTCTTCAGATAGCAAAGAAAGGATAGATGATGTACGAGAGATTTCTAGCTGAATTTTCTCTTTTTGAGTCTGAAGTCCAGCCCGCTGCTCGTCATATTCAAGCTCATAGGCTTTTAACACAATTTGCTGTTCTAGACTAATAAGCTTTGTCATACTTGCAATAAAAGCCAGACATTCTTCTTTTGATTCCATCCTACGTTCACATACTGAAAGAAGCGACGTAAATAAATTTTGAAATGCGCACAAATACCAGTTTGGCTCAAGTCCAATTTTAACGTGCATCTTGGAAATTTTTTGACGTTTTACCACAAAAGCATCGTCTATTTGTCCATCAAACATTTCTAAAATATGCCGTTTTAACGTTTGTTTTAATGCATGGACGCTGCTGTGCTTTTCGATAATCGCAACCAAATGGGCCTGTTCGCCAATAGCTTTGTAAAAATCGTTCACGATCTCTTCGATGGCATTTAGCGCGTGAACTTGAAATCCGGCAATCCGTTCGAGATCCTCTGCTGTTAAGGAAATCATGTTAATCTGCTTTTTTATCATCGGGTCCGATACATGAAGCTTTACAGTGATGGATTCGACAGCGGCTGCTTCGGCGTGCGCTTTGTTTCGTTTAAACCAATTCATGTTTACCACCTTTATTTGCTAGAATAGTTGTTTTTCTCTTCTTCTTATATTTCGGCGTTTTACATCCAAGAGTTGAGGGTGTTTAAGAAGATTGTTATCAAATTGTTATCTTCTATTAATTGAATTGTTATCCGCAGATGGTATGGTTGTACGGTGCTTAAAACATGATTCGGGGAGGAAACGAAATGAAAAAAATGCTATCGGCGCTTCTTGTAGGAGGAGCTTTATTTGCAAGTCCGGCAATGGGACATGCTGCGTTTGGCGACACGGTTTTAAAACAGGGGATGACAAATGATGATGTTGAACAAGTTAAAACGGTGTTAAAAGACAAAGGATTTTTAAAAGGCGAAGTATCGCGTTATTTTAATTATGAAACAAAAAAAGCGGTTATGGCTTTTCAAGAGAAACATAACCTAGAAGCAGATGGAGTTGTTGGAGAGAATACATACAATGCATTAGGTAAAGGCGGCGTTGTAGAAGGCGAATCAGAAGTGAATACGGATAAAGTAATCAGCAAAGCAAAATCCTTAATGGGCACGCCGTACAAATGGGGCGGCACTACACCTTCAGGATTTGACTGCAGCGGATATCTTCAGTATGTATATAAAGAAAGCGTAGGCGTTGATATTCCCAGAACGGTTGAAGATATCTATAAATCAGGTGAAAATGTAAGTGAACCGCAGGTAGGATATCTTGTGTTCTTTGAAACGTACAAAGAAGGCCCTTCTCATGCAGGCATTTATCTTGGAGACGGAAAATTTATTAACGCATCGTCTTCTAAAGGCGTGACAATTAGCGATAAAAATTCAAGCTATTGGAAAGAGCGCTATATAGGAGCAAAGCGTATTGCAGCCAACTGATTCTTCATTTAATAGATAAGACAAAGCTTAGGAGCTTTGTCTTTTTTTTGTTTAGGTTTCAGTAGGTAGGAGCAAGTAGGAAGTAATCATATGCAAAACGGGCTAGTCATGTGCGTATTTGCATGGAAATATAATAAAAGTTCTGTCACCTTTCTGATAAAGCTTGTATATATTGATAAAGTAATCTCTCAGGTTGCGTCAATTGTTGTAGGTAATTTGAAGGGATAACAGTATAAAAAGGAGGAACAAACTTTATGTTTTTTTGTTGTTACCGTCGCTATATAGAAAAGATAAAACACCTGTTGTTTTCAAATCGATTTGCTGAATTTATTCAGGAAAACACAAAGAAAGCAGTAGAAGAAGTCGTTTATTCTGACACGTTCAAAGAATACGTAATAAGTATTATTAAAGAATCTCAAGAATCACCTTTTAAAGAAATTGCCGAGCAGTATATCGGAAAAGAAGTTGTGATTGAAACAACGGCTGGTCCACTAGAAGGTGTCGTGACATTTGTAGGAGATGATTATTTAGAATTAGTAGAGTCTCCAACATCAACAGTATTACTTCCATTTACAAGCATTGTTACTATTCAAGGCGCTTAAACGAAAGGAGAGAAAAGTATGTTTCAAGATACATTACGAGAAAATGTTGGCTCATTTGTGCAAATCATCACAGCTATTGACGTTATTAATGGAACACTGCTTGCTGTTACGGATGCAGCGGCTGTTGTACGTACATCAAGCTCATATGGTGAGCCAACGGACGTAACCATTCCACTAGTAGCCATCACGTATGTTCGAATTTTCAGCGGAGTTGAGTGAGTTTGAAAGTATCAGTGATTATTCCAGCCTGTAACGAAGAAGATTCATTATTACCTGTGCTTAAAGAAGCTCAAAAAATAAAGCCGTTTGAAATTATTGTCGTAGTAAATGGCTCTAGTGACGCAACTAAGGCAATAGCCGAGGATGCAGGCTGCCGCGTCATTTATTATGAGGAAGCTCTTGGCATTAATATCGGAAGAGCCATGGGGGCTAAAAAAGCAAAAGGAGATATTTTGCTTTTTTTGGACGGAGATATAGCGGTTCCTCATGAGGAGCTGATGAAATATACGAAGGCTATAGAAACCGGTCATGATATAGCGTTGAACAACCTTTCATGGACTATGAAGCGAAAGGTGCGTCCGCATCCGGTTTCCGTTGCGAAATACATGCTGAACTTATGCTTGCAGCGTGAAGATTTATCCATTCAAGCATTAACAGCTATTCCCCATGCTATCAAGAAAACATCAGCAGCTAAAATTGGATACGAGAACTTAGCTCACCCGCCTCTTGCTCATACGATTGCTCTTTTAAAAGGAATGTCAATCGTTGCACCGTGTTCTTCAGACGTTATTTATACCAATAAGATTAGAACTACTCACAAAACAATTCCTACCAATTCACCTTTTCCTATTTCCACTAATTATATTATTGGAGATCACATTAAAGCGTTAGCTCATCTTATCGAAGAAAAAGGCATAAGAGGCGGACTAACAGACGGCGATCGAAATCGAGACGTTGTTTCCTCTTATACACCAAGCGTGAAGCGGAAAGCAGGCGTTAAGTACAGTGCTGTTATTCCAGTAGGTGAAGAAAAAGAAACGATTGCAAACGTTATTAAAGAAGTAAAAAAAGCCGGAGTGGAAGAAATCATTGTGGTTGCCAACGGGGCAGACGAAGTGACGGTTAAGCGAGCAATTGAAGAGGGTGCTACTGTTCTTCATTACAAGCAGCGGCTTGGGCATAACGTACCTCGAGCAATCGGTGCGATGTACAGCAGCGGTGAGATTTGCTTGTTCATAGATGGAGACATTGTGATTTCCGCGGAAGATTTACGGCGGTTTTTAGAAGCAGCTGACCAAGGCATTGATGTAGCGCTTAATAATTTAGAATGTCTGCTTGACGAAGTGCATCCTATTCACTCGGTAAGTGCTGCGAAATATTTTCTGAACCTTGTCTGTAAACGTCCTGATTTAACGATTAATACAACAACGGCGATTCCGCATGTAATTAAACGGGATGTAATGGAGAAAGTGGGCTATGATTCTCTTATCATTCCACCTTTATTTCAATTAAAAAGTATCATGTACGGCTTTACGGTTCATCCTGTT
This sequence comes from Priestia sp. VA7, assembly GCF_055710015.1. Classification (NCBI taxonomy): domain Bacteria; kingdom Bacillati; phylum Bacillota; class Bacilli; order Caryophanales; family Bacillaceae; genus Priestia; species Priestia sp. VA7. Next base: position 1,004,457 of record NZ_JBVQPN010000001.1, read on the forward strand.
CATTTTGTAGATGTGGCGCGAACGAACCGGATTCGAAAAGAGCATATGAAAGTCAAAGGTCTAGCAGCATCAACTCAGCGAATTCTAGGAGATTATGTAGAGGCCATGGCGTACTATATTAGCCAAACTAGCGAAAGAGGCGAATTTCTTCCGGACATACGAAGACATGATCTTTTGTTTGAGGTGTTGAAGAATGAATAAAAAAGTTGCCGTTATTGGTCTAGGGTATGTAGGACTGCCGCTTGCTCTTTTGTTTGCTAAGAAAAACTACACCGTGATTGGACTTGATATTGACGTTCCAAAAATTGAAGCGCTAAAACAAGGAAAAAGCTATATTCCAGACGTACGTAATGATGTGATTCAAAGAGAGAAAAACTTTCAAGCATATGAATTAAAAAAAGGTATTTCCGCATTTCAAGCATGCGATTATGTAGTGGTGACCGTGCCAACTCCTATTACAGAGAATCATAATCCGGACTTAGGACCCGTTATTAGCGCATCTACGTTTTTGAAAGAATATATGGTAAAAGGACAAACCGTTATTTATGAAAGCTCTACCTATCCAGGCACGCTTGAAGAAGTCGTTTTACCTATTTTAAAGGAGTCTGATTTGCAAGCAGGAGTTGATTTTTATTTAGCTTATTCTCCAGAGCGAGTCGATCCAGCAAACAAGTCGTACGACATTGAGTATATTCCAAAAGTGATTAGCGGCTACAGCAAAGACTGCCTTTATCACGTGCAGACGTTTTATGAAAGTATTTTTCAGCAAGTCGTACCTGTTTCTTCTCCAAAAGTAGCGGAAATGTGCAAGCTGTTTGAAAACATTCAGCGCCTTGTCAATATTTCGTTGGTGAATGAAACAAATGAACTGTGTGAGGAATTAGGGATTGATTTTCATGAGGTCTTACAGGCGGCATCTACTAAGCCGTTTGGGTTCACACCGTATTATCCAGGTCCCGGAATTGGAGGACACTGCATACCCGTTGATCCGCTTTATTTTTTATGGAAACTAAAGCAAAATGGGTTAACAAGCGAACTTATTGAAGCTGCTCATCATATTAATGAAGAAATGCCAAATAAAGTAATTAGACGTGTTGAAAAGCAGCTCGCAGCAAATGAGAAACGCGTGTTTGTTGTAGGCATGGCGTATAAAAAAGACGTAAATGATATGCGTGAATCGCCGGCGCTGACGGTATGTGAAGGTCTTTTAGCAAAAGGATATGAGCTGACGTATCATGACCCTTACATTGACTCCGCTATATTAAATAAGCAAGTGTATTTCTCTGTCCCGCTGACAAAAGAAGAAGTTAAAAAAAGCGATGTTGTACTTGTGTTAACCGATCACAGTCAAATCGATTGGTCGATTGTAAAATACGCAAAAAAAGTTGTGGATACAAGAGGTATTTTAAATGAATGAAGCCGCTGAATTGTTCAGTGGTTCTTTTTTTAGGGGGGATATCAATGAAAACTCTTTCTGTCGTTCTGCCCGTTTACAATGAAGAAGAAACGCTAAAAAACGTGCTTAAGCAAATTAAAAAAGTGAACGTGCTTGAGATTATTGTGGTCGCAAATGGCTGTACAGATGCTTCAGTAAAAATAGCGAAAGAAGAAGGGTGCACGGTAAAAGTAATAGAAAAGCGTATGTCTCCACATGAAGCGAGAATGGAAGGGGCAAAGACTGCCAAAGGAGATGCCGTCTTGTTTGTAGACGGAGACATTATTCTTTCAGCTTCCGAGCTCGAGCGTTTTGTTCAGCCGCTGTTATTTGAACATAGCGATGTGGTGCTAAACAAGTGGGGGAAAATGAAAATGAATGCCTTTAACCGCAGCGAGCTGATGTGGAGTACGGTTATGCATCATGCGATTGGGAAGCCTCACCAAGCCAACGCTTATTTAAAAGCGCCTTACGGGGTGTTGTTAAACGTGTTGAAGAACTACTGGGAGCTGCCGCCTCTTTCGTTATTTGTGACATTTTTAACACAGTACCGCGTAAGTATGTCTATGTCGATTGAAACACAGGGGAAAGGAAGCTTTCGTCCATTTGATCGCCCGCTGCGCAGCAAAGAGCGAATTCAATCCTACCAGCAGCTTCTTCAAACATACTATACGCTGGCGTCAAATCATAAAAGGCGAGTGGATATGCTTGCGCAGCCCATTCCAGTTGTTGAGCACGGCTGGGGGAAATTATCTTCTTTTTATGGAGGCAAACAGCTGTCTGTTATTGTTCCGGTTTGCAACGAAGAACAAACAATCAAACAAGTGATTGCAGAAGCAAGAAAACTTGAGCCGTTAGAAATCATTGTCGTGATTAACGGTTCCACTGATCAGTCGGAGGCGTATGCCAAAGAACAGGGTGTCAAAACCCTCGTCTACGATGGGCGGTTAGGGCACGATTGCGGAAGAGCTGCGGGGGCCCTTGCAGCAACGGGAGATATTCTTCTTTTTATAGACGGGGATTTTGTTCTTTCAGCTCAAGAGTTGTATCCGTTTGCTTCAGCGGTAGCGAGCGGCGTTGATGTAGCTTTAAACGTATGTGAAGATGAAGCGAAGCTCACGCATGTTGTACAGGGGTGGAAGTACGTGTTAAATGAAACGGTAGGAAGAAAAGATTTATTAATGAGCTCGATGACAGCTGTTCCTCATGCCATAAGCAGAGAGTGCCTGCAAAAAATCGGAACCGAATCTCTTGTGATGCCGCCTTTTGCTCAAGTAAAAGCGATAATAGAAGATTTTCATGTGCAGGCCGTTCACCATGTTGATGTAAATAAATTCAATCGGTTTCGATATTCTGAGCACCTGCCATTAAAGAACCATTCTCCTACAGCAGAACTCATTATTCATGACCATATTTTTGCTTTTCTCTCTTATCTTCAGCCTGACTGAGCAGGGAGTATTGCCTTACTTTCAAAAGAAACGTTTAAAAGGAGATAAAGAAATTTGCTGATATCTTGTTTTTCTGTTCTAACCCCTTGAATTTGTTCACAGTTGTAACTAAAATTGTTACATGTGCAGACAAAAGTAAAAAAGGAGGAAAAGAAATGAAAAGCTATCAGCTTGGAACGTTTTTACTTCGTCTTATGTTAGGGCTAACGTTTTTTATTCATGGTCTTGGCAAATTCCAAAGCGGTATTGATAATACGGTCGGTTTTTTCCACAGCATGGGCATTCCTGCGTTTTTCGCTTATGCGGTTGCGGTTATTGAATTCGTAGGGGGAGCCGCTATGATTCTTGGATTTCAAACGCGTTTAATCGGTGTCTTGTTTGCGATTGTGATGATCGGTGCTATTTTTACAGCGAAAAGCGGTGCTGGTTTTACAGGCGGCTATGAGCTTGAGGTTGCCCTTTTTGTCGTTTCGATTCATATGATTCTAGCAGGAAGCGGCGCGTACGCGTTAGACAACCGATTACAAAAACCAGAAGAACATTATTCTTAAAAAGGTAGGCGCTATGCGCCTACCCTTTTTTGTAAAATATATCCTTCTATCGATTCATTTTTATTAAAATATACAGCTATCATTTTTAAGGAAATTCGTATATATGGTACTATTTGGTCATAGATGACTAGATAGTCATTCTATTTGAACGATACGGGGAGGTTTTAACATGAAAACAGAAAGAGAAAACGGAATTGTCCGTCAAGTGAATACGATTCAAACAAAAGAAGAACGCTTTAATCCTTTTTCATGGTATGAAGAGATGAGAAACACCGAGCCTGTGCAATGGGATGAAAAAAGGCAGGTATGGGATGTTTTTCACTATGACGGGGTCAAAGAAGTGCTAGAACAAAAGAATATTTTTTCTTCTGATCGAAGACCTCCACAAAACCAAAGACAAACTGCTCTAGGAACGAGCCTAATTAATATTGATCCGCCTAAGCATGCTGAAATGAGAGCGCTTGTTAATAAAGCTTTTACGCCTAAAGCAATGAAAGCATGGGAGCCTAAAATTGCGCGTATTACAAATGAATTATTACAAGAAGTTGAGCATCTTGAAGATATTGATATAGTCGAGCATCTGTCCTATCCGCTTCCGGTTATGGTAATTGCCGATATTTTAGGGGTGCCGATAGAAGATCAGCGTCAGTTTAAAGATTGGTCGGATATTATCGTAGCCGGTCCTTCTAATAACGAACGTGAAACGCTCGAAAAACTCCAGCAAGAGAAAATGAAAGCAAATGATGAGCTAGAAACTTACTTTTATCGAATCATTGAAGAAAAACGCACGCGTCCAGGAGATGATATTATCTCCCTGCTTCTTCAGGCAAAAGAAGAAGGGAAACAGCTAACGGATGAAGAGATCGTCGGTTTTTCTATTTTGCTACTGATTGCTGGAAACGAAACAACCACAAATTTAATTTCAAATACGATTTATTGTTTAATGGAAGATAAAGCTTCTTTTGAACGACTCAAACGAGAGAAAGAACTTTTGCCTTCTGCGATTGAAGAAGTTCTTCGCTATCGTTCACCCGTTCAGGCTCTTCACCGAATCGTAAAAGAAGATGTGACTCTTGCAGGCAAGAAACTAAAAGCGGGCGAACACGTCGTTCCATGGATGGGATCTGCGCATCGAGACGCGGAGTATTTTGAAGATCCGGATGTATTTAAAATCGATCGAAAGCCAAATGTGCACATGGCATTTGGAAGAGGCATTCATTTTTGCTTAGGAGCACCCCTTGCTCGAATAGAAGCAAAAATTATGCTGGCCGAGCTGATTGACCGCTATCCGCAGATGGACTGGAGCCCGTCATTTGAGTTAAAGCCAATTGAAAGCACGTTTGTGTATGGGTTAAAAGAATTATTGATTCGTAAAAACGTATAAAGAAGACTTCCCACAGGTCAATTTCACTGACCTGTGGGAAGTCTTTTTTTATGTAGATTCACTCTAGCGACTATTCTTATAAATTTTTGAATTCTTATCAGCAAATTTTTTATATCCAGTAGGTAGGATACGACCTGTTACTTCGTACGTTATTTATAAGAAGGGCAACGATTACAATTACAATCGATCCTATTAAAACGGGATTGATAATATAATTCCAAGAAGAAGCGCCCAAGATCACAACAATGGGGTCTGCTCCTGCGGGTGGGTGAGTTGTTTTTGTAAGCATCATAAAGAAAATGGCTAGGCCGACTCCTATCCCTAAAGTGTAAGGGTTATTACCGAATAAATGATAGATGGTTAACCCCACCAAAGTCGCTACTAAATGCCCTCCAATAATATTTCTGGGCTGCGATAGAGGAGCGTTCCAAAGTCCAAATGCTAATACACAGCTGGCTCCAAAAGGGGCCATAAGCCAAGGGCTTGATGTAAGCTGAGTCAGTATAGCTAGAAGTAAAATACTAACCGTTCCACCGACTAAGCCTGTAACTGCATCTTTTACGTCAATTTTTAAAGGGCTTCTCGCGGTCGTTATCATTTTAGAAAAATATGATTGCGTATATGAAATGTCTTCTTTTGCCGACGCTTTAGGTGAACTATTCATCTTTATATAAAAACTCCTTTATTTTTCAATCATTTTAACTCTTTATAAATTAACCTGTCAATAATGATTTTAATGGTTATTTTTTACGAGGTGAAAAAAGCTTGAATTCATGATTAGAATTCAAGCTTTTTTTCACCCCTATCCTTTTTATCTTGAAAACGCGCCGCTTTTTGCCTGTTCCCGCAGATTTTCATCGAGCACCATTTACGTCTTCCAGTTGTATCAATAAATAACAATACACAGTCAAGGTTGCTACATCTTCTTATTTTGTTTAGTTGGCCTTCACTGATTAACTGCAAAGCATCTAATGATAGTAAGGAAAAGAGTTTATTTACGATGCTCCCGGTTGGGATTTGTACCAATTGCTGTGCATGAATTTTAAAAACATAAGGAGCTTTTTCAATATTTCTTTCTAAAGATAATATCCACTTATTATCAATGGAATTTCCATCTGCTATTGATTCAAAGTTGTTTCTTAAACACAATCGAAAATCATATATAAGATGTAACACTTCTGTTAATTCACTTTGAGACATAGTCAATATTGTTTTATCAAGAGAAGGGATCTCTTCACACATTATATGAAGCCAGTCTAATAAATCTTGGTCTTCACTTAGTAACTCGTGACGACGGCCATGACTGACGGTTTCAGTATTTACTAAATTGAGCGAAAGAAAAGGGGAGATTAAAGAGAATTTTTTTCTTTTATTCATATCGTTTCTCATTCCTTACTCTTTTTCTGCTTGAATTCTCGCTTCAGCAATTTTATCGGTATGATCATATCCCCATTTAAACATCAGCTCGATAATAGGGATGAGCGTTTCTCCAAAGGGTGTTAAATAATATTCTACTTTAGGCGGAACTTGTTTATAGACTTCGCGGTGGATAATTCCGTCGCGCTCGAGTTCGCGAAGCTGCAGCGTGAGCATTCGCTGCGTCACGCCAGGAATGAGTCTGCGCAGTTCATTAAAGCGCCGGCGTTCCTTCGATAATTGATACAAAATGACGCTTTTCCATTTACCTCCGACTACATCAACGGCTGCTTCCACAGGGCAAGAATAGCCGTGAGGCTCCCATCTCGTTAAGTCGTATTTCATAGTGATTACTCCTTTTATCAGTGAGTTCAGCTGCATTTGTGCTGTTTATACTATAGCACGTCTTATTCGATAAAAACATGCAAATGATTCATGGAATTATTGACGGAAAATTAAAAAAGTAATGGAAATAATTATGAGTTTGTTGTATGATGAAACTATGAAAATAACTTTTCTATTAAAAAGCGAAGTATTTTGAAAGCGCTTTATTTATAAATAACAACAGGGGAAAGGGCGGAGGAACGATGAAAAGGTTTATCAAAGTAGAAAAAAGAAATCATGTGGCGGTTGTACGAATGAATCAGTCAATGCTTAATCGTTTGAACAGTGAAGTCATGTATGAACTGCAAGAAACGATGAATGAGCTGCAGCACGATGGGTCGGTTGGATCTATTGTATTTATGGGAGAGTACTATAAAATGAACGGAGATCATAGAACAGCCTCTTTCCTACGTGAAGAAACAGGAAGGCTTTATCAGCCAATTCATGCAGTAACAGCTCGAGCGATTTTTCAGCGTATTTCATGCAGCTCCAAACAAACGATTGCGCTTCTTACAAACTTTACGTTTGGCGGAGGATATGAGTTAGCTTTAGCATGCGACGTACGAATTGCGGAAGAACCTGTGCAGCTCAAGTTAACAAACGGCATGACCGTTAGTGCGCAAGAAGCGTGCAACATGGGCAAAGTGCAGCACATTGTGCAAAAAGGAAAAGGATTAGAATATTCACTTACGCTGAACGCATTAGAAAAGGAAGCTTAAAAAACGCTTTCACTTTATTTTTATAAAGTGAAAGCGTTTTATTTTATTTTGTTGATAAAAAGGTATTGAAAATTCTGAAAAAAGGAGTAGAATGATAACAAATCTACTTATTTTAAATAAGCAAAGGAGCTGGTATCAATGCCATTCATTTTTAAAGAAGCGGTAGTCGGATTGTTTACAGCGGCAGCAGCAGGTTTACTGGCGTTTCAAGGGGTAGAAGTGGTGTCAGCCATCATTCATCTGCTAACTTTTTGGAAACAGTAATAGCTAATAAGTAGAGGAACGACCTATACAGATAAGGGGCTTGAGACTTTCTCAGCCCTTTTTGTTGTGGAGTTCATTATTTTTCAGTATACTAACGGTGGAAATTAAGACATAATATGGTTACATAGCAGGGATTTACGAACTCAGTAGGGAAGTATGTAGACTCTGAAAAAAATAAACAACGATCGCTTTTACCCGGTAACAAGTTTTGTTATCGGGTAACGTGTGTAAGGGGTGTGGATAAGTGAAAGACAAAAATTTAACAGAAGAACAGCAGCGAGTTGATTGGGTAGTAGAAGAAATCAGCCAAAAAGCTGAAAAAATAGGTAAAAGCGTAGGAAACGTAAAAGGCGAAATTGTCGATTTGCGAAGCACGTTTTGGGACGATGTTACGGTTAATATGGATGAGCCAGATGACGTGATTGAGACATTTACGAGCATTAAGCAGCAGGCAGAACTTTTAGCTGAACGTGAAATTACCCATAGACAAGCGTATGATCAATTAAAAACATTAAAAAAACTAACGCAATCCCCTTATTTTGGGCGTTTTGATTTTATAGAAAATGGTGAAAAAGAAGCAGAAGCTATTTATGTGGGCGTGGGCTCTTTAATGGATCAAAAAGATGAAGAGTTTTTAATTTATGATTGGCGTGCGCCTATTTCGAGTCTTTATTATGATTATTCACCGGGAAAAGCGCAGTACGAAACGCCAGGTGAAGCGATTAAAGGCGAGATGAAGCTAAAGCGTCAGTTTATTATCGAAAATAGCGTAATTAAAAGCATGTTTGATACAGGAATTACTATTCGAGACGAGCTGCTTCAAGAAGTGCTCGGACATAATGCAAGCAGTCAAATGAAAAGTATTGTAGCGACCATTCAAAAAGAACAAAACCAAATTATTCGGAATGAAAAAAATAAAGTGCTGATCGTTCAAGGAGTAGCAGGGAGCGGTAAAACGTCTGCGGCTCTTCAGCGCGTGGCTTATCTTCTCTATCGTCACCGAAAGCAGCTGACTGCAGAAAACATGATGCTGTTTTCACCAAATCCGCTTTTTAACAGCTACGTCTCAACCGTTCTTCCGGAGCTTGGAGAAGACAATATGAAACAAACAACGTTTCAGCAATATGCCGATGGCCGGTTAGGAAACGAGTTTGAAGTGGAGGACTTATTCGTTCAAATCGAATATTTGCTAACGGAAAAAGATGCCGCAGCAAAAAAGCAAAAAATGCAGGAAATTCGCTACAAGGCAAGCCGTGAATTTAAAAAGCAGGTAGATGCGTATATCGAAGAACTGTCTACTAAAGACATCATTTTTAAAAACATTAAGTTCCGCGGCGAAATTGTTTTATCCGCTCGGCGTTTGCTGTCTTATTTCTATTCGCTTGATACAGTAATTTCCATACCCAACAGGATGCAGCTCGTAGCTGAGTGGGCGCTTAAGCTCATTAATCAGCTTGAAAAACTTGAGCGCAAAAAAGATTGGGTTCAAGAAGAAATTCAGCTCTTAGAAAAAGAAGATTATGTAGAGGCCTATCAGCATCTGCAGAAAAAGGAAGGCTATACGGAAAGCTCATTTGATGATTTCGACCGGGAACAAGCGTATTTAGCCAAAGCCGTTGTAGCTAAGAAAATGAAATTTATTAAGCAGGCGATCAAGCAGCTTAAATTTATCGACATTCGACGTATCTATATGCAGCTGTTTGAAAGGAGTCACCTTTTTCTACATGTAGAGGGATGGGAAGACACTGCTAAAAACACGGTGCAAAGTGTCATGAACATGAAGCTGTCTTATGAAGACGTAACGCCTTACTTATATATAAAAGATCAACTTGAAGGACGCAAAGCCAATCCTGTCATTCGCTATTTGTTTATTGATGAAGCACAAGACTATTCACCGTTTCAGCTGGCATTTTTAAAAGAGCTGTTTCCGCATGCCAGAATGACGCTGCTTGGAGACTTGAATCAAGCGATCTATGCGCATGCCTTGAACGCACCGACCATTCTTTCAAGCGAACTGTACGAAGAGAAAGAAGCAGAAACGCTGACTCTTACGAGAAGCTACCGATCAACACGTCAAATTGTCGAGTTTTCAAGAGATATGGTGGCAAATGGTCATTTAATCGAGCCGTTTAATCGAGACGGTGCGAAGCCAACCGTTACGGCTGCACATAACGTCCAAGACCTTCATGAGGCAATCATACACAAAATTAATGAATTGAAGCAGCAAAACTATAAAACGATTGCCATTATTGCCAAAACAGCTGAGGAAAGTCTTCAGGCATTCCAAGCACTGCCTGAAGCGATGTCTGCAAGGCTGCTGACAAAAGAAACAAGTTCATTTGAAAAAGGCATGCTTGTTCTGCCAGCTTACTTAGCAAAAGGAATTGAATTTGATGCCGTCATCATTTACAATGCATCGAGTGAATGTTACCAGGATGAATATGAGCGAAATTTATTTTATACAGCATGCACAAGAGCGATGCATGAGCTGCACTTGTTCTCACTTGGTGAAATCAGCCCGTTTATATCAGATAAAGAAACTTATTGACCTTCAAAATGCAGCAAATACTTCACTAAATAAAGGCCTGAGTTTGTTTTTTCTTGAAGAGGAATAGTCAGGCATGTGACGTAATAATACCCGTTTGGAATGTCATAGCTTAAGGTTTCAGATAGGACGCTTTTGATTTCGATCCCATCGCTTTCGACGTGAAAAGGAAGGCGAGTGGTCTTTTCAGCTTTTGATGCGTCTGGAGTTTCGTTTACCCATACTTCAATAATGGCTCTTGTGTTTGATACGGCTTCAAATGAAATAGCTTTATCGTCTGCGACATATCCTTTTTGAATATCTTCATCGCTCCAGTCGTGATGGGGCTTTGGCTGTCCTTTTTGAAACAGCGTAAACTGATGATAAGACATGGTTAGCTCTTGTTCTTTCCATTTTGTTTTCATGATTTCACCTCTTCAAAGTAAAGCTTGTTCTGCTATTATTGAACGATAAATTGTACGCTTGTACCATCTGGATACTGTTCTAACTGATTTCCAACCCATGAGCCGGCTCCACGGTTATCAGAAGGTGAAATATAGCGAATGTCAGCTCCTGCTCCGCCTTCTTCGCACATAGCCATTGGCCATTCATCACGGTCATAACCTGTTTTTGTCGGATATCCTTTCAGGGATTCTTCTCGGTTCGCTTCAGCACCGTCGCGATCAATTGTGCAAACGGAAGAGTGCCCAGCGGCAATCGCGTCACGAATATGATCACCCGTTTCAGGATATCGGTCTAACGGAAAATAAAGTGTCGCATCATAATTTACTTCAGCTTCCGTTTTTTCAGGAGCTAAAAAAGCTGCATGTCCCATAAACCCTAAAATACATGCCATGATGAATAGACTTGCTATTAATTTTTTCCCGTATGTAGCCATCTCAAACCTCCAGTGTAAGTCGTTTTTACAGCTTAACTATACTCTCAGATTGCTAAGTTTAGATTACAAGACAATAAATACGGTGTAAACAAGTATTAACATTTATGTTAAACTTCCTTTACTTGACATCATACCCTAATAGGTATAAAGTTGTGTATACATTTACTTCTTGCGTACAGCTTAAAAGCAAGAAGCGCAATCATGCATGAGCGGAGGTAGTAGTATGATGGAATATGATAAGCAAGTTAAAAATCGTTTGAAACGTATTGAAGGTCAGTTAAAAGGTGTTTTAAATATGATGGAACAAGGAAAAGACTGCCGTGACATTGTGACACAGCTCTCAGCAGCCAGAAGCGCAATTGATCGCACGATGGGTGTTATTGTCAGCACCAATCTTGAACAATGTGTAAGAGAAAGTATTGAAAAAGGCGAGAATACCGAAAACTTAGTAAAAGAAGCAGTAGAGCTGTTAGTAAAAAGCAGATGAGACATTCGTTTCATCTGCTTTTTGCTTTTATTGTACGCTGCTCATAAGGATAAAAACCGCTGTTCCTAAACACAATACGGATAGGAACAGCGGTTTTTTAGGTTTATCTCGTTTTAAGAACAGGAAAGATATATGGAGAGAAAGGAGGAGGTCAAGGTGAGTGATGACAAAAAGTCACCAGCATATAATCATACAGAAATTCATCATAAAATTGAGGCTTCTCCAAAAGCGCCGGGAATCAAAGCCGCTTTTCGCTTTAACCACGCTTCTTCTCCGTGGGTAAGAGGAATCAGCTCAGGCTTGTCTTCAAGCCTGCCGATTTTGATAGGGATTTTGTTTGATCATTTGCAGTACGGACTCATTGCAAGCATTGGCGGCTTTACATATTTGTATACAAAAGATGAGCCTTATGCGCAGCGTGGCGTTAAGTTATTTTTAGCTTTGCTTGGCGTTACACTGTGCTTTACACTCGGCTCGTTATTTGCTGACGTAGCTTGGATGAAAACTATTTTATTTGGTGTTATTGGAGCTGTATCGGTTTATGTTTTCGGAGCATTAAAAATTCCAGGACCTTCTGCCATGTTTTTTGTCCTTTCATTTGCTGTGAGCACGAGCATTCCAGCGCCGAATTTGCAGGCTGTTTTTTTGCACGCAGGACTCGTTTTTTTAGGAGGGACACTATCTTGGTGTATTAGCATGAGCGGCTGGCTTATTAACCCGCGCGGACCTGAAACTGCCGCTGTGGCGAAAGCGTATAGGCAGCTAGCTTCATTTGTCGGGTCTCTTGGTACGGAATCGTTTCACGCCGAGCAGCATAAAACGGTTGTCGAGCTTCGAGCAGCGGAAACAGCGATGAAACAAGCGAAAATTAATCGAAAAAAATCATCGTTTGCGCATCGTCTGTTTTTATTAAATCAAAAAGCCGAAGGGCTATTTATCTTTGTGATGGCCGCTGCGAACGATTTTAATCCAGCTGTTTCTAAAAAAGCACAGGCGGTGATTGAAACGTTCGCATCCGAAATGGCCACGTTAAAAAAACATAAAAAAATTCGAGACGTTCGAGAAGAAATTGAAGAGCTGTCCATCAAAGAAGAGCTACGTACATTGCTATTGGATGTAAATGACGTTCTTCAAATGAAAGAATTAAAAGAAACAGAGTATATTCAATTTTCACAAGGCAGCGTAAAAACACGGTTAAAAGCTGCTTTTCACAAACGTTCGTATGTGCTTAAAAATGCTTTGCGCTACGGAATTATTATGATCATCGCCGCAGCCGTTGCCTATACGACAAATATTCCAAGGTCTTACTGGATTCCGCTTACGTGCGCGGGAGTAATGCTTGGAGCAACCGTTCGTGCAACGGTTCAGCGAGGTATTCAGCGCTCTGTCGGAACTATTTTAGGTATTTTAATTGGAACCGGAATTTTGATGCTTGAACCAACGGGAATCGTCATTGCGCTCATTGTCTTCGTGCTTCAGTCAACGATTGAAATTGTAATTGTCAAAAACTACGCGCTCGGCACGCTCTTTATCACACCAAATGCTCTTTTAATTGCTGAAAGCGGTCATCCGGATAAAGCGATTAGCTACTTTACGTCTGCTCGAGTGATTGATATTGTCATTGGTTCTGTTATTGGAGTAGTAGGCACGGTATTAATTTTTAAACGAGCTTCTTCACTTCGTTTGCCATATTTGCTGGGAGATGTGATACGAAAAGAAGGACAGTTTTTAGAAATGCTAAGCACCGAACAAGATGAAGAAAGAATTAAACGAGAAAGAAATAAGCTTCAAGGAGAACTCGTTAATCTTCGGGCGCTGTACGATAATGTGATTGGAGAATATTCTAAAACGGCCGTCAAACTAGAAGGGTTGTGGCCTGCAGTTGTCGCTACACAGCAGTTAGGTTATATGCTTCTTGCGTCGTTTGAAGGATATGAGCTGTCAGAAACGGAGAAACGAGAGCTTCAGGAAACATTTGCTCAGCTAGCTGCAGCAGCTGAGCAAAAACGAGCGCCAAAGCTTTCAAGTGTTCCGACCCTGAAACACTATCCTATTATTCAAGGGGAAATAGTCGCTTTATATGAAAGTCTGCAGGTGGAAATATAAAAAGCACGGAACCCAGGGGCTCCGTGCTTTTGTTTTTACATATCCACAACTTCATTTACCGTTTTATTTACATCGTCACGCGTCATTTTTTCTTTTCCTTTCATCAAGGCGTTTAATGTTCCATCAGCAAGCGCTAACGGAATTTTACAGAAATGAAGGATTGGAAGCGATTTGACATCTTCTAAATATTTCTTTCCTAGTGAAAGATTGCGGCGAGCGTAGGCAAACATATCTTCTCTGCTCCAATTGTTAGGAAAGAAGCTGACTCCGCGCTCTGAATCTTCCGAGGTATTACGCAGGATATTAACAGACTGCAAGCCGCGTCCAAACGCAATAGCTAATTCTTTATCTGTTTCCGTGCCGTCATACCATTTCCAAATGTCATTAAGCATCACACCTACTAGACCAGCTACGTAGAACGTATAGTCATCTAAATCCGCTTCATTTTGAATATGCCAGCCTTTTTCTACCCAATCGGCCATTCCTTTGGCCATAATAGAAGTTGCATCTAATACTTGATCTGCAACTCCAGTCGGACAAAGCGCAATCCAGTTGCCGAGCTGAAGCGTTACGTCAGGTAAATCAGCTTGATAAGGACCTACTAATGCCATGTACTCGTCTTCGTTAAAAGACTTTTTTAACAGGTCACTAATGGCGTAAAGCAAGCGGCTTTTTACACCGGCTTCTAGCTCAGGGTGATCTTCAATTTCATCAATTGCCCTCATACATAAGTAAGCAGATCCTACTGCATCCTGCAATTCTGCCGGCAAGTGGCTAATTGGAATAAAAAATGTTCGGCTTGTCTCTTTTAACATCACCATTGCGTTGTCGCGTAATTTGTTGGGTACACTCATTGATAACTAGCTCCTTTTTACATATCCACATGTCAAATTAGTTTAAGTTTTCATCTTATATACTATAGTAACAAAAAATGAGCATTTAATGGAGTTTAAAGATTACTTATTAACGATATTGTCATTATTTTGTAGTATTTGTACAGGGAAACTTGTAACATATACAAGTTTACACTACGATAATACTCGTTCATTCTTCGTTTTACAGAAATAAATGGTTTATTTTTAAGAAAATTGCTGTCATGCTAATGAATTAGATGAGCTTTTAAGAAAGTATTCAACAGTGGGTTATACATAATATAGGACAATATAGAGGTGAATGCATGAAAATTTTAATTTTAGAAGACGATGATAAAATATATGAATTAGTGAAAGAGAAATTTGAACAGTGGTCATTTGAAGTGGCTGGAGTAGAAGACTTTCAAAAGGTAATGGAAGTATTTATTGCAGAAAGCCCAGAGCTTGTTATTTTAGATGTGAATTTGCCTGTATATGACGGGTTTTACTGGTGTCAGCAAATACGTACAGTTTCAAAAGCTCCTATCGTCTTTCTTTCCTCTCGTGAACACCCAATGGATATTGTTATGGCAATGAATGTTGGCGCGGATGACTATATTCAAAAGCCGTTTAACTTGGATGTTCTTGTTGCTAAAGTGCAGGCGCTTCTGCGCAGAACGTATTCATATGGAGACACGATTTCAGACGTTATCGAGTGGAACGGCGCGGTACTAGACTTAAAAAAAGGAAGTTTGCATTACAAAGATCAAGAAATTCATTTAACGAAAAATGAATTTTTTATTTTACGGCTTCTTTTGGAAGAACGAGGCAAGATTGTATCGCGAGAAGAGCTTATGCGAAGGTTATGGGAAGATGAGAAATTTGTAAGTGACA
Organism: Priestia sp. VA7; assembly: GCF_055710015.1. Lineage (NCBI taxonomy): Bacteria > Bacillati > Bacillota > Bacilli > Caryophanales > Bacillaceae > Priestia > Priestia sp. VA7. Next base: position 1,019,818 of record NZ_JBVQPN010000001.1, read on the forward strand.
ATACGCTTTCTGTCAATATCACACGCATTCGCACCAAGCTGGAAGAAATCGGGCTGAATGATAAAATTGTGACCAAAAAAGGCCAAGGATATTTGGTGAATTAAGATGTGGAAAAGTTTTTTAAGAGAAAGACTAAGCTGGATTTTATTTGTTCTTATATGGCTGAGTGTAATTGATGCTCTGCTGCTGCTTGAGTATGATATTAAGGTGTCGTCCACTTCGTTTTGGTATTTGAATCTACTAACGCTGTGTCTGCTGATTCTGTTTCTTTTATGGAGAGGAATAAAAGAAAGAAGATTTCTGAAAAAGTTGACCTTAATGCTGCGGAATGATGCGTACGATTTACAAGAAATGCAGCCATATGTTCGAACAAAAGCAGAAGAAGACATGCTGAGTTTGCTGCAGCATATAGATCGTGTATATCGCAGACAAACTCAAGCTCTTCACGTACAGCAGCGAGAGCAGCAGGAATATGTAACGACTTGGGTTCATGAGATCAAGACGCCGCTTACTGCGATGAAGCTGCTTATTAATGCTCATCGTACAGAGCTTTATAAATGGCCTTGGCTAAAGGATATTGAAGATGAGTGGATGAAAATTGACGGATTAGTAGATCAGAATTTATATTCTGCACGCCTGCAGTACTTAGAAAAAGATTATCAGGTGCAGGCAGTGTCGCTAAGCGAACTTGTTTTTCCAAACGTTGCGTACTTCTCAAAATGGTGTATTGATAAGAAACTGCATATTGATGAAAAAAATCTAGACATACTGGTGTACACTGATTCAAAGTGGATGCAGTTTGTTGTGAGGCAAGTGCTGTCTAACGCCATTAAATATAGCCCTCTAGAAGGAAAGCTTTCTTTTTTTAGTGAAGAAACGCCAAAGTACGTAAAGTTATTTATCGCTGATCAAGGAAAAGGGATTCCAACTCAAGATCTTCCCCGGGTTTTTGAAAAAGGATTCACAGGAACTGCGGGAAGAAAAACGAAGGGAGCTACGGGGCTAGGGCTGTATTTTTCAAAAAAAATTACAGATGCTCTTGGCCATCGAATAGAGGTGAATTCACTTTTACACGAAGGAACCACGGTGATTCTGACCTTCTACAAACCGAATTCTTTTGATAACCTTTCAAAAATGTAAGATTGCACGCTGAGATTGTCATCTGCTTCAAACGAATCTTTCCTTGTTTCAAAGTAAGATAGAGCTATACACAAGGAGGGAACGTACATGAAGCGAAAGTGGATTAGCCTCTTAGCTCTGCTTTTGGTTGTAGGGGCAGGTATAGGAGGAATAAAGATTTATCAAAAAGCCGCAACGGAGCATCAATACGGGATTATCCCAAAAGAAGCAAAAAAAGTGGATGAGTATGGACGAGTTCAATATACAATTTCAGTGATAAACGAAAAAGGACAAACAACGTTTCAAACATTTACAACGATTAAACAGTTAAAAGAAGGAACGGTTATTGACCTTTTCGTTCGAGGCAATGAAGTTCGGAAATATGACGTTATAACAAAGAATGAGCTGCCGCAGCGAGTGAAAAGCATGTGGCCTACAAAAGAACGAAAGGAGGAGGAAAAGTGAGCGTTGTTCTTGAAGGAAAAAATGTAACCAAAACGTTTGGATCAAGAGGAAATGTATACGAAGCGCTAAAAGGAATTGATTTTACAATCGAAGAAGGAGAGTTTGTCGGTATTATGGGACCATCTGGAGCGGGAAAAACGACGCTGATGAACATTCTTTCAACGATTGACCGTCCCACCGATGGCGAAATATGGATTCAAGGAGAAAACGTGGCGCTCATGAAAGATAAGAAACTGTCTGCTTTCAGACGCAATCATTTAGGGTTTATTTTTCAAGATTATAATTTATTGGATACGTTAACGGTAAAAGAAAATATTCTTCTTCCGCTTACGGTTATAAAAATGTCTAAGAAAGAGATGGAAGCGAAGCTTAAAGACACCGCAACGCGACTAGGCATCTATGAGCTGGCCGATAAGTATCCGTATGAGATTTCTGGCGGACAAAAACAGCGCGTTGCAGCAGCGAGAGCAATGATTACGAATCCAGCCGTTATTTTCGCCGATGAACCTACCGGAGCTCTTGATTCCAAAGCTGCTTCAAGCCTGCTTGAAAAGCTGTCGCAATTAAATCAAGAAGACCGTGCCACGATTATTATGGTGACGCATGATCCGCTGGCTTCAAGCTACTGCAGCCGCGTGCTGTTTATTAAAGACGGACAAATTTACACGGAGCTGTTTAAAGGCGGACAAACGAGACAAGCATTTTTTAAACGAATTATGAACATTCAAGGCGCATTAGGCGGTGAAGGCTATGACCGTATTTGATCTTGTTAAAAAGAATATGCGCAAAAATATTAGCCGGTACAGCCTTTATTTCTTTTCAATGATTTTTAGTATTATTGTGTACTATGTGTTTGCTACGCTTCAGTACGACCAATCGATTTCAAAGGTTATTGGAGAAGAGCTGAGGCTGCAGGGCATTTTTAATGCTTCAAACTACGTTCTGCTTACCTTTATTGTTGTCTTTATTTGATACACAAACTCATTTTTTATCGGGCAGCGTAAGAGAGAGCTCGGGCTGTATCATTTAGTCGGCATTGAAAAACGTACGATTGGAAAAATGATTTTTTATGAGAATATGCTGCTGGGGATTTTTTCTCTGGTGGTCGGTATTTTACTAGGTACCGTGTTTTCAAGGCTGTTTGTGCTGTTTTTACTAAAGCTTATGGGACTGTCGCTTTCGATTACGCTCACATTTTCTTTTCAAGCGGTTTTAAAAACAGCCGTAGTGTTTTTGATTGTTACCATTTTTATATCGTTTCAAGGCTATTTTATTATGTACCGCTATACCCTATTAGATCTGTTTCAAGCAGAAAGCAAAAGTGAACGCGTAAATAAAATGAATTCGAAACGCTCAATTGTAGTGGGAGGACTGGGTATCTTACTCGTTGGCTACGGATACTACCTTTCATTGGGAAATATTGTGACACCTAAGTTTTTTCTAATTGTAGCCGTTGTACTGTTCTCGGTCATTTTCGGTACATTTTTACTTTTTAAAGCCACAATTGAGTGGCTGATGGGGCTTTACCGAGAGCATGCAAGCCGATATTATTCGTTTGCAAATATGCTAAGCGTTTCTACTATGATGTATCGAATTAAAGCAAATGCACGAGTGTTAACATTAATTACGATCCTATCGGCTACTACACTCGTAGCAGTTGGTGTGACGTATTCCTCGTACTATAACACAAAAGCCGACGCCAGAAGCATGCAGCCTTATGACTATACGCTGCACAGCAAAAACGCAGCGGAAGGTTTTATGGATGTACTGCGTGAGTTAGATATCCAATCAAATCAGTATGTCTATCATATCGTGAAGCACTCTGCTGATTTATCGGACTTTCGATTTATTACATCTGGTTACTATGGAGATGGTGAGCGAATCAGCTTTTTAGATGAAGAGGAAGTGCGGAAAAATGGCGTTGCGATTCCTGCGTTAAACGCAAACGAAACCGTTGTGTTTGATTCGATGGCAAAAGGAAAAGTATTTAAACCGAGTACAGGTAAAACGGCAGCTGTGCCGCTGAACAAATCAGAACAGCTTGCTTTAAAAGTTATTAAATCAGAACCTTCGCTTATCCTTGATTCTGAGAGTGCCGGCTATCAGTTTGTAGTCAATCACGACACGTTTATCAAACTTTCAAAGGCTGGAAAAAAGCAGGCGGTGTACGTATTTAATACGGATGATGGAAACAAACAAAATGAACTTACTAAGAACTATCATCAGATTACAAAAGAAGCTGGAGAAAGCCGTACTTCATACTATGATGTGTTTCAGGCAGGGCTAATGAGTAAAGGATTGTTTATTTTTATTGGAGGGTTTTTAGGACTCGTCTTTTTGATGGCAACGGGCAGTATTATTTATTTTAAGCAAATCTCCGAAGCCGAACAAGAGCGCAAAAGATTTGAAGTTCTGCGCAAGCTTGGGTTTTCAGTGTCTCAAATGATGAGCGCCGTTCGGAAGCAGCAGCTGTTTACGTTTGGTTTGCCTTTAGTAATTGGCATCTTGCACAGTCTATTTGCGCTGAAGGTCATTACGAATCTAACCGGTGAAAGTCTGATCGTTCCTGTTTTAATAGCGGATGCAGTATACGGGGTTATTTATTTCATTTTTTACTGGCTGACAATGAATTACTATCGAATGGTAATAAAGCGACTGTAAAGAAAAGACTGTTTCGATCAAAGAAACAGTCTTTTTTTGTTGAAAAAATAAAAGGTATGGAGTAGCGAAAACCTGAATATAAAAAAGGGTATATAAAAACTAGAGAGTTGTATAGGAGGGGAAAGATGTGAAAGCAGATGCTGTGTTTGAAGGGGGAGGCGTTCGAGGAATTGCATTTACGGGTGCGATTGAAGCGATGGAAGAAAGCAATGTAGAATGGCAGCGTCTAGCAGGTACGTCAGCCGGAGCGTTGATTGCGGCACTTTTGGCGAGCGGCTATAAAAGCGGGGAAATTCGCAGAGAGCTTCAAAACATGGACTATGCTAAGTTTCGCGGGAAAACGATCATTAACCGAATTCCTCTGATTGGAAACTTGATTGAACTGATGGTTCATTTAGGCTTTTATAAAAATGATTATTTGGAAAAATGGGTGTATGGTCTGCTGCGTGAAAAAGGAATCGAAACGTTTGCGGATTTGCCGGCAGATAAGCTGAAAATTATTGCCTCAGATATTTCGAACGGACAGATGCTTGTGCTCCCTGACGATTTGCCCCGATACGGAATGCAGCCAAGCGATATGAAGATTTCACAAGCTGTGATGATGAGTGCGTCCATTCCTTTTTTCTTTCGTCCCGTCATTTGGAAATCCAAAGGGTTCAAGAGGTCCTACATTGTCGATGGAGCGCTTTTAAGCAATTTTCCGATTTGGCTGTTTGATACGGAGCATCCGCGTTTCCCAACGTTTGGTTTTCGATTTGTAAAAGAAGAAATTGATACAGCTGCTATTATTCCAACACCTGTCCATTTATTTAAAAGCATGTTTACAACGATGCTGCAAGCTCACGATTTGCGGTATTTGAACGCGGAGACCAAAGAACGAACCGTACAAATTCCAACGGGGGTGATTACGGCAACGGATTTTGCCTTAAAGGAAGAAGAAATTGAATTTTTATATGAATCTGGTTATATATCGGCAAAGCGCTTTTTAGAAAAGTGGGATTTTGAACAGCATAAAATGAATCGGACCGGACGGCAGCTGACAAGAAGAAAGCTCCCGTAACAGGAGCTTTTCTACGGCTGTTTTAAAATGTTGACTTCAACAGCTTCGCCTTTTGCCGGAACGGAATACTGAACGCTTTTGTCTTTTTTGAGCCATGCTTTAACGAGCTGTCCTTTTTTGTATGTTTGATCATCCGAAACTTTTACATAAATAGGCTGTACATCGCTAGAACCAAGTATTTCTTTTGTTGTATAGTCAAGCGCAGTATCTCGCGGAATGACGTTTGCAATAAGAATTTCATCCCGTTTCACTTCTAAAATGCGCCCTTGAACTAAATAGCCGGCTGGCTTTTTTGACTGCTCGGCGTTATCAGAACAGCCGCTTAAACAAATAAAAAAGAGAAGAAAAAGTGCAGTTGATTGAACGGTAAACTTCATAAAATCTCCTTTCCGTTTCAACATGACTACCATTATAACGCGTTTGACCATTTCTTTTCCAGTTTTCGGAGAAAGCAAGAGGTAATCGTTGACGTTATTTCAGCACGCATGATATGTTTTAACTCATAAACGCTATTTTTACTAGAAGTCACGCTTAGTACGGGAGGTCCTTATATGGATGTTACCTTTTTAACCAATGTTATTCGACATATATTAGAACGAGATAATTTTGTCATTGACTTTGAAGAATCAGATGAACAAAATATTCACTTTTGGCATCGAGACGAGCCGTTTCGCCTTTTTATTTCAGAGCAAACGGAAAGTTATTTAGTATGGACCGTTTTTGAAGATGAAAAGGAACAGTGGAGCGGAAAAACATTTCTCCAAGAAGTGACGAATACGTGTAAAGACTGCAGTGAGCCAATCGCGCACTGGATTTATAAAGATGGAGGCAAAGCAGGTTATTGCGATCATTGTCTTCAAACGTTTGGAAATGCGTATTTTACAAATGCTGATGATATCAAGCAAAACCTTCATTTAATTGACGGTTCTATTTGTTTTATTACCGATGAAACTGGAAGCGATTGGTGGATTGCATATGAAGGATTCAAACGAGTAATTGCAAGATTAGAAGAAAATCCCGATCAGAAAGTCGAAATGTACAAGCCCGAATATCCGGTCTTTAAATGGGAAATACATTTTCTAACGGAAAACAATTCTGCTAGCTTTAAGTTCAAAGATGACTTTGCATCTGGAATTGTACCGAAGGGAAGAATACTCTAACATCCTTGTTATAAGGATGTTTTTTCTTATAATGGGAAGTTTTTTTGAAAAAAATAATTAATTTAGGTTAAAAAGAAGGAATTAAAGGGTAAAGAATAGAAGATATATCACTATAGGAAGAATGGGGGAAATAATTATGACAACTACAACAAATTTAACACTGGGGTACAAAATGTACACGATTGATTTTAGCCGTCCAACGCAGTCTAACGAGGCATTGCTGGATTTCTTTAAAGATGTGCAGCACAGACAGGGAAATAATGCAGAAAGCTTTTCTAAAACATTAATGGAAATCGAAGAAATCAAAACAAAATATGTAGATCATGAAATCGTACTGCTGGCTAAATCGCTTGAACAGCAAATAAGCCGCTCAAATGCAGAAAAACTTGAGGTCTGATAATCACCAGAAATGGTCGATTTATCAGACCTTTTTTATTTCTATCGATGTAGCACTTTATACTTGGCTAAAGGGCAGCCAAGTATAAAGTGCTAGACCTATGCGGAAGTTGCCCTCCCTTGCGGGTTGCCAACTTCCGCATAGGTGGACCTTTTTGGGGAAATTCAAGGGGACTGACTGAGAATACGGTAGTGTGGCTTTTAGGCTGAAGAGAGAATTCTGTACATTTTAAAGAATGTTTGATTTTATCAAAAGTTGTAGATGAATAGACTATCAAGTCGTTGGAGGCGTTGTATGGTTGGACTTTGCAGCTGGAAGTGTGCAGTGAGTGGAATAAGTATTGCGAGTGTCTACAGTAAACAGCCGTCGTGGCAGCAGGAGTGCTATTTGGTGACACCTGGTAAAGTTTATTATGAGTCGTGCTATCAAGGGTACGGAGAGTTTGCGGGAATGGATATTTTTTGTTTGATGAGAGAAAGCGGAGCGGGGAAAGAAGACAGTGAAGGGGTAGCGGCTTTTAAGCCTAAGATTGTGCTGGCGAAGTATTACAGCGGACAGCGTTATGAAGAACTGGCGGAATCAGAGCTGTGTCCGTACGCAGGCTATTTTTTTGAAGGGTGGAAGGAAGGGTAGCGAATATACATAAAAGCTGTAGAGATATCTCTACAGCTTGTTATTAACGTCTTGTTTCATCGACAGATTGTTCTAAATCACTTACTTCTTGCGTAATTGTATTTAATTCTTCTTGCACCGCTTCAGCTTCAAGAACAGGATCTCGAACGATTTCTGTCGTTTCAAGCTCTTCTGCTGCAGCCGTTTCTGCAAGCGGCTGTTCTTTAACAGTGCGCAGAGATTTCACTTTGTTGACAACTTGCGAAGATTGTTCGGAGACTTTTTGTGAAAGGCGGGCCGTGCGCTGTTTGAGGTCTTGGCCTTTTGCATATACCGTTTCTTTCACTTGACCTGTTTTAGCAAGTGCTTGATTCGCTCCGTCTTGAATAGAAGCACGCAGCTCTTTTCCTGACTTTGGCGCTACTAGTAAAGCTGTTGTGACACCGACTACGCTGCCTACTAACGTGCCGACTAATAACTCTTTGCTTCCACCTTTTGTTTCTTTACCCACTGTTTCTTTTACGTTTTCTTTTGTCATGACATTTCCTCCTTTTATAATATGTAATATGAAGGGTTTACCATTTTGTTGAATACTTCCTGTAAAACGCAAATGATTCGCTAAAAAAATGTGCAAGTGCCGTCGGACGCTCGTACAGGCTGGTGAAATTTGATTGTATATAGTATTCAACCACCTGACAGAAAAACCTTCTTTTCTGCTATAAAAACAGAAAAAAACTTATCTATAAAATCCGACACAAGAAAACGACAACATTCGTTCTTTGGTAGCATTTTCACTTAAAATTTTATATCATAGAGGGCAAGGAGAATACGTTCTCTTTTTTTAGATGCTGGAGGGATTGAAGAAATGGCTGAATCGAAGTACAGAACGATTTTAGAAGCAAAATCTGGAGAGTTAGAAGCATTAAAAGACAAAGCAATCAAAGACACCTGGCAGCCGATTTATCATATTCATCCACAGTACGGGCTGATGAATGATCCAAACGGATTGATTCAATTAAACGGTGAATATCATGTGTTTTATCAGTGGTATCCGTACGGTGCGATGCATGGAATGAAGCACTGGGCTCATGTGAAATCTACGGATTTAGTAACGTGGGAACGCCTTCCGGTTGCGTTAACGCCAACGGAAGAATATGAATCGCACGGCGCATACTCAGGCGGCGCGATTGAAAAAGATGGTCAAGGGCTGCTGTTTTATACGGGGAATGTAAAATACGAAGACGGCTCACGTTCAGCTAATCAATGTATCGCGATGCTAAACAGGGATGGAAGTGTGGAAAAATACACGCATAATCCAGCGGTACAAGGCGTTCCTGATGGGTATACAGGACATGTGCGTGATCCGAAAGTATGGAAAGAAAATGATACATATTATATGCTGCTGGGCGCTCAGCGTGAAAACGAAACGGGCGCGTTAATTGTGTATGAATCAAGCGATGCGCTTCAGTGGTCATTTAAAGGCGAAGTTAAAACATCGCTTCCTGACTTTGGCTATATGTGGGAGTGCCCGGATTACTTTAAACTGGATGGAAAAGATGTGTTTGTCTTTTCGCCGCAAGGAATCAAAGCGGATGGCCACAATTTTTATAATATTTACAATGTAATTTACGCGGTGGGAACATTTGATGTGGAAAGTTTAACGTTTGAAATGGAGTATTACCGTGAAATTGATAAAGGGTTTGACTTTTATGCACCGCAAACGTTCCAAGATGAAAGCGGACGTCGCTTACTATTTGCATGGATTGGAAACCCGGACGTTGACTATCCGTCAGACGAATACGGATGGGCCCATGCCTTAACGCTTCCTCGTGAACTTTCGCTTGAAGGAAATGAACTTGTTCAAAAGCCTGTAGAAGAGTTACATAAGCTTCGAGATCAAGCAGTTCATTTTAGAGGAACGCTAAAAAATGAAGAAGTGATCATTGATGAAGCAACAAACAATGCATATGAAATCAATATGACGTTCCGCGAGATAGGGGCCAAACAGTTTGGTTTAGAGCTATTTAATAGTAAAGAAGAAGAGCTTCGCCTCGTGTTTGATACAGAAAAGCAAGAAGTGCGACTCGACCGTTCTTCATTCCACCATCAATATGCAACGGAATACGGTGTGGTTCGCTCTGAAAAATGGACAGCGTCAAATGAAGTCGATGTTCGTGTATTTGTCGACAAAAGCATCGTCGAAATTTATATAAACGGCGGCAAAATTGTCTTCACTTCCCGGGTATTCCCGAAAAAAGATTCCAAATCAGCTGTAAATGTATTTGCAGAAGGGGCTGTGGATTACCGTATTGATTATTACGGTATGTCGCGCGGTATTTAACATAATAAAAAAGAAAAGCCAATGAAGATCATTCATTGGCTTTTTGGTTTCTATAAAAATAAGATACAAATACATGAAGCAACTAAATGAGGGACAGCTGCAATAATAAAACGTTTCATCCATTCGGTATCCTCTCGCTGCCGGACCGGGGTAAAGTAAGGTCCTCTCGTTTCAAATCGAAATGTGTCCAGTAAGGTTACGAGTGCAATTGCCGTAAGTAATATGCCAAGAGGGCCTGAAATATAGTAAATATACTGCCAGTTGCCTGCTGTAATAGAAATAATAATCACAATAATTAAAGATATAATGCCAGATATTAATCCTGTTTTCAAACTCAAAATCTCCTTACATCCAGTTTTTGCTTATCTATTTTACCATAACCGAATGAAGGTTTGTATATACGGCTCAGGGCGTATATTTACTTCCTAATTGACCTTCTATGTAAGTATCTTCTCGTATAAAACGAGTTTCCTAACAAAAGCAGTGTTCCTAAAATCCACCCGGTTGCAGGGGAATAAGGAAAGATATTTTTTAAAGCCATCCCAAAAGAAATAGAGGCTGCTCCGAGTATAAATAAAAGCAGCGTGATTCCTTGACGTTTTTTCATATGTACCACCTCTCTTACTAATTTTACCATAAGGTGCGAGTATAGTAGAATGAAATGTAAGATATCTTACAAAAAAGAAGTATATGGTAAAATTTAAGGGGCAGGAAGGGAAGAGGGATGCAATGATTAAAAAAGGATTTATAGCAGGTATCGTGACGGTAGGGATTGTTCTTGCCCTTGCCCTTGCTGCTTTTACAGAAAAGTGGAGCTATCTCTATTTTGTGTCAGGCACAATGGGAGCAGTATCACTGGTTTTAGCTTTGGCATACCTTATTGACAGTATCGTGCTAGGAAGTACAGGCACATTCTTTTCATCCAAAAAGACGCGCAAGGTGAGCCGAGTTGAAGATGCAAAACGATTTGGAGCTATTGCAGTACCGAACATATTAGCTGCTTTGATTTATGTAGCCGCTGGTTGATGAATAGGAGTCTATAAAAACAGCTTGAGCTATAACCTCAAGCTGTTTTTTATGCGTCAATCTGAACGTTTCTTTCCTGTTTATCACGCAGAGGCATCAGCATACTCACAAATCCAACGCTTACGATGATGATTGCCGCCGCTAAAAAAGTCGTCTGAGCACCTGCAAGCTTTACGAGCATGCCTCCAAGAAGAGGAGCAATAAGTAAAACGGCACTCGTTAAGGTGTTGATGAATCCGTACACTTTTCCGAGGTGTTCCTTGTCGCTGTATGTTTGAACGATATAGTTAAACAGCAGTAAATTAAGCCCAACTCCGCCTCCTCCAATAGGTGCAGCAATCAAAATGAAATAGCGTGACATAACGGCTGGATTAAAGCAGCTAATGAAAAATAAAGCCCCTCCAAATAGAAGCAGTCCAAGTGATAACAGTCTAAATGGATGGTGAACCTGTTTTTTTCTATTAAGATACACTCCTGTTGCTAGCGCCCCCAGTCCGATTCCAGAAAGCAGCCAGCCGAGCATTTCCGGATGGTGAGGCAGCACATCTCGTAGAAAGATGCTAATTTGAGCGTCAACAAGCATCACTACAAAATACGAAAGGTGAAACAAAATAACGACGCGTAAAAGGAGTGAGTGCTGAAAAACGATTTTCCAGCCGTTTGAGTACGTTTCTTTCGCTTGATGGGAAGAACGAGCAGCTTGCCCTTGAATGTTTTTACCTGCTTTTTTAAGTGAAAACAGCACGCCAATAGAAATCATACAAGCTGCGGCATTAACTAAAATGCATGCTTTTGGCGTTGTAATCGTCAGCGCGGCGGCTCCAAGAAACGGCCCCACAACTTTGGCAACTTGAAACATAATGTTTTGTAAAGTAGAGGCCTGCATCAGCTGATCTTCTTTGACCACTTCTCGAACGTAAGAGAGCTGTGCGGGCACTTTCATAACAGAACTCATAGAGCGCAGCATCAGCACCCCAAGTGCCAAAAGCGGTTCATTTGTGAAAAATAACAGACATGTGAACAGAAGACGGACTAGTTCAGACAGAAACATCAGCTGTACTTTATCATAGCGGTCCGCTAAATTTCCTGCTGCTTGACTTAGCAGGATGCTAGGTAAAGCGTACGCGACAGGAATAAGCGTAATCCAGAGGGAATTTGCGTGCCACACGTATGTAAAAAGCGTCATCACCGCAAACATATCAAATAAATCTCCGAAGCTTGCTGCAGTGCTTGAAATAAAAAATTTTTTATAAGAAGAATTAGCAAACAGCTTTTCTTTTTTCAATACCTTCATTCCTTTGTATGTTGTTCGTGAAAAATAATCGCATCTTCAATAAATTGAAGGACTTCGCTGTCAATAGGGTAGAGATTAAGTGAACTTGATGCCTCAGGAGATTTGCGAACATCCCAAAAGGCTTTTTCTAAAGCCGTATGAGGGCCAAATAGCTTACTCGATAAAAGCAGTATATCAGCTGCAATTAGCTGTCCATCTTCAGATTGAGGTGCACGCTGATGCTTTAAGCAAAGCTGAACTCGTTTTATGATGTTAATCCATTTATCGGCACTCGCATTCTCCATTTTAGGCAAATCATGCTGCAGAATCTCACTTTCTTCTATTGAAACCGAAAGCAGATCATTCCAGCTGCTCTTGGCATTAGTTTCATTGTCAACTAAAGGAAGGAGCTGCTTCCAGTTTAATTCACCTTCTATTTTTATACTGTTGCGAAGCGTGTGAGTATGTTCTAAAGCTTGTTGAATTTCCCTCGCTTTTTGCTGAAGTTTTTGCTGATGAATGGCTAGAAGTTCATCGATACTCACTTTGTGAAGAATAAGTTCAATATCTCGCAAAGGAACGGCTAAGTTTTTTAACAAAGTAATTTTCTCTAGTGTGACTAAATCCGTTTCTGAGTAGGAGCGTTTTCCATTTTCTGATTTTGACGATGGATGAAGCAAGCCAATTTGATCGTAGTAACGAAGCGTACGCACCGTGAGGCCTAATTTTTTAGCGGCTTGCCCAGTAGAAAAATAAATCATTTTTAACCCCTCCAAAAAATGCTTGCAGGTAACGTTACGTCACCTTTTACACTGAATATATGTAAAAGGGAGGCGAAGTAAATTGAAACAAAAAAATCAAGAATTATGGACAATAAAATCATTCGTAATTATGCTGGTCGTCACATTTGTTGGGGTGCCTATCTTAATTGAAGGCATATTGCAGGATGCTTTACATTCCCTGTTTAAAAATGAACTTTATGCTGGAACAGCTACTGGGTTTGTTATGGCAGCTGTGTTTTTATCAGCTCTGTATGGGCTGATGGTTCAGGCTGGTGATAGAAAAATTGGTTTTCAATCGTTTTCAAAACGGCACTGGCCGCGCATTCTTTTTTGGCTTTTTGTGCTGATCTTAGGAAGTGTGGCAATTGTTGTGCTAATGGAATGGTTTGGTATGACGTATGAAAATAAAAAAACAGCCAGTTTACAGCAAGACCTGTCGCTGTTTTCATTTATACTTGCTTTTGTTTCAGCCGCTGTGATCTCACCTTTTTATGAAGAGATTATCTACCGAGGATTTTTTTATACGTGGCTAAAACGTAAAGGAGGGATTGTCGTTGGATTAGTAGGAAGCTCGTTTATCTTTATGCTGGTGCATATTCCAACGTACAATACCTTGCCCGTTAATTTTTTATCAGGTCTCGTGTTTGCATGGGTGTACGAACAAACAAAGTCGCTGCTTCCAAGTATGATCATTCATGCTTGTTTTAATGGAATCGCCGTTATTTTAACAGCGGCAGCTTAATGTAGTTTCGATAACGAGTAAGCTATGATTTATCTTACCATATTATGTCTACTGAAGAAGCGAATTGCAAAAAAAAGCGGAAATGAACCCGAAAACGGCTAGAAGCACTGCCTGTTCCTAGCCGTTTTTTGTATATGCACGCACGCTTAAGGCTTGCCTTAAAGTGGACGTTAAGGTGTATGATAAGAGAGAGTAGAGACAGCCATAAAAAGGAGAGGGTATCGATGCAATATCGAAAGCTTGGAACAACAGGTCTGGAAGTATCAAATTTATGTCTAGGTACTATGGCGTTTGGACGATGGATTGACGAAAAAGCGTCGGCAGCTATTTTACATAGCGCCATTGACAACGGAATTAGCTTCATTGACACGGCTAACTATTACGGAAAAGGGCAAGACGAAGAGTTTAGATATGGCACAGGGGAATCTGAAGAAATTATTGGACGCGCGTTGAAAGGAAAACGAGATGATGTTGTGCTTGCAACAAAAGTCGGCATTGCCGTAGGAAAAGGCCAAAATGATAAAGGCCTTTCACGCACACATATTATGAGAGAAGTGGATAATCAGCTGCGACGACTGCAGACAGACTACATTGATCTTTATCAAGTCCATCTTTTTGATCCGAATACACCTATGGAAGAAACGCTTCGCGCGCTAGATGATTTAGTTCGTCAAGGCAAAGTTCGTTATATTGGCTGCTCCAATTATGCCGCTTGGCAAATCGCAAAGTCTCATCATATTAGTGACAAAATGAATCTTGAAAAATTCATTTCCGTTCAGCCTCAGTATAATCTTCTCTCTCGTGAAATTGAACAAGAGCTGCTGCCGTTTAGTCAATCTGAAGGTGTAGGCGTCATGGTATACAGTCCGTTAGCACGAGGCATGCTTTCAGGCAAATATAAAACACCAAATGACGTGCCGCCAGAAAGTCGCGCTGCGCATGGTGAAAAGCTGCTGCGAAACTACTTTACAGACCAAAACTTTCAGCTGGTGGAGCAGTATCGCAAGTTAGCAGAAAAAAATGAAGTAAGCTTGTCTCAGTTTGCTCTTTCATGGGTATTGAATCAGCCCGCTGTAACATCAAGCATTATCGGAGCTAGTAAATTGCATCACGTAACAGATGCGGTTGAAATCAGCGATTGGACATGGTCAGAAGAGTTGTTGAATACCGTGAATTCACTGTATTAATAAAAAGTCCGCAGGTGCACCTGCGGACTTTTGTGTTTAAATTTTAATTTCCTTTTGCGTTAATTCTGCTTCTAGTGAGTCGTACAAAGCAAGCTTATAGTTGATTTGTTCAAGGTATTTAAAAGTTTTGGCCATTTCTTCTTCGACCGCTTCTTTGTGCTGAAGCATCATGTTTTTTCGTTCTTTAATTGTGCTTTCGCCTTGTTTATAGAGCTCTACATAGCGCTTGATTTCTGCAAGAGGCATGCCCGTTGAGCGCAGAGCTAAGATAAAACGGATCCATTCAATATTCGTATCATTATAGAGGCGTTTTCCATTTTCATCACGCTCTACAAAAGGAAGGATCCCTTCTTTTTCATAGTAGCGTAAAGTCGGTGCGGAAAGCCCGGTTTTTTCATTCATTTCTTTCATGCTATAAGACAAGATTGTTCACTCCCACTTATGAATCCTAAAGCTTACTTTAAGGTATATGATAATCGATAGTTGAACGTTTTATCAAATTATTTTCGGTTTATTTTAAAAATATGGAACTTTTATACAGTTTTTCCGTAATAACAAGTAGATAATAAGAAACTTACTGTAAAAAGTTAAGTAAAGGGGATAGAGTAATGAAAAAAGTAAAATGGATTAGTTTTATCCTGCTGCTGATTTCGAGCGGAGTCTTTTTTATCAATCATCAGTATGCCATTTTACTAGCGGCTTGGACCGTGTACGGAATGGCTTTATCAATCCTGGTTTATTTCTTTTCATACGGCATGAGTGATTCAAACAAAGAGTAAAAAGCGTGTACGCGTTTCTTATTGTCTTCAAAATAAGAGCAGAAAATGAAAGGGTGGAAGAAATGGGAGAACTTTTTTGGATAATTTTGTTCGGAGCGTGTATTTGGGTGCCACTAATTTGGAATAAAATTGCGATTGGCAAGCGCATCGCAGACGAAGAAAAGAAAGCAGGACGTGATTTAACAGGGGAAATCAATCCGTTTACCGGAGGAAGAATGTAAATAAGCGTAAAAAAAAGCTGTGACAAAAGTATTTTCGTTGAAAGAAGATCTGAATAATGAGTTGAGATTCTTAATGCAGAATCAACTTCGTTTGGTTTTTTTATTAGTATGGTGAACGTAGGTGTCATGTATATAGTAGTTTCTAGCTGGTGATTGGAGGACAAGGCGAAGACTCCTGCGGGAAAAGCGGAACAGGTGAGACCCCGCGGGAGCGCAAGCGACGAGGAGGCTCACCGGCCGCCCGCGGAAAGCGAAGCCTTGCACGGAAATTAACAGCGGTGTAACAAGCAGTCCAGCTTATTTATCCCATCTGTTGGTCTTTAGGTTGGAGTAATTTTGTTATGTCTAAGCCTCTTTATTAGTAAAGAAAACAATAGTTTAATTCTGTTATTAATAGTATAATTAACCATATTTATTTTGAATAGAAAGGCTGATAAAAAGGTGTTAATATTCTTTTTAGCCGGCACTGTACTTGTGCTGGCGATGATTATTTTTTCGCGTACGCTGTGGGTGCCCAGCGGAATGATAGAAGGTCTTAGCAAGAAAAAGTGGTTTCAAAACCATTGGCTAAGCGGAGGCTATTTGTTTGGCGTTAATGCTTTATATTTTGGGACTACGATATGTTTACTCTTCCTTCCTATCTTTACTAATATCCCTTATTTGCATCTTGTTCTTATGTTTTTAGCGACAATTGTAAGTATTTTCACGTGGAGCGCCTTTAGTACAGCTTGGACAGGATCATTTAATAACCGTCTTAAAATGGCTTTAACGGGAAGCAGCTTTTATTTAATATTGGCATTAATTATGGTGATCCAGTGGGTAAGCGTTAAGCCCCTGTATCCCAATGAAGATACGTTTATGCGAGCTTTAGGGTGGATGCTTGGCTTTTTCGTTTCAGCGGTCGCTTTTAGTGTATGTTTTATCTTCACGGCGTTTCTTGGAAAACGTTCAGCACGTGTGTAAGGATATCATCCGTTTTTTAGCGTTTTTTTCTAGTTAACTACTATTCACGAAAGCAGGGGTAAACGTGATTCGAGAAATTTTAGCTTCTGATGCAGCCGCTTTTTTAGCGTTAAATAAAGAGCTTGATCGAGAAACAGCATATATGCTGTACGAGGAAAATGAGCGTGTGATTACGCTCGAACAGCAGAAAAAAATGATTACAACTTTTTTAAAGATGCCGAACTCGACCATTTTAGTGGCGGAACAAGACGGACAGCTTGTCGGACATTTATCTGTGATTGGCGGAAGCGTTAATCGAAAAAAACACAGCGCATACTTAGCTGTTGGCGTACTGCGTTCCTATGGAAACCAGGGGATTGGTACTTCATTGTTTGAAGAAATGGAGAACTGGGCGGCGCGTATCGGCATCAAACGAGTAGAGCTAACCGTTATGACCCACAATGAAACGGCCATTTCGCTGTATAAAAAGATGGGTTTTAAAATAGAAGGGAAAAAAATATGTTCGCTCGTTGTAGATGGAAAATTAGTCGATGAATATTATATGGGGAAGGTTTTTTAAAAAACGTGCTTAAAGGGGAAATGAACATGAAGTCGACGGTTGTTGAGTTAAATGAATGGATGATAAAGCTTCCTAAAAAGCTTGAAGTATTCTCTGAAGCAGCGGCGTCAAACCGTCTTGCTCCTAAGAAGTGGTCACCGAAAGAAATTGTGGGGCACTTATGTGACTCAGCCCTTCACAATTTGCAGCGGTTTGTCAACGTGCAGCATGAAAAAACACCTTTGATCCTGACGCCTTACAAACAAGATGAATGGGTAGAACTGCAGCACTATCAAGATATGCCCATGGAAGAAATAGTTGCCCTATGGCACAGCTTAAATAAGCAAATTGCTTCCGTTCTTTTGCATATACCAACAGAAAAGCATATGTATCAATTCGAATTAAAAGATGGAAAGTTCGTTTCGCTCCAGTGGTTGACTAAAGATTATATTGCTCATTTAAAGCATCACATTAAGCAAATTGACGCTCAAATGCCGCTAGGAGGCAAAGAGGATGAAAAAAGAACATAAAAAAGAAGAATCTCAGGTGAAAGTAGATTTTAGAGCAGGCCGCGCCTATGGTGATCATGAATACATAGGAAGTTCGAAAAAAGGCGTGCTTCTTGCTTTGTTACCAGTTCTGATCATTGCCGGAGGTATACTGTTTCTGATGGTAAAATGACAAAAGCCGCATTACAGCGGCTTTTTTTCATAGAGGTGCTGAGTTTTGCTTTCTTCGGGATTGGTACGACTTTCTAAAGTGGAAAAGTCTGCGTGTTCTGCGACTATTTGAGCTGCGGAAGGAAGCGTTTCGACTCTTTCCCAAGATTCTGGATTCCACAGCTTTGATCGCTTGAATGCTTTGCTGCAGTGGAGAAAGCATTCTTGTACTTCGACGCCCATAGCGAGCAGCGGAGTTTCGTTTTGAACCGCCATTGTTTCAAGCAGCGCTTTTTCTTTTACAATGCAAGCTTTGCCGTTAATTCGCAGTGTTTCTTCTATGCCTGGAATCAAAAAAAGCAGCCCTATTTGAGGATTAGATAAAATATTTTCCAATGAATCTACTTTTTGATTGCCACGCCTCTCTGGAATCAATAGCCTTTTCTCATCGACAACTTGTACAAAACCAGGGTGATCGCCTCGCGGAGAACTGTCGCAAATACCTTTATAATCAGCTGTAGCGATGATAACAAAAGGAGAATGTTTAATAAATTCCCGGCAGTGTCGATCTAAATAAGAAATTATTTTTTGATGCGCCAATTTGTTAGGCGCGCCGACTATATGGCGAAGCTCTTCCTTCGTTTTTACTTGTTCTTTAAAATGACTGTTTTCCATTCCTTTTTTTCACTCCTACTTTTTGCGTATACTGAAAATACCATTTTTACATGTGAAATACTATATTTTTATATTTAAAAAACAGAAAAATCAGTATATTAAAATGGAGTAGAAGTGCTATAACGCTAGCTTCGGTCTTTTTTTAAATTTTTGATTGCGTTATCAAATATGTCATTAACCGTCTTCATATGTTCGCTGACGAGATGATTCGAGTCTTTTTCTCGCTGGCGCATGTCTTTCAACAAATCATCCATATCATCTAGCAGACTTTGAAAATATTCATCTTTTTGTTCTTCTTTCATTGTGGAATCGTCCATTTCATCAAGCTTATCGAGCTTATCTTCAATTTTTTTGAAGTATTCATCTCTCAAGAATCTCACCTCATTTATAAAGTAGCTTTCTGCTTATTGTATGCAAAATGTTTGTTTGCATGAGTAAGAAGTAGAAAGTACATAAATAAAAGGAGAGTCTGAAAAGCTCATTTACTCCTTAGTAGGTTACTTTTTAGTTCCCATATTACTTTGAAGTGCGTACTTTTTTTTATTGTGTATATGCTTCATAATAAATTTTGTCAGGAGATAATATGACATTTAATGAATAGATCAGTCGTTGAGTTTACCTTCATACTGATCAATTTCTAAAATAGAATTATAAAAATTTCAGGAGGTTTTATGAATATGAGAGAGATACTGCAAGGAAAACTAGGTTTTGGAACGGCACCTCTGGGCAATATGTATCGTAATATTCCAGAAGAAGAGGCCATTGCGACGGTCGATGCAGCTTGGGAAAGCGGCATCCGTTACTTTGATGCAGCTCCTCTTTACGGAGCTGGCTTAGCCGAGATGCGCCTTGGTGAAGCACTATCAAAAAGAAATCGCGATGAGTATGTGCTAAGTACGAAAGTAGGTCGCGTTATTTCAGATGAACTAGAAGACACATCTTCACGTGATATGGGAGAAAAAGGCGGGCTTTTTGAATTTGGCCGTAAAAATAAAATTATCAATGACTACAGCGCAGATGCCACTCTTCGTTCGATCGAGCAAAGCTTAAATCGTTTAAAAACAGATCGCTTAGACTTTGTGTATATTCATGATGTTGCGCAAGATTTTTATGGAGATGAGTGGGTAGGACAATTTGAGTCTGCTCGAACAGGCGCATTTCGTGTGCTTACACGTTTGCGTGAAGAAGGAGTTATTAAAGGATGGGGACTTGGAGTAAACCGAGTAGAGCCAATTGAAATCATGCTGGAGCTGGAAGAAGCAAAGCCGGATGTCTCGTTGCTAGCTGGCCGTTACACGTTATTAGATCATGAGCGTGCGCTGCAGCGAGTAATGCCCGAAGCTGTAAAGCATAATATGGACATTGTTGTCGGCGGACCATACAGCTCAGGCGTTCTTGCTGGAGGTACACACTTTGAATATCAAAAAGCATCTTCAGACATTATGGAAAAAGTAGAAAAAATCAAAGCGATTGCAGATCGTCATCAGATCAGCATTAAGGCTGCTGCTGTACAGTTCTCACTGGCTAATCCAGCGGTTGCTGCTGTTATTCCTGGCGCCAGTCGTCCAGAGCGTATTACTGAAGACAAAGCGGCATTAAATACAGTAATTCCGGCAGCCTTCTGGGAAGAAATGCGTGAACAGCAGCTTGTAGCTTCTTATGCTCCGCTGCCAATCAATGTTAAATGAAGAAGTAGTTAAAAACTATATCAGTGTAAACGCTAAGTAAATCTTTATTTGAAGTTTTGACGTATTGCGCTATAATTAATTGTAAAGAAGCTTATTGATAGAAATTCATTATATATGTTTTTTTATCTTTGGTGACTTGACTATATGTAGATATATGAAGGGCTGGATAACAAGTATTGAAAAATGCTGAGTCGTTAACCCATCATAAAGAAATTTGTACAGCTATGCACAAATCTCTTTATGATGGGTTTTTTTTGTGGAGGAGTGGATATGTTGGAGATAACTAATAAAGCAACAAGCTCTAAAACAGGCTAATAGTTTTTGAGCGTTTTGCTAACATGAATAGAATCAATGTAAGGAAGTTAGATAAAAGGAAGGGATACAAAGGTGTTGGAACTATTTTTACGTAAAAAAAGGCAGTATCTAATTACAACATATCAATTTATTTTAAACGTCTCGCTGATTGTCCTAGGGTTTATACTCGTTTATTTTTTATTGAGAGAGCTTTTTTATATTATGAATGATGCCTTAACAGGAAATAATAACGTTCATAAAATCCTTGGAAAAGTATTGGTTTTCTTTTTATATTTTGCTTTTGTTTCGATGATTATGACCTACTTTAAGGAAAGCTGCCATTTTCCGTTGAGTTATCTTTTATACATTGGAATTACTGCTACAATACGATTTATTATTGTGAATAACAATTATCAAATTGGAAGTTTATTTTTATCGCTAGGAATTATTGCTTTAACGATTAGTTACTTAATGTTAACGAAAAAAAGATTAGAAGATAATGAAAGGAGAATTTGAATATGAGTAGAAATAAGGAGCATGAATTTAGTAATTTAGTGCGCGAAATCCGTAAGGAGCAGGTTGGAAATGGACCGAGAGAAATTACTACTCGCTTTGTAGATGCGTGGGCTGTTAGTGAAATGAAAGGCAATCTTACGAATGTAGAAAAATTTATGATAACTTCTCCTGAAGGCAAAAGAATGGTTCATGAGGCACGTACAGAGCTAGTGAAAAAAATTTATGATTGCTCCGAGATACGAGATAAGTTTGAAAAACTTGTTCATGCAAAAATTGTAAGAGTTTTTTCAGACATTAATATTGAAGAAGATGTTGCGATGACTACTTTTGTTTTTGATAGAAAGTTGGACGATTAACTAAAATAGTTTTTTGAAAGAAAGAGGGATTTAGTGACGCCAAACAACATAGACATAGCGTATATTGCTGTTGTGAAGAGTAAGTGTAAAAGAGCATCAAAGCCTTTGTTTCCTTAACAAAGGCTTTGATGCTCTTTTCATCTAGGCGCTTATCTGTTCTTCACACCGCTCATTAGTAAAAACAAAGGAATACGCATTCGACGCTCGTAAGTTTCAGCGCTGTCGAAATGTTCTTTTTGAGGACATGCTTCTTTTAAATTTGTAACGGTGAATCCGCTTTGCTGCATCAAAGAAAAGTACTCTTCAAGCGTGCGATGATACTTTTGAACGTATCCGCCCATCCAGTGCTGCTGACGGAATCCCATTGAGAAGTAGTTATCCACGGTCCAGTTTGTGCGCAGAGCAGAAGGCTGCAAAGTGGAAGTAATGACTGGATGTTCCACAGAAAAAATAAATCTTCCTTCAGGTTTGAGTGCTTGATTCACTTTAGCGAAAATGGAGGCTAAGTCTTCCATGTAGTGGAGAGACAGTCTTGCAGTAACCAAATCGTATTCGGTGCGTGGTGGAGTATAATGCTCCATCGATTCATGGAGCACTCTTGCATTTGGATAGTTTAAAAGCTGTTGCTGAGCCGCGTTTATCATATTGATAGAGCCGTCTACTCCGGTATAAGAGAAACATCCCTGTTCAAGAAGCTCCGCACCAAATCCAGCGTTTCCGCACCCTAAATCTAAAACGTTTGCATCTGTAACATCACCTAGAAGCTGTAAAATGGCCGGTTTTTCAATCGTATCGTTGGCATTTTCTTTTTGCTGCCGGCGTTTTGTATAGGCCAAAAACGTCTCGGCGTTATCGTAAAATTCAGCTCCTGTTGAGATCTTCAACTAAATCAGCCTCCTCTATGCAAAGTACCTCATTATACACATATATTGAAATTATTTACAAATATTTTGATAGATATGGAAATGGTTTTTTATTTTGGAAGTAGTGCTATTATGTGGAGTAACCGGCTTGTACACGTTTACGGAAGATAAGTCTAAAAGCTAAGAGTTGAGTATAGAAAGGGTGAATCTATGCGTAACTCTTAGCTTTTGCTATGAAGTCGTAGGGAACCATTTGTTTTTTGCGTCGTTCTTATTTCGATAATTTTTCAACAATTGCTGCGTCTATTTGCTGAGATAATACGCTGCTAATCTCTTTTTCATTCTCCACTTTTTCTAAAATGAGCTGCTTATTACTCTTCTTTATTTTTAACATCGTACCTGAGTGAATAGAGAAATCATCTCGCAGCTTTTTAGGAATAGTAAGTCGAAAACGGTCATCAATTTTTCGAGATTGAGCCGTAAATGTTAAAGTCGTTTTCTTACCAAAACTCATTTCATATTTTTGAATCACAATGTTATTTTCCTGGTTAATAAAAAATTGAACCTCCATGTTGGCATCCAATTCGACTGACGTTAAAAGTTCAGAAGTGAGCTGAATCTGCCGTCCGGTTAATGTTGCATAATAAGGGGGAGGCGCCGCAGGTTTTTGTGAAAGCGCTATCGATTTTTCGTCTCTTTTTTTCATCACAATTTGCTGTTCTACCACGTATAGTTCTACATAGTCAAAGGGCTTAAGTTCATAGTCATCTCGCAGGGATTTTGGAATGACTATTCTACTCATGTGGTCAATTGTTCGAATGAAGATACGAGAAGGAACCGGGCCATTTCCATCATGATGATCGATAATAATCCAATCATCACAGCTCCGTAAAAAAACTTTGTCGTTCGTCTCGAGTTTTGTTAGTTGCATAAACAAAGAAGGAAGGGATACTCTTCCCATTTCGTCAATTATACACTCTTCTTTTTTTGTACGCATCTTGCTACTTAATCCTTTCTAAAAACAGTTTAGATGGGGTATGTTACTTAAATTACACAGCATTTATTTCTTTGTCAAATGAAGCAAATGAGTATTTATTCATCCTACAGATTGAGAAATACAGGAAGTTTGACCTCATTCAGTAGATGCACAGCTGTCCCATGTAAAAGGTAATTATCTGAAGAAAACAGTTAATCTGTTAATTAGAAAAGCATAGAATAAAAGCGTTTTTCTTTCTTTTGATTTTATTGTCAGAAACAAAGGTTTAAAAAGGAGCTTCCTTCCTTTTCTAAAGAGTAGGTTTTTTATTAACAAAATGCAGCCAGATTTACGCCCAATGATGAATAGATTTATGCATATTAAGTCTAGAAAAAAATTTCAAGCGGTGCTTTTTTCACTTGTTTTGGAGAGCAGTCATAGTTGGAAAATAAAGAAAAAAGCTCAAAGCAATGAGCTTTGAACCAATTTTTATCGTTTTTCAACCAGCAGTAAGATGAAGGTAGCAAGCGGTCCTAAGGCAAGAGATAATAAAAACCAGTTCAGACCCGTTCGATTTTTACCTTAATTGTTTCTTTATATGAGTAACAAAATCTATATTAGCATAAATATCCAAATTTTTGATTGGAATTCCTGAATTAGGGTGGAGAAACGGTGAATTTTTTCATGAAGCAAAATTCTCTATTTTCCTTAACTTAGTGAAGGTAGTAGTGAATAAGAGAAGGATGCACGGAGTAGACGTGAACGTATTGAGGCTGATGATAGTGAAGCTGATGCATATATTGATTCATAAGCCTTTGAATGGCGTCATACACATTGGGCGGATATCCATAATAGCCGTGATGAATACCAACTCGAAACAAGGAAAGGGGCGTCGTGTTATTGGTTCTGCACATTGTTCTACGCTCTTCTGCGCTTTTAACCTTGCGCAGCTGCTCCACCCGCTGGTGCAGCTTTTCGCTGTCCTAGTTCTTGATCGAGTATAAAGATAGCTGCAGGGTTATTTTGGGCGATTTTTAAACGGTCTACAATCGTTTGAGCTTGAGCTTCTTCGTCGACTTGTTCTCGTAAAAAGTCCTGCACGATGACTAACGTTTGAGGGTCATTCGCTTGGTTGATAAATTGAAACGCTTGACGATAAGAATTCGTGACGAACTTCTCATGCTCCAATACTTTTTGAAACGTTTCTAACGGTGTCCTAAACTCACTTGGCTGAGCAGGCAAAGAGCTTAATTCTACCGTTCCGCCGCGGTCAACTAAGTAGTCAATGAGTTTTAGCATATGAGTGCGTTCTTCTTCAGACTGCAGACGCAGCCAACTGCCCATTCCTTTATAGTTTAATCGATTCATATAGTTAGACATAGCTAGGTATAAAGTCGAAGAGACGTGTTCAAGTTGAATTAAGTTATTGAGCAGCTTTTGAATTTGTTCGTTCATAGTTGTTATTCCTCCTTAGGGAAAAGTTTTTTTTCGTATACTACCTGCAATCATCACGCTTTTAATCTACAAAGATACTATATATCACGTCTTTAAGTAGGTAACTTGCCCATCCTTTATTGGTGCTTCTTACTTACATATAAGAGTTGTATAATATAGGAATAAAAATAGTTTAAAAGTATCTTTTTTTAGATGGTTAAAATTACTATGTTCTATTTAACCAATTTAGTGATAAAATTGTCACTCTGTGCAATTTTAATTGGTGTGAAGGAGTCAGAAAAATGAATATGCAACACGTATTAATACCTGGATTTGAAAAGCTTGCGAGCTTTGTTTTCTGGTACCCATTTATTATGTCTTTATTTTGGATTGCAGGCACGCTTATTTACATACGCTATCGCGACCGAGATCCTAAAGTTGATTTTTCAACAATTGACTGGCCGTTAGTGAGCTTTTTAGTGCCTTGCTATAACGAGGAAGAGACGATTGAAGAAACGCTTAAGCACCTTTTGGCGTTAGATTATCCGTCTAAAGAAATCATCCTTATTAACGATGGCAGTACGGATGGAACAGCTGATATTTTAAAAGAAATCAGCAGAAATCACCCTGAAGTTCGTGTGATTCAGCTTTATGAAAATAAAGGAAAAGCCAACGCGTTGCATTTAGGTGCGCACGCATCTAAAGCTGAGTTTTTAATCTGCTTAGATTCCGACGCTATTTTAGATCAAGACGCTCCATATTATCTAATCCACCATTTTCTTCATAAAGGGGAACGGCTGGGAGCCGTTACCGGAAATCCGCGCATTCGAAACCGCAATACGCTGCTGAGCCGCATTCAGCTAGTTGAGTATTCTTCTATTATCGGTTCTATTAAACGAACACAGCGAATTTTAGGAAAAGTAATGACGGTCTCAGGCGTAGTAGTAGCTTTTCGAAAGAAAGCACTTGTAGACGTTGGGCTGTGGGATCGTGACATGATTACGGAAGATATCGCCGTGAGCTGGAAGCTGCAGCAGCGCTTTTGGGATATCCGCTATGAACCGCGGGCATTGTGCTGGATGCTTGTGCCCGAAACCTTAAAAGGAATTTGGAACCAGCGAGTACGCTGGGCTCAAGGCGGACAAGAGGTAATGCTTCGCCATTGGAAAGTGTTATTAAAATGGAAGCAGCGCAGAATTTGGATTGTATACCTAGAGCAGTGGATCAGTACCCTTTGGTCATTCGCATGGCTGTTTGTGACTATCATGCTGCTTGTTACGGCGAGCAGCCCCCAAGACATGCTGTTTTGGTTTACGTTTACGTCATTTTCCCTTGTGTTTATGAGCTTAATTCAACTGTTTATTGCGCTGAAAATTGATTCGAAATACGATAACGTGAAGCGGTATTACGTATGGGCTGCATGGTACCCAGCGCTTTATTGGATTGTGAATACGATTGTGGTAGTGGGCGCATTTCCTCGTGCTATCAGATCTAGAGTGAAAGGAGGCTATGCTACATGGAGCAGTCCAGACCGCGGCTTAACGAAGAGCAAATCATGATTCAAGCCAAACAGCCTCTTGCTCGATTAGTGGTAAGCATCATTGTTTCATCTGTTTTTTGGCTCTATTGTGCCATTGTTCTTTGGTTTTTTCTTTCAGCTGTTATCGGCGTAAATGACCGTTACAGCGGGGTATTAAAAATTGCGTTCAAAACGACGAACGGCGAAATTCGAACGTTTTTAATAATTGGACTTGCTATTTTTTGCTTCTTTTTCCTGGCTCTGTTTTTATGGAGATCCTACAACAAAAAGAGATTTGGAAGCTTAAACCGACGAAAAGAGCCGGCGTATACGAGTATTAAAGATTTAGAGCGTCTTGAGCTTTTATCTAAGGATCAAATTCAAGAGCTTCAGCGTGCACAGTACATCGAGTTTGATGTTAATCCGTTAAAACATACTGAAGAGAGGAAGCACGCATGAAGAAATATATATTCTTTCTTTTGATTGCGGCAGCGGTAGTTGGCTTTATTTTCTTTAAAGTAGTGAACTGGGAAGACAAGGCGAAAGCAACAACGACCGTGGAGCCAGCGCTTGAGACGAACGGATGCTTAGGCTTAAATTATCATCGCGTGCGCAAGCATAATTGGTTTAATCGAGTTGTCAGCTCAGTTACAAAGTCTGGCGAACTGACAGAGTACAGCGTCTACAGCAATGATTTTGAACATCAGTTAAAAAAGCTGAAGGAACTTGACACTACGTTTGTTACGCCAAAAGATATTGAAGCGTATCAGCAAAAAGGCACGTTTCCAAAACGCTGCGTATGGATTTCATTCGATGATATCGACCGTACTGTTTATCAAAACGCGTTTCCTATTTTAAAAAAGGAAAACATTCCGTTTACGCTATATGTAATCGCAGGACAAGTGGGGGCAACGGATTTTCAAAATTTAAACATGGCTTCGTGGAGTCAGCTAAAAGAAATGAAAGACAGCGGCCTTGCGACAATCGGTTCGCATACATATGATATGCACCGTTTAGAAGAAGACAAGCCTTTATTTCTGACGCCTGCTAAATACAGCGCGTTTGCTGAAGATTTACGAAAAAGCAAAGAAACGATTAAGAACCATTTAGGAATAGACCCGGTTTACTTTGCATATCCATACGGCAATACAAATGATGACGTAGCTAAGATTGTAAAAGATGCTGGTTTTCACCAAGCAGCTATCCTAGCTCCCCACCTTATTACAAAAGATAACGATCCTTATTATCTGAATCGAATTGTTGTATACAACAAAACCTTTCAAAACCTTATTCTTCCTTGGCTGACACGTACGAGCACGTAAGAAGAAAATGTAAAAAGCCTCTGTCTAAAGCAGAGGCTTTTTTTTTGTTCACCATCAAAAGGTATGTCGATTAAGTGAAGAAAGTACACTTTCATTTCTATAAAAATCATTTTAATGGTACCATAGAAAAGTTGTAATAAAAGACATGGATAAACGAAACAATCTATCAATTTTTTTACGAACTTCTTGTAAGAAGTTTGTGAAGGTGAAAAGAGGAAAACAGCGATCCTAGGTTTGCTATTTTAATAATGTAAGGTAATCAGACAAACCAATCCGTTGTCCGTTACTGGTTAATTTGTATTCATTATTCACGATTCCTCTCTATCATTTCGTCATGGGTTTTGTTTTATCGTTAAAATTTTGATAAAGGTGTATAGGCTATGGAAAATAGGCATTTTGAATATAAATTTAAAGAAGCGCTGAAAAAACTAAATGATATTGAACTTGCGTTAAATGAATCATCGATTGTAGCAATTACGGATAGTCGCGGATTCATCAATCACGTGAACGATAAATTCTGTGAAATTTCTAAGTACGAAAGACATGAGCTTCTCGGTCAGGATCATCGTATTATTAATTCGAAACATCATTCAAGCTTGTTTTTTAAAGAGTTATGGAGCACGATCAGGTCCGGTAAGGTATGGCACGGAGAAATAAAAAATAAGGCAAAAGACGGTTCGTCCTACTGGGTGGATACAACCATTGTTCCTTTTTAGATGAGCGGGGTAAGCCGTATCAGTACGTATCGATTCGCAATGATATTACAAAACGAAAAGCATATGAAGAGAAAATTAAGCAAATGGCTTATTATGATCCGTTAACCAATTTGCCTAATCGCTACTGGTTAAACAAGCAGCTGAAAAAACTGCTTCTAAATCGAGAATCTCCTGAACTGCTGGCCATTTTATTTTTGGATTTAGACCGCTTTAAATCAATAAATGATACGCATGGCCATCATCACCGCGATGTGCTGCTGAGGCGCGTAGCAGAAAGGTTAAGAAAATATATTCCTTCCTCTGATTTTATCTCGAGGCACGGGGGCGATGAGTTCATTTTAGTGCTGCATTCACTAAAAACTGTTGAGGAAATTGAAGAAATGACCGAGCAGATTGTAAAAGAAATGTCGCTTCCTTTTTATATAGACGGTGATAAAGTGTTAACCTCTACAAGCGTTGGCATCAGCCTATTTTCAAAGGAATGTCAGCAGCATATTATTCCAAAAGACGCAGATGAATTAATCGACCGGCTGATCAAGCAAGCAGATATTGCGATGTATGTAGCAAAACGGAATGGACGAAACACATATGAAATGAGTTCGTCTTCATCTAATGAACGAATAATTAAAATAATCAGCATGGAGAATGAGTTAAAGTATGCGCTAGAAAGGGATGAGTTTCAGCTCGTTTATCAGCCGTTAATCGATTTGAAAACGTCTGATGTCATAGGGGCAGAAGCGCTTATTCGCTGGAATAGCGCAAAGTTTAGTACCGTCTATCCAAATGAATTTTTGCCTATTTTAGAAGAAGTGGGTGCCGGTTGGCAAGTGGGTGTTAGAAGAAGCGTGTAAGCAGATGAAAGCATGGACGGAGCTGAATTCACTAGCGAGTAAAATAGGAGTGAACGTATCACCTATTCAGCTGAAGTCCTCACGATTCGTAGCGGAGATGGAACAAATTTTGAAAAGAACGGGCCTTGAGCCGCGCTTTCTGGAACTTGAAATCACTGAAAGCGTTATTCAAAACAGTCAAGAATCAAAAAAAGTGTTAAACCGTCTGCGGAGTCTAGGCGTAAAAGTGGCGATGGATGATTTCGGAACGTGCTATTCATCCCTTAGCTATCTCAAACACTTACCGATTAATACGTTAAAAATTGATAAATCATTTATTGACGACTTAGACGAAGTTGGAAAAGTGCTCGTGGAAACGATTATTCAAATGGGAAAGAAACTTAACTTTGATCTAACTGCAGAAAGAATCGAAAACGAAGAACAGCTGCAGTTTGTGACGGAGCAAGGCTGTCATATCGGTCAAGGCTATCTATTCGATAAGCCGCTTTCTCCCGAGGAAATGAGCCGTTTGTTGAAATGAAGGAAAATCCTATGTACAGAAAGAAGCTCTTTAATAGAGCTTTTTTTATGGTTTTTAATCGTATGGAAGGAGTGAGGAATTTGTGAAAGAGTACGTTGGAATCTGCACAGTATGTCAAAAGAACGTGTACTGTTTAGAGGGATTTTTAAACGGTGTGGTTGTTGAAGGGAAGCTTGTGTGCTTTGCCTGTGAAAAAGAGGAGAAGCGTGACTCTCATAAAAACAAAAACTAGCTACCTGGGGTAGCTAGTTTTTGTTTACTGCGCATTCACTTTTTCAGCTTGCCAGTAATACTCGCTGAACACATCAGAAAAAGCTTTGACGGTATTTGTGAGTTCTTCCATATTGTTATCGACGCCCCCTACTTCAATTAAAATGGAGCGGTCGGATAAGTCTTGATTATATAGCCCGTTATTGCCGCTTGTTTTCTTTTTGCTTAATACTCCGCGGCTAAGGCCTGGATATTTTTCCTCTAGTTTTTCATGGATCGCTTTGGCCATTTTCACGTTTTCATCAAATTTCGGATTCGCTTCACCTAATACAATCATCATTTTAGCGTACGATGTGCCGTTAATAGCAGCCGTTGTTTTTTCTTGGCGCAGTGAGTCTCGATGAATATCAATTAAATAATCGACGTCTTTGTTTTGCTGAAGAGCCGTTTCCACGACGTTGCGAGACATCATATAGGCTCGTCCTGTACCCCAGCCTTTTTCATTCAGCTTTTGCGTCATATTAGTTGTATCTACTTCCGAACCGATTCCGTCTGCTTTTAATTCCATTCCTAGCATTTGACCAACGAGCGTAATGTTGGTTTTGTTATCAACGGCTTTATTTTCATTCGCTTCACCTTGCATACCAAGTAAAGGGAAATAAGATTCCCAGCTGTGCGTGTGGTAGATGTACACAACTTTTCTGTCTCCCGTACTTTGCTTGGCCTGTACTTGAGACTGTTTTTTGCTTTCTTCGTACGTTTTGCTTTCAGCAGGATCCAAATCACGCTCGCCTGAAATGCTTTCGAGAGGAGGAGCCGATTCATGGGGAATCGTGGTATAATCCGTTCCTTCACCGGCTAATAGAATATGAGAATCAAAAATAGAAAAGCCGGGCAGTTCTGATCCAAATAGACTTCTTGTATCTGCCACGCGAATATTCGTCGCCAGCTGCAGAGCGACAGAAGAGAGAGGAGGCGGGGAGAAGTCTTCTTCAAAGGCATGAGAGAAATGATGGTTTTCCGTATGCATGAAGTAGAACAAGCTTTGGGCTTTATAATTTGATAGTGCTTGATAGACAACGTTTGAGCGCAGCGTATGCTGAAGAGTTGAATACGTGACGGTAAAAATAGCGGCTGATGTTAAAAGAACAAATAGTATAGCGATAATTAATGATTTATAAGAAAGGATCCAAAAAAGCTTTTTAGGCTTTTCAGTAAACTTGTTTTTCATAGAGTAAACCTCCTCTAATAAAATTTGAAATCAGCGGATGAAAACTCTAAGAGGAGAATGTTATGTATCTACTATTTACTCTATTAAAAAGAAATAGAAATATGATAGAAACCATGATATTTAACACAACATAAAAAAGCTTATAGTAGGGCATACTGTGAAAAAACGGTGCGTATTGGAGCTGGTTAGATGAACGACTCATGGATTTATCATCATTTTATTAATACATTTTTATTTCCTTTAGCAATTTTTGGTGTGGCATTTTGTGTGCTGGGGATGTTGCTATACATGCTGTGGAAAGAAAAGCAAAAAGAAGGGCTAAAAGAAAACAAGAGCTCTTAAATAAGAGCTCTTGTTTTGTCGAACATTCAGTTAGAAAAAGGGAGGTTCACTTTCTCTAAGAACTCCATTCGGTTGCCAAAAGGATCATCCACGTAAATTCTTTCGACACCGGTAATGTTTTTGTCTTCTATAAAAGAAATACCGAAGCTAGCCAGATGATCTTTGAACGCAGGGAGGTTTTTGACATGAAAGCCTGGATGCGCTTTTTTTGCGGGTGAAAAGGCAGGTTCAACACCAATATGCAGCTGATAAGAACCAAATTCAAACCACACGCCGCCGCGCTTTTTTAGACTTTCGGGTTTTTCGACTTCTGTTAAGCCAAGAACGGTTCCGAAAAAGTGTCGTGCTTCGCTTTCTGAATTCGGTGGTGCAGCTAGCTGAACATGATCAATATGCGTCAGTGTAAAAGTCATAAACATTCCTCCTTAAATAGTAGAGTACTAGTTAAGTTTACGTGATGTATCACTGTAAATAAATGATAAAAAGTTGATGCTTTTCATAAGAAAAACTTATTATTTTATATACATATAAAACCAAATGAAGTATATTTTATTTTGTTGTTATTTAAGAGAATTGGAGATTAATATGGAATATCACTATACGTTAACTAAAGATGATTACGTAGCTTTTAACATGCATCACGCTCAATATTCGGAAAGAGTACAAAAAGTGCTGAGAGTTCAGCGATGGATGTCGCTTATTTTTCTTCTTATTCCTTTGCTTGTTTCGTGGGTTGAAGGAGAATTTTTACTTAGCATGTTCGTAGCGTTTGCACTGCTTGCGGTGCTGTGGTTTCTATTTTATCCGAAGTACTTTTACGGAAGTATTAAAAAGAACATTGTAAAGGTAATAAATGAAGGAGATAACAGCAGTCTGACGGGTAAGCATACTATGATGGTTACGGAAGATGGCTTGGTAGAGAAAAGCTCAAAAGGAGAAGTGAAGACTCCTTGGTCAAGCATCACTCAAATTAGAGAAACCGATGAACATATCTTTATTCTTGTTAGCGCAATGAGCGGATACGTTATTCCTACAAGCACATTTGCAGATGCAAAAGCGCTACAGCAGTTTAAAGAAACGCTGAATGCTGCAAGAGACGAAAAAACAGGCTGAGTAGTAAATAATAATAATGTGGAAAAACGCCCTCCTAGATACTTTTCTAAGAGGGCGTTTTGTTAACAGCAGTCCCAGTTGTATAAAACATCTCTAAAGTTACGGTTGCGAAGGTCTTTTTCTTTAATAAAGAAATTGGCCACACCCGCATCACCAAACATAATATCCGCTTCGTCGTCCATGGCGAATTGAAGAAGCAGAACATCGTATGCTCGCAGCGCTTCATCGTAGTCTCGAGGATCGCTTTGAGTGAAAAAAGCGTATCCGCCCATTTTATGATACTCGCCCGTAAGCTCATCCCAGTAGATTTCTTCAGTTTCTTCATCTTCAAATAAATCTGATTCTATATCATTATATCGATAGTCAGTGGGGGAAACGGGTTCGATTTTTATTTCAAACTGTAAGCCTACTTCTTGAGGAATAGGGAACATATCCCGGTCAATGTCTTCAAGATACGTAAAATCGGTTGTTAGCTTTTTTTTATCTGTGGTTACGTCTTCATAAAAAACGACGCGAAAGTCTTTTTGAGCCGTAGGATGGTCAAAATCAAGACCGTACATATCGCCCGTGCTTTCGTTATTAGCTCCGCAAATGAAAAATTGAAGCATGCCTTGAATGGGCATATTTTCATAGGAAGGTACTTCAGAAAAATTGATTTGTGCCATCAGGAGCATCGGCTTACCTTGAGAATCAAGAGGATGATTTGCTTCTAGAGGAAGGTAAGGGTTGCCGCCAAACTTGCTTTCATATAATTTTGGACTGTTCATAACCGTATTGATGTGGATGTAAGGCTTACATGTTTTTTCGATTTCTTTTCGGTAAGGTTCTAGCTTAGGAGGCAGTTCTAATTTTGATAGAGGATTCATATGTACTCTCCTTTTTGTTTGAAATAAAAAGAACGTTTGTTCGTATTTTTATTTTACCTTAATACATACTGAAAGGGAAGAGAAATCGTATAAAAAATCCCTTTGCAGAAGCATCTACAAAGGGCGCAAAGAAATGATAGCGTTTTCATTAAGAAACTTACTAAATGCCTGCTTATTTAGA
This sequence comes from Priestia sp. VA7, assembly GCF_055710015.1. Lineage (NCBI taxonomy): Bacteria > Bacillati > Bacillota > Bacilli > Caryophanales > Bacillaceae > Priestia > Priestia sp. VA7. The sequence continues at coordinate 1,053,476 of NZ_JBVQPN010000001.1, forward strand.
AAAGAATCCTTTTAAAGCAAATGCGACGTTTTGCGGTCTTTCCGCTAAGCGGCGCATAAAGTAGCCAAACCAGTCGTTGCCAAATGGAACGTATACGCGCATTGTATAGCCTTCTTTTGCAAGGCTAAGCTGCATGTCTGTGCGGAATCCGTACAGCATTTGAAATTCAAACTGCGTGCGCGGGATGTTGTTTTTGTGAGCGAACTCTTTTACTTTTGCAATAATATTGTGGTCGTGAGATGCAATAGCCGTGTATGTTCCGCTGAGCAAATGTTCTTCAATAATTCGCATATAGTTTTCGTCAATTTGGGCTTTGTCTTGAAACGCCACGGTTGGTGATTCTTGATACGCGCCTTTTACCAATCGAAGAGGAATGCCTTTTAGCTCTTTTACGTCTTGTTCAGCGCGGAACAGGTAAGCTTGAATAACCGTTCCAACATTATCAAACGTCTCGCGAAGCTCTCGTAAAATATCCAGCGTCATTTGACAGTGAGCGTAGTCTTCCATGTCGATTCGGACGAAGTTATCGTATTTTTTCGCTGTTTCAAGAATGCGGCGCATGTTCTCAACGCAAAAACTGCGGTCAATATCTAAACCGAGCTGCGTCATTTTGACAGATAAGTTGCACGTTACACCGGCTTGCCCCATAGCTTCCAGCGTTCTGACATTATATTGAGTCGCTTCGATAGCCTCTTCTTTGCTTGAAACAAATTCCCCTAAATGATCAAGCGTACAAACAAGTCCTTTTTCATTCAGTTCCCGTACTTTTTTGATCGCATGTTCAATCGTGTCGCCAGCTACCACTTGAGCTGCACCAAAGCGAAGACCCCATTTTTTCGCCGCTTTGTTTAGCGCTTTATTTTGGGAAGCGTGAAGAAACACATTTTTAGATACCTCTGCTAACATAAATATCTCCCCCTATAGAAAAAATCCCTTGTTGTTTTAAGATAGAGCAGCCTAAGGCTGCTCTACTGAGTATTAAAGCGTCGTGCTTGTTGTTTTTGCTTGCAGGTGCAGAATCAAGTAATCAGGACCGCCAGCTTTTGAATCTGTTCCTGACATGTTAAATCCGCCAAACGGCTGGTACCCAACGATGGCACCTGTACAACCGCGGTTGAAGTAAAGGTTTCCGACGTGGAACTCTTCTTTTGCCCGTTCGATGTGCTCAGGCGTATTTGAAAGAAGGGCACCTGTTAAACCGTAGTCTGTATTATTAGCAATTTCCATCATATGATCGAAGTCGCGCGCTTTGCAGAATGCTACGACTGGGCCGAAGATTTCTTCTTGCATTAAACGTGCTTTTTCATCTACATCTGCAATAATCGTAGGCTGAATGAAGTAGCCTTTTGAATCATCTGCTTCTCCGCCCGTCATTAAACGGCCTTCTTCTTTACCGATTTCAATGTACTTTGTAATTTTGTTGAAAGAAGCCTGGTCAATAACAGGTCCCATATACGTGTTCACATCTTCAGGACTTCCCATTGTTAATGTTTTTGTCAGCTCAACTGCTTTTTCAAGAACGATATCGTATACGTCTTGGTGAACAACTGCACGAGAGCCTGCTGAACACTTTTGTCCAGAGAAGCCAAATGCTGAATACACAATAGAAGAAGCAGCTAAATCTAAATCAGCATCTTTATCTACAACGACCGTATCTTTACCGCCCATTTCAGCAATAACGCGTTTTAGCCAGATTTGACCAGGCTGTACTTTTGCCGCGCGTTCATAGATGCGGCAGCCTACTTCACGCGAACCTGTAAATGAAACGAAGCGTGTTTTTGGGTGATCTACTAAATAGTCGCCAATTTCGCTTCCGCTTCCCGGCACGTAGTTCAGTACGCCGTCTGGAAGACCAGCTTCTTTCATTACTTCTACAAATTTTGCTGCGATAACCGGTGTGTTGTTAGCAGGTTTTAATAGAACCGTATTTCCTGCTACGATTGCTGCTGCTGCTGTTCCCGCCATGATTGCTAACGGGAAGTTAAAAGGTGAAATAATAACGCCGACACCAAGCGGAATGTAGTTAAATTTATTTTCTTCACCGTCGCGGCTCTCCACAGGCGCACCGTCTTTTAGCTGCACCATTTGGCGAGCGTAGTATTCAAGGAAGTCAATTGCTTCTGCTGTATCAGCATCTGCTTCTTTCCACGGTTTTCCGGCTTCTTTCACAAGGTAAGCTGAAAATTCATGCTTGCGGCGGCGAATAATGTCCGCTGCGCGGAAAAGAATATCTGCTCGTGCTTCCGGCGCTTCTTTTTTCCACGTATTAAAGGTAGAAAGTGCTGCTTGCATTGCTTTTTCAGCCAAGTCTTGATCTGCTTTTGACACGCGGCCGATAACTTCTGTTTTATTTGCTGGGTTAATGGACTGAATTTGATCTTCTGTTGTAATTAATTCTCCGCCAATTACAAGAGGATAGTCCTTGCCAAGCTCTGATTGTACAAGTTCTAATGCAGATTCAAATGCATCTTTGTTTTGTGCAATCGTAAAGTCTGTGAAAGGCTCGTGTTTGTATTGTTTGATTTCGTTGATATTCATTGTGTTCATTTTTATTACCCCTTTTTTAGAAAATTTGCAACATAATTAATATTCCAACACCCTATACCTGTATTATAATCACCTTATTATCGTTTTGTACATAGTTTTTTAACAAAAATGTTCAAAAAAATTTAAAAATAAACACTTTTGTTTAAATGTACAATGAATCTATGGTTTTTATAGTGATTTTGAACAAAACGAAAAGAAAGGGTTGTCGGTAAAGTATAAGAAAAGATGTTTTGAAGTAAAGAATTACGATAGGGGAAAGAGTTTATCGGTAGTAAATTAAAATGATCTTCCTTTCAAAAAAACAATAGACAAAGTTGTTCAATATAAATTATCATATAATTCGAAAAGTAATTTTTGTCGAATGAAGCTATCTTTTTCGTCAAGTGAAGGCTTCATTTGAATGTACAGATAGAAGGAGGGTAGAAAAACAGCAGTTATTTGTCCATATTGTTGTAAGGGCTTACATATTTAACGCGCGATGCGAAGAACGTGTAATTCTTTAAATGACGGTTCCTATAAGGAGGATTTTAACATGAGTCATCAACCGCCTGAGTTAAAAAAAGAATTAAAAATTCGACACATAACCATGATTTCTTTAGGAGGAATCATTGGTGCCGGTTTGTTCATTGGAAGTGGATCGCTCATTAACGCAGCGGGTCCTGGTTCCATTTTTTCGTACGCGTTTGCCGGTTTGCTGGTGATTTTAGTTATGCGAATGCTGGGGGAAATGTCTACGGCTAATCCTTCAAGCGGCTCGTTCGCCACATATGCCAGAGAAGCGCTTGGGCCGTGGGCCGGTTACACAATCGGCTGGCTGTACTGGTTTTTCTGGGTAATTGTTATTGCAGTTGAAGCGATTGCGGGTTCAACAATTATTCAATATTGGTTTCCGTCTTTACCGTCTTGGGGCGTGAGTCTGATCCTGACGTTTTTACTAACGTTAACGAACTTATACTCTGTTAAATCATTTGGTGAATTTGAATACTGGTTTTCGCTTATTAAAGTAGTTAGTTTAGTGCTGTTTTTACTTTTAGGAGGAGCGATCATCCTCGGTTTAATACCGGGAGTAGAGTCTCCGGGAGCATCGAATCTTCTTCATAGAGGAGGATTTCTTCCAAATGGAATCAGCTCCGTCTTTTTAGGAGTGGCGATTGTCATGTTTTCTTTTATGGGGACAGAAATTGTCGCAACAGCCGCTGGAGAATCGGCTCAGCCTGAGCGAGCGATCACCATCGCAACAAATACCGTTATTTATCGTATTTTAATTTTTTATCTTGGGTCCATTTTAATCTTAGTGACTATTCTTCCGTGGGATTCTTCAAGCTTGATGAAAAGTCCGTTTGTTTCGATATTAGAGCTGGTAAACGTTCCGGCAGCGGCTCAAATTATGAACTTTATCGTACTGACTGCTGTTTTGTCTTGCTTAAATTCAGGTCTATACACGAGTTCTCGTATGCTTTACTCAATGGCGCAAAAAGGAGACGCGCCGCGCATGTTTTTGAAAGTGAATAAAAAAGGCATTCCGTTTAATGCCATTGTAGGATGTACCGTGATTTCTTACATCAGCGTTGGTTTTAACTATCTTTCACCTGATAAAATCTTTTTATTTTTAGTAAACGCATCGGGAGGCGTAGCGCTTCTTGTGTACCTTGTTATTGCTTTTTCACAGCTTCGCATGAGAAAGAAATACGAAAAAGAAAAGCCGGAAGCATTAAAAATCAGAATGTGGCTGTTTCCTTATTTAACGTATGGAACGATTGCGGCGATCACAAGTATCTTTATTGCGATGGCATTTATTGATTCCCTTAGCACTCAGTTTTATCTCACGCTGCTGATTGCTGTATTTGTGGTATGTTCGTACTTCTTTACGAAAAAGAAAAAAGATGATAGTTCCCTATCAGGACAGGGGAATAAAAGAATTTCTTAATAGAAGAGAAAATCATCACGAGGGGCTAGGGGGAAGTAAATTGGCAAACAAAGAGTTAAAACGAGGGCTTGAATCTCGTCATATCCAAATGATTGCTCTTGGAGGAACGATTGGGGTAGGGTTATTCATGGGTTCAGCAAGCACCATTAAATGGACGGGGCCATCCGTCCTGCTTGCGTATGCTATTTGCGGCGTTTTTATTTTCTTTATTATGCGTGCAATGGGGGAAATGCTTTACTTAGAGCCAAGTACGGGTTCATTTGCGACATTCGGTCATAAATATATTCATCCGTTAGCTGGTTATATCACGGCTTGGAGCAACTGGTTTCAATGGGTGATTGTGGGCATGGCAGAGATTATTGCAGTCGGAGCTTATATGCAGTACTGGTTCCCGCATTTACCGGCGTGGGTTCCGGGAATTGTCGCCATGGTCATTCTTGGTGGGGCCAATTTAATTTCGGTGAAATCGTTTGGAGAGTTTGAATTTTGGTTTGCAATGATTAAAATTGTTACGATTGTTCTCATGATTATTGCCGGTCTTGGCCTTATTTTCTTCGGTCTTGGAAACGGCGGCGAAGCGCTTGGCCTGTCGAATTTGTGGGCAAACGGCGGTTTCTTTACAGGCGGATGGTCAGGCTTTTTCTTTGCCTTGTCGCTTGTTATTGCTGCTTATCAAGGAGTAGAGCTTATTGGAATTACAGCAGGAGAAGCAAAAGATCCTAAAAAAACGTTAACAAGTGCAATTCAAAGCTTAATTTGGCGTATTTTAATTTTTTATATCGGCGCCATCTTTGTGATTGTAACGGTGTATCCGTGGAACGAGCTGGATTCACTCGGCAGTCCGTTTGTTTCTACGTTTGCTAAAGTAGGAATTACAGCAGCGGCGGGCATTATTAACTTTGTTGTCATCACAGCGGCAATGTCTGGGTGCAACAGCGGAATTTTCAGTGCGGGACGTATGCTTTACACGCTAGGTGTAAACGGTCAGGCTCCGGCCTTTTTTACAAAGGTTTCTCGAAACGGTGTGCCTATTTATAGTACCGTTGCGGTGATGATCGGCTTAGCGGCGGGCGTTGTCTTAAATTATATTGCACCGCCAAACGTTTTCGTGTACGTGTACAGTGCGAGCGTGCTTCCAGGGATGATTCCGTGGTTTGTAATTCTTATCAGTCAAATTCGTTTTCGAAAAGCAAAAGGAGCGGCGATGGACCAACATCCGTTTAAAATGCCTTTTGCTCCTGTGACGAACTACGTAACCATCGCGTTTTTACTTATGGTGCTTGTAGGCATGTGGTTTAATGATGAAACGCGCATATCGCTGATTGTAGGCATTATCTTTTTAGCTATTGTTGTGCTGAGCTACTATGTATTAGGTATCGGTAAGCGTACGGAAGTACGGTCTTCCGAAAGACGTAAGCTAGTGAAATAAATGATTTTGTAAGAGAGGCTGAAAAGCATTTTAGTTTAAGAAGAAGATCCGAACGATGAATGTAACGCGTTCGGATTTTTTATTGGAATGGTGAACGTAGGTTTCAGCTCATGCATCTTATTTGTTCGTCTTTAGATTGGATTGATTTAATCTCTTTTGAACAGAGGAGAAGAAGCGAAGTCAGCGCTTTTCTTAGGCCGTTTTCTTCTTTTATTGATGAGGTGCATGGCAAGAAGGAAAAAGAAAAAAAGAAAAAACCAGAGTCAAAAGGGCGTGTTCAGGCATAAGATAATCCAACTCAAGCGAAATGCAAGCTGCATTTTTCTTGAGGAAAGAGTAACTAAAGAAAAGGAAGTGTTCGTATGTCTGGAAATGCTGGATATGGTCATGGATCTGGTTTTGCTTTATTAGTTGTATTATTTATTTTATTAGTGATCATCGGCTGCAGCTGCTACGGCGGAGGCTTTGGCTGGTAATTCACTCATTTAAAAAGCCCTATAAGGGCTTTTTCTATGCTTATAAATAACGCTTTTTCCCGTTTTGATAAATGTTTACATGAAAACCGTTTACTTCACTCATAAAGACTTTAGAAGGGAAATCTGCTGCTTTGACAGATGAAGTGATTTCGACAGTTTGATACGTCTTTGGTTCCAACGTAACAGTATGAAGCCTAGGCTTATTCATCATAAGTAAAAAAGGGGAATCTTCTTTAAAATAGGAGCGTTCATCCAGTGCTACTTCAAACGTAATAGGTTTTGAGCTGTGATTTTCAAATGAAAGGTCACAGGTGCCCGTTAATACGGTTTCTTTTTTATTTCTCTTGTATGTACAATTGCTGTTTTCCACATCGTAAGAAACGGCATACATACCTGGTAATACGGTCTTTTGCATCGCTTCAACCATATGACCAGGACCTGATATGACAATAAATGCAGCTAACATCGTTAGTTTTAAACGATGACGATTTAAACTTTTGTAAAGGGCAAAAAGACCAAGTAAAAGTATGATTCCCCACGCATTGCTAGCATATTGAATTCCCGTCCTTGTTTCTTCATCTCCATAGAGGGGAAGACCTAAAAAAGAAAAGATAGAATGACTGAGCGGCGTTGAGTTAGGAAAAGGGATGTTTAAAATAAAAACAGCTAGTAAAAAGGTGAGTCCTTTTATTAAAAGTGATCGTTCATGAATCATGTGGTTCCTCCTTAGCTATAAATCACGTATCATTATATACTATTATTATCTTATTTTGTAATTAATGGATATTTTTCTGTGCGTGGAGGGAAGATGAATGAAAACTTTGTTATTAGTTAGGCATTGTGAAGCAGAAGGGCAAGAAGCAAAAGCATCATTGACGGAACAAGGCATACAGCAGGCCCAGCAGTTAATAGGTTATTTGAACAAGCTGAGTTATCCCATTGATAAAATTATTTCAAGTCCGTACAAACGAGCCGTTCAAACAATTGAACCTTATGCAAAAGATACTGGTCTCCCTCTTCATATAGATACAAGGCTAGAAGAAAGGCGTTTAAGCGGACAGCCTCTTTTCAACTGGATAGAAGTATTGAAAAGAACTTTTGATGACATAGACTTCAAGGTAGACGGAGGAGAATCGACGAAAGAAGCCACGGTACGTGCTTTAGAGCTGTTTAAAGAAGTAATGAATGAAAAACAGAAAACGACTCTGTTTGTTACGCACGGCAATATGATGACATTAATCCTCAGATATTTTGATCCGAAGTTTGGGTTTAATGAATGGTCGCGTTTAACAAATCCAGATATATATCAAATCGATCTCGAAAAGAAGAACGTTTCCATTACAAGGCTTTGGAATGAGCAGAAAACAAATTGATGAAATAAAAGATTTTTTGTGCATTTGTGCAGACGATAAGTTTAGCTCAATATAAAAACCTTCTGCCGCATCACAATTCAGAAATGTTGGTAGCCTCAAAGCTGCCCCGTAGGCTTTTAGCAGATACATAATTAGGATAAAGCCTGTCTTAGAACAGAAACTTGCTATTTCTAAATTGATATGTTACACTAAGGTTAATTATTTTTGTTCGGTATGAAATTGAAAGAAGAGAAATATTCTTCAATAGAAATTTTTGTCTGGAAATAGTACGATTGAGCAAGGGTAGTAATATATGCGTGGATTAATTCCACCACTGGAGGAAATAGTATGACTGAAGGTACAGTAAAATGGTTTAATGCAGAAAAAGGTTTCGGTTTCATCGAAATTGAAGGCGGAGAAGATGTATTCGTACATTTCAGCGCAATTCAAGGCGACGGATTCAAATCTTTAGACGAAGGTCAAAAAGTGACTTTCGACATCGAGCAAGGTCAACGCGGTGCACAAGCTGCTAACGTTGTAAAAGCATAATTTTATGCAATCCAAAAAAGACTCCGACTTTGGACGGGGTCTTTTTTTATTGTAACAAACACGCAGGTAACGGAGGAATACGTATGAGTAAAGCAAAAGGTAAAGGCGGCACAGGGCGAGGCACCGGCAAAAAAGGGTGGAACCGCTGGCAGGCGAGTGCAAAAAAGAAGAAAAATGCAAAGCCTTATAAAAGCAAGGGAACAAAAAATGCTGATAAGCCGGAAGGCAACTAATCCTATATGCGCAGTATAATCTGCAATTTCGACTTACTCTGCTTGAGTAAGTTTATTTAATATGGAATTGTTTTTTTATTGCTTTTTTGACAGATTGCTGTCACTATATGAAATAATAAAGTGATTTGTGTGAATTTTCTATAAAAATTGATTTTTTTTGCAAACACTTTCATATTTCGACAACCTTTTTGATTTTTATCGGTTATACTTCTTTATAATAGATTATAGAAAGATGCAGGGGAGCATAAAGTGAGAGAGGAAAGCGACAGTTTACCTGTACGCTTTTTACGTTTCTGGACCGTATTGCAGTAGCGTCGTAACAAGTAGATCATGCATCAGTTTAGAACACATCAAAACTCAACTAAGTGTAACGGGGGGATATGAGTGAGCGTAGGCATCGTAATTGAAAAAGTTCAAAATTATGCTATGTTAGAAGATCATGTTTTGGTTGAAATGGTTCACAGCGGAGATGAAAAATCATTGGAGTATTTAATCAACAAGTATCAAAATCTTGTGAGGGGTAAAGCAAGAAAATACTTTTTGATTGGTGCTGAAAAAGAAGATATTGTCCAAGAAGGAATGATTGGACTGTACAAAGCAATTCGCGACTTTAATGAAGACAAGCTAACATCTTTTAAAGGGTTTGCGGAGTTATGTATCACAAGACAAATCATTACGGCAATTAAAACGGCTACTCGTCAAAAGCACGGTCCGTTAAATTCGTACATTTCATTGGACAAGCCTCTGTATGATGAAGAATCAAATTATACGCTGATGGATATGATTCCTGGCGATCAAATTGCTAATCCGGAAGCGGTGCTGATTCATCAAGAAAAAGTGGAAGACCGCGAGTTGAAAATTGCGGAAACACTTAGTGAATTGGAAAGAAAAGCATTGACGCTGTATATGGACGGCCATTCATACGCTGAAATTTCGAAAGAATTAAATACGCACGTCAAGTCAATTGACAACGCGCTGCAGCGTATCAAAAGAAAGTTAGGTCGAGACGTAGAAAGCAGACAAGCTATTTCATAATAGGTAAAAAACAGCCGGGCCTCAAAGGGGTTTCGGCTCTTTTTCACGGTCTTTTAAAATGTCTTGAATAATTTCAATATGAACAGAAGCCCACGATTGTTCACGGAAATGAAGAAACACGCTTGGAATGAGCATAAAAACGTACAGCACCACAAAAATAATCCAAAGCCAGCTGCCGTCTTTAAATAAAAATTGCTGCAGCCGCTGTGAAAATAAAAAAAAGAGCCAAGGCAAAGCAGAAACAAGGATGGGAATGACGCCGGAGCCGTTTTTTTCTTTGGTCATTCGGTAATACACTTTTCGCAAAGTAGCGCTTTCGAGCGTAAGGTAAAGCTGCCGGATTTCTTCCATTTCCGCTAATTCATCAATTTCTTCTGCGTTTTGGTTTTGATGAGCTGCTTTTTTCAGTTTAAGGTAGACTTTATGAGCATCGCCGCGCAGTGAAAACATATACCAGCCTCCCGCATATTGTTTCGTCTTCTTTAACAGAGTTTGCAGGTGCATGTAAATATATACAAAAAGTTTCGTGATACAAAAGAATAAGAAAACAGAAGTGAAAGCGTAAATCATTAGTATAAAGTAAGAGAAAACAGCTGGTTTTTGCCCTTTTTCGCCACCTTTACACATCAAGCAGCAGCACATATACTAATAAAAGAACAATTAGTTACCTAGGTAAATAAAATAAAAGGTGAGGTGGGGAAAAAGTGAATAACTTGGTGTTTCATGAGCTTCATCAAAAGTCGAGATTGTCTATTAAAGAAGTAAATGAAGTGTTAAAAGCGTACGGGCTATACAGCTCACAGTATTCAATATTATTTTGTTTAAAGCGATTCGGCTCGATGACGCAAACGGAGATTTGGCAGTATTTAAATGTCGAAGCGCCAACGGTTACCCGCACGTTAACAAGGCTTGAAAAAAGCGGATGGATCGTTCGAAAAGCAGGCAGTGATAAACGAGAGCGCATCGTTTATTTATCTCCTCAAGCGAAGAAAAAGCTTCCGGAAATTCAGCAAGAAATTGAACGTTTAGAAGAAAATTTGCTGATTGCTTTATCCGGCAGCGAACAAGATCAGCTTATCTCGTTATTAAAGAAAATTTGTAAATCTACAGAAAAGGGTGAAATGAATGACGAACCAGCAGGAGCCAATCTGGACTAAAAGCTTTATCAGCATTGCGATTACCAACTTTTTTATTTTTGTCGTGTTTTATGCATTGCTAACGCTGCTGCCGATTTATGTATTAGACGCCTTAGAAGGCACGAGTACGCAGGCAGGGCTTGTTGTTACCATCTTTTTATTATCTGCGATTATTGTTAGACCATTTTCAGGGAAAGTCATTGAAAACATTGGAAAGAAAAAAACGCTTGTATTTAGTACCCTCATTTTTGCGCTTTCTTCCTTCTTATATATGTTCATCCACGATTTTAACGTGCTTTTATTACTGCGCTTCTTTCAAGGAATTTCATTCAGCTTAGCAACAACTGTCACCGGAGCGATTGCAGCGGATTTAGTTCCCGCTAAACGACGAGGAGAAGGGCTTGGCTACTTCGGAATGTCAATGAACTTAGCCGTTGTTGCAGGGCCGTTTTTAGCACTAACGCTTCATCAATACATGGCATACAATATTATTTTCCTTGTATTTGGAGTGATTATGCTCGTTGGCTGGCTGTGCGGAATGATGGTCAAAAATCTTCAAGAAAACGCTGCTCCGTCAGTGAAGAACTCATTTTCACTGAGCGATTTGTTTGAAAAGAAATCCATGCCGATTTCATCTGTAGGTATTCTCGTTTCTTTTTCGTATGCAAGCATTATTTCTTTTATTTCTGTGTACGCACAGTCGCTTGGATTGATTAAAACAGCAAGCTTTTTCTTTGTCGTATTCGCAGCTGCGATGCTGATCTCACGACCGTTTACAGGAAGATTATTTGATAAATCTGGCCCAAACATTGTGATTATTCCATCGTGTATTGTCTTTGCGATTGGTCTATTTAGTTTAAGCCTTACACATTCTTCTTGGATGCTGCTGTTTTCAGGTGCGTTAGTAGGTCTAGGCTACGGAACGCTGCTTCCTAGCTTCCAAACGCTTGCGATTCAAGCGGCGCCTGCTCACCGAAGCGCATATGCAACTGCTACATTCTTTACGTTTTATGATAGCGGTATTGCGGTTGGTTCATTTGTATTAGGAATTGCAGCAGGTGCTTTAGGATATTCAAAACTGTACTTTGCACTTGGTATTTTTGTTCTTTTGATTACACTTTACTACAAGTGGATTGCAAATTTACGTCAAAAACAAAAAGCAGCAAATATCCAGGTGGGCATGAAATAAAAAAGCTCGGCGTAATATGCGCCGAGTTTTTTTCTGGATTTTTTACAGGACTTTGGAAGGGAAGCATATTTAAGTCAAAAGGTACTAGCCAATTCCTATCCATCTGCACCATACTTTAACAGAGGAACCATTTACATATAAAACTTCTTGGATGAAATAAAAAACAAAGGAGAACAAATATGAAAGTAATGAAACCTCTTATGGTCACAGCGTTAGGGCTTAGTCTTGCCACTTTTTATGAAGGCGCTTTTCCTGCAGAAAAAGCTGTGCAAGTACAGGCTGCTACAGATGAAAACGTGATTGCTGACAAAGCAAAAACGTATGAAGGAGCGGATTATACGTCTGGAGGAGAGACGCTAAGCGAAGGGTTTGACAGCTCTGGCTTCGTTCAATATGTGTTTAAACAAGCGCTCGATACAAAGCTGCCTCGTTCCGTGAAAGAACAGTCAGAGCTTGGAACAGACGTCGATAAAAACGAGCTGCAAGCGGGCGATGTATTATTTTTTGACACCAATGAAAACGGTGAAGTGAACGTAGCCGCTATTTATATCGGAGACGATGAGATGATTTATGCATCTTCTTCAGACGGAAAAGTCGTGGTGAAAAACATTTCAAGCAGCGCCTATTGGTCATCACATTTTGCCAAAGCAAAGCGAATTACAGGAGCACCGGAAATTGCAAAAGATAATGAAGTTATTGCAGAAGCGCTAAAACATCTCGGCACACCATATGTATTTGGAGGCGAGTCGCCAACGGACGGTTTTGATTGTTCCGCATTTGTTGCATATGTATTTCAACACGCATCGGACGTCTACCTTCCGAGATCAACCGATCAGCAGTGGCAAGTTGGAGAAGAAGTTGCTCGCGCAGATTTAAAGGCAGGAGACGTTATCTTTTTTAAAGACACGTATCGTGAAGGGATTTCACACGTCGGTATCTACGCAGGCGGCAATCAGTTTATTCATGCCAAGCGCAGCGAAAATGTGACGATGGATTACCTGACAAGCAGCTACTGGACGTCTAAGTACGCAGGAGCAAGGCGCTACGATGACTTATCGCTATCAAAAGACAACCCATTTGTGACCGAATCTCTTAAATATGTAGGAGAAGTACCTTATGCACAAGGTGGGACAAGTCCTTCTACAGGCTTTGATACGGCTGGTTTTGTTCAATACATTTATAAAGAAGCAGCTGGAAAAGACATTCCGCGCTATGCGAGTCAGCAGTGGAATGCAGGAGAAACCATTTCACAATCTGACTTAAAGCCGGGAGATCTCGTCTTTTTTGAAGGAAGTTCACTTATTCCATCTATCTATATTGGAAATGACTATGTCGTTCACGTGTCCACATCTGAGGGCGTGAAAATTACAAACTATAAAGTAGACAGCTACTGGGCGCCTAAATACTACGGAGCAAAGCGCATGCCATAAAGGTAAAAACCAAGACAGTCTGGGGCTGTCTTGGTTTTTTAATAGGTAGTCAATTGTTTTTGTATGTCTTTGATTCGCTCTAGCGTTATCCCTTCCCGCTGCTCGACGGCTAAAGGGTGATCGGTTGGCTCTAACTCGATGAGCGGTCTTGTTCCAACAGATCTTGTATGCACATTTGTTTTTAAATTTAACGTTTCGGGATAGCCTGGAATTGAAACTGAAAACCAGCCGAAATAAGACGGTTCCTTTTCTCTTTTGTCACTTTCCCATACATCTATCATTCGGCGGAAATTTTCTTCGCTTAAAGAAACCCATATGTTCCAAGTGAAAAATTCTTCTTCATTAAAAACAGGAATTTCAACACAGCCTCTTACGAAAAAATGTTCTTGATTCATGATACAAATCTCTGAATATAGTTCAAAGTCGTTTTGTCTTTCATCGTCTGACGCGTCATAATAGTAAAAAGGAGCTTCACTTGTATAGCTCATAGGCAAAGCAGGCTGAGGGTGTTCACAGGTTAAGTCTTTATAGTGAAGTTTGTTCGTTTTCTTCTTGTCGTATAGTTTTCTTCTTCGCATATTATTTTACACTCCTCAGATAAAAGTATCTTCATTATAATACAAAAAAATAGCTGCTTAAGCGTATAATGTGTAAAAAAGTTTGATTCCCCGTATCTTTTGAACTTCCTTTAATCGTTTAGTAAATAGAGAGTGCAAAAGGAGTGAAAATCATGTCACATTCAAAAAAAATCGAAACACAAACAAAAAGCTTTGACGATGCATGCTGGAACGAGCATTACCCAAAATTGCAGCAGTACTGCCGCTTTTTAGCCCAAAATGCGTGGGACGGAGACGATATTGCCCAAGAAACGTTTTTAAAAGCTCAGCGATATAAAGGTGAAGAGCACAAGCTGTCTTCCGCGCTGTTAAATAAAATTGCGTATCACCACTGGATTGATCTGCTGAGAAAACGAAAGCGTGAAGTAATAGCCGCAGAAGAAGGTTTGGACCAACAAGACGGCAAGCGGGCGTTTGATATGAAAGGACACTCGGTCGAGCTGCTCCTTAGTCAGTTTACGCCAAAGCAAGCAGTTATCTTTTTCTTAAAAGAAGGCTTTCGCTATCAGCTAAAAGAAATAGCGTTGATTTTACAAACGTCAGAAACGGCGGTAAAAAGCAATTTACATCGTGCTAAGCAGCGGTTAGAAAAAGACGGTGAGCCGTTTTCTACAGATTCTTTTTGGGATGAAAAAGAGCGTAATGAGCTGTCAGAACTGTTTTATAAAACGTTAGAAGCGCAGGACCCAGCACTTTTGATTCATGCTTTGCCTTCCTTAAAAAGCGTCATTCAAAAACCAACGTATACTCTGAAGTGCACTCTCTGCATGGCTGCATAGCCATATTACGTGTGATAAGGAGGATATATATGAGTACGATTCCATATGTAATTGAACAAAGCAACCGCGGTGAACGTTCGTATGATATTTATTCGAGGCTGTTAAAAGACCGGATTATTTTGATTGGTGATGAAATCAATGATCATATTGCCAACAGCGTGGTCGCGCAGCTGCTGTTTCTTGCGGCAGATGATCCTAAAAAAGATATTTCACTTTATATTAACAGCCCCGGAGGTTCCACTTCAGCAGGGTTTGCGATTTATGATACGATGCAGTATATCGAGCCGGATGTTCAAACGATTTGCACGGGCATGGCCGCTTCTTTTGGCGCATTGCTTCTCCTAGCAGGAGCAAAAGGAAAGCGCTATGCACTTCCAAATAGTGAAGTTATGATTCATCAGCCGCTAGGAGGGGCTAGAGGGCAGGCGACTGAAATTGAAATTAGCGCTCGGCGAATTTTAAAATTGAAGCAGCATATTAATGAAATCATATCAACACGAACGGGACAGCCGGTTGAAAAAGTGGCAAACGATACGGAACGAGATTATTTTATGAGTGCTGAAGAAGCAAAGACTTACGGAATTATTGACGGTATTCTGTTGCCAAAATAAAGAGACACCAAGGAAGCATAGACGGCAGCGTCTATGCTTCCTTTCTATAGAAATAAGAAAAAAGACCTTAGTATTATCTTTATTTTTCTTAAAAAGGTAGGTATTATATAAAATATAACAGATTTTAGAAAGAAGGTTTTACACATGCAAGAAGTGATTGGAGTAGAGCAGCGGTCTCTGTTTCAAAAAGTATTAGTAACATTTATTTTTTCGTTATTTATTTCAACAGTTGGCTTATACGTAGGTCAATATGTGCCGCCGGCTTATTTTATTCCGTTAGCGATTGCTGAACTTGTGATGCTGGTTGCGGCATTTATGTTACGAAAGAAAAAAAGCGTAGGATACGGTTTTACATATGCGTTTTCATTTATATCAGGCATCACGCTGTTTCCGATTGTTAGCTACTATGCATCAGTAGCGGGGGCGCAAGTTGTGCTTTATGCGTTTGGAAGCACGTTCGTTATTTTTACTGTGATGGGTGTGATTGGGGCAAAAACGAAAAAAGATTTAGGGTTTTTAGGCAGCTTTTTATTAGTAGCGCTGTTAGCACTAGTCTGTATCAGCATTTTCTCGCTGTTTAGTCCCTTAACAACGCCTGGACTCATGGCATTCTCAGTGATTGGTACCATCGTTTTTTCACTTTACGTGCTGTATGATTTTAATAAAATGAAGCACGGTGAAATCACGGAAGAGCTTGTTCCACTGCTGGCACTATCTCTTTATTTAGACTTTATTAATCTATTCATCAACTTGCTTCGCTTTTTCGGTATTTTAGGAAGCGATGATTAATAAGAAAAACCTGTTCTCACAACAGGTTTTTTTCTTTTATTTATTCTCCGCCATCCCCATCTCCATCCTCGCTAACGTCATCCTCTGTTTTTTCATAGTTTGGTCCGGTAGCGTAAGGTTCTTTAAAAAACTTTTCAAGCCACATGGAGCTTTTAGCGACCGCGCCGTTTTGAGCGTGAATAAATTCCCTGATTGTATATATTTCAACAACTTGCTTTCGATATTTCCGAAATAAAAATGCGCTGGCAACAACGCCAATGCTGATGATTATATACATATTCATGAAATCCTCCTTATAAAAGGGTTAGTGTTATGTATGCCAGATAAGAAAAGGATATGCGAACCTAAAAGAAGTTCGTTTAGTGGTGCGAGCCTTTGAAAAAATGGTAGTATAGAGCAGGTACATAGAGAACGTAAATTTTTTGGAAGGATGCATGTTAGTGGTGAATTTTAAAGAGTTTTTTACTATTTCTTCGTATGAAGTAATGGAGCATATGAGTCGAAAAGAAAACGGAAAGAATATAGATGAATATGAAGTGATGTTGTATAACGAAAACGTCAGTCAAACAGAAAATGTGATGATTAAGTTTAAAAAAGTGAGCGATGAAATAGCAGTGGAAAAGGTCCAAACGCTCTCTTACTTTGATCAACAGAGTCCCAAACATCCCTGTAAGGTTTGCGGCAGTGAAGTGATGGTAAAAGAGAACAATAGCGAAGAACCAGAAGTTTACGTACATGATTGTTCATTTAACGGTGAGGAAATAGAGGATTGCTTAAGGGAACTAGTACAAAATGAACTTTTACAGGATAGATTTACTCAAGAAGAATTCGACCGGAACTATGGAGTTAACTACCGTGATGACGCTAACCAGCAATATAGCTTTTACGATGCCCAGCAAAGAGATACTTTTTACACCATCTTTAACGATAGTGTTTATCACACCTCTTACGCAGGACCACAAGAGCTCCGCTGCAAGTTTTGCGGGATGGATGAAGAGCTGCTCGTTGTAGAAGGAGCTTTCTATCAAAAATGCGCTGTGCTAACTCCACATACAAATCAAATTATTGATATGATTAAAGCAAGGAAACAAAACGAACCAGACGTAACAAAACGTTGAGGAGAGAAAAGGGACCGAAATCTCAGAAGAACATAAAAAAGAAGCTTCCTTTTGAGCGAAAGGAAGCTTATCAAGTTTGTACCTATAGGGTTGAGTGGTGCATAATTAAATAGCTACCGGAATAACCGATGAATCATTAAAATAAACAACTTCTGAAAGAATGGTGCAGCCTTTCAGGTTTTTGAGCTGAGAAAGGGCTTCTTCTTTGCTATCAAACTCGTACATTCTCATTTCACCTTTTCTTACATAACACGTAATTACATACATTTTAGAAGTACCTCCACCTATCATTTATCAATTTATTAATAAAGAGCCATAACGGCTTTTATTCCTATTAAAATAGCGTAAGTGCCCCTGTGACAATAGCAAGGACAATTAGAACAAGAGATGTTAAAATGGCCCATTTAAATGCAAAGCGCTGATGTTCACCAAGATCAACACCTACCATACCTACAAGTAAGAAAGTAGACGCAACGAGTGGACTTAACAGATGAACAGGTTGTCCGAGCACTGAAGCTCGCGCAATTTCCATCGGATCAATTCCGTAAGAAGCAGCTGTTTCAGCGAATATTGGTAAAACACCGAAGTAATAAGCGTCGTTACTCATCACGAATGTAAACGGCATGCTTGTTAAAGCAACGATTGTCGGTAAAAACGAACCGAGTGAATCAGGAACTAAATGAATTAACAGGCTTGCCATTTCGTCAACCATTTTAGTGCCGGATAGTATTCCTGTAAAAATACCGGCTGCAAAAACAAGGGCTGCAACAGTTAGTGCGTTGCCTGCATGAGCCATTAAACGTTCTTTTTGATCCTCAAGTTTTGGATAGTTAATCATAAGAGCAAGCGCAAAACCAATCATAAATAAAACAGAAACAGACCAAATGCCAGAAACCAATACGACCATGAGTGCAATGGTTAAAGCTAAATTAATCCAGATTTTTTTAGGCTGTGTAATATCTTCTTGAGAAGTTAAAGATGCGTCTTCAGCAAACGCAAGCGAGCTTTTTAATTCAAACTGCTCGATGTCAATAGCACCAAGTCGTCTGCGCTCTTTTTTTCCAAGAATATAGCCTGTAAAGACAACCCATAAAGCTCCGCCAATTAACGTTGGAAGAAGTGGAATAAAGAACTCAGATGCATCGAGGTGAAGGGCGACAATCGCACGAGTAGCCGGGCCTCCCCAAGGCGTCATGCTGCTCATAATACTAAGAGAAAGCATCGCAACTGTCGTTAACACTAACGGACTCATATTCAGGCGTTTATAAAGTGGAAGAAGAGCAGAAACCGTAATCATATAAGTGGTTGTACCGTCTCCGTCTAGTGCAACTAAAAGCGATAGAAGAGCCGTTCCGATGACGATTTTAAGCGGATCGCCTTTTACGATTTTTAACAGCTGCTTAATTAATGGATCAAACAGTCCGGCATCAATCATAACCCCGAAATATAAGATGGCGAACAGCAGCATCGCAGCTGACGGAGCTACTTGTTTTAACCCTTCTAGCATCATGTCTCCGACACCTTTGCCAAAACCTCCAATCACCGCAAAAAGAAGTGGAATGACCATTAAAGCTACGATAGGAGACATCCTTTTTGACATAATGAGATACGTAAAGACAATAATCATTGTAAAACCTAGTATTGCTAGCATTCAAACAACCTCCTTTATTTTCCCTCTTTTCTCTGAAAGCGTTTTCTTTTAGAGTAAAAAAACGTGACTAACATTTCTCATCCCCATGTATGAGTCGTAGTTTGATTATTAAGAATTTTTAAAGCCGCTCTTTACTCCCGCTGATGTTTCTTGTTTTCATGTTAGTACATTTTTAAAAATAAAGGAAATATAGGTTTTTTTAGAAAGTTCATAAAAAATTTTTATAATGGTAGTCTAGAAAAAAGCTTGGTCTAAAAGAGAGATTTTTCCAAGACGCAAACTTTTTAACTTTGGCTTTATTTTTCACTTAGCTTTAAAAAGTCAATAAACGCTTTCACGACCGATAGATTCAAGTAAGAAGGATCATACATGAGCCACGTGTTTCGAAGCAAAGGTGATTCATCTCGGTACGAAAGTCCGTATGTATATAAGTTGTCGCTGGAGTGAAGGCAAATTTCAGGTAAAATGGCAAAGCCTAAATCATTTTTGACCATTTCTTTGGCCGTTTCTTGCCGGTCAACTTCCATTGCCACAAACGGAGGCTCTGAAAACTTGTCATGCCACCAGTCTTGAATGAGATCTTTTAGTGACGTATCGGTTTTATAGTTAATATAAGGCAGGTTCGGCAAATCATCGATCGCAATCTCTTTTTTCGAAATTAAGCAGAGCCGTTCTTTCGTCAGCAGTGATTTTTCTCCGTTCCACGGGTAATTGCCTCGTAAAATACCAACGTGCACACGCGAAGAGTCTAATAGATTCATAACTTGCGTACTCCAGCCCGTATTGACGCTGAACTGTACATTTGGGTAGTGAAGAGAGAACTGCTTTAAAATTTTAGGAAGCTTATGCTGTGCAAAGTTACTCGATACCCCTAAGCGAAGCGTTCCCGTAACGGTTTCGCTCATATTACGCATGCTGTCTTTTGTTTCCTGCAGTTGCTTCCACATATTTTCCGCATAGCGAACAAGATGCTCACCTTCAGATGTAAACTCAATTCCTTTTTTCGTTTTGAAGAAAAGCGACACGCCAAATTCTTCTTCAAGATTTTTAAGGCGGTAGCTTAAAGAAGGCTGCGATACGTAGAGCCTTTCAGCCGTTCGCGTAATGTTCTTTTCTTCGTGAAGCGTTTTAATTAATATCCAATCTTTTTGATCCATCCCGATTCCCCCTTGTATTTAGATTATAAAAAAATTTTTAAAAAGACAATAAATTTTATGTATTTTACTTATGACCACCTCTATTATACGATAAATGGCAAATGAACCGGTTCTAAATAGTAAAAAAATAAAATGGTTTGATGAACGCCTCGGCGTTTGTTAGTAGGGGAGAAAGGTGATTAATATGACGCGCATTCCTGTAACGGTTATGAGAGGTGGAACAAGTAAAGGGGTTTTTATCAATCATGAAGAAATGCCTGTGAACAAATCCGATTGGGAACCGTTTTTGCTAGATATAATGGGAAGTCCGGACCAACGTCAAATTGATGGACTAGGCGGAGCTAATTCGCTGACAAGTAAAATCGCGATTATAAAAAAATCAGATTTAGAGAAAGCTGACGTAGATTACACGTTTGCGCAGGTTAGCATCAGCGAATCTCTCGTTGATTTTAAAGGAAACTGCGGCAATATCTCTTCAGCGGTCGGACCTTATGCAATCGAACAAGGACTTGTACAAGCTGTGGAACCGGTGACTAAAGTGCGGATCTATAATACAAATACCAAAAAAGTAATCGTAGCGGAAGTAGAAGTAGAAAACGGGAAAGTGAAAACAGAAGGATCCTGTATGATTCCTGGAGTGCCAGGCACGGGTTCACCCATTTATCTTTCGTTTGAAAACGGAGAAGGAGCCGTTACTGGAAAACTGCTTCCAACCGGGAACGCTATCGATCTTCTGCAAACATCCATCGGGACGATAAAAGCATCAATTGTTGATGTAGGAAATCCGCTTGTATTTGTTAAAGCAGCGGATATTGGCCTAAAGGGAGCAGAACTTCCGCATGAATACACGGACAAACAGCTGAAGCTATTTGAAGAAATTCGCTCCATTGCAGCGGAAAAAGCGGGGCTTGCACCTCAAGACAAAGCAACTAAACTATCACCAGCGGTTCCAAAAATGACGATTATTTCTCCTCCTATGGACCATCGCGACGGGACTGGCAGAGAAAAAGCTGCTTCTCAAATGGACGTATTAATCCGCATGATGTCGATGCAAAAACCGCATCAAACGCTTGCGATTACAGGAGCAATTTGTACAACGGCGGCTATCTATACAAAAGGCACGCTTCCGTCAGAAATGGTTCAATTAAAAGGTGATACCGTTCGACTTGCTCATCCAATGGGAATTATGGAAACCAGTGTGGATCTAAAAGATGGACAGGTTAACGGAATCAAAGTAGTGCGTACAGCCCGTCTTATTTTTGAAGGATTTGTTTATACAAAGCATACGTATGATGTATGTTTATCAAGTTAATAACGTTCTCTAAAAAAGCTCTTTCTAGGAAACTAGGAAGAGCTTTTTTATGTTAGAATATTTTTACTGAATATCGAAAAAGTGGGTGGAGGTATGAAAAAAAGAACGTATATTGATCTAAGCCACATCATTGAAGACGGAGTTATCACACATAAAGGCTTGCCGGCACCGATCATTTGCGACTATTTAAGCCGAGAAGAGTCTAGAAAGCTTTATGAACCAGGCACTGAATTTCAAATCGGTAAAATTGAAATGGTCACGAATACAGGTACGTATATTGACGTGCCGTTTCACAGATACAAAGACGGAGCGGATTTAGCTCAAATGGCTATTGATAAAACAGCCGGGTTAGAAGGAATAGTCGTTTCAGTTGACACGACTTTAAAAGCGATTGATGAATCTCATTTTCAACATGTAGATGTAAAAGGCAAAGCGGTATTAATTCATACAGGATGGGATCGCTACTGGGATACAGACGATTATTTAGAAAATCATCCATACTTAACAGAAAGCGCGGCAGCCTATTTAGTGTCTCAACAGCCCGCTCTTGTTGGAATTGATTCGATGAATATTGATGATACAAAAGGAAAAACAAGACCAGCTCATACGCTGCTGTTAGGAGCGGACATTGTAATTGCTGAACACTTATGTCACTTAGATCAACTAACGGCGAAGTCCTTTTTATTTTACGCCGTGCCTCCTAAAATAAAAGGAGTTGGAACGTTTCCGGTAAGAGCATTTGCGGAGGTAGAAAGAAAATGATCCAGTTACATAGATATAGAGAAGTGCAGGAATTTAAAAACCAAGTAGAGCCACTTTTATCAAAGAATGAAGTTCTTCATAACTTAGCGCTCGGCATTTTACACAGCTTGCAGGAAAACAGCAAACCAAATTTTATGGGTGTTATTTTAAAAGACAGCCGTGCTGCGCTTGTGTTGCTGCAAACCCATCCTAAGCAAATCATACTGTCTCAAATACAGCAGCTAACGGAGGGTGAACTAAGCGAAGCGGCAGAGCTGTTACAAGAAATCGACATACCGGGCTTAGTTGGAGAAAAACAAATGGTTTTATATCTTTCTCAAAAACTAGCAGATTTAAAAAATCAAGAAGCTTCTTTAAAAATGGATCAGCGCATTTATCGGTTAGACAAAGTAAAAAAAGCTGCGGACGCTGACGGAGTGCTCGTAAAAGCAAGATTGGAACACCTTCCGCTCGTGGCAGAATGGATTTGGGAGTTTATGGGCGTCATTGGAGACCCTGTATCAAAAGAACAAGCTGTCAAAACAGGAGAAGCTTTTATTAAAGCAGAACGGCTATTTTTATGGGAAGTGAACGGTGAGTATGTCTCGATTGCCAATGCTACGCGTCCAACGGCCCATAACATTACGATTAACTTTGTATACACGCCTCAAAAAGAACGTAAAAAAGGCTATGCCTCAAGCTGTGTATCCACGCTTTCTCAGCTTATGCTAGACAGAGGTTTTCAAACGACAAGTCTATACACAGATATGACAAATCCTACGTCTAACAAGATTTACATGGAAATTGGCTATGAACACGTAGCAGATTCCGCATTAGTTTTACTTCATGAAAAAAAGTAGCAGGCTGTCTGCTACTTTTTCTATTACTTAAGGTTTTTTAACTAAATTAACGTGATTTAACGTTTTGCTATCATCAAAAATGAATTCAAGATCATAGGCGCCGGCGTGATAGGTGTACTTCGTTTGAATAGTACCATCACCTTTTACTTTGCCTGTAAAGTTCGGCTGACCTAATTCTTTCTTTAAGTTAGCTTGCGTGATGGAGCCTAGATTTGTTTGACGCTCTACATTTGTACCAAAATAGCGGATTTCGTTAATGACGTTATTTTGATCATAGCCAAATGCGTATCCAGGGTGACCCATTTCCGCATGATAGTAGTCAAAGTTGTTTGATGAACCTTCAGGCGGGGGACCGAACTGGTCGCGAACGTCTTGACGCAGTGTTTTGCCAATTTTGAAGTCTACCGTTAAGCGTGGCACCTCACCTTTTACTGCGGCGTTGTAAATTTCATTAATGTTTTTTACAGCTGTTTGACTTTGACTGTTTGTTTCTTGAGATGTAGCTGCATGTGCTGGTGTATCAAACTGAGCGACAGGAGCAAATCCAAATGCAGCAATTCCTGTAATCGTTGCAGCCGCCGCTGCTTTTGATATTCTTTGTTTCATTTTCATGATTTTTTCCTCCTATATATAACGATTTAGCAACCTCAGTCTACCTAAAAGAACAGGTAGGCCAGAATAGTCCAGGAGTCTTAGTTTAGTTGGTAACTGATATATATAATGTAACACGTCTTTTAGAATGTAAACGTCAGGTAAAGTAAAAAGCAAAAAACGATTCATTTATCATAGGTAAAAAGATTGGTTTCTGTTCCTTTATTAGGTAAAAAAACGTAATATAGAGAGGGTTCTAATGTTTTATAAAAAATTAGATAATAATTATAAGTATGATACAAAAAATCAATTATTTGTTAAATGTATATATTGCTGCTGTGTATCTAGGACTTGGCGTAAAAACAAGTTTAGGGAAATCTGTTGTATTAAATAGAAGAAAAAGAATGTAAAGGAGAGAAAGTAGTGTCAAAACGATTTGTGCTCACCGTAGCGGCTGGAGGATTTATCATAATCTTCGGCGCGCTGCTGCTCTTAAATTGGGAAAGAGTGTTTGGAGATTATCGTCCCGTTCAAACAGCAACAGCTGTATTCAAGTTAGAAGTGGGAAGTCAAGGTGTAGCAAGGACTACAGATCCAGACGATGCTCTTCATTATATGGTGAAAAAAGGACATTTAGATGAATATATTCAACTGATGAATGAAAAGGGATACGTGTTAAAAGAAAAAGATATTGATCATAATCGACTTGTTTTTAACGATGGACAAGAGGGTGAGCAAATTTACTACAAGCGCTTTGCCAGGAAGTATACGATGATTGATGGAGAAGGGTAAAGGCTTTACATGGTATTTTAGTAGACTAAAACCTTATAACTCTATCTGTTTTTAAAGTTTTTTGGCGGAAAAGCAAAATAATATTGACAATTATGACAAAAAGCTTAATACTGACTTTATTACATAAAACAAATACAATTTGTTTCCTTATCAAGAGAGGTGGAGGGACTGGCCCTGTGAAACCCGGCAACCGCTGTCTATGACAGAATGGTGCCAAATCCTTAAGAGTGTATCGCTCTTAGAGATAAGGAAGAAGCTGAAACAAAGCTCTTCCTTATTTATTTAAGGAAGGGCTTTTTATGTACAAAAAATAACGAGGTGATAATTTGAACAAAGCAGACCGTATTAAACGAATGAAAACACCGGAAATTGATCCAAAGTATGAAGGACGAGTGCCTCCGGGTCAGGTAGTAACGGAGCGCTTTCCGATTTTACATGAAGGCGACGTGCCGGAGTATAACTTAGAGGAGTGGACGCTTCGAGTGTTTGGATTAGTAAACAAAGAAGTGACGCTTTCGTATCAAGATATATTGGACATGCCGCAAATAACGGTGAAATGTGATATTCACTGCGTAACGAGATGGACAAGGCTTGATAATGAATTTACGGGCGTGCTGTTTACAGACTTTTTAAAAGCAGTTGGCGTGGAGTTAAAAAGTAAATACATCATGCTGCATGGAGATAATGACTATACGTCAAACATTGAAGTAAAAGATTTACTGAGAGACGATATTCTTCTCGCTCATTCCTTTAACGGAGAGCCGCTTACAGCTAAGCACGGATATCCGCTGCGATTGGTTGTTCCGCATTTGTACTTTTGGAAAAGTGTTAAATGGCTTCGAGGCTTTGAAGCTATTGATGAAAATCATCCTGGCTTTTGGGAGCAAAACGGCTTTCATCTTAGAGGAGATCCGTTTAAAGAAGAGCGTTTTTCTGGAGAAGATTTAGGTATTCCAGAAGATGAGTGGGTACATAAAGACTATGATTAATGAAAATGCCTATGCGTGTGCATAGGCATTTTGTCAGCGCTGGCGGTTTAATTCCCACACAACATGGCGAAGTTCAGGCAAAATCAGCTTGGTCATCGCTAGACGAACCGCACCGCTTGATCCTGGTGTAGAAAAAACGGCTTTTTCGTTAATCGTCCCGGCAATTGCCCGGCTCATAATCGCAGCGCTGCCAATATCTTCGGTGTAGCTCAGCATGCGAAACAGCTCGCCAAACCCAACGATTTCTTTATGAATCAGCGCTTGAACGGCTTCAATGGTGACGTCTCGTTTTGTGATGCCCGTCCCGCCGTTTGTGAGAACAACGTCAATGTTCTCATCACTGCAGCCAGCAAGTATGGCTTGTTGAATCGACGTTTGGTCGTCTTTTACAATTTCATAGGAAGCGATCTGCATGTCGTGTTCTTTCAGAAGCTGGATCATTAGCGCGCCGCTTTTATCGGTTTCTTTCGTACGTGTGTCTGATACCGTAATGACTTTGCAGCGAACGGGCTGAGTTGCTTTAGATTTATGTTCGTGTACGCTCATTATGTACCTCCTTTATGATTCCATGCGTTTATATTCACCGTTTTTGCCGCCAGATTTTTCAAGCAGATACGTTTCGCCGATAATCATGCCTTTATCAATGGCTTTGCACATATCATAAACGGTTAGAGCGCAGGCAGAAGCAGCGGTTAAAGCTTCCATTTCAACGCCCGTTGAGCCTTCCGTTTTAACCGTTGCTTCTATTAATAAACGGTACTGATCATTACTTGTATCCCAGTCAAATGAAAGGTTTACGCCTTTTAATAAAAGAGGATGACACATCGGAATAATGTCAGACGTGCGTTTTGCTGCCATGATTCCCGCTACTTGTGCGACAGCAAGGACGTCGCCTTTTCCAATTTTATGTTCTACAATGGCTTCGTGAATTTCTTTGTTAACAAGTATGCTTGAACGAGCTGTTGCGACGCGGCGCGTAATAGATTTTTCGCTAATATCGACCATGTTGGCACGGCCTTGATCATTAAAATGTGTAAAAGAAGACATCGGTATTTTCATCCTTTTTCAGTAAATTTTGTTGTATGATAGAAATAGTGAGATATGCTATGATTTTACACCATAGTGCCAAAAGTGAACAGACATAAAGGAAGTGAAGAATGTATGTTAGAAAGCAGAACACCTATTTCAATTCCTGAAGCAATTGAAAAAGTCATGACATATAAAAGAAAAGGCAGCATCGAGCGCGTATCGATCACCGAAAGCTATGGACGCTATTTAGGAGAAGATATTATCGCCGACCAAAACGTTCCTCATTTTAATAAATCGCTTTATGACGGCTTTGCGGTTCGAGCGCAAGACTGCGTAGAAGTCTCAAGTGAACATTCTGTAGAGTTCGAAGTTGTAGGTGAAATCGGCGCTGGCTCTGTTTTTGAAGAAGAAGTAAAGCCGTTTCAAGCGGTGCGCATTATGACAGGAGCGCAAGCGCCTCATTCATGTGATGCGGTTGTGATGCTTGAAGTAACGAAGTCGTATGAAAAAGAAGGCAAAACGTATATGGCGTTAAGCAGGCCAGCTTCAAAGTGGGAGCACATTGCGTTAAAGGGAGAAGAAACAAAAAAAGGAGACGTGCTTGTTTCGAAAGGGACGCGAATCAATCCGGGCGTCACGGCTTTTTTAGCTACGTTTGGCTATGCGGATGTCGCCGTGGTGAAGCAGCCTGTGGTTGGCGTATTAACAACGGGAAGTGAACTGCTTGATGTGAACGAGCCGTTAGAACCAGGAAAAATCCGCAACAGCAATTCTTATATGGCACTTGCGCAAATCGTAAGAAGCGGGGGAATTCCGAAATATTTAGGGAAGCTTGAAGACGATTTTGACCGCTGCTATGAAGCGGTAGAAAAAGCGCTTGAAGAAGTAGATATTTTACTGACAACCGGTGGGGTATCCGTTGGCGACTATGATTATTTGCCGGCTATTTATGAAAAGCTTGGTGCGAACGTGCTGTTTAACAAAATTGCGATGCGACCGGGAAGCGTCACAACAGTCGCAGAACGAAACGGACAGCTGCTGTTTGGACTATCAGGAAATCCTTCTGCTTGCTATGTCGGGTTTGAACTGTTTGTTCGTCCGATTGTTCGCAGTTTTTTACATTCACCACTGCCTCATTTACATAAAACAAAAGCGGTGTTAAACGGACGTTTTAAAGAACCTAATGCTTTTACGCGAATGGTGCGAGGAGAGATTTCAGACGAAGGCGGAAAGCTTGTTGTGACGCCTGTTGGCATGGACAAGTCAGGCGCTATTTCGTCATTAGCTGCAGCAAACGCGCTGATTGTTCTTCCAGGAGGAGAGCATGGATATGGTAAAGGAACAGAAGTGAACGTGCTGCATCTTGAAAAAGAAGGTACGAGCTCGCTTTGGGTATAAAAAGTTTATTTTTTATGTACAAGTTCTAGTCTGAATAGTGTTCAAAATGCTGGTAGATCAATAATGTATCAAATAAATGAAAAAGCGAGTAGGCGAACGAGTCCTTGAGTATTAAGGGCTCGTTTTTATGATGTGTTCTGGAAAGAGCGCTTATGTTAACTATAATTGTATAACATATACAGCCTGGAAATGAAAAAACTACCTTGGAGTTAGGGAGAAGGTAGTTTTTTCTATGATGTAATTAGATTCCATGAGTGATGCTTCATTGCATCTTGGCTAGTTTGCTTAATAGACAAGAAATATATTCATACTAATTTCAAAGGCTTCTTTATTTTGGGTATTAGTGAGTAGTTTCAAAAGATATATTTACTTAACGAATAGTAACTAATAACGTTGGGAACTTTATCTATTAACAAAAGGAAAGGAGGAGAAATTATGCGAAAAAAATGGTCTGTTTTATTATGTACGTTAGCTTTAGCTATGATGACTTTCATCTTGCCGGTTAATGCTGAAAACAATAACGTAGATAGAACAAATTATAATGATGACGTAAATACTTATAATGATGACGTAAATACTCGAAATGTCACTACAGCAACTGATGTGGATGATGACAATGATTCACCTTGGGAATTACTAGGATTACTAGGACTAGCTGGTCTGTTTGGTCTTAAAAGAAGAGATGACCGTGAAGAAAAAGTTCGTTAGTATCTATTTTGCATGAGTAGAGATAAATAATGGTTGTCAAAAATTAGCTTTCTAAAGAGTCCATAAAGGTGTCTTCTAGCAATTAGGGACACCTTTGTTATTTTCTATAAAGTACATTACGTTGACTGAATCTGTGTAGGCTTTACATAAAAAGTAGAAAAAGCTCCCTATTTCTGTAGGGAGCTTTTCTGCTGCAGAATCGTTTCTCCCATAGATCGATGCGTGGCGGCATCTTCCACAGGTTAAGTAAATAGTGGAATATTATTGGTATTTTAACTTACAGCTTTTAGTTTTAATTTAGAGTTCAAGCTCCATAAGCTAAATAGCCCGGTCATTAACCCAAGTATAATGCTAGACCAAAGTACCTCACCTGTTAATGAATAAATAAAAGGAAAAAGAACAAACCATAATCCGCTAATAAGGGAAATCCAGTTTTGCCATGAATTCCATCCTGGTTTATTCGCTCCTAAAAGAGATGTGATGACTTGGAGAATTCCAAATACAATACTTGCTGAAGTAGCTCCTGCATCGTATGAAAAACCAAGCATCCACGGGGCAATAACAAACTAAATACCGATTATAGCGTTAATAATACCTCTTATTTTCACCGCATTCCCTCCTCAATGTATGACACTCTTTATGATGTCATTATTAAACTATATGTTTGTAAGTGATGTGTGTTGAGTATTCATCAACGCCTGTTGAGATTTTTTCAACTTTTAATATAGGAACAAGCACTTCTGTTGATGAGTTCTCATAAGATGTTTCAAAATCAAATATGAGAAAGAGAGTGGAAAACGAATGTACTATTGCGTTACTTGCTGCAGATTGCAAAATGAAAATCTTATTAAGAGTAAGCTGTTTGAAAATGGAGTCTATATAGATCCATTTGTAGGAGAGAAAATCCCTTTAGGTATATGTGCACATAGATGCAACCACGAGTCATGCAAACGATGTGAAAAAGAACAAATCATCAAAAAGATTGTGCCAAAGGAATTATCTAAATTAAAGAAAGCCATAGAATATTTACCTGCTCATCGTCATAATTCAGAAAAAGTTCCGTTTTCACAATAACTAGCGGCATGCCGCGTCCAGTTCGCTTAATAAAATTCAGTTTTTATTCTGTAAGCTGATTCATCACTAGTTGTACAGCTATTGCATCGTCTAAATAGCCGATTGGAAAGACATAGTCTGGGATAATATCGGTAGGCAAAATAAAATACAATAGCGCACTTCCTAAAATAGAGCGTTTGGCAGCTGACGTTTCTTCGTTACAGTATTCAAGATACATTTGCTTTAGTTGATCAATAAAGGTTCCGACACTGCCTACTTGCTCTATTTTGGTTTGAAAGTTATTACAAATCATGCTGTGTCCTTCGTCTGTCTGTGCATATTGTTTATATTTTGTTAGTTCTTGTTCTACACGTTCAATCGTAAAGTTTGTATCCACTATATTAAAAGATTTAAGTATTTCTTGAATTTTATCAATAGAGTAATGAATGCCTGTTTCTAGTTCATTTTCTGTATGGTTTGAAGCAGCTCCAGCAGGGTCAATCAATGCTCCAAGAGGAGTATTTAAATAGTGTGCAAACTGCTTTAAATGATGTAGATTTGCTTGCTGCTTTCCGTTTATAATCCGTGAAATAGTTGCCGTATCAATTCCCGTAAGGGAGCTAAGCTTCCGCATAGATAAAGCATTTTCCTTTAATAAAGACCGTAATAACAAACCAAGGCTTTGGTCATGTTGGATCTTAGACATAGCGATTCACCTCTTCATATTTTTCAACGCGCAGTGATTATTTTATTGAAGGTTTATCAACAATATATGCAACAAATAAGCAAATCTCCTCAACATTATCAACAAAAGGAGAATACAAAATGGAATGGTTATTCATATTAGGTTTTGCATTATCATCGAGTATAGATAACTTCGGTGTAGGAATATCATACGGAGTTCGAAAGATAAGGATAAAATGGCTTTCTAATTTACTGATAGCGGCTATTTGTTTCCTCTTTAGCATGGTGGGAATTACGTTTGGTAGGTGGATTTCAACCATCTTACCAGGAGTTTTCCATGTTATTGTAGCCGTCGTATTATTAACGCTAATTGGGATTCGAATTATTTTATTAGTCGGCTCCCAGAGAAATAACGGAATTGATCAATTAGATAGTACGGGTCAAGTAAAAGTACACTCTATTGGATGGATAGAAAGCAGTGTTTTAGGTGTAGCACTTTCAGCGAACGCACTTACAAACGGTCTAGGAGCTGGTTTGCTTGGGTTATCACCTTTAGCTATTTCGCTTACATCAGCATTTGGCAGTTTTATCACAGTATGGATAGGGGTAATGGTGGGGCAAAAAGCCGCAAGTGTTCAAATTGGGAAATTTACATTGAGTCAATGCGGAACGTTAATAAGCGGAATCACGATTTTAATTGTAGCCTTTACTCAAATATTTTAAAAGAAAAGGCGCCACTTACTAAAGCAAGTGGTGTTTTTTTTTGTGTGTGTTTTGTAGTAACTAGTTTTCCATAGGTTATACAAACTAAAAAATAGATGATTAATACTCTTATCAATGCTACATAAGAATTTATTTAATGAAGAGGTAAGAAAACTTCATTCTTTCTTATTAAGTTTTAATCGTATTTGAGAAGGGTATAGGATTATTTAGTCAAAGCGCCAGAATAACTGTCGCAACTGTTATCACGTTTGCAATCAATATAGATACACTATTCTAAAAACCAGCTGTACACCCCAAAACAAAGCTGGGAACATCTAGTTTTGACAGACAAGAATGCAAAGCGTAGAATTGTTCTAATGAATAGATAATTCACTATTTTAAGAGTCTTAAAATTTAGGTTGATTTTATATAAGGGAGCGTACACACTTGAAAAATCAGTTTGCTCAATTAATACAGAATAATGAAAGCGTTCATATTTACTACAATATTGACGATATGAGAAGTTACTTAGATAATCTTGTGTCTTATATTGTTTCGGGGATTGAACAAGAGAGACATACGTTAGTTATCGAAAGTGAGAGACTAATTCCGCTGATTTTTAAAAAATTAGAGGGAATTCTGACTAAAGACCAACTAGCATATATACATACCATTAATAATTTTGATTATTACTGTTCAAGTGGAAGCTTTCAGCCTGCCATCATTTTTGAACATCTCTCTAAACACTTAGATCCTTTTTATAAAAACAATACGGCTTTTCAAATATGGGCTCATGTCGAATGGGGACAG
Source organism: Priestia sp. VA7 (assembly GCF_055710015.1). Lineage (NCBI taxonomy): Bacteria > Bacillati > Bacillota > Bacilli > Caryophanales > Bacillaceae > Priestia > Priestia sp. VA7. The sequence goes on from NZ_JBVQPN010000001.1 coordinate 1,085,170, forward strand.
CAAGAAGGAATTATACCTATTTTAGAAGAGTTTGAAAATGAAGCCGACAAATTAGTAAATAAAGGCAGATTACATTTAGTATGCGCGTATGATGAAGAGAGAGTACCGGAAGTTCTTAAACTTGCTTTAATGAAGTGCCATCCATACTTAATTTTAGAAAACAAAATTATTCCATCCAATTTATATGTAACGACAGATGCAGTGTAAGTAATGGTGTGATTGAGCGTTACTTTTAAAAAGTAAAAGGTAAATAGAGAACAAACAAGGAGCCTTATTTAAGGCTCCTTATTTATTGTTTTTAGAGAGGATGTATATCTTTTATCTTTATATCTAGTGTGAACTTTCAATTAAAATCTCTATTCCTTATCGTCCTTCTTACTTATATACCTAAGTTTGTATGTCGTGTTTATCTACTAACCTATGATAAAATGGAAATATAATCAAATTATTTCTATATATTAGGGGTCGTAAAATGGAATATATTGATCAAATAACAAATGCGGCGGTGAATGGAGAGAGTGAAGAGATAAAAGCGTTATTAAATAAAGAGCCATCTTTACTTAACGCTTTTAATTCAGATGGGTGGACGCCTTTACATTTAGCTTGTTATTTTGGGCAAGTGGATAGCGCCAAGTTATTGTTGTCATTGGGGGCGGATATTGATGCTAAAGCTAAAAATCCGAATGAAAACATGCCTCTTCATGCAGCAGTAGCAAATAAGCAAATTCAAGCTGTAGACTTGTTGCTTACAAAAGGCGCAGATGTAAATGCAAAACAAAGCGGTGGATGGACTAGTCTTCATGAGGCTTCGCTGCTAGGAGATAAAAATATGATTAAACTTCTTATAGAAAAAGGTGCAGATATCAAGATGCAAAAAGATGATGGTAAAACGCCGTTAGAGATTGCAATAGAGAAAAAACAAGACAATGCAGTTCATTTATTTACTCAGTATTTAAATAATAAAGCTTAATATAGAGTAGGAGATTTTATGTTAATGAAATTATTTGAAGTTTACATGAAGGAGAGGGAGCGCCTATGATCATTTGGTTTCGCCACTTGCCACAAATAAGCATGAACTTTTCTGAATGGACTCCTTTTATCCAGAATACGTGGTATCGAAAACACTATATGAAGTTTGTATATTTACTTCAGATTATTTTGCAGAGGTTATTATCACGTAAAATAGTAGTAGATTGGTTTATTTGTATTACTACCTATAAGAAGAGCACCTGTAATAATTAGGTGCTCTTTTTGTGTTGATCATCGGTTTTATACTAGTTAGTTTCCTATAACATATAACATATAACATATAACATATCTCTGTTAAAATACTGCTCTATGGCTATGTTATAATGTAATTATAAGGAAGAAGAGGTTAATATAGTTATGTTGACTGCAGTAGCTGTAACTGTTTCTATTTTAGCGTTAGCTTGGATTGCTGGGCAAAGAGAACACTGCCAGTAACTTCATATATTATTTGTATATAGAGTTGAGACGATTATATAAATGAGCAATAGAAATGTTTTAGTCAAATTGATGTTCTTTTTAGGATCATTTTCTATCACAATCTTTGGGTTTGTTTTAAAACAGGGATTAACAGGGTTACTTTTATCTGCTGCCTGTATTATATCCGCAGGGTTCTTAATGAAAACTGGAGATACAAAAAGAGGGGGAAACTAACGCGGCTTAGCTTCTCCTTCTTTTTTAGTATTAGAGTGACTAGCTTTATATGTTGTATACAGCATATAAATAGGAAGACTCTTTAATAAGTAAAATAAATATAATTATGTTAAAATATAACTATATCTACTTTTTTGGTGGTGAAATAGATGAACAATCGAAGCTTGGGATTACTTTTAGTCGGTACAGGAACAGTCTTTTTGGTTTTAGCTTTAACATTACATATAGCTGGGTTATTATATGGTGTTATTTTAGGTAGCAGCATCGTATTAAATATTTCAGGGGCAGGTATACTTATGAAGTTTATAGCTCATGAAAAGCTGGCTCATCTGTAGAGATCTTATAGAGTAAGGTCTCAAATTTATTTTATGAGTATGTTTGGGGGTATCCTACTTTGGAAATGAACTTTTTTTGGTTAGCGTTAGGATTGGCTGCCCTTGGTTATTTTATAGGCGATGGTTTAAAGAATTTCAGCAAACCTCAAAGAAAATCAAAATATCCTTATTTGATTAAAGAAAAAGATCTACACTATCACTTTCACTTAAGCAAAGATGAAATTGAAGAACTGTTAACTAAATATCCCGGAGCTCCAAAGATAGAGCTGAAAGGGACTACCTATTATCCGTATCATCAATTCGTTGACTGGCTGTCGTCTAATGAAATTTATAAGGTGTAAAGGAGAGGAAGCATTTATTCTTTAAAGGCTAGATGCTTCTTTTTTGAAGATTGGATTCTAATGCTATCGTCACATTTAAAATGAAAAAGATGTCGCCAAGCATGTACTGGGGGATGACTACGGTTTTAGCCGTTGTTTTACATGGATATCAATACATCGTGGAAAAAGTAATTAGACAAACCAATGATTCTCAATCAAGATTACAAGCGCTTAAAGCAGATATCCAAAAAGGATCTTCTCATCGCTGAAGGTCGTTTTTTATTTCTGTAGGGGTCTATGACGTATTTATTTAACTCTTTTTATTTTCCATAATAAGTTTGTAATGAATGCGCTAAAAAAGCCAATAGAAATTAAACAAAAACCAGTTTGATACAAAATGAAATTCCAGCTGTCTTCAAAAGAAAAAAGTGTAATTCTTCCTGATTCTATAATATCAATACTAATAAATAAGAAAACGGTAATAAAATATATTAAAAAGAACTTTTTGTAGAAATAGCTTTTATAATCACTGCTCAATTTACTCACCTCAACTTAATTTTACGGCAAGTTTATCTATATGTTTATTGTTTTAATTAAAAGCGGCCTAATTTAGGGGGGATTATCATGAATTATAGCAAAGGCAGGTCTTTGTACTGCGGAGAAGGTACATGATGGTAACTGAAAGTACATACCATATTTATAAATTATAATTTTTCACCTATATTTAATTCTGAATATTTAAATTTATTTATATTTAAAATTGATATAATAGATATTAATAAAAATAGAAAGAGAGGAAGAAATATGTTTAATCAATATCCTATTGGGAAATTTACCGTGAAAGAAAATATTCAGAAAGAAGATATTCAAGGGTGGCTTCATGACATTGGAGATGCACCAAAGCAATTAGCTGATGCTGTAGAAGGACTGACCAAAGAACAATTAGCTACGCCTTATCGAGAAGGCGGTTGGAAATTAAGTCAAGTTGTCCATCATTTAGCTGACTCCCATATGAATGCTTATACTCGTTTTAAATTAGGGTTAACAGAGCAAGCGCCTACTATTAAAGCATATGATGAAGTGGCTTGGTCAACTTTGCCTGATAATGATTTACCTATAGAAGTTTCTCTCCAACTTTTTTCAGCTTTACATAAGCGGCTTCATAAATTGTTAAACTCCCTTGATGAAAAAGATTTGAAGAAAATGATCCACCATCCTGAAAACGGGGAAGTGACGATTGAACAATTAATAGCTACTTACGCTTGGCATGGAAAGCATCACGTTGCTCATATTACGACATTAAGAAATCAAAGAGGTTGGTGGAATGGCATTTAATTAACATATGTTAGAACCAAAAAAGCTCTTTTTAAAAGCTTTTTTGGTTCTAATAAATGACATTATACTAACTAAAGAGTATACAGAGCTTAAAAACAGAAAAACTCCCTCAATGTGTTAAGGAAGTTATCTCTAATCCTGAATAGTAATTCATTCATCCCTTATATAGCCATTATATTGTACGGTGATGACTTATTTTTATAAGCCATCAGATCGGACTTTTGAAACACCTAAGGCAAGGTTTTTCCACAAAGTTTGTTCAACCACTCCGGCGTCCACCGTACGACAATTAACAATGAGTATGACTTCCGAATGTTTGCCGCGTAAAAGCCGTTGATTTTTCTTGATTACTTTAAACATAAATAGTTTAATTCCTAGTCCTAAGATAAATCCGATAAAAGCACTAATTATTCCCCAGTAGATGGGGCCCCAGCTTAGTTTAAACCCAATGCTTGCACCAATGACTGAAAAGGCTGTGGCTAGAGCCATTCCTAGATCAATAAGAGAAATTCCATCTGCTCGATGAAGGCTATCAAAAAGCCGGCGATCTTCCGTTCGATTATTAAGGGGGACAATAAATATATCTTCTTTCTTTATCCCTTTTTTTTCTAGCTCTGAAACAGCTAATTCTATGTAACTGGAGTATTCAAATGTAGAAAAGACCTGCATGTTTTCACTCCACCTTTTTTTCTTGTCCCAATACAAAAACTTGGATGTTGATACGTTTTCTCAAAGAAGTTTTTCTGCACTTTTTCAGCAAGTTTATTATTCTCAACCGTATTTATATAGGAGTCGAAGGTAGCAAAACCATATAGGGAAGGGAAAAATAACAGCCATTCTTTATTTAAAACGGCAGTAGCCTGTTTTATTTCTCCTAAAAATAGAAGAGAAATTCCTTCAAGCAAGTGAGAATAATAAAAGAAAACAACTGCCCAAATGATAACAAAGAAAGCACCAATGATCCGATGAATATAGAGTTGTCCTAGACCTGGCATTACCAAGGACCAGAAAACGGACAGGATGGGATTCCGTTTATCTAAATAGTTTATTTCCATGGCTCCTATACTAAAGGTGTTGAACCGATGGTTTTCTCGTTCAGCTAACACGTATATTCTATTTAAATCAACGGTTGTCCGGTAACTATCCCATATAGCAAAAATATAAACGGGGATATAAATAAGAAGCCACCTTGTATTAAGCACGTCTTTTGCCATATCAATGTTTCCTTGGAAAGAATAAATCATGGCTAAATTTACATGAGATTTAATATTTATGACGACTTCCCATACGAACAACACAAAGCCGCGAAGGTATTTAGACAGTAGTAGGTGCCCAAACCCTGGAAAAGCCGCTGACCGCCAAGCGATAATATAAGGATTTCTTAAATGGATTTGAGTCGTTCCAAATATACTGACATGAGCAATATAGCGTCTTGCACTATTGTCATTTTTATAATTATTCATTTACGATCGATCTCCCATGGATTCGAAAAAAATATACTTTTTATACCTATCATCCATATTTAATATGGTCTTGTTCATTTATTTTATGCAGTTCATTGATATACACCTAATCTTTATCAAAATGAAGGGTTCTTTGACGAGAAAAAGCTCTTTATTTTTCCATAAAGAGGTGGTTAGATGCTTCACGGCGTCTTAACTCATTTGTTCAAGATATAGAAATATCTTCAATTTAGTTTTTATTTCATGAATCAAGAACTCTTTTCTACTTTTTCATCTAATGCTCTTATAGCTCCGATCATTAACCTGTTTAATACTGATTTGACTGTAAGACTAAGTAAAGTATGATACCATTTCCAAGGTCTTCTCCATCTAATTAAATTTGTCTTTTTTTCTGCCTAGAGTTCGATTAAAAACATTGGAAAGATGAATAAAATAATTTTATATATGATAACTAAGGGTTTATCGTTTTTTGTTAGTAGTTTCTCTTAAAAGATTATTATGTATTCCAGAATTAATTTGATACTGTTTATAAACGTACATTATGTCCACTGCCTTTTTATATTCTATACAACATAATAAAAAGGGAAAAAACTACTGCTCCTGTGCAGTAGTTTTCCTAGTCGTTGAAATATAGATGTTATTATATTGATAATGCTCTACTGCATCTTGAGTAGTTTGCTCTCGTTAGTGCTCTTTATTTGAGAAAGAACTGCTAATGTGGAATGAATCAGCAGTTCCTTCTTATAGCATGTTGTAGGATTGACTTAATGTGAAATTTTCACATTTTATACGAATTTTATGATTAACAATCCGTGTTTTTTGACTTGTGAAGAGGTGGTGGAACTAACCAGCCTTTTTCTTTGTTAAGTCGCAAAAACTTTCCACCAAGAGCTACTTTTTGCATGTGAATTTGACCAAACATTGCTGCAATATCTTCGCGAATAGATTGGCCAATCAGTTGACTGCAAGCAACTAGACCAGCAGCTATATCCAGTGAAATAGCCGCAGCAACTTCGGGGTCTTGAACACGTGCACCTACTGGAATATCATCTAAACAAGCTTCTGGACGTTCAGGCGGAGTTGGAGGTAAAGCCACTCCATTTTCTTTTAATAGCTTTTCTACACCTTTCATTTCCTGCTGACATTGTTCAATCGTTTCTTGTACCAACTTATGTAGATCCTTGTCCCCTACATGATTTAGAAACGTTTGATAACCAGCTACTAATCCTTTCGAAGCAGAAAGAAACGACCATGTTCCAAATACTTCACCGTAATGCATCGGTTCATCTGTAGGATTTCCACTTAAAATACCCATTGTTATCCTCCTTAACATATTCATAATAATGTGCCACCTTTCTTACTATGCACATACTTAACGTTTCCATATGATGTTTTATTATTCTTTTAGATATAAAAAGGAATTTTATCAGTGAATACAATCCACTATTTTACGTATACTATTCAAGATGCCTATAAGGGCATCAGTCACAATACCCTTGTTATACAGAGAGCTGCCTTCTTTGGCAGTTTTTTTGTTTTGTCATGTTTTATGTGGCTTTCTACTTGTAATGATAAATAAAAATGTCCATAATAAAAAGAAGAGTGGGTATCCACTCTTCCTTCAGCCATCACTTTATAAAGTTGTCTTAGAAACGTCCGCCGCCAAGTTGTTGCTCAGCTAATTGCACAAGACGCTTTGTAATTTCGCCACCTACTGATCCATTTGCACGTGCAGTTGTATCAGCACCAAGGTTTACACCAAATTCGCTAGCGATTTCATATTTCATTTGATCGATTGCTTGTTCAGCACCGTTTACTAATAATTCGTTACGGCTACCACTGTTGTTGTTTGCCATGTTGTGTCACCTCCTTGTTTTTCTTAAGTTTCCTAGGGGCCAAGAAGTATATACATGGTAAATGATGGGTGTTTATTTCCTTATCAGAATGACATACTAATTTTTAGAAACAACCGACACTGTAAAAAGTGGGATTAGATGTTTCATTTCCTTGTTATCTAAAAGTTGCCATGTGAGAAGAGGGTTGCAATTGCTATTGCAATCCTCTTTAGGGACGTATCAATGGTTATTTTTATACGAAACATAAAATTAAAAATGTAAGAGAGGAAGAGATTGTATTGTCAAAGACACGTCAGAAAAAAGAATACTGTAAAAAGTGCAGAAAAGAAACTATACATACCCTCACAGAAGATGCTTTAGAAATTAATTGTTACTGCCACGAATGTCATTCACAACACGATATCGTAAAAACATTTTTTTAATCATTTCTTAAAGTTTCATTCTCCAATAGACGAATAAATAACTACTTTTTTAGATATATCCATAGCTAAACTCCCTATTCGCCTTCGCTATTGAATTTCATTTTATACAATTATAAAAGCAGAGAAGAACGGGTAAAGTAACCGGGAAGATTTTTAGTGGAGGTGAACGAGAAGTGAGGAGTAGGGAAAGAGATTTTATAACCATTGAAAATGAAAAAGGTATTGAAAAACAATATGCAGTTGAGGCTTTATTTGATATGAGAAATCAGACTTATGCTTTGCTGCAATCGAACGGAGAAGTACTGTTGATGCGCGTTGAAGATGAAAAGGGTGAACAATATCTTGTTGGATTGACTGATTCTGAGGAACGTGACTCCATTTTAGATGCTTATCAAATTGCTGTAGAGGCTACGCCTGCTGACGAAGAATTTCGCTAATATGATGAGGAGTAGTACGTTATGAAGGAGAAAATTGTAGATGCAACTCATTTGGAGCAAAAAATGCGGATTGAAAAAGTGATCAATGGAATGACCTTTACGAAAAATTTCCGGTCTGCTACGGCAGAAGAATGGTACGTATTTCTTCCAGGTTATGAAGATCCAAGAACAGGTGGAGCTGCAGGGAAAGCGATGATTCATTATAACCTTTATGGAAATAGAGATGTGTTTATCAACACTACAGTCATCTTAGATGATCCAGCGCTATTTAAAGGAGAAACCCATCCTCTTGTTTATGCAATTGCAGATGAACTTGTCAACAGGCTAGTTGGCTATGCTGATACCTTGCTTTCTGTCCATGCCGGTGAAAACTCGTTTGATGCAGAATATAAACAAAACAATCATTAATCTTGATTTTTTTCAATTAAATCTTCTCTTAAAAAGAGGCTGAGACAAACGTATTTTAAAAAGATCCGAACGGTTCATCGTTCGGATCTTTTTATTATGATGGTAAATGTAGGTTTCATATGTTTTGTTGCTTCTAGCGCCCGCCCGTGGAAAGCGAAGTCTTGTATGGAAATCAATAGGGGTGTCAATCCACACTTGCCCTTTAATAACATAGGCAGGATACATTTCATTATCAATCATATAATGAGCGATCCTTTCATGAAGCTCCATAGCTTCGTTGAATTGCTTTTAATATTTTGCGAACTTTTGGTGCTGCCGTTCCCGTAAGGGCTATCTATCTAAACAATGATTGTTCAATTTTTTGAATGTTTTAGAAAAAGAGGTCAGGGTATTACAATTACCATAAACGAATTAATTGATATAAACCATTTTTTTACTAGAAGGAGGAACTGCTCATGACAAAAAATGTGATAGGTACGTATGATAATGAAGAAGATATTGTAACCGCTATTCAAAACTTAAAGACACAAGGTTTTCAAGAGAAGGACCTTTCTCTTGTAACCAGCAAAGATATCGATAAAGAGGACTATTCGAGAGTAGAAAGCAGAGAGGGAATTGACGTCAAGAAGGTTGAAACCACAGCACAAAATCACCAGGATGAGTCGATTATGGATAAAATTAAACATATGTTTTCACCAGATCACCCTAAAGAGATTCGTAGTGATAAAGCAAGAGTAGAAAAGCGTTTAATTAACTTAGGTGTCCCTCTTACAGAAGCAGGACCTTATGCAGATGATCTGCAAAAAGGAAAAGTATTATTGCTAGTAAAAGCTAATAGAGAGACAAAAACAAATCAGTTCTTAGGAAGTAGAGAAGATTCTCCTTTTGCAAAGGGTGACTCCGTTTATGATAAATCATTATACGGAGAACATCGTAAGCATGAATAGGTAGGAAGAAGAATAAAATTCGAGTTTGTGGGCAAACTAAGAACATAGGAACCCCAACTCCTCATCTTTCATTAAGTATGTGTTTTTTAAAAGCTGCTCATTTGAGCAGCTTTTTCTTTTTTAACGGAAATATTAGTATGAAAGCTAACTTGTATGAAAGCTTAAAAGGAGGGGAAGCTAAGTAAAAATGAGCGTTGATACGGAGGAACGGAAAATTGCAAAAAAAGAATCGATTAACATCTCCTGAAATTGCAAATTTATGGATACACTATATCCGTGAAACTTTATCTGTATGTGTAAATAAATATATGCTTCACACGATTCAAGATCCTGAGATACATAGCCTTTTTCAAACGGCTCTTCACTATTCATTTAAACACATAGATGCTTTAAAAGCATTATTTAAGAAAGAGAAGTTTCCTATTCCTAAAGGATTTACAGAAGAAGACGTAAACTTAGAAGCTCCTCCTCTATTTACGGATGTTTTGTGTCTTAAATCCCTTTATATGATGAGCACACACGGACATAATGAAATGAGTTTATCATTTGCGACTTCCTTACGCCCAGACATTGTAGATTTTTATTATCAATGCAACCTTGATGCGATGGAGATTTATAAAAAAGCTAAGGACCTTCTTGTTTCAAAGCAACTTTATCAGCAACCACCTACTTACATAACACCGAACAAGGTGGAAATGATTGAACACTACAACTATGTAACGGATGTATTCGGTAAACAGAGACCGATAAATACAATTGAAAGTGGACATGCTTATTTTAATTTAAACAAAACATTTATTGCCAAAGCGATGATCCTCGGCTTTTCACAAGTTTCAAAAAATCAAAACGTACGAGCATTATTAGAAAAAAGCCTGCAAGTAAAAAACAAACACATTGAAGTGTTTTCATCCTTATTAACCAAAGACAATCTTCATCTGCCTAAATCATGCGAAACAGAGGTTACAAATTCCAATATTTCTCCTTTTTCAGATCGGCTTATGCTTCTTCAAACGGGTTTCTTTTTTGGTGTAGCAGTTACTTATTATAACGCAGCTCTCATTGCAAGTATGAGAGCTGATATTTCAGCACACTGTGAAAAGGCGGCCTTGGATAGCTTGTGGATTTATAGCCGTATTGGGAAAGATATGATTGATAATCAGTGGATGGAACAGCCTCCCCAAGCAGACGACCGTAAAAGGTTAGATGATTAGAAAAACGTTCTTAATAAATTAATGTTTAATCCTCCGAGCATGCTACTACAGATGTTGTAAAAATATTTACGTATAAAGAGAAAGAGCTGCGGTTCAGGAGCGGTAGTTTTTTGGATGTATCTACTATACACTTCTAGTTAGCATATATAACGTTAACCAGAAGAAACTCACCAAAAAGAAGCCTTTGCTATAATTAGCAAAGGCTTTCAAAATTATGAGAATCACAATCAATAGGAACACCTTAAAAGACATTTTTGAAGTTTTAAGCCTATTTATTATATTTTTCCTGATTCTAAGCAGTAAGTTTTGAATCGTTCCTATCTTTAGATGCTTGATTCTGGTTTCTTAAAAGAAATGCACCAAATAGAGTAAAGGTAGTGACAATAACCCCCATGATTAAGTATGTTTGACGAAAACCAATTGAATCGTATAGATTTCCTACGATAGGAGAGAGTATAACAGCTCCTAGCTGCATCGCGAATTGGTAGCCAACCAAATATAAAATTGAAGAGAATTTTGTATCAAAATGTGTAGCCAGATATTTAAACACAGAAACGATGATAATGGCAAACTCTGGTGCGTTAAGAAGCTTAATAAATGAAATGCTGTATGGATCTGATACTAGACCTGAACCTATTACGCGCAAAATCATAATAATTCCCGCTAAAATTAAACCTCCTTTAGGACCTACTTTACGGACAATAAATGGAGCAACTAATAACATACCGGATTCTAAAAAGACCTGACCTGCATTTAAGTAACCAAATATTTGGTTTCCTAATTGTTCTGTTGGAAACAGAGAGGCATAATATACAGGAAATTGCTGGTCAAAGACATTATAAATACAGCCCGTCCCGAGCATAAAAATCATAAAAACCCAGAAATCTTTTCGTTTAAATAAACTGCCCAAATCTTGCACAGAAAGGGACTTTGCCTTCTTTTCTTCGATAGTGGATACTTCTACTTTTGTAAAGAAAATAACAAGTAATAAGAAAATGCCTGATCCCGATGCAATCCAAAAGTTGATATCAGGGTTAATGCTAAGCATTCGTCCCCCAAGAGCAGCTGCCACGGCTGCCCCTATTGATCCCCAAAGTCTTGCACGACCGAATTCAAACTCATGCTTTCTGCCAACTTTTTCGATATATGACTCGATAGCTGAGATACCAGCTAAAAAAGTGATGGCAAGATAAGACCCGCCTGTCAGGGCTCCTATCCAAAAATTCCAGTTTAAAAGAGGTTGATAGATGAAAATGAGAAATGGTCCAGATAAAATAACTAAAATTGAAATGAAGTATAATAAATTCTTTCGTAACCCCAATTTATCAGAGATATATCCATAAAGCGGTTGGAAAAGCATAGTGAAGACAGCGTTTACAGAAAAAACAATACCCGTTTGTGCTCCGGAAAGGTTAAGGCTTTGTCCCAACCAGATAGAAAAAAAAGTGAAAATAGAGGCAATAGATAAGAAGAACAAGAAAAAGAAACTGCTTAGCTTCCAGTAAAGTTTATTGTTTTGCATATTTAAATCCCCTTTGCTGTTTATGTATCTAAATTTTATTTAGAAAGCGTTTTCGATTTGATTGTATTATATATGGTACCGATTTCATATGTCAATAAGAAATTAATTAACAAAAACTCCCTTTAAAAAAGGTTTTTTTAAGTATAATGTGTTTTTTTGAGTGTGGTACTGGTTTCTTGCTTATAAAATAAATCTTTTTAAGTATGCTGGTTTATTAATCATGAAACATTTTATATAAAAAGGTTCCGTTTTAAAGAGTCACAGCGATTTTACTGATATTCTTATTGAACACACGATATAGTAGAGATGCAAACGAATTCATTCATTGCATTTTGGCTCTTTCTTAACGTAAAATAAGTATGAAACTGATTTCAGTTAATGATGGAGTGATAAATAAATGCCTACCATATATGACGTAGCAAAATTATCGGGGTTATCAAAAACAACCGTTTCCCGTGTTATAAACAATCATTCATATGTTTCAGAAGAGAAAAAAAATCTGGTGCTAAAAGCAATGAAAGAGCTTAACTATACCCCGAATCCTTCGGCAAGAAAGTTAAGAGGACAGGTAACAACTACAATTGGTGTCATTGTACCAAGAATCGTAAATCCATTTTTCTCTTATTTAGTCGATTCAATTGAACAAGTTGCTTATAAAAACGGCTATCACGTATTAATCTTTCAAAGTAATGAAGATAAAGAGAAAGAATTGGCCTTTTTAAATTTATTAAAAACAAAGCAAGTTGACGGAATTATTATGACCTCTATTGAAAATGACTGGAGTATCATAGAACCGTTTACTGAATCTGGTCCTATTTTGTTATGCAATGAATATGTAAACAACGCAAATGTTCCAATTGTTCGATTAGATCAATACAAGGGTGCGTATATAGGCGTAAAGCATTTACTTGAAAAAGGCCACCGGAAAATTGGGTACTGTACAGGTGGATTGTTTGCAGAGGAAGGCAAGGACAAGGACCGTAATCAAGGTTATCAAAAAGCACTTCAAGAGGCAGGGATTGAGCCGGATCCAAAATGGATCTTTGTTAATCAACACAGTATTGAAGACGGAAAACAAGTAGTTAAAAAAATCCTGTCAATGGAGGATCGTCCAACGGCTATATTTACAGGGAGTGATGAAATTGCCGGGGGAATGATGATTGAAGCCAAAGAGTGCGGTCTAAAAATACCTAATGATTTGGCTATTATTGGCTTTGATGATCAACCTCTTGCGCAAATGTTAGATCCAAAGCTAACAACTATACGACAACCTATTGATCAGATGGGGATTAAAGCAATGGAAACTCTTATTGATATGTTGAATGATTCTGAAGTGAAAGTGGAAACTTTTGAACTTCCAATCGAGCTGGTTGTTCGAAGTTCAACGTAATAGGAGATATCAGATGAAGGTGAGAGCTGGATTTATTCGTTCTCACCTTTTTTTGAAAAATTTTCAGAAAAGTTATTGAAACCGTTCCCATGATGTAATACAATGAATTTACCTTAAATGAGAAGGGTTATATCAGACTTTTTAATAGGATAAATTTTTTAATCATATATGGTATCGATACCATATAAACGAAGAATAAGTACATAATTTTAATATAAAAATACGGGAGCTGATAGAAATGGTTCAACTAAGTGAAAGAATGAATGAAGAAAGCGCTACAATAAAGAATAGACAATGGTGGAAGGAAGCAGTTGTATATCAAATTTATCCGAAAAGTTTTTATGACTCTAATGGTGACGGGATTGGTGACTTAAAAGGAGTTATTCAAAAATTAGATTACTTAAAAGAGTTAGGTATCGACGTTATTTGGTTAAGCCCAGTTTATCAATCACCAATGGACGATAACGGATATGACATCTCTGATTATCAAGCAATTGCAGAGGAATTTGGCTCTATGGAAGATATGGATCTATTAATCCATGAAGCTAAAAAAAGAAATATAAAGATTATTATGGACTTAGTAGTTAATCATACTTCGGATGAACATGAATGGTTCATAGAATCAAAAAGTGATATAAATCATCCTAAAAGAGATTGGTATATTTGGAGAAACGGAAGAAAAGACGGGGCTCCGCCTAACAATTGGAAATCTATTTTTGGCGGTTCGTGCTGGGAGTATGATGAGCAAACCGGACAGTATTATCTTCATGCATTTTCTAAAAAACAGCCTGATCTTAATTGGGAAAACCCTGATCTTCGAAATGCCGTTTATAAAATGGTCACATGGTGGTTAGATAAAGGAATTAGTGGCTTTAGAGTAGACGCCATTACATTTATAAAAAAACGACAGGACTTTGCTGATTCGCATGATGGAATGAATGTAATTGAAACCAATCAACAAGGCATTCATGAATTTTTAAGTGAACTAAGTAAAGAAGCTTTTACTTCACATGATATCTTAACCGTGGCAGAAGCACCTGGGGTATCATACAAAGAACTGCCTATTTATGCGGGGGAAGACGGGCATTTTAGTATGCTTTTTGAGTTCGATCATGTCGATTTAGATGTAGGAAAAGAAGGAAAATGGTATGAAACGTATAATTGGAATCTCCTTGATTTCAAAAAAGCCATTTCTGACAGTCAAACGTTCTATAACAACACAGGGTGGGGAGCGCTTTATTTAGAAAACCATGACCAGCCTCGTTCTTTAAACAAATTTATTAAACGAGAAGATATAGGACCTATTCCAGCTAAAATGTTAGCTACCGTCTATTTCTTCTTAAAAGGAACGCCATTTATCTATCAAGGGCAAGAAATTGGAATGACAAATGTACAGTATCCATCAATTGAGCATTATAATGACTTGGCTTCAATCGATCAATATTACTCTGCGCTGAAAGAAGGCTTCTCAAAAGAGGAAGCATTAGCAGCGATTTGGAGACGCAGTCGTGATAATTCTCGAACACCTATGCAGTGGAATCATTCTGAATATGCAGGATTTAGCCAAGGTACACCGTGGCTAGAGATAAATTCTAATTACTCTTTTATTAACGTCGAGAATGCTTTAAAAGATCGTAATTCTTTATTTTATTTCTATAAAAAGTTAATTAGTTTAAGAAAAAGCAGTCCATATTCAGATGTTATTGCTTTTGGTAAATACGAAGACATATTTAAAGATAGCCTGCAAATCATGGCCTACACGAGAGAGTTGAACGATAAAAAAATAGCGGTGATTGCTAACTTTGATAATAAAGAGTTGACTCTAAACTTAGATTTTAATATAAAAAATGTTATTTTATCCAACTATGATTATTTAGAATTACACCTAAACCAGATAAAATTACGACCTTACGAGTCCATCGTTTGTGAAGTCGATTTATCATGTTAATCTGTTTTTATCACAATTGACTGATTCACGTATAGAAAGGTAGGGTGAAATCTTTTGAAAACATTAAGAAATCAACATCAAGAAAAAATCTCAAAGGCAATAGAATCTGTGTTAAACGAGCAGGAGTCTGTTGATCAGAATCATTGGCGACTACAATACCATGTGTCTACACCAGCATTCTGGATGAATGACCCAAACGGATTCAGCTTTTATAAAGGTGAGTATCATTTGTTTTATCAACATCATCCTTACTCTCCCGAGTGGGGGCCAATGTATTGGGGGCATATAAAAAGTAAGGATCTTACTTACTGGGAACACCTTCCTATCGCTCTTGCTCCGAGTGAAGAATACGATAGGGATGGATGTTTTTCAGGAAGTGCAATTGAAAAAGACGGGAAGCTTTATGCAATGTACACAGGGAATGTGTGGACAGGGGATAACTATGATACGGACTTACGACAGGTTCAGTGTCTTGCTGTAAGCGAAGACGGCGTTCATTTTAATAAAGTACCTCAAAATCCAGTTATTGATTCAGCGCCTGAAGGAGATATTCACCCTTATCATTTTAGAGATCCAAAAGTATGGAAGAAAGACGACTATTATTATTGTGTTCTTGGATCACGTACAAAGGATCATGAAGGGCAAGTTCTTTTGTATTGTTCAAGAGATCTGTTGAATTGGGAGTTTATGAATGTAATGGCCAAAAGCCAAGGAAATCTTGGTTTTATGTGGGAGTGTCCAGATCTTTTTAGTCTTGATGGACAAGACGTGCTTGTTATGTCACCTCAAGGAATGAAATCAGAAGGGGATCTCTACCATAACTTACATCAAGCTGGATATGTAAAAGGGAAATTGGACTATAAAACAGGGCTGCTTCAACACGAAGACTTTCAGCTTTTGGACTACGGGTTTGACTTTTATGCTCCTCAGACGGCAGAAGATGAACATGGCAGACGCATTACGATAGCGTGGATGGCTATGTGGGAAAGCAGCATGCCTGAACAAAAACACAATTGGGCAGGCGCAATGACTATTCCGCGTGAGCTTTCTACTAAACAAGGGAATATAATTAGTAAACCAATTCCAGAGCTTAAGCAGCTTCGTCAACATCACGTGCAGTATAAAAATATCACGGTTAACGGAGAACAAGAACTTGCAGGTATTTCAGGTGATTGTTACGAACTTGAAGTGGAAATTAACGCAAAAGCTGCTTCACAGTTCGGAATAAAAGTGAGAACAGATAATGACACTCACCAGGAAACGCTCTTAACTTATGATAGGCTAGAAAGTTTGTTTATCTTTAATCGTGATAAATCAGGTGAAGGTGATGGGGGAATAAGAAAAGCACCTGTTGGATTAAATGATAATCACTTGCATCTTCATCTGTTTGTTGATAAATCTTCCATCGAAGTTTTTATTAATGAAGGCGAGAAAGTGATGACGAGCAGAATCTATCCCGCAGACAATGCAAAAGGTATTTGTTTCTTTGCAGATCAAGAAATTGAATTGATTACCTTAAATAAATGGAACTTAAGCAAGGGCGTTTCTCCACTGATTTTTTAAAGGCTAATAGGAATTGGATAAAGATAGTAGCCAAGCAACGTAAAAGAAAGAAATTACAACAATTTATGTAACTAGATTAACTTGAAGAACAGATCCCCTTAAGGGGATCTGTCCCTTTTATATGTACATTAATATCTTTATTACATGGAAAAGTGCTTTTTTTGATTACTGTTATCTTTTATAAATAGTTTTATAAAGAATAGAGGGTAAATCATCAAGTATAAATTAAAAGCCCACCATGTTAAATCGAAATCCTTAATAAATGCCCAATATGCGATGGCTTGTAGTCCTGAGCAAAATGTTAAAACTAAAGAAATTAAAGCGTATCCCTTCCATGATTCCTTATTTAACTTATATAAATATAGACTAAATAATCCAGTGAATGAAATAAGAATATCTAGAGGGAAGAACGACCAATTCCAAGCTATGATTATGCGATTATTATAATCTTTAAAAGCCGCACTTTGAGGTATAAGCTGAAAATAAGTAGCAATCCAATAGATAATAAATCCTATATCTGTGACGAGAAAAAAAGGTTTTAAATATTTCATCTTTTTATCTAATGTGTTCTTCTAAAGGGGATTTACTAGCATTAGCTTCTTTTTCCCCAGTCATATTTAATGTCACTACACCGATAATGATGAGAGCTATAGCAACGATCTTTAGCAGACTTACACTTTCATTGAAGTACATAAATCCAATTAGCGTAATAATTATAATCCCCATACCTGACCAAATAGCGTAAGCAATTGAAACTTCTATACTTTTTAACGTTAATGTCAAAAAGTATAAACTACAAATGTAAAAAAGTATAAGCAATACACTTGGTATAACTTTGGTAAAACCTTCTGATAATTTCATGGTCGTAGTTCCAGCAACTTCAAAAAGAATAGCTAAACATAGATAAATCCAATACAACTTTCTTCGCCTCCTTATTTTTTACAGAAAAGCTTAGGTGATGATTTTTGTCATAAAAATACTCATAGATAACAAATAAATATAACTTTAAATACCTTATAAGTATAAGTTTACCATATTAGGATTTTTATATATAATCTATAGATGTTGTTACTTATATATTGTGAGGAGGAGAAAAGAAATGAAGAAAACGTTTGTCGCATTAATTCTTGCTTTATCCCTGGTTGTATCTGCATTAGGAATTCAGCCTTCGAATGCTAAAGCTGAATCAAATCACAATCCGGTTGTTCTTGTTCATGGAATCAGCGGTGCGTCCTATAACTTTATTGCTATCAAAAACTATTTAATTGCTCAAGGTTGGGATCGCAATGATCTTTACGCTATTGATTTTGTAGATAAGACAGGCAACAATTTGAATAATGGACCTCAGCTTGCTCGATACATTGATCAAGTGTTGAAAGAGACGGGAGCTAAGAAGGTAGATATTGTTGCTCATAGTATGGGCGGAGCAAACACGCTGTATTATATTAAATATCTAGGGGGAGGGAATAAGATTGAAAATGTCGTGACGTTAGGAGGAGCGAATGGTTTAGTTTCTTCGATAGCACTCCCAGGTACAGATCTCAATCAAAAAATTCTTTATACGTCGATCTACAGCATAAATGATCAAATTGTTGCTAATAGTCTCTCTAGGCTGCAAGGAGCAAGAAACATTCAACTTTATGGCATTGGACATATTGGATTGCTTTCAAATAGTCAGGTTAACGCGTACATAAAAGAAGGGCTGAATGGCGGGGGACAAAATACAAACTAGTTATTTTTCAGGTGAACAAGGCAGGATCGACTTTTATATATTTAGAATCAGAATGTTTGCCTTTGTGTTTCACCAGCATGTACCCGATGAAACAATCGAAGTCAAAGCAGCTCCCGCGCTGAAATAGAATAGAGTGCTAAAAGTACCTCAGTTAATCAAGGTACTTTTTTAGGTTTTTGTACAAAGAATCGATGATTAAAAAGCGCTCAAATTGATTTTTAATCGCGCATTGCGCCTGCTTCTCGAGAAGTCATTGCGCCTTGTCCTTCATTTACGTCTCTTTGGATTTCTTGTTTTACTTTTTGTGCATTTGTTGCAGAAGCTGCTGGTTTCTCAGTAAAACCCGCATTTTCTTTAGCTGATTGATGTTGCTGCATATGATCTCTCCTTCCTTTTTTATTCGTACAAAAAGGAAGAATGGAGCCCCATTCTTCCTTCAGCCATCAATTATAAAGTTGTCTTAGAAACGTCCGCCGCCAAGTTGTTGCTCAGCCATTTGTACAAGACGTTTTGTGATTTCGCCACCTACTGATCCGTTTGCACGTGCAGTTGTATCAGCACCAAGGTTTACACCAAATTCGCTAGCGATTTCATATTTCATTTGATCGATTGCTTGTTCAGCACCGTTTACTAATAATTCGTTACGGCTACCACTGTTGTTGTTTGCCATGTTGTGTCACCTCCTTGTTTTTCTTAAGTTTCCTATTGTGGAAGAGATGTATTCGTGGTAAATAATGGATGTATATTTTCTTGTTAGGATGACATACTAACTTTTAGAAACAACCGACACTGTAAAAAGTGGGATTAGATGTTTCATTTCCTTGTGACTAAAAACTAAAAGCTTGCCATGTGTAGGAGAGAGAATGACAACTCGTTTGTCATTCTTTTTTCATGTCCATGGGTATATTATTTGAAGGACAAAAGACTAACTCTATAAAGAGTTAGTCTTTTGCTTGATGAAAACGATCAATATTCAAAAAGCTGCCTCAAAGGATTGCTTTTTATATCTATTTTAAGAGTTAGGTTTATTGATTCTATCCATTGCTTCTTGAACTGCATTTACAACAAAAGGATCTTTTTCCTTCAAATCATTCACGCTGATTTCACCTGATTGTAAACCTCTGCAAATTTCATGGATATCTTCTTCAATTGTAATCGGCAGCTTATTTTCTGTAAGCATGTTACTTAATTCATTTGCTAACATTTTTTGTTGATCCATGGGATGCCCTCCTCGTCATGTAAAAGTATAAAATGATCAAGCTTATTTCTTTTCTTTTCCTTCTTGCTGATTCTGTACTTTTTCAATTCCAGTGTTTGATTCAAATCCAACTCGATAAGTTCCAGATTTTTGTTGTTTTACTGAATCTGGCATTTGATACTGCTTTAAATCATCCTGAAACTGTCTTGTGCTTGGATTTCCTTCCACTTATATTCCTCCTCAGTAAAGTAAGTTTTGACGATTTAGTTTCCCCAGTTCGTAAAACAATTAAGCATGTTGTACATGGCTCTTTGCAACAAGTATCTAATTAATTCTCGGGAAATAAAAATATAACTTAACCTTCCACTTATTTTATCTTCAAATTTTCAAACAATAGGGCTAGGAGGTGTTTTTATGCCAAAGAAAGACTTTAAAGGCGTTGATAATTCAGGAATTGCAGAAAGAGTTGATTATAACAACTATAAAAATAAAGATAGCAATAATGACCCTACGCTTAACCGTATTGTCGAAGAAGATGGGCGTGCTCTTGATCCGAGGGAAACCTTAGAAAATTTCTTCACTGACCTTGAAGGCGAAGATCCACAAGAAATTACAACTTAATAAAAAAAGTAGAAAACGGCGGTCTTTTTAAGCGAAAAGACCTATGAAACGCAGATATTTTCATTAAAGAACCTGCTGTAAACGAGTTAACATGATTTAAAAAAATGAGGACTATTAATAGAGGTGAAGTTAATGTCGCACACAGAAACTGAACGAACAACGTATATGTATGATCCTTTCACTATACAAGGTCTTGAAATGAATATACCTAAAGAAGGCGAAGGCAGCCAACCGCTAATAAATCGTTCAGGACTGAGTACCTCTACGTTCAAAACGAACATGAATAGAAAGCATTTTGAACGTTATATTTATTAGCAGGAATATCCTGCAGCTTTTTACCTTATAAAAAGATCCTTCTATTTTATACGCTAGAAGGGTCTTTCCACTAAATATTCTCATTTCAGTATAGTAATCAATTGCTTGTGCCTAACGTATTGGGAAATTCACCTTCGTGTTAGGTGTGGATAGGTAATAAAAATGGTTAGTGTTTTTTCATATATTGTCTGTACATCCATTGTAGAAAGGATTTAACGAAATGCAGAAGCAAACCCTACTTTTTAATTTAGACGATACGCTTGTTCACTGTAATAAATATTTTAGAGACACCATAAATGCTTTTGTGGCTCAATTGCAGGAATGGTTTGAGAATCTGACTAAGGAAGAAATAAAACAAAAGCAGTTAGAGATAGATTTAAAAAGTATCGAAAAGCATGGCCTTCACTCTTCCCGATTTCCAGAATCATTAGTAGCTACTTATTTATTTTTTAGTGAACAAAATCATCAAGATATCCATGAAGATAGAGTCCAAAGAGTCAAAAAAATTGGTCAAAGTGTATTTGAAGTACCGATAGAGCCTTTGCCAAATATGTATGAAGTATTAGATAAGCTTAAAGAACAAGGACATGATCTCTACTTACACACAGGTGGAGACGAGGAAAATCAAGGTAGAAAAATTGTTCAGCTAGAGCTAGCTAAATACTTTGAAAAAAGGGTATTTATTTCTGAACAAAAAGATACAGCTGCATTAAAAGAAATACTAAACCAAATTAAGTACGATCCAAAAAAGACTTGGATGATTGGCAATTCATTAAAAACCGATATAAGACCGGCAGTAGAAGCTGGAATACATGCGATTCACGTACCTTCTGAACTGGAGTGGAGCTACAACCAAGTTAAAATTGATGTTGCGCCAAAAGGTAAATTGATAACCGTTAATTCGTTGCTGGAAGTTCCAGAAATCATTCAAAAGCATGCTCAAGAAACGGTTGTGTCCACCTAATATTAGGTCATATGTAAACACAATATATAGAAACAGCTAACCGTTGATTAAACCTTACCCAACGGTAGCCAGATAAAGTTCTTATGTTTTTTCTAATCAACTCACATACTATACAGAGGAGGTGACTGATATGGCAGATCACTCTAAAGAATCAGAAAAAATGATATGTGAAGATCATAATTCTCCAGTTGATGAAAGAAGCTACGATTTATACGAAGCGACCCGTAATTCACTTTTACGTAATGAATTAGACGATAAAAACAAAACCATTTTAAATAATATTGATAACGGAGCGATGGATGTTAATCTTGAGGAATAATGGGCATTAAAAAACCTTTTATTTCTTAGTCTCATAGCTATGTTACTAAGGATACACATTTCTTTTTCTCTTAGTAGAAAAGACCCTAAATAATTAGGGTCTTCTTTAGGTGTTTGTCCAAACATTCTATGGTTGTTTCACATACAGTAAGAGGAGTCTACTAATAGAAAGGAGAAGATTTTTAATATGAGAAACAACTATCCTTATCAGCACTCTAACTATGGTGGTTATCAAGGGGCTATGTATCCTCAGCAAGGTAACTGCGGTTATCCTCCAGCTAAACCATGTGGCCAATTACCTCCTCAAACTATGCCTGCTCAGTATGACCCAGTTAAACAAAATACATCTTTTACTGGTCAAGATGTGTTTGTGCCAGTGGTGCATCCTAGTCATACTACAAATGTTTATCAAAAAAATTATAAATATATGCACTCATTCCCGCATACAGAATCCGTTGTATGTCAGGAAACGCATCAACATTTTTGTGCTCCAAGCTGCCCTCCTAGACCTCGTCCTTGGTGCTGATAGCCAAAAAAGCCCCTTCATTTTAACAATGAAGGGTTTTTACTATGTGAAATTTATAATGTTATCTAGCTATCGTTAAACAAAGTAGCCTATTTTTGACCAAAATCCAATCGATATGAGCTATGTCTACATATAATACCTTAACCCATGTATATTTAAAGTTTTTTCCTTTAGTTAAATACCACGAAAAGAGGTGTTTGTATGTCTAGTTATGGTGGAGCAGGTTCTGGTTTTGCTTTATTAGTTGTCCTGTTTATTCTTCTTGTCATTATTGGATGCAGCTGTTACGGCCGCGGATTTGGCTATTAATAACAATAAAAAAGTCTTTCTCTAATGTGAGAAAGACTTTTTTATTCTAGGTTGTGCGGGGCTGCTTTTATACGCAATAGAACTGATTGGGCGGAATACAAACAATCTATTGCAGAGGGAGTAAAACTCATATATGGGATCTGAGGATGCTTCATTGTATGTAAAAGAAACTAAAAGGTTATTATTTTTTTATTTATAGTGATATAAAACGTAGTCTATCCACTTTGTGGAGCAAATTTCGTTTTTCATCATATGCTAAATGTATGAACGAGAAGGAGGTGAAGTTTATGTTCTTTGGCGGTTATGGCGGAGGTTGTGGCTATGGTTATGGCGGCGGCTGCGGTTACGGCGGTGGCAGTGGTTTTGCTTTAATTATCGTGCTGTTTATCTTATTAATCATTATTGGCTGTGCTTGTTGGGGAGGATTTGGCGGTTGCTAATTATTAGCCTGCCTTTCTCTCTAACTTAAAAAAGTTAGCTTTATGCTAGCTTTTTTTATTTGTTAAATAGGGACATGTATAGTGATTAGTACTAATACCTGCTGTTTTAACCAATGGTTTACAGCTTGTTATTAAGCGTTTAAGGATGAAAGTTATTATACTCAGCATAAGAACCATGAATATTTGAAATAAGTTTAGTTGAAAATTCACCTCTTTGTTTTGGGGAAATGATGTAAAATGATGATAAGAGGAGGTATGGAAATGAATGGAACAGATGCGATAGTATTAAATATAAAAGAGATTAGAAGAAGAAGTATAAAGGTTTGGCAAGCAATTCCTGATGATAAACTCGATTGGAAGCCGGATAAAGAAGCTATGACATGCATAGAAATGGTTCGTCATGTCTTGGAGTCAGAATACTATTATCATCTAGCTATCGAAAATTTGGGCAGCTTAAAGGAATTTGATTCTCCTTTTGAAAAAAGACCCTTACAATCTATAAAGGATGAATTGGAGTTTGCAGCATCCTACCATCAACAATTTTTAGACATGATTACTCCTTTTTCTGAAGAAGATTTAACTAATATTAAAATAGACCGTTCAGATGTTGGTTATATTCGTTCTTTAGGGGATATGTTGATGCGGATAGGCTATCATGAATCCGTACACGCTGGACAACTCTTACAGTATTTGAGAATCATGGAGGTTGATCGACCTAGGATATGGGATTAAACCAATTAGATAATATGTATATCATAGATAAAACTAGTTACCATAATGTCCCTATTTTCTAAGAAACATTTTTTGGCATTTATAGAAAGCTCATTGTTTGCAATCTGTGAATTTGACCAAACATCACTGCAATATCTTTCCGAATAGACGAGCCAATTAATTAGCTATAAGCAACTATACCAGCGGCTATCTCCATGAAGATAGCCGCTGCGACTTCTGGATCTTGAAAACATGCTCCGCGTGGAATATTATCCAAACCTGCTCCTGAACGTTCAAGCGGAGCTGGGGGAAAGCTACTTCATTTTCGTTTAATAGCTTTTCTGGGTCTTTCATTCATTAGATGAATCAAAATATGTTTCGGTGCTTATTCTCCGTGCTTTAGTTTTTTTATATACCTTATTAAATACTTTACAAAGATATCATCTCTTACTAACCAGGCGGCATAATTCCTTTTTAAAAAGATTTCTGCTTCCTTAAAGCTTTTAAATGTATGAATCGATAGCCCTTTGTTATTTTCAATTATCCATTCATCTTCATTCTGAAGAGAAACAAGGAACATATCATCATTTTGAGTTTCGTAGAGAGAACCAGATGAAGATTCTTTCAAATTATATCGGTTTCTTCTTGCATCCTCTCGTACAGGATCCAGATGAAATGTATCTGTTACAAACTGGTTATAAGCTTCATTAGTTAACGAACATCCAGCAGCTTTTGCGTGACCTCCGCCTCCATAGTGACCAGCAACTTCTGATACATCCACATGATCATGAATGGTCCGAAGACTAATTCGTTTTCCTCCCATATTTAACATGGCAATGTAATCAAGGTGAGGATATTCTTTTCCTAATTCGTTTCCAAGTTCTGAATGATACGATTCAGCGTACACGATCCCTGCCAAATAGTCATCTATAAAGGTTTGCACCAATTCTCGTCTTTTCCGACGAATATAACGTTCTACTTTATCTTCTTCCATATCTAAGATCTTCTGTTCAAACTCGTCAAAAAAGAAGTGGTCACTGTTTTGAAGTCTGTTAACCATTTTTTCTTCAAACTCGTCAATAGATATTAAAAAGAAGAGAGCATTTAGCCTGTGTGCTTCTTGGTTGTTGTTCTTTTCCCATTCCCAAGTATCATACTGCCTTACTAGTTCTACAAATTCATCAACCGCATTGGAAGTCTGGATAAGTTCATTTTCTATAAGGTATTCATAAAACAAGGACGTTCCCGAGGCTAAGCTCCCTTCGTTGTCTTCTACGACAACGTGTCCCCATTCATATTCGTTGAAATGAAGAGCTGTTTTATGATGATCAAGCAGCTGGACTTTTCCTCCTGTTTGATAAAACTCTTCAAGTCTTTTTTCATTCTCTTCGTTTACTGATAAATCCGTGATAAATAAATGTGTATTTCTTTCTTCATTTTCTAAAAACCATTCTACTTCACGGTTAAGCGATGCAATAGAGTTATAACGAATTTTTATTCTATCTCCAAAAGCTAACTTTGCTAAAACTCCGCATCCAACTCCATCTAAATCCGTATGTGATAACAGTTTATACATATCTTTCACCTCGAAATTATTATGATACGAGAGAAAGGTTTTTAACCGCTGAAGCTTTAGTTTGCTGAAGAGCACTATGGTAAAACTAATTTTTCTTTAGGTAACTATGTTAACGTCCAAAAAGCATAACATATAAAGCTTCTTTCCACTTGACCTATCTGAATACAAACTAGAGTACTGCCTTAATTATATGTTTAGGGAAGAGCATCTTCGTTTAAAGATATTGTATGTAACAAGAAAACATCTTGGTTACCCATAATGAGATCTATGATATAAGAAAACATTGGTTTTTTACATTCTTTTAAGAACAGAAAGGGGATAACATATGAGATCTTCTGCTGAAGCACAAAAGAGTTTCGTTCAAACACCACTAAAAGGGAAAAATATTTTATCGAGACCTTATCTAAACAAAGGATCTGCATTTACAAAAAGAGAAAGAGAAGAACTCAAGTTAGATGGATTATTACCGCCCACCGTACTGACATTAGAAGAACAAGTACAGCGTGCTTATCAACAGTTTAAGAATGCATCAAATGATTTGCAAAAAAATAATTTATTAAACGATTTGCATAATCGAAATGTGGTATTGTTTTATCGATTATTAAAAGATCATTTAAGTGAAATGCTACCGATTATTTACACACCAACCGTTGGAGAAGCTATTCAAGAATATAGCCATCAATATCACCGTCCTGATGGTCTATATTTGTCTATTGACGAAGCGGACAAAATGGACAAAGCGATAGAAAATGTAGAATTAAGCTCAGAAGATATTGATTTAATCGTAGTTACAGACTCTGAGAGCATTCTTGGAATAGGAGACTGGGGAGTAGGCGGAATTAACATTGCAGTGGGTAAATTAGCGGTATATACAGCAGCTGCCGGTATTGATCCGAGCCGTGTTCTTCCCATTGTGTTAGACGTAGGAACCAATAATAAAGAATTACTTAAAGATCCGCTTTATTTAGGTAATCGCCATGAGCGTTTAACAGGCGAAGCTTACAATCAATTTATTGATCAATTTGTAAATAAAATAATAAATAAGTTCCCAAAAGCATTGTTACATTGGGAGGACTTAGGGAATAAAAATGCCAGACGCATTATAGAAGAGTATGGAGATCATCTTTTAACATTTAATGATGATATTCAAGGTACGGGTGTGATTACATTAGGGGCTGTATTGACTGCTTTAAAAATTACAAAGACCTCCCTAAAAGATCATCGTATTGTTGTCTTTGGACCAGGTTCTGCCGGTATTGGAAACGCTGATCGAATCCACAGTGCGATGGTTCTTGAAGGTCTTTCAGAAGAGGAAGCATATGATAGGTTTTGGGCCTATGATTATAGAGGGCTGTTAACGGAGGAGATAAATGATTTAGCTTCATTCCAGCAGCCTTATGCCCGTAAAGTAGAAGAAATAAAAAATTGGAAAAAAGATAATGACAATAAAATACCTTTGTTAGAAGTAATCAAACAAGTAAAGCCTACTATTCTAATTGGAACATCGGGAGTAACAGGGGCATTTAAGGAAGAAATGATTAGAGAAATGGCTCGCCATGTAGAAAGACCTGTGATTATGCCTTTATCTAACCCTACTAAGTTAGCTGAAGCTATCCCGAAAGATATTATACATTGGACAGATGGCAAAGCATTAATTGCAACAGGAAGTCCCTTTGATTCAGTGGAGTATAGAGGAACAACATATGAAATTGGCCAAGCTAATAATGCATTTGTATTTCCCGGTCTTGGTCTGGGCGCAATTGCTGTAAAAGCTGAAAAATTTACAGAGACGATGTTCGCTGAAGCTGCAAATGCAGTCGCCCATATGGCCGAAACTCAAACCAAAGGTGATACGTTACTTCCTCATATTAAAGATCTTCAAAACGTATCCAAAACAGTGGCTATAGCTGTTGCAAAAGCTGCTATTAAAGATGGTGTATCGAAATTTCAAGAACAGGATGTAGAAAGGTTAATAGAAAAAGCTATGTGGAAACCAGAATACAAGACTATCCGACCAATAAGTAAGGCAAAAGCGAATTGATCTCTTAGTGAATTTTTTCAAGGTTATTCCTTTCTCGAGTTGATGTAAACATATACATCCAACGTTAAGAAGAGCCCATCTCTTTCAACTGAAAGGGAGTGGGCTTTTTCTTAATATAATATATGAATTCTCTACCATAAATACATCTCTCAGAATTAAAAAAGAAGGTTGAGACATAACTAAATCACTTCAATCTAAAGACGAACAACTCGGATGAATGCTTTGGTATGAATTACTTATTACAGCGCTGTTAATTTCCGTGCAAGGCTTCGCTTTTCGCGAGTGGCCGGTGAGCCTCCTCGTTGCTTGCGCTCCTGCGGGATCTCATCTGTTCCGCTTTTCCCGCAGGAGTCTTCGCCTTGCCCTTCAATCAACAGCTAGAAGCAAATATATATATGAAATCTACGTTCAACATACCCATAAAAAAATCCGAACGAAGTTGATTCTCTATCAAGAATCTCAATTCATCGTTCGGATCTTCCTTTGACTACAATACTTTTATTCCAGTCTTTCTTTTTACTAATTTGTCTATTTTTGATATTTGCTCTTCTTGTTAATAAGTTATTTATTATATGTCGCATCGGTATGTTTATCGTTATCGGTGTTAAGAACATGTTTATCTAGATACTTATGGAAGAACCATTCACTAACGGCTATAACAATAGCTGATACTACAGAAGCCTGAATAACGGTTATGGTATTTCCAAAAAAGGATGCCCCCATTATCCAGATGACTAAAAAAGATAAAATAAGATCAGAAATTGTAGCGACAATGTTTCTTTTTTTATAGTCTGAATCATCAGCAGCATTGCGATATACTAACAAATCGCCAAGGGCATAAGCGACAACTGTGAGGACTAAACCGATTAGTATAGTGTCACTAAAATTGTAATTATAAATGCCTGTAAATACTATGCCTAAGACTACAGCGCTCATTACAAACTTTATAATAAGAGCCTTTACATGTTTCATCTTTTTTCATCTCCCTTTTATTATCTTTTAATGAATATATACCCAGTATTAGGGGAGGTAATCTTTTTTAGATAAACGTTTTGCCTTAAGCAAGCTAGCATTTATTTAATCTAATTCCTTAAAAAGGGAAAATCATTTGATTCACTCCTTTAACTACGGCTCCATTGTTAAGAAGGGTAGAATAGCGGGTACATAAAAAATGAGGAGAAAAGATCTTAATGAAGGAGGAAGGTTTTATGAGTAAAAGTATTATAGGTGTATATGAGTCCCCGGAAGAAACATTAACTAGAATTGAGAAATTAAGAATGATAGGGTATGAGGATAATGAAATTACAGTTCTAACTAATCAAGAGACCGCAGCGGGCAACCTAGCTTATAGAACGAATGTAAACGTGGATAAGCTATCTGCTGCTGACCAAGATAAGGTCACTCAGGAAGATATGACTGGAGGGACCCAGCCGGATTCTTTTTTAGATAAATTAAAGAAATTTTTTGTGGTCCAAAATTACTCAAATGAAGAAGACCGTGCAACAAATTTAGGTATTCCCACAGAGGAGCTAACCTCTCATAAAAAAGATTTGGATGATGGAAAGTTTGTAATTGCTGTGACTTCTCATAAATTGAATGAAAAAGGGTTAGACCTAGGGTGATATATTTGATTTAAAAGAGGGTGTACGCTAACGCGTACACCCTCTTTTGATATATAGAATTCACAAGAAAAATTGTTTACAAAGAAGATTATTTATTGCGATAACCTTCCTTTAAATATTTTCGTAAGTGAAAATCGTGTACTAATTTAATCGTTGGACGAATGAGCAATTGCACGCTTCCAAGAATAAATAACCAAATCCCTATATTTTTTAAGGAATCATAGAAGAATAAAATACTGCCAATTAGGAACCAGATGCCTATCAAGGAGTCATTAATCGTATTTATAACTTTATAACTCTTTTTAAAGAACAATTCGTATTTACCTATTTCAATCTCCCCGTAGTCTTCTTTTCTTCCCATTTCTGACATTGTAACTCCCTCTTTTTCTTGAATTTCCTTTTTTTTATTCCCTTAGCAAGTCATAAAAAAACGTCTTTTGTAACAGGTATATGATGGTAAGGAAACAAGCGTAACTTTAGTGTGTTTTTCCATCTCAAATCTCCATTTTTATCTATTAATGGTGTAAGCATTGATTAGAATAGATTTCTGCTCTTCATAGATGCAATAAAAGAAAACACAGGAATCCCTAAAAAGAATTGAATTGATGCCTTATTTAGAAAGCTGTTTTATAGGACGATTCATGTAGCTTCTTGGTAAAATAAATACTACGCTCAATACTAATGACAAGATCCCCACTAGTACGACGTATTCTGTACCCAGCCCTGATATAAATAGTCCACCTACAGCTGTACCAATCGTTGTTCCTAAGTTAACGGATGATAAAAATAGTCCGTTTGCGAAATCAGGAGCTTTTGGAGCTGCTGATGAAATCCAATATTGATTAATATTCGTTCCTATCCCAGCGAATATTCCCCAAACTAAAGTCATAATAGCCATAGGCCAAGTGAACTGTCCGGTGAAGAATAAAATGATGTAAACCACTCCCAATGCAAAAGGAAAAACTACTACCGTTTTGATGGCATTCTTCGTAAGCAGCTTCCCTGCGATAATGTTTCCAATAATATTGGCCACACCGAATAGAATTAATATAAAGCTAATTAGTTTTCCAGAGATGTTCGTAACGGTTTTAAGATACTCAGCAAGATAGCTGTATACTCCAAATACTGCTGAATTCAGTAAAAGGACGGCCATAATGGAAAGCCAAGTAACGGGGTTTTTTAATACGCTGAGCTGCGCTCCGTAGGAAAGTCTTTCTTTAACAGGCATAGAAGGGAAGAATGCCCATGTAGCAATAAATACTATAGCGTTAATAACAGCGAAAAATGCCATTGATAGTTGAAACGAAACTGTGCTTGCAAGAAAGCTTGCGATTGGTACACCAAGTACCATACCTGCAGATACGCCAATAAAGACTTTGGAAACAGCTTTTGGAGCGTCTTCCTCGCTGACGGAGTTCGCAGCGATTGTAAAAGCTGCTGAAAAATAAATTGGATGAAAGATAGCTGGAATCACACGCGCAATTATGGCGACAGCAAAGTTAGTGGTGAATATAGAGATAATGTTACCTAAAACGAAAATACCAAGTACAAGCAACATTGCTTTCTTACGATTGATTCCTGAAAATAATAACGGCATAGTTGGACCGGATATTGATACAGTAAGTGCAAAAAGACTTACCAGCCATCCGGCCTTCGATACACTGATATGAAAGTGATCCGCAATGTAGGGCAGTATCCCTATAACCCCCATTTCGGTATTTATAATCCCGAAAGCTCCTAAGGTTAAGACAAATATAAGTAGCTTATGTTGTTTAGACATACAATCAATTTCCTTCTTTCTAAAAAGTGTTCTGTTCTAGCTGCTTCAAAGCGGGCTGTTTAAAGACCAATTGTCATGTTTTTACTTAGTCACTTTTTCAATGGTAACTGTAAAATCACCATGAATATTTTCAACGTTTTCTTTTCCTGATTCAATCTGACCTAGTATGATAAGGTCATTTGTGGCATCCTCAAAACCTTTATAAAAAATAGCTACATTTCCCCAAGGAGCGTAATAAGCAAAGTCGCCTTTTTTGATGGATCTCCAGCTTGTACATCATCTGCTGATAATCTCTTTTGTAAAATACTAATTTTTTCTTTACCTATATAATCTTCAAAAGTTATGGTTAAAGGCAGTTGAGCTAAAAAAGCCATACTTCCTGAGTTATCGTACATCCTAATCAAGACTTCTTTATCGTTAAACGTTAATTTGATTCTTGTAGCTGAAATAGAATCTTCTTTGGTTGTTCTGGTGCTTGGTTTGAAGGATTACTTGCATTATGATCTCTGTCCGCTGCAGATGAATTATTGTTGCTGCAAGCAGAGAGGCCAAGGCTTGTTACTAAGATAGAAGATAGACATAAAAATTTTTCATTTTAAGCTCCTTTCAATTTTGAATAATTAAAAATGGTGCTTTCGTGATATGAACTTCGTTGCTATTTATTCTAATGGCTCCTTTTAAATATAGAAAATACTTATATCTTATATCATGATATGCTTGATAAGCATTTCTGGGATGTATATACTAAAGCTTGTGAAAGGAGAAGCGGTATATGGAAGTTCGAGTTTTGCGCTATTTTCTTACGGTTGCAAGAGAAGGAAACATCACGAGAGCTGCTGATTTTTTGCATGTGACACAGCCAACTTTGTCGAGACAATTAAAAGATCTTGAACAAGAGTTAGGTAAAAAACTATTTATTCGCAGCAGTCACAGTATCATTCTGACAGATGAAGGAATGCTTCTGCGAAACAGGGCAGAGGAAATCGTTAATATGATGGATAAATTAGAGGCGGAATTTAGTTCGATGGAAGAAACAATAGGTGGTGATGTCTATATAGGCGGCGGGGAAACTGAAGCTATGAAACACATTGCACGAGTAGCAAAAGATGTACAGGTACGTTATCCCAATATACGATATCACCTCTACAGCGGAAACGAAGAAGATATAACGGAACGGCTAGACAAGGGTCTGCTTGATTTCGGTATTTTAATTCAGCCGGCCGATATTTCAAAATACAATTATCTTAATATGCCTGCCAAAGATGTTTGGGGCGTCGTTATGAAAAAAGACAGCTCTCTTGCCGTCAAAGAAAGCATTCAAGCTGCGGATTTAGTAAACGTTCCACTGATTTGTTCACGACAGGCCATGAAACAGACGTTTTCAAAAAATGAATTTGCGGATTGGTTTGGCGAAGATTTTCATAAATTAAACATCGTCACTACATACAATCTTGCATATAATGCGGGCATTATGGTTGAAGAAGGCGTTGGATATGCCATAACACTTGATAAAATAGTCAATACATCTACTACTAGCAACCTTTGTTTCAGGCCGTTACAGCCAAGACTTGAATCAGGTTTAAATATTGTGTGGAAAAAGCATCATGTTCTTTCAACTGCGGCGAATGCGTTTTTAAAAGAACTGCAGAAGGAATTTGCATCACCTAGAAAATGAAATTTTTGATAGCATTCTACTTTAAAACAGCCATAAAATTGGCTGTTTTTTATTGTATAAAAATGTAAAATGATGGTTTCTTTTTTCTTTAATTTATTACAAAAAAATCAAATACACGTAAGACATTTCTATCAAATGCGATAACGGCTGTTAAATTTTATCTTAAAAGTGATATTCTTATAAACATTCAATCAGTATGCTTTTAAAGCTATTTATGGATTTAATGTTAGAGTATGCAACAAGTATGGAGAGCCACGATTGCTTTATTATTTTAAACGAAGGATGAGTGATGTATGAACAAGCTTATACTACCAGCCATACTAGTGATATTCGCTTTATGGATCTTATTGCAATTGGCATTAGGCGGGGATATTTTCAAAAATCCGCTAAATTATTTTATCTTAATAACGATTTTCTTTTCATTTATCCAACAAGCAAAAGAAAAATAGCCTGGCTTGATCGCTACTGTGTAGTCTATAGTTATAGGCTGCTTTTTCTTTTGGCCGCGTTAAAAATAATTCCATCTATGAGCTAATTAGAAAAAGAAGGTTGAACCTTGCTTTATAAAAAATACCTTACGACTGTAAAAGCGGTTAAAATTTAAAAAAATATTAAACGGTACCTTGCAATAAACAATAGCTGGTGATATATTGTAATTATTAGGAAATCATTATGAATCAGTACTATACAATAAACAGTAGTGGACTGTGAAAAGAAAAGGGTGAAGAACAGTGAACGTACAATTTAAAAAAGGAGTTTTAGAGCTTTGTGTCCTTGTGTTGCTTGATAAAAAAGACCGCTATGGATATGAACTAGTTCAAAAAATCTCCGATCAAATTGAAATATCAGAAGGGTCCGTATATCCTTTGCTGCGCCGATTAACCAAAGAAGAATATTTTACAACGTACTTAAAAGAATCTACAGAAGGTCCTTCAAGGAAATATTATCAGCTTACCGATAAAGGAAGAGATTATTTATACAAGCTTGTCGATGAGTGGAACGAGTTTTCAAGAGGGGTTAATCAATTAATTAAAGAAGGTGTGAACAATGTCGAAGAGTAAATTTTTACAGCAATTAAATGAATCCTTAAAACCATTATCCGTAAAAGAACGGGCAGATATTTTACAAGATTATGAAGAGCATTTTTCCATCGGTTTAGAAGAAGGAAAAACAGAAGAAGAAATTGTAACGTCCCTAGGTTCTCCAAATCAAATAGCTAAAGAATTGCTCGCAGATTATCACGTTGAGCAAGCAACAGCTAAGGCAACAACTCAAAATATTTTAAGAGCCACTTGGGCCGTAATTGGTTTAGCTTTTTTCAATGTAGTAATTGTTCTTGGGCCCGCCGTGGCATTAGCTGGCTTCATTTTATCAGCTTGGGCCATAGGTCTATGTTTCTTGCTATCTCCTATTCTAGTTCTCGGTGAGGCTATTGTACATTGGAGCGGCTTTTTTCTCTTTAATTTATTCATGGCTTTAGCATTTTGCGGAATTGGCTATTTTATTATGCTAGGTATGTTAGTTGTGACGAAGCTAGCTATAAAAGGCTTTGTACGTTATCTAAAATACAATGTATCACTTGTGAAAGGCGGTTTAAAACGTGCTGAATAAAAAGAAACTCTCCATTCTTGCAGGCATGCTCATCCTTGTTGGGGTTATAGGAAGTCTCCTTACGTATCGTGCTATTGATTCTGAACCTATTTCAAAAGAAAAAACGATCAACAGCAATCAAGTATCCAAGGTAAACATCGATACGGATAATACTCGTGTTCATGTGTACCCTATCAAAGGCGATAATATCAAAGTAACATTAAAAGGAGAAACATCTCCTAATATAAAAAGAGACTTCACTACTGCCGTTAAAAATTCAACGCTTTTCATCTCCTATAATGAACAACAGCGCAGCTGGATCAATTTTGACATTGTTAGTGTATTAAAACCCCTATATATCAACGTTTATCTGCCTGAAAAACAGTATAATTCGTTGGGGATTTCCAGCAACAATGGGTATGTGTCTGTTAAAAAAGTACGTGCAGCAGATGTTTCCATTCGTGCAAACAATGGGCGTGTAGAATTAGAGAACATTGATTCACAAAACTTGAACACCAGAGTACGCAATGGACTTACAAGCATAAAAAATGCTGCAGCAAAAACGGTTCAAGCAAAAGGAAATAACGGGAAAATAACGCTGAGTAACGTGGAAGGTAATTTAGAAGGCGAAACGCATAACGGAAGCATCGCTCTTGAAACAGAAGAACTTGATCGAGATATTGACTTTAAAACCCACAATGGAAAGATTAAAATTACGACGGAAAAAGAACCAAGTGACGTTCAATTTAATGTTTCCGTGGACAATGGAAAAGTCGATATTCTGAATAAATATGATAGGGACGCTGTTATTGGAAAAGGAAAGAATATCATTAAACTAGCCACTCATAACGGCAGTATTTCAGTAATAAAGTAACTGTTTGTTATCATAAGCTCCTCTATAAAAAAGCAATGGCACAGCTAGACTGAGATAAGCAAAAAAGGTTTTACTCATTA
Source organism: Priestia sp. VA7 (assembly GCF_055710015.1). NCBI lineage: Bacteria > Bacillati > Bacillota > Bacilli > Caryophanales > Bacillaceae > Priestia > Priestia sp. VA7. The sequence continues at coordinate 1,120,379 of NZ_JBVQPN010000001.1, forward strand.
AACATTGGAGTGGAACCTTTTTTAATTTAGCTTATGGTGAAGTAAAGTAATAGTGGCAGCTAAAAATGAGCCGTATACAAATCTCTCTTGGTTCTTGTAATTTGAGCATGGAAGGTCTACAAAAATATATCTTCTTTTATCTTTTCTATAAAAAAGGAATATTTCTTTAAATAAAACGATACTATTTTCTGATACAACCTATTCCTGCGAAAGGAGCAAAAATAAATGAAACGATATGTTGCGTACGGCTTGTTACTCACAGTGTCTTTAGTATTTGCGGTTTTTTTAATTGTTGATTGGCGCCAATACGAAACTGGGTTAGAACATGCTATTAAGCCTGCTGATAAGAACTACGAGAACAGCAAAAACTATGTTTCTGACAAACGTATGATAGATGTCATTGTAAAACTAACGGAAGAAAGTCCTGCAACATTTGGAACAAGATTAAAAAGTGCGCAAAGAATAGATGAGGAGCGTGTCCATGTGAATACCAATAAGCTAGAGGGCATTATTGAGTTAAAAGATATAGAAGGCAAGACCTTGGTATGGCGTGTACTAGACAACACATCCCATCATTTAATTATAGAAAGCAAGAACTGGGGAAATGAATAAGGGACCTGCTGATAATTTCTTTCATTTTTAAAAGAGGGTGAGGCAAAAGTATGTTAGTGATGTCTCAACCTCTTTATGTCCTTCTTATAAGCTGTCGTTACCAATTGTTCTTAAAAAATTTAGTCAAAACAGAGGATGAAAGATGTTTTTGATTTAATACTCATTAAAGTAGTTTTGAATCTTTTTAGGGTCCTTTGTTTTCGTTAAAGCAAGCATTAAAAGAATACGGGCTTTTTGTGGATTTAATGAATCCGATGTAACAAACGTATCTTTATCATCTGATTCTTCATGTGTCACAACTCCGCTTCCTACCCGGCTAGATCTAACAACAACTATGCCTTTTTTTACCGCATCTCTAGCACCTGTTAGGGCAGCATCGGATAGCAGTCCATTTCCTGCTCCTGCAACGACTATTCCTTTTGCTCCAGTTTTTACGGCTGTGTCATAAAAGTTCCTAGAATCGTTTTGATACCCATATATGATATCTACTTGAGGAAGCTCATCTAATTTTGATACATCGAATATTGATTGTGTTGTATGCTTGCGAGTTGGTTTGTTATAAAATATTACCTTATCTCCAGCTATTTCTCCTACATATCCTTGTTCAGGGGATTTAAACGTATCTACTGCCGTTGTATGTGTTTTTGTTATATAACGAGCTGCACCAATTCGATCGTTAAGCGCTACTAAAACGCCGGTATTTCGTGCGTCTTTTGTAGAAGCAATTTTCACTGCATTATACAAGTTTAGCGGTCCATCTGCACTTATAGCGGTAGCTGGTCTCATTGAACCAACTACAACCACAGGTTTGTCACTCTTTACTACTAAATTTAGAAAATAAGCCGTTTCCTCCATCGTATCAGATCCGTGTGTCACGACAATTCCATCAACATCCTTAGAAGCTAATAGTGTATTAATTCGCTTCGCTAACTTTAACAAAATACTGTTATCTATATTTTGACTTCCGATATTTACGACCTGTTCTCCGCTTACATTCGCTATTTTTTTCAACTCAGGAACAGCTTTGATAATTGTTTTAATGTTAAGAGCTCCTGATTCATATCCAGTTGTGTCTGTGCTGCTTTCAGAAGAGCCTGCAATCGTACCTCCAGTGGCCAAAATCTTTATATTAGGCTGCTCTTCTTTCCCTGAATGTTTTACAGTCATTTTAGAATCATTTACAGATGCATTGACCAATGATAAAGGTCCCGAAAATAAGATAACGCTTGATAAAAAGGTGATGCTTACTATTCTTTTCAGTTCCATCGTTACTTAGCTCCTTTTAGGCAAAAGACATGTAACGGTATTATTGGTAATTTAAATTTAAAATATCCAAGGTGCTATTAAGATCTGTATTTGAAATATCTTTCTCCAAACAAATAATTTAGAAGAAAAGGTACACGCTGTATGGTAAAATGAGTCAATAATATCGCAAATGAAGAAATTTATGGAACTGAACTATTCTAATAAACTACTCTAACAATGAATTATTAAGGTGTATTTCTTATAATAAAATGAATCCAGCTAGTAATAAAACAGCACCAAGCATAATTCGGAATCCTGAAGAGGACACTGGATCAGTTGCTATATCCGATGCTACTGCTAAAAAAACTAAAGCTTTTTTAGTTTTTCCTTTTATATTTTTATCCCTTATAATTATAAAAATTCCTGAAGCTAACAGATACAAACCAATTATTAAAGATAATATAGGTATAAAAATCATTTTATTTCCACCTTCTTCTAAAGTGCTGTAGCATAGTTGTTTTCTATGCTTTTTTGTTACGGTCTAAACTTCTGGGCTGTGGCATTAGTACTTTGCACCGCTAACTTATTCAACTATATTAAATCCACCTTTTTCACCAGCTTAGTTCACCTTCACTATTATAGAATATAAAACCAAAAATTCAATTAAAATTCAAAACTATACTATGTCAGTCCATAATGGGATGAAAAGAGTTAAAAACACTTTTATTTAATATTTAAATATTGCTACCAGAAAACGTGTGCACTTTTGCATAATGTTTTAATTTATTTAGATGCATTATAGTAATCTAGCAATTTTATTTGTGTTACTAAACACTTCATATTGATTATCCTCTTTTTCTTCGTTATAATGTAATTGTTACATTTGTAATAATAATGTAATATATTTGTAACTTATATCATTTTTGCGATGTTAGATAGAATGGTAGCTAATGTTAAAAAATGAAAAGCTGTTTATGGATAAGCCCTTAGCGGTTGTGGTAGCAGCCGTGCGGGGAAAACTTTAGATAAAAAGGTGAGGACGATGTTGAAAAAAATATTTATTTTAGTTGTTCTAGGATATATATTCTTGAGTAGCAAGTATTTTCTTCAAAATTATGTGTATGCGGGCACGTATGAGCAAGATATAAAGGTTAACAATGACTTGGTGTCGAGTCTTCTTTTAGAAAAAGCTGTTTTTTAACGGCTTTTAAGACGCTAAATTTTATATTATATAAAGAGGTAATGGGTAGAGTTGTAATTTCTTAATATTGTCAGTCTCTTTCCTTATCTTTAAAGGTGAAAAGCAGGCGGTAGTTAAAATGATTGCAGGACTTCGGGTCCTAATAGATTTTTACATTGCCTAGACAACAACAAAGTAAAGAAGAACGGTGTAATTGAGAAGAGAAGGCTGAGGGAGTAAGAAGAAAATGAAAAACTATTTAAATGTGGAAGAAGGAAAAAATAGCTGGAAGCGTTATGTAAGTACAACAATCCTTGCTTCTGTGTTTATGCTGTTAGGATCAATTATTTATATTATTGCTGATATGATAATGGTTGCAGCTGATGAAAGCGGAAAATCATATGTTGATTTTGATAGCGGAGTGGCTGTGGGAATCAATGCTAACCTTGATTTTCTGTTATCTCATATTATGTACATATGCTGGATTTTTGGTTTATGGATCGGCATTCGTTTTATTCACAAACGAAAAATGAAATCATTAATCACTGCTAACAAACGTGTGAATTGGAAGAAAGTAATATGGTCTTTTGGAACTTTTAGCCTGTTACTAATCATTTCACAATTAATTGATGTTGTGTTTAACCATTCGGATTATTCATGGAACCATGTAAGTGTGAAAGAGTATGTATTATTAATACTTATTACATTTTTGTTAGTACCTATTCAAACAACAACGGAGGAGCTTTTCTTTAGAGGACTTCTTCTTCAATGGGTGAGTAAGAAAGTGAAGCGTCCCATTTTACTTGCGATTATTGTTGGACTAATGTTTTCAATAGGTCATTTTGCTAATCCTGAAATGAATAAATCCATTATATTGGTGGGATTAGATTATATTGTAGCTGGTTTTGCTCTTACATATATCGCGATTAAAACAAAAAGCTTAGAAATTACCATTGGCGCACACGCAGCCAACAACATGTTTCTCGCTCTGTTCCTTACAACGGACGATTCTGTTTTCGGATCTATACCGAGTTTGTTTAAGGTAGCTGACACTGAGCCAGGAGCTAATCTTATTTGGTCGATTGTTATGTTTAGTGTTTTCTATATCTTATGTAGAGGGAAGATAAAAAAGGAAGAAGCAGCTGACAAAGATCAGCTTATTGCTTAAATTAGTAGAACCAATAACTAAACAGGATAGGAGATGTAACAGAGTGAGTGGAAATCACGATGAAAATAAACCATTGACTCGTGCAGAAATGAAGCGAGGCCACTTAGCTACTCAACATCGTATTTTGAATGTACTTATCGTTCTTGCATCGATTGCTGCAGTATATCTAGTAATAAAAACCATATTTTAAAAGAGCAGCCTTTAAGGCTGCTCTTTTTATTTTGTAAAAACACGCGCACGCAACTACCAATTAAAAAAAGCTTTTAACGAAATCATTGTAGCCGTGTAGATAAGAGATGAGATTAAAAAGGTAGGCAAATGCGCATGCTTTTCAAAAGGGAGCTCTTTACTGATCACGTTGAATAACATTGCACCTGAACTAAAAGCAATCATAGATTCAATAAGCAGTCCTGATGAAGGTCCGAAGACGCCCAGAATGGACCCAAGAAAAGTTGCTCCGGCCAGCATATAGCGACCTCTAGTTTTGTGTAAGCGCGGATGTTTTTTTCCAAGATGGTAAGACCACCCGATAAAATGAAGGCTGATAGCCAGTCCGTAGAATACTGATTCAACTCGTTTAACATCGGTTGAAAATACGACATAAGAAATGATAAAAGAATAAACCATAAAAAAACTAGCCTGTACCATGTACACGGTCAGTTCCGTTAGGTGTGTGGCTGCTTTTGTCTGAGCAAATGAATACACAGAAAAATAGACGAGTAAGCCGAGAAGACCAAGAAAATATAATTCAGTATCAAGGGCTAGCGATCCTCCAAACTCTTCTTGTTTCTTGTGAAGCGTCGGTAAGATATAAATAAATACATAGGCAATAGCTACACCGCCTGATAATGAGAGCAGCTTTTTCTCCCCGATTGGAGAACGTTCGACGATCGTTAATGCGTATAGTTGAATGAGGATAAAAACAATACCTATTATGATTGATTCAATTGTAACCATGGTGGTCTCCTTTTAAGGTTCACTTTTAGGGTTTAATTCCCTTTAACAGAAGAAGAGAAACCATGATTTAGATGGAAACATTGTTCAATTATAGATAGATGTTTTTAAACGTAATAGTTTAATATTGGTTTTATTTTACACTATATATATATAGTGGTAAATTAAAATAGGTGATTGATCATGTGCTTAGTTATATTTCTAATCAAGAATTAGGGGTGGTATGTGTATGAAAAAAGTGATGGTCTTTATTACAGATGGTTTTGCTGATTGGGAAGCCAGTTATGTGACAGCTGAGTTAAATAAACAGGGAACAGGATTTCAAGTTCAGACAATGGCAATCGACAAACACCCTAAAACTTCAATGGGAGGATTGACCGTTCTTCCCGATTACAGCCTAAAAGACTTTCCTTTTAAACTTGACTTTGCGATGTTAATTATACCTGGGGGAACGGGATGGAGAGAAAAGAAAAATCATCAGGTAAAGAAACTGGTGAGCTTTTGTTTTGAACATAACATTCCGGTTGCAGCGATTTGTGATGCAACGACCTTTTTAGGGAACTATGGGTTTCTTGATCAGAATAAACATACAGGTAATTCATTAGCTTATTTGAAAGAAGGAGCACCTAATTATCGAGGGGATGAAAATTATATAGAAAAACAATCTGTTAGTGATAGCTGTCTAATTACAGCTAATGGAAGCGGTGCATTAGAATTTTCGAAAGACATTTTAAATAAATTAAATGTTTTAAAGAGTAAAGAACTGGAAGAATGGTACGCTTTATTTAAAAATGGTTTTATTCCGATAACAGGAGAACATATCGAAAAATAACTCACTTTAAATTACTTAAAAAAAGGCCAGATAGTAATAAAAATTTACTCAATAGGATATATGGCTGCTTTTTTACCGTGTAGGAGGATTCAAAATTGAAAAGAAATTTGTTGTTTTTAGGATTCATGTCTATTCTTTTATTAGTATTGAGCAGCTGTGGTAGCAAGGAAGAAAGTGTGCGTTTCGAAGGTGAAGGAGATCATTGGAAAGCTTTATATCTTTTAAATAAAGGAGAGAATACTCAAAACGGGCAAGGCAGTATCATCTATAAAGGAAAAGACAAGGAGAAAGTAGGAAAAGTTTCTTATATTGTAGAAGGGGAAACAAGCACATTGTCAGGTACGGATGACGAGACAGAAGGGGAAATTAATTTAAATGGGAGCTGCAGCGGATGCGCGACTCAAAGCAGCAACGCTCCTTTTAATGTGACAATAAAATGGAATGGGAAAGAAGATAAATTTGATTTAACATCAAAGTAGAACGATAAAACGTTGTATGTATATGAAACTGAAAATCTAACCACATTAATAACCTATTCTCCTTATTCCAATAAAGTTAAAAATCCTTTGCCTACACCAGGGAAGGATTTTTTTTATAAATCTTGCTTTTATCGGTTGTTAATCTAAATAAAGGGGAATTACATCTATTAAGAGCATACAAAGGGGATAAATCTTAGTGACAAATTATAGGTACTATACGGGATCCCTGTTCGTCAGGGAATTAGAACGTTTAAAAGAAGAATATATTCAACTTGAGCTCGATGATATGAAAAGAATGGTTGAAGAAGATATTTTACTCTTAGAAAAAGCGGTGAATATGTTGTCTATAAATACTGTTTCTTAAATTAAGCAACTTACTTAAGATGCAATAAAGTATTATCTAACGACTACTGTTAATTCAATTTTAAAAAATGCTACCTCTTGTAACTGGGAAGAGGTGGTCTTTTTCAATTTCCAGACTGGATAGGGCACACTAAGTAAAAAAAAGCGTTTGAAAGTATTTTATAACATTTCCTAGTTTCTAAGAAATGTTGCCCAAACAAAAAAGGACATTTCTTCTATGTCCTGTTCCCTCGTATTAGCCCCGCCTACGCTAAATACTATGACAGCCACTCATGCCATCCAACCTATACTTAGTATAAACGAAAGCGTTTACAAAGTAAAGTTATTAATGAAATATTCTGTCTATTATTTATATGAAACTTATCTATCTCGAAAAATATCAAAAATGATAGGTGATGTTTTTAATGTCTAGAGATTAACTCACTCATTAACCTGTTTAAAGCAATGTGTAATATATCATGTTCTGTATACTCTTGTTCAAAGGCTAGACTTCTTTTTTCTTTTTTCTTCAACAACTTTCTAATTTCATCACATAAATAAATTTGAGAATCCAAAAGCTTTATTTCTTTTCTATCTTTTATTTGTTTAGACATGAAATCAACTCCTTTATGACTCTTTAAGAAACTATTCTATCTTAAAAAGTAAAAATCCTTCTTCATATTACATCGGATTGGGGTAGTGGGGTTTGTCAGAAGTAAGAACTTTAGATTAGAGGAAAATTAATCCTGTTTTTTGAGAAACAATGTGTCAACAATGCTACAAAAGGATTCTTTTTCTATTTAAATATTTTTTAAGGTGTAAATCCTTAAAAGTTAACTTCCTTTAATTATAATTAATGGTAAAATAATCAATATAAAAGGAGGTTACCATGCATTCCCCATAGGAAGCCTTATTGGCTGGTTCTCTTTATTCTGTATTCATTATTCTATCTTTCATAATTAGTTTCTTTACTTGAAAAATACTTATTATAAATTCTTATAGATCAGTAGGAGAAGTTGAGGCAATTTCTCTTTTTATTCATTTCGTTTTGTTCGGAACGGATTTTAGATATTGGTGGTGGGGACACGCTATGTCTATTCTTAACATCTTTGAGTTTTTAGCGACTACGTTTATAAGCGTTCTTCTCTTTATAATTAGCGAATGTATTCTTTATTCCTGTTTGAAAAAGCTATATAGGACGAATGTACAAAAAGGTGCTTAAATCTAAAACAAAAGGAATCTTAATGCAATAAGATCCATCTCATTGTAAAAATGTCATTGAAAGAAAGGCAATAAGTTGAAAAAAGCCGTGACGACTGTTTTAGCAATTCTACTAATGGGAGCAGCGATTTTTTATTTTGTTACATTCTTTGCCTATATCCCATCTAATAAATTTTTCAGTTTTCCTGTCCCTAAAAATGCAAAGCTAGTAAAAGGAAAAGAACGTGTAAACATATATGATTGGTCTAAAGCTTCTGAAGAAAACGGCATCCCGTCAGGATATAAATTAGTAATTAAATCAAAAGGGTGGAAGGAAAGGAACCGAGAAGGGGCCTCTACTTATTATGAAAAAGGAAATAAGATAATTGATTTAATATCTCAAACCGATAAATTAACCCTAATTAAAGACAAAGATTAAGTATACGTAAAATGTAAGAGAGGGTTTTTTTATTGATTCCAGAATTACATACAAAAGTGTTCTATTTAAACAGATTAATGGTTTCATTCAATTATGTATCTACTTATTTCAATTTGACTGTTAAGTATATTGTAATCAGAAATGTATATTTGCTTTCGCTAGCGATATTTATTGAATCAAGTATGGAATGAATTATAGTTTGTGGTTAACTTTTTAGAAGGAGTAGATAAATCAATGAGTACAAAAAGAATACACCTTACCCCATTTGAAACAACTCACATTCAATACTTACATAAATGGTTAAATGATGAACGGGCAATACGAATGATAGGCAGAACACCTTTAACTTATGAAGAAGTAGTACAAGAAGTAGAAAAGAAAAGATTGAACAGCGATTTAATTTTAGGAATTGAAAGCGATGAACAAGAGTTAGTTGGATGGGTATTTCTGAAGGATATAGACTACGCACATGGAAGAGCTAGTATAGGAATTCTCCTATCTTCAGAATCTAGAGGTCATGGGTACGGTCGAATGGCTATGGAGCAAATGATTGATTTAGGATTTAAACAGCTTCGTCTAAATAAAATCTATTTAACTACAAGAGGAATAAACAAACAGGCCATTGCATTATATGAAAAAATTGGTTTTGTCACCGAAGGGAAATTAAGAAATCATGCTTATGTGGATGGGAAGTACGTAGATACATATTTTATGGGTATACTAGCTTCGGAATGGAATAAGTAAGCTTATTTTTAAAATTCATTTGCTATTATGAAATTAAAAAGCTAGTACTTCTTAAGATAGGCATTTAATTTTAGACAAAGGGAGAGATAGAAATGAAATCCTATAACTATTTTTGTTCTACTCAAATCGAGGTAGGGATGGGCAAAGCTAAAGAATTACCAGACATGCTAACATCTTTAAATATTGGTTCATCAATTTTAGTCGTTAGTGACCCTGGTGTAGTTCGTGCGGGATTAGTTTCACCAATTGTAACTGCCTTGGAGGCTTCTGGTTATCGAGTGTCGGTATTTGATTCAATTGAACAGAATCCTCGAGATACAAATTGTTTGGCAGGTGCTAAATTATTTTGTGAATTTGGTGCAGATGCAGTTGTTGCCATTGGTGGCGGAAGTGCAATGGACACAGGAAAAGCTATCGCACTGTGCGGCCCAAACGGCGGGGAACCATCTGACTATGCAGACGGTCGACTTCTGTATTCAAACATTGCACCAGTTATTTGTATTCCAACTACTTCAGGTACAGGCTCAGAAGTTACTCGTTCTGCCGTTATCACGGAAGCAGCTACACACCGAAAGATGACGCTCAAACATAGTACATTAAGGCCTGTCTTGGCGATTCTTGATGCTGAACTAACATTAAGTCTTCCTCCTTCTGTTACGGCTGCGACTGGCATTGATGCATTAGTTCATGCGATTGAAGGCTATACCTGTAAAGTCACAAATCCTATTTCACAAGCGCTTGGGGCTCAAGCAATGAGAACCATTGTTTCGGCATTGCCTATCGTTTTCCGCGATGGTAAAAATGAAGCGGCTCGTCAAGATATGCTGGAAGGAAGTCTCTTATCTGGCCTTTGTTTTGGATCTGCAGATGTTGCCTCAGTACACTGCCTAGCAGAAGCGCTTGGAGGACTTTATGATACCCCGCATGGAGTTGCTAACGCAGTATTTTTACCATACGTATTACGATTTAATTCTACGGAGAATAAGCAGCTGCACGCAAAATTAGCAAGGTATATGAGCTTTGCTAAAGATTCAGATTCAGACGAAGTAGCTGTTGGAAAATTAATTCAAGGAATTATAGACTTAACAGAATTATTAAACATTCCTAAATTAAAAGATTTAGTGGGTGTAAAGAAAGAAGACTTTCCGAGTATTGTAAGGTTGGCCATGGAAAACAACTCATCGTCAAGTAACGTCCGTTTAATTACCGAGGCTGATTATATGCAAATTCTTGAACAAGCCTATTTTAACCATGTAGATAGAAATTGGAATTCTGAAGTAGAGAGCTTAAATTAAAAGATAAAGATTAAATACTGGCTCCCAATTGTCAGGCTGTGTCTAACAATTGGGAGCCAGTTTATAATCAGCAAAGGATTCTTTTTAGGTGCTTTTTAATCATCGCTCTCTTAATGGTTTATATTCTTCTTTTATGTCTTTCACTTCTTTGTGTGTTAATCAGTAAAAGTACTCCAGAAATCAGGATAATAATACATACTAACTTTTTAATAAGTGCACGTGGCAGATGCTCAAACCATCGTCAAGCATTTCAAAGCTATCCTTTTTGTAAAATAATCAAAGGGATAGCTTTTCTTATAAAATCGGATATATTTCTCCGTTTAAATCGTTCACAAATATAAAGGGTAAAATTGGCACCTATTTGTAATGAGATGACGTAGGGTCACAAGGTGGTTTTGCAGTATTGGTTGATTGTGCTAACTTAGTTAAATAGTAGCATTCTTCCCTCATCATATGATCAGCCATTAAAGCAGAAAATGTACTAAGCATTTCGTTCGATAGTTCTAATTCTTCGATCTCATGAAGAAATACTTGAAATAACTCTATTTCTAACTTGACGTCTTTGTTCATTCTCTTTAATGCTGGAAAGGATTCAAGGTTCGTTCTTAAATAACCAGTTAATTCTACAGCCTTCAGATAAAAATGTTCAAAATGGGTAGAAAATTGCATACTCTTTTGTTTTAGTTGCTTTTCTACTGCATCAAGACTATCGGAAATAGCTCCAGCATGTCCCGCAGCATCTAATATCCATAACAAATGATGGTGAAGCTCATGAAAGATGGGTGGAATTTGTTGTTGTTCTAAGTAGCTAAGAATTAATAAATACTCATCCAGCTCATTGACCATATGGTTTAGAAAAGTAGGTGTAAGGTGAATCGTGAAGTCAGTTGTTAAATGCTTTCTTAATAAGGAAAGTTTAAATTCTTTGAGTGCTATTGTTTGAGCTTTAGCTTTCATTGTAATGCTTTCTAGGTTGTTATGGTCTGCTTTAACTTCTTCTAACAAACTATTAAAAGTTTGGATGAAAGTTTTAGCCGCCTGGATTTCTTCTTGCTCTTTTTCAGCCAAGGCATCTAAGATAAATTGGGAATGGTCTTTCAAAATTTGCATCCAAAATGTATGTTCAAAAATTGCATTTTGAGTAAAGCTACTATTCATTGTTTTCCTCCTTTAATAAGATAGTCACTTTCCATACATATTAAAGAAAACTTATTTATATTAATATATAAGAGAAAATCTAGCACATTTAAGGTAAATGTTTTATCAAAACCAAACTACATTTTATAAAAAACAGTTATATTTCATTTTTCATTTCCGATTATAAGAGTAAAGTAGAAAGAGATTCTCTAATCCCATTGCTTCAAGTGGACAACACGCTAAAGGAAAAGCCTCCTGATTCATTTCGTATCAGGAGGCTTTCTAATTTATAATCTTTTAAGCAAATTACTCTAGACGAACGATCACCACTATAACTACCTTTCAACAACCAGAAGAACCGCTGATTAAGATCAATAGTTTTTTCTGTTTGTTATGTATTTTATAATAGTTAAAAAACACTTAAAGAAAGGGCTTTTCGCTTTGTTTTATAAATGAGATCTATTTAAGACAAATCCTGTAATTAACTCATTAAACTGAGTCCACTGTTTGGTAGGCAGTTGGTGACCTTGATTGGGTAAAACAAAGAATTCAGCATCTTACACTTATTTTTATACTCTTTCATATAGTGAGCAGTCCAATCCTTTTTTCCACCATATATAAACAATAAAGGCATCGTTAAGCGATGAAGCTTGTCTACACAGTTATAGTGTAATGAATGATTATAATACTGATACCAGCATTCCTGGTCTGATTTCCTCATGTAACTAACTAGATTCTTTCTTAATGTTTTGTCTCGAGTATGACTTATAGCAAGGCTTGTTGTTAGTATATTCGGATGTTCTTTTACCATATACATTCCTGTTTTATGTAATAGCCGTCCAGGTATATCTCTTACTATAGGATAAGCTCCTGAAAGTATTAATAATTCAATTCGATGGCGATAATGAATAGCTAGCTCTTGAGCAATTAGACAACCAGCAGAGTAACCACATATAATCACCTTGTCTAGATGCAGCGAATCCATAAAACGTACTAACTCTTTTGCATAAAAAGAAATTGATACAGGCTGTTTAGGTTTTGAGCTTCTTCCATGACCACTTAAATCTGGAAAGATGACTCTCATATGTTTGGATAACTCGTGTTGATATTGGAATACTTTATAGCCAAGTCCAGGGGGATGAATAAAGATGACAGGGGTGCCTTGTCCATACTCTTCATAATACAAATAGTGATTAGTGTTTGTTTCAATAAAAGCCATTATTTTTCACTCCAAAATCAGTTGATGAGTACTTTTTAGTTAAGTCTAATCTAATTTACAAAAGATATAATCCTTTACTATCTTACAGTTAATTCAATATAGTCCCTTGTTGATTCTCGACCGTTTGAGATCAACAAAATTTTTATTATTTATTATGAAGAAACTACGTTCACTATAAAAAAGTCATGTATTCTTGCTAATAAGAATTCTAGTAACGTGAATGGTGATGACTAAAAATGTATGAAATATATCATATAAAGAGAAAAACTTCCCCGGTCTGCCGAAGGGAAGCTCTTTTTATAGGTTGCTTATACTACATAATGAGAAATTGAGAATGAACATCTCTCCATTTATTCCATAGTTTGATCAAGTTTTCATACTTTATTCATGTTAAGTGTATTTGTTGGCTTATTTCGTATAAGTGTGAGTACCCTAACTAAATCTATATATTATATACAGTTTAAAAATAGAAAAAGACCACCTCTTACCAGTCAAAAGAGATGGTCTTCTCCCATTCATTGAATTGTAGTCGTAATTGACTCTATCATAGCGTCTTTTTTAGTTTGCGCAAGCTATTGATAACTTATATATATAAAGAAAAGCTTCTGGTGCTTAATCAGGAATCTTTTGTGTACATAGTGCATATTTTTTACTTGTTTTCTAAAACATGCTTTTTACTCGGTTCTCTCATACTCAAAACTACACCTAAAAGGACAATGATTCCACCAATAAATTGGTTTATGCCTACCACTTCATTAAGGAGCAGAACAGAAAATAACACACCAAAAATAGGAACAAGATTCATTAACGTCATCGCAGAACTAGAAGATAATTTGCGTAATCCAAAATTATATAATAAAAAAGCGATAACCGAGCAGAAAACGCCTAGGTACAATAAGGTTAGAAATGATCTTATATCTGGTGTTTGCCAACTTGACTTCTCTATAAAGGCTAATGGAATAAAGGTAATAGCTCCCGCCAAAGTTTGATAAAAAGAGATCGTAATCATGGAATATTTTTTGACAACTTTACGAGTTGTGAAGTTATAGAGAGCAAAAATAAAACCTGCCGCAATTAATATAATATTGCCAATTAATTGTTTATCATCTGTCTGAGTTTCAGGACTATAGGATATTTGATATACACCTATCATCGCTACTCCAATTCCTATGGCCTTTACCCATGATGTCTTTTTTCTAAAAAAGAGAAATTCCATTAAAACCGTTATAGCAGGATACGACGCTACAATAATAGCGGCATTCGATGCTGTTGTTAGTTCAACTCCTATGTTCTCCAGAGAAAAATAAAGGGTAGTGCCTAGTACACCGCTTATAGACATTAATCCTATATCCTTGAATGAAGGCTTTATTTTATCTTTCCTGATTAAGAGAATAAGTCCTAAAATAACAGCAGCTATAACAAAACGAGCTGCTCCTAATGTAAGGGGTGGAAAAGAGGTATAGGCTATTTTTGTCCCCACAAACGATGTACTCCATAAAAGGACGGCTATTACGGAAGCACTTATGTATAAACCATTTCCTCTTCTAACCTTTCTTATTTTTAAGCTTTCTTGTTGTTTCGCTATCATTGTATCCATTAGTACACCTCCAAGCAGTATTAAAAACTATTACGTAGCTACTTTTGTAGCAACTAAAATTAAATTATAATTTTTAAACCCAACTGTCAAGGGCACTAATGGTATACTTAGTTTGAAATTATTGACTCTATCCCGGTATTATCAAGGAGGACCAATCATGACACTAGATATAATAAAAATTTTGAAAGATGTTAATTTTACTGAATATGAGGCAAAAGCATATTTAGCTTTACTAGAAAAATCTCCTCTTTCAGGGTATGCTATTTCATTAAATTCTGGAGTGCCCAGATCTAAAATTTATGAAGTATTGGGAGGACTAGTAGATCGAGGAGAAATCATGGTCAGTCATGAAAATCCTGCTCTGTACACACCCTTACCTCCTAATGAATTAATCAACTTGAAAAAACGTAAAGCTGAATCTTCGTTGGAAGTAGCTGAGGAAGCTCTCGAAAATTATTCTTATGTATCTTTAAACAGAGAAAATATTTGGAACATTACAGGGTATGAGCCTATATTAAATCGCACAAAGGAAGCTATAAAAGAAGCTACAGGGCGTATTCTATTGGAAATATGGTCAGAAGATGCCCAGGAATTAAAAGAAGAATTACAAGCAGCAGCCAAAAGAGGCGTAGAAATTTTAATTGTGTCCTATGGAGATTTAGTATTTGATTTTGCGCAGGTTCATCAGCATGATGCAAGCGAAGAAATAACCAATGAATATGGGGGACGATGGATTGTTCTAAGCGCTGATGATCGAGAGGTAGTTGCAGGTATACTATCACTTGGTAAGGACAGCCGTGCTGCCTGGACGATGCATCCGGGATTAGTTATGCCAATTACAGAAGTAATCATTCACGACTTGTATATCTATGAAATGATGAAAAAACATCGAGGAATCCTAGAATCAAGCTTTGGACCGAATCTTATTGAACTTCGTAATCGATTTAAATTTAACTCATCAGGTTATAGCGTAGCAGCAAAATTAGGTTTGATTAAATAGCCAGTATTAATGCATATATACTAATAATAAAATTACTTATCATATGATTTTTGGATAACTACTCAAGATGGATGAAGCATTATTTGACTACTTTTTAATAAACAGAAAAACCACTGATTGAGGTCAGTGGTTTTTCTGTTTTTAAGCGATGTATCGTATACATCTTTAGTTACCATAATGGCCTATTTAGGAACGTATGTAAAAAAGAATCCTTCCTACAGTAGGCAAGGAGTCAGTATTGGTATAAGAAATGCTTGATCTTTATACAGCGAAAGTTGTCTTATTTACTAAGATTTAGTCATATGATGTTTGTTAAAAGTCACATATTACTATAGTTTTTGAAATTAAATTTTAACATTTTAAAATAATTGTTGAAATTAAATTTCAAACACGTTATTCTGTACTTGAGAACGATTTCAAACAAAAACAAAGATAGGATGATAAGAAATGCTTGAACATTTAACTACTGAGACTCGTAATGAAAAAACAATGAATCTGGATGAAATGTCCATTTTTGATTTTCTTACAACCATGAATGAAGAAGATGAAAAAGTTGCGAGTGCGATAAAAAAAGAACTTCCTTCTATTGCAAAAGCTGTAGAAGCTATTATAGAAGCTAAGAAACAAGGGGGGCGCCTTATTTATATAGGTGCAGGAACCAGTGGACGCATCGGCTTGCTTGATGCTGTTGAGTGTCCGCCTACATTTGGTACAAGTCCAGATGAAGTAATAGGTTTAATTGCCGGCGGAGAAAAAGCCTTTATTAAAGCAGTAGAAGGAGCAGAAGATAGTAAAGAGTTAGGCATGGAAGACTTACAAAACATTCGACTTACTAAGGCGGACATCGTTGTGGGGATTGCAGCAAGTGGTCGTACACCTTATGTCATTGGAGCATTAGAATATGCGAACTCAATTGAAGCTCAGACAGTAGCTGTTAGTTGCAATAAAGGTTCTGATATTGGAAAGGTAGCAAACATTGCAATTGAAGTAATAAATGGTCCTGAAGTATTAACAGGTTCGACTCGTTTAAAAGCTGGAACAGCACAAAAATTGGTTTGTAACATGCTTTCGACAGCTTCCATGGTAGGTATCGGAAAAGTGTATGGAAATCTAATGGTAGACGTTCAGCTGACGAATGAAAAGCTCGTAGAACGCGCAAAACGAATTGTGATGGAAGCAACTTCATGCACGTATGATACGGCAGAAGAGTACTTAGCAAAAGCAAATTGTAATTCTAAGCTTGCTATAGTCATGATTTTGACAGGCCTTTCATATGAGGAATCTTTACATCGCTTAGAACAAACACAAGGATTTATCCGTCAAGCGATCGTGAATTAAGTAGCGAAACTATAAGGGAGATGGAAACAACTATGAGTAAACATCATCAAACAGCTAAAGAACTGCTTCAAGCTCTTGGAGGCAGTTCTAATATAGCGAATTATACACACTGTATGACAAGACTCCGTGTCACTCCAGTGGATCATAATAGAATCGATGAAGCAAGTATAAAACAAGTGAAAGGAGTGGTAGGAGTTGTCAATGATGATACGTATCAAATTATTCTAGGACCAGGAGTAGTTACGAAAGTTGCTGAACAATTTGGTATTGTACTTCAAGAAGATTCTGCAGCTCCTTCATCTGAAGATTTGACTTCAAAAGGTACAGATATGAAGTCTGAGCTAAAAAAGAAAAACAATACGCCATTCAAAAATTTTTTACGAAAAGTTGGAAGCATTTTCATACCTTTAATCCCAGCATTCGTAGGTGCAGGTTTAATAGCTGGTATTGCCTCTATTTTAGCCAATAGCATAACCGCGGGAGATCTTGATAAAGATACTTGGCAACAATACGTGACGATTCTTAATGTAATTAAAAATGCAATCTTCAGCTATTTAGTTATTTATGTAGGTATTAACGCAGCAAAAGAGTTTGGAGCTACTCCAGCCCTAGGTGGAGTTATCGGGGGTATCACCCTTTTAACGGGAGTTACAGAAGAATTTCCTATTATGAATATCTTTACTGATCAGCCTCTAACTGCTGGGCAAGGCGGGGTTATTGGGGTTTTGATTGCTGTATGGTTACTCTCATTTTTAGAAAAATTCTTACGTAGGTTTATTCCCGATGCAATCGATATTATTGTAACGCCAACAATTGCTCTTCTGATTGTCGGATTGTTAACGATTTTCTTTATTATGCCTTTTGCAGGTCTCATTTCTAGTAATTTAATTGGTGGAATAGATTGGACACTTGAACGTGGAGGGGTTTTTGCAGGTTTTGTACTAGGAGTGGCATTTTTACCATTGGTGATGCTAGGTCTGCATCAAGTATTAATCCCTATTCATATTGAAATGATTAACACAGCCGGTATGACCATCTTGCTTCCGATTCTTGCAATGTCTGGTGCTGGACAAGTAGGTGCAACTTTAGCACTTTGGGTTCGTTGTCGTAAAAATAAATCACTTGTTACCATTATTAAAGGGGCTCTTCCTGTCGGAATATTAGGTATTGGAGAACCACTTATTTATGGAGTTATTCTTCCATTAGGACGCCCGTTCATTACTGCTTGTATCGGTGGAGGAATTGGAGGAGCTGTAATTGGAATGTTCGGAAATGTTGGTTCCATTGCTATCGGTCCATCTGGCCTAGCTTTAATTCCATTAATTGCTCATGGTTTATGGCTGAAATATATCATCGGCTTACTTGCAGGATATGCTGGAGGGTTCATCTGCACATATTTATTTGGCATACCAAAAGAGGCTATTACAGAAGGCTCTAATAACAAAGAAGTACCTGAAGCGAAGACAAAAACTGAAGTTGCTGCAACAGGTGAGAAAAAAGAAATGAACGATACAACTTTAGGAAGCGCATTCAACCTTCCGTTTGACGGATATATTGTGCCTCTAGAAGAAGTCCCTGATGCCGTTTTTTCTTCAAAGATGATGGGAGACGGTTTTGCCATCGAACCAACTAATAATACTCTTGTTTCTCCTATCAATGGGGAGGTTGTTAGCATCTTTCCTACAAAACATGCCATAGGTCTAAAAACAGATCAAGGTCTAGAGTTATTAATTCACGTAGGGTTAGAAACAGTGAACTTAAATGGGAAAGGGTTTACATGTCTAATTAAAGAGGGAGAAAAGGTTAAACAAGGAACCCCGCTTTTAAAAATAGACCTAAACTACATTGAACAAAGTGCTAAATCACTTGTTACACCAATCATTTTTACAAATTTATCTGAACATAATCAAATACAGTTATTAAAAACAGGGTACAATGAGCAAGGTATAACAAATATTATTGAGTTAGTTTCTAAAAAACAGTAAGTTAATTAAATCTAATTGATTATTTAAGGGTACTTTTCTAAATAGAAGAGTACCCTTTTTTACTGGCGGAAATTCATCACTTCTAGAGAGTAACCAGGGCTGGATTGGCTATTGGTTCGTTTTTGTAATATTAAACATTAAGCAATGATAGGTTACTTTTACGCCATTTTCGTCACGATGATTATTTTCATATAAATTGATTAACTGACGAAAAAATGAAGGACGTTGACAGTAGTTTTCCTCGTTACTGTTACTTGCTCCAATTTTTTTTATTGATGTAAAAAATGCCTGAACGGTCGGAAAGTATTGAACCTCTAGTTTCGCCATTTTTGATAGTTTAAATGGATGCTCTCTCAATGGAACTAATGCTTGTTCACAAATTTGAGACAACTCTTCAAGAGAAAAAAACGATTGACCAGGTGAACTGTTACTGAAAAGACCAAGCTTTTGTTTCGCATGACTGTAGCATGAATGAAGCTCTTGAAATGTACCATTACCAAAGGTTGAAAATAGCAGGCTGCCTGCAGGCTTAAGTTGTTTATACAATTTTTTGATTGTCGTATGGAGACTATTAAACCACTGAAATGTTGCATTCGAAATAATAAGGTCATACTGCCTTTCTATACTTAGTTCCTCGATATCTCCGCATATGAATGAAACTCGATCTTCCGTTACTTTTTTCTTTGCTAACTCAATCATTCCTGATGACAAATCAACTGCTGTAATAGCAGCCTTAGGAAATTTTTTGCACAATAATTGTGTTAAATAACCCGTACCGCAGCCAATTTCAAGAATAGCTATTTCCTGGTTAAAGAAGTTGGTGGAAAGTTGATCTATTAACTGGTGTGCCATGCTTTTTTGTACATCGGCATAAGCATCATAAGTTTTAGCATGATTATTGAACCTTTTCTTTAAAAGTTGCTTATTAATCATAAATGAGCTCCTTTTCGAGAAATTTTTCTATAAGTTGCGTACAGTGCTGAGGCTTTGTAAAAAAAGGAATATGGCCAGCTTTTTCTAGAATACACAGCTGCGCTTTTCCACCAATTCTTTCAGCTATGAAAGAAGAAGACTCAGGTAAACATATTTGATCATCTTTTCCATGGATCAACAAACAAGGAGTTTGAATTTGATCGAGTTGCATTCTAACATCTTTTTGGAGTAAATAATCCAGCCCTGTAAGGAGGGAGTGCGTACTGTCTCCTTGATAATTACGCTGAGCAAATTCTATAAATTGATGATGAAACTTCTCTTCTTTTTCAGATTTAGTGAACATAGCGTTATAAAATGAAGTGAGGGTTTTTTCTTTATTACGCTGTAGCTGTTTTTTCATACGTTCAACGATGCGTTGCTCCCATCCAAATGTATTATGCACGTCATTTGTAAAGCGACTAGTTCCGCCAATCAATATGAGTCCTTCTATCTTGTTAGGGTATAAACTTGCAAGTTCAAGCGTTACAAGGGAACCTAATGACCAACCCATTAAATAAACAGTACCTTGAGTGGAAGTAAGCAATTGGATTGCTCGCTCTCTAAAGTCACTTAGTTCTTTTACACCTCTCCAGTCTGTACATAAAACGTTACATATAGTAGACAATGATTTTCTGATTGGGTGAAACGCTGCTTTTTCCATTCCCCATCCAGGAAATATTATAATAGTGGATTGTTTCATTGAATCACACTCATTTCTTTTCCAATTAGAGAAACTTTTTTTATGGCCCAATCTAAATCTTCTCGAGTATGATCTGCTGTTACAGTAAAACGAATTCTTGCTTTGTTTTCAGGAACAGTAGGGGGCCTAACTGCAATAGCAGCAATTCCTTCTTTCTGTAAACGCTCTGCAAACTGCATTGTTCTTTTGTTTCCTCCCGTTAAAATTGGAATGATTTGAGACTGACTTTTGCATGTGTTAAATCCTTCGTATGTAAGTGCTCTTCTAAAAAATAATGCATTTTCTTGAAGAAGTGTGCGACGCTCTATGTCTTGTTGTACCTTTTTAATCGCAGCCGTTATTGCACCGAGTATAGCAGGGGGAAGAGCAGTTGAATAAATGAATCCTCGCATTTTATTTTTTAAATAAGCTATGAGCCACTGTTTTCCAGTAACATAAGCTCCAAATGACCCTAGCGCTTTACTAAACGTTCCCATTTGAATATCAATTTTATCTTGCAGATCAAGAAAATGCGTATATCCTTCACCATTTTTTCCGTATATACCGCTTGCGTGAGCCTCATCAACCATTAGTAGGGCGTTATACTGCTCTTTCAATTTAACAAGCTCCTTGAGCTTGGCGAAGTCACCATCCATGCTGAAAACAGTATCTGTTACAATTAACTTCCGTGACTCTAAGGGAACTTTTTTTAATAAATTTTCTAGGTGGTTCATATCGTTATGGCGATAGCGTTGCAGCTTTGCACGGCTCAGCAGGGCCCCATCAATGATACTTGCATGATTTAACTTATCGCTGAAGATGAAGCCATTACGCGGAACCAAGGCTGAGATGATTCCTAGGTTTGCATTATAACCACTATTGATAATAAGTCCTGCCTCAGCTTTCTTCCAATTAACAAGTGCTCGTTCTGCTTTCTCATAAAGAGAGTGATTTCCTACTATTAAGCGTGAAGCCGTTGCTCCTATTCCATATGTCATCACAGCATCACTCATTGCTTTCTTCAGCCCCGTATCTCCTGCGTAGCCTAAATAGTTATTAGAGGCAAGGTTTAACATCCTATGGCCATTGACTGTAAGCCATGGTTGTTCAGCAAATTCTGTAGTAACAAGGTGCCGTTTTTGAAAAATCTCATCTAAATAGGCAAGTTCTCTCTTAATATCTTCTTCCCAATTCAATACACTTTCACCACCGAAATAAATATATGTTAACTTAATTATATTTAAAGTTAACAATTATATCTAATCACGCCTTTAGAACAGTGTCAAGATAAAATAGTTTAAAGAGGAGATACTAGATAATTGTCGCCACATAGCTTCCTACAGTTCATTTTTTAATCTCATGAGTAGACGTGCAACCTTACTTTAGTACTCAAATAAAACCTGAAAAATCAATACCTTGTTCACTACTCGTATTTATTAATTAACTTCTTTTCTTAATGAAAAAGCTGCCAAATAGGCAGCTAATAATACAGCTCTAATTTTTATTTAAGGTTTTGCATTGCCAGGAGGCTTGTTAGTTGGAAAAATTGCTTTTTCCACGTCTTCTGCTGCGATTACTGGATCTACCGTATTGCTAGTTGATTTGCCTTTTTGACTATTGCCTTTATCGCGTTTCTGACTCATTTTTAAATCTCCCTTCAAATATAGTTACACTGTTAAGATGAGTTAATAGAGCGGAGCTTATTCAACCCATTGTCCTTTTTAAATAACATTCTAGAACTTAAAAGTTCTTTTATCAGGACTTATCAGACAATATGCTTCCTTAGATAGTTAGATCGGGAATTTGTTTTCATAAACCGAATATATATTAGGTAATTAAAATAAAGTAAGGTGGATTAGACATGGATAAAAGAGTCATTTTTGACTTTGAAGTCGATTTTACTAATGGCGGTGGAATACAAGGGCAGGAATTTCGTCTCGATATTGAGGGTGATGATATCTCTGATGAAGAATTAGCAAAATATATTGTAAAAGATATGAGGCTGCTGATGGTGGATGAGGTAAGGATACTGCACAAAAAAATTATTAGTGAGAAACATAAACGAAAACCTGC
This sequence comes from Priestia sp. VA7, assembly GCF_055710015.1. Lineage (NCBI taxonomy): Bacteria > Bacillati > Bacillota > Bacilli > Caryophanales > Bacillaceae > Priestia > Priestia sp. VA7. The sequence goes on from NZ_JBVQPN010000001.1 coordinate 1,142,869, forward strand.
TGAGGAAGATAGTGAAAAATAAAACACTTATATGTTATTTGTTTTAATCACATATGCATAGTAAAAAAAAGAAGTTACCAAAAGGTGACTTCTTTTTTTATTTAACCTTATTTTCACTCTTTTTAAGCCTTAAGACATAGGATTCATTAGCTTCCTGAGGTAACTACAACTACATAGTATCTAAAAAATCATAATTCCACTTAGCAATTAGTATCTATTTCATTAATGTTCTTCTTTAATATACTCCCATTTATAGACATTTTGTTTTGTTTTTTTATCTTAGACTGCAAAATTTATAAAGACGAATTCTTTGATAGGTGGCAACACTTTTCATAAACAATCTGAAACCCATACAGCACAAACGTTTTTATTAAAAAAACAATGGATAATTGAAATCTAGTCAACCGGGCTAAAGAGACGTATCCTATTTTTTTTAACCATTTTAGTCCGAAGTAAGTAAAAAAAGAATCAATAAGTATATTTACTAAAAGATATAAGTTGAACTTTCCGTAAGTATATTTTAATATCCACAAAGCTCCAACTAAAAAGGGGCCAAATATTAATGGTAATTCTGCTAGAACATTCGGCTTGATTGAGTACGGAAACCACCACCATTTTTTCTTCTCTGCAAACCTGCCTTCGGCAATAAGATACAAACTCATAAAAAGACTCCCTGGAAGGAATCTTTTTAGCGCTTTTTTACCAATAAACGGAATACTAAGCCAAGGTAAAATCGTCATTAAAATGATTAGCAATTTATCTTTTTTCTTCAACTGATATTCTCCCTTTTTAAAAATATGGATATGTATATATATTCCCTTTTTTATGAGTGTTTATGTGATGAAATAAGAGATCCTGTTTTTTATTACTTTGGTTCATTTCTTCTAAAGCTTCTAATAAACATGTAGTAGTAAGGAAACCGAAGGGAGAGCTAGTAATGATTTCATTATGGGAGGAACATTTATTTTGGTTAGAAATAATTCAGGACCATGCTTATTTTGTACGAGATCACTTATCGGTGAAGGAAGTCGAATACGTCCGAACAGCTAAGCAATATATTCATTTGTTTGATGACTTGCTAAAACAACTGAACTATTTATCCCCTGATGTTATGCACAACGATCCTGCATTAATAGAATTCTCGAGAAAGGCCTGGCCAATTACCAAAGGATATTTTGATTTTGAAGGGTCTCTTCAGGCTCTTCGAATTGAAAACGCAGTAAATCTAAACTTATCTCCAACCTATCTTAATGGTACGTTAAGTGAAAATCAGGAATATTTAAGATTTTTATCTTATCTAGTAAAAGGAAAGGAGCCGGTTCCCCTTAGCTTAGTCGAATTAATGGATTTATGGCTCGAAGATCAGCTTGGACATGCTGTTTTGTTTAAAAACCTGCTTGATCCGATTGAGATTATGATATCTAAACAAGCAGATTTATATATCGGGAAATTTCAGGCATTCATTGTACAGAATCATCATTTAAAAGGTTATTTGCGGTTTAAGCAGCCAGGTTTTGCAAGACAAACAGAATTTGCTTTAGAAGTGGGGAAAACAACTATTGAGATGAGCCAGTTTGTTTATGCTATGACTGAAAAGTACAAGGAGAACAAGCTATTAAATAAGGAAACGTTAAGGTTTCTGATACATCATTTTCCTGAGACTTGTTATTTTATTAAAAAATTGAGTTACTATGCTCCGGAATTGCAGCAAGAAGCCAACCAATGCTCATTACGAAGAATTTCTTATCTTTAAGGTAAGGTAAACCATTTCATAGAATCTAGATTCGTTCCTATATTATATTGTACTTCTGTATGCGTTATTTATATGTATATAAAAAAGAAAGGTCTACCTTAGAAGGTAGACCTTTCTCGAGAAGAATTAATTACTGAAAACAAAGAAGATGTGGTTTGTATTTTATTAATTTGCTATATAAAAGCTAAGCAGATCTTACATCACTGGTTACAACCTTCAGTTCTTTTTCTTTCATACAAAAGATTTCACTCTCAAGTTCACGCAATCCATATATAACGATCAAAAGATTTGTTCTTAACCAATTTTCGATATTGACAGATTGGTTATACTTTGTAAAACTTAATATACATAATGTTCATTAGTTTACATCGTGTATAAAATGTACATTGATGATACAGGATAGTTTAAATAGTCAATCATCAGAAAAGTTCTCAATGACTGCAACTATGCAAGTTACAATCATATATTTAATAAAAGTTATACAAGGAGACGAACGATGTCTAAAAAAACAAAAGTAGATCCTAGGATAAAAAGAACAAATAAATACTTAAGAGACGCTTTAGTCGAACTTCTTAAAGAGAAAGACGTTACATCCATTACGATTCAAGAAATTACGGAAAAAGCGGAATTAACGCGGGGAACCTTTTATTTGCATTACCAAGATAAGCAAGACTTTCTCATGCAGAGTATGAATGAAGTTCTAGAAGAGCTAATAGAGAAAGTAAAGCCTAAACAAAATAATGAGGATCCCGCAGCAGTAGAAGAAAATGATGAATCCGTTTCTTTCTTAAAGCTTTTTGAATTCATCTATGACCATTCCGATTATTTTAAAGTTATGCTAAGTGATCGAGGGTTGCCTCAATTTAGAAGTCATATGACGGAAATTGTAAAGAAAAGAGTGTATGGAGAGCTGATTTCTTCAATTGGAGAAGCAGAGGATGGACTTGATATCCCTGAAGATATTCTGATTAGCTATATCACATCAGCTCATATAGGTGTCATTTGTTCTTGGTTAGAAAGTGATATGAAATTTAGCCCTGCATTTATGGCTGATAAATTAACCAGCCTAACACTTTTAGGGCCAATTCGAGTGGCGGGTTTAGAAAAAAAAATAAAGCTTCCTTACTGAAGCTTTATTTTTTAGTTTGTTCAAATGCGGATAAATATCTTTCTTCTTTATCATAGCTACCGTGATGGTTTGAAGAAACATGAACGCCGCATTTTTAGTTTTTTACAATCATGAAAGGCAGAAAGGAATTGTAGTATGAAAATAGAAAAACATTGGGGGATTTCCTTACTGGCAGTTTTAGCTATTGGTCCTGGTTTAATGTTAAACACTTCATTAAATTCTATACGTGAAATTCTCCAACAAACGTATAATGATCAATCTTATATTTCGATAACACCGGTTTTAATAGGGGTTATGAGCTTTGCATTTTGTATTCCGTTTGGACCTATTCTTCGACATAAGTTAGGGGAGAGAAGGACGTATGTTCTTTCGATGTGTCTGTTTTTTATAGGAGCTATTGTAAGCATTGCTTCTAACAGCTTCTTAGGAATGGGCATTGGTCGTTTTTTACAAGGAACAGGAACAGGTTTAGCACTTATGATGATGATTCCAATGCTGGTTCTTTCTTTTCCCATTCAGAAACGGAACTTGGCATTACTGATTCTTATCGGCGGATTTTATGGATCTAGCGTTGTGGGCATTTTTCTCGGAATGTTAGTGAACAGCTACGGACACTGGAGATGGTTATTCTATATAGCGGCCGTCCTTTCCTTACTGGGAATATGCTTCAGCTACAAATTTTTAACAAATGATCATGCCAAGCAACAGCACAAGCATCATGAACCATTTGACATCATCGGTGTAGCATTAATGTTTATGGTTACTGCATTTATTACGTTTACATTACTTAATCTCCAAAAATCAGGGTGGACATCTACTTATGTATGGATAGGCATAGTGGGAAGCATCATTTTTCTATGCTTTTTATTCGCCGCAGAATGGCATATTAAAAATCCTTTAATTCCCTTTAGATTAGTGGCTTCTCGAAAACCAGCTCTCGCTATCTTAATTGCTGTTATAGGCAATATTAGTATGAGTTTAACTCTTTTATCTCTACAAGGATTGCTTAAAAGTGGATCTAGTTTTGATAAAGGAGACACTTCACTGATCTATATCGGGCTTTTTGCTGGAATAGTAATTGCCGCCATATTAAGTGCCGTATTATATGATAAATTTGGACCGGGCGTATTAGGTATTATAGGAGCGGTCATTATTATGGGAGTGAACATACAATGGATTTATTTAGACGGTCATGCTTCAGCTTTTCTCTTTGTTAGTAGCTTTGCCGCTTTAATTGCAGGAGTGGGTTTCACAGTTGCTGCAGGTCTTATGGGGGCAGCTTTAGGCGGACCACTACCAAGTTTAGTCCCTCGGATGGTCACGGTTCAATTTATAAGAGTTACAGTATCTGCGGTCATCCCTGTAATCAGCAGTATTGTCTTTGCAAAGGTGTATAAAGGTCACTTTGCAACGGTAAGCGGAGAGAGCCAGGTGGCTAGTAAAGAAAATTTCACTCAGTCTCTACATGTAAAATCTGAAATCATTACTTATCATACATTTTCTACGTTTTCGTGTATATTAAGCATTGTAGTATTCATTCTTTCGTTTTTGATGTTCCTAACAGGTAAAGGCCACAAGCTGGCTCATAAGCCGCATGATAAAGAAAAAAATAAAGAAAAGCAGAGTACCGAAGAGATTCACATTAAAAAAGATACTCCCGTTTTTGAGCGTTCGCCTAAAGAGGCTGTTTCGAATCGAGTCATTGGTGACAGCGAGTATAGAGCAGCTTTAAAAAAGTTTGGTCAGCCTAAACCTTCTGCTGATAAAATGCTGCGTATAAGAGATCAAGAATATAGAAAAGCTCTTAAAAGGATGAAGGATATAGGACAATAAGTTAAACTGAAGAAATTTGAATAAAGAACAGAAAGAGCAAACTCACGTGTAAGAGAGTTTGCTCTTTTCATTTCTATACGTACTCTTTACAGATATGTGGATTTTTATAAATTACGTTGTGACGCAGAAAATATACATAGTAAGCGAATAAACAAAACAGAATTTTCATAAAATAGGGAGTTCTGTTTTTACGCTTAATATCAATACCAAAATTTAATAGAGCCTTTTATTTAGATATATTTAGTATGTGAATTCGAGTTGTTTGTTTCAAAGATAATTTCCTCAGAGAGCTTCTCTCTGCATATTAAATGCATGTATTTAGCTTTTTTCTTAGTTGATCTAATACTTTTAAGGAGAAAAGTATGGAATGCGAAATTTTATCAAAAAAGGAAAATTAGTAGGCTTAAATTAAAGATACGCTTGGAGGGCGCCAAATCTATTTTGGCTTCAAGTTGGAGGGGAATTTTAGTGATAGAATGGGAAAAAGAGACTACCCTATAAGATATTACATCCATATAAAAGGACATTACTTTTGTGATAACGTCCTTTTACATAGCTAATTATTCTTTTTCAACTACCGTAAAGTATTGGACGTTCCTTTTAACAATGACCAAATCATTTGTTAGATCCAATATTTTACTTTTGTCTTCAAACCTATACTGTATGTAGTTCTTTGCACGAATAAGTGATTTAGCTTCAACTAAATGACTTATTTCACCATTAATTAGATGAAACGTTACTTCATACTTTTTCATAAGAAAACACCTCCATAGTATCAATTTTTACTATTACTTCATTTCTGATACTCTTTCTTTTGACTGATGATTAAAAAGTTAGCGGTGTTCTATTAGGGCGAACAGAACAAAAAGCATATAACAGAACCAAGTTTTAATTGTCACATGGTACCAAGTTGGGTATATAGCTGTTGTTATTTAGTATATTTTAGATAGAAACAGTACTTATAGCTGTGTTACAATATTCCTGTTATGTAAAATGAAATTCATTTTATAGTTCTATTTCGTTTTAACTTACTTATTAAAAATTCCATGTTATGAATGGAAATTAGTTTACATAGGAAGGTTTCTAAAGTTGATTTAGAAATGGAATGGAGAGGTATCTGTGGAAAGAAACGAATTTAGAAGACAAAAAGCACTTCGGTCAAAAGAGAAGAGAAAGAAAAAGCTTAGTCAACATAATGCCTTAAACTTATCACTAATCTTTATATCAATATGCATTGTTTGTCTGCTAATCAACTTATCATTGAGATAGAAAAACGTTCACCAAAAAGAGTATGTAAAAGAGAGGAAGACAATTTAATATGAGTAATCAACAAACAGTGGCCGAAAGCTCTAACATCAAAGTGCTGCCGATTATAACGTCGTTTCTTATTGCTGGATTTATCGGTTTATTTAGTGAAACAGCGCTAAATATGGCATTAAAAGAGCTAATTTCTGGCTTTGGTATTCACGAAACAACTGCACAGTGGCTGACAACAGGGTATCTGTTAACGTTAGGAATTTTGGTACCTATTTCAGGTTTTATTCTTCAACGCTTTACAACCAGACAGCTTTTTATAGCATCTCTAATCTGCTCCATCATTGGAACATTTATTGCCGCTGTTGCACCAACATTTGGGGTACTCATGATTGCCCGTGTCGTGCAAGCGGTTGGAACTGCTTTACTTTTACCGCTTATGTTTAACACGATTCTTGTTATTATCCCGCCGCATAAGCGTGGAAAGTCAATGGGGATCATCGGCCTTGTTATTATGTTTGCGCCAGCTGTTGGACCAACCGTATCAGGATTAATCTTAAAAACATTAACGTGGCACTGGATTTTCTGGATTTCACTTCCACTGTTATTTGTTGCCTTAGTATTTGGAGCTTTTTTTATGCAGAACGTTACCACACCAACAAAGCCAAAAATCGATATGATTTCCGTTGTTCTTTCAACAATAGGTTTTGGAGGAATCGTATTTGGATTTAGCAGTGCTGGAGAAGGCGGGGGCTGGGGAAGTCTACAGGTTATTCTAACTCTTGTGATTGGAACCATTGCGTTAGTGGCATTCTCTATTCGTCAAACGAAGATGAAAGAGCCAATGTTAGATCTTAAAGCCTTTAAGTATCCAATGTTTACAATTGGACTTTTATTAATTCTAGTCTGCATGATGGTACTATTGTCTGCGATGATGATTTTACCTTTGTACTTACAAACATCATTAGCTTTATCAACCTTTGCCGCTGGCCTAATGCTTCTTCCTGGAGGAGTGATTAACGGAATTCTTTCACCGGTTATGGGGGGATTATTTGACCGCTTTGGTCCCAAATGGTTAGTTATCCCTGGACTTGTGATTGTAGCCGGCACCATGTATGGTTTCTCAACCGTAACGCTGGAAACGTCAACAGCGTTTATCGTTGCTCTGCACATTGCGCTTATGATAGCCATTTCGATGATTATGATGCCGGCTCAAACAAACGGATTAAACCAGCTTCCCCCTGAGCTGTACCCGCACGGAACAGCAATTATGAACACTTTGCAGCAGGTTTCTGGCGCAATTGGAACAGCTGTTGGAATTTCCATTCTTTCATCAGGTTCAAGAAGCTTCCTTGAGACGGTATCAGATAAAATGGATCCATTAAATCAAGTTCTTGCCTTTACCAACGGTGTTCAGCATGCGTTCATCTTTGCGATTATTGTTTCAATTGTTGGATTGGTTATCTCGTTCTTTATCAAAAGAGTCAATGTTGAACAAAAAGCACATTAATAAAAAACACAGACCATTGGATGGTCTGTGTTTTTTTGTAATAAGCGGACACTATAAGAAGAACTAGATAAAGTACGTTGAGGTGAGTTCACTTATGATATCAAGAAAACATTTAGGATTTAACCTATCTATAATAGCGATTCCGTGGTTGTCGTTGTTATTTATAGGAAAACGCAGCATAAGACGTTATTCGTTAGCGGGGATTTTTATTATTATCTTTGAAATTATTAATCATTTGTATGGGCATCAGAGGAAGTGGTGGAAATTTTATGATAAAAAAGATTCGTTTATAAAAGATGAACTTCCTTTTAGTATTGGGCCTTATATGCCTCTTTCAATGTGGCTTCTTAAATCTTCGTATGGAAACTTTAAGAAGTTTTTATTACTGAATATTATAGTTGATGGAATCTTTGCTTTTTACTTTATTGATGTTCTTAAAAGGTTGAAAATTGTAAGTTTAAACCGATTAAGTCATTTTCAATTTTTTATCTACCTTCATTACAAAGCATATTTGTTATATGGAGCGCAATATTTATTTGAAAAGGCGAAAAGATGAAGTTGATTTAAAACCTTAAGTGGGATTACATAGGCACCATTTTTTAATTTCGCGGATATAGACATCCCCCTTATTATTCAAGCAATTGAACATAAATTTAATGTCCAAACTGTTGAGATCAAATTGACAAACGGAGATACTGTATCAGTCATGATTGATTAGTGATTTGCTTATGTTATATTTCAATCTTTAATGTAATTTAAAGTTAAATATATAGAAGAGAGCTGTTTTGAAGAATCAGCTCTCTCTTTTTTATGTTCCCATAAATCATTTATATAGATAGTATTCCAAATAATACAGCCACAATCGTCATAACTAACGCTGTTCCAATGGCATACTTGGCAGCAAAGCGAATATGGTCACCTATATCAATGCCAAGGAGTCCTACTAAGACATAAATAGAACCTTGAAGTGGACTTAATAGATGCAAGGGTTGCCCTAGTAAAGAAGCTTGACCAATTTCTAGTGGAGGGATGCCAAAGTGAGCAGCCGTTTCAGACATAATAGGGATAATCCCGAAATAGAAGGGAGCATTTGCCATGAAAAAAGTAAATGGCATACTTATAAGCGCAACAATTACTGTTAATTTTGGTCCAAGAGCATCAGGAATAACTGCTATTAAAGTATCCGCCATAGCTTTAACAATACCTGTTCCATCTATAATTCCAGTAAATATACCTGCAGCAAATATCATGGAAACCACCGTTAATATATTTCCTGCATGAGCATGCAAGCGCTCTTTTTGATCTTGTAAATTTGGGTAATTAACAATCATCACGATAGCAAAACCAATCATAAACAAAGCTGGTAACGGCAAGAACCCTAGAACTAGAGCAGTTAGAAGTAAAAGTGTTAGGATTAAGTTGAACCAGAATAATTTTGGGCGCTTTATTGATGCATCCATTCCTACATCAAGAGCTGCAGCAATTTCATCGTTAAATTCTGTATCTATATTGATAACTCCTAGTCTTTTACGTTCACGTCGTCCAAGAAAATAAGAAACCCCTAAAACCCAAATCGTGCCTGCAATCATAGAAGGAATAAGTGGTAACAGCAAGTCTGTTACATCTGCTTTTACAGCCGCCGTAGCTTGTACAGCAGGACCACCCCAGGGAGTCAAATTCATAATACCCATTGCTAACGCAGGAATACAGGCTAGAATAAGTTTATTCATACCTAATCGATTGTATAGTGGGAGAAATGCAGTTACTACAATTAGATATGTAATGGTACCGTCACCATCTAAAGCAACTATTAAAGAAAGTACTGCAGTACCCATTACAATTTTTAGAGGATCACCGCCAACCATCTTTATAATCTTCGCTACTAAAGGATCAAATAATCCTGTATCAATTAACACCCCGAAATAGAGAATGGCAAAGATAATCATAATTGCTGTCGGAGCAATAGTTTCAAGACCCTTCATCATCATTGGTCCTAAATCAGTGAAGCCGCCCAATAAAGCAAAAACAATAGGAACCACTGTTAATGCACTAAAGGCAAACAAACGCTTACTCATGATTAAATACATAAATACTACAATCATCGAAAAACCTAAAAATGTTAACATATTATACCCCCTCTAGAACTTTCTTTCATTTTCCCTCTTGTTTATCTTTAATGTCATACTTTTTAAATTCTCATTAAACTATCTAACTATCATTCTTTATTATAAAGCTGCTTTTCACCATCATTCATTAGTAAAAACAATTGGATTTTTTTACATATTATTGATTTGAAACCTGTTATCAGAACGAATGTAAGGGTTTACAAAAAATCTAGCGTGAATTCCCCCTTTAAGCCCACTGTATATATAGAATCATTAATAGATTATTTTCTATTCTCGTGTTTCTTTAACTAATCCCTCCTTTACTAAAATCTTTTGTTGATGATTGCTTAGAACTAAAGGTAGTGCTCTCATTATTTGCGTGTTAACAAGCAAAATACAAGTGTTAGGATTAATAAACTTATAGTCACTTTGTAATATCTTAGTAGGGGAGCAGTTAGATATCTCCGGATGATATCTAAAAATGATTTTACAGAACTAACTATATTCATTATTACAACTCATTGTTTAAAGTAATAATTATTACTTTTTGTTTAATTGTTGTAATAATTGTGACTATTTAAAAGTATACTATCATGGCTTCTAATGAAAAGTAAATGTTTTTTATAGAAATGAAAAGTGAAAGGGAAGTATTAGACTTAACTAAAAAAATAAAAAAGTGGTAAAAACATAAAATATCGAATTATTTTATACATTCGATATTTCATGCTTTTACCACATTCGTAAATTTAATCAGTGTAATGATAATTAATTTTTGTAAGGACTGAAGTGATTTTATCGAGACGATCCTTTGTCTTTTCTGGATAATTTATAGCTATCGCACTTACAAGATAATCGGCCACAAGTAGCGACGCTATAGGTGAATTATGAAAGGCGATACTACTCGAGCTACAAGTCAGTACTAAATCTGAGTACTTAACTAAAGGAGAAGAATAACTGTCGGTAATTGAAATGACCTTGGCATCGTTACTTTTGGCAGCTGTTACAAACTCAACAGTTCTTCTAGCGTACCTTGGAAAGGAGGTTGCAATAACTAAATCTTTAGAAGTTAAAGTAATTCCTTTATCCACCCAATCACTTAAGTCAGAGACAATTAGCTCACAGTTTCCGAGTAGTCGATTAAGCCCAAAAGATAGATGCTGTGCCACGGGTAAACCACTTCTAACGCTTGTACAAAATATTCGGTCTGCAGAGACAATCATTTCTAACGCTTTATTTAGGCTCTCTGTAGAAATCATTTCTACTGTTGATTGAATGTTATTGAATTGACTTTCTGCACAGCGCATCCACAAATCACTCTCATCTAAGCCCTTCAAATTTGTTTCTAATCTGATTTGAGGAGCAGCATTGTTACGTAGAAGCTCCTGAAGTCCTTTTTGAAACTCTGCATATCCAGAATAGCCTAGACTAAAAGCTAACCTCATTATCGTGGTCGTACTAGTTTTTACTGTCAAAGCCAATTGATCAACCGTTAAAAAAGCTACATCGACAGGATTTTTAAGGATATAGTCTGCTACTCTCCGTTGAGTTTCTGTTAGTTGTGAGATATTATCTTTTAATTTTAATATTGGATTTTCCATACCTTCGCTCCAATTAAACAGATTATATTGTAAATTTTATTTTTTTAAGCATATAAAAAGTATTTATCACAATACTTACTTGAATTTTAGCATGTTTACTTTTTTATGTAAAAATGTTTCTTCTAAGCAATAAAGCTTAGGATATGTTTTTCCTGTGCTTTATTTACAAAAATAGATTTACTTTATTAGGCACCGGTGATAAGATACATTTAAGATTATAGTAATAAATATTACTTAAATAAAAAATGTAGTAATTTTTATTACTTTATTTATTTTTTACGATGTTTTTCTATCTTTTTCAAAAATGCAGCAAATAAACTGTAGATATTCTGCGAATAGGGGGGGCAATATCTAATTTTATTAATTTAATTTTGTAAGCGTTATCCTGAGTAGAGCATTGATTAAAATATATTAAAATCGAAGAGGAGTGTATATCAGTGAGTAATTTAGCACCAGTATTATCTGAAGACATTATTAAGAGAGCAAACCTTCTTAATACAACTCTTATATCCGACGCAATGGGGTGTACAGGCTCAATGGATTATAAAATTAAGCCTGTATCTACAGGAATGAAGGTAGTTGGAACCGCTCTAACTGTAAGTTTAAGACCTGGAGATAACTTATTTCTTCATCAGGCAATCTATGATGGTACAGAAGGATATGTACTAGTTGTAGATGGAAAGGGGCATACGGCAAATGCTTACCTTGGAGAATTAATGGCAGCTGCAGCTAAAGCTATTGGACTTGAGGGGATTATTATAGATGGGGCAGTTCGGGACAAAGAGACCCTTAGTCAATCAGGATTTCCTATTTTCTCAAAAGGGTTTATTCCGAATGGTCCTCTTAAAGATGGTCCAGGTGAGTTACATAAACCTATTTCTTGTGGAGGCGTAGCTGTTATTCCAGGAGATCTAATTATAGGTGATGATGACGGAGTTGTTGTAGTTCCAAAAGAAAAGATTGAAGAGGTTCTTTTTAAAGCGGAAAAAAAACTAGAGTATGAGAAAACGCGTTTAGAAACGATCGAAGCATTTGAAAGAGCGCGTCTGCAAGGTGAATCTGGAGGTAACATTCAGCCTTCATGGTTAAGAGAACAGATGAAAGCATATGGATTATAAACAGAAGGGAGAGCTTTAAAGTGAAATTAGGTTTTATTGGATTTGGAGAGGCGGCCTTTGAGTTATCAGTTGGCTTAAAAGGCGAAGGTTTAGAAATCATTTTTGCTCATGATGTTATGATAGACCATCCTACGTATGGTCCACAAATTAAAGAACGAGCTGCTCAAGCTCAAGTAGAACTTTTTTATAGACCCGAAGAAGTTTTAAAACAAGTGGATATAGTAATAGTAGCAGTACCCGCAGATAAAGCACTTGAAGTTAGTGAGATGCTAAAACCATTTATAAAGAAAGAATGTATCTATGTAGATGTATCAGCTTCCACTCCTATCGTGAAGCAAAAAATTAACATAAATATACAAGAGAAGAATGCATTCTTTGTAGATGCCGCAATGCTAGGTCCCCTGCCAGTTTATAAACATAAGGTTCCTATTTCAGCAAGTGGTAATGGTGTAGATCGACTGATTTCATTAATGACTCCGTACAGTATGGACATAACTAAAGTAAGTGAAAAACCTGGTGATGCCTCTGCTGTAAAGCTAATTCGCAGCATTTATATGAAAGGTGTAGTCGCTCTTTATCTAGAGTTATTAGAAGCTTCTCATGAATTTAATGTAGAACAAGTAGTCTTAGATTCTATTAGTGAAACTTTAGATAGTAAGAGCTTTAGAGAAACAATGAACCGATTGGTAACTGGAACCTCTATCCATGCATTAAGAAGATCAATTGAGTTAGACGGCTCTATTCAAATGCTAGAGGCTTCTAATTTAAATTCTGTTATGTCTAAAGCAGCAAAAAGTAAGTTAGAAACATTGGCTTCATTTAATTTAAAAGAAAAGTTTAAAGGACAAAAGCCAGATCATTGGTTGGATGTTATCAAAGCATGTAAAGAAGATGCCACTGTAAACAATTAAATAAACTAATCTATTATATCAATAGTAAGAGACGGGGAGATTTACTTGGGAATATGGGATTTTCAAAGCGGTTCTATTTGGTTAGAAAAGGGGTTTATTCCAAATAAGTCTACAAGTATAGCAGCTACTCATAAGAATTCCAGAGATATTTATTTATCAGAATCAAATGTAATTGTAACAGCCCTAGGAGATTTTTAATGTGGGTGGTTACTGTAATCAATGCTTATTCAAGAGAACATAATATTATCATGTTTGAATTTAACACAGAAAGGGAGGCAAGAGAAACTTTCGTGAAATTACAAAACCATAAAATTTTTTCTGAAATTATCTGTTGTTATAATCCAGCTTCTACTCTAGCTGTTAACTGAGTTCTTTTGGGTTTAGGAAATCTACTTAAAAAAGATAGTAAAGAAGGCTAAGCAAAATGAGTGAACACGCAAATATAGTAATTCTCCAGAGCTTGACAATAAAAGAGATGTAAACGTTATGTTTAAAAATAAGATAGTGTTGATAGCCAATGGCGGCCCACGAATTAGCAAGGCTGCTTCCCATGATCAAACTTGTGGAAATTAAAAAACACCTCATATGACACTTATATAAAAGATAATTGCAGGTAAGGAATTGTAAAAGAGGTTACAGGAAGAACTGTAACCTCGATGTTAAACTTCCATTCCTTTAAAAGTGTCGCTAAGGGAGTTATTTAACTCAATAAACTGTTTTTCTATAGGGGTAAATTCATAATGTAGGCGAGAGATAGAAGTCAGTGTATCTATAAAGTGATGGAACTTCTAAATCATTGTTTATATTATAACGATTTGCGATGCGCTTAGCTACTAAGGAAATACCCATATCCATTAATGCAATTCTGGAGCGCCTACTTTAATAATGGCACCTTGCTCAATCTGTAAGCTTACATAAATATTATGTAGTATTGTCATGTACAAGCACTTATCAGATAGTACAAGTATATTTTTTTGTCTTACATAATCATCAAATGTTGTGTGTTGATCAATTCCTCGACCAATTACAACCATTTCTTCTACTCCTACTTCTTTATACATTATCTTTTTATTGTTTAATGATCCAATCGTATAAGCTACATCAATTTGTCCAAGCAGAACTTGATTTTCAATATATTGGATTGAACCCGTTTATAGCGTTACTGCTAAATCGGAATATGTGTTATAAAGTTTGTTTAAAGCGCTGAAGACAGCACATACACTTTTTGAGGAGCAGGATAAATGGATTCAAAAAATTAGAATGTATGCGGCAGCGGAACTGGTCGATTTAGCACCCGATTGGCTACAGGAAGAGGATGAAATAGAGGAAATTACAGAAGAAATGTTTATGGATTTTATGAGTTTAGACACTATATCCGTTTATCCAGAAGGTGATTTTGATTTTTCTGATGGAGATATGTTTGCAGGACATAGTATCGTTGTAGAAGGAAATATAAATGGGACTTTTACTAGGGCTCAAATTGCAGGATAAATAGAGTGGTTGAATGATAGTTTAAAAACAATTATGTAGTTTAAGAGAAGGCTTTTATCCTTCTCTTTTTTATTTAATTTTGTGGATGAGTTAAAATGGATTATTAATATTATTGAAATTTACATTTAAATTTTTAATTTATTAGTTAAAATTATTTAATTTTATTGTTTTTAATATTAAATAATTGTTGTATAATCAAATTAACTAAAAGAAGGAGATTTGATTATGGCTTATAAAGTACTTACAAATTGTCCTGTCTGCAGTGAAACGTTAAAAATTACAAAGCTACAGTGCAGCCATTGTCACACGACGATTGAAAATGAGTTTGAATTATCTAAGCTGGCATCTTTATCGAGTGATCAGCTTCATTTTGTAGAAGTGTTTTTAACGTGCAGAGGAAATATCAAAGAAGTTGAGAAAGAACTGGGCGTTTCGTATCCAACCGTTCGAGGTAAGCTTAATGACATCATTACATCTCTTGGATATGTAGAGAAGAAGAAAAATGAAGTAGATGAGAAAAAAGTTGTGTCTATGTTAGAAAATGGTGAAATTACAGCAGAAGAAGCCATCAAGCTCTTAAAAGAAGAATAGGGGTATTGTCTATGAAAGAGGAAATTACAAAAGTGTTAACAATGGTTCAAGAAGGCAAAATTGATGCAGAAAAGGGATCAGAACTGATACAAGTATTAAAAGAAAAAGAAGAAACAGGCAATAAGCTTTTGAAGAAACCGAATGCGTATCTAGATAAAACGTTAAAAATTCGAGTTGTTTCAACTGAAAATGATAATGTGAAGGTTAATTTGCCAATAAAGCTTGTCAAGCTGGTATTGATGGCGGGACACAGCATCGCAGCAAGTATTCCTCAATCAGAAAAATATGTAAAAGATATAGACATAAACCTGATTGTTGAAGCAATTGAAAACGAGTTAGATGGCCAAATTGTTGATATTAAATCGGCGAACGGAGATACCGTTTCAGTCATCATTGAGTAATGGTTTGCTTATGATTCATGTAAAAGTGAAAACAAAAGATGTTCGATTTAGCATTCCAGTTCCATATGCTCTTTTAAACATTGCTATTAGCGTTGCTTTTTCGAAATTTATCCAGAAGCATGCGGTTAAATGGACAAAAGAGCATTTTAAAAGAAAAGAGCTGAATTTCACTTTTCCGATAATAGATAAAAGCATGCTAAAGCCTATTGTTAAGGAACTGAAGAAACATAAGGGAATGGTACTAGTAGATGTCAAAGCTACTGACGGTACGGAGGTAAGAGTTAAACTATGATTTAGTATAAAGTACAATTAGCTTTAGAGAACTAAATTGCAAATGGATCCGCGTGTTTGAGCTCATTTAATAAAAGGTCTTAAATATTTAAAAGTAGAAAAAACTTTCGTTAGTTGTACACAACAAGTACTATCTAACAGTTGGATATTCTCTATGTACCAGAAAAGAAGGAGCAAACTCCAGTGATAAGGCGTTTGCTTCTTTTATTTATGTATATGATTCTGTTTATAGGTTTTGAGGCTAGTTTTGAAACAAAAAAAGGGTCTTAATTTGGCTCAGAATCATTAAGTATAGTTGCGTCTCAAAAACTATCCTGCTTTTAACAGGATCAATAAAGTTCAGCTGTTATATTTTCCATCCTGATGTTCATATCCATACATAATAACGAATATGTTTTTAATAAGTCGCTAAATGGTTCTATAAAAAATAATAAAATTCATGTTGACAGTAGAACCATATGATTTTATAATTATCCTTAATTAAAGATATTTTAATTCGAGATTTTAAATTGATGAAAAAATAGGAGGAATAAAAAATGGTGAGTATTGGTTTATTGTTAATACGTTTAGTCATTGGGTTATCTTTTATGGCACATGGAACTCAGAAATTATTTGGATGGTTTGGCGGCCACGGCTTAAAAGGAACGGGAGGATGGTTTGAATCTATCGGAATGAAGCCAGGTGTTAGAATGGCGTTAATGGCTGGATTATCCGAGCTAGTAGGAGGAGCTTTATTTGCTGCAGGACTTCTTACACCGCTAGGAGCGCTTTTGATTGCCGGAACAATGGTCATGGCTATTGTGAAAGTACACGGTCCGAATGGATACTGGGCAACACAAAATGGCTATGAATATAATCTTACGCTTTTAGTTGTAGCAATCGGTGTAGCAATTGCAGGACCAGGGTATTATGCATTAGACACGTTTATTTTCTAAAAGAGAAAATAGGTTGAAACAAGAAAGACGCTTTTATTTTTTGGTTAATATCTCGAATTCGAGATATTTGCGATAAATAGTTGTAATTTTAAGAGGGATAATGAAACATATGACGAAAAATGTATCGAAGGAGATGGTAGTAATGAATAAAAGAACAGCGGGTATTCATCATATCACGGCGATTGTAGGTCATCCTCAAGAAAATGTTGACTTTTATGCAGGTGTGTTAGGATTACGTTTGGTCAAACAAACGGTGAACTTTGATGATCCAGGAACGTATCATCTTTACTTTGGAAATGAAGGCGGAAAACCTGGAACGATTATCACATTCTTCCCGTGGGCAAATGCACGACAAGGAAAAATAGGCGACGGGCAAGTTGGCGTAACTTCCTATGTGGTACCAAAAGGTGCGATGGGCTTTTGGGAACAGCGATTAGCTAAGTTTGGGATTCCAGCTACAAAGATGGAGCGATTTGGAGAGCAGTATTTAGAGTTTGACGATCCTCATGGTTTGCATCTAGAGATTGTGGAAAGAGAAGAAGGCGAAAAGAACACGTGGCAAGCTGGTGAAATTAAACCTGATGTTGCCATTAAAGGATTCGGAGGCGCTACGTTACTATCTGTTAAGCCTCATGAAACAGCTCAGTTATTAGAAGATGTAATGGGGCTGAAAAAGATAGGTGAAGAAGGTGATTTTATACGTTTTCAATCATCTGCTGACATTGGAAATGTGATCGATTTAAAATTAACAACGATTGGACGGGGGCAAATGGGTGTTGGAACGGTTCACCATATTGCATGGCGAGCAAAAGATGATGAAGATCAATTAGAATGGCAGAAATACGTAGCCGACAGCGGATACGGAGTAACGGCTGTTCGAGATCGAAATTATTTTAATGCAATTTACTTTAAAGAACACGGAGAAATTTTATTTGAAATTGCAACAGACCCTCCAGGTTTTGCACATGATGAGTCACTTGAAACAATGGGAGAAAAGCTCATGCTGCCTGAACAGTACGAAACCCATCGAGATCAAATTGAAAAAGCTTTGATTCCTTTTGAAGTGAGAGAATTAGACTGAATTTTACTAAAAGAATTCTTTTAGTAATAGTAAAATGCTAGTTCAACCGTAATTTAGGTATAAAGAAGGAATTAATTTATCTATATATAAAACTAATATCTATATTTGAAACACCGTGGTAATATGAAATTAATTCCAAGTAAGGAGGTGAATAGATGACGAAAACCATTGGTCTTATTTGTGGAAGCTTACGAAAGAATTCGTATAACCGAATGATTGCTGAGTCATTGACTACATTAGATGACTCAGCTCAATATCGCTGGATTGAAATAAGCAGCCTGCCTTTTTTTAATGAAGACTTAGAAGCTGACGGATCACCAGAATCTGTCGCATCCTTTAGAGCTGCGATTCAAGATGTTGACGGCGTTATTATAGTTAGTCCAGAGTATAATTCAGGAATTCCAGGAGTGTTAAAAAATGCCTTAGACTGGGCATCAAGACCTCGGACTTCTTCTGTTTTAAACAGAAAACCAGTTGGTCTCATTGGAGCGACTCCAGGAGGCTTCGGTACGGCTTTTGCTCAAATGCAAACGAGAGAAGTACTGGAAGCTATGCAAGTCAACGTTTTACCATTTCAAAAAATGCTGATTTCGCAAGTTCATGAAAAGATTGATTCGCAACAAAAAGTACTAACCGATGAAACAACAAAACGCTATCTTCAGCGCTACCTACAGCAGTTCATTCATTGGATTGATCAAGCGCCTGTTCCTGTTCTAGATTAAGAGAGAGAACACATCTCACGAACTTTCACCTCAGAAATAGCTTTTCTTTCTATACATGTTTTACCTAACAGATCATAAATGAAATCCAAAAAAACGTTCAAATTATAGACCGCTTGTAAGGAATGGAAGAAGTACATGTATCCTTACTTGCCTTAATTTAAGGAGGATTATAAAATGTCTGATCTTTACTCTCGCCTTTCAAAAGATGATGCTGCTGTGCTTTTAGTTGACCACCAAACGGGGCTTATTTCCGGCCTTGTACGTGACTATGGTGTTGATGAATTTAAAAACAACGTATTGGCTCTTGGTGATACGGCTAAATTCTTTGATTTACCGGTTATTTTAACAACTAGCTTTGAAAATGGACCCAACGGCCCGCTCATGCAAGAACTCGTTGACTTGTTTCCTAATGCGCCAAAAATAGCTCGTCCTGGACAAATTAACGCGTGGGACAACGAAGAGTTTGTTAAAGCAATTAAAGCGACCGGGAAAAAACAGCTGATTATCGCCGGTGTAGTGACAGATGTCTGCGTTGCTTTTCCTGCACTTTCTGCCATTAAAGCAGGCTACGAAGTGTTTGTTGTGACAGATGCTTCCGGAACGTTCAATAAGCAAGTCGCAGATGCAGCATTAACGCGTATGGCTCACGGAGGCGCACAGCTTATGAACTGGTTTAGCGTAGCGTGCGAGCTGCAGCGTGACTGGCGCAACGACGTTGAAGGTTTTGGCAATTTAATTTCTAGTCATCTTCCTGGTTATCAAAACTTAATGGGCAGCTATAGAGGAGCTCAGCGCGATTTCAGCAAGCAGGGTGTCTAACGTAGCAGAAATTAAGTTTTGCTAAAGGTCGTTCTCTTTACATATAAGACATGAAAGTAGAATGGCATCTGTGGATCATTTATGTGACGGAGAAAACGTAACGACATAAAAGTAATTGTTAGATAGGTGAGCCGACTGATAAACAGCTGGCTCACCTATCTTTTACTACGCTACCTGTCATGAAATATGCGTCTCTTGTATATAAAATAAAGTATATTAACGACAGCCTGATAAATGATAGGAAGGGATGCGGAGTAGTGGAAGAAAAAAAAGTTACGTGGCTGGAGCTTTTTTATGATTTGTTATTTGTGGCAGCCGTTGCGACTGCTACGCATGTTTTGCTTCACGTTGAACAAGGGTATATTCATGGAGAGTATTTGTTAAAGTTTGTACTGATCTTTATTCCGATATGGTGGGCGTGGACGGGACAAACGATGTTTATCAATCGATTTGGACAAGATTTTTTGCATCAGCGCATCTTTATGATTCTTCAAATGCTGTTTGTTCTTATCATGATCTCAAGCTTGTCCGTAGATTTTGATCAATATTACGTCTCTTTTTTGATTGGCTATATTGGTCTAAGAGCGTTAACCTCGATTCAATATCTCATTGTTCAAAAATTTGAACAGAGTGAGAGAAAAAAAGTTGCTGTGTTTTTAGGAACATGCTTTGGAATTGGGATTTTTATCTCGCTTCTGTCGCTCTTTTTTGAGTCATGGGTCCGCTACGCCGTGTTATATACAGGAATTGCCGTGGACATGATTTTACCTATTTTAGGACATAAGCGACTGGCGAAATTACCGACCAACACGGCTCATTTGTTAGAACGCTTTGCGTTACTAACATTAATTCTGTTTGGAGAATCGGTTGTCAGCATTCTTGCTGTGATACAGCCACAAAAAGGGGACTGGAACACCATTTTATTTTCGGTTATTTCATTTGTCCTGATCATCGCCATGTGGTGGCAGTACTTTGAGAACGTAGAAAAGAAAGTGAACAAGTCCATCCAAAGAGCCGGGCAAACGATTATTTACGGACACTTACTTATCCTCATGTCTCTAAGCATGATTGCAGCATCGATTAAGCTGATGTTTTTACACGAAGTTCGGTACACATTCAGCTTATATTTTGTATTCGGATCCGTGCTGCTTTACTTCATGGCAACCACTCTTGTTTTTCACCAGTATAGATTCGAAGAACATCGTTTGAAAGTGTATCATTTAGGCTTGTTTTTAGGGATTTTAGCTGTATTTTTTATTATTAACTTACTTTTAGTCGTCCCGGGCCCCCTCATCGTAGGAGAGTTAGCCATCTTTTTTGTTATCTACGCTAGGTTTACGACCACTTAACCAAATAAAGAACGACTATATAATGGAGGTAGCGAAATGGCAAAAATTAATGTAGGAACAGAAAATGAAGCACCTATTGAACTATACTATGAGGATCACGGGACAGGAAAGCCGGTTGTCTTAATTCACGGCTGGCCGCTAAGCGGACGATCTTGGGAATATCAAGTTCCAGCTCTTGTTGAGGCTGGATACAGAGTCATAACGTATGACCGCCGAGGATTCGGAAAGTCTTCTCAGCCATGGGACGGCTACGATTATGAAACATTCGCTGCTGATTTACATCAGCTGCTAGAACATTTGGATCTAACAAATGTGACACTAGTCGGGTTTTCAATGGGCGGCGGAGAAGTAGCTCGTTATATAGGAACTTACGGAACAGATAGAGTAGAAAAAGCTGTATTTGCAGGAGCTGTACCACCATTTCTTTATAAGTCAGAAGATCATCCTGAAGGAGCATTAGATGATGCAGGAATCCAAGAATTTGAAAACGGCGTAAAAAATGATCGCTTAGCTTTCCTTGATGATTTTACAAAAACATTTTTTGGGGTTGAAGACGGAAATGACTTAGTCAGCGAACCATTTCGACTTTACAACCGCGATATTGCAGCCGCCGCATCGCCTAAAGGGACACTAGACTGTATAGCTGCTTTCAGCAAAACGGATTTCAGAGACGATCTAGCCAAGTTTACAATACCTACTCTTATTATTCACGGTGATGCAGACGAGATCGTTCCATTTGAATATAGCGGAAAGCGAACGCATGAAGCCATTTCTGGTTCCAAGTTAGCTTTAATAAAAGGCGGTCCGCACGGCTTAAATGCAACGCATGCACACGAATTTAACGAAGCGCTGCTGTCATTTTTAAGAGACTAAATATAAATGATTATTTTGTAAGTGGAAATCTGACGTATGAATAGGAAAAGCGAAAAGAAGTTGCCGGAGGGCGCTTCTTTTTTATCAGTTCATGCAATTAACAAAGGCATCTGATCGCTCCAAGGATTCTTTAGGGTGACGCATCTGATTACAAATAAAATCCCTAAATAGCTATAATAACTTTTACTTTATTTTTTCTGCTTACCATAATAACTAAAATGAGTGGTGAAAACAAAGAGCAACCCTTTAATTAAAGGCTGCTCTTTGTTTTATACATCTTATTTTGCTTTTCTAACTAAAACAAAATGTCTTAATAGTTAAGTGTGGTAATGAAATACTATTTACGTAATTCTTCTAATTCCGCAAGAAGGGTTTCAATCATTTCATCGCTTCTTCGAAGTTCTTGATTAAGCATATAAATCGTTTCCTCTTCCCAATTGAAAGGGTTACCATAAGAAGGGGTAACAGGAAGATCTTCATACACATCTCCATTTTCTTCACTGTGCTTTGTAAAATATACAGCAACTTCACACATTGGATGACCAAGAGCAATACGTTGGCGCAAGCTCACTTTTCCATAGCCAAATTTACGAGCTGCAATTCCTCCAAACACACTAGACGTCATCTTACATAAATGAGGAGCATCCTGTACGACGTCACCAAATGGACATTGGGTAGCGCTTACAACCACATGATCTGGATGAACGGAAATAATTTCAAAGTGACCTCCAATTGAATTTTTAAGGTCAATTATAACTTCTGCATATTCCTCTACCGTCCACTTTTCATGCTTATCGCTATAAAAGTCTTCCATCCACTCTCCAGTACGAATACCAATTTGTTTAATATATTCTTCAGCTACGGGGCCTACCGTTTTTTCATGAATCATTGCGTACTGTGTAATAAGTTTAGCCAAAAATACATGTCCGCTTAGCTGACCTTTTTTTAAAGCCATATTGTAAATCCCCCTTTTGTTTTGTAAAAGAGCAAAAATATCAATTCAATAAGCAGCACTTTTTCTATATATCTCTATTTCTTAATTATTACAGATTAACAAGATCGCGTGTTATGTTTTTTGAATTTAAAAATATTTATTTGTAAATACTGACTTCTTTTTAAAAAGAAAGAAGGAGATTAGCATAATGGGCCTTATAAGAAATAAAAATCCCTTAGAAGCTCATCGGTTTCTAAGAGATTTTAACTTCTCTTTCTAGATATAATTGCTTCAAAAGAAAAGATGATACAACTGACTAATCTGTTAAAAAGAATGTAATAAAAAGTTCAATATAGTGTTTTGCAGGTCCTCATGAAACTCCTTGCGATTAAAGTCTTCAGGATCCTGAGAAGGGAGGAAAGAAGGAGATTTCATAAAGTCGGGAAATGGGCTGAGAAATGAAAAATGCCCTCCATTTTCTACAACGATATGCTGAACTTTTTCCGGATCAGAAACACCATTTAATACAAATTCCCCGTGAAAAGAAGGAGTAATCGTATCCTTTTCGCCTGTAATCATTAAAATAGGTATATTCACGTCTTCAAGGGCTCCTTTTTCCCTAAACCATCCGGTGGCTGGCGCTAAAAGAATCAGTGATTGAACCCGCTTGTCATGATCAACAGATAAACAATAAGGCTTTTGATCAGGAGATTCAGAAGGAAAAGAAGTGGGAACTCCACCTGCTACAGCAAGAGCTGTATATCCTCCCATGGAATGCCCAATAAGAGAAATATTATTTGATTTAATGGATGGCGAAAAGGAACTTTCTTTTAAAAACCAATCGATTATAGTACGTATATGATTAGGCCGATTTTTTAGGTTATCTATTGTTCCAGATAGTGTATTATTCTCTCGATTATTAAACGGATGTTGAGGTACCCCTACAATAAAACCATTACGTGCTAAAAACGGGGCAATGGTTCGATAAACAAGAGGCGTGCTACCATCTCCATGAGAAATAATTACTAAAGGAAATGATCCATTTGAAAGCGGAGCATCTTGCGCAGCGCTTATCGTGTAAGGTCCCATCTTTTCAACTTGTTCTTCTTTATATGTAGGATACATAATAAGGAGAGGCAAGGCGTGTTCATTTGCTTGATCTTCTATATCTACGAATTGACATCCGGCATAAAATGACTGTCTTTCAAGTTTTCTTATGTGCACTTATATACTCCTCCTTGCTTTTAACAATCTTTATTATAACAAACTTATATATGAATTTTTTTGATTTAGCTCTCCTAAAAAAGAGTAATTAACCTTTATTTTAATTATTCGTCGGGCTGTTTTTGTACCGATAAAGCACATTATGATAACTAAATTTATGCATGCACTTATATAATGAAGACAGTAATATGTATTAAGGGGGGAAATCAAATGCATTGTTTAAAACCAAAAGATTATTACAAGATAAATAACATGTTAGAAGCGTCATTTAAGACTCCTACATTTGCTTTTTCTGTCGTTAATCATGTTATTCCAGGAGCTGTGTACGTAAATGATATTGTGAGGCCATCATCAGGATTTCTTAGAATACGTGCAGGTGACTATTATGTATTTGGACAAGGGAATGACGAGGTATTTAATAACTTTCTCTATCGTTATTTTGTTGAGAACGTGTATGGTAAGGAGAAACGGTTTACAGTTTTTACTCCATCCACTGACTGGGAAACTGTTTTTGACGAAACTTTCAAAACGTATGTAAAGAAAATGACGCGTTCTAAGTATAGGTTTCTTCCTTCAAAAGTGCATTCTACATACAGCTTGTCCCATCCCTATGAGTTACAAGATTTTAACGCTGATTCTTTAAGGAAAAGTGAGAATTTCAATGAATCATACATAGTGGAGTACTGGGGATCAGAAAATAATTTTCTGAAAAACGGATTGGGAGTTTGTCTAATCCATAAAGAAAAGATTATCGCTGAATGTGTGTCTATTTTTCATAGTGGAACCATAGCTGAAATCGATATTGTGACTAATCCTACCTATAGAGGACAAGGATTGGGAAAGATAGTGGGCCAGGCGTTTATAAATAAATGTTTAGAAAAGAATGTTATGCCTGCTTGGGATTGCGATAAGAACAATAAAGCCTCGAAAGCACTAGCCAATAAACTTGGGTTTTCGAATGAAGAGGATTACGCTTTATATGTATTAAAATGAAAAGAGAATGAGACATAAATAAATCAATACAATCTACAGACGAACGAATGGAATGCATGAGCGAATGGCTTGTTACACTGGGGGTGATTCGGTGCAAGACGCCGCTTTCCGCAGGCGGCCGATAAGCCTTGCCCTCTAATTAACAGAGCACAAGATGATTTTGCTGTAAACTGAATCCTATGCTCATTAGGTTTAACAGTATCTACTTTATTAAAATATCCTGAATTAATACTTAAGCAGGGGGACCTTATGATATCACTTCATAGAGTGTTAAAATTACGTGATTTAGAAATTTTTCAAGTAGAAAGAGAGGGATCTATCTTTTCTTATGTAGTCATAGAAGACACGAGAAAGCCATTTACAGAAGAAGATAAAAAACTAGATCCATTATGTTATATGGAGGAAGAAGATATTAACGCGATTTTAAATGTGTTTAGGATTTCATTAATCAATGATGAAAAATTAAGTGAAGAAGAGTCACTTTTTCTAAAATCGTTCTTTTCAGATTTTGTTAACAATACAAATTTAACAAATTTTATTATTACGGAATACATTCAAGAAGATTTGTATGATCATGACGTTAATATAAAATTTTTTAATAAAATTTTAAAGGATATAGGTTCAAATTATATTATCGAAGAATTTGATGAAATGAACTGGATTTATTTATCTCAAGATTAAAATATAACGATGGGTACTATATACAAAGCTAGTTTACATAAATACTTTTCTGGGAACTCAATTACATTTATTAATTTAACAATATTCAAAAAAACGCCACTATAGTGTAAAATTACACTATGATGGCGTTTTTTCTTAACGGAAGGAGAAAGAAATGAATAAAAAGAGCATCTAAACGAATAGTTAGATGCTCTTTTTATTGTCTAGAACGATGAAGTATGTTCTATATATGAAGAAAAACAATTTGAACTAGGTATATTTTGTATAATATGTTTCTAGAAGCGAAATCGTATAATTTTAGGGAATAGGAGTACAAAAATAGCATGAAGTGGACGAAAGTAAAGAAAAATATGGAGAATTTATTCTGTGATAAGTTGAAGTATAGATTGAGTATTCATTTGACTAAATATAACGTTTCTCTTGGAGAACAGGCACGTATTTGGATTACTCTAGATAAGAAGGAGATTTTTAATGCTTCTTCAGCAGAATATTTACTGGAACATGATAAACTTTGGAAGGAAGTACAGAGAAAAACAAGCAACCCCTTTCCAGAGTGTTTATATGAATGTTTCCCGGAGTTCATTGGGAAGGTAAGTGATATGGACTACACTGCAAGTATTCTAGAATATAGAGGTATTTTTAACGTCGACCATGTTTATGAAGCTTTCATTCAGTATCCTCAGCTGTCCATTGATCGAGCATTAAATTCTGGGAACATTATTTCTCAAGCTCTTGCATTAGTAGATAGAAGGATAGGGAAAAGGACGCTGGAAGCTCTAAAGTACAATTCGAACGTGCACCCTTTAATTATGCAATTTTATGAACTAAGATGTAAGATTGAAAATAGTAAGCCCAGTTAATAAAAAAAGGAGGCTATACTGTGAAGCCCACAAATTTCTTCATTAAAGATATCAAAGAATTTCAATCCGCTAATAAAAATCTAAAAAATATCTTCAACACAAATAAGGAATTGCCCTATCAAGTATTTAACCAAAGGTGTGACTATTACTTATTTGAAGAGTTCTACTGGGGCATGTGTGAGGAGTTTTGGCCTACTGTACAATATTTAACAAAAATCTTTAGTGAAAAGGAAGTTACAGTTGCGGTTTTAGATCCACATCCCACAAATTATTTTTATAAAGAGTTTGGCTATTTTAATTACTTGAAGCTTCCTACTTCTTTATCAAGTGAAGAGTATAGGAATGTCCTAGAAATTGGACCGGAGGACTACCCTGCAGATGCTCCATACTATCATTCAGAAAAAATTGTATGGTTTTCTTCTTCTAAGAAGTGGGCGATATGGGGAGAGCGGAGCTTAGATATATGTGTCATAGGTTTTAATGAATCTGTTTTGTTAGACCATTTAATGAAATCACCATCTAAATGGTCGTATTTAAATGAAGATATTGAAGATTTAATTGGCTTAAATTTTAGAAATATGACGCTTCCTCAAGATTTTAAAGATAGCTTATCAAAAAACTATGCTCATGATAGAGATAGTGGATGAGTATTATATTAATCTGTAAAAGGGATCAAACTCTCTATAACTATAAAAAATCCTTTGCTTCTAGAGCAGAGGATTTTTTTAGGTGAATACGTTATTCTACGTGAGTGTTGATCTACGATAACGAAGATTTAATTACCTCTATAATATTCTTTTTTGTCTGACTCAAATAGGTTCTTTTTTCAGCAGCCATTAATAATCCTATAGGCATTTCAGGGTCAAACCCTTGTACTTTAAACGAGATATTACTTGGTTTTAAGCTAGTTCCTCTAGGAATTATCCCCACTGCATGTCCAAATATCATTTCTGGAATGAGGTGCAGAGCACTGCAGTTGTAGACTTGTTTAAAGGCTAAATTATTCTCTGCTAAAAAGTGGTTAACGGATTGATAGTAATAACAGCTATTTTCTCCTATTAAGATAGGATAGTGAATAATATCGGCTATTTCAACTGATTTCTGCTGTAGCAGCGGATGGTTAGGGGTATTAACAATAAATTGAATTTGTTCTTTACCAAGCGGAGTAAAAGTTACGCTGGAAAGGCTCGTATTCTGTCCACAAACAGCAAAGTCCAGCTTATCTTGACGTAATAGTTCTGATAAAAGCGCCGTGTTTCCAATGGTGAAATCGCAGTGTATGTAAGGCTTTTCGTCATTTAAATAGCTTAATATAGAAGGCATCAACCTTTGAGCAATCGATTCTGACAAACCTATTTTGATTGTTCCTTTTTCCTCTTTGCTTATACGCTGCGCTTGAGAGATTGAATACTCCCAGTGCTTCAACAAGCTATCTACTTCTTCTACAAATAGTGTACCTTCCTTTGTTAATTTTGCTTCCCAGCCTCGTTCAAACAAAAGAAATCCAAGATCTTTTTCTAACTTTTTAATATGAGCAGTGACGGTAGATTGAGCGTAATTCAATTTTTTTGCTGCAAGTGAAAACGTTCCTTCTGCCGCAATTGTTTTAAACGTCGTTAATTCTTTAATTTCCACTTTCTAACCCCATCTCTATCGGTTTTTTCGATAATTATCAGACTTATTTTCAATTATACAAATGAAGAGTGTGGAAGTACACTGAATATAGAAAGGAAGATGATAGATGCCATTTGTTAACGTTTACTATTCAGAATATCAATTAAACGATAAGGAATTAAAAAAAGTAAGCAATTTTATTCATCAATCGTTAATCCAACATTTTCACATCCCAAAAGACGATTATTTCCAACTGTTTTTACCATATCCACCTCAGCATTTTTTCTATGACTCACAGTACCTCTTAGAAAATGGAGAAAAAAGAACAGATCAAATGATTTATATCTCCATTACATGTGGGCAGGGGAGAACAATTCAACAGAAAAAGAAGCTGTATCAATCTATTGCAGAGGAGCTTTCCACTCACTTGAATATTTCTACAAACAATATTTTTATTACATTAAACGAGACACTGCTTGAAAACTGGTCATTTGGGCAAGGAATCGCACAAATGGTGAATCAAAAGGAGGAAAAATAATAATGAATAACCGCATTGAGTCTAAGCTGCTGGAAGAAATGAGAGATCTTGCTCCTGACTTTGTGAAATATGGAGAACATATCTTATTTGGAGAAGTGTGGAGAGACCCGACTTTAACCTCAAAAGAAAGAAGTTTAAGTACACTTTCCGCTTTAATCAGTATTGGCAACACCGAACAAATGCCTTTTCATCTGCAGTTGGCAAAAAAGAATGGAGTGACTGAAAAAGAAATTATTGCATTAATAACCCATATGGCTTTTTACGTGGGGTGGCCAAAGGCATCTGCAGCATTAAATTTAGTAGCAAAGCAATAATAACAAATCAAAATTATGTTTAAAAATAAGGTAGGGCGGTTAACCAGTGGCGGCATAGAAGGTGGAAAGACTACTTCCTATGATTCTTGGATTTTTGTATTATTTAGGTGTTTATGTTAGGTTATGGATATCCTTCTGGTATGTTAGAAAGGAGCGAGTTCATATCTTAAAAATAGCAATTGCTTCAATCATTGCAGGTGTTTTGTTTAGTCTTTGTACAAAATTAGTGATGTATACAAGAGGGTCCAAGCTGTTTGTAAAGGCTAATGAAGATACTCATAGGCCATTTAACTTTGCTCTTCTGGGGGCTTTATTTGCCGTTATTATGTTCATCATGTTTTTAATTGTAAAACCTTTTACATAGGGATAACGTTATAGCTGGAGTGATCAATTATTAATCTTTCATCTTTCATATTTGGGAATAGGTTTTGTAGCTATTTTTCTATCTGCATTTTTGGTGAAGACGTTTGTTGCCAATGATACGCTATCTACTATTTTTTCAATTTTGATTGCTGGTGCAGGAGCGTCAGCTATTTCTCACTTTCGCAGAAAATATAAGGAAAAGTGAATTTAAACAGGGGCTGCAGTTAGTGTGGGACTTAAAGCAACAATGCTTCATTTCATGTGACGGACTGGCAAAGAAATAGAAAAAGCTCCCTTTCATAAGGGAGCTTTAAAAGATTTTACTTAATCCATTGAAATTCTTTTAAAGGCCAATAAGCTAATTTGGCTTTTCCTACGATTTTGTCTACGGAGATTGTTCCTACTTTAGGTGATCTGCTATCTAAGCTGTACATTCTATTATCTCCCATGACAAATAATTGACCCTTTGGAACGGTTTTGCTGGCTGTATAATCTTCAAGTTTAAAATCCTCAGTTAATGGGCCTGTTCCTATTTCTTTTTTATATTGGTCTAGATAAGGCTCTTCATATTTTTTACCGTTTATATATAGCGTGTCATTGCGATATTCTATATGATCACCAGGTAAACCGATTACTCTTTTAATATAGTCTTTTTCCTTTGTAGCATGAAAAACGATAATATCAAATCTTTTTATATTATTTACTTTATTTTTACCTACTTCATTAAGAATAATATGTTCACTGTCTTTTAAAGTCGGCATCATCGATTCACCGTCTACTACTATAGGTGTAAATAGGTACTCTCTCACCACAAAAGCCAGAATACAGGCAATAATAATGGATTTAATCCACGAAAAAATCTCTTTCTGTTTCAATTGAAAACTCCTCTACAACCGTAATACATGTTTAAAAGTATAACGCAATATATAGAAATAAACCTTTAATTTAACAATTGAAAGTTATATATGCTAGCATTTACAACGGAAAAGAAGTAATTAATTCTGAGTATATTCGAAACTATAATTATGCATATACAGGAGAATTGGTATTTAGTAAAAAATCCTTACTTATGAGTGGCGGTGGAGTAGGAATTGGACGACCAGAAGGCTCTAAAGATAAGGATACAATAAAAAAGGGTTATAATGCTGCTATCGTTCGCACTCGGATAAGTATGAATGAACCCTTATAAAGAGCAACCTCGTCATTGACAAACGAGGTTGCTCTTTATTTTTTTGATACTTGTCATACAAATTTCACTTTTTATCTTCACATGCAGAAAAGTTTGTGATAAAATTCACATGTGAAGATATCCATAAGGATCTAACACACTCTTGAATGTAAAGTAGAAAAAGCTATTTCACTCCGATGCCAATACGATTGAAATAGCTTTTTTGCGTTCAGATTATAGATGCGACAAAATTGTTAGCATAATAAGGGAAGTTTATTTCTTGATTCTAACTAATGTTTTTTCAGGCATTTTAATAGCATCTATATCAAAATAATTGATGTTTAACGTTAGTTCTCCTTCTCGCTCTTCAGCTTCTTCTCCTATCCAACAACTATACAATTCAAAAAAATCTCCTGATTTAAGATAGTGATCCATCAATTGACACAGTGCAAGTAGTTTCTCTTTTGATTCTTTCAGTCTGCTTTTATTCATATATTCCGTAATTTCAATTCCCCAGTCACTTGACACTTCATAAACATAAGAAGTAGTAAAATGATGTTTCTTTATGTTTAATCGATGCATTTCATCTGAAAAGCAACTTCCAATAGTAACTATATCATCCAGTTCGTCATTAATAGGTAATTCTACATTCGAACCTATATAGGTGGCTAAACTCATTTGTATTCACTCCTTTTTCCATCTGAATAATCTATTACATTTCATAGAATTAACCTAATGAAAACTTACATCGTATGATCAAAAAGGTTTTTCCTTAAATTTTATTATAGATGATCAGGTTTTATTCGAGCTTGACTATTATTCTATTTAATATAAAGGGTAAAATTCTAATTTTTATAAAAAGAAAATTAAGAAAAACGTAAGATTTAAGTAAGAGAAAAGAAAATTTCATTTTATACAATAACAATATAAATTGAAAGGGGAAAATAGCAGTATTTTTTCAGGTATCTACGACTTGTTTGACGAGATTGAAATGTATAGTATACCTGTTGACAAAGAAGATGGATTTTGGGCGTTCTATAAAACTTCCGCACAGGAAATATAGGAAGGTGAAACAAAAGCCATTGTAGAATGGTTTGTAGAGTGTCGAAATAAGGCAGACGGAAAAGGTAGTACGTTAGCTACCTATTTTAGTTTTCATGATTATGATACATGCTATGATTTGCAAAATGATAAGTGGATTACGGATGGAGATAAATGGGAGGGTTAAACTCTAGCATTTGTTCACTCTTATGTATGGTCATTTAATAAGAGATAGAGCAGCAAGGAATAGATCTTGATGATATGCTTTATAGAGAGATGAGGCACCAGCTTTTTCATATAAGAAGGCTGCCAATAACAATTATAAAAAGGAGAGACTTAAATGAAATTTGATGTAGCTGAATTAGTTGAAGCAAAGCGTCAAATCGATTCAACTTTACATAAACTCAGACAGACAGTAAAAACGTTTGAAGCTAAAGAAAATGCTGGTAGATATAAATCTCAAATTACTTTAGCTAAAAGACGGATACAAGCATTTGAGCTTTCAGTGGCTCTTATTGAAAGAGAAATAAATGATCCTGAGAAACAAAGCTAGGTATCAGATTTTAAAAAGTGCGTATTTGACGACGTTATTTACTGTATGAATTACAAAACGTCGGAAAATCCTATATCGGAGTAACAGCATTTTAATTCATCTTCAATTGTCGCTTAGAGTGGAATATTTTTAAAAAAGAAACCTTGAAAATACGAGGGTTTCTTTTTTTGTAATTAGTACTCTGCAGACGCGAGTATACCTTTTGGATTTATACGAATAACAATGATTAGTGCAGCAGCGATTCATCTTTTCTTTATAGTACTTGTGTTCTTAGGTGTGCTAACTAACTCAATAGGAGATGAGCTAGTTGCTGTCCCAAAAGAAGTGGTGAACCTTTATCAACATAGATCATGGATGAATCAAATGCAGTATCGACTTTTTCATTTTTGGGAGCTGCGCACAGAAGCAATTTTCGTCATTCTATTTAATATATGCATGTTTTTAATTGGTGTTTTACTAGTGAGAATAGGAGTTTTTGACAATAATTCCAATGGTATTAATATTAGAAAGAGGATGATGAAGGCGGGACTTTTAGTTGGGCTACCTCTAAACCTATTATTATTTGTTCCTGGAGGATACTTTGATTTTCCAGTAAGGTATATATTTGCCCCTATTTTATCGCTTGGATACATGGGAGCCATTAGTTTCCTAATTGGAAAATTTCAGGACTTTTTATTATGGAGCGTCTTAGAAAAAGTAGGTAAGATGTCTTTAAGTTGCTATGTGTTACAGAATGTTGTAAGCTCAATTTTATTTTATGGATGGGGCGCTGGGTTGGGTGGACACCCTCGTTCATTCTTCGTCATTTTTGTTTGGATACTAATCTGCTTGTTTCAAATGTTATTTGCTACTTTGTGGCTTCATTATTTTAAAATGGGTCCTATGGAATCAGCGCGCAAATGCTTAGCCAGTTTAGTTATAAAGAAAAATATAAAGAAAGATCTTAAATTGTAAGTCAGCTTCTTTTTGATGAATATAAAACATGTTATAAGAAGCAAAACTTTCACATAGAATGTTATGTTAAAGTTATATTAGATATTGATAATTTTAACCAATTAATAGTCCATAGAGGAGAATTAAAGAAAATGGCTAACTTTTTCTTAATACTTATCGGATTCTTTATTATCATTTCAAATATCGTTGGATTTATATCCTGCAAAAAAAAAGAAAAGTTTATACGCTGCTGCTTTTACAATATTGATACTGGCGGCTTTATTTGGGGCAATAGGCGGTACATTAGCACTGTTGGTCATTAGAGACGCTTTTGCCATATTTTATGGTTTACAAGTTGGATACTACTTACTTATAAATAGCGCAATTGTTCTGTTACTGGCAGTTATAATTACAGTTATAAAACAATATAATAATAAATAAAAAATTTGCTTAGTAAGACTTATATTTCGTAAGTTTATAGTTGTCATAACCAGCATTACAGAAAGCTATAAATTTAAAAAAGGGAGATTACATTTGTGGACTCCCTTTTTCTTATATTAAAATATTTATTATTGAATCAGCATTATTTTTTTGATACTGGTATCCAAATCTCACTTTTAAAAGTCGATGAGGTTACATCCTTATGTTCATTCCATAAAATTTCTGGTCCCTCTACTTGTTCGTAATTTGAGGATGGAAACCATTCGGAATAAATCCGTCCCCATACATCTTGTAAAGTATCAGGAAATGGCCCAACGGCTTCAAATACAGCCCATGTCAAAGCAGGTACTTCAAGCTTTATTAAATTATGGGGGCAATTCTTGGTTGTTGCTACCCCGATGTAATGATCAAGCTCCCCCTTTTCCTCCATTCGTCCTTCAGAAAAATTTACAGACGCACTAAGCAGCCCTAATGGTTTAACATTAGAAAGTTTTTTTAGTTTATCTATTGTTTCATCCTGTAAACTTTCCCACATAGCAGCAATCTTTGGGTTAACTCCGTGAAAAATTATAGGAACTCTTTCTTTAATGCCGACTATACGAAATGCCTCTTTTTCTTCAATTCGATAGTTCATTTCATCTCCTCCTTTAATCGATAGCTGGAAGGTCATGGGTGGATAAGCCTTAAGTGAACGGCCAACCTTTTTGGCTTCTGAAGGGCTTATACCATGTAAGTTTTGAAAAGCTCGTGCAAAAGAATCCGGTGAGTTGTATCTGTATTTAATCGCAATATCAATAACCTTCACGTTCTTATCTTTAAGTTCGAATGCTGCAAGAGTAAGTCTTCTTCTGCGAATGTATTCTGACAAAGTAATACCTGCAAGAAAAGAAAACATTCTCTTAAAGTGATACTCCGAGCAAAGAGCTAGCTTTACTACTTCTCTAAAATTTATATCGTTAGTTAGATTCTCTTCAATATAATGCAAAGCTCTGTTCATATTTTTAAGCAAATCCATTTTTATGACCTCCCTTATTGTCAGAATAGCAGGATTCAAACAATGCTATCCGACATTTTATGCACAATTATGTAGGTTTTTTCTCTATTCTAAGCTATATATGATATCCAAAACTAGTACACATAAATCATTCTTTGCGGCACACACCCCCAAAAAATCCTTGGTAGGCAAGGGGTTCAATGAAGCTACAATTTCCGTTTTATACAGCTCTTTATCCATCCTCGATATAACGAGTTTTTTCTCTTTCTCGAATAGCCCAAAGGTAGATTTTGAAACACTCTCTACCTGTCGCTCAAAATTGTTAACGAGGAGTTTATAAGGATAGGGTAGCCTTATTCTCCAAGGAACAGCTATAGAATTTTTAGAATTATTGTTCCTCTTTTTAAAAAATAAAATAAAAAAACACTTGATAATTTGTATGCGTTTTCATATTATAAATAAAAAGGTAGTAACTTTTTTAAAAACATTGTGATGTTATGGAGGAGGAGGTGATTTTAGTATCGGCCTAGAGGAGATTATAAGTTTTGAAGTCTATCAAAATTGTAATCTTCTGTGTGATTTATCTTTAATGTGAAGTCTTAAAATGTGTTAATCAAAGGGGGAGGACTTATGGAACAGCCATTGGTTCAAAATGTAGAACATTCAATTAATACGCCTAAGAAACTAAGACTTAAAGAGAAGGTTGCTTATGGATTGGGAGATGTAGGAAATAACTTTATGTTAGACTTGGGTCAAATTTATTTGCTGAAGTTTTATACCGACGCGTTAGGCTTGCCTTCTGCAACAGCAGGTTTAGTATTTTTAATTACAAAAATATGGGATGCGTTCGCTGATATTACAGTAGGTACTTGGATTGATAATCGAAAGAAGATAGGTCCTAAAGGCAAATTTAGACCATTCTTTCTCTATGCTGCAATACCGCTTGCTTTGATAACGATAGTCAGCTTTACTAATCCCGATTTTTCAATAACCGGAAAGATTATATGGGCATATGTAACGTATATGGCATTTGGAACGATTTATAGCATTTCAAATATTCCTTATGGATCAATGGTACCTGCGATGACAAAAGATCCCGTTGAACGAGCAGAAATGGCATCATTTAGACAAGCAGGCTCAAATTTAGGCCTTCTTATTACAACTGTAGGGTTTATGCCGATTGTCTTAATGTTTAACAATCAATCTACTGGTTATTTAGTGGCTGTATCTATTTTTGCATTTTTGGGCGTTTTATTACAAGTCTATTGTTATGCCAATGTAAAAGAAAGATATGTGTATGAAAAACCCCAAAATACAAATGTAAAGCTGACTGACAGCTATAAAGGGCTTTTTAAGAATACGCCTTTACTCATTCTTTGTTTAGTTAATTTATTTACCTTTTCAGCTTTTAACGTCAAGCTTGCTGTACAAGTCTATTTTTGTCAGTACGTTTTAAAAAATGTAGCAATCGTTCCTTATATGGGCTTTTTTAGTATCGGCTGTGTATTTATCGGCGTAGCAATGGTTCCTTTCATGGTTAAAAAAATTGGAAAGAAATCTACGTACATATTAGGGTGCGCAATTTGGGCTGTAGGAGATATTTTAGCTTATGTTTTTGCAGATAACGCAGTGATTTTTATTACATTAGCTTGCTTTGCTTTCTTCGGAAGCTCATTTGTAAACAGTTTGAACTGGGCATTAGTTTCTGATGCTGTAGAGTATGGCGAATGGAAGACTGGAAATCGATCTGAAGGTGTTGTGTATTCTTTCTTTACGTTCTTCCGTAAACTTTCTCAAGCGCTTGCAGGTTTTATTCCTGGCGTTGTGTTAGGAGTTGTGGGTTACGTTCCAAACGCGGTGCAAAGTGCAAATGTACTGGAGGGAATCAGAGGGTTAATGTTTATTTATCCAAGTGCATTAGCCATTGCAACGATTATTGTCATGTTTTTCTTTTATAAACTTTCAGATGAAAAATACAATAAAATCGTAGCGGATCTTGCTAAAAGTAAAAATAGAATACCAATGTAAGATGATAGGTAAAATGGACGAAATACAAAATTAATTTAATAATCTAGCAAAAAGTACTTGAAATATTGGTGGCGTTTTCATATTATAAATACAAAGGTTATTACAAATTATATAAAGGTTATTATCTTTTAAGGTAATAGTCACTTAACTGGAGGTATAAAGATGAAGTATTTTTTAGATAGTGCAATTTTAGAGGAAATTCGTTACGCGTATGAAAACTGGGCAATTGATGGAGTTACAACAAACCCTCGCCACATTATGAACAGCGGTAAACCATTTTTAACGGTTCTAGATGAATTTGCAAGTGAGTTTAAAGGAGTCGAAAATTTCCCAATTTCAGTGGAAATCAATCCTCATTTAGATAATGCTAAAGATATGGTAGAAGAAGGGACAAAGATTTCTAAATTATCGTCAAACTTTGTTATTAAAATTCCATGCACAGAGCCTGGTTTAATTGCAGCAAAGGAATTTGAAAAAGAAGGTATTTCTACTAACGTCACTCTTGTCTTCTCGCCATCACAAGCACTTCAGCCTGCAAGAATTGGAGCTAAATTTGTATCTCCATTTGTCGGCTGGAAAGAAAATAGCGGGGACGATACAACTCAATACATTCAGGATATTGTGAATATCTATAAAAACTACGATTACAACACAGAAATCATTGTTGCTGCTTTACGTAATGGTAAACAAATTGTAGATGCGGCAAAAGCTGGTGCGCATATTGTGACTTGCGGATTTGATGTATATAAAGAAAGCTTCCAGCATGCGTTCACAGACTATGGTTTAAACAAATTCCGCAACGCTTGGGATAATACAGTCACAGAAGCTCCTGTCTTAAAATAAACATATGTATTTTATAAAAGGCGCCTCTTAGAATCTTATTATCTTCTTGGAGGGGCTTTTTATATAGCAAAAGGAGAGAAGAAAACGTTGAGCAGCTTTCAATACATGAAAGACTTAAATAAACATGTACCTTTTTATCATATAGAGGACAGCAAATTTAAGCCTTATGGAAAGGTAATTAATGAATACGATTTCAGTGAACTAGAAACATATATGGATAGTTTAACTATTCCTCAAGATCAGAATGTATACGTAGCATCCGTTACTGAGATGGAAAACACCATTATTAAAGATCAGCTTCAAGAAGCTTTTTATGGTGAGATGCCTATTCAAATTGGATATTGTAATGGTCCTAATTCAACCTTAAATGGTCTTGAGTATCATAAAAGCAGTGAAATTAATATCGCTATAACGGATATGGTTCTTTTATTAGGTAAGGTACAGGGAGTTGAAAATAACTTTTTTAATTCAAGTGATGTAATCGCTTTCCTTGTACCTGAAGGAACAGCAGTTGAATTGTATAGTACGACATTACATTTTGCTCCTTGCAAGGTAAATAACGAAGGATTTAAAACAATCGTCATTTTACCTAAAGGAACAAATGATCCGTTGTCAACTAATATTCAAAAAAGAACAAAAGAAGATGAATTATTGTTTATGAAAAATAAATGGTTAATTGCTCATCCTGAAAGAGAGCAATTAATCAATAAAGGTGCACACCCAGGTATAAAAGGAGAAAATATTAAAGTTTATCAATAGAGCGCATGAATGTTAGACAAAAGACTAAGCTCTATTAATTGATGGGAGAGAGAAAAATGTCAGGTACCTTAAACGTAACTAAAGGAGTCAATGTGGAGATCTTACAAGATGGATTTGAAGTTGCTCTTAACGGTGTAGTTCTGCTTCAGCATACAATACAAAAGCCAATGTTGTTTGTTGGTTATGGAGAAGAAACGATTGAAATGTATAGAGGGAACTTTGATATTAAAGATTACGTGACTGAACGTACAGCTCTTCGCTACGCAACTGTTGAAGAAGTAAAAGGGGCATATAAAATAGATTTCTCCAACTATAAAAATGGAGATCATATGCTGTCTCTTATAGTTAAGGAAGAAGAGAACCGCCTAAAAGTAGAATATCAAAAACACGATGCGAACATTAATCGCTTTTGGCTACGAGTAGCTGCAGATGAACAGGAAAAAGTCTATGGATGCGGAGAACAACTTTCTCATTTTAATATGAGAGGAAAAAACTTTCCTTTATGGACATCTGAGCCGGGTGTAGGAAGAAATAAACAAACATATGTAACATGGCAAGCTGATGTAATTGATAAGGCTGGAGGAGATTACTATAATACCAACTTTCCTCAGCCTACATATGTATCTAGTAAAAAGTACTATTGTCACGTAGAAACAACGGCATACGCGGACTTTGATTTTCGTAATGAGGCGTTCCATGAACTGCAGGTTTGGGAAGTACCTGAATATATGCTGTTTGAAACGGCGGATACGTACCTTGAATTAGTTGAAAAGATTACGGGTTTATTCGGAAGACAGCCCGAGCTACCAGACTGGGTATATAACGGCGTGGTTTTAGGTATTCAAGGTGGTACAGATGTTGTTGAACAAAAATTAGAAAAAGTTTTAGCAAAAGGTATGAAAGTATCTGGAGTATGGTGCCAAGATTGGCAGGGCAAACGTATTACTTCTTTTGGTAAACGTTTAATGTGGAATTGGAAATGGAACGAGAATGAATACCCGGAGCTAGATAAAAAAATTGCAGAGTGGAAAGAAAATGATATTCGTTTTCTAGGTTACATTAATCCATATGTAGCCATTGAAGGTGATTTATATAAGGAAGCTGAAGATAAAGGATACTTAGCATTAAATACGGAAGGAAATACGTATTTAGTGGATTTCGGTGAATTTTATTGCGGAGTTGTTGATTTTACCAACGAAGAGGCTACCGAATGGTATAAACAAGTTATTAAAGAGAACATGATTGACTTTGGATTAGACGGATGGATGGCCGATTTTGGCGAATACTTACCAACTGACGTTGTGCTCAAAAATGAAGTCGACGCTAAGATTATGCATAATGCCTGGCCGACAATGTGGGCAAAAGCGAACTATGAAGCGGTATCAGAGGCAGGGAAACTTGGTGAAATTGTATACTTTATGCGTGCCGGATATACGGGCATACAAAAATACTGTACGCTTCTTTGGGGCGGAGATCAAAGCGTAGATTGGTCGCTGGATGATGGTTTGGCTTCCGTTATTCCTGCAGCTTTATCATCTGGAATGAGTGGCTGTGGCTTACACCATAGTGATATTGGAGGGTACACAAGTCTACATGGTAATAAACGTTCAAAAGAGCTGCTGATGAGATGGGCAGAAATGGGAGCCTTCACGCCTATGATGAGAACACACGAAGGAAACCGTCCGGATGATTGTTTCCAGTTTGACGGTGATGAGGAGACACTAGAGCATTTAGCAAGGATGTCTAATGTTTATGTAACGATGGCACCTTATATTAAATCGCTTGTAGAAGAAAATGCGCGACGTGGAATTCCTGTTCAGCGACCTTTGTTTATGCACTATGAAGAAGACGAAAAAACATATGATATTCAATACCAATATTTATTTGGTGAAGATGTACTTGTTGCGCCGGTTCATCAAGAAAACCAAACAGAGTGGGAAGTATATTTACCAGAAGATCAGTGGGTCCATGTATGGAGCGGTGAAGAGCACACAGGAGGATCGGTTACTGTTCAAGCGCCATTAGGTTATCCACCTGTATTTTACCGTAAAAAATCTATATGGAGTGAGTTGTTTTCTAAACTA
This sequence comes from Priestia sp. VA7, assembly GCF_055710015.1. Classification (NCBI taxonomy): domain Bacteria; kingdom Bacillati; phylum Bacillota; class Bacilli; order Caryophanales; family Bacillaceae; genus Priestia; species Priestia sp. VA7. The sequence continues at coordinate 1,182,998 of NZ_JBVQPN010000001.1, forward strand.
ATTCACATCTAATTTAAGAGCTATTTATATAAGAAATGTAGTCAAACGGAAAAATTCAAACGGAAAAATAGTGTTGATAAAGGTAATGATGTATTTTAAAATGGTTATAACAAATAGTTTTATGACAAGGGGAACTCTATATGCAAAATACAACAGTTTTATATGTGCCTATAGGTAGAAAAACATTTGATATTGAAGCAGCTGAAATGTATCGTCAAAAAAGTATGGAGTGGCTGAAAGGTAACTGTAGTACTCTTATCGCGCCGGAGCAAATTATAACTTCAGTTGAAGAACTACAGGGGTTTCTTGATTCAATTAAAGGGGATAAGATTGATACCGTCTTATATCAAAGCGTTACGTTTGCCGACGGTGAATTTATGGTTAAGATATTGGAGTATTTTAAACAACCTGTAATTGTTTGGTCCGTACGTGAGCCAAGTGTAGGGGGACGTTTACGTTTAAACTCGCTAACAGGCGGAAATAGCACCAGTAATGTGCTGCGTAATCATCAGCATCCGTTTGCGTTTGTATTTGGAAATCCAGATGAGAAAGCGTTGCAGGATCGTCTATTAAGACAAATTAACGTTATGCGCGTGTTAAAAGCATTAAATGAATTAAAAATTGGGGTAGTGGGAGATTATCCGCCGGGATTCTTCTTTTCACAAGCTAACGAAGAAGAATTAAAAAGCGCACTTGGCGTAACGCTTCATAAGATGGATTTACAAGAAGCGTTTAAAGAGTGCGTAAAGCTTCCAGAACACGAATGGATAGGTGAAGTTGAGCGGGCAGAAAAGCAGGTGATTGGTCTAAATCGAAACGATGAAACCGTTACTAAATTCGCTCAATTTTCCACATATATTAAAAAGCACATTCAACGTGAAGAGTTAGATGCATTAGCTATGCGGTGCTGGCCCGATTTCTTTAATGATTTAGGAGCTGCTCCGTGCTCAACTCTATCTCAGTTTACGGAAGACGGAATGGTGACATCCTGTGAGTCGGATATTCACGGATCAATCTCCATGTTTATCCTGCGTGAGTTAGCAGGCGGAAATGCACCTTACCTAGGGGATTTAGTTCACATAGACGAAGAAAAAAACTCAGTTGTTTTTTGGCACTGCGGTGCAGGAGCATATTCGCTTGCCAACCCTTCTACTGGAGCAACAGCAGGGGTACATCCTAACAGAAAAATCGGTTTTGCGATGGATTTTGGATTAAAAGCAGGAGAAGTAACGATCTTCAGGGTAAGTCATACGCCTGATGGGTATCGCCTTCTAGTGATGAAAGGAGATGCCTTAGATGTAGAGCAGCCTTTTACAGGTACATCTGTAGAAGTGGAACTGGCGACAAATGCATCAGACACACTTTATGAACTTATGCACGCGGGGTATGAACCTCACTTTGCACTAGTGTATGGTGATGTGACAGAACATCTAATTGAACTAGGCCGTATGCTTAATCTAGAAACAAAAGTCTATATCTAAGAAAATCGTACTTCTCTGCTACAGTAAAAGTTAGCCAATACTATATAATAATACCAAACGCTAACTTAAAAGGAGTTTGAGAACATGAAAGATACAATAGGTTCTAATAAAAATATCGCGCTTTATCTTCAAGTAAAAGATGTCTTAATTAAACGTATACAAGAGAAAGTTTGGAAGCCGAATACGTTAATTCCAACAGAACAAGAATTAATGCAAGAATTTGATGTAAGCCGTACTACCTTAAGACAAGCTATTTCTATGCTAGTACAGGATGGACTGCTGGAAAAAAAACAAGGCAGAGGAACAATTGTAAAACCTCAGCCGCTTATTGGCGGCAGCTTAGGCAAGCTTAAAGGACTAGCAGAAGAAGTGGCGGAAAAAGGATTAACACCGAATTCAAAACTCATTCGTACTGATTTTAAAAAAGATTTATATTATGAAACTTCCATGATGGAATTGGATGCTGGAGAAGAGGTTTTAGTTATTGAACGAATTCGTTTTGCCGATGAGGTGCCTATTGCCATTGAACGTTCTTGCTGGCCTCTGCATATTGGGAAAATACTAGTTGAACAAGATTTAAATCGTGCAAAATTTTATGAAGTGCTAGAAGAGAATGAAATCTTCTTAAAACGAGCTAAAGAGAAGATATCTGCGATTAATGCAACGATTTATGAAGCCGATCTGTTAGGCATACGAGGCGGAGAAGCTTTACTTGAAATGACAAGAGTAAGTTACGGTTTTGATGATAAGCCACTTGAATTTACGGTAACAAAATATCGCAGTGATAAATATCATTACAATATTGAGCTTACAAGATAAAACGCTAATACAATTGGGGATGTGGAGATAATGACAAGTTTAACTCAAGTCAAACAATATGGTTTATATGTAAATGGGGAATGGGAAACAACAGCAGAAAAAATGGAAGTCTTAAATAAATATACACAGCAGCCTGCAGCTGAAATCTCAGTAGCTACAAAAGATGATGTAAATAAAGCTGTGGCCAGCGCGAAAGAGGCTTTAAAAAACACTTTTTCACCATATGAACGCTACGAGGTATTAATGAAGGCAGCTGAGTTATTACTAAGCCGCCAAGAAGAATTTGCTGAAATTTTGGCTACTGAAGTTGGAAAGTCTATTCGTGAATCTCGCGGAGAAGTTGAGCGCGCAGCTACAACTTTACAAATTTCAGCGGAAGAGGCAAAACGTATTCATGGAGAAGGTGTGCCTGTTGAATCGGCTCAAGGCTCGGAGAATCGTATGGCTTTTACAGTAAAAGTCCCGGTTGGAGTTGTTGCAGCTATCACACCGTTTAATGTACCTATCAATCTAGTTTGTCATAAACTTGGACCGGCAATCGCAGCTGGGAATAGTGTAGTATTAAAGCCTGCTGAAGTCACTCCAATTTGTGCGCTCAAGCTAGCTGAATTAATGGAAGAAGCAGGCCTGCCAAAAGGGCGCCTTCAAGTATTGACTGGAGATGGAGCAGAAATTGGTGAATGGTTATTAGAAAATCAGGATGTTAATATGTTTACGTTCACAGGAAGCCCAAGAGTAGGAGAACTTATCCGATCTAAGGCAGGTTTACGTAAAGTTTCACTTGAACTAGGAAATAATTCGGCTACTGTCGTACATAAAGACGCTGATTTAGAAAAAGCTGCATCTTTAATTTCTCAAAAAAGCTTTAATAATGCAGGACAGGTTTGCATTTCCGTTCAACGAATTTATGTTCATACGAATATTTATACTGCTTTTGTTAATAAGCTAAAAGAAAAAACAGAAAAGTTAGTAGTCGGTAATCCAATGGATGAGCAAACCGATATTGGACCTATGATTCGTCTTAAAGAAGCAGAGCGAGTGGAAGAATGGGTAAAAGAAGCGGTGGAAGAAGGGGCAAAAATTGAACTAGGAGGAAAGCGTGACGGTGCTTTTTATCTTCCTACAATTTTGACTAATGTAAATGATGAGATGAAAGTTTGTCGTCAAGAAGTATTCGGGCCAGTAGTAGCTATTGCTCAATATGATGAGATTGATGAAGTGATTTCAAAAGTAAATGATTCTGACTATGGGTTACAGGCAGGCCTTTTTACGAACGACTTACAGTTTGCTATGAAGGCAGCTCGTGAAATCGAAGTAGGCGGATTAATTGTAAATGATGCTTCGGCGTATCGTGTCGATCACATGCCATATGGCGGTGTGAAAAAGAGCGGTAACGGAAAAGAAGGGCCGAAATATGCAATTGAAGAAATGACGGAAGAACGTATCATTGTTCTAAATTTATAATTTATTAGTTTAAATGAAAGACCTAGATTTTTAATTTTCTAGGTCTTTCATTTGGAAAATAACAAAGAAAAAATGACGAAGGTGAACAAATATGGAGTTCCTAACAATCCTTCTTCCTATTTTCGGGATTTTTGCACTTGGATTTATTGGACAAAAGAAAATAGGATTTGATACAAAAACGATTTCAACAATGGCACTTTATTTGATGTCTCCAGTTCTAGTGTTCAAAACATTTTACACAACCAAATTTACGATTGATTACTTATATCTTACGTTATACACATTTGCACTTTGCTTTGCATTAATTGTTGTCGTCTATATTATTGCTTATTTTCAGCGATATTCTACTTCAGAAACCTGTGGAATGATATTAGCGTCCTCATTTATGAATAATGGAAACTACGGTACACCTGTTGTTTTATTACTTTTCGGCGTTACAGGCTTAGACTCTGCCATCATTCTAATGGTGATACAGCAACTGGTCATGTGTACAGTTGGAGTTTATTATGCCGCTAAAGGGAGTCCACAAGGAAATGGTATAAAATCAGCCATTGACGCAGTTCGACGAATACCCATTGTGTATGGGGGACTTTTAGGAGCTATATTTCAGTTTCTTCATATTCCATTAAGCAACTCTGTAAAAGAAGCGGTTGATTTAGTAGCGGGTGCAGCTATTCCTACCATCATGATCGTACTGGGCATGCAGCTAGCTAAAATATCAATTAGAAATTTAGCCAAAGCAAAAGTTTCATGGTCATTAGCTATCAAGCTTGTAATCTCACCATTTATCGCTTATATACTAACACTTCTGTTACCGGTGGATGAGATGGTGAAACAAATTATGATTATTATGGCTGCTATGCCCACAGCTGCGAATACAACTATGTACGCGCTGCAATTTAATACAGAGCCGGAGTTTGTATCAAGCGCAACGTTAATTAGTACCTCTCTAAGCCTTGCTACATTACCTATCATTTTTCTAATTGTTTTATAAAATGACACAGAAACACGTTCGAATATAGGTTGAAAAATAATTTTATTATATGACTTTAAAAGGAGTAGTCAACGTGAATTCTCCTCATAACACTGTTTTAAAAAAATATTTAAAATTTATTTTCTATTTTAGCTTTGTGTTCTTCTTATACTTCTACTTCACCTATAGCTTTCAACACTACCTGACGAAATATTTGTTTCTTAATTGTTTACTGACAGGGATATCTTTTTTAATTCGAAATTCAAGGGGTTATACGGAAAAACTGTAAAAGCATCTGTACATCTGTAAAGAAAAAAACTTATTAAAAGGATTTATGGAATTCTTTTAATAAGTTTTTTTGCTTAGTATTATCCCTGAATATATCTATACATTTGAAAATATTTTAAAAAATAGTTGAAATGCCCGGTACTAAGTAATACAATCTACATATACTAAGTATTACTTAATAGCTTAATTTTTAAAAGTTATTAAGTGAAAATTGGCTTGGTACTAAGTGATACAGAATATAAGTCAGACGATATAGAGGAGGTTCTGAAGATCGAAAATTTAACTGAAATGCTGAAGGGTTCGCTGGAAGGCTGTGTGTTAGAAATTATCAGCCGGCATGAAACCTATGGCTATGAGATTACACGCCGTCTGAACGAGCTTGGATTTATCGAGGTCGTGGAAGGGACGGTCTACACTATTCTCGTACGATTAGAAAAGAAAAAACTTGTGAATATAGAAAAAAAACCATCAGATATGGGCCCACCCCGCAAATTTTATTCGCTTAATGAGGCAGGCTACAAGGAGCTTGAGCTGTTTTGGAAAAGGTGGGATTTTGTATCATCAAAAATCAACGTCTTGAAGTCAAACTAACTTCATAAGATAGACCGTCGGATAGTTTTAAAGCATCTTATGAAGTTTTATAAAAAGGAGGAAAAATGACATGCTGGAAATATTCAAAAAAATGATTGGTGATAAAAAAGAGTATAAAATGATGATGGCACGGGTTGAAGCCTTGCCAGAGGACTATCAGTTTGTATTTAAAAAAATTCAAAACTACATGTGGAATTTCTCATCGGGCAATGGAATGGATATGCTACACATACAGTATGAATTAATTGATTTATTCGAAGCAGGTGCTGCAGAAGGTAGACAGGTGCTCGAAATTACGGGAGACGATGTGGCTTCCTTTGCTGACGAATTAGTGGCAAATGCTAAAACTTATATGGTTAAGTATCGTGAAGATTTGAATCAGAGTATTAAGGAACGATTAGGAAAAAATAAATTTAATCAATAACATCGACTGAATAGCTAGTTGCTTTCGCTATTCGGTCATTTTTTAAACTCAGTACTAAGTAATACAGAATATAAGTCAGACTTAATAGTAGAGTATAAAAAAACTAGCTCTACGAGACGCTCAGCTTAGTTACATCATGACAGTTCTAGCGAACCCGCTTGTGGAGCTTTTTAAAAGGAGGAAAAACGTATGAGAAATACAGCGATTTTTGTAAAAGAGTTAAAAAAGTCTTTTAAAGACAAAGAAGTTTTAAAAGGGGTGAATATTGAGGTGCAGCGCGGTGAAATTTTTGCACTGCTGGGTTCAAATGGAGCAGGCAAGACGACGACAGTTAACATTCTTTCAACACTGATGAAGGCTGATAGCGGCGAAGTAAGTATTTGCGAATTTGACGTCCAACGTCAACCGGCTGACGTCCGCCAGAACATCAGCCTAACGGGGCAGTTCGCAGCGTTAGACGGCATGCTTACTGGGAAGGAAAACCTGATAATGATCGCCAAATTGCGAGGGGTATCTAATCCTAATGAAGTAGCTGACAATCTTCTTGCAAGATTCAGCTTGACCGATGCAGCCAATCGCCGGGCGGATCAATATTCCGGTGGAATGAAGCGCCGACTTGATATAGCTATGAGTCTGATTGGCAGGCCAGCGGTTATTTTTCTCGACGAACCGACGACCGGACTTGATCCGGAAGCCAGGATTGAAGTCTGGAACACCATCAAAGAGCTTGCTGGCGATGGTACGACCATCTTGCTCACGACTCAGTACCTGGAGGAAGCTGAACAACTGGCAGATCGGATAGCCATCCTACATGGCGGAAAAATCATCAAAACCGGTACCCTTACCGAACTTAAAGAGATGTTCCCGCCAGCAAAAGTGGAATACATTGAGAAACAGCCAACATTGGAGGAAATCTTCCTCGCAATCATCGGCAAAAAGGAGGAAATATAAATGAAAAACAATACAGGTGTATTACTAGGACGTTTGATGCGAAATATTATGCGCAGCCCGGATACGATCATTACGGTGGCAATTACGCCAATTATGATGATGCTACTGTTTGTCTACGTGTTTGGTGGCGCTATAAATACAGGAACAGCCAATTACGTCAATTATTTATTGCCGGGAATCCTGCTGATGGCTATCGCATCCGGCGTCGCTTACACTTCCGTGCGGCTATTTAATGATGTGAAAAGTGGACTGATGGCCCGTTTCATTACTATGCCTATCAAACGTTCTTCGGTATTATGGGCTCATGTGTTGACATCTTTTGTTTCCAATGCGCTTACTATCGTAGTAGTTATCCTCATCGCGCTCTTGATGGGTTTCCGCTCCAGCGCTGATATCCTAGATTGGTTTGCGGTAGCCGGGATACTCGGGCTGTTTACGCTAGCCCTGACATGGTTGGCCATTATTCCAGGATTGACAGCAAAATCTATGGAAGGAGCCACAGGCTACTCGTACCCGCTAATCTTCCTGCCTTTTATTAGTTCCGCCTTTGTTCCCACTGAAACGATGCCTAAAGCTGTTCGTGCATTCGCTGAGAACCAGCCCGTGACTTCAATCGTGAATACAATTCGTGCACTCTTGTATGAAGGATCAGTTGGCAACGATATCTGGAGTGCCCTCGCCTGGTGCCTAGGTATCATGGTCATCGCTTACTTTTTAGCTAGTAAAGGATTCAAACGCAAATTAGGGTGAATTTTATAAACTGAGCAAGCTACCCAAGGTATATGGAATCATCTAAATTTTAATGTGAAGTATTGATAGCATAAAATAGGGTTACTTCTAGTTATCGTAATGTGAATTATCCGTAGAAATAAAGAAGACCTTGAACAAGGTCTTCTTTTATTCATCATCTTCCCATTCATTTTGTTGTTTTTTCTTAAATGGTACGTATAGTTCATGGCTATAAGACCGCATACAAAAATAATGCCTCCAAATAATACTCCATTACTCCAATTAAATCCTGAAGTCACAGATGTTAAATAGGCAGTAATTGAACCGATTACTAACAGGACGAATAAACTCAGCAAAAAAGAGCGAAAAGGTCTTTTTATTTCTTTTTCCTGTTCTACGCTAATACTTAGAGATAAATAGCCGTATACAACGCTAGATAGAATGAACAAAACCCATAGTGAATTTGCCTTCATCTTTTCTAATCCACCTTTTAAGAAATCATGACCAAGAATAAGTAAAACTCCAAGTGTTTGAATAATATATGCAATTTTAATATGCTGCAAATTTAAAAAGGTGAACCTCTGATCAACTATCTTTTTCATTCAAAATCACTCCTTGTCTATCCAAAATAATTCGTCCAATGTTTCTTTAACGACATAGAAAATTCTTCATGTTAACCCATTCCAGGTCATAATTAATATTATTAAAGCTGCTTTGGAAGAAGTGAAAAAATAAGTTAGGTTAATATATAATACCTGTTTCAGCAATTAAAACGGCTTTTAGGTCAATAAATCTAGTTTTTCATTTTCTGTCATAAATATTTTGTTGGATTTATAAAAATATTTTGAATTAATGATCTGTCTATGATAATATTTAAATCATTAAATCATATATAAAATTTAAAATCACATATGTGATTTAGAGAGGATTTCTTTATGTCGGTAAAATCAGCAGAACGTGTATTAAGGGTATTTGAATTGATTGCTCAACATCCCGAGGGGTTAACAGTAAAAGAAGTTAGCGATTTACTTTCGCTTCCACAAAGCAGTACGTTTAATCTTGTGGGAACACTTCATAATGAAGGGTATTTAAATCAGGACTCATTAAAGAAGTACAAGCTAGGGCCAAAGCTAATTCAAATTGGAGCAGCGGCTATGGAATCGTTGGATATTTCTTCAGAAGGAAAACCGTATTTAAAGAAGCTGATGGAGGATGTTCAAGAAACTGTGTTTATGGCCTTGCTGTCAGATGGAGAGTTGGTCTATGTTGTTAAGATTGATAATAATCGCTCTATTAGAACAACAGCTCAGCCTGGTAACCGAAAGCCGCTCTATTGTACTGGATTAGGAAAAACCTTTTTAGCTTTTCTTCCTAAAGATCAGCGAGAACAGCTGCTTGAACATACGGAGCTGCTACCTATTACGGATTATACAATTACAGATAAAAAAGTTCTTAATGACAATCTAGACTCTTTTATCCAAATGGGCTATGCAATTGATGATGAAGAAAATGAGGAAGGGTTGTTTTGCCTTGCTGCACCTGTATTTGGAGCAAAGGGAAGCATTCAAGCTGCTATTAGTGTAGCTGGTCCTAAGGAAAGAATGCTGAAGCATAAGGAGTTTATTGTAGAAAGGCTGCTTCAAACAGCAACTAACATATCTTTTATTGCTGGATATGAAGAGGCGAAGAGATAAATGAAAAGAGGGGTAAAATGGATGTGATAAGCATGGGGGAAACAATGATTCTGTTTACCCCACACTCGAATGGAAAGATGCGATACGCTAAAGATTTTTCTTCGAAAATTGCAGGGGCAGAAAGCAATACGTTAATTGCCCTGTCAAAACTCGGTTATCAAACGGGATGGGTTAGCCGATTAGGAAAAGATGAGTTAGGAGAGCGAATTCTTTCAAGTATAAAAGGAGAAGGAATAGATGTAAGACATGTGACATTTGATGATCATGCTCCTACAGGTCTTTTTTTAAAGCAAAAAACAAATGAAATGAACAGTAAAGTGTTTTATTACAGACAAGGTTCAGCAGCAAGCTTTATGAATCCACATGATATGAATGAAGAGTACATCACTTCTGCCAAATACTTATACGTGACAGGGATTACACCTGCACTAAGCGATTCCTGCCACGAAGCTGTATTTCAAGCGATGAAAGCAGCTAAAAAAAATGGTGTAAAAATAGTGTTTGATCCGAATTTACGCAAGACGCTTTGGGATGAAGAAACTGCGCGTCAAACACTCATTAAAATGGCTACATATGCAGATGTTATTTTACCAGGAGTGAATGAAGGTCAGTTTTTATTTGAGAAAGATAACCCTGAAGACATTGCATCAGCGCTTCATCAATTAGGTGCAGAGCTAGTCGTTATTAAGCTAGGCGAGGAGGGAGCTTATTATTCAACTGAAAATGAATCCGCTTACGTAGAAGGCTTTAAAGTTGCTAGAGTGATAGATCCAGTAGGAGCTGGCGATGGGTTCGCCGCTGGGATACTATCGGGACTAATAGATAATTCTTCTTTGATAGAAACAGTTAGAAGAGGGTGCGCTATAGGAGCTATGGTCGTAACCGTAGAGGGTGATATTGAAGGCTTGCCTGATAAGAAAGAGCTTTACGAATTTATGAATGCGATTACAAGAGAAGACGTTATACGATAAAAGAAAGGGGCTTACCCATGACGGATAGTTTATCACATTTATTAGAGCATAAAATCGTTGCGATTATTAGAGGAGCCAAACCGCAGGATGTAGTGAAAATTGCCTCTGCGCTGAATGACGGCGGTGTAAAAAATATAGAGATTACTCTCAATTCGCCGGACGCACTTTCAGCCATTAAAGAGGTTTCTACAGAGCTTGGTGATCAAGTGCTAGTAGGAGCGGGTACAGTGCTTGACCCTGAAACAGCACGGTCAGCTATTTTAGCAGGTGCAAAATTTATCCTTTCTCCAACTGTTAACACGGAAACGATTAAACTAACAAAAAGATACGGTGCGGTTAGTATCCCTGGTGCTTTTTCACCTACTGAAATCCTAACGGCATTTGAAAATGGGGGAGATATTATCAAAGTATTTCCTGCTAGGCTGGGGGCTAGCTATATTAAAGATATTCGAGGGCCGCTTCCTCATATTCCACTTCTTCCAACAGGAGGAGTGAGCTTAGACAATATTCAAGAATTTGAAGAAGCAGGTGCTGTAGGGTTTGGGATTGGAAGTTCTTTAGTAGATACAAATCGTGAAATTACTTATGCATACCTGCAGGAGCTAACACAAAAGGCTAAAGCATACGTAGCCGCAGTGAATGGTATAACGAAAGGGGAAAAATTACATGAAAATTACTAATTATGAATTGTTTCAAGTGCCGCCACGCTGGTTATTTTTAAAAATAGAAACGGACGAAGGAATTGTTGGGTGGGGAGAACCAGTTATTGAAGGAAGAGCCTCTACCGTTAAAGCTGCAGTAGACGAGCTAATGGAGTATCTTATTGGCAAAGATCCGTTAAATATTGAAGATCATTGGAACGTTATGTACCGAGGTGGTTTCTATCGAGGTGGACCTATTTTAATGAGTGCCATATCCGGGATTGACCAAGCTTTGTGGGACATAAAAGGAAAATATTACGATGCTCCTGTACATCAACTATTAGGCGGAAAAGCAAGAGAATCCATTAAAGTGTATTCGTGGATTGGAGGAGACCGGCCTTCAGATGTAGGCGAAGCAGCCAGAGAAGTTGTCTCACAAGGATTTACAGCAGTAAAAATGAATGGAACAGAAGAGCTTCAATACGTGGATTCATATGAAAAAATTGATCAAGTAGTAGAACGTATCGCTGCTGTCAGAGAAGCAGTGGGGCCTTATGTAGGAATAGGTATTGATTTTCACGGACGAGTACATAAGCCAATGGCAAAAATTTTAGCTAAAGAACTAGAGGTCTATCGTCCAATGTTTATCGAGGAGCCGGTTTTGTCCGAAAACAATGAGGCATTAAGAGAAATTGCCAACCATGTATCCATTCCTATTGCGACGGGAGAAAGAATGTTTTCAAAATGGGAGTTTAAAAAGCTCTTAACAGACGGCTACGTTGATATTATTCAGCCTGATTTATCACATGCAGGAGGAATTACAGAATGTAAGAAAATTATTTCAATGGCTGAAGCCTTTGATGTAGCAGCTGCGCCTCATTGCCCGTTAGGACCTATTGCATTAGCCGCTTGTCTTCAAGTAGATGCAACGTGCCACAACGCATTTATTCAAGAGCAAAGTTTAGGCATTCACTATAACCAAGGCAGTGATTTACTAGATTATATTGTTGATAACCACGTATTTAAATATGAAGAAGGATTCGTAAAGATTCCTGACGGACCTGGCTTAGGTATTGAAATTAATGAAGACCATGTTAGAAAAATGGCTGATATCGGTCATAATTGGCGTAATCCAGTATGGCGTCATAAAGATGGTTCTGTAGCAGAATGGTAATGGGGAAACCATTTTAGCAGGAAAGGTCTGATTGATAAATAACGGTCAGTCAGATCTCCTTTTTAAACTAGTCATATACAGGGGGATAAGGGAATGAAGGGGTATAGCGAAAAGCCGACTCGCGTTAGATTTCGTGTTTTAGCATTTATTTTCGTAAGCGTTGTCATCAACTATATGGATCGAAGTAATATTTCTGTAGCCGCCACAGCCATGTCCAAGGATTTAAAGCTATCATCAGTAGAACTGGGCCTTATATTTTCAGCCTTTGGATGGGCTTATGCCGCTTTACAAATACCAGGAGGGGTAATGGCTGACCGTTTTGGTGCTCGTGTTACGTATGCCGTTAGTCTAATTACCTGGTCTATTGTTACGCTGCTGCAAGGGTTTACTAAGGGATTTGTGAGTCTTTTTGGTCTGCGTTTAGCCACAGGAGCATTCGAAGCACCGGCTTTTCCTACCAATAATAAAGTAGTTACCAGCTGGTTTCCAAATCAGGAAAGAGCATCAGCAATTGCTTTTTATACTTCGGGACAGTTTGCAGGGCTAGCATTTTTAACACCTACATTGGTGACCATTCAGCACTTTTTAGGGTGGAGAGGTCTGTTTATTACTACAGGGGTTATCGGTATAGCATGGGGCATTATATGGTACATTTTTTACCGTGATCCTTCTCAGCATAGCAAAGTAAATAAAGCAGAGCTACAGCATATCGAAGAAGGTGGAGGCTTAGTTAAAGCTGCGTATAAGAAAGGAGAAAGAGCAAAATTTGAATGGGGAAATCTTAAAGAAGCTTTTTCTCACCGGAAGCTATGGGGCATCTACTTAGGTCAGTTTGCCGTAAACTCTACTTTATGGTTCTTCCTTACCTGGTTTCCAACATATCTTGTGGAATATAGAGGGTTAGATTTCTTGAAATCAGGCTTCCTAGCATCTGCTCCGTTTTTAGCAGCGTTTGTAGGGGTATTATTATCAGGCTTTGTATCTGACGCCTTAGTGAAAAAAGGAGTATCACTAGGGATTGCAAGAAAAACACCGATTATCGTAGGGCTGCTTTTATCAACTTCAATTATCGGAGCCAATTATGTAAATAGCACATCTCTCATTATCATGTTTATGGCTATTGCGTTTTTTGGAAATGGCCTGGCCTCTATTACGTGGGTCTTTGTCTCAACCTTAGCGCCTAAACATTTAGTCGGTTTAACGGGTGGAGTGTTTAACTTTATCGGAGGTCTAGCCTCTATTATTGTTCCGATTGTTATTGGTTTCTTAGCAAAAGGAGGAAACTTTGCCCCAGCGCTAGTATTTATAGCGGCATTGGCTCTTCTAGGAGCACTTTCGTATATCTTCCTTGTAGGAAAAGTGGAAAGAATTAAAGTGGTTAAAGATGAAAAATTGAATCGAGATATTGTGTAAGCAACTATCAAGAGCGATTTACATTTAGTAAAGATTGACGAATAAACAAATCAAAGACCGTCCACAATTTCTAAAATTATGGACGGTCTTTTTTATAGATTGCTTCGTAAGCTACATATATGACGAATAGGGCTATAAAAGTAATGCCTATTTCTATAAACGATCCGCAGATTATCCCTTCAACGCATATTTGGCCATTATAAAAAGATATACCCATACTTAACACCCTTATATATAGCGGTGTTAAATTATATGTTTAAGTAGTCTTTTCTAGTTAACATAAAACGGATTCTAAGTAGTAAATAAAAAAGAAGCTCTCTAAAAGAGACCTCTTTTTAACCTTTATCAAAGCTTTCTATTTTTAAAAGAATACGTTACTGAGTTAATGAGACATAGGGCCACTATTATTAAAAACATATAAGTTGAAATCGTATCTCCTGATAGATTAAGATCATCTACAATTATCCCTTCTAAGAAAAGGATTAAGCCTGAAATAAATAAACTAATGATTGCTATAGTGATTACATGCAAACCAGTAACTAATTGCTTCTTATTTTGCATTAAAATTGTGATGAACAAAGCAAACAATACAACAATGAAAAATATAAATAATGGTCTTGAATACAAAAGGCTTATAGCTCCCTCACTATTACTCCATATATACATATTAAACCTCCACTACTACCTTTATTTTTCCATTTTATCAATAGTATTGATTTAAATCACTATGTATATATACTTTTAATTACCATAAAACGTATTACCTGAATTGTTTTTAGGTAATTGTTTCCTATTCACTTGTGCATTATAGTAAAAGTACGTACTTGACTATAGAAAAGAGGGCGTACTTTATTGTTGAAATCTATGGATCTTTTGTATTACAGCTTTAAGACGGTTATTTATTCTAGTATTTCTTATGCTGTATTTATGGTTATCATTGAGCCAAGTTATAGAGCTCTTATTGCTTTTCTTTTTATTCCCTTCGTTGCATCTATCCCTTATTTAATTATTGCCGTACCCTTACAGTTGCTTGTAAACAAAAGGCCAAAAAAGTTTAATGTTTTTTATTTAATAATATATTGTGTTGTAGCAATTATTTTTCTTTATTTTTCTTATAAAATTGAGGGAGGAATATCTACACCCATATTTCGACCTGACAGAATGGTTATATGGGCAACAGGTGCAGGAATCATATATTGGATATGGGATTCTGTTGTCATGCAAAAGGATGAATATCCTTATTATTAAAGTTCAAGAGTCTGGATCTGTTTAAATATTTTGTATAGTGTATATCAGTTAAGTCGGGTAGGCAGGCACTCTCACGAGCGCCCGCCCCCCTAAGAACCGTGCTTGAAAGTTTCCCTTCACACGGCTCAAGCCTTCTTTTTATCCGAACATCTCTTTTACTTTATACAGGGTACATGTACCAATTTAGTAACTTTACCTGTAGTAACTTCTAGATTTCGTACTGTAACCGTTTCTCCATTTTGAAGAGTGTGTTTACACAGTGCACAACGATACCCTTGCTTTCTTGCAAGTTTCATCCTATCTAGGGTATTTTCATGATTGAAGACCTTTCGGTCTCGCTTTTCCCAATATTCATTTAGACTAGGATCATCTGGGCTGTTTTTGTAGGCTACCATGACATGTCGTTCTATTTTAATCCAGGACATCTTCATCAATTGAATGTTAGTGATTGGACATGTGAGAATCCATTTATCATTTCCTCCATGGTGGGGTTTCTTAAAATAACGCTTTCGAATCCACTTCCACGACTTCCTTGGATGTAATTGTTTAAGGTGTTTTCTTACCTTTAAGAAAAGATAATTGTCCATGTAACTAAATGTCTTCTTTGATACGACATGTTTCCAATACTGTCCGTAACCTCTAATAATAGGGTTTAAGACACGTATGATTTCTTTTACTGGTCGACCTCGCATCACTGCGAACGTATCTTTTATCTTGCTTTTTGCTTTTCTGATACTGTCTTTACTGGGTTTAATTAATAACTTATTGCCTTGTTCCGTTTTGTATTGTCGGAGTGAAAAACCAAGGAAATCAAACCCACTTTCGATATGTGTAACTTTGGTTTTATCTTCACTCAATTTAATTCCTCGCTTTTGTAAGTAAGGATTGAGTTTCTGATACATACTTTCAGCTTGTTCCTTCGTTTCCGTTACGATGACGAAGTCATCTGCGTAAAGAATACGTCCTATTTTACATTTGGGATCGATTTTATATCCTCCATTTGATTTGTATGTCTTTCTATAGACGATACCAATCTCTTTTTCCATTCCATCTAGCGCTATATTAGCTAGAAGGGGAGAAGCTACACTTCCTTGGGGACTTCCTTCCATTGTGTTGTGTAACGTACCTTGTTCCATATATCCCATCTTGAGCCATCTTCCAATCAGCTTGTTTGCTGGAAACATAGACGTTTGCTTACTTATCCAATTATGGTTGAGATGGTCGAAACACCCTTGGAAATCTCCTTCAAACACCCACTTTTTCTTACTATTCGTATTGAGCTTGTTAAAGAGATTGCTAATGGCATCATGAGTGCTTCTTTTAGGGCGGAAACCGTAGGAACTGGCTTCGAACCTGACTTCCCATTGCGGTTCTAGTGCGTTCTTTACGACATTTTGATAAACTCGATCTCGTATCGTCGGTATACCGAGAGGTCTTAATTTCCCATTCTTCTTAGCGATAAACGTTCGTTTCGCTGGCTTTGGGCGATGCTGAAAAACATTATGTCTTAGTAGTTCTTGATACAGTTTGATACGTTCGTTTGGTTGTGAGGCCGTATAGCCGTCTATACCAGGTGTTCGCTTGCCGGTATTTTGTTGCGTCACTCTGCGAATGGAGAGTAGTAAATTAGCTTTACTCCGGAGGAGTAAACGTTGAAGTTTTCTTACTCTTCTTCGTTGATTTTGCTGTTCGGCACGATAAATTCTTTGTCGTAACTTCGTTACATATTGTTGTATAGTATTCCAATCAATAGAGTACCAACCTTTATGCGAGACGTGCGCCGACGCTCGTAGAGAGGTATTCATAACAGCACGCTCCTTTTCGTTAGAAGATAGCCACAAATTTATTTTCGTGTTGAAGACCCATGAGAAGTAGGCGCTCTTTCGAGCCTGTCATCGTCTGTAAAGACGACAGTATCCGTCCAGTTATACAATGTTCTTGATTTCCTGTCCCTTTTCAGGGTAACGGCTTTCGCTTTTTCTCATATCCCATACCCTCTGCCACATCGTTTGACTTTGCAGTCATCCTACTGCTTACGCAGATGACATAGGGCTTACCAAGTTCCACTTTCTACAGATACGATAGGGGTAGGTAGGTTCTTTACTCCGGGTAAGATGCGGGACGCATCAGAGTAGCATTATGATTCTACTTTTCCTCTTACCAAGACCCAAGCAAAACTTATGCATTATCTTAGGCTAACCTTTACGAAGCTTACAAACCTTCACTTGCGTTTACCATGCCTATCTTCTCCTAGCAGTATTCTGGACCATGCAATTGTCCTCTGTTTCCGCATCCCCTCATGCAACCGACAGGCTCGTTACCAAGAATGCCGTTTCGGATGGAGATCATCTTCGCGTCTAGATGAGTAGCGTCAGCTACACTGTAAGAAAGCGACTTCTTGTCGCACCATAATCACAGTTATCGGTATTTATATATATAAAAGCCTGTAGAATTATTATTCTACAGGCTTTGTCGCTCATAATATTAAGAAAGGTCCTTAGGATAACTTATTATAGATATCCTTCTGTAATCTCCATGAACAAGTTTTTATCTTTAACAGCTTGAAAGTCATATTGTTTATATAATCCATGAGCATCTTTTGTTGCTAACAAAATCCTTCGTACCTCTCTAATACTTGGACAATTAATCATAGTTTGAACAAGTAATTTGCCAAGACCTAATCCTCTAAATTCATTAAGTATAAATACATCAGCAAGGTAAGCGAAAGTTGATGAATCTGTAATAATTCTTCCGAATCCAACTTGTTTAGATTTTTCCTTTTTAGGATCTCCCGCAAACACGCCAAAACAGATTGAATGTTGAATTGATTTTTCTACTAAACGTAAAGGTATTCCTTTAGACCAGTAAGCTTCATCATGAAGGTAATTATAAATTAGCTCTACATCTAAATAGTTTTTGTTACTTGAAATTGTAAAATTATTTTTAACATAGGTACTCATATACAATCCTCCTCACTAGAGAATTGTATCATTTTCCAGAATAATAACTGGGTTATTTGTTAAATTTAGGGTGTTAATTTTAAATATGTATAACCTATATAACTTAACGTAATGTACTTTATAGGCACTCTCATATCAAAAGAAAGCATATCAGCAAATATAAGTAAGATTTTTAAAAAAGGGGAGTTACAAAATAAAAAATGAGACATGATTCTCAATTACTAGGAAAATAAAATAAATAGTTTAGCTCCTTTTAAACGTGGAAAATAAAAAACATATTAAAAATTATTAGGAGGAATGTAAAATGACAACTAATAAAAATAATGACAAAATGAGCCGTGAAGAAGCTGGAAGAATGGGTGGAAAAGCTACATCTAAAAATCATGACCAAGAATTTTACCAAGAAATTGGTGAAAAGGGCGGAGAAACTACAGCCAAAAATCATGATAAGGAATTTTATCAGGAGATTGGCGAAAAAGGTGGAAAAGCTACATCTAAAAACCAGGATAAAGAATTTTATCAGGAAATCGGTGAAAAAGGCGGAAAATCCACTAACAAACGTGATAACGACTAATTGTTTGTAAAACTGAATTTTTCTGTTTTCACACTCGATACCATATACTTTTTTAGTTAGTATAATCAACATTAATAGAAGCCAAATTCTTTATATATAAGGAATTTGGCTTCTACTTTTATCGAAAAATGATTAATACGTTTCATTAATAACAAAATCAAATGAAGTCGGTTTGGTCAGTTAAATAAGAATGTGCAGTAATCATTATCCTGTTAGTAGGATATCATTCAATAAAGCTAGTTCTACTTTAAAAGGATCATTAACTTTTCTAAGCTTACAATAACCAGAACTATAAATATGAATAATCTTAAATCGTTTACCCCGGTATAAAACTTCTTTATTAATTGACATACCTTCCCTCCTGATTCACTAATATAGGTCGTTCCCCATATTAACCATTTTTCTTATTTAACATTCATTTAGAATAAAACTAAGTTACTTTTCCCTTTTTGTGTATGTTTCAAAACATAAATGTAAATACATATTTTTTACTCTCTTGAGCAAACTACTTAAGACGTTCTGCAACGTCAGCCAAACATTGATTTATCATTCATGAACCAGAAAAAACAACTGAACGGACCCAGTTGTTTTTTGTATTTAGGCTATATATGATATACAAAGTTAGTTTCATAAAACGGATTACAAGAACCAATAAAAGTCCGTCAAGGTATACGTTTTTAGATTATTTACATTAGACAGCCTTAATCATAGATTATGTATTATATCCTTGATAAATCAATGTAAAGGGATTAAGGATTTCAGAGCTTCCTTGTACTTTTGAGTTATCAGTAACAAAAACGACTAATTTTTGTTACTGATTAAAGGTAATTTAATTTTTATATAGATTGTTTTTAGAATAGAAAGACCTAAAGTAATAAAATCCATTAATAGTTTTTAATTTCATTATATGTAATTATATGGTATATTTAATTAAAAAGGAAAAAACCATGATAGGACTTGCTATTGCCATTATTGTATTTAATTTTATTGCATTTAAAACAAATAAAAGACTAACAGCAAATCAGATTCTTCATATTTGGATGTTTACAATTGCTTTTCAACATATGTTTGATGTCTTTATAGATCTCAAATATCATGCCTATTGGTATTTTACAGAAAACGCAGATTGGAGGGGAGTTCTTACTCATACTGTATTACTCCCACCTGCTAATATGATATTTCTTAATTGGTATCCTTTTAAAATGTCAATCATTCACAAGGGTTGCTATTTTATCTTTTGGATGGTAGCCATTTTGCTTTATGAAATGATTACATTACTCCCTGAACCTTGGGGATACTTCCACTATGGTTGGTGGAATTTATGGTATTCAGCTATCATTGATCCTGTACTTCTACTTATTGCATTAGGGTATTATAAATGGGTAGTAAAGCTAGAAAACAAGTTATTAACAGGAAAGAAATAAAAAGAGCATTGTATTAATAACAATGCTCTTTTTATTTCTTTTCACTTATTGTCGACGAAGTTCTTGTATTTCTTCTTTTGTAAGTCCTGTTAGTTCGATAATAGTCTCTTCATCTATTCCTTTTTGAATCATCCCTAGAGCTACCTTTATAATACCTTTTCTTTCAGCTCTTTTTAATGCAGATTTTTCATCTAATAACGCTTTTCTTCGAGCTTCATATGCTAATAGCACTTCAGGATCCTGACTTACACGTTCCCATTCATCCATCGCTTTTTTTAATACTTGATCTTCTTGCCACATTGGAACAAGCCCTTGCAGAAATTGGTTTTAGCATATTAAATTAATTTTGTAGAAAGAATTGGTTCTAGGACAAGGATTCGACATCATCATTTTAATAGGTGATTCATTAGAGGTATGTGATTTGGACGGTTCATTTAATGATGCATATGTATTTTGAAAAGGTGCAAATAATTTTCGAATCGTCGCCTGTAGAGAAGAACAATCGAAATTTTTTAAAAAATTAACCATAATAGTTAGTAAGCGACCTTATATATTCGTTTAGTTTAGAATATAAGGTCGCTTATTTTATACCCTCATTTAATCTCTTTTTATTTTTCTCTTTATAAAGCACTTTAACTATCATTAAGCTTCTGATACATTTTCAGCATGATTATTAATTTGTTTAAACAAATAAGGAAGATAAGAATCTAGTTCAAAGTAATTTTCTTCGGTAAAGTCCGATATTATAAATTGGTTTTTCTTTCTCAGTTTTAGCCACTCCTATTTGAAACTTTTCTATCTTTTATGCATGATCATGGTGGGTCTGATTACCTCTTTTTCCTACTTTTCGTAAAATAAAGCTTATAATTAACACCAAAATAATTGATCCAATAATTGCAGGGATAATTGCAAAGCCACCAACGACTGGACCCCAATCTCCAAAGATAAGGCCGCCTAACCACGCGCCAATAAAGCCAGCAATAATATTACCAATAATCCCCCCAGGAACATCTCGTCCTGTAATTAAACTAGCAAGCCAACCAATAATTCCGCCAACAATTAGCATCCATAGAATTTCCATTGTTAATTCACCCCTTTATTAAAATATTTAATTAACTTTTACCCATATCTAAAACAAATTAACCATGGAATTTTTTTATGTAGAATTCTTATTTCTTGGTTAAAAAGATAAATTTATATAACCATTTTTGCTTAATTAGATTTGAAAATGGTTATTATTAATTAATCGTTTAAACATGTGTAAATAAGAGAATAAGTAACATATAAAAATGAGTGCGAATACTAATTAAATTGTACTTCTGTATAAGGCCACCTCATGTAAAAGCATATTAATCTATAACAATTCTATTCAGAAAAAAGGAAATTGAAAGATGAAGAATTTTACTTAGTAGTTATTCATTGCAGGATAAAAAACTTAAATATAAAGAAACCAAAGAGAGCGTGAGAAAATGGGAGAATTGCTTCGATTATTAAAAAAAGGAAATAAGTCTGCACTGTTAGCAGGGATAGTTAATGCCATTATTGCAATCATTAAAGGGGCGACTTTTATACTAACGGGTAATGTTGCTATGTTTGCAGAAACAATGCATAGTCTGGGGGATGCTGCCAATCAATTTTTTGTTTTTATAGGTTCAGCACTTAGCAAAAAAACACCAACAGCTCGGTTTCCAAATGGTTTTGGAAGGCTGGTAAATTTAGTTTTACTTGGTGCGGTATTAATTGTAGGAATTATGTCATTTGAAACCATAAGAGAAGGTTTTCGTCATATACTACATCCCACGGAATCTTCGGGTTTTATTTTAAATGTTAGCGTGTTAGGCATCGCCGTTATGCTTGAAGCAACGGTTCTATATAAAGCAATGAAAGAGATTGTTTATGATGAGGACATTGAAGTTAAAGGGATAAACATATTATTCCAAAGCTTTAAAAGGTTAAGAAATGCAAAACCGGCAACAAAGCTGGTTTTTATGGAAGATTTAGTAGCAACAGGAGGTGGGATATTAGCTATTATTGCAGTAATAATTTCTAATTTCACATCTTATCATCAAGCTGAAGGAATTGCCTCAATTTTAATTGGATTAATGATGTTCTTTGTGGTTGGAAAGGTTTTTCTAGATAACGCTGCTGGAGCAATAGGAGAGGCTGATGAAAAAATGGAAGACAAGATAGGTTCTTTAGTAATGAGGGATCCCGATGTCAAAGATATACAAGGGATAAATGTTATTAAAGAAGGAGAAGATTTCCATGTGGAAATAGAAATTGAAATTGATCCTACCTTGACAGTCGCCGTTGCGGATGATATAAAAGATCGATTAGAAAAAAAGATTTTAACAGAAAAAGGAATAACTGATGTGTTAATCGAGTTTGATGAAGATGATGGATTATTAAACTGGAAAAAATAAATTAAACGTATTATTAAAACCTTATTGATAGAAAAAACAAGGCCATTTTATTCGCATTCTTATAATAAGAAGGCTTTTATATAGAAAATATAGTAAAATTCGTTTATGAAAACTCAACATATTAATAAATAACCTCTATGCGATACTTAAGCAAATACTTTCAATTAAAAGAGAAAGAAACAAACAGCTTAAAAATACAAATAATTATTATATAAAGAGAGGTAACAGATTTATGAAAGAACAGGTATATAAGACCTAAAAATTTGCAAATAGAGATTTTATAAAAGGTTTAACAATAGGTACTATAATTGGAGGAGCAGCTATATCTATGTTCAATGAAGGAACAAGGACTAAAGTAAATAAACTTGTAAAGGATATAAAAAAAGTAACTACAAATAAATCTTTTATATTACAAAACAACCCTTTAGAGGCAAAGAGAAATTGTATAAGTGGAATTAAAAGAATTTTTTCTACTGTAGAAGCATTGAATAACACTATTGAAAAAGCAATAGTAAATCAAAGAACAAGTAAATAATGAATAAACTCTCAAATTTAAAACCATGAATTTATTTAAAAGTTCACTCTCCTTTTATTGGATATTAAGATTGATGGATTTGATGTAGCTCGTGCATCTATAATAAAAAGAAGACATTCAAATTTAGAATGTCTTCTTTTTATTTCTCGGCTATTACTTTTCAAGTTTATTTAAAAGGACTTGGCTAAATTCATAAGGCGCAAGATGAATTCCTTCTTCTGTAAAACTTTGAACTATAGAGTGTCTTAGCTTGCTTTCTATTTGTTCTTTAATCTCAAAATTTATTACTGGAATCTCAACTAAGAAATCCATAGTTCTATTTCGAAAGTTCACAAATCGAATAGTAGGATTTGGTTCATTTAATATCCCTTCAGATTTTCCTTTAACTTTTGATACGGCTTCGTGGAGAACCTTATCAACTTTCTCTGTACTAACTCCATATTCTACACTTACAGTAACTTCTGCTATCATTTCAGATCCAGTTCGATTTTTAATAATGTGCTCAATAAAATATTGATTAGGTATAATTAAAGTCCCTTCCTTAGCAGTTCGAATAATTGTAGATCTAAGTCTGATATTTTCCACCCTCCCAATCCCCTCATTAAGTTGAATAACTTCTCCTACTTCAATTGGTCTTTCAAATAAAATAATAATTCCACACACAAAATTTCCTGCTATGTTTCTCATTCCAAAACCAATTCCAATACCGAGCACACTAAAGATTGTCCCTAATCCGGTTAGATCAATCCCGACGCTCTTAAAACTTATTCCTAAGGCTATAATCATCAATGTATAATAAATAATTTTATTAAATGTATAACCTAAACCGTTATTAATATTGTAGTGTTTATAAACTGGCTTCAATACATGCGTAGTCAATAATTTAATGAGTTTATGAGCAAATAATATACTCATAATTACAATTAAAATAAGGAAGAATGATACATCTATTCCTCCTTGAGAATATAAGGGGCGGAACATCCATTTTCTATTAGGAAAAGAGAATAAGAATAAAAAAATTACAGCATAGATAGTAATCCAATTTAACAAAGAAACAATAGAATTGAAAAAGTTCTTTGATGGATATGTCTTCTTTTTAGAAACAAAGTTAACTGTCCAATGAAGTAATCGATTTCCCAAAAGGATTAAACTCAAATCAATAATGAACCAAAAAACATTGAGTATTGATAAATTTTTTAATATGTCATTAATCATAAAGATCACCTATTTTTAAGATATATAAGACCATTCCTGTTATATTTAATGATCAAACCCTATTCTTAAAAGGTTTCTTTATTTAAATGTGGATTTTTTGAAGCATTATATAATTTTTAGATTGAAAATTTTAAATAATGGGAAAAGAATTTTAAATAATACTTCAGAAAGTTGAGGGGTGTAATGAATAAGGTTATATCTTTTAGTAAAAAAATCATACTAGAAATGAAAGAAGACCGTGCAACTGAACTTGCAGCTGAACAGGCCTATTATTATATGTTATCAATTTTCCCCATGCTTATTTTACTTTTATCCATTGTTCCCTATTTATCTATTGAAACGAAGGAAGCCATTCATATATTACAAAGTGTAATGCCAGGGGAAACTGCCACTATTTTCAAAGAAAATGTAGTGCAATTTATTAGTAAACCCAGTGGTGGAATTCTAACATTCGGAATCTTAGGAACTATATGGTCTGCCTCAAATGGTATAAATGCTTTTATAAAAGCAATAAATCAAGCATTTGATGTGGAAGAAACTCGTTCGTTTATAAAAGTAAGATTACTATCAATTGTATTAACAATTGGGCTAATCTTAACGCTTTTAGTAGCCCTTGTTCTTCCTGTTTTTGGAGGTATTCTTTTAAAAATGTTAAGAGAATGGCTTTCCTTCCCACCAGGGACGGCTATTATTTTAGACATACTTAGGTGGATAGTTGCAATTGGGATTATGATATGTATTCTTTCTATCTTATATCATCTTGCTCCTAACAAGACATTCCCTTTTGCACATGTATGGCCGGGAGCAGTTGTGGCAACTATCTTATGGCAATTAACATCTCTTATTTTCTCTTTCTATGTAAATAACTTTGGCAGCTATTCAACAACATATGGGAGTTTAGGGGGAGTGATTGTGCTTATGCTATGGCTTTTCCTAACAGGCTTAATTCTTGTTATAGGTGGAGAAATAAATGCAGCATATCATAGAAGCAAAATCTCTACAGTTCAAAACCAAGCTCAAGATACATCAATGTAAAAGATGAAAACCGTATTATATTATATATTATTACAAGTTTTTAATAGTTCGGGTATTCTCTAGAACCTATATTTACAATATTTTTGATACGGACTTTAAATTTTTAAAAGCTAAGTAATTAATCCCCAGTTATATATTAAAAGAAAGGAAGTAGGAAGATGAATAATATAGAAAAAAAGAAATTTGAAATTATTAATTTAAAAAAGCAGGATGAAGTGAACAAGAATTTAATCAAAGTCTCAGAATCCCTTGTTGCTGTATTAAATCAATTTAGAGAAGAACCTGATAATAAAGAGGTTCTAGCTGTAATGGCGGATTTGGAAGGTCAAAAAGAACAATTAAAAGCTAAAGCAAAAAAATTATCTGAAGAGCTTGCTCATTTGTAAAATATAAATTATTCCATGTACCAACAGCAAAATTGAGATAGAAGTTATGTTATTTACGATGCATGATGTTATAAAGAAACAGCTTACAATATAGATCAGGAAAAATAGTTCTGAAAACACCCCCATTATCTATTTTTGTAATTGAATTTAAATTTTAATAAGTATAGGCCCAGGTTTAAAGCTATCCCTGTTAGGATAAAGGTAAAATATCTTAATTTATGGGAGGAGATTAATATGAACGTATACAGTCAACACAGGGGGAGAAAAGAATGACAGAATCAAGAAAAAGGTCCCCTCATCCCCAAGAGACAAAAAGCAGGGATCATGCTGAGCACTATTCTACAGAGAATAAAACCTTATTTGATCGCTTTAAAATTGAACAAACAGTCGACTCCATACCAATTGAAGAAATAAAGATAGAAAAGGAAGACGAAAGAAATAAAAAGAAAACTAAAAATGAATCCTCAACTGAAAATAAATATAAGAAGAGTTAATGTTAAACCAATAGTATAAGATACTAAAACTTTAACAACCTACTAGACTAAAAGGTAAAAAGTGCTCTAAAGGGGTGGGAAAAATGGAACAGTTGGATAAGATAGAATTTCAAACAATCTTTGTTCATTTACATCCAGATGTATTAGCACAAGGTAGTATTTATTTTATCGGGCTAAATGAGTGGGATAGTGAACTTCCTCCAGCAAGTATTGAACATTTACGTTTAGACGTCGCTAAAGAAAGTTTACCCTGGAATCCGGAAGATCACCTTGTTGTAGAAGAAGGGAAATTTCAGTGGGATGCTGTAAAAAAGACTTATATAGAAATCTCGACTTAATAAAAATCTCGACATTTTACTATGTCGAGATTTTTTCATGATACTTATTTTTTCATTATTTTACATAGTTCCATATTGTACGTCTTGATTGAAAAATACACTATTGGCCCATAACATTTCCATTAATTCTTGCATTTCTATTTTATTTTTTTAAGTTCTTTTCAGTCTATCATTCCTTTGTTAATTAAGATTGAAGGAATGCCCTCTGCTATTTTTCTAATTTTTTTATATTTATAAGAGAAAAATTCTACTAAGAAAACAATAATTCCCCAAAATGATGTAGCAAATAAAAATTCAGTGATTCTAACATTTTTGTCATAGATAGCATTACCCAAGAGCTTACTCAATAACAATGTAGCTATAAAATCTAAGAGGGTTAACTGATCTATCCTCTTTTTACCAGTTTGTTACGATAGGATAAACGGGAATTAGAAAAATGAATATGAAAGTAACGATGCACTAAGAATTTTCTAAGACATATTGTTCATCTATATAATTATTCTATTTCTCTTGATGAGGTGGAAATTCTCTTGCAGAAGGGTTAATAAATTAAAGTGAAAAATTTATCAATCTTTAATTTGAAGAAAGGAGCAAAAAATGCCAAATTTCAACGAACAAGACCAATCTATAAAGGAGTTTGAGGTCGAAAAGGCATATCTGCAATTTATCTTTCCATTTACTTTAAAAGAAGAGTGTTCAGATAGCTTATCCCAACTACTCCAACAACAAGGCTATGATTTTTTTACACTTGATAATTCCCATTTACAAGATAAATACTATGGTGACCACCATACCGTTTCACATTATCGTATGGAGAGAATTTTTCTACCTAATATTGAACCTATTATCTTTCCATCCGTCTCAACCAAAAAAGAAGGTTTTAGAAGATTCTCTAAGGCATTCAATCAGGAATTCTTCCTAAAAGGAAAGTACCTTCAAACAATTTTTCAACTATTGTCCATAGATATTATTATTTGTCCTTTTCAAATAGGCATGATGAATATACGCGTTGAATTACCTGATAACATGTCTTACTCAGAAGTAATAGAATTCACTGATTTATTTCGTGTGATGGAACCTCTTGTAGAGGAAGATTCAGATATCCAGATAGGGACAAAAAATCAATCTTATAAAATGATAAAATCTTTCATTTTTGAATCATTATGTCCTTTTATGAAAAGTTTTCTTGATGAAAAAAATACGAACTCTTCTTATTTTGGAAGCCTACCATTCTATATAGATGAAAGGCTATATGTAGTAGGCAGTATAGTATTGCAAGAAGAAAGCAAACTCGAAGTTCAAGACCTTTACCGATTAGGAAGCATAAGTGGATTTGACAACAAAGGTCATCCATTTATCGGAGCAAAAAACCCTGCTTACATGGAGCGATTTTATGATGATCATGTGTACGATAGGTGGGCAGATGAAACGTATTATGTGGTAACAGATTACATGTTTGCATGTATAACCAAATCTCAAGGAGAACTTGCCCACATGCTCGCCAACCAAATGTTTGGGCAATACTATTACTCATTTCTTCTTTTTTACTATTATCGAATCATTCTTATGAAACTCACATATGACCAAAGAAGAATTCATAAGGGACAAAATGAGGTTGAAGTGGATACTCTTATTGTTAAAATAACTGAATTTTCTGCTAAAATATACAATCCTGAAATAAACAGCAGGTTAGCTGGAAAAGAGATTTCTAATTATTTCAAAAAATCTCTAGGCATAGATAACTTATTTACCCAGGTAAATAAAACCCTTAACGACTTATATAAAAATCAGGAGAGAATGACCTCAAAAAGGCATAATTCTTTATTGCAAATCTTAACTCTATATACTGTTGTATCTGGAATTTATGGAATGAATCTAGTGATTCAAAATTGGGAAGGGAAAATTAAATGGGATAAGGTTCTACACTACACGATTTTTGAAGATATCGCTTTACTTGTAGCATTGTCAGGAATTGGAATTTCTAGCGTAATAGCTATTCAAGCTGTTAAGTCCTATATTAAAGAAAAGAAACGGAATAAGAAAAACTATCTATAAATACTCCATTCTTAATTATTCTATATTAGTCATTATTTTATATATGTTAAATGAAAAGAACATTTATCAAACAATCCTGGATGTGAGAAGTTTATCTCTTATTATTTTAGATAAAAGTAACATACAAAGAGATTATTAATAAGTCCAATTTCCCATAGAAAATTTATTGAAAAATAAAGGTGAAAAAATGGAATTTACATTTACAATTATTTATTTAGTGATCATAGCTACCATAATCGAAATTAATACTATTTTATTTACAATAACTGGAATAAAAAAGCCTGTTTCTCGATTTCAAGTAATATCACTAATGACAGGAACTGGTTTTACCACAGGAGAATCCGAATTGATTTTAGGTCATCCTTTTAGAAGAAGATTAGGTATTTTTTTAATACTATTTGGTGCTTTTTCGTTTGCCGTTATTATCTCTTCTTTAAGTAGTATATTATCAAATAATGTGCTAACCCCAAAAGTATTATATATAGAAGGAGCACTGCTTCTCATATTTTTTCTTCTAAAACTTCCATTCTTTCAAAAAGTTTTAGCAGATAAATTTGAGGAAGAATCAGAGGAATCATTTAAAATAGACGAATTACCAGTAAATCAAATTTTATTAACTAATGAAGCAGATTGCCTTTTAGAAATAAAAATTGATGAGGAGTCATCCTATATTAGAAAGTCAGTGAATGAATGCATAAATGAAGATGAAGACATATTAGTACTTTTCTTAATGCGAGGGGAGTTAAGAATAAGAAAGAAACTTACTCATTGTAAAATTCAAGCAGGGGATCGTTTATTGGTGTATGGGGATAAACAGTTAATTGAAGAGAAGTTTAGGGGAGAAATAGAGAAAGCCGAAAAGGAAACGTCCTAAGACGTTATTTGTGAAAATATATTTATTTAAAGTTAAAAACTATTTATAAAACGCTTAAGGTTTTAGAGTACTTCTTTACCTATATTTCACAAGGTAATTTTATTATCACAACAAATTTCAACTTTTTATTTTTATATTTTTGCTTAATGATAATGCTTTGCATTTTGATGAAGGCCATAATATTTTCAGAGGAAATATATATTTTTTTAAAAAAGCTATGCAAACTTTCTTTAATTAACCGGTGAAGAAAGTTTGTACAGCTTTTTTTCTGATGTTACTCAATAGGAGGAACATCATCTGCCTTTGTTGCAATCACTAGTATACGGCCCCAATTCAATTCCTTTTCATATTGTTGAACTTCTGCAGCTGATAATCCTAAGGAGTAAAGCTTAGTGTGTAGTTCATCTTTGCAAAAATGAAGTGAATTTGCCATTGGTTTGTTGTCTCCAGGTTCTGATATACTGATATCATTTGTATTTAACACATTTGTCAATTCCTCAGTGCGATCTCTTTCATGTGCTAATAAGTAGATATTGTCCTTTCTGAATCCCAGACTTAAAAATTGTTCAATAGCCTCTTTTACTTCATAACCATCCTTTACAGCTCTTATTTTCTCCATTAAAAAACCTCCTTAATCACATACAGGCTATTTAATTGAAGTTTGTGATATGAATAACTAGCTACCTATCTTCTTGGACATTTCAACTATGATTTAAACATTCTAAGTTAAGATATGAGACCTACAAATATATTTATTGGAATTGAAATAGCAGATATAACTATGATGAAACATACCTCTTTCAAATAGTTAAAATCTGCTCGAGATGCAACTAAACTGTTTTACAAGTATATTAATATAGTTAGTGATATAGGTTGATAATTCACTGTTTCTTTTCATTATAATATTGTACAGGAAACATAGATCCTTCTGAGACCATTTTATTATCTTCAATGTCCATAGGGTCTGGATGACCAGCTTTGTGTATAGGGAACGAAGTCAATTTTTGAGTCGATGACTTATATGGAATAGCTTTTTTTACACTTCGAACAAACCCTTTTACCTTATCTAAGTTTGATTTATCCTTCAATAAATAAGTTGTAATCCCTACGCTTACTGTTGAAATAGCAAGACCAGAAATAAGTGCTTTTTGTCGCATTCCACTTGCTCCTCTCTATTTTTATTTAAACTTTGAACTCATTTTCCCTATGTGATAGCTTAATAAACCTGTATTTTTAGATGTCGGTTACTGGTTTAAGGATTATCCATTAAATTTAAAAAGCACCTCGTTCAATTTAACTTATAGATTATCCCTTAATCGTATTCTAATTCAAATTTGGATGTTTTTTACTATTCCAAAAAAAGTTTTATAAAAGGACATGCGGGTATTAAAAGTAACACAGATGAAATTAGTTTTCTAAATAGCTTTTTATAATAGAAGGAGGAGTTACTAATGACAAAAAATGTGATAGGTACTTACGAAAATGAGGAGGCTGTGGTCACAGCGATTCAAAACTTAAAGACTCAAGGATTTTAAGAGAAAAATCTTTCTCTCGTAACCACTAACGATATAGATAATGAGGATTATCTAGAAGTAGAAAACAAAGAGGGAATTGACATAAAGAGAATTGAAACGACGGAGACAGGTCATCAAGACGAATCGATTATGGAGAAAATTAAACATGTATTTTCACCAGATCACTATCAAGAGCCTCATAAAGACAAAGCTAAAGTGGAACAACGTTTAATTAACCTGGGTGTTCCACTCACAGAAGCAGGTCCTTATGCAGATGATTTACAGAAAGGAAAGGTATTATTGTTAGTAAATGCTAATCGAGAGACAAAAACAAATTCTTTCTTAGAAAAGAGAGGGGATTCTGCTTTTGCCAAAGGTGACTCTGTTTATGATAAATCATTATATGGGGAACATCGTGAACATGAACATGGCGTTCCAAAGAATACAGAAGAACATATTGAGTTAAAAGAAGAACAATTACATGTAGATAAGGAAAGAGTCCAAACCGGAGAAGTTCAAGTCGATAAGGAGGTTCTTCATAAAGAGGAAACGGTCAATATTCCTGTAGAGCATGATGAAGTATATGTGGAGCGTCGTCCTGTATCGGATAAACGAGCCAATACACAGATTATTGAAGATGAAGAATCTGTTCGTATCCCCCTTGAAGAAGAGAAAGTGACCGTATCAAAAGAACCTGTGGTAACAGAAGAAGTAGTGGTGGGCAAACGACGTAAAGAAGAAAATGAAAAAGTATCGGAGACTCTAAGGAAAGAAGAAGTGAATATTAAAGAACAAGGCGAGCATGTAACATCAAATAATAAAAGAGCTAAATGAACCATAGGGTAATAAATGTTATCTATAAAAAGAAGAGAACTACTACAGAAGCAGTGGTTCTCTTTCTTGATTTGAAATTTCTTAATCTCTATTTTAAATTTTCAGTTTTAATTGAGGTTGAAATACCTTCAAGAGCTGTACCTGCTTTTTTACTTTCTTCAATACTTGTTGCTATATCACCAAGAGAAACAATGCCAATCAGTTTATCACCTTCCATAATAGGTAATCGTCGTATTTGATAACGAGTCATTATCTCTGCAACTTGTTCTAGGGACATTTCTTTAGTACCATTGATTACGTGCGGTTTTACTATTTCAGCTATCGGTGTATTAGCGTTACAGTTATTTGCTAGCCCCTTCACAACTAAATCACGATCTGTTACTAATCCAACTAGCTTATTGCCTTCGCAAATTGGAATAGCTCCTACATCTAATTTTTTCATCAGATTAGCTACCTCGCCACAAGAGCTTTTAAGATCACAAGTCTCAACGTCTTTGGTCATTATTTCTGTTATATTCACCACAAAATCCCCTATTAACTAATTTTCTTATTTTACTTTATTCCCTTATACATTTTTAAAAAACTTAATTTTGTATTGTATAAAATATCTTTAGAATTTTTTATAGACAACGAAATAAAAAGAAGAAGGAATTTAAAAAACAGGAAATGTCTTTAGAGTTTATATTATGGATAGGGAACTTATAAAGGGAAAGATAGAAGCTTTATATACATAGAACAATCATTTACTGTAAAAGGTAAAATATTAAAATATAATATAAATAAAAGAATAAAACTACTTTAAAAATAAAAGAAATAGTTAAAATATTTTCGTTAAAATTATTTTAACTATTATTCCTTTTGTAGAAAAAGTGAATTCATGGCCACACTTCTAATAAATTCATCCATTGTAAAAGGGAGAAATAAAAAGGTTATCATCTGTCATAATATATTGATGTAATTGTTGCAGAGTAGTATCCAAAGTAGAAGATAAAGACTCAGCAGCATATGCACAAACTGAAACTATACCCTCCTCCTCAACAAAATTATCGGCAGTTGATTCAAATTCTTCTAGTAAAAGAATATCTGGTTTCTCTGAAGCCCATTCTACGTGAGCCCATGTTCTTATCATCGTATTTTTCATTTTCAATATAGACAAATCTTCTTGAAAATGAGTAAGAATAGTTTTTGTGTGAAAATCACCATTTGCCAAGTAATAATCAAAATTATTAACTAAACGAATAGATTCTTTTTGTTTATGACTAAACTTTTTATCAATAGTAGCTTTTATTAGGGGAAGGGCCCTCATATTCTCAATTATCAATATACATTGTTTACTCTCTAATCCATTCTTAATAAAACGCATTAAATTATTTATGTAAAATTGTTTATCTTCAAAACGGTAAAAGACATGACCTTTATCAAATTTTTTAAAACTAGATATAGAGTTAATTGTTTTCATAGTTCACCTCAGAGTGGTTTTAGTAAAATTTCTAAAAAATCTACAGAGTAATAAGGTATTCTTATTTGTGTGAATTTTACATATTCCGACGTTAAATGTCCTTTAATATACAGAAAAACTAATGGATTAGTAATTTTCTGTTTTAAGATGTGTATAGCATACAAGATTTCTATTTATTGGATTAATCATATCACAGAAGGCGAATTCGGCTTTGATTTTTTTAATCCTTTGTAACAAATTGTTTAATAAATTATGAAGATTAGAGTAGAGAACTTTATACTGAGAAATTAACAAAAAAATAAGTATTTTGACACGTGGTGGTATAATTAGTATAAAAACTGAATAATAGCCTCAACAGGATTTTCGGAGGAGATCATGAAAGATGAAATAGGATTTTTAGGGGATAAAATCTTAGAATATAGATTTGAAATCGCTAATGAAGTACATGAAAATAGAATAGATGATATTACAGAAGAATAAAAGAAACAATTGTCTCCTCTTGAAGTGGAACTTATTAATATCCGAGCTCACTTTATAATTCTATTTGGTGAAGTTCTTAGGGATTACTTAAATGAAGAAAGAGCACTCCAAAAATTTACCCAATGGGGAAAAGAAACAGAGGAAATGTTTTGCAATTTGAAGGTGCCATTGGATGAAGCATTAAAAGATACAAAAGATTATCGCACTTTCTTATGGAAGATATTGAAGGAAGTAATAAAGGAAAATAATCTATCAATAGATACGGTATTTGAAGTCGGCGGAATTATTGATCCTCTGCTAGATCATGCTGCTTATTCCTTTAGTTTAAGTTATGTGCATTTCTATCAATTAACCCTTGAACGTGCGCAAAGCCGCCTTTCTTGAATTATCGGTCCCAGTTGTCCCTTTAGCTAAAGGAATGGCTATTTTTAGTTTGCCTCTCATTGGAAATATAGATACGGAAAGAGCCAATTATCCAATGGAGGAAGCGTTGAAATCAGCGAACAGACTACAGTTTCAACGTTTAATAGTAGATTTATAGAGTGTTTATATTATAGATACCATGGTAGCAGATGGGATTTTCAAAGTGATAGACGCGTTAAAGCTTCTAGGTGTAGAAACAGTCTTAACAGGAATTCGTCCGGAAGTTGCACAGACTACTGTAAGTATTGCTATTGATCTCAATAATTTGACTATAAAATCAAGTTTACAAAAGGCGACAGAAAATCTCCTTATTCGTTTTTAAAACAATAAATAGGAAAGCAAGAAATAAAACGACTGCCTAAATGCATTCATGAATAAGAAAATGAGGGAGTGACAATTATTGAAAGGGATTATAGGCGTTGCTAAGTACTTAGATGATAATGCAGAAATGTTAGCAAATGAAATTGTGCAAGAAATTTCTCAGAAACCCAATTTTGAGGCTTTACAAGAGGAACTTGAACAAGCAATTATCGTCTATACTGAATTTATTAAGTTTTTAGGAAAGAGTCTCTTTAGTAGCGAAAACAACGTACCTGAAGGGCTTGTTGAATGGAGTAAGACCAATGGTAAGCGTACAGCATCTCAAGGGGAGAGAGTCTCTATTATTATTGCACGCTATCCTCCTACGCGCCTAGTCTTCATCGATTACCTTACTAAAATAAGTATAGAGCATGGACTTTCTTCAGAAGAATTGGTATTTATTAATAAACGATTTAACTATTTGCTCGATATAAGTATTAATGAAACCATTATAATATTTGAACAAGTGAAAGATAAAATTATTCAAAAGACGCAGCAAGAAGTATTGAAATTATCTGTTCCTGTGGTCCCCATTCAAGATAAAACTGCCGTTCTCCCATTAATTGGATCTATTGATTCAGAAAGAGCGGAATATATCTTGAATAATGTTATCTTGAAAATTCTTGAAATGAGGGTAGAGTATCTAATTGTTGATTTCTCAGGTATCTTAACTATAGACGCTATAGCTGAACGTTACCTCTTTGATATTTACAGTGTTCTCCGCTTACAAGGTATTGAGGTGATGATGACTGGTATAGGACCTGAATTGGCCCAAACCATTGTTAGAAATGGAATTGATTTCTCATCTATTAAAACCTATGCAACGGTTAAACAAGCGATAGAAACTCAAAAAAGCTAGGGAATTACGTGTCTCGGCTTTTTTATAATAAGTTGATTTAATTGGTATGTCATTTTGACTCAATTAGATCTGCAGGCTAGATTTCATTCTAGAAAAGATTTAGGACACGAACCTTATAGTTTACTTAATATGAAAATTCATTAATTTCCTTATACTACTATTTAGTATAAAGAATAATTGGTTCATTTTTTTATATTTGAACGGGTAAGCATGAAGCCAATAATTCGTAATTGGCTTAATTTATCTCTAATTCTAAAAGAAAAGACATCAAATTTGTAATCGTATTGGATGTCTTTTCTTTAAAGAATTCCATTATTTAAATATAAATGGTTTATTAGGAACAGTTTAGGTTGGTAATGTTAAACTGCTCCTATTTTATTTTTATAGAGTAGGTAAGTTCAACGCTGTATCGATATTATTTAAATCTAAAGTGATTTGTTCATTTGTATCCCAAGCATGGTACCATCCTTTTTCCACCATGTATGCAGAAATTTGTTCATGCATATCAAGAGCTTCCACTAAATGGCGAGTGAGCATTTCTTTAATTTCAGGCGTTCCGGCCTCCGTAACTGCCATGGCATAATTTCTAACTCCACTTTTAGCTGCAATCAATAAATCCATTGCAACCACTTGATCCGATAGGGCATTCATGCCAGTTAAATTTTCAATAATTGGATTCATGTTCATTCATCTCCTCTTTTACTGCTTAGCGTTGGAAAGGATAGAAGTATATTCTTGTAATTGTCTCGTAGATACATCTATGTCTTGCTGCATAATATCTTTTAATTGCTGATCTGTAACTAATCCTCTCATCGTTTTGGACTTAGTCAAACAATTGGTCTTAAATGCAGCCATTTCATGGACCTCAAGAACTTCATGTAAAGCGTAATTCATTTTTTCTACCTCCTTCCTCAAGGTTTTAACAAGACTTTTATACAATTATCCATTTTGGTGTCAAAAATCTCATAGCCACGCTTTGCTTCACTCAGTGGAAGTACATGGCTCACGACATCTCCTGGATCAATTTTTCCAGTTGAAACTAATTCAAACATATATGGCATATAGTGAATTACAGGTGCTTGTCCAGAGCGAATATTGATGTTTCGGTTCATAATATCTCCCATTGGGAATCCATTATATCTGCCACCGTAAACGCCTGTAACTTGAATTGTCCCGCATTTGCGTACTGCTTGTGAAGCCATGATAAACGCACTAAATGCTCCGCCCTGCAGTTTCATGCCACTCGCAAGGAACTCCATATCAGTCATTTTACCGTCCATACCAACTGCATCAATGACAACATCAGCGCCGCCCTTCGTTATTTCTTTCAAATGCATTCCTACATTTTCAAAGTGTTCGAAGTTTACAGTTTCAACTTTGTTGGTACGTTTAGCGTGTTGCAAACGATAGTCTACATAATCTACGGCAATGACACGCTTTGCTCCTTTTAGCCAACAGAATTTTTGAGCAAAAAGGCCAACCGGACCACAGCCAAAAACAATAACTGTATCTCCAGCCTTCACGCCTGCATTGTCAACACTCCAATAACCAGTAGTCATTGCATCGGCAATAACTGCTAACTTTTCATCTGGTTCTTCACAAGTCTCTGGAATTTTGAAATGAGTAAAGTTAGCAAACGGTACTCTTAAATATTCAGCTTGCCCACCTGGATAGCCACCCGTCGTACCAGAATATCCGAAATAGGCACCCATATCACCATTATCATTAGAATTATCACATTGGCTTTCCAAATGGTTTTTACAGTAAAGGCATTCACCACATGCTATATTAAAGGGAATAATAACACGATCTCCCTTTTTTACCTTCGTCACATCTGGACCAACTTCTTCAACGATTCCCATTGGTTCATGGCCAATCACATAGTTTTCTTGCAGGTTAGGAATCATGCCATGAATTAAATGTAAATCAGACCCGCATATAGCTGTACTGGTTACTTTAATAATCATGTCATCTCGTTTTTCAATCTTTGGATCTGGAACTTCTTTGACTACAACATTTTTAATACCTTGATACGTTACTGCCTTCATGATAGATATCCTCCAGTGTTAGTGTTCATCAGGTGTCCGGTCAAACATACCTTTTCTATTGGTCTCAACAGGAAATAGATTCATTTTGCCAATCATCAATGTATTGTTGGCAGAGAGCTGGTCTAGTTGATATTGTTCACTTAATTCGTATGGATGGAACCATTTTTTACTAATCATTAGTTCTGTAATTTCTTGGTGCATGGCAATCCCTTGCATTAACTGTTTTCGCAAGAGAGTTCTAACATCAGGTGATGCAGACTCCGTTAATGCGACTGCGATATTGCGAACACCTTCCTTGGCACGAAGAAGAAAGTCCATCGCAAATGTGGTATCGGCGAGCTCTGGTACGTGTAGCGAGTTTATAGGATCTAAATAGTCATGATTCACTGAATTTACCTCCTTTTCAATTGATTATTGGTGTTGGCCGGTTTTGAGGAACAGGGGCTTCAAAAGGTGCACGTTGATAAACTGCCTGTAATTCTCCCAGCGCTTGTATCGATTGTTCAACATCTTTTTTCATCAATGCTCTCAAATCATCATCAAATACAAGTCCTTGCATTAGCTTTGATTTCGCTAAGCAAAGGGTTTTAAAATTAATAACTTCATGTAGATCCAATGACTCATGATCGGCTAATTTTTGAATATCCATTTCTGATTACCCTCCTTTTTTACGTGAATACAATGTTAGTGTTCCGAATATTGGAGGAAACATTCTGTAATGTTTTTATAGGTGAATTATATTAAGTAGTTATAATGTACATATAATCCGGAAAATTAATTGGTAATAATTAGGGTTAAATGCTTTGGTGGTCCTTTTTCTTGTTAGCTAACAGATAGGTTAGTCGAACAAGAACTCTTTTAATTACATCAAACTTTTTGATTTAAATATGGCATGGAAGAAGGTTAGGCTAAAAAGTATCAAGGGAAATAGTGGGAGGTAAAAAGTGCTGGACTTGAAGTTCATGCTTTAAATCCTAATGCCGTAAAAACAATGAATGAAGTAGGAATCATTATCTCAAACCAAACATCTCATGTAATTAATCCTGAAATTCTTAATAATGCTGCTTTAGTTGTGATACTATGCGGACACGCAGTAGAGTACCTATATGTAAATTATTTACATGTGGAACGAATTCACTGGGGGCTTTGATAACCCGTCAACAGCAGCAGGAATAGATGAAGGAAAATGACATTTATAATTCCATGCTTTTATGTAACGCTCTATAGAAGGATTAACAACATCCATATCTTTCCTTTTAAGAATGTCAAAAAGACGCCCCCCTGTTTTGATCCATTCCTTCTTTAATAAAAGCGTGACAGCCTCATGGGTAAGTATTGTTAGACTAATCAATATAGTGAAGCTTATAATAATAAAAGTATAATTTGTAAAGCGATTACAATAATCATTAGAATGAATAATTGGTTTCAAATTAATCTTCAAGCACTGTAAAGAACGTAAAGTAAGGGATTTATCATATAGAATCCATATTATATTTTTTTAACTAACTAGGGGCGAAACAAATGAAGGATTTCAGATATATTTCACAGCCAGGCTTTACTGATACCGGGATGATTTTTAAGTTTGTACAAAGAAGTAACGAGTTTATTCATACTTTTGCCGAGGGAGAATTACTGTATACGTTGGGGGTTAATCGAGAGGATATCGTCGGAAAGACGCTTCATGATTTGTATTGGGATGATATTGACACTGCCAATTTGCTAAACAGTTATTACAAAAAAGCATGGGCAGGACAGTACATTGAATATGAAGGTAAATTTAGAGGTATTTATTATGTAATTTATTTAAGACCTTTATTTCATAAGGATAAAGTAGCTGAAGTAGTCGGAACTTGTGTGGACATTACTAACAAAAAGATTATGGAAGAGGACATTCTTCAAAAAGAACAAGAACAAAAATTAATGAATTCCTATGCATTCCAGCGTAGTTTGATTGATTGGTTAGATAGTGGGATTGTAGTAACAGATTGCAATAAAAAAATAAGGCTTTTAAATAGGAAATTTTATGAACTTTTCCAGTTGAAGGGTGAAATTGATTGCCATATTGGGATGCACGCTTCGGATTTACATTACCTTTTTGATAAAGAAATTAATAAAATTAAGCTCGGAAATACAGAAAAACTAACAAAAATTACGAAAGAAATTAAAATAGATACAGGTATGACACTACGCTACAATTGTTTTCCCTTAAATGAGAAAAATAATTTTGTAGGCTACTTGTGGGAGTTTGAGGATATCACAGAGCAAAAAAAAATGGAAAGAGTTATTGTTCAGGCAAAAGAAGAAGCTGAAAAAGTGAACATGGCCAAATCAAGTTTTTTGTCTAAGATGAGTCATGAACTGCGTACTCCGTTGAATGGAATTCTGGGTTTTGCTCAATTATTGGAGATGGATGAATCTTTAAATGAACAACAGCGTGATTTTGTACAGGAGATTTTAAGTGGAGGAAGCCATTTATTAAGTTTAATTAATGATATTTTAGACGTGTCAAGAATAGAAACGGGAAATTTAAAGATTTCTGTAGAGGAAGTTCATCTTTTAACTGTCATCAAGGAATGTATCAATATTGTACAACCATTGGCTAAGAAGAAGAATATTAGTATTTATAGCCAACTGGATCAATGGGAAGATATGATGGTTCTTGCTGATCCTATACGTCTTAAACAAATATTGCTGAATCTACTTGATAATGCTATTAAATACAATCAAGAAAATGGAAAAGTCATCGTTTTCTGTCGTTTACAAGAGAATAAGCAGTACATTCATATCGTAGATACAGGTGTAGGTTTTTCTGTAGAGGAATATACTAAAGTGTTTGTTCCATTTTATCGAATCGAAAATACAAAAGAAGAAGGTACAGGGATTGGGTTATCTTTAGTTAAACAGCTGGTGCATCTAATGGGTGGGGATATTAATGTAACAAGCAATAAAGGAACAGGAAGTGAGTTTTGTTTTAGCCTTCCTCTTCCAAATGATTCAAAGACTGTCATACAATGGGGTGAACAAACTGAATTTCCTCCAACAAATAATAGGAAGGAAGATAACTATCGTTTGCTATATATTGAAGATAACGAATCCAACTTGCACTTAGTAAGTAACATCATTAAATCGCAGCCTTCCTATACGCTCTTATCAGCTCGTACAGGAAAAGAAGGAATAGAAATTGTAGCAAACGAAAAAATAGATTTGGTTCTTCTTGATATTAACCTCCCAGATATTAATGGATATGAAGTATTTGAAATTTTAAAAGCAGGCAAAGAAACGAAAGATATTGCTGTCATCGCTGTAAGTGCGAATGCAATGCCAAAGGATATTCAATATACATTAGATAAAGGATTTGATAACTATTTAACAAAGCCCATTCATGTACAAGAGTTTTTGACAATCCTAAGTGAAACGCTAAACAATACAATTAATCAAAATATTCCAGATCATAAAATTTTAAGTACGGGACCACATGGCGAGGAAGCTGCCTCAGCAAAAACACTTCGTTTATCTTTGAAAGAGCTAAAAAAAATTAAGAAAAAGAAATATAAGGCTGCTATTGCTATGCATTATACTGGAAGTGATTGGTCAAGCTCTCAATTGGAAGGAATGCAAACTACTTTTGAGAAAATGGGCATTGAGGTAGTAGCCGTGACAAATGCAGAATTTAAATGGAAAAAGCAAGTAGCTGACATTGAAAGCATTTTAGCCAAAAAACCGGATATCCTGGTGAGCATTCCAGTTGATCCAGAATTAACTGCAAGTGTATATCAAAAAGCAGCCCAAGCTGGTGTCAAGCTGGTGTTTATGGACAATACACCGAATGGTTTGCAGCATGGGAAAGATTATGTAAGTATTGTTTCTGCTGACAATTATGGAAATGGCATTGAATCGGCTAATATCATGGCTGAGAAATTAGATAGAAAGGGTAAGGTCGGGATTATTTACCATGATGCTGATTTTTTTGCAACCAAACAAAGAACGGAAGCATTTGAAAAAACTATAAAGGAAAGGTACCCTGACATTCAAATTGTCGATCGCAGGGGAATTACTGATTCGAATGATGGAGAAAAAGTGGCATCCGGTATGATTGCTCAACATCAGGATTTAAATGGTATTTTTGTTGTATGGGATGTACCGGCTGAAGGAGCTTTGAGGGCAACTCGTACTGCAAAAAAAAGCAATTTAGTCATTACGACAATGGATTTGGGTATGAACGTCGCCTTGGAAATTGCACAGGATGGACCTATTAAAGGACTAGGTGCCCAGCTACCATACCAGCAAGGAGTCGCCGAAGCGATTCTAGCAGGGTATGCCCTACTTGGAAAACAAGCGCCACCCTATGTAGCCGTTCCGTCTCTAAAAGTAATGAAAGAAAATGTAATTGATGCTTGGCAGCTCGTTTATAATGAAGATGCTCCAGATATTATTCAAAGTGTTGCGAAATCAAGAAACGCTAGGGAAAAGGGGGAACAACAAGATGAAAGTATTGATCGCAGACGATGATGTTACCTCAAGAAAATTGTTAAGGTACTTTATTGGGAGTTTATCCAAATATAAAATTGTTGGAGAGGCCGCCAACGGTGAAGAATTGATACACTATGTTACGAAAGAAAAACCGGATCTTGCTTTAGTCGATATCGGAATGCCCTTATTGAATGGGATGGAAGCGGTTAAAGCATGTAAAGAACTTTTCCCGACTTTACAAGTTATTTTTATTACTGGTCATGATAATTATGCACTTGAGGCATTTAACGTAAAGGCAGTAGACTATATTTTAAAGCCAATTGATAGAAATCGTTTATATGGTGCTTTAGAGAGAGCTTCCCAAGTGTCTATTTCACTAGTCGATAAAGAACATTCATTTAAAAAGGATTTAATGATTAAACAGCAGAAAAATATAATGTTTATTCCATTAGAAGAAATTATCTTTATTGAAAGACTTGATCGGAAATCTGTTATTCATACTAAAAATGGTAAATTCGAGACAAATGAAGCTTTAACTAGCTTGGAAGGTGCCGTTGATTCTAGGTTTATGATATCTCATAGATCTTATATTATAAATGTGGAACTTTTAACAAGAATTGAAGCAACGGGTCAAATGTATAAAGCCTATTTTAAAGATTATAAGGAAACTGCAAGGATTTCCAAGCATAAAGTAGACAATCTGCAAAGGTACAAATTATTATAAAACATAGAGCTCAGCAATAAGTGC
Organism: Priestia sp. VA7; assembly: GCF_055710015.1. Taxonomy (NCBI): domain Bacteria; kingdom Bacillati; phylum Bacillota; class Bacilli; order Caryophanales; family Bacillaceae; genus Priestia; species Priestia sp. VA7. The sequence continues at coordinate 1,225,367 of NZ_JBVQPN010000001.1, forward strand.
TGAGTTTTTTTAATTTGTTGTTTTTTTGTTTATATGGATAAAAACGACGCTTAAAAGGACTTTTAAAGAGTTTGAACCTCAGAAAATGTTGTCTGAATCCAATTAGACAATATTTTTGTATGCGATTACAATTCTGTTATAGAGAAGAACAAGAAAAGAGAGTCGTAAAATGGTGCGAATAATAGATGTAGCAAAAAAAGCAAATGTTTCAACTGCTACAGTGTCAAGAGTGCTAAGTAAAACTAACACTGTAACGGAAGAAACGACTGAGAAAGTATTACAAGTAATTAAAGAATTAAACTATCAGCCAAATGCATTAGCTCGCCAGTTAAGAACATTAGAAACCAAAACCATTCTAGTCATTGTACCTGATATAACAAATCCTTTTTTTTCGAAGGTATTAAGAGGAATTGAGTCTGTAGCCGTCATAAACGGATATCAAGTTCTGCTTGGGGATACGGGCAATGATTTGGAAAGAGAAAATGGGTATTTAAATATACTTCTGCAAAAAAAAGCTGATGGAATGGTTTTACTAACGGCGAGAATGAAATCGAAGAACATTGAGGAAATGGCTCTCAAATACCCTGTAGTTTTGGCATGTGAATATATAGAAGGTTCAGCCATCCCCACCGTTTCTATTAATAATATCAGCGGGGCTCAAAAAGCAACAGAATATTTGGTTAAGCTGGGACATAAAAGGATAGGATTTATATCAGGTCCCCTAGGTGGAGTGATAGGCCAGGATCGATTAAAAGGATTTTATCAGACAATGACACGATACAACCTGACAGTTGAGTCCATTCTAGTGCAGGAGGGTGATTTTTCTTATGAAAGCGGTTTTAATATAATGAATCAATTTTTGGATCTTAATCATCCTCCAACAGCCGTGTTTGCAGCAAATGATGAGATGGCATTTGGAGCTATAAATGCTATTTCTTCAAAAGGATTAAGTGTTCCACATGATATTTCCGTAGTAGGATTTGATGATATAAAATTTTCATCTATTTTCAAACCGGCTCTTACAACCATCTCACAGCCAGCTTTTGAGATGGGCACGATGGCAATGAAATTACTTATAAAGTTGATGAATAAGGAAGAAATTGAAAGACATCAATATTTAATGGAAGATCAGCTTATCATACGTGATTCATGCTCAACACATCTTTCATAAGGGAATAAGAGTTCTTTTGAAAATGTGTCTGATGATTTAAATCTTCTTGTTTTTTAAAATTAAGATGTAATCGATTACAAATGGTTGGAAAAAGAATTGCTTAATATCCGATTAAAAAGGGATTTTTAGTTTGGGTTCTTGATAAGTACAATCAATTACAAATACAGGTAGTAAACACAGCTTCTTCTTATAATAAATTAAAAAATATAGTCTTTTTCTAGAATACTTTGTAATCGATTACATGTATTTTGATTCAATTATTTCTTATCTAAATTAATTTAGGGAGGTGATGAAATCCCAGTATTAATACACCATGTACTCATAAGGAATCTTTAAAGATAGGAGAGAAACCATGAAACTAGGATATCAGACAAATACGTGGGGCGGGGTAGTAGGGCATCCTGCCGGAGTCACTTCGATAAAAGACCTTTATTACCTTGCAAATGGATCAACAGAAGAAGCTTTAAAGGATATTGCAGAAGTTGGATATAAAGGATTTGAAATGTTTGACGGAAATCTAATGGAATTTAAAGATAGAAAAGCAGAATTTAGAGCATTGCTGAAGCGTTACTCTTTAGACTTTATTGGAGTTTACACTGGAGGGAATTTTATTTTTCCAGATATTTTGGAAGAAGAATTATTAAAAATTGAAGAGGTTGCAGCTCTTGCTTCTGAACTAGGAGCGAAGCATCTAGTAATTGGCGGAGGAGCTATCCGTGCGAATGGTATTTTAGAAAGCGATTACACTGATTTAGGCAATGCTCTTAATCGAGTAGTAGTAATTGCAGAGAAATATAATCTTATTCCAAGTTATCACCCGCATTTAGGAACAAACGTAGAGGCCCCAGACCAGCTGGACAAATTAATGGCACTAACAACGATTAATTTATGTCCGGATACAGCGCATATCGAAGCAGGTGGAGGGAATCCGGTAGAAGTAATTAAAAAATATGCAGATCGCATTAAATATATTCATTTCAAAGATTATTATAATGGAGAATTTCTTCCTTTAGGAGAAGGACATCAAAAGTTTGATCAAATGATCCAAGTTCTGGATGAAATTGGATATGATGAATGGCTTACAGTAGAATTAGATAGCTATAATGATCCGAAAAAAGGAGCAGAAATCAGTTTTAACTTCTTATTAAGTTTTGAAACGGCAAATAAGTCTTAAGGTCAAGAAGAAAGTAGCAGAGATAATATATTAGAAACTTGAAGTCTAATTTACCATAACGATATAGCAGATGTTATTTAAAAGATAGTAGATCAGAATAAATAGACTACTTTCATAGGAGGAGAATAAAAATGAAAAAGTTAAACGTAGGTATGATTGGCGGAGGATTTATGGGGAAGGCGCATGCACTCGCTTACGCAGGTATGCCAATGTTTTTTTGGCCGGCGCCAGCAGTTCCTCAACGACACACAGTGGTTGATGTGACCGAAGAGTTAGCAAAAGATGCAGCAGAACGTTTAGGATTTGAAAACTATTCATCTGATTGGAGAAAGGTAGTAGAAGATCCTGAAATTGATATTATTGATATTGTAACACCAAATGACTCTCATGCAGAGATTGCCATTGCAGCTGCCAAAGCAGGTAAACATATCATTTCAGAAAAACCGTTAGCACGAACTGCAGCAGAAGCAAAAACAATGCTTGACGCAGTAAAAGAAGCAGGTGTTAAACATATGGTCGCATTTAACTATCGCAGAACACCAGCCGTTGCTCTAGCAAAAAAATATATTGAGGAAGGAAGAATCGGAAAGATTTTAAACTTCCGAGGCACATACCTGCAAGACTGGTCTGCGGATCCTAACTCGCCTTTATCATGGCGCTTCCAAAAAGAGCGAGCTGGTTCAGGTGCATTAGGTGATATCGGAACACATGTGATTGACTTTGCAAGATATCTTGTGGGTGACATTTCAGAAGTAATGGCTATTGCAAAGACATGGATTGGTGAAAGACCGATTCAAAGTGGCGGGGTAGATAAACTAGGAACTGTAAAAGCAGAAACTGATGTACCAAAAGGTAAAGTTGATGTAGACGATGAGTTTTCAACTTTAATTAAATTTGATAACGGCGCAGTTGGAAGCATTGAAGCGACTCGTAATGCCTGGGGTCGCAACAACTTCTTAACATTTGAAATTCACGGAGAGAAAGGTTCATTATACTTTAACTATGAACGCCGTGATGAGCTTCAAGTATGTTTCTCCGATGATCCAAGTGATAGCCGCGGATTCAGAACGGTTTATACAGGACCTGCACATCCATATGGAGAAGGTCTATGGCCAATCCCAGCATTAGGAATTGGGTACGGGGAAACAAAAATTATTGAAACATATGATTTCCTCAAATCAATCGCTGAAGATACAAGCGTATCACCAGATTTTGAAGACGGTTATCAAATCGCCGTTATTTCAGATGCTATCCTTGAATCAGCTGAAAAAGGTGTATGGGTTAATCTTACAGAAAATTTAGTGAAAGCTTAAGCAATAGTTTAGTAGTGGCTAGTCCTAGTAGACTAGCCTTTATTAGAAATAGAGTTGTTGATTTGTGATTCGGATCAATAGAGGCAAGTCAGCAAACGGCTATATATAAAGGTTTTAATTCTCTTTTTAGCTACTACGTAAGTAAAAGAAATCATGGAAAATACAGTTTATTAAGGTGGAGAAAGAAATGGAAAAAATAAAAGTTGGAGTTATTGGGACAGGGTTTATTGGACCTACTCATATTGAGGCTATCAGAAGACTCGGTTTTGTAGAAGTAGTTGGATTAGCAGAACATGGCCAGGAAGTAGCAGAACAAAAAGCGGTTGAACTTGGAATTCCGAAAGCTTATGGGGATTATCGTGACATGTTAAAAGACAGTGATATTCAAGTTGTTCATAACTGTACACCTAATCACCTTCACTTTCAAATTAATAAAGAAATTATTCAAGCAGGCAAACATGTGTTATCGGAGAAACCATTAGCTATGTCTAGTGAAGAATCAGCCGAGCTATTGAAATTAGCTAAAGAGCACCAGGTCGTACATGGCGTAAACTTTAACTACCGCCAATTTCCGATTGTAAAACAATTAGAAACAATGATCAGAAACGGTGAGTTAGGGAAAGTCAACTTAGTGCACGGAAGTTATTTACAAGACTGGTTATTGTTCGAAACAGACTTTAATTGGCGTTTAGCTCCCGAAGTCGGAGGGAAATCACGAGCGGTAGCGGATATCGGTTCTCATTGGTGTGATACAGTTCAATATGTAACAGGTAAAAAAATCGTCGAAGTTTTTGCTGATTTAGCAACTGTTATACCAGTAAGAAAAAAATCTACTTCTCAAGGATCTACTTTTGGGGGACAAAAAGGACAAGAAGAAGCATATGAAGATGTTCCGATTAACACAGAAGACTATGCATCTGTTCTTGTACGTTTTGAAGACGGGGTAAAAGGCTTATTTACTGTGTCTCAAGTAAGTGCAGGGCGAAAAAATAGACTAAGCTTCGAAATCGCTTGCAGTCAAAATTCTGCTTTTTGGAATCAAGAAGAACCAGAAAAGCTGTGGATTGGCTATCGAGATCAACCAAATCAAACTCTTCTTGCAGATCCTACTTTATTTAATCCTGAAGCAAAATCGTCCATTCATCATCCGGGGGGCCATAATGAAGGCTGGCCAGATGCATTAAAAAATGGATTGTTGAATTTCTATACCTTTATTCGAGAAGGTAAAAATCCTTTAAGTGATAAAGCCACTTTCGCGACATTTGAAGATGGACATATGTCCATGTGCATTACCGACGCCATTTTGGCAAGTCATGAACAACAAAAATGGATGAAAGTGAAGGTAAAGCAGGAGGTACGTGCATGAAATTAGGGGTGTTTACAGTTCTTTATCAAAACTTGCCTTTTGAAGAGATGCTGGACAAACTATGTGAAATGGGTGTAGAGGCCGTTGAATTGGGCACAGGCAATTATCCAGGAAACAGTCATTGTAATCCCGATGAATTACTAGAGAGCCCAGAGAAATTAAAAAGATTTCAAGCTGCCCTTACAAGTAGAGGACTTACAATAAGTGGTCTAAGTTGTCATGGAAATTTACTGCATCCAAATAAGATGGTTGCCAAAAAGGCTCATGACGTGTGGAGAAAAACAGTTTTATTAGCTGAACGTTTAGAAGTGCCGGTGATTAATGGATTTTCTGGGTGCCCAGGTGACCACCCAGGTGCCAAAAATCCGAACTGGGTAACCTGCTCTTGGCCACAGGAATATACACAAATCCTAGATTGGCAGTGGAATGAAGTAGTCATTCCTTACTGGAAAGAGGAAGTGAAATTTGCAGAGTCACACGGTATCCATCAAATTGCGCTTGAAATGCACCCGGGGTTTGTTGTGTATAACCCTGAAACTCTCTTGAAATTAAGAGAGCATGCTGGGCCAAGTATTGGAGCTAATTTTGATCCAAGCCATTTGATTTGGCAAGGGATTAATCCAGTAGAAGCCATTAAAAAACTTGGTCGAGAAGAGGCTATTTTTCATTTTCATGCAAAAGATACGTATTTGGATCAGGCAAATATTAGTGTTAATGGGGTATTAGATACAAAACATTACAGTGATACTTTGAATCGTTCGTGGACATTTAGATCCGTAGGATATGGGCAAAACGAAAAAGTATGGAAAGATATGGTGAGTGCGCTTCGTGCGGTAGGATATGACTATGTGATATCTATTGAACATGAAGATATGCTAGCTTCGTTAGATGAAGGATTAAGTAAGGCCATCTCTTTATTAAAAGGCGCACAATTTAAAGAACAATTAACTGAAATGTGGTGGGCGTAACAGTATATTTTCTATATAATTAATGATAAATACCCATCCGGGTATTTATCATTAACCATTGAAGAAAACCATCTAATGAGTAAATGTGACTATCAGCATTGTTAAATATATAATTTTGAGGTGATTAAAATGAATGCGATTTCAAAAAGAGAGAAAAACACCAAAGGTCTTCCATCAGCTATGATTTGGGGCTATATCGCAACTCTAATTTTTATGGTAGGAGATGGTCTCGAACATGGTTGGCTTTCACCGTATCTTATTGAACATGGCTTAACCGTTCAACAATCTTCTACTCTCTTTGCAGCATACGGAGCTATATTAGCAATCGCCTCCTACTTTTCTGGTGTCCTTACAGAAGCATGGGGACCAAGAAAGGTTATGATAGCAGGCTTGGTTATCTGGTTATTAGGTCAAATTCTTTTTATTGAATATGGTCTAAAACCGCATAATTATGCAGTTATGTTACCGACTTATGCTATTAGAGGATTTGGTTATCCTTTATTTTGCTATTCGTTTTTAGTTTGGGTTACGTATCGCAGTCCTGAACGTATTTTAGCTACGGCAATAGGGCTATTTTGGGCAGCATGGAGTGGCGGTCTTTATGTTGTTGGAAGTTATTTTCCAGCTTATATGATTCCGAAAATCGGATATATCGGATTAATGTGGAGTGCGGTCGTATGGGTGTTAATCGGTGGATTAATTGGAGTTGTTGTTGTAAAAGGCCAAGTACATGAACGTGAGGGTAATGGCAAGGAAAAATTGAAAAGTTTACTCAGTGGACTAACTATTTGTATTGAAAAGCCAAAAATCGCAATAGGCGGAGTGGTTCGTATAATAAACTCCACCGGCGTAGGTGCTCTTCCAATCTTTTTCCCTCTATACTTGTCCTCTGAATATGGATACAGTACAGAAGAATGGTTACAAGTATGGGGAACTATGTGGGTGGCCAATATCTCTTTTAACTTAGTCATTCCTTATATCAGTGACAAATGGTTAGGTTGGCGAAAGACAATTATGTGGATTGGCAGTGTCGGTTGCGGTGTAATGACTCTGGTTATGCTTTATACTCCTCAAATGTTCGGGCATAATTTCTGGGCATTAACTGTGGTAGGCATAATTTTTGGAATCGTTCTATGTGGTTATGTACCACTCTCTGCTCTAGTAAGTTCATTAGCACCCGAAAAGAAAGGCTCAGCTATGGCTATTGTAAGTTTTGGGGCTGGAATGTCTTACTTTATTGCACCTGCAATTGTAGGAACATTCATTGGTAGCATGGGTGTACACGGAGTCATGTGGATATTTGCTGGTTTGTATTTTGTTAGTGCTATTTTGATGATATTTATGAAATTACCAGGTGAAGAAAAACAAAACAAGAGCAGTTATTCACCTGAGAAACAAGTCGGTTGAAAGTAAGGACAATCAATATGGCAGACAGGATTTTATACTGTTTTAACGAATTACTAAAGTGAGTGGATATCATATAACAAACATAATAAAAAAGTCCTTGAAATTCAAATGATTTCATGGATTTTTTTATTTTCCTAATGGACAAGTTAACAGGTGAATTCTTTAGAGATGTTAGCAATGCATGAGTTATTTTATACTCCCATTTAAAGAATCTCTGCCTAAAGTGTGTGAATCAAATGAGATAATTGCAGAAATAAAGTATCCATTGTATTAAGGTTGTTCATATGCAAAATTAATAAATAACTCTTCTTTCTTAGCCCTGCTGCTCTAATTCTTAGTCAGCGATCTCCTCCACATTTAATAAAGCAATTACCTATTTGCTCTTGTAGAGTAAAGCTCTCTTTTTTGATGTGTTTCTTCTATTGTTGATAGAGAAAGAATAAATAAACTCTAAGATTGTAGCTAAAGCTAGAATAGGCACAGTAACCTTAATTATAATACCAAAAGTACTTGCTGTATCAACTGATAAAAGAAACAATCGAATTGTAACTACATACAAAATTATCGAAGTGACTAAAGAAACGATTGATATCTTTAACGCATTAAAAAAAATTCTCCATACAACTGACCGTTTTTGGTGTTTATTAACAGAAAATCAGTAGGATATTTAAGTTAATGTAGAGAAGAAATTGCGAATAATTGAAACAAATAGGCAGATTTAATCATTCTTCAAATGTTCCTATATTTTTTTGCCTCTTGTTGTTGATTAACAAGCACTATCTAAGATAAATCGTACTCATTATTAAAAATACGTCTTATAACAGACATTGTAAATCTAACCAATAATAAGGAAAAAGAGAGAGAATAAAAAGTAGTTGTCCAATTCCATCCATTTTTATATTTAATAAGGCGTGTATTTTTTTCTAGCCACAGCTCAGCAATAGTCATAGGTATACTGAAATACAGAACTTTTAAAAGGCACTGAATGATGCGGGAATCCTTAGTTAGTTGATTATAAAAGACACAAGTAATTGGGAAAAGTATGTAATCAAACAACACGCTTGTTTTAACTTGTTTTGGAAATCGGGTGGGATATTGAACATAGCCTCTTTTTACAATCAGATTATCGACCAATGATGCATAGTAACTTTTTATAAAGAAAACAAGGAGCCATTCCTTTGCAAGTGGTTTTTTTATTAAATATATAAAAGAACTAATACCAAAGAGATAAAGGAATTTTATAAGGTTTATTTCAAATTTTCGACCCAATGTTTAGCACCTCCACAAAGATAGTTTATCTTTAATGCAGAAGGTTATACTAAGGAAATTCCATAATTAGGTTAGTAAACAGTGAATAAGCAAGGTTCTATTTTGATATAAAATTGTTTCCTGGTTATGAACATTTTTACTTAAACTAACGGGTAGCAAATGCTTAATATGTACAATCGCTTTCCCACTTATTTGAAATAGAAACGGTCACCGTGACTCTAGACAAGCTGGCGAGAAGGTTTGCTCTTTAGTCTTCTTGACGGATTGGCTGATACCCGTGCTGGAGCTGGACATTCTATAAAATATAAAAGAATAATCATAGGGACAGCTCTACTTTTTCAAAGAGGAAAGGATCCGCCCCTGTGATTAAAAACTTATTTTCTTTTAAGAAGCCAGTCTTGAAAATCGGTGGCAATTATTCTTTCACCTGTGATTCCCTCTGCAGCAGCTGAGGCTAAAAAAACAATCGGCTCGGCCATAACACTTGGATCTAATAGCTGGAATTTTGATTCAATCTCTTTTCGAACTTCGTCCGGAATCATCCCGGTAGTAGTGGCACCACCCGGTAAAAGCATATTCACCATAATTCCATATTCCTTTAAATCTTCGGCCATTATATATGAGAGTGATTCAGTAGCTGCCCTCGATGGTCCATAAGGTACAAAACCCTTTCTTTTCATAGTCTCATGGTTCATAGAAATATTAATCATTCGCCCATGACCTTGTTCCATCATTAAAGGAGCAAACCCTCGAGCTACTAAAAAATATCCTGTGAGATTGATGTCAATTAAATCTCGAAACCCCTCTGGTGTTACTTTGAAAAATGGCTGAGGCTCGACTAAAAAACGCGGGTTTACTGTCCTCATCCCAATTCCCGCATTATTGACGAGAACATCGAGTTTCCCCCATTCTCTTTTCACCCATTCGACCGCGTTATTGACGGATTGTTCTGATCGAACATCTAAAGGAATTCCAACAGCAGGATAACCCTCGCGCTTTAATTTCTCTACTGCTTGATCCAATTTAGTTCCACCTCTAGAAGCTAACGCCACCGTGGCGCCACCTTGAAGCAAAGCCTCCGCCATGGAAAATCCTAGGCCGCTTGAAGCACCTGTTACGAGTGCATGGATATTTCTTAACTCTTTTGTATTCATTGGCATTTTCCCTCCGAAATGTTATTAAACCACTGACTGATACAGTATTCTATGTAATCATCACTTTATACAAAATTTCTTTAAAAAGCAAAGCTATGATAAAAGAGTAGGGGACTTAAATTGCTAAAGAGGCGGTTTAGCTTAAATACATTTCTTCATAAAGTCAAAAAAGAAAATTTTCCTAATTTCTTATTTATAACAGCTTACCGTTGATTTGGGAATATTGAACTTCGCTACCTGCTAATTGAATTCTACTTCATCTGGAGACCTTTAAATTAAAATGTTTCCTTCCTTCTGAGAGACTTATTAAATTTCGAAAACAATTAATTCAATCATCTTTTCGTATAGAAAACCTTATTAAGAAACATGCATTAGAAAAAATATAAATCATATATATGAGATATCCCGTTTGAATGTTTGAGGAGGATATTATGAAACCTATGTTACCTAGTGAAAAATATTTCGGTAATTTAGAGCTAGTTTATGCATTTTATGGGGCTATGCCTACAGGTGTTACTGTTTCAGAAACCGGTCGTATTTTCATTTGCTTTCCGAAATGGGGAGACGATGTTAAATTTACAGTGGCGGAAATTGTTCAAGATAAATTGCAGTCTTATCCCAATTTACAAACCAATTTGGTTAACTCCGGAAATATCACAATGACTTTCATCAGTGTCCAAAGTGTAGTCGCTGATGGAAGGGGAACGCTTTGGATATTAGATACAGCAGCACCCAATTTTTCTGAACCTATTAAGGGGGGAGCGAAATTAGTCGCTGTTGATTTAGAAACCAATACAATAAGAAAAGTATATACCTTTACAGAAGATGTTGTTCTACCTACAACTTATCTGAATGATGTCCGTTTTGATTTTCGTGTTGGAAAAGCAGGTTATGCCTATATAACAGATTCTTCTTCAAAAGGACCAGGAGCTATTATTGTCGTAGATTTATCAAATGGAAACGCGTTTAGACGGTTAAATGGAGCAAAATCAACTTCACCCGATCCCTATTTTTTACCGAAGGTAGAAGGTGAAATTTTGATGAATAGAAACATAGATGGCTCAACTTCCCCATTTAGATTGGCTTCTGATGGAATAGCGATTTCTCCCGATGGCAAAGTTTTATTTTTTTGTCCACTAACCAGTCGTCATCTTTTCTCGATTCCAACAGAAGTTCTAAGGAACCGAACTATACCAGATAAAGATTTAATTTATCATGTGGAGTATTGGGGAGAAAAAGGTGCTTCTGATGGAATGATCACCGATGCAAAGGGAACTGTTTATGCTGGAGATTACGAAAACAACAGTATTCGTAAGATATTTCCAAATGGCATAATGGAAACTATCGCACATGATCCGAGAATTTTGTGGCCGGATACTTTTTCAATCGGTCCGGATCAATATTTGTATGTCATTGTGAACCAATTACATCGACAGCCTAGATTTCATTATGGAAAAGACTTACGAGAGAAACCTTATAGTTTACTTCGTATCAAAATTGATGAATTTCCTGCTCCAACCTTTTCATCATAAAAATAGTCAATTAATTGTTTTCATTATATAGTGTAAAACAAACACGAGTAAGCAAGAAGTATTAGCTTTATTTACTTCTGCCAAATAACATCAAAATGGTTTAATAGAAACAGTTTATTTGGTTAGTGTTAAACTGCTTCATGAATTTTTTTACAATATTGGTAAATTCAATGCAGTATTAATATTATTTAAATCCAAACGGATCTGTTCGTTTGGATCTCAAGCATGGTAATCCTTATAAGCTTATTTAATAACATGAATACTGCATACATATCTAGTTAACATAACACCTCTTTAGTTAATGAAGTTGTTCGACTGAAGAATGTAGAAGAAGAATGCAAAATCCTTAAAGAGAAATTCTTTATGAACCAATTTACTAAAGTAGAACAAGAAGTCTTTGCTTTTGCTATTGATGGTTATTCTATTTCAAAAATACAAAGCCTTTTTCATACAGAAGAAAGCACCATTAACAATCAAAGAAAAAGTATCTTAAAGAAATTGAATACTGAATCGATGACAGACGCTGTTTAGCAATTTCAAAATCTACATCAAGAACCTTCACAGAAGATAATACGCATTTCATAATCATATAAATGCCTTTAAGGCTAGAAAAAGCAGGATTAATGCTGCTTTTTTTTAGTCTATTAATCCCTTTTCCTTAAACACTTTTCTCAGAGCTTCATTCACTAATTCTGATTTATAATTTTTTGGGACTCGATCAATAATACGTAACACATCATCATCAAAATAAAAATCTCGATACACTCGTTTTGAACGGTCTTTTGGATTTTGCAATAACAAATCAATTGCATCTACTGTACTAGCTTTTTCAAAGCTGCCATTACTACTTTCACTTTCATTTAAATAGCTAACACTAGCTGCTATTTCATTATTGGCTAGCTTTTGTTATGCATTGGCCTTACTTATAATAGGTAAGGTAAAATAAGTATTTAATGATGATTAGCCTACTATACGTAGGCTGTTTTATTCCTTCATAAACCATCCATTTTAAACATTAATTTTAGAAATGCTACCAATCACTGTGATTATATTAAATAACTTTGTATGGAATATCCATAAGGTAATCGAAGAGTATTAAAGTATATGGGAAAATAATTGAGGGATTTTTGTTTTTTAATACTGTGCAAAAGGAGCTAATTAAATAGATAGTTACGACCAAGGAGGAAACAAATGCGAGATTGTCCCGAAGAATTAGACTTTATTTCATTATTTGAATGTATTCCACTTAAAAAAGACCAAAATGAGAGCTTTTTGTACGATGAATCCACTTTTATCTTTACGAGCGAAATGAACAGGTTTGAAGTGAAAATCTCACCATTTTATAATTCTTTCTCGCTTTCAGTAAAGGATTTAGAAGGTGATGAGATCTTTTACTACAGTCTCGAATCGGTTACAAAGATTGAGATCATGAATGATAATAAAGAAAGCAAAGCAATTCGATTATTTATAGATCAAGGAATTGACCGTTTTATAACGATTATGGATTTAGTATTTAGACCAAAATTTAAAGTTGTACTAAAAGAGGTTTTAGATTCCTAGAAATGGTTTTATGGTAACTAGGTTTGTATATGGTGTACATAGAATTCTACGTTTGCAGATGTACGTGTATCTTTTTTTCTTAATAAACTAACGCTGCAGGATAACCCAATGAATTTGTTGTATAGATACGTAGTGAGAGTTATGACTAAATCAAACGTGAGTTCTTTTTTCATCTAACTTTGATTTAGTAAAGTCTAACTAAAATTTTAAAAGAGGTGTTTTTAATGGTTTTAGGAATTTATCCTTATTTAGTTATGAACGGTAATGGACAAGAAGCTGTTAAATTTTACGAAAAAGCATTGGATGCAAAAGTTATTGGAGTTCAAACGTTCGGAGAAATGCCCGGAAATCCAGAATTCCCTACTCCTATAGAAGCAATAGACCGTGTAATGAATGCGCACTTAAAAGTTGGTGATAATGATTTGATGCTTTCTGATACATCCCCGGGTCAACCATACCAAATTGGATCACAAGTAACGGTAGCTATCACTATAGACAGTGTAGAAAAATCAAAAGAAGTGTTCGAAAAGCTGAAAGAAGGTGGTCAAGTAGGAATGCCACTTCAAGAAACTTTTTGGAGCCCATCATATGGACAAGTAACAGATAAATTCGGTGTTACTTGGCAAATTTCCACACAATCTGCTGATAATGAGTAATTAATGAAAAGCCGTTATTCTTATTATCTCAAGAGTTCTTCTCCTGCAAGCTTTTCTTGGTTGGGTTCCGGAATGTGTTTTATGTTAACTAAGGATGTGCATCACATATATTTAAAGAAGAAAAACCCACCTAATTTGAATGGTGGGTTTTTCTTTTAGTTAAATATTAAGGGTGTAATTGCTTGTTACTTACATATCATTTAATATTTTTGTAGGTATTTATTATAACCTATTAAATCATTTTGAGAAAGCAAAAAAATTAAACGGTTTCTTTTTATTAAAATTAAACGGTTTCTTTTCTATTTCATACCGATAAAATCCATTATGAGAACTTAACATGTATAAAATATAAGGACACAGACAGTAAGATAATATGGAATGGAATATGTATAAAGTCAGGAAGTGTCTGTTGTTTCCGTTAACATTAATGAGTATTCTTTTAAAAGTCATAGAAAAAAACGCCCCTAATTTGGGGGCGTACTCTATTATCATTATAAAACATAACCTAAAAACAGTCTACAATTTCATTTTTTTTTATATTATAGTTTGATTACTGAATTCAGTAAGGCCCATGGGTACATTTAAAATTGAAAGGAAAATTTCTATGATACACAAACATGTTCCTGTTTTAATAGTAGGGGGAGGTCTTAGTGGACTCACCTCTGCTCTCTTTTTGGCACGTCATAACGTTGATTATTTACTCATTGAAAAACACACTGGTACAGCTATCCATCCAAAAGCCGGAGGGATTACATTTCGTACAATGGAAATATTTCGACAACTTGGATTGGAGGCAGCTATTCGGACTGCTAGTGAACCATTAGATAATATTCGCGGAAGGATTGCGGTAGAGACAATCAAAAGCATAGATCCTGAGAAATTAGAAACTGCGGAGAACTCCCAAAAGGCTCTTGAGAAAGAGAGAATAGAAAATTTTGAAAAGGTGAGCCCTTCAAAGCCAGCATCTTGTTATCAAATTGAACTAGAGCCTATCCTTCTTCAAGCTGCTAAAGAGGGAAAAGGGCATATACGCTATAATACTGAACTTATAGAGTATCAACAAGGTGATTTAGGAGTAACAGCCACTATAATAAACCGAGAGACAGGAACAAAAGAAAAGATTCGAAGTGATTATTTAGTGGCGGCAGACGGCGCTAAAAGCACAATACGTCAACATACAAAAATTCCAACTACAGGAAGAGGAGTCATCGGCGGACATTATATTAATATCTATTTTCAAGCTGATCTAAGTCGCTTTCTAAAGCCTAGCCAGTTTGGCTGGATTCAAATCCTAAATCCAGAGGTATTTGGTGCGCTCATCACCGTTAACAATCGAGATGAATGGATTTACCACGTGGCCTATAATCCCACAAATGGCGAAAGTCCAGAAGATTTTTCTGAAGAGCGATGCTGTGAGATTTTAAAAAAAGCTATAGGGGTTTCAAATCTTGATATTGTCATCTTCAGTATTTTACCTTGGGCAGCTGCAGAACAGACAGCTACTCGTTTTCAAGATAATCGAGTCTTTCTAATTGGAGACGCAGCGCATCTTATGCCACCTGCGGGAGGATTTGGTTCGAATACAGGTATTCAAGATGCTCATAATTTAGCTTGGAAGTTAGCTGCAGTGATACACAAACAAGCCCATTCACGATTGCTCCAAACTTATCATGATGAAAGACACTATGCTGCAGAAGTAACAACGGAATATGCAAGTAATTTGTTATTCAGTGTTATTAAGAAAGGTGTAAGCACCCTCAATAATATGGATCATCTTGCAGTTACTGTAGGGTATAAATATAACTCAACAGCCATTATTGAGGAAAACTCCGATACAACACATAGAATGGACCAATTAGAGCTAAACGGAAAACCAGGTACACGTGCTCCACATATGTGGTTGAGGTATCAAGGTAAGCGTATATCTACCTTGGATTTAATAGGAGAAAATTTCGTCTTATTTACGGGAAAAGATAATAGCCCGTGGCGCACTGCTGCCCGAAATGTATCTTCTCACTTAGGTGTCCCTATTAACGTTTATGGAATCGGTTCACAAGGAGATTGTGTTGAGTATGAGGATAGCTGGGAAGCATTGTACGATGTTACCTCTCAAGGAGCTGTATTGATAAGACCAGACGGTTTTGTAGCATGGCGTACAAAAGAGGGGGCATCAAATCCTCATCTGCTTCTTAAGCAGGTCATGGCTAGCATACTATGGTAGATAAATTAATAAGCATGTTCCTGATTTAAAATTAGTTAAAGATTAAGTAATGATAATTAAATATTTAAACTAAACAAAAATTGTTGAGATAAAAAATAACCCTTGTCACAAGGGTTATTTTTTGTCTGGTTCCTAAGATGGTGACTATGTTAACTAGCATTTATCTTAATTAACGGATCAAGTGGAATACTAAAATGCTTTATTTCTTAGAGCAATCATCAAACATAGTCCCCTTTTTTAGTTGCTGATCATAAAAAGTTAATGTTGCTTCTCCTCTAAGATGTATTCGTCTCGATTTGCTTTCTCAATATTGCACCTAATATAACAATAGTATATTGTTGTATTCAGTTATATGGTTCATCAACTTAAACCGTTAAACTGATTATTGGAGGTATAGGCTGTGAGAGCAATGGTTATTGATAGGTATGGGAAAGTTCCAATGCATTTGGCGGAAATGCCCACGCCTGAAATTGGTGAGTATGAGGTACTCGCGGAAATTCATGCAGCTAGTATTAATCCTATTGATTTTAAGATACGCGATGGGAAAGTGAAATTATTAGTTAAATATAAGATGCCTATTATCTTAGGGAATGACTTTTCTGGTGTCGTTGCAAAGGTTGGCGCAAAAGTGACTCGTTTTAAAGCTGGTGACGAAATATATGCACGTCCACGTAAGAGTAAAATCGGTACTTTTGCTGAATATATCGCTATTCATGAAGATGATATCGCATTAAAACCTAAAAATTTGAACTTTGAAGAAGCAGCATCGATTCCACTGGTCGGGTTAACCTCCTATCAAGCGCTAACAGACATTTTGCAATTAAAAAAGGGACAAAAGATTTTAATTCAAGCTGGGGCTGGTGGTGTCGGTACCTTTGCTATTCAACTGGCTAAATTAATGGGTGCCACTGTTGCAACGACTGCCAGTGAAGCTGGTGCGAATTTAGTAAAATCTCTTGGTGCAGATGAAATTATAAATTACAAGACAGAAAAATTTGAGGAAATACTGAAAAACTATGATGCAGTATTTGATACACTTGGGGACGAGATACTCGAAAAATCATTTGGTATTATAAAAGACGGAGGAAAACTTGTTTCCGTTTCGGGTTTACCGAATGCTCGTTTTGGTAAAGAATATGGTTCCGGTTTTTTTAAGACGTTGTTGTTTTGAGCAGCAAGTCATAAACTTACTGGGCTTGAAAAAAAGCATAATGTTCAATATACGTTTTTGTTTATGAAGCCAAGTGGAGAACAACTACGTATAATCGCAAATTTTATTGAGACTGGTAAAATCAAACCTATAATTGATAAGGTTTTTTCTTTTAAAGATGCTCAAAAAGCGATGGAATATGCGGAGTCAGGAAGGGCGAAAGGGAAAATAATATTAAAAATAAGATAGTTGTCAAACGGAGCAAAAAATATATCCTAACTTTCCTTTTTTTCTTTTAGGCATGAAAAAGAAAAAAGGAATAATAGAAAAAATACCAGTATGTAACGTTAATGTGTTTTTAATAAGATAAATAAAATTGAAAATAAAAAACTTTCATCTTGTGTCTTTAATAAAGATTACATTATTTAAAATGTGTTAACATTAAATGCTTATATATTTTCTGTACAATTTTTATGAATACAATAATTCTTTAAAGCGTTAAATTGTTACTATGTTATTAGACAATCTTTCTTTTAATGCTATTTCTTAGCTCCAAAAACACAAACCATATATAGTGGTTTGTGTTTTTTTTGTTCTTACAGATAGCATCAAATCTACTTAATTACATATTGAGATTTGATTTTTATGTTAATAAAGAACCACTTTAGATCAATCTAGTGAAAATTTATTGTATTTGAAACATCATAGTAAAATAATAAAAAGAGAAGAAAAAAAATAAAAAGTGATTAATAACATATTTTTGTGAGATTAATCCTTTTGAAAGGGATTGGCACGTTTGAATCTTAAACAATTACAATATTTTCGATTATTAGCTAAAACGGAACATTTTACAAGGACAGCTTCGCAGCTATTTATTACACAGCCCAGTCTTAGCCAAGCTATTTCAGAACTTGAAAAAGAGTTAGGTGTTAAGCTTTTTGAAAGAAAAGGGCGTAATGTAAAGTTAAACAAATTTGGACAATCGTTTTTACCGTATGTTGAGAAAGGACTAACTGAAATTGAAAAGGGGGAGAGAAACCTTCAAAAATTGATAAGTACAACCTCTGGTGTAATTGACCTTGCTTTTATTTATTCATTGGGAACCAATTTTGTACCGTCATTGATTCAACAGTTTGTAAATGAAAACTCTAATGCGGAAATTGCTTTTTCCTGTTATCAGGGGACAACACAAATGGTCATTAAAGGTCTCAAGGAAGAAAATTATGATATTGCGTTTTGCACTAACATTGAAAATGAACCAGATATTGAATTGCTACCGCTTGCCAAACAAGAGATCGTGTTAATCACTAATAAGAATCATCCACTGACAGAACGCGAATTTGTTGAATTAAAAGATATCGCAGGTTACAAGCTTGTCTGCTTTAATAAAAACAGTGGCCTGCGACCGATTTTAGATAAATTGTTTGCAGGAGCAGGGATTGTCCCTGAAATTTCTTGTGAGGTAGCAGAAGATAATGCATTGATAGGTTTAGTCGAAGCAAATCAAGGTATTGGGATTCTTCCGCTTGTTTCCACATTGAACTATTTTGATATAAAAATCCTTCCTACTAAAGAGCCTATTTATCAGCAGTCTATTTACATGGCAGTTAGAAAAAACAGATATTTGCCTCCAATTGTTCAACAGTTTCGAGACTTTATCATAGAAAATAATAATCAGCAAATTTGATTGAAATAGTAATTAAAAGAGAGCTAATTATGACAAAGATAAACTGTTATAATTAGCTCTCTCTGTTTCATTAGTAATAAATACACTTTGTTTTGATAAATTATAGACAAAACCTATAAGTGAATAATAATTACCAATTGGATTATTGATTGCAACGTATAATAAAATGATTTCAAAAGGCAGTAAGCTCATATTTAATTAAGTTTTTTAAATGATCAACTTGTAATCGTTTTCATAGGTATTGGTTATGAAGAAGTTAGATTAATCTAAATAAGGAAGTTTTTTTATGGCAGATCAAGGACGAATTGATGGAAGAACTCAATTAATAGGATTAATTGAAACCCCGATTGGACACTCTTTATCACCGGTGATGCCATAATACGTCATTTTGTAAACTAGGTCTTAACTACGTTTATATGGCTTTTGAAGTGGCGAATCAACAAATAGAAGAGGTATTGGCAGGATTCCGTGCACTAAACATGCGTGGTTTTAACGTGTCTATGCCTAACAAAATGAAAATTTTACCTTACTTAGATGAGGTAACACCAGCTGCAAGATTTGTTGGTGCGGTAAACACCGTCGTGAATGAAAATGGAAAATTAATTGGCTATAACACAGATGGTATAGGGTACGTACGTGGATTAAAGGAAAGTGGTGTAGACATTCAAGGAAAGAAAATGACACTTATGGGCGCGGGAGGTGCTGGCTCCGCTGTAGCGATTCAATGTGCTATTGACGGTGCATCTGAAATTTACATTTTCAACCGCGAGGATGAATCATATCTACGGGCTTTAAAAAATGCGGACATTATTAACAATGAAATCGATGGTAATTGTAAGGCAACGGTTCATCATATCGAAGATACAGAACTTCTTAGATCGTCTATTGGAAGCAGTGATATTTTAACAAATGCAACCGGGGTTGGGATGAATCCTCTTGAAGGACAGAGTATAATCCTAGACTCATCATGGCTTCGTCCAGAGTTAATCGTTTCAGACGTTATAATATAATCCCCGAAAGACGAAATTGCTTGAAATGGCTGAATCTGTTGGCTGTAAAGCAATCAATGGATTGGGCATGATGCTATGGCAGGGAGCTAAAGCATTCGAACTTTGGACATGTGAAGAAATGCCTGTTGATTATGTAAAGGAACAAATGTTTCAAAAAACAGAAAGGAAGTGACTATCTTGGAAAAGCCAAAGAAAAAGGGGAATTTAGTGACAGTACTTAGTGCTGAAGAGGCTGTAAAGTATATCCCCAATGAAGCAATAGTTGCTATCTGTGGAGCTGGTGGGGGTCTATTAGAGCCTACTAAGCTTATAGAAGCATTGTCAAAAAGATATGAAGAAACACACTTGCCAAAAGATTTAACGTTTATCCATACAACAGGATTAGGCGACCGGGCGGACAGAGGAATGTCACCACTTGCCAAAAAGGGACTAGTACGAAAAATAGTTGGAGGACATTGGGGACAATCCCCTAGACTCTGTGAAATGGCTGAAAATAATGAAATCGAAGCATATAATTTCCCGCAAGGCGTACTTTGTCAATTATTTAGAGCCGCTGCAGCTGGACATCCTGGAATATTAACCCATGTCGGCTTAGGTTCATTTATTGACCCACGGCAAAAGGGTGGAAAACTAAATGATTGTACCAAAGAAGATCTTATTAAATTAATGGAAATTAATGGTGAAGAGTGGCTGTTCTATCCAGCGATTCGACCTGATGTTGCCATTATCCGCGGAACAACTGCAGATCGTGAAGGATATATCAGTATGGAAGATGAAATTGCGTATCTGGATACTTTAGCGATGGCCCAGGCTGTCCATAACAATGGAGGGCTTGTTATTGCACAAGTAAAAAGGGTAGTAAAGTCAAATACTCTTCATCCAAAATCGATAAAAATTCCAGGCTACAACGTCGATATTGTCGTTGTTGATGAAGAACAATCACAGCTGTACACGGGTGGAGTTAATCGTTTTATGTCAGGAGATTATATCGCGGAAACAAGTGAAGTTACCCGGCTTCCGCTTAATCATCGAAAAATGATCGCTCGGCGTGCATTGTTTGAAGTTAAACCAGGAAATGTGGGAAACGTTGGTGTTGGAATTGCCGATGGAATTGGAAGTGTAGCTCGTGAAGAAGGTGTTGATGAACAATTTACCTTAACGGTGGAAACTGGACCAATCGGCGGTGTCACAGCACAAGGCATTTTCTTTGGAGCAAGCATCAATACCCATGCATTGTTAGATATGCCTTCACAGTTTGACTTTTATGATGGCGGTGGTCTTGACGTCTGCTTCTTAAGCTTTGCAGAACTGGACCAAGCAGGAAATGTCAATGTGCATAAATTTAATGGGAAAATCATGGGAACAGGCGGGTTTATAGATATTTGTCAAAATACAAAAAAGATTGTTTTTTGTGGAACACTGACAGCCGGCGGCCTTAAAACGAAGATTGAAAAAGGTAAGCTGCAAATTGAACAAGAAGGCCGATTTAAGAAACTTCTTCCTCAACTTGAAGAGCTTACTTTTAATGGAAGGGATGCATTAAAAAGAGGACAAGAAGTTCTCTATATCACGGAAAGAGCTGTTTTCCGCTTAACAACAGACGGACTGGAATTATGTGAAGTTGCACCTGGAATTGATATAGAAACTCAAATCATTGAGAAAATGTCATTTAGACCTCAAATTTCTGCTGAGTTAAAAGAAATGCATAGCAGATTATTTTTTGCAGAGGATATGGGAATTAAAAAGGATTGGGAGCAAATGAAAGTATAAGAGATTTGTTCATACTATATTAAATGATTGCTAGGAGGAAGATTATGAGTAAGAAAGTTCCTTTTGAAGTAGGAGATACGGTTTCTTATACCAAGACAATTAGTGAATCAGATGTTTATTTGTTTGCTGGGATTACCGGGGATTTTAGTCAAATGCATATGAATGAAGAATTTATGAAAACAACGCCATATAAAACGCGGATTGTACATGGGGTATTAACTTTTGCACTTGGAAGTACGGCATCAACATTAATTCAAACCCAAGCGAGATCAGAAATGCCAAGTGTGTCCTATGGCTACGATCGTTTACGTTTTACAAGACCAGTATATTTTGGCGATACAGTTACAGCTGTATATACGATTACTGAAGTTAATCAAGAATCATTGAAGTCATATGCCAAGGTTGAAATTTACAATCAAAATAAAGAATTGTGCGTGGTGGCACAGCATATATTAAAGTTTTTTGAAAATTAAACAATGCAAAGGAGTGAGATAAATGAAAATCTGTGTACTTGGCGCAGGTGCTTTAGGAAGTTCCATTGGTGGCACTCTGGCGGAGGGAGGGCAAGATGTTTATTTAATAAATCAACGGGCTGATCATGTGAATGCAATCAATACAAAGGGGCTGATTCTTAGGGATGGAACGAATGATAGGGCTGTTAGGGTAAATGCCCAAACAAACTGTGAGGGAATTGGAGCAGTGGATCTTGTAATAGTATTGGTGAAGTCTTTTCATACAAGAAATGCGATTGAAAATGCTTCATCCATTATTGGGGAAGATACATTGGTCATGTCATTGCAAAATGGTCTTGGAAATGAGGAAACTATTGCCGAGGTTATCGGCAACGATCGTGTTATCGGTGGAAAAACTTATGTTGGCGGCGTATTACTTGGACCAGGACATGTGATTGCCGGAACAAAGGGAAAGATTACTTTTATTGGTGAGATGAATGGCGAAAAAACAAAAAGGATTCAGAGAGTCGCAGATATATTGACAAAATGTGGGTTATTAACAGAGGTTAGTAGTAATACCACAGGAATGATTTGGGACAAACTTTTAATTAATGTGGCAACGGGGGCTTTATGTGGTATTACGAAATTACCATATGGAGATTTATACCAAATTCCTGAAATTAGAGATTGTGCTTTTGAAGCTATTTTAGAGGGTATAAATGTTGCTAAAGCAAACGGCATTATTTTATCAACGGAGGACCCCGAAGATATTTGGTTGAAAGCAGCAGCAGGATTACCATATGAATTTAAAACATCCATGCTGCAAAGTCTTGAAAAAGGCCAAAAAACAGAAATCGATTATATCAATGGAGCAATTGTCCGATGGGGAGAGAAAAGTAATGTCGCAACACCAGTTAATAAAGCGTTGGTTGCGAACGTAAAAGGGATTGAAACTTGGGTGGAAAAATACATAAATTCTTGATAAGGAAGGATGACTGAAATTTGCCCTATCAGAAAAAAGCATATCTTGAACATTCAGCTATTCGTGTAAAGGATATTGATTGGCACATTCGTTTTTTTAAAGAGGCATTAAATATGTCGATTCGTAAAATGGATGGGGGAAAAGATAACCCTAGACAAATATGGACTATTGGTGGAGTTCAACTGATCGCAGATCCTAACTTCTCAGGTGTCGAAGGAAGACTGGCGCATTTAGGAATCATGGTGGAAGATTTAGAGGCTGCTATGGAAGAAGTTTATAAATGGAATGTTACCGAATTACCTAAAGGACATAATTGGGTGGTCCTTCCGGATGGTTTAAATCTGGAACTGATCCAGGCAAAAGAAGGTTCCGTTGAAGAAGCATTAACTGTATATCCATGGATGGAAGACTAACTATTTTAAATAGCATTGGAGTGATTATGATGGGGAAAGTACTGATGTTGCATGGGATAAACCATAATATGTTTGGAAAAAGAAATCCTAAAATCTATGGATCTATTACTCTTGATGAAATTAATGAGAGTATGTTTCAACTAGCTAAAGAGCTGAGACTTGAATTAGAGGTTTTTCAAACAAATTCAGAAGGTGAAATGATTGATCGAATTCATCAAGGGTATTTTGATAAAGTGAATGCAGTGATCATTAATGCTGGTGCATGGACCCACTATAGTTATGGATTAAGAGACGCTTTGGACATTCTTGAAGTCCCGTTTATTGAGATTCATATGTCTAATATTCATGCCCGAGATGAATTTAGACATCATTCTGTATTTGCGGAAATTGCGCAGGGACAAATTTGCGGTTTTGGCTTTGATAGCTATCTTTTAGCGTTAAGAGCTGCAAAAACCTTAATGGATGAAAAAAATAGAAAAGGAGAACTTAGTACTTCTATTTAGAAGCAAACAAGAAATGGGCAAGTCTAATTTCAAATAGTATGAAGAAGTTAATCATCTATCTGGTTCTGGTGTAAAAAATTCAATTTACTTTCAAGCACTTTGAATTTTTCACACCAGAGCCATATTTACTTTTATGCTTTCCAAATCCATGCTGCTGTATCATCTATTACAAGTAAATGATAAAGTATCTTGTTAAAAGTAAAGGTTAAACCTTTACTTTTTTTATGGGTAAATATGGAGATTTTCTATTGTGTATATTATAATACAACCTTTTATGCTAACTGGAGTAAATATATAAAGTACATTGATTTTGTATTTTTAATTAAATTTATCTTATTAAAAACATATTAATATCAAGTAATTATATAATTACTGTTTAGTTACTTTTAATATATAAATTTATTAAAAGAAAGATAGAAGATAAGATAGTATTTAACAAGAAATAAAAGCGTCTATTTTTCTTCAATAAGTGTAAAGTTTAAAACCATAAATATATCGTAAATAATTTATTATTTACATATCTAATATTGTACTACTGGACCAATATAATATAATTCATAGTAAGAAGGAGAACCCTTTTCAGGTTCCCTTTTTCTGAACCTTAATTATGACAAATTTAATCTTTTACCCTTTTAATCTCTCCATGTGTTGTTGCAACTAAAAAAGGGTCCCCATGACTTCTAAATCGTTTATAATGCTTCGAACAATAACCTAAACTCTTGTGTTTACCATTGCACCCTTCAACCTGACAAACGCTTTTTGTTTGGCTTTTCGGAAAATAAAGTGGATCCCAGTATTCGGTAGTACTTAGAATTTCGCGTGCTTTTGCAAAATATGCATACTTCATATCACTATAAATATTAATTTTACTTACGCCTAGTTGAACCGATTCACAAGTTGAATTCCTTCCGTTACGTAAACTTCCACAATTGGTATAAAAAATCATGTTAAATCTGTTCGTTTAAAGCTCCAGGTTGCTTTTCATATTCTAGCCCGCTTGTGAACTGGGTCACTACATGTGTAAGTTCGTGCCCAATCACATCTAGTGAGTTTGTAAAACCCAACAAAAATAGTTCGCTGATTAATATATGATATTAATGATCACTAGTCATGACTCATACCTCATAAATTGGATCTCCGTGAACTGATATTCTGCCTTTTGTTCATAATATTCCTTGAAAGGGACACTCTATACTCAAAATAAACTTCTATAGATTGGAGGCTGTCAGAATGAAGGTTTTATCAATGATCCAGCCGTGGGCAAGCCTTTTTGTCCTTAGAGAGGCAACATATGAAACAAGGTCATGGAGAACGAATTATCGGGGGCCACTTGCCATTCACACAAGTAAAAAAATAGATAAAGACGTCTCTAACCATATAGCCATAAAGTCGTTGCTTGGTAAGCACGGATACACACCAGAGAATCTTCCAACTGGCCAGATTATTGCTGTATGCAAACTTGTAGATTGTTTGAAGGTAACTGAAAACAATGAGACATGGGCCATTCTGGAGGATGGTCGAATCGTATCAGGGAATGACTATTTTATGGGTAACTTTATAGTGGGAGGTTATGCCTGGGTAGTTGAGGATATGCAGATGCTGGATGAATTTATTCCAGCAAAGGGAAAGCTAGGATTATGGGAGCATGTTTTAATTTTATAGGAGCTGATACATTGCACACGATGCCCTGAATCGGCTCCTTCAGGAACCCACTTTTCACGCATAAAATCTTCTACCTTCTTTATTTTTTCAGACATCTATATATTGTGATTCGTGAATTAATAGAAAATAATAAAGTTCGAAAAAGTTCATATTTGTCGTCATTAAGTGTAAATGACAAAACATTAATAATATATAAAATACTTTAATATTTACATAACAGATTATGATAAATATTAAAGTTATTTTATAAAATTATAGTCGGATACAAGATTTATTTTTGAAGATATATGTATATGAATCTACAAATCTGGCCAGACTAATAACGTATTCCCCAATTCTAATAAATTTTTCTTAAGGTGCAAATCCTTGAAAACTAACAGCAATATAGATACTAAATGAAATAGTACATAAACAGATAAAATGCAATGTTAAAAAAGGAACGTTCTGTTTGCCTTTGGCAAAGAACGAGTGGTTCTTTCTTTTTTTAGCTGCTGCTTATATAACGAAACAAAAAGCAGTAGAAAAGAAATGAGTACAAACAGCGTAAGATTTAAACAATAAAAAAGAGCAAACCTTTTGGATGTGCTCTTTTTTTATGTTCTCTTAATTAAATATTGAGTGTAATCAAACATATATCATATACAAAAATTAGTTTGCACAATGGATTTTACCGTAAGCACTGAAGGCAATAAAAGCAATGACCATCTTTTGAAATAAATGGGTATGATATATAATAAATCTTTACTCAAAATATTTTGAAGGGAAATGTAATATGATAATTTCTAAGCCACGTAAAAAACATAAAGTGAAGCATCTGGAACCTGCAAGTATTTTGTTCGTCGGGTTTTTAGGATTAATATTACTCGGCACCTGCTTATTAATGATTCCTGCTGCCACGAGTGATAGACATCATTTAAGCTTTATTGATGCTCTTTTTGAAGCCACTTCTGCTGTATGTGTAACCGGACTAGCTGTTGTAGATACGGGGACTACATTTACTTTATTTGGACAGCTCATTTTGCTTGTGCTCATCCAAGTTGGTGGCTGGGGATTCATGACTATTGGTATACTCATGTTTATTGTGCTAGGTAAAAAAATCGGATTACAACAAAGGCTAATACTTAAGGAATCTCTAAATGCTTTTTCGCTACAAGGCGTTATTGCATTAGTCCAACGTGTTGTGCTAATTACATTGGCTGTGGAAGGGATTGGAGCCCTTATCCTAGCTATTCGTTGGTCACAAGAAATGAGCTGGGGAAGAGCAATCTATTATGGCATATTCCATTCTGTCTCTGCTTTTAACAATGCAGGATTTGGTTTGGAACCAGATAATTTAAGTAAATGGGTAGGAGATCCAACCGTAAATATTATGATTACGTCACTTTTCATAATAGGAGGGACTGGATTTTTTGTCATTGCAGATATTTTTCGAAAACGAAATATAAGGAAGTTTTCTCTTCACACTAAAATTGTATTAGTTTCAACTATCCTCTTAAATGTCGTAAGCACACTGATTATTTTTGCTTTAGAATATCATAATCCTCATACTTTAGGTGAATTGAGCATGGGCGATAAATGGTGGGCAGCATACTTTCAGGGAGTAGTTCCTCGTACTGCTGGTTTTAATACCGTGGATATTGGGGCGCTCACATTACCTTCAAAAGTGTATATGATGGGGCTTATGTTTATTGGAGCAGCGCCAGGTTCGACAGGTGGTGGAATCAAAATAACGACGTTTGTCTTAATATTGTTTGCTTTATGGTCAGTATTGACAAATAAAGAAGAGATTAATGTTTTTCGACGCCGAATTCCTAAATCACTTGTTTATAGAGCTTTTTCTATTACTACTTCTGGAATTATTTTTGTTTCTATTATTTTCTTTCTACTTACAATTACAGAAAAAGGTGTAGATATGGCTACTCTTTTGTTTGAAACGTTTTCTGCTTCTGGAACAGTTGGATTAAGTGCTAACTTTACAGGCGACTTAAGTCCTATCGGCCGAATTCTCATTACGGTTATGATGTTTATTGGTAGAGTAGGTCCTCTTACTATTGGGTTCGTACTTGCAATTCGCTCAAATAAGCAAGCTAAAATTCGGTATGCAGAAGAAAAGATTCTTATTGGTTAAAAATCTATTTTAAATATATGCTTTGGTCAACATATTCGTAATTATTGGAAATCTTAAAAAGCAGCCCCCTTCTTTAGGGCTGCTTTTAACTAAGCATTTTTGGAAGATACGTCAGCATATTGTTGAGGTTATTTATTTACATTAAACCAGCCTTTTTGTTTAAACCAGAGAATCATGCCAATTGTCATTAAAGCCATAATTCCTAAAACAATATAATACCCGTAGTGCCAGTGAAGTTCTGGCATATGATCAAAGTTCATCCCATATAACCCTACGACAAATGTAAGGGGGATGAAAATAGAGGAAATAATCGTTAATGTCATCATAATGGAGTTCATCCGATTGGCGTTAAGTGAAAGGTAATTATCTCTCATATCCGATGTCATATCTCGATTGGCTTCCACCATGCTTGTTAATTTTATCAAGTGGTCATAGATGTCATTGAAATAGGCTTTCTGCTCCGCAGGTATATATAAACGTTCAGAATTAATAATTCGATATAGCAAGTCACGCATAGGAAGAATGGTTTTTCTGAGCTTTAATAAATCACTTCGGATATCAAAAACATCATTCATCAGTAAAGCAATTGATTTTTTGGCATCTCTGCTTTCAATTTCATTTAATTTATCCTCAATTTCATACACAATTGGGAAGTAATCATCCACTAATTGGTCTAGAACCGCATAAGCAATATAGGACACTCCTTTATTAAATCCACTAGGATGTTGTAAAAGGCGTTGTCGTACTGTTTCAATACTGAGTACCGGTTTAAAGTGAAAGGTCACAAGATAATTTTCCCCAATAAACAAGTCTACTTCTTCAACATCTAACGTGTTGCTATTTAAATAATGCAGAACTAAAA